>CAWBPB010000037.1:0-26110 GCA_963790555.1 uncultured Acidobacteriaceae bacterium | reverse complement strand
AGGTCCAGCATCAGCTCTTCGAGGATCATGCGCAACCCACGCGCGCCCACCTTGCGGTGCAGCGCCTCGCGCGCCACGGCGACCGTCGCATCGCTGGTGAAGTTCAGTTTCACGCCCTCGTAGTCGAAGAGCTTCTGGTACTGCTTCAGAATGGCGTTGCGCGGCTTGGTCAGGATCTCGACCAGCGCCACCTCGTCCAGCTCATCCAGGATGCCGATTACCGGCAGGCGTCCCACAAATTCGGGGATCAGCCCGAACTTGATCAGGTCCTGCGGTTCTGCCTGGCGGAGCAGCTCGGTGTCGCGCTGTGCGGCACTTGCGCTCTCTGCCTTGGCCTGCTTCTCGCTCAGCGCCTTGAAGCCCAGCGCCTTCTTGCCGACGCGCCTGCCCACCACACGCTCCAGGCCCACGAAGGCGCCCCCGCAGATGAACAGGATATTGGTGGTATCCACCGGTGTGAACTCCTGGTGCGGATGCTTGCGCCCGCCCTGCGGAGGCACATTGGCGACCGTACCCTCGAGGATCTTGAGCAGCGCCTGCTGTACGCCCTCGCCTGAGACATCGCGGGTGATCGACGGGTTTTCGTCCTTGCGGCCGATCTTGTCGATCTCATCGATGTAGATGATGCCGGTCTGGGTGCGGGCTACGTCGCCGTCGGCTGCCTGCAGCAGCTTCAGGATGATGTTCTCGACGTCCTCGCCTACGTAGCCGGCCTCGGTCAACGTGGTGGCGTCCACAATGGCGAAGGGCACATCCAGCATCTTGGCCAGTGTGTGAGCCAGCAGCGTCTTGCCGCTGCCCGTTGGGCCAACCAGCAGGATGTTGGACTTCGACAGCTCCACATCGTTGCCGCGCGTACGGTTCATCTGCACGCGCTTGTAGTGGTTGTAGACCGCTACGGCGAGCTTTTTCTTGGTGGTTTCCTGTCCGATGACGTACTCATCCAGGAACGCTTTGACCTCCTGCGGCTTGGGCAGATGGGCAGGCGCGGCGCCGGGCTGTGCCTCGGTCCGGTCATCGTCCAGGATGGAGTTGCACACTGCGACGCACTCGTCGCAGATGTACGCACGCGGATAGTCGCTGGGGGAAGAGATCAGTTTAGCCACAGCGTCCTGCGATTTATGGCAGAACGAACAGCGGAGTGTCTCGTCGGAACCCGTGCGCGTTTTCATGGAGCCTGCTCCTTCTCGCCAAGGTCCTTGTCGGCCGCCTACGTGCGCGGACGATCGATGATCTCGTCGATGATGCCGTATTCCTTCGCCTGTGGGGAGTTCATAATGAAGTCCCGCTCGACGTCCCGCTCGATACGCTCGAGCGATTGACCGGTATGTTTCGACATCAGGTGATTCGTAATCTCGCGAATCCGGAGGATTTCGCGAGCGTGAATATCAATATCGGTAGCCTGGCCGGAAAGCCCGCCCATCGACGGCTGATGAATCAGAATGCGCGAGTTGGGCAGCGCAAACCGCTTGCCTGCGGTGCCTGACATTAACAGAAAAGCGCCCATCGATGCCGCCTGGCCAATACAGTAGGTCACCACGTCATTCTTGATGAACTGCATGGTGTCATAGATGGCTAAACCGGCGGTGATGGAGCCGCCCGGCGAGTTGATATAAAGCTGCAGGTCCTTCTCCGGGTCCTCGCCGGAGAGAAACAGCATTTGCGCGATCACCAGGTTGGCGATCTGGTCGTCGATCGGCGTTCCCAGAAAAATGATGTTGTCGCGGAGCAGACGACTGTAGATGTCGTAGGCGCGTTCGCCCCGGCTCGTCTGCTCGATGACCATCGGTACCAGTGCCATGCTCTTCCTTGTGCTCCTCGGCCGCCGGCACTTTCTCCGGCTGGCTGGTTCTGCTGCGTCCCTTCAAGAGCGCCCAAGGCACGCCAATACAGTTCGCTACAACTAAAGTCTCTCGTACAGAAGCGTCGCGGTCTTGTCCCGCCGAATTTGTTCCCGGATTCTAGCCATCGACCCATCCTGCGTCAATCGCACCGATAGGGCATCCACCGGTTCACGTAACCGCAGCGAGAGCAACTCCAGCTCCTGGCTCACTTCCTCGTCGGAGACGCCGATGTTCTCTGCGTCTGCGATGCGGTCCAGAATCAGCAGCGATCTGACCTCGTTACTCGCAGAATCGCGCTGCGCCGCACGTAACCGGGCAAAGTCCAGCCGCTTCATGTCCTCTTCGCGCATGCCCTGGCTGGCAAGCGCGCGCAGTCCGCGGTCAAGCCGCACATCGATCTGCTGCTGCACCATCGACTCCGGCACAGGGAACTGGAAGCGCTCGCTCAGCGCGTTCAGCAGGCGCTCACGGGTGTCGGTCTCCGTGCGGCGCTCCTTCTCGGCCTGCAGGTTCTCGCGGAATTTCGTGGTGAAATCCTCGTAGCCTGAGTAATCTCCGAGCTCCTTTGCGAAGTCGTCGTTTAACTCTGGCTGCACCCGCCGCTTGATGGCTTTGACCGCAACGTCATAGGCGACCGTCTTGCCCGCAAGCCGCTTTTCGCCGAAGTCCTCGGGATAGCTCAGCTCGAATTTCAGCTCCTGCCCAACCTTGGCGCCGCGCAGCGCTTCGTTGAAGGCAGGGAGGGTATTCGATCCGCCAACCTCAAGCATGACGTCTTCGCCTGTGAGCGGAGTGTTGTCCGGAGCATTCTCGGTCGCGTTTTCGCCTTCCGCGGCCTGCTGGACATTGCCGGTAAAGCTGATCTGTGCCCAGTCCCCATCGGCGAGCGGACGGTCCTCTTCTACCGGCTCCATGGTGGAACGCGACTCGCGCACGCGCTCGACCTCGGTCGCGAACTCCTCGTCGGTAAACGCGGAGCCTGGCTTCTCCACCTTCACGTCCTGGTAGCCGTCGACGGAGAACTCCGGCATGACCTCAAACTCCGCCTTGAACCACAGCGGCTGGTCGTCTTCCATCTTCATGTCGACGACCTGGGGCTGTGAGACGAGCTTGTAGTTGCCTTCGGCGATCGCCTTCTGGAAGTGCTGCGGCATTACGGCCTCCAGCACCTCCTGGCGGATGCGCTCTGCAAACCGCGCGCGGATCAACGACTCCGGAACCTTGCCAGCGCGGAAGCCGGGCAGGTGCGCCTGCTTCTGGTAGCGCTTCACCGTGGATCGCATGGCACGGGAGACCTCATCGGCCGGGATCGTGACCTCGACCGAGCGGGTCACCTCCGGATTGAAGGCGGGCCCATGCTGGTGCGCGTGATCGTGGCCGGTATGTTCATGCTCCGCGCCCGCCTCGGGCTGGGCGGCCGCTGCCGGTGTCTCGGGATTGGTGGGGGTCTCGACTGTATCTGTGCTCAAAGTAGTGCTCGAATGTGCCTTCCGTGAATGTCTGCGCCTGCAGATCTGATAGGACGGGGAAGCCTGGTGGACACGAATCGCGCGCGCCAGATCAGGCTCTAAACAGGCGGCCTTGACTCAATGGTAAGAGGCTTTCGGAAGGGGGTCAAACAGCGCAGACCGTGCGTCGCCCTTAAAGTAACGGTATTGCTAAACAGCCGGACGAAACGTTGCATTCTGTCCCGCTGTGCGCTCGGTAGGCAATGGCGCACGTACGTGACCGACGAACCGCGGATCGGAGGCTCCGCAGGCCAGGAAGTTGGTACGCGCCGCAGTCAGGCTCAGGATACCGTTGGGTCCCCCGCGCACCACATCTGCATCCGCCTCATCCTGTCCGTCGTCGAGCCACCAGCAGACGGGGCACAGCTCAAAGGTTCCCGGCGCCGAGAGCGTCCGGCTTCCGCAGCAGAGGCAGCGCACATTCGCGGTTTGCATACTGCTCTAGACGGCGCCTGCACAGCCGAGTTGCGCAAAATTGTCATAAAGATTTCGTGACTCAAGTCACGTGCGATGAGCGGATGCTTCCTGAAATGGAAAAGCGCCGCAGCCGGAAGCCGCGGCGCATTGTGCAACCGTGATCCTATTTTGCCGCCGCCGGAGCGTGAACAACTCCAGCTTCACCTTCCAGGTTACGGACGCGCCCGGCTTCAGCGTAACCATGCCGGTATCCATGCCGTGCCACTCCTTGCCGAATGGATCGCCAAAGTTGAACTGCTGTTCGATGGCGACGAAGTTCTTCCCCGGATCGGTCGGCGCGTAGACCTGCACCGTCTTGATCTCCGGCGACTCACCGAGGATATGCATGCCGTAGTTGGAAGCGGGATCGGTCAGCCGCACATCGACCGCGCCATCGGTGCGGGTGAGTTTCGAGAAGTTGTCGTCCAGGAAATCACCATCCAGCGCTTTGCCCTCGGGCGCGTTGAAGTCGTACTTCGTGCCCTTGACCGGCTTCAGCTTGCCAGTGGGGAAGACGTCATCATAATTGTTCACTACGGCCATCTCCGCCGCGGGAACATGCAACCGTGCCTGTGTTCGATCGCCGCTGGGGATGGCGAAGTACGGGTGCCAGCCGATCGAGATCGGCTCCTCCTGGTCGCCCACATTTTTCGCGGTGATGGTCGCCGTCACGTCCTTGCCGGCGAGTTCGATGGTGAAGTCGAGATCGGTCTTCGAGAGCCAGTGGCCGCCGAAGTCGCCGGCATGGATGGTCCCGGTAACGGTTTGGCCGTCGGCGCTGTCGGAGACTTTCACGTCATCGGTCTTCGACTGCAGGATGAGCCCGTGAATCGAATGCAGCTCCGCGCCCGGTTTTTTTCCGGAGAAATTCGCGGGCAGGGTCAGCGTGTGGCCGTGCCAGGAGGTGACGATGCTCTGCTTGTCGTCGGAAAGCTTGCCGCGAATGCGATTCGGATAGGGAACCAGGAATGCGCCGCCAAAACCGAAGGAGGCATTGCCGAATTTGTCTGCGTCTGTTCCGGTGAACTTGGTTTGTGCTTCACTCAGCGGTGGCGCGAAGAAGATGTTGGTCGTGCCCTTGCCGGGGAGGTCCGCGGTGATCTGAAAAAGATTCATGCCACGGCCGGGGATCACGGTGGCCGAGAGGAACTCCGGCGTATTGCCGCCTTCGGTGGCCTTGCGCTGCAAGGTGACGACGTCCTGTCCGTTGATTTGCGGCGCGGCCGCGGGCACGTTCTTGGGGTTCACCGATTCAGTAGGTGCCGAGGACTTGCAGCCGCCGGCAAGCAGCAGAGTAGCAGCCAGCAGCAGGACAGGCGAAGCGAATGTTCTGTTCACAACTGGTCGAGCGGAAACGAGCATGGATTCATTCCTCTTGGTGGGGAAGCGTTTGCAACCGAACGGCAAAGCCGCCGTGAAGCGCACCCATTCTACGCCGGAGTTACGCAATTCCAATTTGCCCTCGCTACTCTCGCTCACAACGGCTGGTTTCATCGGACACGATCACGATGGACAGACCGCCATTCGATCGAAACGAGAGCGAACAGATGCGCCACGACTCTCGATCGCGCTGCTCCCACGCAAATAAAGTTCCTCGTCCGGCATCGCCGGAGACCGGTATTTCGAGGTCAGCATTTCCACCATTTGCGCCTTCGACGACGCGGCCGTGCACCAGGATGGCCATCGAAAGAGAAGTTCCAACCTCTCGATCTAATAAGCCCGAGCTTTGCGCTGTCTCTATCGCGAGCCGGGCCAGCCGCCGGTTAGCGCCGTAGTGGTGGAGCGTGGCTAAAGCGAGAACGACGACCACCAGAACGAAAACCACGCCCCGCCAATGTCGCGCATTGCTGCTCATCTTGCGTCACCAAGCTAAGCCTGAGATCGTTCAACCCCGGAAGGGCAGGTCCTTGGATGCTCGTAACAGATCAGCACCGAGGCAGCGCGCTCGCAAACCCCGCCAACCACTCCGCCTGTTCCGGCGTGTCCGGCACCTCCAGGCCGCGGCCTTTGGAGATAAGACCAAAGGCGCGTTCTGGCGAGAGGCCTTCCACGCACAGAATGGCAGCCATCAGCAGCGCGGAGCGGCCGATGCAGGCACGGCAATGCGCGCCGATGTTTTTTCCGTGCAGACGCTCGGTGGCCAGCGCATCTGCCAATTCCTGGAGCTGGCGGTGAGACGCCGGCACCCCATGGTCAGGAATGGGGAAGGAGCGGAACTCGATGCCCACCTGCTCGCTGAGCGCCTGCTCGCGCTCCAGCCCCAGCTCTGCTATTTCCGCCGCCGTCAGCAGCGATACCAGAATGTCGATTCCGCTCCGGCGGAGAGTCGCCAGGTCCTCCGCAAGCTGTTTATCGCCGCGGGGGCGCGGCACAATGGCGAGCCGCCCGTTGGCCCCTGGGTTGATCCAGAAAACCGTCATGATCGAGCCTCGGAAAAAATCCTCGGCCGGGCTGCCGCCCAGCGAGGGAATACACTAAAGACCATTCCAGCCCTGCGAACGTCACCCCATCGCACAGCTTTGGTGTAGCCGCGTACCTTTTATTCAACCTGCTCTTCCAGTACGCTTTCGTCCCGAACCGGGTTCCATCTACCAGATTTCGGGGACGATTCGACAGATCGCTCATCGTATTCGGACGCGCCTTCTAGAATATCGGTAGTTCGTCATCCATGCCTGATTCAATCGAATCGCCGCTAGACGCGCTGAATGCGCGCATCATTGCCTGCGAGCGCTGCCCGCGTCTCCGCGCCTGGTGCGCCGAGGTGGCCCGCACCCGCCGCCGCGCTTATCGCGACGAGACCTACTGGGGCCGTCCTGTGCCGAGCTTTGGCGATCCGGAGGCCCGTGTCCTCATCCTGGGGCTCGCGCCGGGCGCTCACGGTTCCAACCGCACCGGTCGGCCCTTCACCGGCGATGGCTCCGGCGACTTTCTTTATCCCGTGCTGCACGAGGCGGGCTTCGCCTCGCAGCCCGCCGCGCGCAGCCGCGAGGATGGCATGCGGCTGCGCGATCTCTGGATTACCTCGGTTGGCCGCTGCGCCCCGCCGGACAACAAACCCACGCCCGGCGAGCTGGCGAACTGCGCAGGCTGGCTCGACGAAGAGATCGCGCTGCTCACCCGGCTGCGCGTCGTCGTCTGCCTGGGGCACATCGCGTGGAATGGATACCTGCAGCATCTCCGGCGCAAAGGATTTGCAGTACGCCTGGCAGAATATCCATTTCGTCACCGCGCTGAGTACGAAATGCCGGACGGCGTTACGCTCGTGGGCAGCTATCATCCGTCGCTGCAGAACACCAATACCGGCCGCCTGACGCGGGAGATGTTTCTCGACATCTTTGCCCGCGCGCGCCAGCTCGCGTCTCGAAAGTTGGCAGCCCGGCGGCCCCGCAACGGAAAGAAGGCAACAGCATGATCGTGGCGCTGTGGGTCGTGCCGCTGCTACTGGCAGTGGCCAGCCTCCCGCGCTGGCCGTACAGCCGCCAATGGGGCTATACGCCTTCGGCCGGGCTGCTGCTGATCGCGATGCTCGTGCTGCTGATGCACCTGAACTACATGATTTGAAGCTGCCGCCCCTCACCGATGCGGCAGAACAACAGCCTGCCAGTGAAAGCCGCTGCAGAAGAACAGCCGCGCCGGCTGGTTGGCGGGTCTTGAGATCAGAAGCATCCCTTCCGTGGAACACACGTCGTTCGGCTTGATGGATGAATCCGTCGAAGCCACCGCCCCCTGGCCCAGCTCCAGCGGCCCGCTGAGCTGAGCACCCTTCGCATGGACGCTGCCGTCCACCGAAACATCGCCGGCCATCCGCCACTCGCCCAGCACGCCGGGTGGAATATTCGTGCTGCCCTTATAGCAAAACTCGTGCGCGCTGATTGCGCCCTCACTCACGCGAGAGAAGGCATTGCGCAGCATGACCTTCGTTGTTCCCCCATGAGGGCCGGGGACTGCATTTACGGCGCACTCCGATCCCGCGCCCTTCAGGCCCTCCTCATAATTGCCTTCAATGATGAAACCGAAGCCATATCCCAGCTCTACTTCCGACCGGTAGCCTGCCGCGCCGTTCACGGTGAAATAGTTCCGGACAATGTGAATGTCGTAGACGTTCCCGGTAGCTGCCCCGGCGGCCACCGCCACTCCAGTCGATTCAAAGTAATTTCCCTCCACGAGCGTATGCGCATCCCAGCCAAGAAAAATGTCACCTGTGTGGTTTCCTTCCAGAACGTTATCGCGATAGACATTCGCCAGCGCGCGCGTAGCAGGTACGTGGCCGTCGTGGCTGTAAACGCCCCAGTCGTTGCCAGAAATCTCGTTCTCCGTCACATGCACCGCGTTGGGCGCAAAATGCGGAGTCGTCACCATATCAATGCCGTGCTGATTGCCGTGAATCACGTTGCTGAGAATCTCGACGTCGTTCGCACCGCTTAGCTCAATGGCGTTGCCTTTACTGAAGCCGGAGATGCGCATGCCGCGAATCGAAAAAGTGTTGCCCGGCAGCAGATGGATCCCGCTGTGGGCTGCAGCCGTGCCCAGAAGGCTGCATCCGCCTTGGCCGTCGATATCCAGCTCGACCCCTCCAGCGGCCGAAGGGTCTTCCAGAATCGCATCGCTGTTGCCGGAGTAGCGCAGTACGGCGCCAGGATCGCAGACCAGGTGCTGGCCGGCGTGCGTGAGCTTGATGGTCGTCGAAAAGCTGTATTCGCCCGCAGGAATGCGCACCGTGCCGCCGCTTTGGGGCATGGCTGCGAAGGCTGCGTTCACCTTCGCACCGATATCCGCGCCTGACATCGTGCTCGGGTCAAGAATGCCGTTTGAGGGAGCATGCTGCGGCGGAGTCTGTGCGGAACAGGCGATCGTCAAAGCAAACCATGGGAGGAGCACGCGGAGCAGCTTCATGCTCCAACCATAGCTCGGATCGAGAGCCAGATAGCCCTGCCGCAGCTTCACCGGCCAATCGAATCGGCTTATTGTCAGCTCCTGGCTCGTGGTAGTGAATCGAGACCGGCTTCTGTCCGGATGTGACCGCGAAATCCAGCCAGCCTCGCGCGCAGTGTTTGGATGCGAGCGCTGTTTTCTCCAGCGTGGGCTTCTTTTGCGAGTCGTACGACGCGATGATGACGCCGTCGGCAGAAGCGAAGCTGAAAGTAGGAAGGAAACGCAAAGGTGTAGGGAGGAGCATTCGCGCTCGCGCACACTTCCACGTCACCGCTCACGTTGCTCACCGAGTCGGCCATGCCATGGAGTAGATGGCGACAACGTTTCCGCTTTCCGTCGTCCGCTTTTCATTCCGGTGCTGGGGTCTGCGCGGCAACGACGCATATAAGGATTGCGAGCTGGTTCTGTGAATGCGTACAGGCGAATAGCTACCCTCGAACGGGCTCTCTCATCGCGCATCCACGCACGCACAAGCGGCGAAGGCGGATGGAGCGGGAGACCGGGATCGAACCGGCGACATTCAGCTTGGGAAGCTGACGTTCTACCACTGAACTACTCCCGCCCTTATTTGTCAATAACTTAAGAGGAGATTCCCATTCCTATCCGTTCTACTGTCCGTCTGTTTGCCATCGGTCGAGCGGACGTGCGATCCGTGAGCGAGGGCAACGCCGGGATCGGATAGGAGATGGATCGTAGGCGCGAGCCTAAGGGCCAACTTCAAAAAGTATCTCCCGCTGAACCGGAAATGGCAATTCTCGCGAAAGCTCCGGCAAAGCCAAGGCCAGAAGCTGTCGTCATTGCGGGCCAGAGCTGAAGGAAAGACAAAGCGGGGACCTACCGCTCTAAACTTCCCAGATGAAAGCCTTTGCAAGCCAGATTCATGGCCTATTTAAGAACATGGCCCATTCACATTCGGTGACGCGGGACGAAATATTGTCATCGGTCCCGGAGAAGGTGAGTCTGACTTTGGCCTCGCGAAGGAGTTTCCGATTTTCGGTCAGCCCGCGGGAACAGCAGGCGTTGCCAACTTCGGACGTATCTCCGGCACGACGATCGATGCCCGGGAGCTGCAGTTCGCTCTGAAGTTCTACTACTAACGAATCCGCTGAAGACTGCCGAAGAACACATCGTAGTCCGATCCTTCTTTTTTGGCGTGACAAACCTTCGCTGCATTTCTGCCATGCGGTTGCGGGGGCGCTGTGTTTTCCTGTACATCACGAAGCTTCCAACAAGTTGTCGTGATCGTTCCTTAGGCGTCCATCGTGATGGACGCCTTCGCTATCTGCGACTCACGGAGTGCGAGCGGCGTTTCCTGGCCCACCCACCGGCTGGATCGCGGGCAGCCGTTGTTCCACCGGCGGCAGCGCGGGGAAAGCTGCGTGTGGCTCGGCCTGATACCAATACGCCACTGAGTAGAAATTATCCGAGCGATGGTTCGCATTACCGTGCTCGATGGTCGCCAGGATGGACCGCGTAAAAGGTATGGGCGAGTCGAGATGAAAACGGTACATGCTGTTTCGGCTGCCTGCATAGGTCCCGCCATTCACCGGCGCGCCGTACAGCTGATACCCGAATGGCTTGTCGCCGAATCCCCACGCGCCCAGGAAATAATCCTCCGCACCTGTGCCCGCGATCGAAGGTCGCGCCTCGCCATCGACAAAGAACATGTCGTCGCCCTCGCCCCACCAGTCATCCTGGTTCTGCAGCACGGACATGGTCACGCCTACGAACTGCCCGCGTCCTTTTGCATCGAGCCACACGTAGTTGTCAGCGCCCTGCAGATTGGTCTTCTTATCGACGCGCGGATCTCCGTTGTCCCGCCACTGGTTTGTCCAGCCCGGTGTAGGCTGTTGCTGCCGATACTGCGCGTGAAAGTAAAGCGCATCCGCATCCGCAGTGTGATCTCCCGTGCGATAGTCAATATTGAAGTAAAACTTTGCTACCGGCTGCTGCCCTTCATTTGTAACCGTGATGCGAGCATGATGCCGGAAGGGCATTGGGAAATACGAATTCATCCCGCGCTCATTGCCCACCGACAACACGGCCGACTGCCAATCCACATATTCGCCCAACCCCAGCCCGAAGAAGTCTCCCAGCGGTGTCTCCACGCTCGGCGTTGTTTCGTCATCCCAGTACATTCGCATCACGATGCGCTTCAGGGCGTACGGCTCGCGATCATCTACGGTGAACCAGATATGGCTGATCGCGCCGGGCCCGTCGGCGTCCAGAATCGTCAACGCCGCGCCGGGGGCAATCACCCGCCAGTCCTCATTCGCGCCACGCGGATCGGCACTGGACACGCGGTGCTGCACATAGCTCTGCGGATGCGTCACGTCCGGAAACCAGCTGGGTATCTGGGCGCGAGCAGCGGCGCCCGCTACCAGCACGAATGCAGCGGCAGACATCCTGCACAAACAAGCACTTCGTATCATCGACGCTCTCCTGACGGGTTCAAACAACAACAACATTCAGTGTTCGGTTCTCCTGTGGTTCGCGGAAAACTCTGAGCGATTCTCATAAAGCTTCGTTAATGCTCGAACAACATCTTCCATATCTTCTTCCTCGCCCAGCAACACGCGATGCTCGATCCACACCGCCTCGCGGCATGCCCGCTCTGCATGCGGACACCGTTCCGCAAAATCAGCGTAATCGACCGAGGCGAGAGCAGCATGATTCGCGTGGAATCGCCGCTCCAGAAACATCGGCGCCTTGTACAGCGGAGCCGCATAGCCGGTGGAACAGGGGATACCTTCGGCTTCGAGCGCGTGGACGAAGCTCTCGCGAGAGATTCCAAATTGCTCCGCATCGAAGCGGAAGACATAGATGTGGAAGGAATGCTTCGTCACCCATTCCGGCATATGCAGCGGATGGATGCCGGGAATCGCCGCCAGATTTGCACTGAGATAGCGCCCGTTGCGCATCCGCCGTGCATTTTGCGCATCAAGCCGCTTCAACTGCTCCATCAGAATGGCCGACTGGAACTCGGTGATTCGATAATTCCATCCCAGCCGGTGATGCTCATACCAGGGACGCCCATACTTTCTTCCTGCCCAGATATACGACTCGCACGTTTCCGCGAGGGCCTCGTCGTTTGTCACCAAAGCGCCGTGAGTTTACAGCCGGGCAAAGGTATGTTGCACGACGGACTGGGGCTGGCGCTCCTGGAGAACCGGCACATGGAACCGGCCACCGCAGAGTTGGAGCGGGCCATCGCCCTTGAGCCGAACGCGGCAGAGCCTCACTACCACCTTGGCATGGCGCTCCTCCAGGAACACAAAACGGAAGGCGGCATCGCAGAACTCAGGCGCGCCATAGCGTTACGCAACAATTTCGGCGAAGCTCATCTGAGGCTGGGAGTCGCGCTATTCCACAAAGGGGACGAGTCGGGCGCCCTCCGCCATCTGCGGGAGTCTGGGCGCCTTGATCCGCAAGATCCTGAAGTGCACTATCAGCTTGGCCTGCTCTTGAAGAGTGAAGAGAAGAAGCAGCAGGCGCTCTCCGAATTTCAGACCGCCCTGGACCAAAAGCCAGACTACGTCGCCGCGCGATACAGTCATGCGTTACTGCTTCGCGAACTGGGACAGACCGCTCGCGCAGATGTCGAACTGAAACAGCTGCAGCAGCTGAATCAATTTCGGTCCAAGCTATCGCAAGCGAAGCTCCTTACCGAGCAGGCAGCCGATTCGCTCAACCGCGGCAATCCCGTCGCTGCATCAGACCAGGCCAACCGATCGCTCGCTCTGTGGAGTGAGAATCCGGTCGCATATTATGTGCTGGGACTGGCGTCGCTGCAAGGCGACGATTTGCCGGCAGCTCGTGCGCATTTGGAAAGAGCGGTCCAGTTGAAGAGCGACTATGCCGAAGCGCATGACGGTCTGGGCAGAGTGCTTTGGCAACTCGGCGATCGGACCGGCGCGATTGCGGAATTCGATCAGGCGACTCGGCTTGCTCCCGATCTTGCCGAGGCGCATTACAACCGCGGCATTGCTGCGGAGCAGATGGGAGCAGAGGAACTGGCCGGGGCACAATTCCGGCGGGCGATCGAATTGAAACCGGCGTATCTGGATGCGCACCTCAATCTCGGTCTGCTGCTCCAACAGAATCATTCTGCGAAGGCGGCTCTTGAGCAATTCGAAATTGCATCGCGGCTGGCGCCGGATTCGGCCGAAGTTCAGAACGACCTTGGGTTGGCGCTCCTCCAAACCGGAGCAACAGAAGAGGCAATCCATGAATTTCGTATCTGTCTCCAACTGAAGCCACACTATGCCGCTGCGCATTACAATCTCGCGCTGGCGCTTCAGGGGGCAGGGAAAACGACGGAGGCCGCTGCGGAGTTCCGCGCAGCCAGGAGCCTGAATCCAACGCTGCCGTCTGATTGATCTTCAAGCGAGGTGCTGGCTTCCCGCCGGGCTGTGATCCCGGTCTTCAATGCATTCTCAGCTCAGATCAGACAGGCTAGTAGATGTCCCGCTGGTACCGCCGCTGCTCCTTCAGCTTCTCCACGTATTCATCCGCCGCGTCCTGCGAATGGCCGCTCTGCTCCTGCGCGATCCTGCGGAGCGTCCGGTCCACATCCTTCGCCATGCGAGAGGCGTCTCCGCACACGTAAAAGTATGCGCCGTCATTCAGCCATGCCCATAGCTGCGAAGCATGCTCATGCATCCGGTCCTGCACGTAGACCTTGCCCTGCCGGTCGCGCGAAAAGGCTGTGTCCAGCCTCGCCAGATGGCCGTCCTGGTGCATCGCTTCCAGCTCCTCGCGATAGAGAAAGTCGGTTGCTTCATTGCGATCGCCGAAGAAGAGCCAGTTGCGGCCGGTCGCTCCCATTGCTCTGCGCTCATGCAGAAACGCGCGAAAGGGAGCGATGCCCGTACCGGGGCCGATCATGATGACCGGCGTGCCAGAATCGGCGGGGAGGCGGAATTTCTTGTTGGGCTGGATGTAGATCGGCAGGCGATCGCCGGGCTCCGTGCGATCGGAGAGATGCGTCGAGCAGACGCCGCCGCGTTCGCGCTCGTGCGCGTGGTAGCGGACGACCGAGATCGTGGTATGGACCCGCCCGGGATGCGCTGCCGGGCTCGACGAAATGGAGTAGAGCCGTTTGGCAAGCCGGGGCAGCATCTTCACCAGATCGGCCGGCTTTTGAATCACTCCGGGATAGTGCCGCACGAGATCGACAAGATCGCGGCCGTGGACAAACTCATCCAGCGCCGTCTGATTGCCGGCCTGCAGCAACTCGCGAAGCGCGCCGATGTCACCCAGTTCCGCGCAGCGCGAAACCATCGTTCGCGTCACCCGCGTGATCGTAAGCTGATGCCGCAGCGCATCGCCCAGCGTGAAGCCCGCGCCGCCAAGCTCCACGCTCTCCTCGCCTGTGAATTGCAATAGCCTCAGCGCCTCATCCACCAGCGCAGGGCAGTTCTCCGGAGCAACGCCACATGCATCTCCCACTTCGTAACGAAGTGGCGCGTCAGCAACGTCGAACTCAAAATGAACAGTCCGCTTGCTGGACGCGGCGTGAGTCAGATTGCGCTTCTCGACCAGCGGCGACAGGTACGGATTGTCCTTGGTATGCGGCAACTCCGGCACCGCAACCGGCCCCAGCGGCTTGCTTGCAGTCGGCGGTTCTGCTTCCGCTGTATTGACCGCCATATCCGAAACCGGCTGTTGCGCCACCTCGCGCAGGCGTGGCGCCAGGCGCTGTTTCCAAGCGGCGAAGGGCGCATCCACGTCAACATCGCAATCGACACGATCCAGAATGCGCATGCCGCCAAGGGCTTCGAGCTTCGTATCCAGATCGCGGCCAAACTTGCAGAAGTGCTCGTAATGCTTGTCGCCAAGCGCGCACACGGAATAGTAAAGGTTGCCGAGCAGCGGCAAATGCGCAAGGCACAGATATTGATAGAAGGGCTGCACCACATCTGGCGGCTCGCCTTCACCATAGGTCGAAACGATAAAGACCGCATACGTCTCCGTCGCAAGCGTGGCCGGGATGTAGCCTTCGAGCGACGTGAGCACAGCCTCGAGCCCGGCTGCCTTCAATTCCTTCGCCAGCTTGCGGGCCAGGCCTTCGGCAGTTCCAGTCTGCGATCCGTACAGGATCGCGACGCGAATCGGCTGTTCCGCGGGCGCCGGCGCATAGGAATAAAGCCCGGCGAGGAATCCATTCAGCCACGCGCGCTGCGCAGAGGTAAAGGGAGCATCTTCCGGGATACAGGGGACGAGATTTTCCGGCATCGTTTACGCCTCCACTCCGGCCTGTTGTTTCAGGTCTTCGATGTCGTGCCGCCTCGTGTATTCCAGGAACGACTCGCCTGCATGCCGCTTCTCTTCGAAGGCATGGAAGAGTGTTTCCATTACCGGCGGCAGATCTGCAAAGCGAATCGCCGGGATCAACTCGCGCCCCAGGCCCTGGCGCTCATCCGTGCCGCCGCCGACGGATACTTGATAGCCTTCCTCCCCACCGACCTTTACGCCAAGCAGACCGATGTCGCCGATGTAGTGTTGCGCGCAGGAGTGAGGACAGCCGGTGACGTGCAGGTTGAGCGGGCGATCGAGAGTGAAGCGCTGATCCAGATAATTCGCCAGCCCGAGCGCATGGCGCTTCGTGTCGGTCGCCGCATATTTGCAACCCGTATTGCCCGTGCAAGCGACCGCGCCGGCAGAGAACGTCGCAGCGGAATCCGAAAGGCCGGCAGCAGAGAGCCCCTGCCGGACCACTTCGATATCTTCGTGTCGAATATTCGGAACGAGCAGGTTCTGCCACACCGTCAGGCGAATCTCTCCGCTGCCGTACTCATCCGCAATCGCGCTTACCGCGCGCATCTGCGCCGCGCTGAGCCGGCCCACCGGAACCGCCACGCCGATATATGAGAGCCCCGGCTGGCATTGCGGATGAACCCCGAGATGCCCATGCTGGTTTACCGCTGCTCGCGGCTCGCACTCGGCAGCAGGGAAGCGGAGCAGCGGAAACGAAAGCCGCTTCTCTGTCTCTTCGAGAAACTTCTCTATGCCCCAGCGGTCGATGAGATATTTCAGCCGCGCCTTCTTCCTGTCGGTCCGATCGCCGTTCTCGTTGAAGACGCGGATTATCGCAGCCGCTACCGCAACCGCCTGCTCCGGCGCGACCAGGATGCCGCAGTCGCTCGCGAACTGGCGATGACCGGTGATGCCGCAGAGCTGCACGCGGAAATAAATGCCCGCCGGGACAGACCGCCCCTCTGCCACGCGTGTGGCGACGAAGGCGATGTCATTGGTGTCGGCCACCACGCTGATCGCACCGCCGCTGTCGAAGGCCACGTTAAACTTTCGCGGCAATCCGTAGAGATCACGCGAGTTGAAGATGTAAAAATTCAGCGCCTGAGCCAGCGGAGCGACGTCGAAAATCTCCTGCGGGTCGAGTCCGCTGGTCGGCGTCGCTGTGATGTTGCGGATATTGTCCGCGCCGGAGCCGCGCGAAGTCATGCCAAGCTCTTGCAGCTTCATCAGCACGCGCACAATGTTCTTCGGCTGGAGCTGCCGAATCTGCAGATTGCTGCGCGTGGTGACGTGCGACTCACCGCCGCCCCAATCCTCAGCCATCTCGGCCAGCCCGCACATCTGCTTTGAAGAAAGAATGCCGCCCGGCGTGCGCAGCCGCAGCATGAAGGAGTCCTGCGCGGGTGCAACGTAGAAGAGCCCGTGAAACTTGAAGCGGAAGACATCGCCGCCTTCAGGAAAGCGATCGTCCCGCGCATGCGCAAGCAGCTTCTCCCAGATGTCGAGCGGATTTTCCTCGTACTTGATGCGCTCTTCCTTGCACAGCTCATCCACCGGAGTGCGGAAGTACGTCTCCTGCGGCGCAGCGAGATTGGCGGCGCCGGATGCCGAGTCGGCGGTAATCAGGCCGTTTTCGGTGTGACCGGCAAAGAATGTGTTCCCGCGGCGGGCGGCGGCCAGCATAAAGCCGGCAAGGTATTCCTTCTGCTCCTCATTAAAGGTGCTCTCGATCTCGATCGGAATCGCGATGGGTTGCGCGGTCATCGGTACAACTCCCTCCAGGCGAATGCGTCGTGGCCGCCCCGGGTCCGGATGCACGAGGGGACATCGGCGGCAACTTCGCTGCTTGTCGAATCAGGTTGTGAGGGGGCTCGTCGTGGAGCGCAGAAGCTCAAACTGCTTGAGGCGGCAGTCACTCTCCATACAGATCGCGCACGGTTCGAGGTGCTCGAAAGAAAGGACTGTAGCTGACATTTTAGTCGCGCCGCATGAGCGGTTCAAGATAAGAATGCTTGAAATGCCCGGCAAACCTGTGATATTTGCGTACAATAACCCTCAGGCGGCACCAGGGCGTGCCCGCCGATCCGATCCATAGCGATCACCCTCCGCTCTCCGCTGAGCACCCTGACATTGAAGACCCACGCGACCGTGTGCCATGGCTCTTCCTGTCTCCGCACGCAAGCACATCAGGACGAGAGGATCTGTCATGGACTGGATCAAGCCCTCAGAGGTTGCTGAGACATTTCTCGCCAACGGCGTAACCAAAGCGCACTTGCCGGCATTCCAGTTGCTGGTGCGCGGCTTTCTCTCCGGCGCGCTGCTCGGCTTCGCCACCAGCGTCGCCTTCACGGCGAACGCCCAGGGCCTTCCTCCCATCGTCGGCGCGGTGCTTTTTCCCTGTGGCTTCGCCATGATCGTGATCCTCGGCCTGGAGCTGGTCACCGGAAGCTTCGCCATGGTTCCGGCCGCGCTCATCACGCGGCGCATCGGCCTTGGCCGTCTTCTAGGGAACCTGATTTTGGTCTTCATCGGCAATCTCATTGGCGGCCTCGTCTACGCCGCCATGTACGCAGCGGTCCAGACGCAGCTTCATCACGCACCGGCCGCCGGGCCCGCGGCGCTGATCGTTGCCGCCGCGCAGGCCAAGACGCTTGGCTATCAGAAGCTCGGCGCCGCAGGTATGGGCCTCTCTGTCGTTAAGGCGATGCTCTGCAACTGGATGGTCTGCATGGGTGTCGTGATGGGCCTCACGTCGCGCTCCACACTGGGTAAAATTGCCGCCTGCTGGCTGCCTATCTTCATCTTCTTCGCGCTCGGCTACGAGCACTCGGTCGTGAACATGTTCGTGATTCCCAGCGGCATGATGATGGGCGCGCACGTTTCCATTCGCGAATGGTGGGTGTGGAACCAGATTCCTGTCACGATCGGCAATCTGATTGGCGCACTCGTCTTCGTCACGCTGCCCATGTTGTGGATGAGGAATGCGTCCGCGACGCAGCCCACTGAAATCATGGCCATTGACGCTGCACCAATCGAAGCACAGACCGAGGCAGTCAATGCCTGATCTCGAATAGAACGCCCAAATCTTTCAGCTCTCGTGTCGGCCCCGATTTGCTTCCAAGGAGAAACAGGATTTGTCTATCCGCAGCCGTCTCGCTTTGCTCTCCCTATCCGTGCTGCTGGGCGTCACATGCCATGCGCAGCCCGATTCGCCCGTAAGCATCACGATCAACGACCGCACCCGCGTCGATGCGTGGAACTGGTTCGCCGCGCCGCCCAAGACGGAGACTTACGGTTACGTCGAATCGCTCGTGCGCATCGCCATCGCGCAGCACATTCATCAATGGGACTGGATGCTGGAGCTCGCGCAGCCCGCGGTGCTCGGCCTGCCGGATAACTCCGTCTCCACCGTGACAGCGCAGGGCCAGCTTGGCCTTGGCGGAACTTACTACGCCGCGAATGGCAACAACACGGAGCCAGCCGCGGCATTCTTCAAGCAAGGCTACGCGCGCTATCACTGGGAGGGCAGCAATCTCCGTCTCGGTCGCTTTGAATTCGTCGAAGGCCAGGAGACCAAACCGAAAAATCCAACTATCGCGTGGATGCAGAGCAACCGCATCGCCAACCGCCTACTGGGCAACTTCGGCTTCTCCAACGCCCAGCGCAGCTTCGACGGCATCGACGGCCACTACGACTCGCACTCGTGGAACATCACCGGTTTCGCCGCCCGCTCCGATCAGGGCGTCTTCAACATGAACGGCAATCCGGAACTCAACGTCGACGCCCAGTATCTCGCCTTTACGCAGTCCGCCTTCAAGGGACATGTGTTGTGGCGCGCCTTCGGCATGGGCTATCACGACGGACGAACCGGCCTTGTGAAGACCGACAACCGCGCGCTCGCCATCCGCAGCGCCGATCACAAGAACATCCGCATCGGCACCTACGGCGGCGATGTCGCCGCATCGGTTCCGGCCGGTCCGGGCAATTTCGATTTCCTCTTCTGGGTAGCTGGCCAGAACGGAAGCTGGGGAGCGCTCGATCACAGTGCCAATGCCGAAGCGGTCGAGGGCGGCTACCAACTCACCAAGGCTGCCACGGCCCCGTGGCTTCGCGCCGGATGGTTTCGTTCGAGCGGAGACAACGACGCGACGGACACCAAGCACAACACCTTCTTCCAGGTGCTGCCCACGCCGCGCGTTTATGCCCGGGATCCCTTCTACAACCTGATGAACAATACCGATGAATTCATCCAGGTGATGGACAAGCCTGCGAAGAAGCTCACCGTGCGCAGCGACCTGCACTGGCTGCAGCTCACCTCGGGAAAGGACCTGTGGTACCAGGGCGGCGGCGCATTCGACAACAAGGTCTTTGGTTATACCGGCCGGCCTTCCAACGGCGCCAGCTCCTTCGCATCGCTCTCCGACATCAGCGCCGACTACCAGATGACCAAATCCATCGGGCTAAACTTCTACTACGCGCACGTGTGGGGCAGGACAGTGATCAGCCGCATCTATCCCACCGGCACGGACAGCAACTACGGCTACGCCGAATTTGTGTATCACTGGGGCATCGACCAGAAATCCGCAAAGTAGTCCGGCATAATGAGACATGGCTGCTGCAGGCTTCGAGGGGATGCGCGTGCTGGCGCTGGAAAGCCGCCGCGCAGTGGAGATCGCGAAACTCATCCGCGCGAGCGGCGGCGAGGCTGCGGTTGCCCCCGCCATGCGCGAGGTCCCTCTTGAATCCAACCAGGAAGCGCTGCAGTTCGCGGCCCGGCTTTTTCAGGGTGATTTCGATCTCGTCATCTTTCTCACCGGTGTAGGTATTCGCCGCCTCACCGAAATTGTCGAATCGCAATACGACCGCGCGCGCTTCGTCCAAGCCCTGCGGCAGGTCAAGATCGCGAGCCGCGGGCCTAAGCCGAACGCCGCATTGCGCGAGCTGGATGTGCCCATCACGGTGATCGCGCCCGAGCCCTGCACTTGGCATGAACTTGTCGCGGCAATGGACAGCGCCTTCGGCGCAAGGCTTCGCGGCATGCGCGCCGCCGTGCAGGAGTACGGAAGCAGCAATCCGGAGCTGCTCAGCGCACTCGTCGAACGCGGCGTCGATTGCACGCCGGTGCCGGTCTACCACTGGGCACTGCCCGAAGATCTGGAGCCGCTGCGCAATGCTGTGCGCTCGATCATCGCTGGCGAGATCGAGGTCATCGTCTTCCTGACCGCGATCCAGGTCACGCATCTCGTCCAGATTGCCGGCCAGATGGGCGCGAAGGACGATCTGCTGAGGGCAATGCGCAAGACCGTCGTACTCTCCATCGGCCCCAGCACCACCGAGGCGCTGGCGAGCATAGGCATTCAGCCGGACCTGGAGCCCTCCCATCCGAAGATGGGGATACTCATCCACGAAGCGGCCCAGCGCGCGGCAAACCTTCTCCAGTCCAAACGCACCCTCTAAGCAGATTCAGCTTCCGTCTCCTCCGTTGCGAGGAATAGAGTTCTCCCCGGGCCCGATCCCTGGTTTCAACCTAAGGGGAAGCGATGCCGAAGAAACTTGTCCTGTGCGCCGATGGAACGTGGAATACGCCGCATGGGTATGAGGTTGCGGCCAACGAGACGAATGTCCGCAAGCTCTTCTGCGCGCTCGCAACGGACGACAGTCAGCAGCCCTTCTACGAAAGCGGCGTCGGCACCAACGGCATGCCCATCGACCACCTTGCTGGCGGCGCCATGGGTGAAGGCCTCTTTCAGAAGATTCAGGAGTGCTATCGCTTGCTCACCGACGCCTGGTCGCCCGGCTCTTCCGTGTATCTCTTCGGATTCAGCCGCGGTGCCTACACCGTCCGCAGCCTGGGCGGCATGATCGCGCGCTTTGGCCTGCCCACGAAAAACCTCGATGACCAGGCGGCAGCACGGGTCTTCGCCGCCTATCGCGAGAGCGATCCGGAAAGACAAGCCGCGATGAAGTACCAGCTCGAGCTGCAGTACGACATCCAGGGAGCCGCGGTGCGCATGATCGGCGTTTGGGACACCGTCGGATCCTTGGGCATCCCCGGCCTGCTCTTCGAGTTGTTCGACGAGAAGAAGTACGGCCTCCTCGACACCTCGCTTCATCCCTGCGTCGAGAAGGCGTATCACGCCGTCTCGATTGACGAGCGCCGCCTGCAGTTCGAGCCGACGCTGTGGACCAACCCCGACGGCTCAGACCGCGTGAACGATGCGCATATGCAGCAGGTCTGGTTTTCCGGCGTGCATTGCGACGTCGGCGGCGGCTATTCGCCAGGCGATCTGTCCGATATCCCGCTCGCCTGGATGATGCGGAAGGCGATGCAATGCGGCCTCACTTTCAAGCAGGATGCGCTCAGCCGCTATTTGCCTGTGGATCCACGCAAAACAACAGCCGCGGCCCACGATGAGTGGAAAATCCTGCCATGGGGCATTGCCGAGCACCGCACCGTGCCGCCGCGGTCCTTCATGGCGAACAGCGTTCAGGTGCGGCTCGATCAGCTTCACGAATATCAGCCTTCCAACTTGAACCTCTCAGACCGCCAGTTGCAGGGATACGGAGTCACCGACGTCCTGAGCTGAGCCCTACTACGCTGGTAGATCGGGCCAGTGCCGGCGGATACGCTCGATGACATCCGCGGGATCAACTGGATGCTCTGTATCGACATCGATCACTGGACAAAGACCGAACGGCCGGTCAAACTCCTCCAGCAATCCGGCAGACATCGTTTTCATGCTGTGAGCCGGGTGATGGGCTGCCCGGGTGGCGCGCTCCCGAAAACGCCGCGCCGCTTCCTCCGGCGTGCAATGACAGTAGACTTCGAGCTTCCGTCCGCGCAGTGCGCTCAAGCGTTCGCGCTCATACTCACTCTTCGGGCGGAAGTTTGCCTCCAAAATGACCTTCGGGCAGCATGGCGCAAGCGACCACAACATCTCCATCGCCGCCCGGCTGAGCAAACGCGACAGTTCGGCCGGGGAATCCACCTGCGCACCCAGGTGAGTCCCCAGAGAGTCGAACAGCGACTCCTTGATCGTGTCTTTGGAGATGAGGGGATAGCCAAAGACCTCCGCCAGTGCGCGCGCCAGCGTGCTCTTGCCGCTCGCAGGCGCGCCGCTGATGAGTAGGACCGACCGCTGCGGTTCTTGCCGAACTAGATTCACCGGCTGTACTTCAGCGTCAGCTCCGCGCCCTTGCCAGTATCCGGAATCGTCGCCAGCATGGCCCTTCGCTGCGCATTCCAGGTAGCCAGCGTTCCGTCAGCAGCCTCCGCCTTCACCGACGGCCCACCATAGACCTCAATGTGCAGCGCCTGCCACCACGGAGCAAAGCTGCCCTCGCGCGGTGCAATCTTCACCGTCACCGTATCGCCGCTCACGCTGCAGGAAAACTGCTCGCGCAGATACTCGCCTTTTTTGTAATTCAGCGTGACGCCGTCATCCAGATAAATAGAGCCGGCACACGGCTGCGCGGCCGCTTCGTTAGGGTCGCTATGGGGAAGAGCGCCCGCGGCGGTGTTTGGTAAATAGACACGCAGCGTAAGCGGCCCCTGCGGTGTCTCCTTCGTGCTCTGCGTCAGCGGCTGGATGGGCAGGATCGCCCCCTCGCGCACATAGACCGGCAGCACATCCAGGCTCGGCGTGATGAGCAGCGGCGCCATCAGTCGAGCCATCTCTTCTTTCGCGCCCGGCTGCTCCAGGTCGCGGCTGCTCAGCTTCGGCAGCGGCGGCAGCTTCGCGCCAGTCCAGTAGTCGTACCAGGTCACCGGCGGCAACTGCACAAAGTAGTTGTCCAGCTCGTCCGGATACGGCGCAGGCGCCACCAGAATGTCGGGTCCAAACAGAAATTCATTCGGCGTATCGGCATCGATCGGATGCTTGTCGTCCGTCGCATCGGGAAATTCCACGAAAAGCGGCCGCAGAATCGGCACACCTGTCCGGCTCATCTCCTCTGTCGTCGTATAGAGATACGGCATCAGCCGGTAGCGCTCTTCGATATAGCGCCGCGCGATATTCTCCCGCTCCGGTCCATGCACCCACGGCTCCTGGTAAGCCGTGCCCTTCGCGGTGTGATCGCGATCGATCGGCTGAAACGCCGCGACCTCCAGCCACTTCGTCAGCAGATCCGGCTGTGGCGTGCCGGCAAAGCCGCCGACATCCGCTCCCGCCATCGCGAAGCCGCTCAGGCCAAGGTTCTCGAGCATCGGCGTGGTCAGCCGCAGATGGTTCCAGGTGCTCGAGTTGTCGCCCGTCCACGTCGCCGCATACCGTTGCCCGCCCGCGTAGCTCGCGCGCGTCATCACGAATGGCCGTATGTTCGGTTCCAGCGTCACCAGCCCATCATGCGTTGCACGCGTGTTCTCCATGCCGTAGACGTTATGGATTTCGAGATGATTCGCCGTGCGCTTCCGGAAGCCCGGCTCGTCGATGCGATGCTGCACATCGTCGGGCATCGTCTTTGATGGCACATCGAAAATCGCGGGCTCGTTCATATCATTCCAGATGCCCGCGACACCGTCCTGCATGAACGTAGAAAAGAGCGTGCCCCACCACTCGCGAGTGCTCGCCTGGGTAAAGTCGGGAAACACCGACGGCCCCGGCCACACCATGCCCGTATACGTGGAGCCATCCGGCATCTTCACGAAATGATCGCCCGCCACGCCTGTGTCGTATGGCTTATATCCCGCATTCGGAAGCTTGGCCACGTGCAGGTCCACAATCGTGACCGTGCTGAAATTCTCCTTCGCCAGGTCCTTCACCATCTGTTCGAAGTGCGGAAAGCGCTCGCGGTTTACGGTGAACGGCCGGTTGTCCTGCTGGTAGTCGATGTCCAGCCAGATCACGTCCGCAGGGATATGGTCCGCGCGCAGGTGCTTCGCAATGTTGCGCACCTCCGACTCCGGGTAGTAGCTGTAGCGCGACTGCTGATAGCCCAGCGACCACTTCGGCGGCAGCGGGGTGTGCCCCACCAGCCACGCCCACTCGCCCAAGACCTGCTTCGGATCTGGGCCGTAAAGGATGTAGTAGTCGAGCGGCCCGTTCGGCGCCGTAAAGCTCCACGCGTCGCGCTGGTGCTTGTTGAACTCCCAACTCGTGCGCCAGGTGTTGTCCAGGAAGAGCCCCGCCGCGCGGCCCTCATTCATCGTCAGCACAAACGGGATCGATTTATAGATCGGATCGGTCGACTCCTGAAATCCAAACGCATCCGTGTTCCACATGGTGAACGCCATGTTCCGCCGATCCAGCGGCCCGGGCTTATCGCCCAGCGCGAAATAATGTTCGTCCGGCGGCGACACCTTGGTCACGCGGAAACCCGGCCCGTAATACTCGATAGGCCGGCCTGCCTCATCCTGATCGATGACGTGGCCATCGATATCCGTCACCTTCAGCGCCATCGTCGCGCGGTCGACGTTCACGATCAGCTTCGCCGTCTTAAACCCGACAGCATCGCCGTTATTCGCCGCCGTAACGGTCACCTTTGCCGTGCGTGCCTCCGGCAGCACCGCCCAGGAAGCATCCTCCGGCAGCGTGCCCTTCCGGTCCCACCCGCACCCGGATCACATCGTCGCGCAACGCGGTGATCTGCATCACCGCCGGCCCGCTACGTAACTCGACGCCGTTCTCCAGCGCCTTCGCCGCCGTCACGCGATCCAGTCTCAGCGCAGTGCGCGTCGCCTCTGCCGGTGCGGCCCAGGCCGGCGTGATGACCAATGCAGAACTAACGATGGCGAGAAGGAACCGCGAAACAGCGAAGAGCAAGGCGTTCAAGGGACAATCCTTTGCATGGACAAGGTTCGAGCGAAGAAGGTAAGGCGCTCGCTTTTGGATTATCCTCTGACGCCCTGATCCTGACCAGCAGAAGGTCCGGTATAAGGCTCGTGCAACTCTCCCTGGCCATGCCGCGCGGCGTCCTTGCCCTCCAGAACATCTGCGCAGCGCTCCACCCATAGCGAAGGAACCGCATACAACAGGGCCACCAGAAAAATCAGCGCCAGTGAGATCGCCGTGTTGTAGTAAGCCGCTCCAATCGCAGCCGCATAGATAGCAATTGCAATCAGGTTCTTGCGCTGCGCCGCGCGCCGTACCAGCACCATCTGTGGGTCGCCTATGCTCTGCCGCGCCACCACGCGGTCCAGCACGGAAAACGCCGCGCCTGCCACCAGCATCGTCGCCGCATACACCGCCGTTGGAAACGGTTTGAGGCGCGTGTTCTCCATCCATTCGGTGAAAAAGGGGATGAATGACATGAAGAACAAGAGTGCGATGTTGGCCCACAACACCGGCAGGTCCACACGCTTCACGCGATGAAACAGGTGGTGATGATTGATCCAGTACACAGCTATGTAGAAGTAGCTGATGATGTAGCTGATGAAGATGGGCCAGTCATGCAGCAGCGTTCGCGGGTCGGCGCTCTCTGGCGCCTTTAACTCAAGCACCATGATGGTCAAGATGATGGCGATGACGCCATCGGAGAAGGCCTCCAGCCGCCCCGGCGACAGCGGCTCGTCTCCAACCATGCGGTTCCTGGCTCGATGGTGGCTCATGCCGTTCAGTAAAGCATCTTTTTCGCCGTCTTGAGCAGTGGTGCCCTTTGGCGTCGGGAAAAGCCTCCACCTTGCAAATGTTCGTCATCGGGACCACCCAGTCCGCGTTTTGTCACTGAATAGCGCATGTGGTCCAAATGTTCTGCGTACAGCTCTCCAGGCGAGGGCTAGAATTGGCCCGGACCGTCTCCTCCCAGGGAGGCTCATATGCGTACTGTGGCCCTTGTCCTGCTGGCCGGCTGCCTTTGCCTCCAGGGTGGCGTTGTATCACCCGGCCTCCAGCATGGGCGCAAGTAGATGCCCTCGCCTCCAATACAGGTCCTCAATTCACCACCTGTGACCGTGGTAGGCAATTCTCCCTACGCCGAAATTCAAGATCCGGTGCAGCGCGAGCAACGAGCCAGGTACAACGCGGAACTCCATTCCCAGGCTACGGCTGATGCGAGGCGTCTCGCGCAGCTCGCCCGCGAACTTCAGGAGGAGCTTGAGCACGCTGACGGACTTACCCTGCCTGCCGACACCTTTAGAAAAGCGGACGAGATTATCAAGTTAGCCAAAAGCGTAAA
>CAWBPB010000036.1:0-9864 GCA_963790555.1 uncultured Acidobacteriaceae bacterium | reverse complement strand
CATGGTGGCGCCATGCTGAAGGCCCTGCGATCATCAACACTCTCGCCCGAAAAGAAGGATTTCGTTCCTGCCCTCTTGCCGTAACGGAATCGCTGCGCAATAATCAAGCCTCTTCGCAAACCTTTCCAGGATTGAAAGGTTTTTGTCTGACCAGGTGTCTGCTTCCGTTGTTTGTCCCGGCAGGTTCCGCAGCACGCAGAATGGGCCGCCGGCTGCTTTGGACGTTGTTTTTCTTCTTGGAGGCCGTTCCCCGTGCGATCGCTCAGACTCGCTCTCTACGTGTGTCTCATCTCTGCTGTGACGCTGCTGGCGCAAACCAGCACTACTTCCGTTCGTGGCACCATCACGGACCCTTCCGGCGCACTTGTCCCCAACGCGCAGATCTCGCTTACGAACACCGCGGATAACTCGGTGACGAACGGCACCTCGGATAAGTCGGGCTTATTCGTCTTCCCGCAGCTCGCGCCCGCGACCTATCTCATCACCGTTAACGCTCCAGGCTTCGCGCCTTCGACCAAGCAGGCACAGTTGCTGGTGAATCAGCCGGCAACGATCAATTTTCAACTCGGTGTTCAAGCGATGCAGACGATTAACGTCAGCGCCGAAGCGCAGACTCTGAATAAGACGGATGCCAGCATCGGGGATGCCCTCGATAATCAGGTACTTCAGGCGCTTCCGACGGAAGGCAGAAATGTTCCCGATCTGCTCAGCCTGCAGCCCGGCGTGCTGTACCTGGGTCGCGGCGTCAGCAAAGACACCGACAGCCGCACCGGCGCTGTGGCTGGAGCGCGGTCCGACCAGGGCAATGTCACCTTGGACGGTCTGGACGATAACGACCAGACCGAGGGTTACGCGTTCACCGGCGTTCTGCGGTCGACCATCGATTCCACCGATGAGTTCCGCGTGGCCACCGTCAACAGCGACGCAGCGGCCGGAAGGTCCTCCGGCGCACAGGTCTCGCTGGTCACCAAGTCAGGCACTAACAGCTTCCATGGCGACGCCTTCGAATATTACCGGCCAAGCTTTACCGTCGCGAACAACTGGTTCAACAAACAGGCCCAGCTTGCCAATGGACTGCCCAATGTTCCCGGCAAGCTCATCCGCAACACCTTCGGCGGCGCAATCGGTGGCCCCATCCTCAAGGACAAGCTCTTCTTCTTTTTCAACTACGAGGGACAGCGATCGGCCGAGAACACACAGGAAACCAGGACCGTTCCGACCGACAGCTATCGGGCAGGCATGCTCAAGTATCTGGACAGCAGCAGCGATACGGGAACCGTCCGCACCCTGAGCCCGGCCCAGTTCACACAAATTGACACCCCTTGCGTCGCCGCCGGAGGCTGCCCCAACGGACCTGGCCCGAACCCCAACGTGCTGCAATATTTCGGCCTGTACCCACACGCGAACACCGGAGGCGGCGACAACCTGAACACGGCCGGCTTCACTTTCTCCTCGCCGAGTCCTTCCACGCTGAACACGTCCATCCTCAAGTTCGACTACAACCTCCACGATAAGCATCACTTGTTCATTCGCGGAAACCTGCAGAAGGATGTCACTGCGCAAGCCGAGCAGTTCCCGGGCCAGGGACCAAGTTCGACCCGTATCGACAACACCAAAGGATTGGCTGCCGGAGACACCTGGACTCTTTCCTCGTCCCTGATCAACGACCTGCGCTACGGCTACATCCGCCAGGGATATGCTGACGCCGGCACACTCACAAAGGACTACGTCAGCTTTCGTTTCATAGACAACATCAATCCCCAGACGTCGACAACGATTGTCAACGTCCCTGTACACAACATCATCGACAACGCTACCTGGACTCACGGCAACCATACCTTCCAGGGCGGCGTGAACTGGCGCCTCATCGGCAACAATCGGTTCACCAACGCAAATTCCTTCAACAACGCCAGCACCAACCCTTACTGGATCGGCAGTTCCATCCCTGATCCTTCCGCAGCCAACGGTTATCCCGTCAACAATGGCTTTGGTAATTCCTATCTGATTGCTTACGCCAACCTTGCCGGGACTGTTCCGGAGCTCGACAACTCCTACAACTACGCTGTGAACCCCGATGGGCAGAGCGGCAATCAACTGGCCGATGCTGCCACCATCGCGCACCGTTATCGCGCCAATGAATTCGAGTGGTTTCTTCAGGACACATGGCGTCCGCTGCCAAATCTCACCCTGACCTTCGGCCTGCGCCACACCATCCTGCAGACGCCTTACGACACTCACGGTCAGCAGGTGTCGCCAAACGTCGATGTCGACAAGTGGTATAAACAGCGCGAGATTTCGGCCCAGCAGGGTCAGACCTATGAGCCGCTCGTCTCCTTCTCGCCCAGCGGGCCCGGAGTCGGCCGCCCAGGCTATTGGCCAAAGCAGAAGCTGAACTTCGCTCCCCGCCTGTCCGTGGCATACTCCCCGGACAGCAAGACCTCAATACGTGCAGGGTTCGGCATGTACTACGATCACTTCGGCCAGGGCATCGTGGATTCGTTCACTGATACAGGTTCCTTCGGTCTCAGCACGGTATTGGAAAATCCCGCCGGCGCATATGACTGGAGCACCTCCCCGCGCTTCACCGGCATCAATAATCTGCCCAACATCAATGTGGGCACGCCGCCGCCCAACCCGATCACCTTCCCGTACACCGTTCCGGGTGGCTCCTACCCGGATGGCGCGTTCCTCATTACCTGGGGTCTCAACAATCGGATCAAGACGCCATATTCGGAATCGATCGATGCCTCGGTGCAACGGCTGCTGCCGGGCGGATTCACGCTTGAGACCTCATATGTCGGACGCATGGGACGGCATCTTATGCAGCAGCAGGACTTTGCCTCACCGACCAATTTTGTCGATCCGCAGGGCGGCGGCGATTACTACAGCGCGGCGCGCCAGCTATCGGTCCTCAGCGATCGCAGCCAGGGCATGGCACATCCGGAAAATGCCACCGTCGCACCTATTCCCTACTTCGAGCATATGTTTCCGCAATTGGCGGGTGGCGGAAACAGCGCAACGCAGAACATTTATACCGAGGAATGGGAACCCAACCGGTACTCTTCCGGAGAGACCTTCGCCCTGGCGGATTTGGACTTCTACTGCAATTATGGGTGCCCGCAAGGAACCCGCTTTTATCAGACACAGTTTTCTTCGCTCTTCGGCTGGGACTCGATCGGCCAGAGCTATTACAATGCAGGACAGATCGTGCTACGCCATCCATCGAGTCATGGCTTGCAAGCAGATTTCAGCTACACCTTCTCTAAATCCATCGATATGGGTTCAGACACGCAGCGTACCGGCATTCACACCGCCAACAATACTTCGAGTGTGATCCTGAATGCCTGGAATCCTGAGTACAACCGGGCACCTTCCGACTTCGACACGCGGCACCTTATCACTGGCAATTTTGTCGATCAGTTGCCCATCGGGCGCGGCCAGCATTTCGCAGGCAACAGCAACGCTCTCGTGAACTCGATCATCGGTGGCTGGCAGCTCTCCGGACTCGTGCGCTGGACCAGCGGTCTGCCCTTCTCTTCTTCTCACCCGCGTGGCCCACCAACTGGGAAGAGCAAAGCTTCGGCGTCAAGACGGGCGCGGTTAAGATGCGAAAGCACATCGGGCCCGATGGCCTGCCTCAGGTCTTCGATAACACCGACGCCATCACCGGCGGCGCTAAGTCCGGATCTCCAATCCGTCTCTCCTATGCTGGTGAAGCCGGAGAGCGTAACAACTACCGCGGTGATGGATACTTCGACATTGACTCCAGCCTCAGAAAAACGTGGACCCTCTATCACGAGAACTCTCTAAGCTTTGCCTGGGACGTGTTCAACGCCACCAACTCAGTCCGCTTCGATACCAACACGCTCGACACAACCCTTACCGACGCGGGCACGATGGGTGAATACCAGACGCGCACTCTCAACCTGCCGCGCGTCATGCAATTCTCGCTGCGTTACGGATTCTGATCGCACTACCACCCGGCAGCGGCTTCGGCGTATTGTCGAAGCCGTCGCTTTTGCATTGCTACCTCATTTCGTTCGAGCGTTCATGACTCTTCGTCTTCTGCCGACCTTCGCGCTTCTGTTCGCTGTTTCGCTGTCCGCACAAACTGGCGTCCCCGCCACACAGGTCAAACCACCGCTCACGCTCGACGCTTTCATGGCCGAGACGGAGTACACCTCCGCGCGGCTTTCGCCGGATGGAACGGCGGCTGTGATCGCCACCCGCGAGCCGGACTGGATGGCGAACCGTTTCCGCCAAGACCTATGGCTGTGGCGCTCGTCCACGAAGAAGCTGGAGCCGCTCACCACGTCCAGCCATGACGGCGGTCCAGAGTGGTCGCCCGACGGGCGGTTCATCGCCTTCACTTCAGACCGTCTTCTTTCCGACGAGAAGCCGTCGGAAAGCAAAGACAGTAAGGACAAAGAGGACGCGTCTGGCCGCATCTGGATTGTCTCGGCGGAGGGAGGCGAGGCACGTCCGCTCTATCGCACGAAGGATGATGTTCACTGCTTCGCCTGGACGCCGGACAGTTCAGCAATTTACATCGCCATCCAGCAACCGCTCTCAAAGGACGAGACCGACGCGAAGGAGCGCGATTGGAAGGACGTCACGCGCTATCGAACGAGCGATCGTGGCGACCTGCTACTCCGCATTCCCATACCGCAGCCGGCAGCTTCGGCTCCGCAGCCCATCGCGGTGCCACCAACGCCCGCTGCCAGTCAGCCACCGCTTCCGAAAGGCGCAACCGTGATCGCCCACAGTCCGCTGGCGATTGATTCCATCAAGGTCGATCCACACAGCGGCACCATTGCATTTGTTACCAATTCGGTTACGCATCGACTGGAGAGCCCGGCGGATACTGAGATTTACTCCGTGGCCCCGAGCGGCGGCGCAGTCACGCAGCTCACTCACAATCAGGGCCTTGAAAGCAATCTGCGCTGGTCGCCGGATGGCCAGCGGCTCTACTTCACGGTAGGGGCCGCGGCCGGCTCAGTCGAAGGCCCTTACCGCGATGTGCAGGGGCGGATTTATTCCATTGCTGCGACCGGCGGTACACCCCAGCGACTCGGTGCGGACTTCGACGGCAACTGGCAGGACTACACAGTTCTCTCCGACGGCACGCTTCTAGCCACCGGCACGAAAGGCACCAGTACGCAGGTCTACCACGTCAAAGGCGACCACGCCGAGAAACTTGCCGGCGTGCCGGGCACGTATGGCGGTCTCGACGCTGCCCAGCATGGCGATGCGCTTCTCCTGACGCACTCCGGCATCCGTGAGCCGATGGAGGTTTCTATCGCGTCAGCCTCTCATCTGAACCAAGCGCAGCCGCTCACGCATTTCAATGCGCACTATCTCGATTATGCGCAACCGGACTGGCGGCCCTACACCTGGAAGGCTGAGGATGGCGCCGCCGTCGAAGGCGTGCTCATCTACCCGCCGGGCGAACGCGATGCGAAGCATCTGCCTATGCTCACGCTCATCCATGGCGGGCCCGCCGATGCCGATGGAGATCGCTTCGGCGCTGACTGGTACGACTGGGCCACCATGGCCGCCGCCGAAGGCTGGCTGGTCTTCCGTCCTAATTATCGCGGCTCTGCCGGCTATGGTGACACGTTCATGCAGCAGATCACGCCGCACATCGTTTCCGTTCCCGGCAAAGACATCCTCGCCGGCGTCGATGCGCTGGTCGCCGATGGCACGGCTGACCCAAGCCATCTCGTCATTGGCGGCTACAGCTACGGCGGCTACATGACCAACTGGCTGATCACGCAGACCACGCGCTTCCGCGCCGCCGTCACGGGCGCCGGTGCGGTGGAGCACGCGGCCAACTGGGGCAATGATGATGAAACCTATGACGATGCAGCGTATCTCGGCGGCCGGCCGTGGGAGAAGCCGGATATTTACCAGAGCGAAGCGGCGCTCTTCCAGATGAACAAGGTCACCACGCCGACGCACATCATCGCCGGCGATGCCGATATCCGCGTGGCCTTCCTCGAAGACATCCTGCTGGAGCGCGCGCTTCAGTCGCTCAACATTCCCCATGCACTGCTCACGTTTCCCGGTGAGGGGCACCCGCTATCGAAGAATCCATGGCATGGTTACATTGCTTTGCGCGAGGAGTTGAAGTGGATCAATCAGTACGGAGATCATGCTTCGCCTGCGCCATAGCCATCCGTCTCGCGTCGCCCTTGCGGTAACTATCTCTTTTCAGGGAGTGCTCATGTCCCGTTTCGTCCGTCTTCTGCCCGCTGCTGCACTGCTCTGCTGCAGCGTCTTCGCTCTTGCTCAGGCTCCCGACTACGCGCGCGATCCGCATCAGGCCGTCGATGATGCCTATACGGCGGCGATTCGCAAGTACACCACGGCGCGCGAGTTCAACTCGCCATTAACGGACTATCTGCCCGCTTCGAAGACCGTGCCCACGCCGGCCAAAGTGCTGGGCGATGTTTCCGGCGCGCCGAATATGCTTCCGTATGCGGAGGATGTCTACAAGTACTTTCGCGAGCTTGCCGCCGCATCGCCAAGGGTGCGCGTGGTCACGATAGGCCACACCGAAGAAGGCCGCGAGATGATCGCGGTCGCGGTAGCCGACGAATCCCTGCTTGCGCACCAGAAGGAAAATGATGCGCGACTGGCGAAGCTCGCCGATCCGCGCACTCTGGACATGGACGATGCAAAGGCCGCGCCGCTCGTCGCTGCATCCACGCCTGTCTACTACATCACTGGCACCATTCACTCGCCCGAAACCGGAGCGCCGACCGCTTTGATGGAGCTGGCCTACCGCCTCGCCGTCGATGACTCGCCGTACATCCAGTACATCCGGTCGCATGTGATCACGCTTATCACGCCAGTAGTCGAGGTCGATGGCCGCGATCGCATGGTGGATGTCTATCGCTGGCATCGGGCGCACCCGAACGAAACTTACCCACACCTTCTTTACTGGGGCCACTACGTCGCACATGACAACAATCGCGACGCGATGACCATGAACCTAGCGCTCACGCGCAACGTGCTCAACACCTATATCGCGTGGCACGCGCAGGTGCTGCACGATCTGCACGAGTCGGTTCCCTTCCTCTACGACAACACGGTCGGCGACGAGCCCTATAACAGCTGGATCGATCCAATCCTCACCAACGAATGGCAGATGCTTGGCTGGTCGAATGTGCAGGCGATGGAAAAGTTCGGGATGCCGGGGGTGTTCACGCATGGCGACTTCGACACGTGGAGCCCTGGCTATCTGATGTTCCTTGCCGCCATGCACAACGGGATCAGCCGGCTCTATGAGACCTTCGGCAACGGCGGCGCCGACACGGTGGAGCGCGTCCTGACACCGGACGAATACGCGCGCACCTGGTACAAACCGAATCCGCCGCTACCCAAAGTCCTGTGGTCGCAGCGCGACAACAACAACTACGAAGAGACCGCGCTGCTGACCACGCTCGATTACTTCGCGCACAATGGAAAGCTCTTTCTCAACAACTACTACCTGAAGAGCAAACGCTCGATCCTGAAGCCCGCGCAGAATGGCCCCGCCGCCTATGTGCTTTCGGCGGACGATCCGTCGCCCAGCAGGCAGGCCATGCTGCTCCGCGTGCTGCACGACCAACATGTTGAGGTACAGCAGACCACCGCGCCTGTCACAGTCCAGTTGCCGCAGCCATCGAAACCTTCAGACACAGACAAGGACGATGAGGCGAAGTCCGCGAAGCCCAAGCCGCCCACATCGCGTACATTTCCCGCCGGCAGTTACGTCGTCCGCATGGACCAGCCATATTCGCGCATCGCCGATGCCTTGCTCGATCGCCAGTTCTGGTCGCCGGAAGATCCGCAGAAGCATCCTTACGATGACACTGGATGGTCGCTTCCGCCGCTCTTTGGCGTGGATACAGCACGCATCCTGGATGGCGCGATCCTCAAGGCTCCGATGCATGTAGTCGAAGACCCAACGACGCCATCGACTGCTGCCTCGCTGTCCGGCGACGCATTCCTGATCGAGAACCACGCCGACCCGTCGCTCATCACGCTGCGCTATCAGCTTGCTCATGCAACCATCACGGCGATAGACGCCAGCATGACCTCCGGCGGCCATACGTACCCCGCCGGCACATGGATCGTGCGCGGCGTCCCGGGCGCTGACCTGGAGAAGGCCGTCGCGCCGCTCCATCTGCATGTCACAGCGGCGTCGGATATACCTAGCGTGGCCACGCATCCCGTAGCGGCTCCGCGGATTGCGCTGATGCACACGTGGCTGGACACGCAGCCCGAAGGCTGGTGGCGGCTGGCGCTGGACAACCTGCACATTCCCTACAGCTACATCAGCACGCAAACCGTTGCTGCCGAGCCCGATCTGCGGGCGAAGTACGATGTCATCCTCTTCGCGCCGGTTGGGCGCAGCTCGCAGCTCATCCTCAGTGGTATCCCGATGTGGGGCAATGCCATGCCGTGGCAGAAGTCCGACATCACGCCCAATCTCGGTCGCATCGATTCCACGCCGGACATTCGCCCCGGCCTGGGTGAGGCCGGCCTCGCGCATCTGCGCGACTTCATCCAGCAGGGCGGCCTGTTCATTGCATCGCAGGATGCCGCCGAGTTTGCCATCGATACCGGCCTCGCGCCCGGCGTCTCGGTTGCACCGCGCGGCGAGTTGAAGGTGGTCGGCACCATTGTGAACACAGCGCTGGTCACGAAGAAAGACACAGCACCCAGCCCGGTGCTTGCCGGATACTCGACCGCGCCGGCGGTGTACAGCGAAGACGGCATGGCCTTCAACGTCAGCAGCCTGCTGACTGGCGACCGGCGTCTTCGTGCCGAAGCCAAGACCCGCGGCCCACCGGCCGCGGCGGCCCGGATGATCCGGATGTGCCGCAGGACCGCGGCTTTGCGGAGCCGCCGGCCGTGCCTAAGGCCAAGCCGTGGGAGCCGATGCCGCTGACCGTGGAGGAAACGCGCAACAATCCTTACGTCATCCCGGAGCAGGAACGACCGCAGGTGCTGCTGCGCTACGCAGATTCCAAGGACCTGCTGGTTGCCGGGCTGCTCGACCATGCCGATTCGCTGGCCGAGCACGCCGCTGTTGTCGCTGCACATCTGGGCAGCGGGACTACGCTGCTCTTCGCCAACAACCCTCTCTATCGTGGCGAGACGATCGGCAGCTATGCGCTTGTGACCAACGCGATCCTGAGCTACCAAGCGCCGAAACCGTGAAGACGCTCGGGTCAGCCATGCTTTACCATGACGCGCATGGCCATGCTCGGTAATCTGATCGCCTTTATCCCTACGCGCAATGGCGATGCCGCACGCGTCTTTTACGAAACGAAAGTGGGACTGCGCTTCATCTCGGAGGACCAGTTCGCTGTCGTGTTTCAGTCGGGCGTCAACATCGTTCGCCTCGCCCGCACCGGGTCGTTCACCCCGGCGCCCTTCACCATTCTTGGGTGGGAGTCCTCGGATGTTGAGCGGGACGTTCGTGAGATGTCCACACGAGGAGTCACGTTCGAGCGCTACGACTACATGGGACCACAGGATGAGCTGGGCATCTGGACCGCGCCCGGTGGCGCGAAGGTGGCGTGGTTCAAAGACCCGGATGGGAATACGCTCTCCATCTCGCAGCGCATCTGAGGTATCACGTTACCCGGCCCCCCTCCCCCCTCCCGTCACCGGAGCATGGCTTGGAACTCCTTGTGCTGCAGTAGGTTAGGGCGTGTCCCGCGGGCTAAATTCGTCCATCAAAAGGGGCTATCGCTAAATTCGTCTTGCAAAAGGGCTTACGTACCGAAAGCCACGGTGTTCAGGCTCGTTCGTTTGGTCCAAATTGAAAAAGCCCGCGCGATGCTGGCGCGGGCTTCAGTACTGTCT
>CAWBPB010000035.1:0-15419 GCA_963790555.1 uncultured Acidobacteriaceae bacterium | reverse complement strand
GTTGCAGCAGACGCTTACGCTGCGCTAGGCCATCCCGGCGAGGAGCAACGTCACCACCAGGGCGGCCCCACCGGCTACGCGGAACGCGAGTGGCTAGCCAAGCCCGCGGGCACAGAGCGCGTCGTAAACAATCAGGCCTTCGCCTGGAATCCCTCCGTCGCCGGCGGAAAGGCAGAAGATACCGTTCTGCTGAGTAACGGCAAAATCGAGTTGCTCACCCCCACGCCCGATCTGCCCGTGGTTTCGACGAGCGCCGGCGAACGCATCGTAGAATCCGCCGGCGTGCTCGTCCGCTAGGGCGAGGGCCTATTCGGGCATCGCCTCCGACCCGCTTACGTTAAAGCTGCCGGTCACGTGCTCGGCGGCCGAGGGCTGCGCTCCTCCAATCATCACCGAATACTTCCCCGGCCGGACGCTGCGCTTGCCCTGCTGGTCCACCGTGCTCAAGTCGCGCGGCGTCAGCGTGAACGAAACGGACTGGCTTGCCCCCGGCGCAAGATGCACACGCGTCATGCCCCTTAGTGCTGGGTTGCCTTCTCCGCCTGCGGGCGCAAGATAAAGCTCAGCCACCTCGTCGCCGGCGACCTTTCCATCGTTTCGTACCGTGACATGCGCATCCACCGGCTCACCAGCCTTCACCTTGGCCGTCGATAGCTCCAGGCTCGAATACGAGAAATGCGTGTAGCTCAACCCATAGCCAAAGCCATACAGCGGCTTGCCTTTGAAGTAGCGATACGTGCGGTTCTGCAGCGAATAATCTTCAAATGGCGGCAATTGCTCTGTCGATGCATAGAGGTCACCGGCAGCCGGCCGGCCGGGTTGTTCTTGCCGGAGAGTGTCTCCGCAATCGCCGCGCCACCCTCTTCGCCCGGATACCAGGCCTCGAGAATCGCCGCAGCGTGTTGCTGCGCCCAGTTCACCGCCAGCGCGCTTCCATTCTGCAGTACCACCACCAGCGGCTTGCCGGTCGCGGCCAGCGACTCGAGAAGCTGCTTCTGTGCGTCCGGCAAATCGATATCCGTGCGGTCGCCACCGGAGAATCCCTTCACGTGCACCGGCATCTCTTCGCCTTCCAACTCCGAGGTAAGCCCGACGAAGGCGATCACAGCGTCTGCCTGCTTTGCAGCGGTGACAGCCTCGGCGCGCAGCGGCTCCAGCGGCGGCTTCCAGCGAAAAGAAATACCCGCGCCAAAGATCGGCGACTGGTGCGTGTATTCAAGCTGGAAGGTATGCGGCTGTGTGTCGGCAAAGTGCAGCACAAAGTCCGGATGGTCACGGCGGCGGAACTCCTGCGGCTCGCCCGTGTCGTGCTTCGCTACGACCTTGCCGTCAAAGGTGACTGCATAGGTCTCGCGATCGTGGCACGGGTAACAATCGCCTGTGTCCACATCGAACGTGTAATCGCCGGAGCAGGCACAGCAAGCGTGCCGGTCCAACGAACGCTGAAGGCCTTCGCCGGCACATTCGGTGCCGGTGAAGCCGCATCCCAGTCGAACTCAATCCCGTGTTCCTCGCGAGTTAAGGCCGGAGTGCCGGAGAAATTCGTATTCGCAAAATATTCCCCCTTCACGTGCAAGCCAGTGCGAGGCACCGGCAGCGAAACACCGTCCACATACGGCGATCCCTGCGCGTAGACCACCTTCGCATCCGCGAACTCCTTCGCGATGCCATCCACCGGCAGCACCGGATGCGATGGAATGCCGTTGTAGTTTCCTTCCAGGGCGATGAGAGAGGCTGCGTTCGGCCCGACCACGGCAATCGTTTTCACATTCCGCAAAGGCAACGTCTCGTGATCATTCTTCAGCAGCACCATCGCCTTGTTCGCCACCTCACGCGCGAACTCGCGATGTGCCTCAGAATCCACCTGTTCGAAAGGAATGCGCGCGTACGCGACTGAAGATGGCGGATCGAACATGCCCAGCTTCATCCGCGCCGTAAACAGCCGCTTTACGGCCGTATCCATTGCGCTCTCGGGCAGCAAGCCTTGCCTCACCGCCTGCGGCAAAGAATCGTACTCGTCGCCGCAGCTTGTATCCGTGCCGGCAAGCACGGCCTTCGCGCTAGCGTGCGCTGCATCCGGGCTGTAATGGTGGCCGGTGGCGCTGAAGAAGTCGGAGATCGCTCCGCAATCCGAGGTGACAAACCCCTGAAACTTCCACGCGCCGCGCAGCTTCTGCTCCAACAGCAGCGGGCTCGCACACGCCGGATCGCCATCGATCGCGTTGTAAGCGCACATGATCGAATCCGCCTTGCCTTCGGTGATAGTTGCGCGGAAGGCCGGCAGATACGTGTCCTCAAGATCAAAAGGCGATGGCGTGACATTGAAACGGTGCCGCTCCGACTCCGGCCCGCTGTGCACGGCAAAGTGCTTCGGCGTCGCAATCGTTTCGTAGTACTTCGCATCGTCGCCTTGCAGCCCCTTCACAAAGGCCACCCCCAACCGCGAGGTCAGGTACGGATCCTCTCCGTATGTCTCCTGGCCGCGACCCCAGCGCGGGTCGCGAAAGATATTGATATTTGGCGACCAGATAGTCAGCCCGAAGAAGATGGAGTGAATATCTTGGCGAACGGCCTCTTCATACTTCGCGCGCGCCTCTTCCGCAATCACGGTGGACACGCGATGCACCAGGTTCGGATCCCACGTCGCAGCCATCCCTATCGCTTGGGGGAAGACCGTAGCATAGCCGGAGCGCGCAATGCCGTGCAGACCCTCACTCCACCAGTCATACGCCGGAATCCCCAGCCGCGGAATTCCCGGCGCTTGGTGCCGCATCTGCGATGCCTTTTCTTCCAGTGTCATGCGGCCGACAAGATCATCGACCCGTTGCGACACCGGTAGAGACGGATTCTGAAACGGAAAGGAAGGTGCCTGTTGCGCAGAAACGGACATAGCTGCAACCAGTATGGCGGCGGCGATCTGACCAGCAGGAAAATCGATCTTTCTCAAGGACATCCTCCAAGGATGTCCACCACTCTAACCCACCAACGCACTGCAATCTAGAAGTCGTGCGCGGGATTCGCCTGCTCTGCTGAGAGATGTGGGGCGGGCTCGGCGGGTTCGATCGTGTAGCGCGCCGCCGCATCGGCAAGAGCCCATCCTGTCAATAGCAGCACCGGCGCGGGCCCAGGCACAACGTCCGCCAGTTTCCCCAGCGTGCTCCATTGGATACTCTGATCTGCCTGTGCCGCACGGCTGATCACGCAGCAGGGCATGGCGGGCGCATCGCTTGCCTGGAGGCGCTCCTCCGCGAAAGCGCGAAAGCTCCGGCCCGGCATATACACCACTCGCGTCACCGAATCCTGCGGCGCAGCCTGATCCGCGAGAGCCGCCTTGTGCCCCGTGTGCAGTTCAACACTCGATGCGCTGCGGCGGTCTGTCAGCGAGCAGCCAATCTGCGCCGCGGCAGCGAATGCAGCCGTAATGCCGGGCACCACCTGGAACGGAATGTCCGCTGCGCGCAGCGCATCCATCTCCTCCGCCGCCCTGCCGAATACCAGAGGATCGCCGCTCTTCAACCGCACCACGCTCAACTGCTGCCGCGCCGACTCGATCATCAGCGAATGGATCTCAGACTGACGCACCCGTTTCACGCCACAGCGTTTTCCTACGCTGACCACCAGCGCCTGGCCGCCGGCCATGGCAAGCACTGCAGCCGGAACCAGATCATCGTGAAGCACCAGGTCCGCCGACCGCAGCAGCGCCGCAGCCTTCACCGTCAGCAGTTCCGGGTCGCCCGGGCCCGCGCCGACCAGGTAAACAGTTCCCTTCTCCGCAACCGTCATGTCAGCCACCATGATCCTCGATCCTGCCGAGGCGCCTCCAACGCCATGATGCGCGATGGACATTCAGGCGAGTCGCACACATCGCGGGTCGCCAGCGCGCGCAGCAGATGATTGCGCCCTGCGCCTGCCGGATGAGTCGCAAGCACCTCGCGCCGCAGCGTGCCGAGGCGTTCCAGCCATGGTCCGGTCCCCTCATCCAGCAAAAGCTCCAACTGTTCCCGCAGCCGCTGGGCGAAGGCCGGGCTCTCCCCCGCCGTCGAGATGCCGATCTGCAACGGCCCGCGCCGGACGACAGAGCCAAAATAAAAGTCGCAGAACGGCGGATCGTCCGCCGCATTTACCAGCACACCCGCAGTCACGGCATCGGCGTAGACGGCGTGATTCACCTCGGGATTGCTCGTCGCAGCAATGATCAGTTGCTGCCCCAGAACATCCTCCGACGCGTAATCCCGTTGGCGCCACGCAACGTTGCCTTTCTCCGCCAGCTCTCTAACCTCACCGCGCGCCTCCGGAGCCACCACCGTGATCTTCGCACCGCATTCCAACAGACTACGGACCTTCTGCAGACCGACGGCTCCGGCTCCCACAACGAGGCACGGACGGCCTTCCAGCTTCACGAATATCGGCAACAGCGGAGCGCTCACTATCCCACCTCGACTGGAACACGGCCCGCAGGTTTATCCCGCTCTACGGCAGCAGCAGTTGCATCCCCGGCTAGCAAACCACGCAACTCGTCATTGCTATGCCGCGTCAGAAACAATCGCAGGCCTTCGTCTTCCCAGCGTTCGTCCAGATATCCGCGCAGCAGCCGCTCCAGCGACTCCGGCACCTGCGTTGCCGGGCAACGATAGCCCACCGTACGCGCAATCGCCGCATCTCCACCTGCGCTGCCACCTACACAGAAATAATAAGCGTCCACCAGCGCGCCGTTGTGCTTGATCTTTTTGCCCTCAATGCCCACATCAGCAATCCAGTGCTGGCCGCAGCCATTCGGGCACCCGGTCACATGCAGCCGCAACTGCTGATCGAACTCCGGCAGCCGGGTCTCCATCTCCTCCACCAGCCAGCGCGTAAACCGCTTTGTCTCCGTGATCGCGAGCTTGCAGAACTCGGTGCCGGTGCAGGCAATGGCGCCGCGCCAGAACTGCGAACCCTCGACCTTCAGATCGATCTCCGCAAGCTCCCGAACCAGCGCATCCACATTCCGCTTCGGCACATTCACGAAGAGCAGGTTCTGCATGGTCGTTGTCCGCAGCTCGCCCCCGCCAAGCCGCTCCGCCAGCTCCGCAGCGGCAGCAAGCTGATCGCCGGTCAGCCGTCCACGCAGAACAGACGCTCCAACGTAGTAGAAATCCGCCTGCCGCTGCCGGTGAACGCCCACATGGTCACGCAACGTGTCCGGCGGAATCGTCTCCTCGCCTGCCGGATCGAGCTGGAACGGCAATCGCGCCTGAAGCTCGTTCAGAAAGCTTTCGGCAGTCCACCCCTCTTTTAGAAACAAATGTTTTAGACGCGCCCGCTCGCGGCTCTCACGCAGCCCCTGCTGCTCGCGAAAAATCGTCGTGACCGCTTTCACAACCTCGACAGCCTGCTCGCGACGCACAAAGGCATCCAGGCGCACGGCCAGGTGTGGCTCTTTAGAGAGGCCGCCTCCCACCCGTAGAGAGAAGCCTAGTTCCCCCCCACGACGCGCCGGCGACAGCCCAACGTCATTGATCTCCGGATACGAGCACCATGAGCCGCAGCCCGTCACCGAAATTTTGAACTTGCGCGGCAGGTTGTAGAACTCCTCATTGCCGGCGAGCGCCCGCGCCACCGATCGTGCGATCGGCGATGCATCAAATAGCTGGTCCGCCGCTAGCCCAGCCAGTGGGCAGCCAGTCACGTTACGAACCACATCGCCGCATGCACCACGCGGCGACAGCCCAACTGCATCAAGCCGATCAATGATCTCCGGCAGGCTCTCGATCGTCAGCCAGTGAAGCTGGATCGCCTGACGCACCGTGATATCAGCCAGGTTTCGCCCATGTTGCCGCGCGATTTCTGCAATCGCCCTCGCCTGCGCGGAGGTCAGCATCCCGTTCGTCGCCGGAATGCGCAGCATGAAATATTCGCTCTGCTTGCCCTCGCCGCCTGCGCCGCCCAGCGCTCCCGCTCCGTCGCCCTGCGTGTAGATGCCCCACCACTTGAAGTACAGGCTGGCCCACTCCGACAGCACACTCCCGCGGCCCTCCGCGGCAAAGCGGCGCACCTCGTCGAACGCCGCCCAGGGATTCTTCTCCCGTTTCAGGCGTTCGGTTCTCTGCGCCTTTGTCTCTTTCGGCTGAATGGCCTGGGTCATGCCCGTCCCTTCTGTTGTGTCCGCACGGTGAAAAAAAGGAAAAGCCCAACTGCAGAATGACTGCGGTTGGGCTCTGATTCGCTGATAGTGATGAAGTTAGATCACTGGCTCATCGACCGGCACCCACGCAGCCGCGCGCGCAACAACAGCTGCAGCAACAAGCGGCCGGGATGGAGATCAGCAACACTACTTTTAGGCTACCGCTCCCCGTCTTTTACGTCAAATCAGTATGGGGCCCAAAAGCACCCATGAACGGAGGCTCTACCTCAATGTTTACGCCTTGGCCAATCGGTTTTGTCAGTACTCCTTACAAGGAGACCAGCGATGTACCCAAAGGGCTCGGCGCCCGGCACGATGCCGAAGGCATCATCACCTTGCTGCCGGATTTTGAGAGCGGTCTCACCCACATCGAAGGCTTCTCGCACCTCTACGTCATCTGGGAATTCGATCGCGGCGGCCATTTCGAGTTGATGGGCACGCCGCCGTCGGACGACCGTCCACATGGCGTCTTCGCCACGCGCTCGCCACGTCGTCCCAATCCCATCGGCCTCACTGTCGTCGAGCTCCTCCGCCGCGATAAGGCAGACCTGCATGTACGGGGAGTCGACATGCTCGATAAAACGCCGATCCTCGATATCAAGCCTTACCTCTCCAGCGTCCCCGCGGAATCGATCCGGCGCGGCTGGCTGGCGGAAGCAGAGGCGCGCAACGGCAGCAAGGCAGCCTCCTGACCGCGGCCATGCGAACCAGTCCCGCTCCCGACAGGAATGTGCTGCGGGCTGATATTCCATCCCGTAAGGGCGATCGCAGAGATTTGCACGCCGCTGTGCCCAGAAGAGCGAACCGTAACTGTCTGTGATTCGCCCGGAAGCAGCGAAATGTAGTTTTCGGACCAGAATGCCGGCAGCACTGGGGCCCCTCGGGCGTCGATCGCCTGTAAGGCAATCTGAAACGCCAGCGCCTGCGAATCGTTCCGCAGCCGAAGAGCCACTCGCCCATCAGCCTCTCTCCTCACCGCTTGCACCACTACATGCGCGGGCGGCAGGTCCTTCAACGCGGTCAGGTCCGGCTCGCTCAACATCGGCGTGGTGCGATAATCTCCGTGCCCCCAGTCAAACGTCGCGAGCTTCGCCGGAATCCAGTAGAAGTTCTCGCTCATCTCGCGCCCGCTGGCATCTTTTAGCGTGAGCCGAATGAAATGAAGCGTGCCGCCGCCCGTCAGGATGTCCGCAGGTATCTCGAACACACGGTTTGAGCTGTCCGCACCCGCATCGAGCTTCGTCTCATGCTGGTACACCGGATGAAGTTGAAGGTCGTACACCGTGCCCATAATGCTAAGCCCGGAGGCAGTCGCATAGGTACCGTTCACCACGACCACGCTGTGGTCATCGTACGAATACTGCACGTGCAGCGGCTCGCACGCCTTTCGCGCGCCGTAGTAGCCTCCGCCCGCGGCGAGATAGTAGTCGTACAGATGCCAGATCATCGACGGCCAGGCGTTGTTCAGCATCCACTGCACAACTCCCGTCGATTTGTATTTGTTGCGCGCGTAGGCCTCGAACATCGCGCGTTCCCCGTCATAGGCCATTGTCTGCGCAAATCGCTCGTACTCTGCGAGCGAGTGGGACTCGCCATAGCTGTGTTGCATCGCAGCATCGAAAACGTCCGTCGTAGCAAAACCGCCACTGCCATTGTGGTACTGCCAGTCCTCGCCACGCGGCCACAGGCTTGCGGCGGGCAGAAATCGCCGCAGGCTTGATTGCACCGGAATCGCCGGCCCCGGGCTGGTCTCGGTGTTGAAGCCCCAGGCGCCGCCGCGCTTTTCCGGATCAGTCAGCCAATAGGAGGGGGCGACATAGTCATACGGACCAGTCATCTTCACGCCGCTCTCACCGCTCACCGCAGTAGAGCGCGCTGATGCAGAGGACAGCGTCGGGTTCGGCCAATGCATCTCGCGCTCGATGTCGAGATATGTCTGCTCCACCTTCGGTATCGGCGGATTATCGCTGCCGTTCAGCCACACCAGCAGGCTCGGATGGTTACGGAGCCGCAGCATCTGCGCGCGTAAAGATGCCGTAGCCACCGAGTAGTTCTCCGGCGTCCACTGTGCCCATCGCTCCCACACATCGCAGCAGCACCAGCCGGCAATCACCAGCACCCCCTGCTCGTCCGCCAGCCGATAGAAAGCGTCCGTCTCCAACTTGCCTTCGAGGCGAATCGCGTTCAAATGCAGGTCACGTACCATCTCAAACTGTTGTTCTAATCGCTGCGGCTGCTCGCGCAGCAGCATATCCTGGGACCACCCGCCGCCGCGTATCAGTATCGGCCGCCCATTCACGCGGAACAGACGCGCGCCCTTGTCCGTCAGCTCGGAGGTGACCTCCCGAAGCCCCACTCGGGCAACCGCTTCATCGGACATCGTGCCATTTGCGCGGAAGTTCACCCGCAACCTCTCCAGATGCGGATCACCCATCCGATACGGCCACCAGAGCCGCGGATGTGCAACGTGTAGTTGTGGAAACTGCGCCGGTGTGAAAGCAATAGTGCGGCTTTCCCCGGCATCGAGTGAAACCGGCTGCTCAACGTGAGCGCCGGCAATCGAAACCGATGCGATACCGTGCACCGGCGTTCCGCTCGCATTGTGCAGCTCGCCGTAGATGGTCAGATCGGCAGCATCCCCGGAGGAGCCGGTCAGATGCGTGTCCACCATTGGCGACCGCACACTCACCGGCCCGCTTGCGTATAAGACAACGTCGCCGGTCAGCCCCATGTCCTTGTCCGGCGGAGCCGGATTCCAGTCCACCCAGTTGATCGCCAGGTCATGCTCCGTCGGCGCAAATGTCTCAACCGCAATTGCATTTTCCCGGCCGGGCGAGAGAAGCTTTGTCACGTCGAATTCATAAGTGCGGTACGCGCCCGCGACATCGTTCGAAGCCGCCAGTTGCTTCCCGTTGATCCAGATATTCGCCCGGTAGTTGATGCCGGCAAAGCGCAGCCACAGTACCCTGCCCCGCGCCGTGCGGGGCACCGTAAAGCGTGTGCGATACCACCAGGGACACGCATAGGGACTGTTCGGAGACATCGGCAGTCGAGAGAAGATCTTTCCGATCGGATAGTCCGTCCCCGGAATATTGCGCAGGTTCCGTCCGAAATACGGATCAGGAAACTCTCCGGCGGCAACTTGCGCGGCCAGCACCGTCGCCGGCACAACCGTCGCCTGCCATGCATGCGCAGGCGCTTGATACGAAGCCGTAGATAACTCCGCGCCACTCGCCGTGACCTTGCATCCGGAGGCGAGCCACCAGCCCTCATGCAGCTTCAGCAGTGGCCCCGCGGCTTCCTGTGCGCGCGCCCAGGAGGCACAGAAAAGAATCAGGATGACGAACGCGCTCAGTCGACGGGCGACGCGCTCGCGCTTTCTTGTACTGCCTGTGTGAAGTATGGGATGCAAAGACTCAGACCCTCCCGCAGTTGCACTTTGGGCTCCCAGCCTAGCACCGTACGCGCGCGCGTGATGTCCGGACGCCGCCGTGCCGGATCGTCCTCCGGCAGGGGGAGCGAGCGCAGCCTGCTCCCGGAGCCTGTCACCGCGAGGATTTCTTGCGCGCATTCGGCAATCGTCCACTCGACCGGGTTGCCGATGTTCACCGGCTGATGCTCCTCGCTTCGCGCCAGCCGGATGATGCCGTCGATCAGGTCCGTCACGTAGCAGAAAGACCGCGTCTGCGATCCATCGCCATAGATCGTCAGGTCCTCGCCGCGCAAAGCCTGCATCAGAAAATTGGAGATCACACGGCCGTCGTTCGGCTGCAAACGCGGCCCGTACGTGTTGAATATCCGCACAATCCGCGTATTCGCGCCACGATAGCGGTGATACGCCATCACGGTCGCTTCGGCAAAACGCTTCGACTCGTCGTACACCGAGCGCGGCCCGATCGGGTTCACGTGCCCCCAGTAGCTTTCCGGCTGCGGGTGCACCTCGGGATCGCCATAGCACTCCGACGTCGAGGCGTGCAGATACAAGGCGTGATAGCGGCGCGCAATATCGAGCGTGTTGAAGACGCCATACGCGCCCACCTTCAGCGTCTCCGGCCCCAGTTTCAGGTAGTCGGCAGGGCTCGCCGGCGACGCCATGTTGAAGATCGCATCCACCTGCCCTGTCTCAAAGGGTTGGCAGATGTCGCGCTCCAGCAGCGAAAAGCGTGACTCGCCCTGCAGATGTTCCAGGTTCGCCAGCCGGCCGGTGGCAAGGTTATCGACACCGATGACCGTGTGCCCCTCGCCAAGCAACGCATCGCTCAGATGCGAACCGAGAAACCCCGCCGCACCCGTCACCAGAATTCGCATCTTCTTCAACGGGCGTCGCTCCTCAATTGGATCTCGCAACAGCCTCCGCAATCGCTCATGGGGCGTGCCGCGCTCCCGCTCTCTCCCGCGCCGGATACATCGCCGGCCGGCCGACGCTCAGATAGGTGAAGCCGCGGTCCAACATCTCCTGCGGATCGTACAGATTTCTTCCATCAATAACGATCGGATAGCGCAGCGCGGCCTGCAGCTTTTCTAGGTCGAGCTCGCCAAACTGCGGCCAGTCGCTCAGGATGAGCAGCGCATCGGCATCCTTCGCCGCAGAGTAGACGTCCTCTGCATATTGCATCGCAGGGCCGGCAGGCAGCTCAGCCTTGGCCCGTTCGGTCGCTGCCGGATCGAAAGCAACAATCGTGCAGCCCTCCGCGAGCAGCATGCGGATAATCTCAAATGCAGGCGATTCCCGGACGTCATCCGTGCCGCCCTTGAAGGCCAGCCCCAGCACAGCCAGCCGTTTACCGCGGAAGGTCCACAGCGCCGAGCGCACTTTGTTGAAGAACCGCCGCTTCTGCTGCTCGTTGATCTTTTCCACTTCGCTCAAAATGCCGAAATCAACGCTCAACTGCTCGGCAACATAGCGAAATGCGGCAACGTCCTTGGGGAAGCAGGAGCCGCCATATCCAATGCCGGCGCGCAAAAACTGACTGCCGATGCGCTTGTCCAGCCCCATGCCCCGCGCCACCTCTTCCACGTTGGCATCCACCGCCTCGCAGACATTCGCTACCGCGTTGATGAAGGAAATCTTCATCGCCAGAAATGCGTTCGACGCATGTTTGATCAGCTCCGCCGCCTTGGTGGACGTTTGCAGCAAGGGCGGCGGATCGGAGATCGTGCAACGACCAATGATGGCGCCGTCGCTCTTGTAGTAATCGCCTGACGTCAGCGGCGCATAGATGTCTTTCAAAATCTCGGCAGCCTGCTTGTTGTCCGCGCCAATCACGATCCGGTCCGGATGCAGAAAGTCTGCCACCGCCGTGCCTTCGCGCAGAAATTCGGGATTCGAAGCCACGTCGAAGTTGGTGCTGGAAGTGCCGTTACGCTCCACCACGCGGCGAATCCACTCGTTTGTGTATACCGGCACGGTGCTCTTCTCGACGATCACCTTGTAGGTGCCGATGCAGCGCGCAATCTGCGTCGCCACCGCGTCCACGTACGATAGATCCGCATTCCCCGAGTCGGATTGCGGCGTGCCCACCGCGATAAAGATCGCTTGCGCGTTCCGCGTAGCCTCGGGCAGGTCTGTGGTGAACTTCAAGCCCTTGTTGCGATGGCGGCCCAAAAGCTCTGGCAGAAAATCCTCATGGATCGGCACGCCGCCTTCGCGCAGCATAGCCACCTTCTGCTCGTCGTTGTCGACGCATACAACCGAATGGCCGATCTCCGCAAAGCACACGGCTGCGACGAGACCCACATAGCCCGAGCCCACCACGGCTATAGACACTGGCTTCGCTGTCACTTCCAAGATCCTTCCGCCTTTATGTACATTGGCTCCGAGTATACCGCGATGAATTTACAGCTTCGCCTGCTCGAAAAACCGGTCAGTACCTGTGCGTTCGGGCCCCTGCCGCAACCTCGTGGTACAACGTCTCGCATCTCTCCAGCATCCGTTCGGCGGAATAACCGGCCGCATTTCTCAGGCCCTCGGCGCACATCTGGCTAGTGTCCTGCAATGCATCGGCCACCGCCTGCGCTGCAGTCTCCGGTTTTGCCGGATCGATCAGGATCGCAGCGCCTCCGGCTACCTCGTTCATCGGCGGCCGGTCCGTCGTCACCACCGGGCATCGGCAAGCCTGCGCCTCCAGGATCGGCCAGCCAAATCCTTCTTCGAGTGAGGGGAACAAAGTAGCGAACGCGCAGCTATAGAGCGCCTGCAGGCGTTCGTTGCTGAGCCCCACCGCCTCCACCACTGCCTGGTCAACCTGGTGCCTCTCCGCAATCTCCCGCAGCGTGGCAGTCATAGGGCCGCCGGCCATCACCAGCTTTGCGCCCGCATACTGCGGCAGCTTGCGCAACTCGGCGAAAATTTCGATCGCCGCGCCGCGATTCTTGTACCAATGATTGCCGCCAATGTGAAAGAAGTACTGCTCACCCGGTTCAACTCCAACAGAGCGCAACAGCGGCGTACACGTATCGCGGCTGACAGGCCTATACGGCCAGGGCAATGCATTGGGCACAACGTGCAGCCGCTCCTCAGGCACCCCGAGATACCGCTCGAGATCATCGCGCGTCTTTCTGGAAACGCACAGGATCGCCTGCGCCTGCCGCAGCCCTCGCGCAATAAGCTGCTGGAAGGTACGGCCCGTAATGCCAACCGGGTTCTCCGGAAAATGACGCATCGCACTGCGAATCGCAAGCACATCATGGCAGGTGACGACGTGCGCTTTATGCGCCACGGCAGACACGTACATGGCATTCGAGTGGTCGCATAGATGCACAATATCGGCGCCCTGGGCGGCACGGCGCAGCTCGCGCCGGAAAAGAAGAAATTTGTCTGCGTACCCGGACCACTTGAACAGCGGCGACGTCTCCGCAACCCGCGCTCCCAGGATCGCCGGGGGCTGTAGCAGCCGGACCTCGTGGCCGCGCCCACGCATGCCCGCCTCCAGCATGGAGGCGTAAATCTGCATGCTGTCCTGGCGGTCCGGCAGATAGTTGCCAACCAGCAAGACCTTCATCGCGCGGTACCCCAGGCAAGTGGACTTGCTCATGTGTAGTATCTGTTACGTCCTGGCAAGCTAATCAATCAACGGCGTCGATCCGGATTCCTTCAGTATCTGCAGCAGATAAGTCCCGTAGCCGCTCTTCACCAGCGGTGCCGCCAGAGACTGAAGCTGATCAGCGGAGATATACCCCATGCGATAGGCAACCTCCTCCGGGCACGCGATCTTCAGCCCCTGCCGCTTCTCCAGCGTCGCGATGAACATCGACGCATCCAGCATCGAATCATGCGTCCCCGTGTCCAGCCACGCCATGCCCCGGCCAAAACAGCGGACCTTCAGCTTGCCCTTCTTGAGATAAATGCGGTTCAGATCGGTGATCTCCAGTTCCCCGCGCGCCGAAGGCTTCAGCGTCTTCGCATACTCAATCACCTTGGCGTCGTAGAAGTACAACCCCGTGACGGCAAAGCGCGATTTCGGTTCATTCGGTTTCTCTTCCAGGCTGATGGCTCTTGCCTGGGCGTCAAACTCAACTACGCCATATGCCTCCGGATTCTGTACCGGATACGCGAATACGACCGCTCCGTCCGTCGTCTTCGCCGCCTCCTGCACCATCGTGGCCAGGTCGTGACCGTGAAAGATGTTGTCGCCCAAGATCAACGCACAGGGATCTCCCGCCGCGAAGGCCTCGCCGATAAGAAATGCCTGCGCCAGCCCATCCGGCTTCGGTTGCTCCGCATACGAGATCGACAGCCCCCACTGGCTTCCATCGCCCAGCAGATCGCGGAAGCGCGGCAGATCGTGTGGTGTGGAGATCACCAGAATTTCACGTTGCCCGCCAGCATTAGCGTGCTCAGCGGGAAATAGATCATCGGCTTGTCGTAAACCGGGACAAGCTGCTTGGAAACAGCGAGCGTCACCGGATAAAGCCGTGTGCCCGATCCGCCGGCCAGAATAATGCCCTTCACTGTGCTCTCCCCGTCGTAGCGGCATGTGTCTCCCGGTCGGCATAGTTCCGGTCGATCCACTCGCGATAGGCGCCGCTGGTGATCGCCTCGACCCAAGGCATGTTGTCCAGATACCACGCGACAGTCTTGCGGATGCCGCTCGAAAAGGTCTCCTGAGGCTTCCATCCCAGTTCCGCCGTCGCCTTGCTGCAATCGATGGCGTAGCGCCTGTCGTGCCCGGGCCGGTCCTTTACAAAGGTGATCAGCTCACGGCGCGAATGCGCGTGAGGCCGTGATTCATCCAAAATGTCGCAGATCGTCTCCACCACCGCGATGTTCGACATCTCATTCAGCCCGCCGATGTTGTACGTCTCGCCCGGACGGCCCTTCGCCAGCACCGTCGCGATGGCTGCGCAGTGATCGCCCACATAGAGCCAGTCGCGCACATTCAGGCCGTCGCCGTAAACCGGCAGTGGTTTCCCTTTGAGCGCATTCAGCACCATCAGCGGAATCAGCTTCTCAGGAAACTGCAGCGGCCCGTAGTTGTTCGAGCAGTTCGTGGTCAGCGTTGGAAACCCATAGGTGTGGTGGTAGGCGCGCACCAGGTGATCACTGGCCGCCTTCGATGCCGAATACGGGCTGTTCGGGCTGTAGGGTGTCCTCTCATGAAAGGCCGGATCACTGGGCGCAAGCGAGCCATAGACCTCGTCGGTCGAGACGTGCAGGAAACGAAAACTGTCGCGGGCTGCACCAGCAAGGGCTCGCCAGTATTCCAGCGCGGCGTCCAGCAGCCGGAAGCTGCCGACCACGTTCGTCATCACGAACGCCTCCGGCCCCAGGATCGAGCGATCGACGTGGCTCTCCGCCGCGAAGTGCACCACGGCCTCCGGTCGGTACTCCGCCAGAAGCCGCCCGGTCAGTTCGTGGTCGGCAATGTCGCCCCGCACAAATGTGTACCCTCCGGCATGCTCCACCGACGCCAGGCTCTGCAGGTTGCCGGCGTAGGTCAGCTTGTCCAGGACCATCACCTCGTCGCCGGCAGCAATCCGATCCAGCACAAAATTGGCGCCGATAAACCCGGCCCCGCCAGTCACTAGAAGGCGACTGGTCATCGTAGCTTTCCGCTAATTATCACTGTCACTTACAGGTACTCCTTCAATTCCCTTGTTAAGCAAAAACGTCGGCCACCAGCAGCGCGTTGCCGACAGCATCCTTGGCGGACAAAATCGGCGACACTCCCGTATCCGGCCACTCGATCCCAATCCGCGGATCGTTCCACAGGATGCTGCGCTCGCCCTGTGGCGCATAAAAGTCTGTCGCCTTGTA
>CAWBPB010000034.1:0-16450 GCA_963790555.1 uncultured Acidobacteriaceae bacterium | reverse complement strand
TTTCAATTTGAAACTGCAACAGGAACATTCTGCAAAGAACCTGCCACTTTGCCCCCTCGACTTCGCTACACTGGAAATAGAGAAAGACAAACGCCCGCGATCATTGCGGGCGTTTTCCATCTCCGCGAAGTCTGATTGCCATGGCCGAAGGCGAAAAGCACGGGGTTTGATGTTCCTAAGTTCTTTAGCTGGACGAATTTAGCGGTAAGTCTTTTCGATAGACGAATTTGGCTGTCGGAAGGCCCGCTAACCCGCTCTCGCACAAGGACTCCCAAGCCGCTCTCCCGTAGCGGGAGGGGGGGTGAAGGGTAGACGTGATGTAGCGGAACACCCGCCTTCCAGAGCCCTACTGACTGACGCGGGTAGATTGAGACTGCAATCCTCCTCGGTTTGCCCAGACAGGTTTGCCCGCTGCGCAGCACACGCGAGTCGGTCTATTCTTAGGCAAGAAAGGGAACTTGACCATGGCCGCCACCACTTCTGCTCCCAGCCTTCCGCTTGCTGCCCCTTACCTCATCCAGCAGGACTGGAACGCCTATACCCCGGAGCAGCACGCTGTCTGGACGGAGCTGGTGAGCCGCCGCATGCCGCAGCTTGAGGAGCATGCCTGCCAGGAGTACATCGACGGCTTCCACAACATCGGCCTGAAGCAGGACCACATCCCCAACCTCGCCGAGGTAAACAAGCTGCTCTCGCCCCGCACCGGCTGGAACTCCACTCCAGTCTCCGGCTACCTCCCGGCGGCAGCGTTTTTCGAGATGCTCGCTGCGCGGCGATTTCCGACCACGGTCACCATCCGCAGCGCCGACTCGCTCGAATACACCCCGGAGCCGGACATCTTCCACGACGTCTTCGGCCATGTCCCAATGCACGCTCATCCGGTCTTCGCCAACTTCCTGCAGAGCTATGGCCAGGTATGCGCCGGCCTGACCCGCCAGGAGGACATTGACCGCATGGGCCGCCTCTTCTGGTTCACGGTGGAGTTTGGCGTGATCCGCCAGAACGGAAGGGTCAGACTGTATGGTTCCGGACTGATCTCCTCCCACGGCGAGTCGAATTACGTGCTCTCCGGCGGTCCGGAGATTCGCGACTTCAATCTGGATGAAGTGCTGAACCGCGAGTTCAACATCTCGGAGATGCAGAAGGTTCTCTACGCGGTCGAGTCCTTCGACCAGATCTACGAAGCCACTCGCGAAGCGCGTGCCCGGCTGGGCTGAACCGCCGCGTCGGATCCCAGGCAACCGTCGGGCTGCATGCCCCAAAAGATGCACAGATATTCATGCGATTTTATGGCGCATTCATGCACAATGCGGTAAGGAGTCTCGTTGCCCCGCATCAATTTCCATCAGCAGCTCGAGCAGCTCAAGGACAAGCTGCTGGCCATGGCCGCGCTCTCGCAGCAGGCGGTCGAGTACGCCGTCGATGCCTATATCGACCGCGATGAGCGGCTGGTCACCTACGTCCGCGAGAACGAGGCGGCCATCAACATGGCGCAGCGCGACGTGGACGAGATGGCGTATGAGCTGCTCGCGAAAGAGCAGCCCATGGCCATCGACCTGCGATTCATTCTGGCCGTGATCAAGATCAATGCGGACCTGGAGCGGATCGGCGACCAGTCAATGAGCATTGCCCGCCGCGCAGAGGACATGCTTCGCGTTCCCGCGGCCGATCTGCCGGTGGATATTTCCGCCATGGGCCTGCATGCGACGGACATGATCCGGCGTGCGGTCCAGTCGCTGATTGAGGCCGACGCGCCGCTGGCGGAGTCCGTTCGCGAGATGGACGACGACATTGACCACATGAACCGCGCCGCTCACAAGGACCTGATCCGGGTGATGCAGCAGTCACCGGACGCCAGCCTGCAGGCGCTGAACGCGGTCATTACCGCGCGCAACCTGGAGCGCATCGCCGACCACGCGACCAACATCGCCACCGACGTCATCTTCTGGGTGCGGGGCGCCGACGTCAGGCACCAGCTCGCGATGGCCGAATAGCTCACCTCCAACCTGGATTCAGTCCCGCGCATCTTCTTTCCCATCCGTTCGTTACACTCTTGCTTGCAGAAAGGACGTGTCCGCATGACGCTCCATGTCCGCTCTTTGTGCCCGGTTCTATTCATCGTTCTGTTGGCCGCATCTCCGCTTGCGGTCGCACAACAGACTAGGCCCTCGCATACCAAGCCATCCGCCGGTATTCCGGCGCGCAATATCGAGATCCATTTCGATCCGCAGACGACGCAGATACACTTCCGTGTCGGCAGCCTGATGCGTGACGTGCGGGGCACCTTCCAGTTCAAGGGGGGCGCCGTCGCCATCGATCCTGATTCCACGCTGGCGCAGGGAGAGTTGCTGGTGGATGCCACGACCGGCCATACAGGAAACGCTGCCCGCGATAAGCAGATGCAGGAAGAGGTGCTGGAGACTGGCCGCTATCCTTCCATCTTCTTCCATGCGGAGCATCTGCGCGGACAAGTGCCGCAGAAGGATGGCTCCTCTGACGTGATTGCAGAAGGAATGCTGAACATCCATGGCGCCGATCATCCCATGCAGATGAAGGTGCACCTGGTGCGCGTGGGCAAGGCGCTTAGCGCCACCACGCGGTTTACTGTTCCGTATGTGGAGTGGGGAATGAAGAATCCGCGCGGCTCGTTCCTGCACCTCAGCAAAACCGCGGTCGTAGACGTGAGCGCGAAAGGAACCATCCGTACCGTGGCCACGATCAACGGTACGCAGTCAAACGATAGCGATGAGGAAGGTCCCGGCTAAAGCATTTCTGCTTCAGGCAGCGCACCGCCGGGACCTTTCCTGTCAGCTTGCCGGCGTGTTCAGTTGCTGGACAAGCTGGTAGATGAAGGTGCCGACCAGAGCCGCGGACATGATGCAGGTAGTTACCGTCATCACGCGCACGGCAGGTTGCACCTTCCGCACACGGGCCAGGATGGTCTGCTGTTCCTGTTGCTGATGGCCGCTGCAGTCGTCCAGGAAGAGGCAATCCTCTTCATAACGGGTCAGGGTGGAGCGATAGGCGAGCAGCGCCAGAAGAATGGTGACCGCGACTGCCCAGACGATGAAAACGATGGTCAGATAGTGCATACAGCACCTCGGTTCAACCGCGAGCGGTCCCAGTGCCGGTGCCAGATGCGGCAGCCCTGTATACAGGCCGGTCTCTGGGGGAAAGAGGGGCCGTTCTGGACTGAAAGTAGTCCCTTTCCGGGGGCATTGACAACATATTTCGGGGTTCCTGCGCGGTTATAACGCGAGTAACCACTATTCAGCGCGGTTATTAATCAGAGAGTTATCAGTTCCGTTTCTGCGCAGTGCGGGCCAGCCAAGACGGCTCCGGGCTCATCCCATGCTGGGGAGTTTGCGAATGAAAAGGGTATCTGCGTTCTGGCGGTGGGCTGATATTGCAGCGGTGTGTGTGCTCGGCATGCTGGCTTTTGCTCTTTTGGGCTGTACAAACGGCCGACCGAACGACCAGGAGATTCGCCAGAAATCGGAACAGGCCACGAGGGATGCGCGCCAGGGAGCGAAGGAACTTGCCGCGAAGACCAAGGTGGCGGCGGCGAATGCCGTGGAGGGCGTGAATGCCGCTGCCCAGGGCATCAAAGACGGCGTCAAGAGCGGCAAGCCGGGCGATACCAGCGACAAAGTGGATATCAACAGCGCCTCGACCGCGCGTCTGGCGCTGCTGCCCGGAATCAGCATCACCAAGGCCCATGACATCGTGCAGGGACGGCCGTATCGGGGTGCCCACTCGCTGGTTCGGCGCGGGCTGCTAACCCAAGATCAATACGACCGGATCGCGGACAAAATCACCGCCCGATAGGGTTTGCTGATTGGTAACGGAATCTGCCTGGCATCCTGCGACGTATCCAGCGTTTCCCGCATCTTTATGCATAAGGGCAATTCGGATAAAACTTGTCCGGGATTCGCTTGCGCCTTAAAATGGAACTAGACATCTCCAAGGGGGAGAAAGCAGACCATGGCAACCATCGCCCAGCCTTTGACCGAACAGTCCAACCCGCCCCGGCAGGCCATCATCCTGACCGATGGCGCCATCGCGAAGGTACGGGAGATCATGGCGACGCAGGACCCGCTTCCGGCTGGCCTGCGGATCGGTGTGGTCGGCGGCGGATGCTCCGGTTTCCAGTACTCGATGTCCTTTGAGAACCAGGCCGGGATGATGGATAAGGTCTTCCGATTCGACGATCTGAAAGTTTTCGTCGACGCGACCTCGCTGATGTATCTGAACGGCTGCGTGGTCGATTATGTCGAGACCCTGGAAGCGGCGGGCTTTAAGTTCGAGAACTCGAACGTGAAGAGTACCTGCGGGTGCGGATCCTCCTTCAGCGTATAGTTTTGGGCCGATCAGGTCTGACAGAGCCCTCGGCTTTTGGCCGAGGGCTTTCTGCTGCTGTAACCTGAAGCCGCATGAAGGCGCTGCTGCTCTCCGAATACAAACATCTTGCTGTTGCCGACCTGCCGGTGCCCGTCCCCGGTGCAGGCGAGGTCCTCGTCCGCGTGGCGGCATGCGGCATCTGCGGCAGCGATGTCCATGGATACGATGGCAGCTCCGGGCGGCGCATTCCGCCCATCGTGATGGGGCATGAGGCCGCGGGGATCGTTGCGGCGGTTGGCGAAGGAGTCACTGATTACGGGACGGGCGACCGCGTCACCTTCGATTCGACCGTCTACTGCGGCGAGTGCGAGTTCTGCCGGCGGGGGGATGTGAATCTGTGCGATCGTCGGCAGGTGGTGGGGGTCTCCTGCGGCGACTACCGGCGGGCTGGCGCCTTCGCGGAATATGTAACCGTTCCGGAACGTATTCTGTATCGCCTGCCAGATGGTCTTTCTTTCTCGGACGCGGCGATGCTCGAGGCGGTCTCGGTTGCCATCCATGCGGTACGAGTTGCGGACATGAAAGGTGGCGAGACCGCGCTGGTCATCGGCGCCGGCATGATCGGCCTGCTTATCCTGCAGGCGGCAAAGACCAGCGGCTGCTCGCGCGCCTTTGTCACGGATGTTGACGCAAGCCGGCTGGAGATGGCGCGGTCGCTGGGCGCGGACGCCGTTATCGACAGCTCTCGTGAATCGCTCACTGCACGCGTCCAACAATTGACATCGACGCGTGGCGTCGATTTGGCGCTCGAAGCTGTCGGACGCCCGGAAACGGTCGCGGCGGCGATCGACTGCACGCGTAAAGGGGGCACGGTGGCGCTGGTGGGAAACATCTCGCCGGAGGTTTTGATTCCGCTGCAGAAGGTGGTCACGCGGCAGATACGGTTGCAGGGCTCCTGCGCTTCGGCCGGCGAATATCCGCAAGCGATGGAATGGATGGCTGAAGGGAAGATCAAGGTCGCACCGCTCATCACCGCAGTGGCGCCGCTTGAGGAGGGGCCATCGTGGTTCGCGCGTCTCTATGCGCGCGAGCCGAACCTGATGAAGGTGGTGCTCGATCCCAGAACCAACCATGGCGCTGGCGGATCGCAGGAAGGCGCGCCCGCATGAGTGGCGATGCGGGGCTCTTCGATCTTTCCGGGCAGGTTGCGCTTGTCACCGGTGCCAGCCGCGGCCTGGGCCAGCACTTTGCCCGCGCATTGGCGCGCGCCGGCGCGGACCTGATCCTTACTAGTCGCAAAGCGGAGGACCTGACATCCTTCGTCGCGGAGATCGAAGCGCTTGGACGCCGCGCGCATCCCATCGCGCTCGATGTGCGCGATCGCTCCAGTATCGAGCGCCTGGCGGAGCAGGTCGAGGCGGCCTTTCCGCAGGTACACGTCCTGGTGAACAACGCGGGCTGCAATGTCCGCAAGCCGGCACTGGACGTGACGTGGGACGACTGGAACCTGGTGCTTGACACCAATCTTCGTGGCACATTCTTTGTTGCGCAGTCGATCGCGCGGGGCATGGTCCGGCATGGCTACGGCCGCATCATCAATGTCGGCTCGGTCACCAGCGTCTTTGGCTACGCCGGTCTTGCACCCTACGGCGCGAGCCGCGGCGGCGTGCGCCAGCTCACCATGAGCCTGGCTGATGACTGGGGGTCGTACGGCGTCACCGTCAACTGCCTTGCGCCCGGATGGTTCCGCACTGCGCAGAACGAGGTGCTTTATGACAATAAGGAATGGGTCGAGTATCTTGTGGATCGCATTCCGGTGAAGCGCCCGGGCGACATCCACGACCTCGACGGCGCCATTGTGTTTCTTGCATCGGAGTCCAGCCGCTACGTTACCGGCCAGACGCTGCTGGTGGATGGCGGCATCTCCACCGGCGCGATGCGCGCCACTGTTTCTCAACCCGGCAAAAGGGGCACATCATAATGCTTCGTCTTCGTACTCTTGCGGCAATGTTTGTTACAGTCGCGGTGGCATTATCACTGCACGCGCAAAACGCCGCCAATGGCAAGCTGCGGATCTACTTCATCGATGTCGAAGGTGGACAGTCTACGCTGTTCGTGACCCCGGCAGGGACGTCGTTGCTGATTGACACCGGCTGGCCGGACAACAACTTCCGCGATGCGGACCGCATTGCCGCTGCGGCGAAGAGCGCCGGATTGAGCCGCATCGACTCTGTCCTCATTACTCATTTTCACGAGGATCACGTGGGCGGCGTGCCGCAGCTTGTGCAGCGTATCCCGGTGGGCAGATTCTTTGTCCACGGACCGAACCGCGAGCTCGACCACGGCGCGACCGAGCAGGGCTATGCGGCCTTTCAGAAAGTGCTGGCCACGACGAAGGCGAAAGAGATCGTGGCGAAGCCCGGCGATCACCTGCCGATTGAAGGACTCGACGTGACGGTCATCAGCTCCGACGGCAAGCTGATCCAGAAGCCATTGCCCGGCGCCGGCGAACCGAATCCTTACTGCAAGCAGACCGAAGTGCGCCCCGCCGACCAGACGGAGAACGCGTATTCGCTGGGCGTGCTGATCCGCTTCGGCGACCTGAAGATTCTCGATCTGGGCGACCTGACCTGGGACAAAGAGCGCCTGCTGATGTGCCCGGACAATCGTCTCGGCAAGGTGGATCTCCTTGTCGTTTCGCACCACGGGTGGTTCCACAGCTCAAGCCCCGCGCTGGTCGATGCCATCCACCCAACGGTGGCGATCATGGACAATGGAGAGAAGAAAGGTGGCTCGATCACCGTTCTCGATACGGTGCGTCACGCTCCAGGAATTGAAGCGCTGTGGCAGTTACATTATTCGGATGAGGGCGGCGCGACGCACAACACGGCAGGCGAGTACATCGCGAATCTCGACGGCCCCGATGCCGGCCATGATATCGAGGTCACAGCGGGCCGGGACGGCAGCTTTACCGTGCGCAATGGGCGCACCGGCGGCGAGAAGCATTACGCGGCAGGGAAGTGAGCGGTCTTCATCTTCATTGGCTCAATGTTTCCGAGCAGGAACAGATATCCCGCGATGCCGAGCAGCAAGTACGCTGCCGAAATACCAAAGGCCAGCGCATAGGAGTGCGTTGCCCTGACGATGTAGCCGGTAAGGATCTGCGCCGTGATGCCCGAAACCTGGCAGACGAAGTTTACGATGCCACCTACCTTGCCGACGCTGGCGCGGGGCGTGATGAGAGCGGGAACCGACCAGCCGACGGGGGCAGCAGCAGAGAGGCCGCCGATCGATATACCGATCCAGGTGAGCGCCTGCGCGGCGCTGTGCGCGTGGGCTGCGCCGAGAATCCCTAGTCCACATGCCGTACCCGTCACCAGCGCAACCCGGCGCACCAGCGAAGCATTCCATCCGCGCGAGACAAGCGCATCGACCAGCATGCCGCCGAGAAAGAGATCCGTAAGTGTGGCGAAGAGCCACGGCGCTCCGGTGTAGAGAAACGAGTGCATCAGGTCTATGTGCAGCGCCTCGGAAAGATACGTCGGCAGCCAGGTCAGCAGCAGATAGAAGACATAGTTGTACGAGCCGAAGCCGAGCGAGAGCCCGATGACCTTGGGCTGCCGCAGCAGTTCACCGAGGGACAGCGCGGGGCCTTCGGCTGCAGGCGCCTCGTTTTCCGCTCTCTCTTCAATCAGTTGCCGTTCCGCGTCGCTTAGCTCGGGGTCTTCTTCGGGCTCACGGTATACGGCCCAGAACACGAGCAGATACAGCAGGCTGATGACGCCGGTAGCGGCGAAGCTCAATCGCCAGCCAACACGCAGCAGAAGCAGCCCTATCAGCGGTATCCCGATGGCCGGTGCCAGCTTGGCCGCTGCGTCGTTCAACGATGTCGAGAAGGTGCGTTCTCGTGCCGGGAACCAGGCTCCGATGGCCTTTGCATTTGCGGGGAACGTGGGCGCTTCGCCGACACCCAGCAGCAGGCGTGCCGCGAAAAACCCGGGCAGGGTGGGCGTAATGGAGGCGGCGAACGACGCCATGCTCCAAATGAATATGCCGGCGCGCTGCACACGACGCACACCGAAGCGATCCAGCACCACGCCGATGGGTAACTGGCAGAGCGCGTAGCTCCAGTTGTAGGCGGCAGAGAGATAGCCGAACGCCACATCCGAGATGCCGAAGGCGGTATACAGCGCGCCGTGCGAAACGGAGAGGTTGACGCGGTCAAAGTAGTTGACCAGCACGCCGAGCCCCAGCAGCCAGGCAATACGCCACCGCCGACGCGGCGCGCGTTCAGCGAGCGCCGGCAATGCGTCCGACCATCCTGTGTCCCGTGTTCATACCTAATGCGCGCTCTTCAGATACTTATCAAACCAGCCCACCATGCGCGTGATCTCGTCGATCTGGTCTTCACGCTTCATGAAGCCGTGGCCCTCCTGCGGGTAGTAGACAACATCCACGGTGCGGCCTTGCTTCTTCAGAATATCGACAACCTGCGCTGCTTCCTCGCGCGGTACGCGGATATCGTGCTCCCCCTGCAGGACAAGCAGCGGCGCGCGCTCCTTGCTCAGGAACTGGATGGGCGATGCTGCCTCGTATTTCGCACGGTCCTTCACCGGATCGCCGAGCAGCGATTTTTCATACTCCTGCAGCAGCGGATCGGAATGCTGCAGCATGGTGTACCAGTCGATGATGCCGTACTCCTCGACGGCCGCTGCCCATAGATCGGGGGCCTTGCCGATGGCCATCAGGGTCATGAAGCCGCCGTAGGAGCCGCCAGTGATGCCAACCTTCTTTGGATCGATGAAGCCTGTGGCTTCCATGAACTTCACGCCGTAGATCTCATCCTGAAGATCGCCGCCGCCCAGGTCCTGATAGTTGGCCCGCTCAAACGCGACGCCATAACCGGTCGAGCCGCGAACGTTGGGCGCAATCACGGTGTATCCGCGGGAGACCAGCGCGATGATGCGTGGCGAAAAGCTGTCTACAACCTGGCCGGTGGGGCCGCCGTGGGGCAGGACGATCAGCGGATTCTTGCCATCGCGCTTGAGATTGAATGGCATGGCGAGAAATGCGGAGATGATTTTTCCGTCAAAGCTCGCGTAGTGCACCAGTTGCGTCGGTGGCAGCACGGGGTTGCGCAGTCCCGGGCTCTCGACATGGGTGATCTGCACAGGCGCTCCAGTTGCGGAGAGCACGTAAAAGTTTGGCGCGTGCGTCGAGTCCTGGTGAACGAAGAGCAGGCGTCCGTCCGCTGTGAACGGCGTTGGGTTGCCGTTCTCGTAGTTCAGCCCTTCCGGAATTGCGTGCGCTATCTCCTTGTAGGTCCTCGCGTCGGTGAAGTGTATTGATGTGCGCCCGTCCGCATTCAGCGACCAAGTGAACAGATCGCCCGCAGGCGAAAAGCCGCCAGGGTCCGCGTCCCATTGCGTATCGGTAATCCATTTCTTCTGCAGTGTGGCGAGATCCAGCAACGCGATATTTCCGTAGCCGCCCTTCTCGTTGGAACCGATGAGCAGCGTCTTGCCATCGGGAGACACACTGGATGCGCCAATGAGCAGATTGCCCTGATGCGGCGTAAGCTCACGGGCCGCGCCGGTCGTTACATCCACGCTCCATGCGCTCATGTCTTCGTGCAGGTCGCCGCGGTTCGCATAGAGCGTTTTTCCATCAGGACTCCACGTCACAAGGGTCCAGGACCGCTTCGGGTCCTTCTCGTGCGTGAGGAGATGCACCTGGTGGGTGCTCCAGTCCATGATTGCGAGATTGATCGAGGAACCCGTCTTCTCTTTATGCTGAAGGGCCAGCATCTTGCCGTCGGGTGAGAATTGCGGGTTGGTTTCGCTGATCTGGTCGGTCTGCGTCAGGTTTTGTGGGGTGCCTCCCCCGGCAGCGACAGTGTAGAGGTCATAGATTTCATCGCCGCCGCGGTCCTGCTGGTAGACGATGTTCTGGCCGTCCTTCGACCAGACGGCTCCTGACTGTGCGTCATCGGAATGGAGAAGTTGGCGCGCACCTGTTCCATCGGCGTTCATAAGCCAGAGATTGATGCGTCCGGACGCGTTGCCGGAATAGAGGATCTGCTTGCCGTCCGGCGACCATGCCGCCTCACCGAGCCGCACCGTGCTCAGCAGATCGGGGATGTCAACCGGAGCACTCGCCGATCCCTGCGGGGCGGTCACGCTCTTCGGAGCAGTAGGCGTGCGCGAGTTCGGGCCGGCGGTCTGCGCGTGGAGAGCAACAACAATACTGGCGAATAGACAGAGAGATGCTGCGCGAGCGGCGATCACATCCACCTCCAGAAAGGAGTTTTCAGGGGCGAGGGAAGTGTACACGCCGGCCGACGGACTGATCCTCGTTCAGAGCGTCAGCACAATTTTCCCGAGGTGTGTGCTCGACTCCATGAGTTGGTGGGCCTCCGCTGCATCGGCCAGGGGAAATTTCTCATGCACGGTGGGACGGATGGCGCCGCTCGCAATTGCCGGCCACAGCTTCGCCTCTACGCCTTCGCGCAGCAGGCTTTTCTCCTCCGCTCTGCGGGCACGCAGCGTGGAACCGGTCACGATCAGCCGCTTGCGCATCACCTCGCGCAGGTCCAGCGTGACTTCGGCGCCCTTCGTGGTGGCGATGTGAATTAGGCGCCCGCGCTGCGCGAGCAGCTCGATGTGCTTGCCGAAGTAGTCGCCGCCGATCATGTCGAGGATCACCTGAATACCTTTGCCCTCCGACCATGCCCAGGCAGCGGCGACCCAGTTTTCGGTCTTGTAGTTCCATGCAGCTTCCGCGCCGAGCTCGCGGCAGTAGGCGCATTTCTCCGCGGAGCCTGCAGTTGCCACCACGCGCGCGCCGACATGACGCGCTGCCTGGATCGCGAATGAGCCGATACCGCTTGATCCACCTTGGATCAGCAGCGATTCCCGCGTTCGCAGCGGCTGCGTGTCGGAGAAGAGGTTGGCCCACACGGTGAAGGCGGCCTCCGGCAGGGAAGCAGCGTCTTCCAGCGAAACGCCATCCGGAACCGGCAACACCTGGCCCTGGGGCACAACGCAGTATTCCGCGTAGCCACCGCCGGCCAGTAGCGCACATACTGCATCGCCTACCTTCCAGCGGGCGACATTCGTGCCTGTGGCAGCGACATATCCGCTGACCTCCATGCCCAGAATGTCGGTGACGCCTGCCGGCGGCGGATAATGGCCCTTACGCTGCACGATGTCGGCGCGGTTTACACCGGCGGCGGCAACCCTGATCAAGACTTCTCCCGGCCTCGGCGCTGGACGAGGAACTTCGGCGACGCGCATGGTGCCGGTATCGCCGGGGCCTTTCACGACGATGGCCCGCATGCGCTCTTCTCTTACATTCATGCTTTGAGACTATCGCAAGCAGGCATCGCTGCTCTGCTCCGCAGAATTGGAGCGTAGACGAAACGGGTTGAAGGAGGTGTGCTCGTCAAAAGTGTCCACATTCTCGGACTTCTTCAGCCCGTACACCACAGCATAGGTAAGCGGTGTCGCCAGCACCTCGTACACCACCTTGGCGAGGTACGACGACATAATAATGTTCGCCTTCGCGGACCACGGCGCGTCATAGAAGGCAATCAGGATCACGATTGTCGTGTCGACCGCTTGTCCTGTCAGGGTCGACCCGATGGTGCGCGTCCACAGTTTAGAACCGCGCGTCAGCAGCTTCAGCTTGGCCATGGTATAGGAATTCGTGAACTCCCCGGCCCAGTACGCCACCAAGCTGGCGATGGCGAAGCGCGGCACCAGCCCGAAGACGATGGCGAACGCCTGCTGATTATGCCAGTCGGGCGCGGGCGGCAGCGCCACTGCGATTTCGCCGAAGACGGAGAGCAGGCCCATCGCCAGAAATCCCATCCAGATGGCCCGCCGCGACGCGGCATAGCCATAGACCTCGGTGAAGACATCGCCAAAGATATAGGTGATAGGGAAAAGCAACTCGGCGCCGCTCAGCTTGAAGGGACCGACTTGGCACATCTTCGGCCCAAGCAGATTCGAAATCACCAGAACGACGACGAAGACGATGGTCAGCGTATCGAGGAAGCGGAACTTGCGCATGTGATTGGGTTATAGCATTTGCGTTGCCTTGACCCGTTCTGCCAGCGACCCGAATGCGTTTGAAAGCTGAGAAATCGGCCGTCCGCATCGGCGTTCCTAAGGTCGCGCTTATAGGTCGGCCGATTCTATGTGGCATCCCCGACGGGATTCAAACCCGGGCTACCGCTGCAATAGAAAGTTCTGGACGGGTAAACGATTGAAAAATAAAGGTTGCAGATGGCTGCGCAAAAGCCCTTTAGAACCCCCTTTTTGGATGCCAGATTTCAGGCTCATGCGCGACGCCCTGCCACCACTGACGGGAATGCTGCCGGCGAGGCGCTGAACGGCGAAACAGCTCACCTGCTGGCACTGTCCTCGGCACACGTTAGAAGTGATGACGAAAGAGGCGGGGGGCGGTAAAGCACGAGAGAGTCTCCGAGGCTATTCAGGGACGACAACCAACATCGATCCACTTCTTGAAAAGTGAAACTCGATCCGCTGGCCAGGGCTCATCTGGCGGCATCGCCCCTGTCGCTATCTGATCGTAGACACTTTGCGCGTTGGCTTGGATACACATCCAAACGGGATCATCAAGTTTCACTTCGAATGGTTCCATGCATTGGATATCTTCATCGCGGAAGAGAGGGCGGATATCTGTAACAAAACTGAGAGACATTTGACCTCCTATTGGTCATTCCCTGACTTGGCAAGGCCCAAAAATTCGATGATCCAGGCTGTGCGAAGTCTAATGGTCGGTTTGCGCTTTCAAGAAAGTTCCTTCATCGAGTTCCCCAAATGCGTGCCGAAGTTGTTCCTGGGTATTCATCACGATCGGGCCATACCATGCCACCGGTTCCTCGAGCGGCTTTCCCGAGACCAGTAGAAAACGAATCCCTTCTTTGCCTGCACCACCACTTCGTCGCCGCGATCAAACAGTATGAGTGAACGATTGTCCGCGTGTGCGGGCGGCGTCTTGTCCCACCATCCGACCGGTTCGGTTGGAACAGCAAGCGGCCCGGATGCATTGCAGAATTTGCCGGAGCCTGCGACTTCGCTCGACGCCATGCTACGCCTGGCCGTCGCGTGGATGCACGAGGCGCTGTTCTTCTTGCTAGCCATCCGTGAGATATCGATGCACAAAGGTCACTGCCATCGCCCCTTCGCCTACAGCTGAGGCGCAGCGCTTCACCGCTCCATGGCGCACATCGCCGGCCGCGAACATGCCGGGAATGTTGGTTTCCAGATAGTAGGGACGGCGATCCAGCGGCCAGGCATTGGGAAGGCGGCCACTCTCCAATAAGTCCGGGCCAGTTAGAAGATATCCTGCTTCGTCACGAAGAATCCCCGCCTGCATCGCCCAGTCCGTATGCGGAACACCGCCTATGCAGATAAAAAGCCCCTTGATCGGCAGGTTCTGTTTCTCTCCCGTCTTGTTGTTTGTGAGCGTTACCGATTCCAGCGCTTGGTCCCCTTGTAACTCGGTCACTTCTGTATTGCAGATTACGTTGATGTTGTTGGCCGCCCTGATGCGGTCTAGCAGGTAGTTTGATAGCGTGCTCTTCAGTGAATCGCCGCGGATGATTACCGTGACCGCCTTCGCGTATTGAGAGAAGTTCATCGCCGCCTGACCCGCCGAGTTCCCGCCTCCGACCACCGCTACGTCCTTATTTTCGCAAAGGGCGGCCTCACTGACTCCGGCACCGTAATACAAGCCGGCGCCAAAGTAATTCTCTTCCTTCGGCAGATGAAGGCGTCTGTATCGAACTCCCGTAGCGCAGATAGAAGACCGCGCTATGATCTTTGTGCCATCGGCAAGATGGCCCACCGTCCTGCCGGGGAGAAATTCGCCAGCCACTCCTTCGCGCAGCAACAGGAACTCCGCTCCAAAACGGAGTGCCTGCTCACGAGCGCGTTCGGCCAAGTCCGCCCCGGCAATTCCCTTAGGAAAGCCGAGATAGTTTTCGATCCGGGAGGTCGTCCCCGCCTGTCCACCGACTGCCGACCGTTCAATGACAACCGTCTTCAATCCCTCCGAAGCACCGTACACCGCAGCGCTCAAACCAGCTGGACCTGCTCCATAAATCGCCAGATCATATTCGGAGAGCGTGGGGTTGCGGAACCATCCGAGCTTTTCCGTGATCTGACGAATGGTTGGACACTCCAGCCTGGTTCCGTCAGAGAAGATACAGACTGGAAGGCGTGGATCCTGCAGATTGTTCACTCCTGCTTCTGCACGCGCCTGCTGATCGTTTGTCAGCTCAATCCACTCAAAGGGAACGTCGCTGCGCTCAAGATAGTCCCGAATTTTATATGCTGTGGCCGATCCGGCCTTTCCAATAATCTTCATAAGTCGTTCCGCATGGATATGATCTGCGTTTTGCAATTGGTCTGTCATCTTAGCTGGCTTCGGTGACGCTCCATACGATTTTTCTGAGGGCAGCTGGGGCATCGTGGTCAGGCGAAAGCTGCTCCGTTCAACCTCGCTCGATTCTTGAACGTCGCTCTGTGTTCCGGCTCATGGGTGCCGAAGTGGGAGTGACGGAGCCTTCCCTAGACGGCGCGCCGCGGGTAGGAAGTTGAGCGATGGATCGTCACCCAACTTCTGGCGAAATCCCGTATTCGATGCGAGAATTCCGTTGTCCCGACAAACTGTTAGGCAGAGAAGCGAAACCAATCCAGCAAAGGAACGCACGAATCCCCCATGCAGATGAAATCACTGTCATTGTTCGGCAGAATCCTGTCGCCGATCATTGTTCTTTTCGCTGTTACAAACGTCCCGGCCGGCGCCGCTCCAGCGCACCGCGCCAATGCTCGTCCGTGTGATCTCTACGCATCCGCGACTCCCTGTGTAGCCGCCATCAGCACCACCCGCGCCTTGTACCGCGCGTACTCCGGTCCGCTCTACCAGGTCACGCGGCATTCCGACAAGGCTTCCAAGGACGTCGGCCTCACGCCCGACGGCTACGCCGACGCGGCAACGCAGGATAGCTTCTGCGCCAACACTTCCTGCACCTTCAGCAAGCTCTACGACCAATCGCCCAATCACAACGACCTCACACCCGCGCCCCCGGGTGGTGCATCGCGCGGCCCCGGCCCCGACGGCTACGATGTCCCTGCCGTGGCCAACGCTCTCCCGGTAACCGTTGGCGGGCACAAAGTCTACGGCATCGCCATCTCATCTGGTATGGGCTACCGCAACGACAGTCCCAAGGCGACTGCCGTCAACGGTCAGCCCGAAGGCGTCTACATGGTGACTTCCGCCCTCAATCTCAACAGCAAGTGCTGCTTTGACTTTGGCAACGCCGAGACGAACAATCTCGACAACAAAGCCGGCCACATGGACGCCATCAACATCATGTGTCACGGCGATCCATGTCGTCCCGATGCAGGGCTGGACATGGAGGACGGCATCTACGGCCACCTCAAGCTGCCTGCGGGAACCAGCTTCGTCACCGACATGGGCTCGAGCGACGGTCAGCATACCTACGCCATCTACCAGAGCAACGCCCAGTCGGGAGCCCTCACCACTACTGGCATCATCCCTCTTCCCAACGGCTATCAGCCGATGCAACAGGAAGGCGCCATCATCCTCGGCATCGGTGGCGACAACAGCAATTGGGCCAAGGGCTACTTCTTTGAGGGCGTGATGACCGCAGGCATGCCCAGCGCTAAGGCCATGAAAGCAGTTCAGAGCAACATTGTGGCCGCCGGGTACGCTGGTCAGCTTCAGCCATGACGCAGTGGACCGGGCCGTGCCGTTTTCAGAAACTCGGCGGTGAAATCCCAGGAGGAAAGCCTTACGCAGGATAACGCGACGATCGTTCGCCGCTTTGCAGAGGAAGTGATCAATCAGGGAGACATCGAGTCGGCTGCGCAATTCATGTGAGAGGACGTCGTCGAGCAGGTCCCCTTTCCCGCCACGCCTGGACCGGAAGGCTTGAAGATATTCTTCGATCGATGCGAATGCTTTCCCCGATCTGATCTTCTCTGTTCAGGAACAGGTTGCAGAAGAGGACAAAGTGGCGAGCCGCTTCGAGTGGACCGGCACACACCAGGGA
>CAWBPB010000033.1:0-12012 GCA_963790555.1 uncultured Acidobacteriaceae bacterium | reverse complement strand
ATTTATTTCGTCGCGACCCAGAAGCCGCACGCATTCGATGTGGATGCGAGCTTCCGCGTCACCGGCAAGGAGCCGGAGCTGTGGCATCCGGATACCGGCAAGACGGAACCGGCGACGTACACGGTGAAGGACGGTGTGACTACCGTGCGGCTGCACATGGATCCGGAGGGCTCAGTCTTTGTCGTCTTCCAGGAAAAGCGGTCAGCTCCGCAACCGCCGCGACCGGCGGCGCCTGCTCGCGAGCTGGCGACGATCACCGGGCCGTGGCGTGTTGCGTTCGCACCGAACTGGGGCGCGCCTGCTGAGGTCACGTTCCCGGAATTGCAGTCGTGGACGAAGAGTGACGATGCCGGGGTGAAGTATTTTTCGGGATCGGCCGTTTATTCGAAGGACGTGGATGTCCAGCCAGGATGGCTGCATGCGGGTGAGCCGGTGCTGCTCGACCTGGGCGTCGTTGAGGCGATGGCGGAGGTTACGGTGAACGGCAAGCCAGTGGGTGGTGTGCTGTGGAAGCCGCCGTTCCAGGTGGACATCGCGCCAATGCTTCACGCCGGCAGCAATCATGTCGCAATCAAGGTGACGAATCTGTGGCCGAACCGGATGATAGGCGACCTGCAGCCGGGCGTGACGAAGCGGTATACCTTCACGGATTTCCATGCCTTCCGGCCCGATTCGCCGTTGCTGGAATCCGGTCTCCTCGGGCCGGTTCGTATTCTCGAATGAAGCCGGCGCTGGAGGATGCGGCGCTCGCTCCGTTTACCGAACGAAGCTTTGATCGTGGCCAATGGCTCCGTGACGGCATGTGTAGGGCGGATGGAGTACGGTCCAAGGGAAGCGGTATAGGTGGAGCGAGATTTCACGCGGGCGTGATCTCCTGAAGCAGCGGGATCGCTGCATGCAGCGCTGCCGAAGGGCCCAGAGCGGACGCTTTGATTGTGACGGCGTCTCCGGGCATCCAGGCATCACGGTCCAGCCGCGCCTGCAGGCCGGGGAGGATGTCGTTCGCGCGGGCGAGCACGCCTCCTCCAAGGATGATGACCTGCGGCGAGTAGGCGTGCGTTATGCCGACGGCGAGCATCCCCCAGACATCCATGCAATGCTCGAAGACCTCTTTCGAGGTGCGGTCGCCGGCGTCGATGGCGGCGAAGAGCGCGCGGAAGTCGATAGTGCCGGATTGTGCGAGCTTGCTCTTCGGAAATTCCGGCCACTCGCGGCACACTGCGCTGAGCGCCCAGGTGGAGGCCTCCGCTTCGGCACATCCAATACCGCCGCAGGTGCAGCGTCTGCCATGAAGGCGAACCGGCAGATGGCCGCCGAGCGAACCGGCCTGGTTCCTGAGACCGCGCAGCGGCTTGCCGTTGAGCAGCACAGCCGTTCCGATGCCGGTGCCGAGGAGGATCATCGCCGCATCCCTGAAGCCCCTGGCTGCACCAGCGTGATGCTCGCCGATGAGTGCGAGGCGGGCGTCATTGTCGAGGACAAGACGGCAGCCGAAACGTTCGCGCGCCCACGCCTGAAAGTCGAAACCGAGTGCGTCTTCGAATTTGGCATTTGTCGCCAGCACGCGGGAGGTGCGGCAGTTGACCGCGCCGGCAAAGCCGAAGACGATGCCATCGCAGCTTCTTTTCCCGAGCAGATCGGCAGCCATCGCTTCCAGCGGCGCGAGCACGGCGCGGAAATTCTCTGCGCTTGCGCTGATCGTGCGCTCGGCGAGGATGCCGGTTTCGTTGACGAGCGCTGCGCTTGCATGCGAGCCGCCCAGGTCGATGGCTAAAGCGAGCACTGCTATTCCTCCGGAACCAGCGCGGGCATGCCGTTGCGCCGCAGCAGGCGCGCGCTGAAGCCGCTTCGCTCGATGGTGGCGTAGTCGTATCCGGCATCGCTGGGCCAGCACGCGATGAAGACGAGCGGTTCGCTGCCGGTATTGACCACGCGGTGCGCGTGATGCCCGGGTATGTAGTGCACGGAGCCGTGCGACATTGCTTCTGAGACGGTGGGCCCGCCTTCCTTCATCAGAAGGAGCGCGCCCTGGCCCTTGCGGGTCACGTAGAACTCGCCCCGATTGCGGAGGTGATGGAAGTGGCCCTTGGTCATGAAGTATTCCTCACCCACGGTCCCCGGATAGAGCATTGTGTTGCCCAAGAATAGGCCGCCCTCCGTTCCATCTGGCAGCGGCTCGTAAGCTTGAACCTCATAGAGCAATGTATCGGGGTCCATCTGCCGGAGCGCGGCCTGGTCGTGAAAGAAGCTGCCCAGTTCTCTCAGTGTTCTTCGAGAAACCGCGACCTTGCTGCCGGAAAAGCGGGCGGTCGACCAGTCGATTGCGATGTCGAGCATGGGAGAGCCCTCATTTCAAGACGCGTCCGGGATGGAAGGCAGTCCCGGCGAGTGGCTTTGCCTGCAAACCGAACCAGCAGTTAAATCATAACGAATGATCGATGTTTCATCGCTTGATACACATGATCTTGAAAAGCGTAAAGCGTTGCGCGATGACAGAGATGATCGTCGCAGGTTTCTCGGTTGGTCGCATTGTGCCGAATGGTCGCAGTTAAGAGTGGCTGAGACGGGCGGAGATCGATTCATCGCTCGGCGGTGGCCGGTGATCGTGGCAGACGTGATGTAAACCGTAAGGGTCTGCAGGATTCTCCTTGACACCTTCCCATGTGATTGCAAAACTAAGCAAACATTATGAAACGTAAGTAGAGTCATGTTCCGCCTGCCTGGCAGTTCGGGCAGGAGAAAGGTTGACGTGCGCAGACTTCCGGATCGGCAATTCTGTCCAGCCATCGCGCTGCTCGGGGCGATGTTGCTCTTCAGTTCTTCCAGCTTCGCGCAGGCAGGCGCGCTTCGCGTTTCCATCGATCAGAAGAGCGGCGCGTACACAATTGTGGCGCCCGGCATCACGGGGCCGGTGTTGAGCGCCGGCCCTGCGATACTCGTCGGCGGCAAATGGATTGCCGGCCGCGACTACCCGCAGCATCGCGTTGCGCATGCTCGTGTGAACGGGGAGCTAGGCAGCGCGGAGGAGCAGACGGTCTTATACTCCGGGCTCGCCGGCGCGCCGGACGTTGTCCTTCGTATCCGGACGTACGACGCAGAGCCGTTCGGCGACATCCAGCTCACGGCGCGCAATACGACAGGCGCTCCGCAGAATGTTCAGCGGCTCCGGTTGCTCGATGCGGCGGGGCCGGAGACTGTGCGGCTGGGCGGCGACGCGGCGGCGGATCGCGTGCTCTCCGACAGCTTCAGCGAGGACCGGCCTGCGATGCAGCTTCGCGACCTAGGCGATGCGGAGAAGCAGGTGCATCGCGCGGTGGGCGCGCAGCTTATCTATAACCGGAAGAGCCATGAGAGCTGGTTCCTGGGAACGTTGACCTCAGACAGGTTTCTGAGCGTACTACGGCTGCGCATGGATGGTGAGCACTCCAGCCGGACGCGCTCCTATGAAGTGGATTCGACCGGAACGACGGAGTTGCTTGAAGAGAATTCGCTTCAGGATTCGCCAGCCGAGGACCGCGTCGAGCTGAGCCTTCCGCTCGCGCCAGGCGCCGAGCTTTCTTCCGAGCGCATGCTGTTTAGTATCAGTGATGATTACCATCATCAACTGGACACTTACGGCCGGCTGATTCGCGAGCTGCATCATGCGCGGGTCTCCGCGCCAACACCGATCGGCTGGTGGAGCTGGACTGCCTATTATTTCGGACTGAATCAGGGCACGGCGCTCACCAATGCCGAATGGCTGGCACAGAACCTGAAGCCGCTGGGCTACACCTTCTTCCACATCGACGAGGGCTACCAGTTTGCGCGCGGCGAGTATGCAACCCCGGATGCAGCGCTGTTTCCCGACGGAATGGCGGCGCTGGAGCGCAAGGCGGCCGGCAAGGGGCTTGTACCCGGCGTGTGGACAGCGCCATTTGAGGTGTCGGAGCGTTCGTGGATCTTCGAACATCATCCGGAGTGGCTGGTTCACAACGCGAACGGCAAGCCGATTCATATTGGCTTCGTGACCGAGGGTACCGACCGGCTGTATGCGCTCGACCCGACCAATCCCGGCGCGCAGGAGTATCTGACGCGCACTTATCGCACGCTCGCGCGCGACTGGGGCATCCGCTACATCAAGCTGGATTTTATGGAAGACAGCGCGGTAGAAGGCTACTACCACGTGCCCAACACAACCGCGCTCGAAGCACAGCGCATCGGCATCGAGACGATCCGCAAGGCTGTGGGCGACCAGGTGCTGCTGGACAAGGACGGCTGCGAGTTGCTCAATCCGGTGGGGTTGGTCGATGCCGGGCGGATCTCGCAGGACACGGGGCACACCTTCTCGTCCAGCAAAGATGCGGCGCCCGGAATTGCGGCGCGTTATTACATGAACCGCAACTACTTCATCGCCGATCCGGATGCCTTCACGGTTTCCGCGCAGACAGTCGATGATCAGAGCTGGCACGGTGGCCAACGCTCGCTCACGCTCGATGAGGCGAAAGTTTCGATCGCGCTCAGCGCCGTCACGGGCGGCATGTATGAGATTGGCGATGATCTGCCCACGCTGGGTGAAGACGCGGAGCGGGTCGCGCTGGTAAAGAACCAGGATCTGCTGGATATGGCGCGCCTGGGCCGCGCTTCCACGCCGCGGGACCTGATGAGCTATGCCGCGGAGGACATGCAGCCCAGTATCTTTCTGCTGCACGAGGATGCGCGGCAATCCATCGTCACGATCTTTAACTGGACGGAAGGATCGCGCGGCCATACGCTCTCTCGCGCGGAGCTTGGATTGCCGGAGCAGGGAAGCTTTACGTATACGGACGTCCTGAGTAGAGAAGCAGCCCAGCCGCTCGGTCCAACGGTGAGTGTTACGCAGCCGCGCCATTCGGTTCGCGTGCTCAAGCTGGTCCGGACCGATGCTCCTGCCGCTGCGCCTGCGGTAGTTGCGACCATGCCCTCGACGGGCAGTGCCGGTGAGACGGTACAATTCGTCGCACGGCCAGCCAGCGATGCGGAGCCGGTTCTGGAATATGTCTGGGACTTCGGAGACGGCACCTCCGCCACGGGAGCCGCCGTGGGTCACGCGTATACACACGCGGGCAGCTTCCAGGCGAAGGTGCGCAGCGCTGGGATTGCCGGTTCGTCTGCGGAGCAGAGCGCGACGGTCACGATCCACGGGGCGGTCTCGACGAAGTACGTTCCGGCGGCCAAGCGGCGGCCGGATGAGATGCAGTAGCAATGCCGGCGCGATGACGAATCTGTGTCATACCGGCGTGTAAGCTGAACGCCTGGAGAGTGTGAATGGCCGCTGAAACAGATTCGCTGCAATCGACGGCCGCCGCGCCTCATCTCAAGCGCACGCTCAAGCTCTGGCACCTCATCATCTACGGCATCATCATCATTCAGCCGACGGCGCCGATGGGCATCTACGGCGTGGTCAGCAACGAGGCCCGCGGCCATGTGGTGACCACCATCTTCATCGCCATGGTGGCGATGCTGTTTACCGCGGTGAGCTATGGCCGCATGGCGCGCGTATATCCCAGCGCCGGCTCGGCGTTCACGTATGTAGGCAAGGAGATCCATCCGCTGGCCGGATACGTCGTGGGATGGTCCATGCTGATGGACTATCTGCTGAATCCGATCATCTGCGCCATCTGGTGTAGCGCCGCAGCGCGGAATATCCTGCCCGACATTCCTTATGCCACCTGGGCGGTTTCGTTTGTCGTGCTCTTCACGGCGCTCAATCTCCTGGGCGTGAAGAGCTCCGGCAACGTGAACGCCATACTGGCCGGCGTCATGGGGCTGGTGGTGGTCGTCTTCCTAGCCTATGCCATTCGCTATCTCGCCGTTGTTGCGCGTCCGATCGGAGGCGAGTGGCTCACACCCTTCTACGACCCCGGCAACTTTGCTGCGTCGCGGCTTTTCCGCGGGACTTCGATTGCGGTGCTGACTTACATCGGCTTTGACGGTATCTCGACCATGTCCGAGGAGGTGGAGAATCCGCGGCGCAACATCATGCTCGGCACCGTGCTCACCTGCCTGTTCATCGGTATTCTTTCGGCGATCGAAGTTTATGTGGCGCAACTGGCGTGGCCCTATCGAGTACCCTTCGCGAACTCGATCGTCGACACCGCGTACGTTCATGTTGCAATGCGGATCGGCGGCAAGTTTCTTTTCCACCTGCTCAACGCCACGCTGCTGATCGCTAATATGGGCTCCGGCATGGCCGCACAGTTCGGCGCCGCGCGACTGCTGTACGGCATGGGGCGCAGCAATGCGTTGCCTCGGAGCGTCTTCGGTTCGCTGAGCCCGCGGACCGCGATACCGCGCAACAACGTGTTGCTGGTGGGCGTTTGTACGTTGATTGGCGTCTTCCTGCTGACCTACGAGAAGGGCGCGGAGATGCTGAACTTTGGCGCATTCATCGCGTTCATGGGCGTCAACGCGGCGGCGCTGGTTCATTACAAATATCGGAGCAAGGAAAAGGTGCGGCTGCCTGCGCTTGCGCCGTTGCTGGGCTTTCTGGTGTGCGGATTTATCTGGCTGAACCTGGGACACAATGCGCAGATACTCGGGTCGGTCTGGCTCTTGATCGGTCTCGCGCTTTACTGGCTGCGGCGCAGAAAGCAGGGAAGCGAGGTCGATCCTCTCGCTTCGCTTGAAGAGTAAGCGGGTGTGCGGCTGGCCGTCGAGTGAACTCGAAAACGTAACAAAGCGTAAGATACACAGTTTGGCGGTAGCGAACGGCGCCGAAAGGTGACGGCCTGCTGTTCCGGGTTATGATCCCCTTTGCCGCGTACCGCTCGGTCGATGCTTGCCGGGCCAGAGAACAGCAGCGAGGTCTTCGGGTGATCCATGGGTAAAAGGACGAAAGTAAAGGCGGCCGAACGGCCGGAGATGCTGATTGACGAACGGCGGCAGCACATTCTGGAACTTATCCAGAAGCAGGGGCGCGCGCTGGTAAGCGAGCTGTCTGACCAACTGAAGATCTCGCAGATCACGATCCGGAAGGACCTCGACTATCTGCAGTCGAAAGGCGTGGTGCAGCGCTCGCATGGCGGAGCATTGCGTGTGCAATCGAGTGCGCTGGTCGACCCAACGCTGCAAGAGAAGCAGAAGCAGAACTTTCGCGAGAAGGAAAGGATCGCTGCGGCCGCGACCAGGATGGTTGAGGAAGGCCAGTCCATCATTCTGGATTCCGGCACCACGACCACAGCGGTGGCGCAGGGGCTCAAGCGATTCAAGCACCTCACCATCATCACGAACGCAGTCAACATTGCCGCGGAGCTTGCAGGGACAGATTTTGAAGTCATCCTGGTCGGCGGAACCATGCGGAAGAATTCGTTCTCGCTTGTCGGCCCGCTGGCGGAGGACAATCTCGACGAGCTGCATGCCGACATCCTCTTCCTCGGGGTGGATGGATTCGACCTGGAGGTAGGGCTTACGACGCCGAACTTTCTGGAGTCGCGCGTGAACCGGGCGATGGTGAAGGCGGCGCGGCAGGTAATAGCGGTGTGCGATTCGACGAAGTTCAACCGGCGGAGTCTCTCCCGCATCGTTCCGCCCGGAGCGATCCATCACGTGATCACCGACCAGAACCTGCCCAAGGACATCGAAGACGCGCTGCGCGGCATGGGCATCGTGGTCACACTCGTATAGTCGTCCTTCACTTGCTGTAAACCCATCGTGTTGCCAGCGAAATAGTCCAAACCTTGGGGAATTCCATTGCCGGCCTCCGCTCGGCCTCATCGCTCCGGATCTGCGATTCGCCTTGACAGTGTTCTCCGGAACAGATACAAAAGGCCACTATACGAAATAAATAGCAATTAAAAGAAAACTAATCGGAACCGGGAATTCTGGGGAAACCTTTTTTGGGAGGTTGTGATGCGGATATTAAGGTTTGCGGCGGTGGCCTGGCTCGTTGCGCTGACGGTTCTGTTTCTTTCATCAGCCGGCGCGCAGTCGGTCAATGAAGCGGGCCTGCGCGGCACGATCAGCGACGCCTCCGGAGCAGTCGTGCCGAACGCCCACATCATGCTTACGGATGTCGGGACCAATGTGGCACACAACAGCGTGAGCGACGGCAGCGGAGCGTATAGCATCCGGGCGCTGCCTCCGGCGACATATAAGATGCTGGTCCAGGCTCCGGGCTTTGGCGCGGTAGAGCAGGACAACATCGCGCTGACGGTAAACCAGCAGGCGACTCTCAACGTCACGCTTCATCCCGCCACTGTCTCCTCGAACGTCACGGTGAGCGCAGTGCCGGTGCTGCTCGATTCGGACGATGCCACGCTGGGAACCGATGTCGGCAGCAAGTACCTGGTGCAGATTCCGCTGGCGAACCGCGATCCTTTCGGTTTGACCTTCTTGGCCGGCGGCGTCACGGAGACGACCGGCTCCGGTGTACAGGACTCGTATCCCGCGGGCACGAATTTTGTTTCGAACGGCCAGCGCAACGCGACAGCCGAGATTCGCCTGGACGGCAACCTGACCAGTGCGCCGGAGCAGGGCGAAGGCGGCACAACCAACGTCTACTATCAGCCATCTGTGGAAGCCCTGCAGGAGTTCAAAGTGGAGAACAACAGCTTCTCCGCCGAGTACGGCAACAATGGCGGCACCGTCGTCAATACGGTGATGAAATCCGGCACCAACCAGTTCCACGGCAGCGGGTGGTGGTATGGCCAGCGCTCCGCTTTTGATGCCCGGGATTTCTTCAACGACGGTCCCGTTCCCGATCACCAACGCGACCAGTATGGGTTTTCGGTCGGCGGGCCTATACGCCGGAACCACACATTCTTCTTTGCGGATCTGGAAGTCATACGCGATCGCGCGCCCGTCAACATTGTGGCCACCGTGCCTACCGCCGCAGAACGTGCGGGCGACTTCTCGAATACCTACACCGTGGACGCGAATGGGAACCTGGTGCTCAATCAGATCTTCGATCCACTTTCGACCCAGGCTGACGGCACCCGCACCCCATATCCCAACAACCAGATTCCGCAAGGGGAGGTGGATCCCATCGGCCAGAAGATCCTCAATTACTACCCCAAGCCGAACCAGGCGGGCGACCCCGGTGTGGGCACGAACAACTTTCGCGATGTCATCCTGTCCGGCGACAACAGCGTGCAGTTCGACGTGAAGCTGGACCAGAACTTCAGCGAACGCTCGCGGTTGAATGTGCGCTACAGTTTTCTCCACGGCAACGGCAACACACCGACAGTCTTCTTCGACGATATCTTCAACGACGGCGTGAACTTCACCAACGACGTATACAACGATGGCATAGAGTACACCTATACGCCGACGCCGAATACGCTTTGGGTCAGCCACTTCGGCGTGGACCGGGTCGCACAGCCAAGCTTCTCCAAGACGCCTGACCCCACAACATTTGGTTTTCCCTCCTATCTCGATCAGAACGGCGTTTCGCGCATGCCGGCTATTCTGCCTAACTCCAACGGGGATTATTCGCGATTTACGCCGCTATTCAGTCAGTGCTGCGTCGATACAAAGTTTGCGCACACGCTGCTGAATTACTCTTCATCCTTCTCCTGGACGCACGGACGGCATACCTTAAAGTTCGGCGGCGAGCAGCGCCTGTTTTATAACAGCTTCTTCCAGCCGAACTATCCCACGGGGCTGTTCAGCTTTGATCCGACGGTCAGCTCGTCGACGCCTTATGACACGAACAACGGCACAGAAGGAAATTCCTTTGCCAACATGCTCATCGGCTACGGGGATACGGGGACGATCACAGTAAGTCGTGGCGTCTCCGATCTATCGCGCGAGACGGCGTTCTACGGGCTGGATAACTGGAAGGTGACTCCGAAGCTCACGCTAAATCTTGGGCTGCGGTATGAGTGGAGCACGCCGTACTCGGAGCGCCATAACCTGGAGCAGTTCAGCGACTTTAGTACGAGCAGCGGAGTCGACGTCCCGGGTGTTGGAACCGTGCATGGCACGACGCTCTTCGCCTCTGGCTCGCAGCGCACTATCCCAGTGGATCGCAATAACTGGGCGCCGCGGGTGGGTTTTGCTTATCAAGTCAACGATCGAACCGTGGTACGCGGAGGCGCCGGTGTCTATTACGGAATGAACGTCGCCACGAATTATCAGTATCCAGGTACCGCATTCAGCAGCACACCAGCGGTGTTCTTCACGAAGGATAATTACATTACTCGTTACGCCACGCTGGAAAACCCATTCCCGACTGGCATTCAAGATCCGCAGGGAACAAAATACGGCAAGCTTGCCGAGTGGGGGCTTTCGAACGGCAACAATCTGGACCTTGAGAAGGCGCGCAATGCCGAGGTATATCAGTGGAACATCGGCTTGCAGCAGGCGTTTCCATGGCAGGTTGTGCTGGGTATCGACTACTCCGCAAACCGCAGCACGCATCTTCCGTGGGGCGGGTACAACAGCACCAGCAATCGAAACTTCATTCCTTCAGCGGTACGTCGCCAATATACGAGCGACGAGTTGAGCAACCTGGTGACAAACCCGTTTCAGCCGATGTTCAACGGGCCGGGTGCTACCTTCAATGAGCCGGAATCCCGATATGGCGATGACGTGCTGCCGCAGATCAACCTGTTGCGGCCTTATCCCCAGTTTGACGGCGCCTTCCAGGGCCTGCCTCTGCTTGCCGCCGCCTCCTGGTATAACTCGCTTCAGGTTCGCTTCCAGAAGCGCGCGAATGAGTATCTCTCCTTTGAGGGCAACTACACCTGGGCGAAGGCGGAGGATAACTCATCCACCGGCTTTAACGCGTTTGTGGGTAACCTGAATAGTGGAAACCCACAGGAACTGGACAATCTCAGAGAGGAATGGTCGATCAGTGCAAACGATGCGACGAATCGATTTGTAACAGCTATCGTTGCGCAGCTTCCGTTCGGCCGTGGCCGCCTGATCGGCAGCAATATGGGGCACGCGCTTGATCTGGTCGTGGGCGGCTGGCAGGGCTCGACTACATTTACCTTCCAGACCGGCCAGCCAATGCCGATCAGCATGGCAAATCCGCGGCTTGCAGACGGCAACCAGCGGCCGAATGTTGCCTGCCCGCAGGTGTTGACCGGCATCAGCGTACACCGCGCCGCATTTACCGATCAGCCTTACCTGAATGCCGGCTGTTTTGCCGATCCCGGCGATCAGCAGGCTGGCAATGCTCCGCGGTACTTTTCGAATGTTCGCGCGGACGGCATTCATAACTTCGACGTGTCCTTCTCCAAGAACATTACGGTCGTACGAGAGAATCAGCTTGAATTGCATGCCGACTTCTTTAACTTCACCAACACCCCGCGATTTGCCTTTCCCGCCTTTGACTACGAGGATCCGGCCTTCGGCATCGTGAACTCCACGGCTGCGGGTTATACGCCGCGCCATACGCAGTTCGGCGTGCGTTACCAGTTTTAGAGTCGCGCGAATTCGCAGTTGTCGTCGAAGGAGACTCGGGTGAATCGATATCGTACGTGCGCCATCATTGCCGCTCTGGGTGCCCTGATGTGTTCAATGCAGGCCCAGACCGCGGTATCGAAGCCGGAGCAGAACTTCGACGGGCCGGCGCGAAGCTGGCTGCCTCAGGTGCGAATCGCTGCATATCCTCTGACGATCAACAACGCGGACGAGATCGTGCGCCAGGCAGAGGCCAGCGGCGTTTACGGCATTGAGGTAGATAATGACATACCGGGCCGCTACGAAAGCCTGCAGGATCCAAAGGAAAAGCTGGAGGCGATTCGCCGCGTCGCTGCCGCGGCGCACCGGCATCATAACAAGGCCTTCGTCTATGTCGCGGGCACGGAGTGTATTTCGTTAAATGCAGGCGGCCAGCATACTCTGGCCAAGGATCACCCGGACTGGCTGCAGCGGAAGATCACGGGCGAGCCCGCCATCTTTAACAACCAGGCTGCGTTCTGGATCAGAAAAGGCGAGGAGGATGCATGGATCAGCCCCTATGCTCCGGAGTGGCGCGCGCTCTACATGGAGCGGATACGCCAGATTGCTGGGACCGGTATAGATGGGATTTACGTGGATATCCCT
>CAWBPB010000032.1:0-28519 GCA_963790555.1 uncultured Acidobacteriaceae bacterium | reverse complement strand
ATCGGGTGGGTGATCCACTCCGCTGCGAGACAGACGAAGGTGAGGATGGCGAGCGCTATCTGAATGCGCTCGCTGCGCAGTTTCGCGGGTGAGGGTGGGGTGACGCGCCATTGCGCTGCTGGCCGGGCGCGCAGGCGCCGGATGTGCCAGATCACGAAGAGATTGAGCACCGCTGCGACGGCCGCGAGCGTCATCATGGGGATGCGTATCGCGTCGGCATGCCAGCCGCGGGCCGGCGCGTTGGTGCCGGCGGCGATGGCAAGCGCGCCGAGTCCGATAAAAACACGCACGGCACTGAAGGCGATGACGGCGGGGCAGAGGGCTTGCAGCGCGGCAAACAGGAAGGCTGAAACACTCACGAATCGGGATCCGGCGATGCGGTCGAATGTGCCCTCGGCGGGCGTGGGCCGCTCGGGCTCGGTCAGGTTTTCTGCGGACTGCATGATCCTCCGGTCATAGGACATCGAAAGAGGCCTTCCGGTTACAACTCAATGCATGCGACGGCGGTCGTCGGGATCGACGTAGCGGCCTTCCTTGTCGAAGTGGACCTCGCGGCCCTGTTTGCCCATGTAGACCTGGAACTTGCGCGCGGCGCGGGCACGCTTCCAGCGGTAGTAGCTGTTGCGCACGCCGTAGAAGCCCTCGCTGGCGGCGTTGCTGTAGCCACGGCGCGGGGCGAGCTTGGCGTAGAGATAGCCGCCCAGGCCGCCGCCGAGGTAGGCGACGTACTCGACCGGATTGCCGCCGCCGAGCAGCATGACCACGGCGATGAGCATGAAGATGATGGCGAGATATTTGGCCTTGATGCCGAAGGGCAGCGGGAACATGAAGAACTGCTGGTCGGCAAAGAGGACGGCGAAGCAGGTGAGCAGGCCGAAGAGCGCCACATCCGTACCCGGGATGGTGAGGTTCGGCGACATGCCGAGGATGCCGGTGAAGGAGAGCGCTGTCGCAAGGATGCCGCCGGCGAGGGTGGAGATGACGTAGGTCTCGAGCAGGAACTTACTGCCCTTTGCGTCCTCCAGGTAGAAGCCCATGAACCAGAGCGACAGTAGGGTGAAGATGATGCTGAGCAGGCCCATGTCCGGAACGAAGCCAAAGGTGAAGGGCTGCCAGAAGAAGAAGCGGTGCACGACGGCCAGCGGAGTGAGGGCGAGGAGCGCCGGAATCACGGCGAGCGGATGCAGGAAGCGGGCCAGCAGCCACGCCGTGTAGACGGCGAGATTGATGATGACGAGGTTCTTCGTCATGCCCGCGAAAGGCGGGAAGGACAGCGTTAACGGACGGGAACCGGGCATATTGGTCTATTAGAGCATTTTCAGTAGTGCGATGGGTTTCGGGAGATTCACACAGTCCGAGCCTTCACCCATGCCGAAAATGCTCCAGCCGCGGTTCAGGTTTCTACCTCTGCGGGAGGGGCGGGACTGCCGGGCTGCACTGGCCGGCGCGGTTGCAGGCGCGGACGCCGAAGATGACGTTGTCCTTGGAGACGGGCAGGGTGATGGAGCCCTGAGCGGCGTCGGCGGCGGGGACGGGCTGGTGGAATTGCCAATCGGGCGCTGAGGTATCGCGCCACACGATGTCGTAGTGTGCCGACGGCGTCATGCCGGGGCCGGGCTTCCAGCGGAGGGTGCTGTTGTTGTCGAGGTTGGTGGTGACGACCCTCACCTCTTCCGGTGCAGCGGGGGCGGAGGCGAGCGTGGCCAAGGTGGCGGCGTTGAGGCGGGCGACGTTTGCTACGTAGTTGAAATCGACGAACTTGAGCAGATCGCCGTATTGCCTGCCGTTTTCGACGCGGACGTTCTGGTGCTGGTGGTCGAAATTTTCGCGCCACTCGGTGAAGCGGATGGCGGCGAAGCCCTGCAGATTGAAGGAACGATGGTCGCCGCCGCGCAGGTAGCGATCGAGGCGGAATTCGAGCATGGGGTGGAAGGCGGCAGGGTGGAAGTAGGTGCGGCCGACGGCGGTGACGACGCGGGCGAGCTCGCGCGAGGGGCCGTCGCTTTCGAGGCCGAGCGAGAGGGTGCGTTGGACCTCCTCGGGGGTCGCGGTGGAGGGAATGCCCTGGGAGAAGACGCGGACGCGGGTTTTGTCCTCTAGCGTGTCGCCGGGAGTGGTGTCGCCGCCGACGATGTCGTTGTTCAGTACGCCGGCGAGCTGCCAGCCCTCGTCTTTCGCGAGCTTTGCCAGATGCGTGCTGCCGAGCAGGCCCTGCTCCTCGCCGGCGACAGCGACGAAGACGATGGTGGCGGGCCAGTGATGGCGGCTGAGAACACGGGCGGATTCGATGCTCACCGCGGTGCCGCTGGCATCGTCATTTGCACCAGGGGCATCGCCAGAGGTGTCTGACCAGTTGTGGAAGACATTGGAGTTGATGGAGTCGTAGTGGCCGGTGACCAGATACATGCGGGCGGCCTGTGCGGGATCCGTGCCGCGCAGGATGGCGTAGACATTTGTAATCGTCGTGGGCGCTTTTACGCGGCTGCGCGGGCCGGTGTCGGCGGGCTGGGTGAAGGTGTCGGTCTTGACTTCGAGGCAGCCGTGACAGGCGTCGGAGATCCCGGAAAACTGCTGCTGAATCCACTTTGCCGCCGCAGTGACGCCCGTATTCGGCGGCAAGTTGGTATCCATGCTGGAAAGTGTGTTGCGGGTATGGAAGTCAACCAGGGTGCTGATGGTCTGGCGGATGCGCGCGGCGGAGACATCGGCAAGGGCGCGGGTGATGACGGGATCGGCCGGGGCGACGCCGATGGGTTCGCCGTAGGTCTTCGCGACGGGGGCAGCGATTGCGGCCGGGGAGAGCGCGGCGAAGAGTACCGCGCAGGCAAACAGTGGAACTGGAAGGGTTCTGCCACCTCTGCTGCCACGAAAGAGATGCACACGCTGAATCGATCTCACACGCGCATAATCTCACACCTGAGCGCCTGGGGCGCGCGGGCACCTTGACGCCCGGAAGGCTTGTCTCTAAAACTAGCCGTAAAGCATATTCAGTTGAAGGAAATTTGGCGGAGCTGGCAGCCTCGGCGCCGCTGCCGCCATCATGAAACGGTAAGCCATCGTCCTGAAGCAGATTTGCTGCGGGACACGCGAGAGTGAGAGTTGCTTTGGTCCTTCCGTAACGAACGACCACGCGGAGTATTCAATTCGCAGTTGCAGTGTAAGAGCAGTAGGTCCAGCCTGGAGGGCAGGAAATGCCAGCATGTCCGGAATGTGAGAATGCACTCGATATCGATACAGATGACGTCGAAGAAGGCGACGTGGTTGCGTGCGACGAGTGTGGAACCGAATTCGAGATTATCGCCACCGATCCCCTGCAGCTCTCGCAGGTGGAAGAGGAGGGCTATGATGATGAAGACGCCGACCTGAAGGATGAGGAAGAGGAATAATGCCTGAATCTTGTTGTGCGCGCCGCATCGTGCGATGTATTGGCGCGCCCCTTGTTCTTGGCGGGTTGCTAGTGGGGCCTTGCATGATGATTGCTCTGCCACCGGCCGCCCTTGCGCAGATAGGGCAGCAGCGCGTGGTGCAGGGCAAGGTTGAGCTTGCGAGCGGCGGCATGGCAAAGGGCGCCATTGTCTACATCAAGAACGGGAAGACGCTTGAGGTGCGCACCTACATCAGCACCGATGACGGCAGCTACCGCTTCGGCCAGCTGAACTCCGACGCCGATTACACGGTGTGGGCGGAGTACCAGGGGAAGAAGTCGAAGGAGCGGACGATCAGCTCTTTCGATACGAAGAAGGTGTTCACGGTTGTGCTGCGGATTGGCGCCTGACACATTCAATCCAAGCAGAAAAAGGCCGCCTCGGTGGAGGCGGCCTTTCTGTTTACGGATTGTGGTGAATTACTCGCCGCGCTTCCAGTTCATCAGGTCGCCCAGCGTGGTGGTGGAGCCGGATGCTGCGGGAGCCTTGTAGGCTTCCACATCGGCGCGGCTGCCCTCTTCGCCTACGGCGCGCAGGCTGAGGCCGACCTTCTTCTCCTCCGGGTTCATCTTGATGATCTTGAAGTCGAATTCCTGCCCGGCTTCGAGCTTCACCGGCTGACCGAGTGCGTCGGCTGCTTCGGAGACGTGGCAGAGGCCTTCGATGCCTTCAGCGATCTCGATGAAGGATCCGAACTGCGCCGAACGCAGCACCTTACCCTTCAATACGTCGCCGACGCGGTGCTGATCGAAGAAGGTCTCCCAGACATCGGGCTGGAGCTGCTTGATGCCGAGCGACAGGCGGCGGTTCTCCGCCTCCACGCCGAGCACCACGGCACGCACCTTTTCACCCTTCTTCAGCACCTCGGAGGGATGCTTGACGCGCTTGGTCCAGCTCAGGTTCGAGACGTGCACCAGGCCATCGATGCCGTCTTCGATCTCGATGAAGGCGCCGAAATCGGTGAGGTTGCGCACGCGGCCTTCGACGATGGCGCCGGCCGGGTAGCGCTCCGAGAGATGCTCCCATGGATTCTCGAGCAGCTGCTTCATGCCGAGCGAGATACGGCGGTCGCTGGGATTGACGGAGATGACGACGGTCTCGACTTCGTCGCCGGGCTTCACCATCTTCGACGGATGCTTCATCCGCTTGGACCAGGTCATCTCGGAGACGTGAACGAGGCCTTCAATGCCCTGCTCCAGCTCGACGAAGGCGCCGTAATCGGTGACGCTGAGGACGCGGCCGCGCACGCGCGCGCCGATGGGATAGCGCTCCACGGCATCGAGCCACGGGTCGGGCGTGAGCTGCTTGAAGCCGAGCGAGACGCGCTGCTTGTCCTTGTCGAACTTCAGCACCTTCACCTGGATCTCGTCATTGACGTTGACCAGGTCGCGGGGATGGGTGAGCCGTCCCCAGGACATGTCGGTGATGTGCAGCAGGCCGTCGATGCCGCCGAGGTCGACGAAGGCGCCGTAGTCGGTGAGGTTCTTGACCGTGCCGTTGAGAATCGCGCCCTCTTCGAGGTGCTCGAGAGTAGTTGAGCGGCGTGCGTTCTGCTCCTCTTCGAGGATCTCCTTGCGGGAGACGACGACGTTGCCGCGCTTCTTGTTGAGCTTGATGACGCGGACATCGATGGGCTGGCCGATGTAGGCGTCGAGGTTGCGCACGGGGCGGATTTCCAGCTGCGAGCCGGGCAGGAACGCCTTGATGCCGATGTCGACGGTAACGCCACCCTTGACGCGGCCGACCACGGTGCCGGTAATGGGCACCTTCTCGGTGTAGGCCTTCTCGATGGAATCCCATACGCGGTGGCGCTGTGCCTTGTCATAGCTCAGCAGGTAGCCGCCCTCGACCTCTTCGCGCTCGACCACGACCTCGACCAGGTCGCCGGGATTGAGCTTGGACTGGCCGGTGTGATCCACCACCTGCTCGAGCGGGATGAAGCCTTCGCTTTTGAGGCCCACATCTACCACCACATGCTTGTCCGTCAGCTTGACCACTGTGCCCTGGACGATGTTGTTCTCATCGCCCTGCGCAATGGCAGCCTCGGCGGCCTGCTCGCGGTCAAAGGACTCCAGTGCCGCGGCAAAATCCTCCATGCTCATGTCTTCGTCTGCCGATTCGGCAGTGGCGACAGTGGCGTCGTGAGACTGAGGCTCGGAAGCGTGGCCAGCATTGCCGTCGTGGTACTCGGCGTTCTGGTGGTTGTAGGTGGGTTCGGTCGACGGTTCGTGGTGTTCCGTCGCGGCATCAAGCGTTGGGGTTTCCAGTTCGGTGTTCAGGGGTTTGCTCTCGGTTTGTTCAGAATGTAGGGCGTCTGCCATAGCAACCAGCTCCGGATTCGTCGGCGGCCCATCTTTCCGCCACGGCGTTCCGGCCACAAGCCCCGCACGGGACGTGTTGCACAGTCGCCGGCCAGGCGCGCCAATCGGGGGAAGTCAGGCCCTTCGTCGAGCAGCGTGCAAAGCAGTTCCGGAGAGACCGGCGTGCCTTGCCCCGCTTCGGCTTCCTGACGGTGGCGAACCCAGGGCACTCGCTGCTGCCTGCATCGTTACCGGGAGGCGATTCCGCCGGGCCCGCAGGGAACCCGCCAGAAAGGAGCGGATGCGCTGCAGGTCTCCGATGAGGGAGTCGCCGTGGGCTTCGAAATGGGCAGGGATCGCAGTGGAAGCCGCATCTGCGAATCCAGCAGACAAGGCTTCATTCATGAGTGTAGCAACCGGCCATAGGGCAGTCAAACAAAGGATTCGCACCGTGCGAGTTGTGAATGTCGCATAAATTCGCATCGAGGTTGAGCACATCCGGTGCCCCGTATACTCGGCTCTGTGGACCATCTGTGGACGCCATGGCGCTATGCGTACGTGACGCAGGAGGACACGCGGGAGGCTCGGGCCGGCGTGCCTGCGGCGCTGGCTGCGTGGCCGGGTGACCACCACTGCGTCTTCTGCAACCTGATCGCGGCTGCCGATTTTGCGATCGAGCACGGCATGGCGCCGGAAGAGGCCGACCGGGCGGCAAACATCGTGATGCGCGGGCGGAGCTGCTACATCTGCCTGAATGCCTACCCGTATACCTCGGGTCATGTGATGATCGTCCCGCTGGCGCATGAGGGATCGCTGGCCGCGCTGGCTGCGGAGGCCGCGCAGGAAATGATGGCGCTGGCGCAGCGCACCGCGAGGGCGCTGGAACGGGCCTATTCACCGGATGGCACCAATCTGGGGCTGAACCTGGGAAAGGCGGCGGGCGCCGGAGTGGCCGACCATCTGCACATGCACGTGCTGCCGCGCTGGTTCGGGGATACGAACTTCATGACGGTGACTGCCGAAACCCGCGTGCTGCCGGAGATGCTGGAGCAGAGCTGGCGACGGCTGCGGGCGGCGTTTGCAGGCATCTAAGCCCTCTGACGCGATTCGCGAGGAGGATGGCATGAGCAACAAAACTGAAATCAAGCCCGAGGAACCGTCAACCACGGCCGGCGCGGCGACTTCCGTGGAGCACATTGCGCCGGAGGACCAGTACGCCTCTGGCGGACAGCACCAGGAGCAGAAGCACCAACTGAAGAAGAGCGCGCAGAAGGGCGAGAACGAAGGCGACGCGAACCAGAGCCCGGGCCAGCACCGGACGGGGAGTTATACCGGAACCAGCGGCGGACAAAGAACGCAGACGACTGGCGGACCGCTGAAGAAGCCTTGAGGCCGGGCATTCTCGGGTACCTGCAGTCTCCATTCGACCATTACAATTCGGGCACTTGTAGACCGAGGTCAGCATGCGGATCAGGTTCTCGATGCCCCAGCTGTTTGCTCTGGCGGCCGCTGCCTTTTTCGCGGCTGCCCTGCCGTTCCCGGTGCGCGCGCAGTCCTTCGACCTCCAAGCCACGCGGCTTCCGATCTCACAAGTCGATTCGGTCTGGCGCTTCCATCTGGGAGATGATGCCCGCTGGGCCCAGCCAGACTTCGACGATTCCGCCTGGCCAACCCTGCAGCCGGCGACCGATTGGAACAAGCAGGGTTACCCCACACGCACGCAGCTTGCCTGGTTCCGCTTTCATCTTCGCGCTCCGGCCCACACGCAGTCGCTAGTTCTCGAGCTCCCGGATATCGAGAAAAGCTATCAGCTCTTCAGCGACGGCCAATTGATCGCGCAGGTTGGCACGCTGCCGCCCGGCCCGGCTCACAATGTCATCGGCGCTGCCCGGGTCTTCACCCTTCCTGTGAATTCCGGCTCCAGCGCAAAGGAGATCACCGTCGCGATTCGTCTCTGGCAGGATCCAGCCACCGCAGGCTCGCGGGACAGCAGGCTGGAAGGCGAAGCCTTCGCCGGGGCGCCGGAAACAGTTCTGCATCAATTCGCTGCCACCAAGGCCGTCGACCTGCTGGCGGGCGGCAGCTTGTACACCATCAACATCGTCCTCATCATCGTGGGCGCAGCTACCGCTCTGCTCTTCTGGTTTACTCGCGAGCGCTTCTATCTTTGGTTCGCCTGCTACCTCGTCATCGAAAGCAGCTTTTACGCTGTTGACTTTGCCGCCCAACACCAGGCATGGGGTTTATATCTCTATACCTACCTCAACATCCTTCTCGACGTGTGTAGCGGCATCGCCGTCGTCCTCTTCATCGTGGAGGCGGTCCGTCCCGGCAAGTGGAAGAACACCATCGTGCCGGTTGCCCTGACGCTTCTCGCGGAGTTGTCGATCATCTTTGTTCTCAGGGGCTACATCAGCCTCACTGCGGGCGACATTGGATACTGCCTCGCGGCCACTTCCATGAGAATCCTGCTCCTCTGTTACCTGATTCAGGGATGGCGTGCCGGAAACCTCTACGCCAAATTGCTCTTCTTTCCTTTTGCCATCGACACGGTGACGCTTGCTTTCGTCAACTTTGGGTTAGTGCTCCTGGACTTCAATGTCCCGCACGCCATCAACATCGTTCCAACCCATATCCTCCTGCTTCGCCAACCCTTCGAAGTCAACCTGGAGCAGCTCGACCGCGTCATCTCACTCCTTGGCATGCTTGCCGTTCTCGTCTATCGCTTCGCCCGCACCAGTCATGAACAGCAGCGATTGTCCGCAGCCCTGAAGGCTGCACACGACATTCAGCAGCGCCTGGTCCCTGTCGATATCCCAACCCTCGGCGGACTCCAGACCGAAATCGCCTACCGCGCCGCCGAAGAAGTCGGGGGCGACTTCTGCCAGATCCTGCCCCGGCCCGACGGTTCCATCTTCGTCGCCATCGGAGACGTCAGCGGCAAAGGCCTGCAAGCCGCAATGCTAGGTGCCGTAGCGGTGGGCGCGCTCCGCTCCATAGCCGACGAAAACGTCGCTCCCAACATAGCGCTGGAACGCCTCAATAATGTCCTGCTGCGCACCAAAAACTCCGGCTTTATCACCTGCCTTTGCCTGGTGCTGACGGCAGAAGGCGAAATTATGCTGGCCAACGCCGGCCATCTTTCGCCCTACCTGGACGGCACGGAAATCTCGCTTGAGGGCGGCCTACCTCTCGGCATTCTCCCCGCCATCACTTATAACCAGTCCAATTTTGTCCTGCCCGCCATGGCGCGTCTGACTCTGCTCTCCGACGGCGTGGTCGAGGCCCGTTCCGGCACCGGCGAGCTCTTCGGTTTCGATCGCACCTCGCAAGTAAGCCGGCTTTCCGCCGCGGAGATCGCCGCCAAAGCTCACCAATTCGGCCAGGAAGACGACATCACGGTCATCACCCTTGACTGGCATGCTGACGTTTTCGCAGTCGCCTGACCAGTCAGCAGGGTTTGCTGGAGATTTTCTGGAACCTCGGACTGCCCGGCGGCGTATCCACCAGCCAGGAGAACGCCCATGACCATCCTGCCTGCCCGCCCTGCCCTGTTTGCGGCCGCCGCTATTTCGCTCGTCACTATCCCGGCCCTAGCTCAGGCCAGCGGGCATGACTGGCAGAAGACCTATTCGGTGAGCGGTAGTCCGTCGCTGACTATCGAGACCTCCGATAGCGGCCTGGAGATTGGATCGTGTGGCGACTGCAAAGAAATCCGGGTGCAGGTGCATGCCACTCGCGACCTGAACGAATACCGCCTGGAGGAGCACCAGGAGGGCGATCATGTCTTCTTCTCCTTCAAGGAGAAGCCGCACATCGGAATCTTCAACTGGGGAAGTGGGTCGGGCACGAAGGTCTCGGTGGAGACTCCGGCACATCTCGATCTGGATGCGGGAACGGCGGACGGCAATCTAGCGGCACGCGGTTTGAATGGGAACCTGCAGGTGCACTCGGGCGATGGCTCGGTGGTGCTCGAGGATGTGCATGGCGCGCTTCGTCTGCGGATGTCAGACGGCAACATGACGATCCGGCGCGCGAGCGGGACGCTTGAAGCACGCGGGTCGGATGGACATATGACGGTGGATGGCGATTTCAGCGCAGTGCAGATGCATACGAGCGATGGCAACCTTGACCTGACGCTGGCGCCGGGATCGAAGCTGAATGCGGCATCGCGCATCGAGAGCTCGGATGGGAGCGTGAGAATCAATGTGCCGGCTACACTGGCTGCCGATCTGGATGTGTCGACGAGCGACGGCCATCTTGACTGCAGCCTGCCGTTGACCATGGACCACTACGACAGCGGCAAATCACTCCACGGGCGGCTGAATGGCGGAGGGACGCCGTTGAGCATTCACACGTCGGATGGGAATGTGAGGATTGCGGCGCTGTAAGGGATTGTTATTTGGACGTGAGGCGGGAAAGCAGTCTCTCCACTGCGCCCTACGGCGCTCCGGTCGAGATGACGAGATGTGGGTGGCCGTCGCGCTCCGCTCAGGATGACCGACAGAGTTAGCCGGTGCGGCGCTCGCCGGCTAGCACGGAATCGAGCAGGCCGTTCAGGTTGCTGGCGCGGGTGCGCAGCGTGGTTTCTGCCTGATTCACGCTGCCGGTGAGCGCGCGATGGCGCGACTGGAGCGTCATGAACTCATCCGCAATGTTGATGGCCGCGAGCACCGCCACGCGCAACGAATCGACGGTGGTGCCCTGCGCCGCTACGGCGCGCATCTTGGTGTCTACGAGGTTGGCCAGCCGCTCGATGTATGCGGAATCTTGCCCGCGCAAGTGGTAAGGCTGGTCGTAGATCTCAACGGTGACGCTTTTCGCGGTATCAGTCATTGCGGAGTCGCTCTCTCCTCTGGCTGCCTAGAAAATCTAGGCGGTGAATTCGTCCAGATGCTTCAATAGCCGCTCGACGCGGCCGCGTACGTGGTCCCGCTCCTGCTGCAAGTGGCTGATCTCGCTCTCCAGCCGCGAGGCATTTTCGCCGCGACTTGCCAGTTGCCGCTCCAACTCGGAGCTGTGGCGTTGAAGGTCTTCGATTTTCGCTATTGCCGCGGCGTGGGCCTCACGCTCGGCCTTCAGCAACTCCACCGCGCGCAGAACGCGCTCTTCGAGAGCCTGAAAATCCGCTGCTGCCAGGGTTTCGGCGCCCTGATCCGTCATGTCCATTGCTGCCGCTGCCATACAACCTCACTGCACTCTCTGAGCTGATTGCCTATCTGCCCGGTCGATCTGCTTTTGCGAGGAGCGGTTTTTCTTGAAGAAAAAAACCGCGTCCGGCTTTGCAACGCAACCAAAAAATCGCAGGCAATCCGCTCTTCGGGGGAATGTGTCGTGCGCTCTTCCTGAGCGCAGTATATCGCCCCATGCAAACGAGGGAAGGCAAATCCGATTTAGTCCTGTGCATATGTGTGCACGAATCGATACCGCCTGCGGCTTATGCGCGGAGCTTGCCGCCGAGGGATTCGAGCGCGCCGACGATGCTGTTCGACCAGGTGTGCAGCTCCTCGTCGCGCAGGGTGCGCTCGGGTGACTGGAAGGTGGTGGAGACGAGCATGGAGTAGTGGCCGGCGGGAACGGCTTTGCCTTTGGCGTCGCGGAAGATCTCGGCGGGACGGTAGTCCTGCAGCTCGGCGATTTCGAGCGCGGCGAGCGCGGAGCCCACTGCGTCCCAATGGATGGTGTCCGGGAAGATGAGCGAGAAGTCGCGGCGGACCGGTTGATAGCGCGAGAGCTCGCGCGCAGAGGGCTGACGGAGCGATTGGCGGAAGAGGCGGTCGAGATAGATTTCGCCGATAAAGACAGGCTGGCGGAGCTTGCGCTGCGCGCTCTCGTCCGGGTGCAGCTCGCCGAAGTAGCCGATGGTTGAGCCGTCGACGACCGGGCGTGCGGCGCGGGCGGGATTGAGCCAGCGGGGCAGCAGGCCGCTCTCCGGCGGGAAGGCGTCGTAGTAGACGGAGCGGGTGGTGAAACGGGCAGTGATGGCTTCGACCAGACCCTTGAGGTCGTAAAAATCGACGGCGCGCGCGGAGTGCAGGCCATCGCGGAGCTGGCCGGTGGCGCCGAAGGCGAGCCACTGTGTTTCGTCTACACGATCGGGTGTGCCGGTGAAGACGGTGCCTATCTCGAAGAGGCGGACGTCGTCGACATTGCGGTTGAGATTATGGGCCAGCATCGTCAGCATGCCGGGCAGGAGCGACGGGCGCAGCATGCCAGCCTCTTCGCTGAGCGGGTTGTCCATGGCGACAGCGACGCCGGGCTGCGCGGCGAATATCTCGGCGTCGGCGGCCGAGCAGAAGGTGGAGGAGATGGCCTCGTTGTAGCCGGCAGAGAGGAGCAGCCGACGCACGACGGATTGCTTGGGCGCGTGCGGTAGCTCGATGACGGTGCCGGAAAAGCTGGGCAGGGTGTTGGCGAAGCGATTGTAGCCGTAGACGCGGGCGACCTCTTCGATGAGGTCGATCTCGCGCTCAAGATCGAGACGCCAGCTGGGGAGCGTGACCTTGTAGCGGCCTTCGCCTGACTGCGAGAGCGTGCAGCCGAGGGCGCGCAGCGTGGTGGCGGCTACTTCGTCGGTGACGCCGGGGCCGTCGTCGGTGCGGCCGAGAAGCTGTGCGCAGCGCGCTACGGAGAAAGCGATCGGCGGGCGATTCGCGACGCGCTGCTCGACCACGGGAACGATGACATCGACGAGATCGCCTTCGATGTGGCCGCCATTTTGGAGGATGAGTTGCGAGACCAGCGCCGAGGCAACGGGCGGGGCGTGGAAGTCGGCACCGCGCTCGAAGCGATGCGAGGCGTCGGAGTGGATGGCGTGGCGGCGGCTCATGCGGCGGACGACGGCGGGATCGAACCAGGCGGCTTCGACGAGGATGTTCTTCGTCTCGGGCGTGATCATCGTGTCCCAGCCACCCATGACACCGGCGAGGCCGAGAGCTTTTTTCTCGTCGGCTACCACGACATCGTCGGCGTCGAGCACGCGGTCGATGCCGTCGAGGGTCTTGAGCTTTTCGCCCGCGCGCGCGCGGCGGACGAGGATGGCGCCCTCGATTTTGTCGAGGTCGAAGGCGTGGGTGGGGTGGCCCATGCCGAGCAGGACGTAGTTGCTGGCATCGACGGCATTGAAGATGAGCTTCTGGCCGAGGGCGGCGAAGCGCTCGGCGACGATGCCGGTGGATGGGCCGATCTTTACGTTGCGCAGGATGCGGGCGGTGAAACGGCCGCAGGCTTCGGGGGCTTCGATGCGGACGGGGTGGCCGGCGCCGGGCTGCGGCTGCCGGCAGTGTTGTATCGAGCGGCGGGAGGGTGAGGCCATAGATGGCGGCGGCTTCGCGCGCGATGCCGTAGTGGTTCATCGCGTCGACGCGGTTGGTCGTTATGTCGGTCTCGAATAGCGAACCGCCGACTGGCGGAGCTACGTCGAAGACCCCTTCGACAGCGATGCCACGGAGGGTGAGATCGTCGGCGAGTTGGCGATCGGTGACGACAAGTGAGGGTAGATATGCGCGCAGCCAGCTGGATAGAACATTCATATAATCTCGCCTGTTGCACCGGAAGTTTTAGACACTGGTGCCTGATCTGAAGATCTTCGCCAAGAATCAAACGATGCGGTCAATGAGTAGACCAAGGCACCTATGAGAGTAGCAGTGAAGATCAGTTGGTTAGCGCATCCGGCGCGATAAACAAGCAGATGGGCGGCATCCAGATCGCACGACGTAGCAAAGAAGCTCTGCCAAACCGAAGGTGCACTTGACAGGCGCACGCGGCTACGTAAGACCAGATGGATAAAAAAAATATAAGAGCAAACGGAACAGCAATCCATAGCTTGGCGTTTCGCCAGCCTTGGCTCCAGCGTTCATTTGGCTTGGAAACAAAGCCAAAGCCAGAGGCAATTGCATGAAATGGCAGGAAGCCGAGAATTAATCCCGTGAGAACAGCCAGAGCTAATGGATGTCTGAAGAGCAATTCGCGCCGATGCTCTGATGCCGGATGGTAGATCAGACTATAAAGCGCCACAACGACGTTGTTGATCGCGGATCTTCCTACGACCAGGTACACGAATTGAATGATGTACGCCGCAATGAACAAGCCCAATGCTTGTGGATTCACAGACAGCTTCACGCGAATTGCTCCAGGAAGCGCACGTCTCCGGAGAAGAGGAGGCTGATGTCGGTGATGCCGTACTTCATCATCGCGATGCGATCCAGGCCCATGCCGAAGGCGAAGCCGGAGATCTTTTCCGGGATCGTAGGCGGGCTGTTTTTCGCGCACGAAACCGAAGACCGCGGGGTCGACCATGCCGCAGCCGAGCAGCTCGATCCAGCCGCTGTGCTTGCATTTGCGGCAGCCTTTGCCGCCGCAGAAAATGCAGGAGATCTGCACGTCGGCGCTGGGCTCGGTGAAGGGGAAGAAGGACGGGAAGAAGCGCGTTTTGACGCTGGATCCGAAGAAGGCCTTCATCGCGTGGTCGAGCGTACCTTTGAGGTCGGCGAAGGTGATGCCCTCGTCCACGCAGAGGCCTTCGACCTGGTGGAAGATGGGCGAGTGCGTAGCGTCCGCGGCGTCGTTGCGGTGCACCTTGCCGGGGATGACGAGGCGGATGGGCGGCGGCTGCTGCTCCATGGTGCGGATCTGCACCGGCGAGGTGTGGGTGCGCATGAGAAGACGGTCGCGCAGCGGCTTGCGCTCCTGGCCGGTGACGACGAGGGTGTCCTGGGTATCGCGCGCGGGATGGTTGGGCGGGAAGTTGAGCGATTCGAAGTTGTAGTAGTCGGTCTCGACCTCGGGACCGGTGGCGACGGAGTAGCCCAGGGCGGCGAAGATGCGGACGGCCTCATGCCAGGTGCGCAGGATGGGATGCTCGGCGCCGAGCTGCGGGCGGGTGCCGGGAAGGGTGACGTCGATCGCTGCGCCGGTGACTGCATGGCGCTTGCCGGCGGCGGCTTCGGTGAGCAGGGTTTCGATGCGCTCCTTGAGCGTGTTGAAGCGCTGGCCGAGGGCGCGGCGCGCCTCTGCCGGGGCGGTTTTCAGCCAGGCATCGCTCACCGTCTTAAGGCGGCCTTGCTTGCGGCCCAGCCATTCGAGGCGGAAGTGCTCTACGGCATCCGGGCCATTGAGCGAGGCGGCGGAGCGCTCCAAATCGGTGGTCAGCGAGCGAAAGGCTCGGTCCAGCGCGGCATCGTCATAGCCGCTGAGTTCAGGAATAGAAAAGTCGGGCATCGTCAGAAGTCAGGATAAATCAGCGCTTCGGCAGTTCGTCCCTGAGTGGTTGTCGCTGTCATCCGGGGGCGCGTATGCTGGCGCGTGCATTCTTACCGACCCGGAAAATTTCCGATTTTGAGGAGAGATGTATGAGGCAATCTTTGACACCATATCTGACCGTGAGCAACGCAGCCGCGGCCATCGACTTTTACAAGAAGGCTTTCGGCGCAGAAGAGGTGGCGCGCCATCTGGCACCGGATGGCAAACGCCTGATGCACGCTCAATTGAAGGTGTTGGGCATGGATCTGATGCTGTCTGATGATTTCCCTGAGCACATGGGCAGCCGGACGCCGGAGGCGTTTGGCGGTTCGCCGATTACGCTGCACCTGCACACCGACGATGTGGACTCGCTATGGGCGAATGCTCTCGCGGCTGGCGCGAAGGTGACGATGCCGCTGAAGGACCAGTTCTGGGGCGACCGCTACGGGCAGTTTACCGACCCGTTTGGACACTCGTGGTCGGCGGGGCAGACGATCAAAACGGTAAGCGCGGAGGAGTTGGAGGAAGCGGCGAAGGCGGCGTTCTAGATAACTGTAGAGACACGAAGGGCGCGGCCGATGGCCGCGCCCTTTGATTTGCTGCGTTGATGCCGGGGTCAGGCGGCGATCCGGCCGTGGCCGGGGGCGCTTGCTTCTCGCGCGCGGCGAACGAGCGCTTCCGCGCCGAAGGCTACGCCGGTGACCAGCAGGGTGGAAACGAGATCGTTGCGGTAAAAGGGCAGGCCGGCGGCGTAGCAGGCGGTGAGTCCGCCGAGCGTGTGCGGGTACATCACGGAGCCGACCCAGACCGCATAGTTGCTGACGGCGAAGAAGGACGTGGAGGCAAGCAGCGAGCCGGTGACGACACGGGTCACGTTGGTCCGCTGTTTCAGCAGCAGCGAGCCCAGCACCAGCACGGCCGCGTACCAGAGCCACGTGACGAGGTAGTCCTGCGCGTGGAAGGCCATACCGTAGACGCGGGTGGTGAGGAAGACATCCATGGCCATGAACGGCACCAGCGCCCAGGCTGCCTGGCGCAGCGGACGGCGCGCGCCGAAATAGAGCAGCGATCCACCAACGGCAGTGAAGTTGAACCAGTGCGTGGACAACACACCCATGCGGCTTATGAGACCAACCAGGAGCAGGACGAAGGCAGACATGACAGACCTCGGAATTCGATTTTAGAGCATTTTCCCTAAAGATGTGATCTTTCCTGGCGTCGTGGACACTGCGCGAGGTTTCGTCATTCGCGTACCTCCAAATCTGAGGAAGCATGCGCGGGGAGCATGCTCGGTGTTCGATCACAAGCCGGTTGAATCAGCTCACTGCTGCGCCAGTTTGGCTTCCAATTGCGGCGCGGTCCGGACAATGGTGCCGTTGAGAAGTCCCGGTTCAGCCAGGGAGCTTTCCCCTTTTGCGGGAGGATAGGCCGCAATCACGTCCCACCAAATGCCATTCCAAGTGCAACATGCCGGATGGCGGCCATAGGCCTCTTTCTGGACGAGCCCGGAAATCAAATGTTTCTGGTCCCAAAACTGGGAGACGCGCCCATCGGAAAGCCTTGCAAGAACGTGGGTGTTTGGCCTTCCCCAATCGGTTGGGAGGATGGGCTCCCATATGGCGAAGACACGAACGTTGCTATTGAGATGCCGCCGGAGTAGTTCGTTCACTTTGGAGCTTCCCGCCTGGCAAACGGGACAGGTGGGGGACAGCAGAAGCAACACGCGTTCCGTATTCGCGGAGCTGTTAAATTCCTTCAGGAATTGAGGAAGAGACTGCGAAGTAATTTCTGCAAGCGGTGGCTGCCCGGACGGTGTTTGATGGCCACCTGCAAAATACCGGAGAATCGCGAGCAAGACTCCTACTGCAAGAATTCCGAATACGACCCACTTTCTTTTGACCATGGAGAACCTCCAGTCAGGTCAAGAGAGATGAATGGCGAGCAGGCTGGCAACCCACTGCGGGAAGAGAACGATGCCGAGCACAACGGCTGCCGCAATCCCCCAGAAAACAATCTGGACGCGGCTGTAGCGACGGCAGCTTCGTCCCAGGCGCAAGATTTGCATGAGTCCGACGCCGAGCAAGAGGACGGAGAGAACAATGAATCCGATGCGGAACCTGGCAAATAAAACACCTAAGCCAAGCGTTCCCAGTGCGGCGCCAATGCCCCAAGGCAAACAGCAGGCAAGGGTCGTCAACGCGCTGATCACAGCGACCCCGGGTGCAAACGCAGTGGATGCCCGGACATCTTTCATACAAGATCCTCCTGCTTTCGCGCCGCGCGAATCGCCTGTTCCACCCAGAAACGCGGAGGGACCCCTTGCGGCTTTCCTTCTACAAGGTAGGTGCGGCAGGCAAAGCCCACGCTGTAACCGATGAGAGGCGACCTCCTCGATGTCTTGTCCGTTCACGCGCAGGGTTGGCGACCCAGGGAAGCGATGCGCCTTTGCCTCTTCGTAGTCCGAGATTGAAATCTGGTGCACGTGTGCGCGGACTCCTTCAGCCAGCAAAACGCTGTGGACCAGATCCACTGCGAGGCCGCGATTTGGACACCCGGGCAAATACAACAATTCCAATGTCATCTCTTCATTTCGCTGCGATGAGAGATGTCGTTCAGCGCCGGGCAATCTTCCGCTTTGTCGCTGGCCGCATGGCGCAGGTTTGACCGGCACTGAATCATCGTCCGCTGCAGCTCGCGTTCGAGCTTGCGCAAGGCGGCAATCTTCGCACGTACCGCGGCGATCTTGTGCGTCAGCAACTGTTCCACCTGGTTGCAGTCGGGATGCCGGGTATTTTTCAGGCCTACAAGATCGCGAATCTCTTGAAGCGAGAAGCCCAATTCCTGGGCATTCCGAATGAATGCCAGGTCGTCGACGTCCGATTTCGAGAACAGGCGGAAGCCGCCGTTGGAGCGTGCTGCGGCGTGCAACAGCCGCTCCCGCTCATAAAAGCGAATGGTGTCTATGCTCAGGCCTGTTTGGCTTGCGACATCGCCGATCTGGAGAAGTGTGCCCATTGGCCCCCCTCTACCTGAGGAGCGTACACCCTGGAGTGCACTCGAGAGTCAAGCTCTGGGACGAAGAGAAATACAACGGGGGTTTCTGGCATGGAGACGCGTTGTGCGGGTGGCCCCTGGGTCAATTCTGGGGCTTGTTTTCCATGTAGGTGGCCTCGATCTGGCCGTTGGGCGCGACGAAGACCGAGCCGGAGAGCGGCTTGCGGTTCTGGTGGGTGCCAAACCAGTCGGTGTAGCCGAAGCGCATGTCGTGGAAGTTGACCTGCTGGAGATGCCGTGCGGCGTCCTGGGGCATGTCGGGCGGGCTGCCGGGGCCGATGTCCTCGACCAGTGGGAACGTGGACCAGTCGAGGTAGACGCGGCCCAGCCAGGAGCGCTTGGCCGCGGCAACGGCGGGGGTCACGGGTGGCTTATAGATCGGGCCGACGCTCTCGTCGATGTTGACGGTGTTGCTGCCGGTGCGCACATCGGCGAAGTGGTAGGCGTTGTCGGTTTCGACGATGCCCTGCCAGCGGAAGGGGTTGATGGGATAGGGCTCGGCGGCAACGCGCAGCGCAGGTCGGTCGAAGGAGGTCTGCTCGAGAAGGTGAACGGCGCGTGCGTGCTCGGTGCTGCGGAAGGTGTAGAGGATGGCGACACCGACGAGGGCGGCGATGGCCCAGCCGCGTCCGCGAAAGAGTGGACGGCGCTTGGAGATTTCGCGATCGACCAGGCCGAGCACGGCGGGGGCGAGGAGTCCGGTGAGCAGGAAGATGAACATGACCGGCTCGAAGATGAAGACGATGTCCCAGGAGTACCAGTGCGGGTTCCATGGCGCGAAAGGGCGCACGCCGTAATTGTTGGTGAAGTCGAGCAGGATATGGCTGAGGTCGGCGATGAGCGCAAAGCACCACAACAGAATCCAGCGCGGGGGGTGGGGGGCTTTTTTCGCCGGACATGATGGAAGCCCCAGCAGAAGAGCGTGACCACGAGGGCAACGACTGGCGCGCCGAGCAGCGTGTGGGTGAATCCGCGATGGTGCTGAAAGGCAACCAGCGGTCCGCGAAATCCCCAGAAGATGTCGATGTCAGGGGTTTCCGCGGCGAGCGTCATGGCCAGCGTGGCGTACGCGGTTTTGCGATTGAAGCCGGAGCGGCCGAGGCATGCGCCGGTGAGGAAGTGGGTGACTGGTTCCATGGTCTATCTGCGTGCGAGACGAGAATACAGCCTTCGCGCCCGCATCCTTATAATTCAGCTCGATGGCTGAGCGAGCGACGGAAGCGAAAACTGAGGCCCTGCGCGAGACGATTCGCCACCACGAGAACCTCTACTACGTGCTGGATGCGCCGGAGATTCCGGATGCGAAATTCGACTCGCTGATGCGTGAGCTGAAGGAGATTGAGGCGAAGCATCCGGAGTGGGTGACGCCCGATTCGCCCACGCAGCGCGTTGGCGGCAAGCCGAAGGAAGGCTTCGCCAAGGTTGCGCATTCGCGTTCGATGCTCTCGCTGGACAACGTGAACACGCCGGAGGAACTGGCGGACTGGGACCGGCGCGTGCGCGCGCTGGCGGGCGATGCGGAGATTGCGTATGTGACGGAGCTGAAGCTGGATGGGCTTTCGCTGGCGCTGCATTACACAGCGAGCGGGAGCGGTGGCGCGGTGCTGGCGCGGGCCATTACGCGCGGCAACGGCACGATTGGCGAAGATGTCACCAGCAATGTGCGGACGATCCGGTCGGTACCGTTGTCGATTTCGGCGGAAAAGATGAAGAAGAGCCGGCTGCCGGCGCCGTTTGAGGTGCGCGGCGAAGTGGTGATGCCGATGGCGGCCTTCCTGAAAATGAACCAGGAGCGCGAGGCGCTGGGCCAGGCGCAGGCCGCGAATCCGCGGAATTTTGCGGCGGGGACGATCCGTACCATTGAGCCGAACATCGTGGCGCAGCGGCGGCTGGATTTTTATGGCTACTTCGCGCTGCAGCTTGCGCCCGGCGCAGAGGGCGAAAACGCCTTTGCCACGCAGGTGGAGACGCTGGATGCGTTGACGACCGCGGGCTTCCGCGTGAATCCGCATCGCGAGGCGCTGAAGACGCTCGATCAGTTGCAGGCATTTGTGGCGCGTGCCGAGGCGCAGCGGGCGTCGCTCGGGTACGAGATCGACGGCGTGGTGATCAAGGTGAACTCGACTGCGCTGCAGAAGCGGCTGGGCTTTACCGGCAAGGCGCCGCGCTGGGCGGTGGCGTATAAGTTCACGGCGCGCGGCGGCGTGACGCGGCTCGAAGACATCACGGTGCAGGTGGGGCGCACCGGCAAGCTGACACCGGTAGCGGTGCTGAGCGCGGTGCAGATCGGCGGCATCACGGTGACGCGCGCGACGCTGCACAATGCCGACGAGATTGAGCGGCTGGGAGTGAAGATCGGCGACTTTGTGCGCGTGGAGCGCGGCGGGGACGTGATCCCGAAGATCGTCGAAGTGATCGAAGACAAGGACCATCCGCGAGGGCATAAGAAATTTCACTTCCCCGCGCATTGCCCGGTGTGTGACAGCGAGATTGTGCGCACGGAGGGCGAAGCCGACTACCGCTGCGTGAATGTGGACTGCCCGGCGCGGCTGCGCGAGAGCCTGCTGCACTTCGCTTCGCGCGGCGTGATGAACATCGACGGCATGGGCGAGGCGGTGGTGGTGCAGTTGATGGAGAAGGGGCTGGTGCGCTCCGTGGCGGACCTGTATTCGCTGACCAGCGAAAAGTTGCTGACGCTGGAGCGCATCGGGCAGAAGACGGCGGACTCGCTGATTGCGGAGATCGAGCGAACGAAGAAGGCGCCGCTCGATCGGGTGCTCTTCGGGCTGGGTATCCGGTTCGTCGGCGAGCGCACGGCGCAGTTGCTGGCGGATGCTTTTGGATCGATGGATGCGCTGCTTGCGGCGACGCCCGAAGAACTGGAGCGGGTGCAGGAGGTGGGCCCGCGCGTGGCCGCCGCGGTACATGAATTTTTCGCGGAAGAGCGCAACCGCAAATTGATCGAACGGCTGCGTGCGGCGGGGCTGACCTTTAGAGCGGAGAAGCGCAAACGCTCCGCGAAGCTGGAAGGGCTGACCTTCGTGCTTACGGGCACGCTGCCGACGCTGAGCCGCGAGGAGGCGAAAGAGCGCATCGAAGCAGCAGGAGGGCGTGTTTCCGGCTCGGTCAGCAAGAAGACGAATTATGTTGTGGCCGGCGAGGAGGCGGGGTCGAAGCTGGACAAAGCTCGCGAACTGAAGGTGCCGATGATTGGCGAACCAGAACTACTGGAGATGCTGGGATGAAGAATCGGAAGTTGATTTTGACCGCGCTTGGCGCTGTCGTTTTGATGGCGATGGCGCCTGCGGCCATGGCGCAGAATCTGCCGGCGGGCGTGGATGGCTACTGGAAGATCACGAAGATGCTGCCGAAGAAGCCGATGGCCACGCCTGGGTGTACGGCCAATCCGGCGTTCTTCAGCAAGATGGCGCGGGGCTCGCGCGTTTTGATGAGCGATCGCAACATCGTGTGGGGCGGCGCATCGGCGACCGATCCGGGGGCGCAGGTCAGCATGGTGGACCCGGCGGACTTCAGCGCGCAACATTCGCAGGCCGGGGCGACGCTGCACGATCTGGAACTGGATCGCGGCTCGAAGGTCGAGGTGATCCATCTCGGCTCGCCGGGCACGCTGCCGTTCGACACCATCATTGTGAAGGACCCGAGCACGCTGTACTTCACGCGCTGCGGGATCTTCATGGAGGCCGTCCATGACAGCGGCTTTGTGGCGCCGCCGCTGCCGAACCAGCGGTGAGGTTTACTTCGGCGCGTAGTAGCCGGTACGGGCGTGCACGTTGTATCCGCCGCGCAGAGCGGTGAGATAGATGGTGCGGAAGGAGCCGTCGGCGCGGAAGTCGGCGGGCTTGTAGGCGAGCGAGTACTGCGAGCGCAGCTCTTCTTCCACTTTGTGGAACTCGTTCGCTATGTCTTCAATCCGCTGCGGATAGAAGGCGGAGCCGCCGGTGGCCAGCGCCATCTTCTTCAGCACATCGTCGCCGCGCTCGCGTGAGGGGCTGGTGTTGGTGCTGATGGTGTAGATGGTGGTCTCGGCGCGCTGGCACATCTTGATCGCATCGTCGAGGTAGGCGCGGCTCTGGTTGTCGTCACCGTCGGAGACCAGGATGAGCGCCTTGCGGACTTCGGCGTTGGCGGGAACGCCGTGCAGCATCTGGTCGCGGCATGCCTTGTAGACCGCGTCGTAGAGCGCGGTGCCGCCGCCCGGTCTCAGCTTGTTCAGCCCCGTCTCCAGCAGGTCGGGATTGTTGGTAAAGCCCTGCGTGACATAGGAAGTGACATCGAAGCCCATGATGAAAGCGCGGTCGGTGCGGGGGCGCAGGATGCTGAGCAGGAACTCCGTGGCGGCCTGCTGCTCGAAGTGGAAGCGCGCGCGAATGGATGTACTGGCGTCAATGACCAGGCCGACGCGCAGCGGCTGGTTGGTCTGCTGAGTAAAGCTGTAGACCTGCGCGGGAGCGCGCTGGTCGTCGAGCAGCGCGAAGTCCTGCTGCTGCAGGTTGTTGACGAAGCGGCCGCGGTGATCCGTAACCGTGAAGGTGAGGTTCACCTCGTTCACGTTCTGCTTCAGCGTGTAGGTGCCTTCCTCATCGCCGGGGGCGGCGACCTCCGGCTCCTGGGCATCGGCCGGGGCTTGCGCGGGTTGTTGCGTGGCAGAGGCGGGCGGAGGCGGTTGCCGGAGCGGCGGAGGCAGCGGGGCCGGTTTGGCTGGCGCCGGAGTCGTCTGGCCGGGCGCGTTGGGCAGCGATGATTCTTGAGGCTGCGCAGGGGCCGCCGTGCTCTGGGCCGCGAGCGGCAGGCAGGCGCCGATAAGGCCGGCCAGCAACATGCCGGAAGTCCAGCGGTGGAAAACAGAGGGGATACGACGAATCATGGAGGCTTCGTTCATTGTATTCGTTCCTTGCCTCCCCCAACGGCCTGCCCGGGAGGGGGTGAACCAGGGATCAACCCGGTAGGTAACTGTTTTAGAAACAACTGGAGCTGCTCCGGCAGCGGCGCCTCAAAGGCGAGCGGACGCCCGGTGACCGGATGGGCGAACGCGAGCGATGCGGCGTGCAGGAAGTTGCGATCGAGCTGAAGCGTGGGCTCCGGCTGCGCGGTCTCGCGACGGCGCGGTGTGTGGGCGCGGCCGGTCTGGGGCGCGAGACGGATCACGGCCGGCGCGCCGTAGAGGGTATCGCCGACGATGGGATGGCCGAGCGAGGCCATGTGGACGCGAATCTGGTGGGTGCGTCCGGTCTCGATGCGCACGGAGACGAGGGTGAAGCGGCCGAAGGGCGATTCGATGCGGCGGAGCACGCGGTAGTGGCTGATGGCCGCGCGGCCATCGTCGCGGCGTGTCGTCATGCGGGTGCGGCGGACTGTATCGCGGGCGATGGCGGCGTTGACGGTTCCGCTTTCGGCGGCGACTGCGCCGTGCACCAGCGCGATGTAGGTCTTCTGCACCTGGCGGCGGGAGAACATGTCGGACAGCTTCGCGTGGGCCTTGTCGTGCTTTGCGACGAGCAGGAGGCCGCTGGTCTGCTTGTCCAGCCGATGCACGATGCCGGGACGCAGCGCTCCGCCGTGCGAGGAGAGCTGTTCGAAGTGATGCAGCAGCGCGTTGACCAGCGTGCCGCGGTTGCGCGCGTCGTCGGTCGATCCGGCGCCGGCGTGCACCATCATGCCGGCAGGTTTGTTGATGACGGCGAGGTCGTCGTCCTCGTAGATGATGTCGAGTGTGATGGCTTCCGGAACGGCGCGGAGCGGGCGCGCTTCGGCTTCGCCGGTGATGGAGAGTTCCTCGCCGCCGCGCAGCTTCAGGCTGGCCTTGGGCGGCTTGCCTGCGAGGAGCACCTTTGCTTCCGAGAGGAGCCACTGCACGCGGGCGCGGCTGACGGCGAGGGCTTCGACGAGGTATTGATCGAGCCGGCGGCCGGCGGCTTCGGCAGGAACGATGAGCGTGCGCGATGCCGGCAGTCTCAGGCATGATGCACCGCCGACAGCCAGCAAACGCCGCCGAGCGCGACCATGAGCATGGCGATGGCCTGCGGGGGCGTGGCGATATGGAGGAGCGCGGGGGCGTCTGCGTAGTCGGCGGAGAATGGCGCGAGCGCAAACTGCAGGAAGCCGCCGGCGAAGAGCGCCGTGCCGAGGACTCCTCCGGCGCGGGCGGCGCGGTACTGCGTCAGAAGGCGCAGCATGAGAATCAGAACCGCGGCGAGCACGAAATGCCCGATGGCGGCGTAAAGCTGCACGGGATGGAGCGCGATGCCGAGCGGGACGCCGGTGATGCGCGCGGCGAAGCGGCTGGTGTAAGTGACGGCCCAGGGCACAGCGGCGGGCGCGCCGTAGTGCGAGCCGGCGGCGAAGTTGCCGATGTCGAGGATGGCGAGAGCGAGGACGACGGCGGGCGCAGCGGCGTCGATGGCGCGGAGGAGCGGTACGCGGGCGCGCAGCAGGTAGATGCACGTAACGATCACGGCCAGCAGCACGCCATAGATGGCTGCGCTGCTGGAAGCGAGCGTGCCGGCGGCGAGGATGAGGAGCGGCGCTTCCAGGAAGCCGCGCCAGTTGGCGAGGACCACGGCGAGGCGCGCTCCGACGACGATGCAGACCACGGCGAGCAGGCCGGCGTTCTGGATCTTTGCCGTGTCGAGGCCGGTGCGGCGCGCGAGGCTGGTCCAGAGCGCGATGCCGGAGAAGGCCGCCACGACGGCGAGCACGCCGTAGGTGGAGATGACGAACGCGCCGAACTGGAGGAAGCGAGGGTACATCTAGTGGGGTGAGTCGTTCATTCGAGTGTTATGTCTGGTTGAGCGGCGCTTTGCGCCGATATGGAACGGATAGATACAGCAGATCCCTCACTCCACCTTCGGTTACGTTCAGGATGACAGATGCGCGCTCTCGGACGTTCAGGAGACAAATCATGCGCGCAGTTTCGAGATTCGGCGGGGAGAAGAGGAACAAAACCGACCCACGGGGCCGTGCGTTGCGCGCTGGTGAACCCGTCCTAAGACGGTGGGACTCTCCGCAGCTCTTTAGGCATTCCGGACTGGCGGACACTGCACACCGAGCCAATTAATCGAGTCGAGTCCCTGTTCAAGAATTATAGGTTCTACCAGCGTTAGCTCCGCACCTGCTTTGCAGGCCGGTTTCTGAATCGGATGCTACCGAGGGGCGAGGCGGTTTGCAAGCTACCCGTTTGTGGTATGGCCCATCCATCTGAGGCTGCACGCTTTGCAACAAAGCGCGTCTATACCGATTTGCTTTTCGGTTCTTCCGCACTTTCCGGACCTGTCAGCTCTTCAAAGATGCCGACGTCTTCCGCCTGCTGGGTCAACTGGCGCGGCAGGCGCTTGGTGGGCTGCACGCCGAGCGCGCGCAGCATTTCTACCTGGCGCACCAGGTTGCCGCGTCCGCGCGTGAGCTTATCCAGAGCGCCGTCGTAGGCAGCACGCGTCTGCTCGATGCGCGCGCCGAGCTTGCTGAGGTCGTCGACGAAGCCGACGAATTTGTCGTAGAGCTCCGCGCCGCGCTCGGCGATCTGCTGCACGTTGCGCACCTGCTCTTCCTGCTTCCACAGATGCGCGACGGTGCGCACGACGAAGAGCAGCGTGCTGGGCGAGACCAGCAGGATGTTCTTCTCCCACGCGTTGACCCACAGCTTGTTGTCGGTTTCGAGCGCGAGCAGGAATGCGGGCTCGATGGGCACGAAGAGGATGACGAAGTCCAGCGTCTCCAGCCCGGGCAGGCGATGGTAGTTGCGCGCGGCGAGGCCGCGGATGTGCTCCTTGATGGATGCGCAGTGGCGTGTGGCGGCGTGCTTGCGGAGGGCCTCGTCTGTGCTGGAGCAATAGGTGCCGTAATCGAAGAGCGAGACCTTGGCATCGACGACGAGCTTGCGATTGCCGGGCAGATGCAGGATGACGTCGGGCCGCGCGCGTGTCGCGTCCTCGCGCGCGATGGTTTCCTGCATGGTGTATTCGTGATCGCGGCGCAGGCCGGCGGCTTCGAGGATGCGCTCGAGCACGATCTCGCCCCAGTCGCCCTGGGTGCGGCTTGAGCCCTTGAGCGCCTGCGTCAGGTCCTTTGCCTCATCGGCGAGGCGCTGGTTCATCTCCAGCAGCGAGGTGACCTGCTGGGCCAGCGCGCTGCGGTCCTTGCTCTCCTGCACGTAGACCTGATCGACTTTGGCCTGGAACTCCTGCAGGCGCGTCTTGAGGGGGTCGAGCAACTGGCCGAGGTTGGTCTGGTTCTGCTCGGTGAAGCGGCGGGATTTTTCCTCCAGGATGTCGTTGGCCAGAGCGCGGAACTGGTGCGTCATGCTGTCGCGGGCGTCGTCCAACAGCGCCAGCTTCTGCTCCTGGGCGGCGCGCTCGGCGGTCAGCGTGGCATCGAGCGACGCAAGCTGAATGCGCAGTTGCGCGGCTTCTCCGGCCAGCGCAGAGCTGCGGCGGAGTGCAATCAAATATCCGATGAGGCCGCCGATGGCGAGCGAGGCCAGTGCTGCAAAGAAATAGACGATGGTGTTCATGAACCCGAGTGTGAATGCTTATTCGCACTCTAATTGTTTCCGGGACGGTTGTGGCGTCATGCGGCCGGGGCGGACCGCCTTTACACCCCCGGACCCCCTCAGTAGACTTGGAAGTTCGGGACCAGCATCCATAGACCAGGGTGCGGGTGCGCCTGCGGTGCGCCTTGCACGCTGCGTACCTGATAGTCTCAAAAGGGATTTAGTTCATTCGATTTGTGATCGAGGAGATAGGCATGGCAGCAGTGGACGAGAAGGTCAAGCAGATCATTGTGGAGCAGCTCCAGGTGGACGAGGCGGAGGTGACGCCCAGCGCCTCGTTCCAGGAAGACCTGGGCGCGGATTCGCTCGATGTGGTGGAGCTGGTGATGCAGTTTGAAGAGGCCTTCGACATGGAGATTCCGGATGAGGACGCGGAGAAGATCAAGACCGTGAAGGACGCGACCGAATATATCGAGAAGCACGCGAAGGGCGGCAAGTAAACCTGTGCGTTGCGATCGACGGGTGGTAGTCACAGGGCTGGGACTGATTGCAGGGCCCGGCAATACCGCCCCGGAGCTCTGGCAGAACCTGCTGGCAGGCAAGAGCGGCATGGCGCCGATCACCGGCTTCGACGCCAGCGCGTTCCCCGTCACCTTTGCCGCCGAAGTGAAGAACTTCGATCCGCTGAAGTTCATCGAGAAAAAGGAAGCGCGCAAGATGGGGCGCTTCATCCATTTCGCCATCGCTGCCGCCGAGGAGGCGATGCAGCACAGCGGGCTGAAGGTGACGCCGGAGACGGCTGAGCGCATCGGGGTACACATTGGCTCCGGCATCGGCGGGTTCGACATCATCGAGCGGGAACACAGCAACATGCTCAATGGCGGCCCGCGCAAGATTTCGCCGTTCTTTATTCCGGCAGCGATTGTGAACCTGGCCGCCGGCCAGGTGAGCATCCGCTACGGCGCGAAGGGCCCGAATGAGGCGACGGCCACCGCCTGCACGACGAGCGCGCACTCCATTGGCGACGCGTATCGCATCATCCAGCGCGGCGATGCGGACGCGATGATTGCCGGCGGCGCCGAGGCGGCGATTACGCCGATGGGCATCGGCGGATTCGCGGCGATGAAGGCGCTCTCCACGCGCAATGACGATCCTGAGCACGCCTGCCGGCCTTTCGACAAAGACCGCGACGGCTTCATCGTGGGCGAGGGAGCGGGCATCCTGATCCTGGAAGAGATGGAGTACGCAAAGGCGCGCGGCGCGAAGATTCTGGGCGAGATTGTCGGCTACGGCATGAGCTCCGACGCGTATCACATGACCGGGATGGCGCCGGAAGGCGAGGGCTGCTTCCGCGCCATGACCAACGCGATCAAATCGGCGGGGATTTCGCCGGACCAGATCGGTTACGTGAATGCCCACGCGACCTCCACGCCGCTGGGCGATGCGCTGGAATCCGCAGCGATGAAGAAGCTCTTTGGCGAGCGCGCGCTGAGCGGTGAGGTGCCGGTGAGCTCGACGAAATCCATGACCGGGCACCTGCTGGGCGGCGCCGGAGGATTGGAAGCGGGCATTACGGTGATGGCGCTGATCGAGCAGATTGCTCCGCCGACGACGAACCTCGTCAATCAGGACCCGGCCTGCGAGCTGCATTATGTGCCGAACAAGCCGCAGAAGATTACGGCTGAGTATGCGCTTTCGAACTCGTTTGGTTTTGGCGGGACGAATGGCTCGCTGATCTTCCGGCGGTGGATGGAGTAGGCAGGTTGCAGGATTGCTTACCGCGTCGCGAAGTACTTCGCGACGCTTTTGCTTTTCAATCGACGAGTGGCGGGACGCCGCTCAGAAAGGCAGCGGCCGCGCTTCGAGAATCGACACATCCATCGCCGACACTGGAATGTTGCGCTCGAGCGAGAAGCCCGATTCTTTGAGCAGCTGCTGCCACTCATGCTCGCTGCGTTCGCGGCCCCTGGTACGCCAGCATGTTGAGGTCGCTC
>CAWBPB010000031.1:0-90952 GCA_963790555.1 uncultured Acidobacteriaceae bacterium | reverse complement strand
TCGATCACCTGGAACGGCGCGGCGTGCGCGTCATCAACGGGCTGAAAGCCTTCCGCACTGAGCTGTCGAAGGCCGCTCAGCTTTCTCTGCTTGAAGACCTGAACCTGCCGTATCCGAAGGCGCGAGTCATTCATCGCGCATCGCAGGCGACCTCGGTTACGGATGGACTGCGGTGGCCCGTGGTCGTCAAGCCGAATATCGGCGGCAGCGGCGCGGGCGTGAAGCGCTTCGATCATCCCACGCAGCTTGCCGCAGCAGCCGCGCAGCCTTCGGGCACGCCGGAGGGCCTGGCGTTGGGCATGGACTCTACCGCGCTGGTGCAGGAATTTATTCCGGCGCGCGACGCGCATATCGTTCGCGTCGAGGTGCTGAATGGCCGCTATCTCTACGCCATCAAGGTCCACATTACCGGCGAGACCTTTGACCTGTGCCCGGCAGACATCTGCCGCACCACCGGCGGCGTGGACCTGAACCGCGCGGCGTGCGCCGTCGATGCGCCGAAGACCGGCCTGCGCGTGGAAGGCTACGAGCCCCCGCGCGAGGTTATTGCCGATGTGGAGCGCATCATGCAGCAAGCCGGGATTGAGATTGGCGGCGTCGAATACATTACCGACGACCGCGATGGACAGCGGCTCTACTATGACATCAACGCACTGTCGAACTTCGTCGCCGATGGCGTCAACGTGATCGGCTTCGATCCCTTCGCGAAGCTGGCAGACTGGCTCGAAGCGGAAGCTGCGAAGATTACACGCGTGCCCGAGTTGACGCATGGCTGAGAGCGCGATGCGTTATGGCTTCTGGATGCCGGTCTTCGGCGGCTGGCTGCGCAACGTGGAAGATGAGACGATGGCGGCGACGTGGGAGTACTGTCGCGACCTTACGCTGCGCGCCGAAGCGCTGGGCTACGACCTCTCGCTGATTGCCGAGCTGAATCTGAACGACATCAAGGGAGTCGAAGCGCCCTCGCTCGATGCGTGGTCGACCGCGGCCGCCCTGGCCGCAGTCACCAGCAAGATGGAGCTGATGGTTGCGGTGCGTCCAACGTTTCACAATCCTGCGCTGCTGGCCAAGCAGGCTGCGAATATCGATCGCATCGCGAATGGGCGGCTGACCCTGAATGTAGTTTCGAGCTGGTGGGCCGATGAAGCTACGAAGTACGGCGTGCATTTTGATACGCACGACGATCGTTATGCTCGAACCTCCGAGTGGCTTGACGTGATGGACGGCTGCTGGCGTCAGCAGCACTTCAGCTACAGCGGCCGTTACTATTCCGTGGAAGACAACGTGCTGGCACCCAAACCGGTTCGCCAGCCGCGCCCGACGCTCTATGCGGGCGGCGAAAGCGAGACGGCGAAGAACCTGATCGCCACCAAATGCGATGCGTACCTGATGCACGGCGATCCACCGGAAACTGTCGGGCGCAAGATCGCGGACATGCGCGAGCGGCGCGAACGGCTCGGCCTGCCGCCGATGACCTACGGAGTGGCGGGTTATGCGATCGTGCGCGACACCGAAGCCGAAGCGCAGCGCGAGGTGACGCGCATCACGGATGTGCAGCAGTCCGCGCGCGGCTACCAGAATTACCAGCAGTGGGTTACGGGATCGAAGCTGGAGCAGAAGATTTCGCTTGAGGATTACTCGGTCTCGAATCGGGGCCTGCGCAGCGGACTGGTGGGCACGCCCGCGCAGGTGCAGGAGCGCGTTGCTGCGTTTCGCGACGCCGGTGTGGATCTGCTGTTGCTGCAGTCGAGTCCGCAGCGTGAGGAGATGGAGCGCTTCGCGGCGCAGGTGATGCCGCAACGAACGACTTAGAGGCCTTCAGCCAGACGGCTCGCTAACCGCTCCGGCAGACCCGCCGCGACGATTTTTTTCTGCGCGCGGTCCAGGTCGTAGGGCACGCGATAGAAGCGCACCACCGACACCACATCGTCGTAGATGGCAAACGCGGCGCGCCAGTCGCCATCGCGTGGTTGCCCGACGGAGCCGGGATTCAGCAGATAGCGCACACCGCGGCGCATCGGCAGATCGAAGAATTCCTGATTGTGCTTCGACGTGTACTCCGGCTTGAAAACGAACCAGCCCTCGTCGCTACGGACGAAGCCGCCCTGCACATGCGTGTGGCCATAGAACTCCACCCATGCGCCGGGTACTGCCTGCAACGCATCGATCGCTTCGCCAAGCGATTGCACGTATATATCCTCATCCGCCGCGGAGCCGTGCACGCACACCAGTCCCTCGCCCACCGTGACCGGCCCCTGCGGCAGATCGCAGAGCCATTTGCGGCGCGTGCGCGAGAGCTGCGTGTGCGTCCACTCTGCCGCATGGCGTGCCACTGGATTGAATTCGTCCAGGTTCATCAGCCCGCAGCATGCGCGGTCGTGATTGCCGCGCACGTAGATGCTGTTCAACTCACGCAGGCAGACGATGGTCTCATTCGGAGAAGCGCCGTAGCCGACGACGTCGCCCAAGTTCCACACGATATCGTGCTCCGGCGCGGCAGCCAGCACGGCGGCCAGCGCCTGCATGTTCGCGTGAATGTCCGAAAGGATGAGAGCGCGCATGAACGAGCCTGGGGAACAAATCCTGCAAAAAGGGCAGAGTATCTATTCAGATTCGATCTCTAAAACTCGCTCTAGGATGTCATGAATTATTCACGTTCCTACGAGGAAAGCGCGCGCGCCTGGTGACCAACGTCGTACTCGACCCATGGCCCAGGAGTGGCATGCAATGCGGGCGGCAGCGTTGCAAGCGGTTGTGTGCGGTCCGTATCCAATGTGGGAACCGCTCCCAGCAGGCTTCGCGTGTAAGGATGGCGCGGAGTGTGAAAAATTTGCTCGCGACTGCCCTGCTCCAGTACCCAACCATGCCGCATCACGGCGACACGGTCTGCCACTTCTGCAACCACGGCGAGATCATGCGAGATGAAGAGCATTGCCAAGCCAAATTGCTGTTGCAGGTCGCGCAGCAGCTTCAGTACCTGCGCCTGCACCGTTACGTCCAGAGCAGTGGTTGGTTCATCGGCAATGAGAAGCTGGGGCCGGTTGGCTAGCGCCATCGCGATGAGGATGCGCTGGCGTTGTCCGCCGGAGAATTGATGCGGATAATCGCCGTAACGCTTTTCCGGGTCAGGCAGAGCGACCGCATGCAAATTTGCGATGACCGCACTGCGCACCTCGCGCCGCGTCAATGTGGGCTGATGCGTTTCGATTGCCTCGGCTATCTGCCGGCCAACCGGCATTACTGGATTCAGCGCGGTCATCGGCTCCTGAAAGATCATCGCAATCCGCCGACCGCGATAGCGGCGCATTGCCTCCGGCCGCAGCGTCAGCAACTCTTCGCCATCGAAGCGAATGCTGCCTCGCACCTGCGCCGCGCTGTCCAGCAGGCCGAGGATAGCGAGCGACGTGACCGATTTGCCGGAGCCGGATTCGCCCACGAGGCCCAGCACCTGGCCCGGCTCGATCGCGAGGCTCAGCTCCTGCACCACAGGCTTGCCGCGAAACTCAATCGTCAACCGGTCGATGGCGAGCAATGGCTGGCGTGATGAAGATGTGCTCTGCACAGCCCTGAGCGTACTACGCCTGCATGTATCTTGCGTTAGACTTCTGCACCATGAATGACATTGCGAAATTTGCCGCCCTCTGCGCCGGCGTGCTGCTTCCGGCCCTTGTCTCCGCATCAGCGCAAACTGCTACGCCGCCTGCCACCGGCGACTTCGCCATCCACGATGGCGATCATGTCGTGCTCTACGGCGACAGCATCACGGACCAACGGCTCTACTCCACATTTATCGAGGAGTATGTGCTCACGCGTTTCCCCACGTGGAAGATTCAATGGACCCAGTCCGGAGTCGGCGGCGATAAGGTTTCCGGCGGGTGGGCGGGACCGATCGATTTGCGCATCCAACGCGACATCGTGCCCTACAAGCCGAATGTCGTGACCATCATGCTGGGCATGAACGATGGCTATTATCGTCCGGCGAATCCCGCGATTGAGAAAACGTATGAGGACGGTTACAGATCGATGGTGGACACGATCCTGAGCGACGATCCCGGCGTGAAGCTGACGCTGGTCGGGCCCTCGCCCTACGACGACGTTACGCAACCTACGAAGCATTACAACGAGGTGATGCAGGCTTACAGCCAGTTCGACAAGAGCGAGGCCGACCGCACGCATCAGGGTTTTGTCGATCTGAACGCACCGGTGGTGGATGTGCTCGAGAAGGTGAAGGCGTCGCATCCTGATCTGGCGTCGGAACTGATTCCGGATCGTGTCCATCCCCGTGAGGGCGTGCACTGGGTGATGGCGGCGACCATCCTGAAGGCATGGCACGCGCCGTCGCTGGTCAGCAGCGTTACGGTAGATGCGCATGATGGCGAAAGCCGCGAGCGTGCAGAACGCAAGCGTGACGGATGTGAAACGCGAGAAGAAAACCGGCACGCTGCAGTGGACGGAGATCGAAAACGCGTTACCGTTGCCGCTGCCGCTGAGCGCGACCGATCCGGTGACGGACCTGGCGCTGGAAGCGGGCGGCGTGGAGGCCGCGCTCGATCAGGAGATGTTGACGGTTACGGGCTCGCGGCGGGCGACTATGCGCTGACCATCGACGATCAGCCGGTCGCGAACTTCACGGCAGACGCGCTGCAGCACGGAGTCAACCTGGCGCGCATGGCAACGCCCATGTTGAGGCAGTCGCAGACGCTGGCCTGGGAGACGGAGCACCGCAACGAGCTGGAGCGGCGGCTGTTCACGCTGGCTGCCGGCACGGACCGCGACCGGCAGCTGCACCGCAGCCGGAGCAGCAGGCTATGCGCAGGCGGTGGCGGCTTCCATTGCGCAGCAGCAGAAAGACGCGCAGCCGGCGACGCATCGCTTCGCATTGAAGCCGGTTAAGCCGGGAGTGCCGACGACGTGATTCCGACAGCTCTGCTTCCATTTGATGTTGCAACCCAGGCTGGGCTGCTGCTGCTCAAGCGGCGGCTTGCCTGCGAGCAGCGCCTCCACCGCACGGCGAAGATCGTTGCCGGTTACCGGCACACTCAGGCTGGGACGGCTCGCATCGAACTGCCCGCGATACATCAGACGGAGATCGCGGTCGTAGAGAAAGAAGTCCGGTGTGCACGCTGCTTCGTAAGCGCGCGCCACTTCTTGTGACTCGTCGTAGAGATAGGGGAAGGTGAAACCGAGTCGCCTGGCCTGCGCGCGCATGCCTTCCGGCGAATCATCCGGATAGCTCGCGGCGTCGTTGCTGCTGATTGCTACAATGCCCAGCCCCTGTCCCGCATAGTCCGCGCCGAGGCGGGCGATGCCCTGCTCCACGTGCTTCACAAACGGGCAGTGGACGCACAGGAACATGACGAGTAGCCCGGCCGCGCCTTTCGTATCGTCGCGCTTGACTGTCTTGCCGGAGACAACATCGAGAAGGGAAAAATCAGGAGCCTGCGTGCCCAGGGGCTGCATCGTGGATTCGGTCCGTGCCATAGGGAAAGTTTACGCCGGGGTCAGAAGAGACGTCCGAAGGTGAAAAAGATCTTCCTGTGTCCGGCATCGCCCACAGAGCCGCCCAGGGTGATGGAGCCGAGCGGTGTTGCGGCCAGCACACCCAGCACTCCATCCTGCCGCAGAAATGACGGGCGCTCCGGCGACCACATCGCTCCGCCCTCATACGCAGTCGTGATGTAAAGCCCGTCACCCAGCTGCGTCGGCAATGAGGCGATGCGGCGGAAGTACCCGGCCCGCACCAGTGCGTCGTCCGTGCCGCGATACTCGTCGATGGAGGAAGCAGAGAGCCGCATCGGGCCGCCGAGAGTGAAGCGCAGCGGGTCCGCGACATTGCGCCTGAAATACGTATCTGCCGAGAGGCTCAATCCCACGATGTTCTTCCCGGCAAATTCGGTTGAGGCTATCGCGTTCAGGCGCACCACCGGCGCGTTCTGGCTGGCGAGCGAATGATAAAGTGCGCCGGCCGAGATATCGAAGAGCACGCCGCGCGTGGCAAGCTGGCCGGCGTTCAGGCTGTTGTAGGCAAAGCGCAGCATGCCGCTTTGCGCGGTGCCGGAGAGGTCGGGTCGAGAGTCGCTGCCGCTCTCCGTGTGCCAGCGCACCTGCTCGTAGCGCCACTCGGCTGCGAGCTGTGCGCGCGAGTGATAGGTACGGCCGAAGTCCAGTCCGCCGCCCGCATTCTGTTGCAGGCGCTCGGCGATGCGGTGCTGATCGCTGAAGATGTAGACAGGCTGGCGCAGCAGGCCGATGTGCGGCTGCACAAAAAGCCCGTTCTCCCGCAGCAGCCGGTAGTACTCCGTGGATGCCTCGGTGAGGAAGCCGATCCGCAGATCGCTGCGCAGCTCCGATCCGTATCCGCCGAGATCGTTGTTAAGCAGACGCAGGTCGAGCGTGCCGCGCGTGACATTGTCGGTCACCGCAGTGATGTCTGCGCCGACAAGAAGGAATGGCGGACCGTTGCGCGTCGGCTCCAGATCGATCAGCACGCCATTGTCGGGGCCGGGGGCACGCGTATCGGCCGGTCCTCGCGGCGCGAGGGTCACGAACTCGGCCTCGTAGGTCTGGTTGTTCTGCACCCGGTTCAGCGCATCGGATGATGGGCCGCGGCTCGATCGGCTTGCCCTTCAGCGGCTTCATGCTTTCCGAGACGCTATGCTCGGCTCCCGCGGAGCCGCCTTCAATATCCACTGTCTTCAAGAGCCCCGGATGGGGGCGCCGCCGCGCGCTCTTGTCCGCCAGGTACTCCTTCCATGCCTCAGGCGAGAGCTGATATTTCAGCAGATCCCTGCGCTGGGCTTCCGCGGCTGCGTATCCGACGTCGATCAACTGCTTCGCCTTGCTGTAATCGCCTACGCCGAAGTTGCCGGTATCCGGCGTCAGCAGAACGTTAGCCAGCTTCACGGATTCGCGCTCATTCTTCGCTGTGCCCGCCGAAAACGCGCGCGCAAAGACACCCACGATGGAGGCCACGTCGCTGTCCGTAAATTGCGCAGATGGCAGCAGCACCGCGATGATGACATCCGGCCGAAGATCGGTCTTTGCCACTTCCGTCGGCAGGTTCTGCATGATCGCGCCGTCCACCAGGTAGTGGCCCTGATACTTTACCGGCGCGAAGATTCCGGGGATGGCGATGGACGCGCGAACGGCCAGCGGAATCGATCCGCCGTAGAAGACCACCGGATGCAGTGTGTTCAGGTCGGTAGAGACGCAGCGAAAGGGAATCGGAAGGTCGTCGAAGCTGACGCCGTTGCTGTCGTAGTTATGAAATTCATCGTGCAGGAAGGCATTCAGTCCGCGATCGGTCAGCAGCGAGTTACGCAGGCTGATGCCGCCCTTCAATCCGACTTCAAAGGCGCCCGGCAACTCGCGGCGGTCCTCGCGCCGCCGATAGCTCAACTGGTCGTAATCCACGGAAAGATGAAAGATGTTGGGCAGCTCGGCGCCGGTTGCGACGTCCTCGATCTCCTCGGCGGAGTGGCCCGTGGCGTAAAGCGCGCCGATCAGCGATCCCATGCTGGTGCCGGTGATGCGATCGACCGGAATCCGGTTCTCCTCAAACCACTTCAGCACGCCGATGTGCGCCAGTCCCAGGGCGCCTCCGCCATCCAGCACCAGCGCGATGCTGGGCCGTCCTGCCGGGACAACCGGCGGGAGTGTTTTGGCGGGCGCGCTGTCGGTCTTCACCATGGCGTTGTCGATGGGCGCGGTAAGCCCCGCATGTCCATTCGGCATGCGGATGGAGGGCATCCTGGGCTCGGCCTGCGGCGGAGCCGGCGTCGCAGGAGGGACCGGCTGCTGCGCACCGGCGGCCAGCGCGGAGAGCAACAGGAAAGCACAGCAGAATCGAACACGTGAGCGCGCAATGGCCACGACGAGCACCTCGCAGGAGCCGGAGCTCAGACTGTCTTTTCAATCATGCCGGATTGCGGAGGCGTCGAAACAGAATGTGATGTGAGGGTGGCGGCGAAGTTAAGCCCCATCTAAAGTCGGAGCGGCTTCCATGAATCGGAGAAACTTCGAGGAGCGGAGCGCTTTCCACGGCATGCGCCATGGTGCGAAGACGGACGCTCACGATCGTGATGTCGTCCTCCTGGCCGTGGCTGGATGGCGGCCCGGGCGATCACATCGGGCGGAAGGGATGAGAGCTGTGCGGTTTGCTCGAAGCCAAGAAGCTGGCCGGCGGAGTTGCGCGCTTCGAGCACGCCGTCGGTGAGAAAGGTGAGATGGTCGGCAGGGTCGAGCTGGATGGTATGCACGTCGTACCCAACGTCAGAGAGGATGCCGAGAGGTAAAGAGCCCGGCAAGTCGATGGGGATGCCGTTGCGATAGGGCGGCAAGTGGCCGGCATTGGCGATGAGCATCGCGCCGCTGGGCCTGAGATGCGCAACCATGCAGGTGGCGAAATGGCCGCCGGCCCGGCCCAGCAGTCGATCGTTGAGAGTGTCGAGGATGGCAGCGGGATCGAAGGTCTCGTCGGCACGGGTGCGAATGGCGCCGACCAGCACCGCAACCAGCATCGCAGCGGCGATGCCTTTGCCGGAGACGTCGCCGACAACGATGAGCAGCGAGCCATCCCGGTGAGAGATCACCTGGAAGAAGTCGCCGCCGACGGTACGTGCAGGATGGTATGCGGTTTCGACCGCGAAGAGGGACGAGGTGATGGGCTCAGGGAGTGAGCACGTGCTGCTGCAGCTCGCGGGCCTGTTCGAGTTCGCTGCTCCACCATCTGGCGCTCCAGCCGCTGGCTGACCTGGGAGGCGACGAATCGGCGCAACGCAAGCGCCCCGCGACGAGGACGAGCAGGTCCATGTGCGACCTCCTTGACGCGCAATCTGGATGCCGAACGGGAAGATCGAAGTCCGGATGTGGAACCACTCAGCAGCATGGGGCCTGAACAAACTGATGGTGAGCAGGGCAATCGGCAGAAGCGCGACCATGCGCCCGGTGCGGTCTCTCCGCGCGCCCTGAAACAATCGGCGAAGAGCATGATGCCCAGCATGGCCTTGCACACAGCACTGAACTCAATGAACAGGATGAGAGCCACTGGGGCATGCGCCGACCATCTGGATGAAGATCTCAAAAATGATGCCCACTGCAGTCGCGAGCCCATCAGAATTCTGACCAGCGCTCTCGGGGAAGCGAGAACCATTGTCGCCAGAAGAAAATCCAGCAGACAAAGCCAAAAACATTGAAAGCCTGCTCCCAGGAGTATTAGCGCCGTCCTGCGTGAACATATGAGAAAAAAATGCGACAAGCGAGCAGGAATCGATGCAGCCAGAAGGACAAGACCCAGCGTGAGCCACAAGATAGGTCGCGCGGGGGCGATCGAGCAGCCAGATCCAGAAAGCGCCCGCCGCACGATCAGCATGAAGAGCGCGACGAAAAACGGAACGATGACGCTGAGGATGCGTCCTGTGATCTCCTGTGCCCGGATGACTCGATCTGCGAACGCATACCCGACGAGCGGCGCCTCGTGCATGCCGCCGCTCTCCGCCGTGCTACCGCTCACCAGCACCCAGGGTTCCATGTAGAAGCGTATGGCGAGAAGAATGTCGCCGTGAGCATCCGGTGGCGGCAGCTGGAAGACGAGCGGACGTGAGCGATAGGAATCCACTCCACGCGGAGTGAACCTGCCGAGCTCTCCGATGAATTGCCGTTGGCGAAGACCTGATAGGAATCGTCGACATGATCCGGCATCTTGAGCCAGACAGACTGCCGATGCATTGGATGGATGAATGCGGAGCCGGTACCAGGCAAACCCGGCAAGTTTCGGAAAGCCGCGCGCGCTCCAGCCGGTCAGGTAGCCAGGTCTCCATAGGCAGCGTCGGTCGCGCCCTGCGTGGCATGGAGATCCATGTTGGACCATGCCGAATCATCGAACGCAGGACTCGCCCAAAGGAAACTGCCATTGCTCGATGGGCGAGTCGCCGGGCGCAAACTTCCACGGGACCGGCGAGGGGGCGAAAGAATCTCCCAGCCGGACTTGAACGAGGGGATTGGCGGAGGCGATTGCTGTGCCGCTCGCGATGAGGCAGGCCAGAACCAGCAGGGAGCAGGAGTAGACGCGCTCTTCGCATGGACTGAAGGGTACACGAGACATCGCGCCACAGCATAGAAAAAGGCACGCGGCGCTAGGCTGCGTGCCTTTTGGGATTGCAGGGAGGCTAGGCTTCCGCCTCTTCGGCGCTCACCGTGACCTTGATGTGCGCGCTGACCTCGCGGTGCAGCTTCACGGGAATGTGGAACTCGCCCAGTTGCTTGAGCGGCTCATCGAGCTGCACCTTGCGGCGGTCGATCGAATAGCCCTTCTGCTCCAGCGCGTGCGCGATATCCGATGAGGTGACCGAGCCGAACAGATGATCGTGCTCGCCCACCTTGCGCGCGAAGACCAGCTCGACCTGCTCCATCTGCGCGACCAGCTCCTGCGCGCTGGCCTTCTCCTTGGCGGAGCGCCGGATGGCGGACTGCTTCATCTGATCGATTACGTTTTTGTTAGCGGCCGTAGCTTCAATCGCGAGCTTCTTGGGCAGCAGAAAGTTGCGTCCGTAGCCGTCGGCCACCTTCACCACGTCTCCGCGGTGACCCAGTGTATCGACGTCTTCCTTCAGAATGACTTCCATAACTCTCCTCAATATTTGGGCGTCCGCCGCGAGCGCTGCAGGCGGAACGCGACATCCTAATACCGCGCTGCAAAGGGCAGCAAGGCGATGTTCCGCGCCTGCTTAATGGCGCGCGTGAGTCTGCGCTGATGCGTGGTACACACACCGGTCAGACGACGGGGGACGATCTTGCCCCGTTCAGCGACGAACTGCTGCAGCAGGCGCACATCGCGGTAGTGGATGGAGTCGATCTTCTCCACGCAGAACTTGCAGACCTTCTTGCGCCGGAAGAACTTCCGTCCGCCGGGGCCCGATCCGCCGGGACCACCGGGTCCGCGGCCACCCGGGCCGCGCCCTGCCGGGCGATCTGGACGATCGCCTGCCGGACGATCCGGACGATCAGTGGCCGGACGATCCGGACGATCGGTTGGCGCGCTGTCCGAGGGGCGCGGTGTTGCTGCTGCTGTGCTGGTTTCTTCAGCCATGGTTCTCCTTCTTCTTTCTTCCCATCCGCTCTTCTCGCGGCGGGACAGGCCCTGCTACAGGCAGGACCGGCTGCGATCATGGGCCGGCGCATGGCCGGCGCAATTTTCGGCGGCTGCTAAGCGCTGGCCGCTGCTTCCGTGGTGGCAGGTGCTGCTTCGGCTTCCGGCGCCGCCGCGGCAGGCTGCGCACTCAGCTTCTTGCGCGTCGCGCGGATGGCCTTGATCTTCTCCACGCGCTTTTCTTCCTCGTCCATGCGCACGGTAATGAACTTGATGACCGGCTCTGTGACGCGGAGACGGCGCTCCACCTCGGCAATCAGGCCACCTTCGGCCTGGATCACCAGCAGAACGTAATTGCCGTCGTTGAACTTGCGCACCATATAGGACAGCTTGCGCCGGCCCAGCTTCTCGGTGGACTTCAGAACGCCACCACCGTGGGTGATGGTCTGCTCCAGTCCTGCGATCAGCTTGTCGACGTCCGCCTCTTCCATATCGGGGCGCACGATGAACATCACTTCGTAGCTACGTTGCATGCGTTTCTCTCTTCCCTTAAACCTGAACTGCGATTCCGTCTGGTAACCTGATCTTCGTTTCGTCACTCGGCCTTCGAGGAGCCATTCCCCGGCGGCCCGTTCCACTTGTTCATCGCCGCGGAAACTCCGCTGACGATGACCGTCTCCACGGCGTCGGCGACCTTGTCCAGCACCTCGTCGAGCACCGCCAGATCCTTCTTGCGCATCGGCGTCAGCAGGTAATCCTTGCCCCGGCGCGATGCTGTTTCCACTCCATCCGGACCGACACCGATCCGGATCCTTGCCCACTCCTCCGTGCCCAGCGCGCCGTTGATCGACCGGGCGCCGTTGTGGCCGCCGGACGATCCGCCGGAGCGCACGCGCAAGGTGCCCAGCGGCAGCGCCAGCTCGTCATAGAGCACGAGAAGGTCCTGCTGCGTCGCATCGAATTCCTCCACCAGCGCCCGAACGGAAAGTCCGCTCAGGTTCATGAAGGTCTCCGGCCTGGCCAGCACCACCTCGCGCCCTGCGATGCGCGCCGTTGCGGTGAGCGCCCGGCAGCGGCGATTGCTCACCACTGCCCCTGCGCGTTCGGCCAGCCGATCGATGGCCAGGAACCCCGCGTTGTGCGGCGTCCACTGGTACTCGATGCCGGGATTGCCGAGCCCGACGACCAGAAACGGCCGGTCGGACTTGCCTCCGTTCCCGAACCGCAGCATCCTGCGCTCGGCTTTCCGGCGCCATCGGGTCCATCGCTCCAGACGGCACTGCTTACTTCTTGCCGCCGGCCTTCGGAGCCTCGCCGCCTGCCTCCTCCGTCTCCTGCTTGCCCTTCTTCACCACCTCGGGCTCGGCAGGTGCTGCCGCGGCAGCTACCGCATCCGGCTCTGGCGCCGCCTCTTCCTTGATCACTGTCACGTGGGCCACGGTTGCGTCCTCATCGGTGATGAACTTGAACTTGCCCTCGTGCGGCAGATCCGAGACGCGAACCACGTCGTGCAGCTTCATGCCGGTCACGTCGAGCGAGATGTGCGCGGGAATATCTCCCGGCAGGCACTCGATTTCGACTTCGCGCAGCACCTGGTCCAGCAGGCCGCCCTCGGTCTTTACGCCGACCGGTATGCCTTCGAGATGAATCGGCACCTCGACCACCATCGCCTTGTCCATCGCGATGCGCTTCAGATCGACATGCAGCAGGTGCCCCTTGATGGGCTCGTACTGCCAGTCCACGATCATCGCCTTCACCCGCGCGCTGCCCTTCACGTCCACATCGAAGATCGTGTTATGTCCCGACGCCGAGTGCAGGATGCGCTGCACCTGCTTGGGATCCAGCTCGATCGCCACGGAGGGCTCCTTCGCCCCATAGATCACCGCGGGAATTCTGCCCGCCACGCTCACGCGGCGTGCTGCATTCTTGTTGAACTTGCCCTCGCGGGTCACGGCTGTTACCAGTTCTGTGCTTGCCATTGCTTCGTTTTCCTTTCGGTCATGGAGAGCGGCCGCAGCCGCTCTCTACTCCCTTTCTTGCTGCTTAGTTAAAGAGCGAGCTCACGCTCGTCTCCATGTGAATGCTCTCGATGGCCGCGCCCAGCAGGCCGGCAATCGACAGCACCTTGATCTTGTCCACTGCCTTGGCCTCATCGCACAGCGGAATGGAATTTGTGACCACCAATTCCTTAATGCGCGAGGTGGCGATGCGCTCCACCGCCGGGCCGGAGAGCACCGGATGCGAGGCGCACGCATAGACCTCGGTCGCGCCTTCATCGAGCAGTGCATGCGCGGTCTTCACCAGCGTGCCGGCCGTATCCACGATGTCGTCGATGATGAGGCAGGTGCGGCCGCGCACGTCGCCGATCACGTTCATCACTTCGGTCACGTTGATGTCCGTGCGCCGCTTGTCCACGATCGCCAGCGGAGCGCCCATCTTGGTGGCGAAGAAGCGCGCACGCTCCACGCCGCCCGCATCGGGCGAGACGACGGTGAGGTTCGGCAGGTTCTTCTTGCTGAAGTAGCCGACCATGACCGGACTGGCGAAGAGGTGATCGACCGGGATGTTGAAAAAGCCCTGAATCTGGGCCGCGTGCAGGTCCATGAAGAGCGCGCGGTTCGCGCCGGCGGTGGTCAGCATGTCTGCGACGAGCTTGGAGGAGATGGCAACGCGCGGGCGATCTTTGCGGTCCTGACGGGCATAGCCGTAATAGGGAACAACCGTGGTGATGCGGCCGGCGGAGGCGCGCTTGAGAGCGTCGATCATGATCAGCAGCTCGACCAGGTTCGAGTCGACCGGGTTGCAGGTCGGCTGCACCACAAAGACATCCACGCCGCGCACGTTCTCGAGTAGTTGGAAGTAGATTTCGCCATCGGCAAAGCGCTGGATCTTGGTTTCCCCCAGAGGGACGCCGATCTGCTTGCAGATCTCTTCGGCAAGCTGGCGGTTTGCCGAGCCGGCAAATATCTTGAAGCGCTTATCTTCGCTGAGTCCGCGGTTGCGCTTGCGCTCCGGGGCAGGTTGAAAGTTGTTGCTGCTCGCCGTTTCCGGCTCCACTTCGATGGCCACTGCCGTCTCTTGCTTCATCACGTGTCTCCCAAGCTGGTTTGCGTTGGTGAACTGCGCTGATGCTCGGACCGCGGCTTGAACAGCATCCGCGGCAGACGCTCCGGGGCACGATGCACCGGAACAGAGTGGCTGGGCGACTAGGATTCGAACCTAGACAAAGTGCTCCAAAGGCACTTGACCTACCATTAGTCGATCGCCCAACAGGCTGCTGGCGGAGAGACGGGTGACACGCTGCCAGCAGTTTCGCCGAACAGCTACTTTTCCACCCACATCGTGCGCCAATACTGCTTGCGAGGCAAGGTTTCGGTGCGCAGCGCCACAATGCCGCGGTCCCGAAGACGCGTTGCCGCTCGATCTGCCGCTTCCGTGCTCGCGTACAGCCCAAACAGGGCCGAACCCGAACCGGAAAGCGCCGCATAAAGAGCCGCATCCTCAGGCTGAGAGCCCCGGAGCACACGCACGATGTCTGCAAGAGAGGGATACTGCGCAAAGACGACCTCTTCAAAGTCGTTTGCAATCCCGGTGCGGACAAGCGCGAGAAGCGGAGTCTCGGCCAGGTCTCCCTGTTGGGCTATATCCGCCTCGGAAATGCTTCCCGAAGAGGCCGCCCTGGAGACACCGGAGGAGTGCGGCTGGCCCCATGCTGCGGAGACAGACCGACTCAACCTTTCAAGTCTATCGGCTGCTGCGCCGGCGGTCAATGCGGAATGCCGCTGGTCCCATTCCCGAAAAGCGGCAGGGGTGGAGACACCAGTCTCGGGGACCGCGATGACGCAGGGAACTGCGGGAAAGTCTGCGAGCGGCGATACGTCTTCACCGCGTCCCAAACCCAGCACCGCGCCGCCAATCAGGAAGAGCGGCACGTCCGACCCGACCTCCGCCGCGACCCGCAGCCGGTCCTCTGCAGTCAAGGCGATGCCAAGCTCCCGCTCCAACCCGAGCAGGGCGGCGGCGGCATTGGCCGACCCCGCGCCGAGTCCGCCCTGGATGGGAAGGCGCTTTTCGATGTGGATCGTGACCGCAGCCGCGATGCCCAGCACGGCTAGCGCCCGCTCCACCATCTTCCATGCGGTATTGCGGCCATCGAGGGGTACGCGACCGTCGTTCGAGGTGAGCGTGATCCGCGTGAATCCAGAGCGCTGGCCGTTATCGTCAGCAGATCGTGCAGCGCGATCGTCTGGTAGACGGTCGTGAGCGCATGGAAGCCATCGGGCCGCGCCGGGCCGATGGCCAATCCCAGGTTGATCTTTGCAAACGAACGCAGCGTGACTGACATGCCTTGGTCATTCTAAGCAGCACACGCCGATGGGAGAGGTGGATTCGCCCGAATGGCCGTCCGTTTACACTTCCTCCCATGCTGAGCACATCCCGGGTTCTCGCCGCGTTCCTTGTTCCCGCCTCCCTCGCAGCAACGCACACCATCGCCCAGAACGAATCGCCTGCCACGGCCGACCACGCCATGGTGGTCAGCGTGCATCACGACGCCACCGACGCCGGCGTCGCCATTCTGAAGCAGGGCGGCAATGCAGTGGATGCTGCGGTCGCTACCGGCTTCGCGCTCGCCGTGGTGCACCCGGTAGCGGGCAATATCGGTGGCGGCGGGTTCATGCTGGTGCATCTGGCCAAGCCGCACGACGGCAAGCGCGATCTCTTCATCGACTACCGTGAAGAGGCGCCAGGCGCTGCCTCGCGCGACATGTATCTGGATGCGAACCGCAACGTGATTCCCGGAGCGAGCACGCTTGGCTATAAGTCTGTCGCCGTTCCCGGCTCGGTTGCCGGCCTGGCTTATGCCGAGAAGACATACGGCAAGCTCGGGCTGAAGGCGGTGATGGCGCCCGCGATCAAGCTGGCCGAGGACGGCTTCGTGTTGAGCAAGGAGGAAGCCGAGGAGCTGCACGATCCCGACCTGGCAAAGTTTCCCGAGTCGCACAGAACCTTTCAACAGACTCTGACGCGGGGCTCGTACTACCAGCCCGGCAATACCTTCCGCCAGCCGGAGCTCGCCGTCACCCTGAAGCGCATCGCTGCCGATCCGGACGACTTTTACCACGGCGAGATCGCGAAGAAGCTGGCCGCCGACATGAAGGCGCACGGCGGCCTGATCACGGAAGCCGATCTTGCCCATTACCAGGTGAAAGAGCGGGTACCGGTAGAAGGCAGCTATCACGGTTACGAAATCTTCAGCGCGCCACCATCGTCCGCCGGCGGCATCGTGCTGGTCGAAATGCTGAACATCCTGCGGCCTTATGACCTGGCGAAGCTCGGCGACCGCACCGCGCCGGAGGTCCAACTGATCACCGAAGCCATGCGCCGCGCCTACATGGACCGCACCGACTACCTGGGCGATCCCGATTACGCGAAGATCCCGCAGGACGCGCTGCTCAGCACCGCCTATGCCGATGCCTGGCGCAAGTCGATCGTGGCCGGTAAGCCCACACCGTCAAAAGACCTGAAGCGCCCTGCCGGCTTTCTGCCTCCGCCGCCCACGGCGACCGTGGCGGAATCGAAATCCACCGATACGACGCATTACTCCGTGCTCGACGCGGACGGCAACGCCGTGGCGGTTACCACCACGCTCAACGATGGCTTCGGCTCGCACGTCACGGCCGCTGGCCTCGGCTTCCTGCTCAATGACGAGATGGACGACTTCGCCTCCAAGCAGGGCTCGCCGAATATGTACGGGCTGATCCAGGGGCCGAACAATGCCATCGCGCCGTATCATCGCCCGCTCTCCGCCATGACGCCGACCATCGTGCTGAAGGACGGCAAGGTTGCGATGGTGCTGGGCTCGCCGGGCGGCCCGACCATCACCACCACCGTGCTCAACGTCTTTCTCAGCGTGGCGGAGGGCGGCCTCAACATTCAGCAGGCGGTGGATGCGCCGCGCTTCCATCATCAATATTTGCCGGACCTTCTCCGCGTGGAGGCCGGTTTCCCGGCCCAGACCGCCGCAACGCTGAAGACGGAGGGCTACATGGTGAAGCAGGGCGGCCACTGGGGCGACGGCGAGTGCATTGCGGTCGATCCGAAGACGGGCAAGCTGGAAGGCGGGCAGGACCACCGCAATCATTACGGGAAAGCGGCGGGATACTGAGGCTGTCGATGCTGCAACCAGCCGCAATGAGGCCGCAAGCAGCCGCAATGAGAAGATAGAGAGCGGAAACCCCACCCATGCTCCGAGCCATCTCCACCCACGTCTTCCTTCGCCAGCGCCTGCACCCTGGCCTGCTCGACACGCTTGCTCGCGCCGGCGCCGAGGCTATTGAGGTCTTTGCCGCCAAGCAGCACTTCGACTACACCAGCCGCCAGCACATCAAGGAGATTGCCGACTGGTTTCAGTCGAGCTCGGTGAAGCCGCACTCGCTGCATGCGCCGCTTTATGCCGATTCGGACATGGGACGCGGCGGCATGCCCGCGATCAATGTGCTCCATACGGAAAAATCGCACCGCATCGACGCCATGGACGAGGTCAAGCGCGCGCTCGAAGCGGCGGAGATTCTGCACTACCAGTTTCTCGTATTGCACATCGGCAGCCGCGACTCCGAGTGGAACGAGGCTGCCCTGGAACACGCGCTGACCGCGATCGAGCACCTGAAGGCCTTCGGCGGACCGCTCGGCGTCAAGCTGCTGCTCGAAAACATCCAGAACGATGTGACCACGCCGGCGAATCTGGCCGAGATCATCCGGGTCGGCCACTTCGCCAATGTCGGCGTCTGCTTCGATATCGGCCACGCGCACCTGATGGAAGGGGTCGATCCGTCGCTCGAAACACTGCTGCCGCTGATCGGTTCCACGCACCTGCACGACAACCATCACGACCGCGACGCGCACCTGTGGCCCGGCGACGGCACCATCGCTTGGGAGCAACCCATCGAAGTGCTGAAATCCGCGCCGCGCTCACCTGCCGCGGTGCTCGAAATCCACTACGAGCTGGGTGAAACGCCCGATGCGATCGCGAAGCACGCGGCCGCTACATTTGAGAAATTTGGTATCTGAGCATGTGATCGCTATTTTCTTGCTTGCTCACTCTGCTTTCTTGCATGATCTTGTTTCCCGGTTTTTAATGACCTGACGTTATTTCGCATTCCGCAAGGCGCGACCTGATGCCGAGATTGTCCGGTAGCTGTAATTTCACTGCTTGTTTTCGCTCGCTTTTTCGAGAGCTACAGATAGGGCACATGCACCGCTTGATCTAATCTTCACGGCGCGCCCTTATTGCGATTTTCCTGGCGTTTTGGCCGCAGCATGCATAAAGCCATCTGGTTTATCTCAGACTCATCCGCGCCTAGAACTCATGACGGACAATCGATCAAACCGCATTCAAATTACCTGATAGCAAGTCTGGGATTGTTTTCTTTTGGCAGCATTTCTTGCAGGCCTTCTTCGCAAACCAGCACGAAACTCCGCGAATCCCATCCGCCACCATCGCCGCCTCAAGCAGCACGAGGGCCAGACCGTCGTGCTGCACGGCTGGCTCTACAACATGCGGGCCTCGGGCAAGCTGCTCTTTCCCATCTTTCGCGATGGCTCCGGCACCGTGCAGGGCATCCTGCCGAAGGCTGCCGTCACGCCTGAAGTATGGGAGACGACCAGGCACCTGACGCAGGAGTCCAGCGTGATCGTCACCGGCCGCGTCCGCGCCGACCAGCGGGCACCCGGCGGCTATGAGCTTGATGTCGAGAACGTCGAAGTCGTCCAGCGCGTGCCCGAAGAGCAGCCCTATCCGATCACGCCGAAAGAGCACGGCGTCGACTTCCTGATGGAGCATCGCCATCTCTGGATACGCTCGCCGCGCCAGTCGGCGATCCTGCGTATCCGCGCGGAGATCATCAAGGCCGCGCGCGACTACCTGGACGATAACGGCTTTGTGCTGACCGATCCGCCCATCCTTACGCCCGCGGCGTGCGAAGGCACATCGACACTCTTTCCGGTGGAATACTTCGGCGACGAGGCCTTCCTGACGCAGAGCGGCCAGCTCTACATCGAAAGCACCGCGCTCGCCCTGGGCAAGGTCTACAGCTTCGGCCCGACTTTCCGCGCCGAGAAGTCGAAGACGCGCCGCCACCTGACCGAGTTCTGGATGGTCGAGCCGGAGCTTGCGTATTGCGATCTCGACGGGCTGATGGTGCTGGCGGAAAACTTTCTCAGCTTTATCGTCAGCCGCGTGCTGGAACGCCGCTTGCCCGATCTCAAAGTTATTGAACGCGATATCGCGAAGCTTCAGGCGATTCAGGCGCCCTTCCCGCGCCTGCGCTACGACGAGGCTGTCGCGATGCTGAACGAGGCGCACGCGAAGGGCCTGCTCGAACATCCCTTCGAATACGGCAACGACTTCGGCTCGCCCGACGAGACCTACATCTCCTCGCAGTTCGACCGGCCGGTGATGGTGCATCGCTATCCCGCCGCGGTGAAGGCCTTCTACATGGAGCCCGATCCGGACGACGCGAAATACGCGCTGTGCGTGGACGTGCTCGCGCCTGAGGGCTACGGCGAGATCATCGGCGGCTCGCAGCGCATTGCCTCCTATGAGCTGCTGAAGCAGCGTATCGAGGACCATCAACTGCCGCTCGAATGCATTCCAGTGGTACCTCGACCTGCGGCGTTACGGGTCTGTTCCGCATTCGGGGTTTGGCATGGGTATCGAGCGCGCCGTCGCCTGGATCTGCGGCCTGGAGCACGTGCGCGAAACCATCCCATTTGCCCGAACGCTGAACCGTATCTATCCGTGACATGTGCCTCGGCTCTATCAGTACCCTTCGCATCCTCTTCGCCTCAAGGTCGTCGATCAGGCGGGCAGCTTCAAAGCGGAGTCCAGCAGGAGGTCAAGCTTCTCGATCTTGAAGGGCGTCCTCGCCATTTCGTCGCGAGCCAGCGTGGATGGCGTGGATATGCCTCTAAGGTCGATGTGGCGCAGTTCGGTCAGAACTGCAAGATCGTTCAAGTACAGGGTGATCAATGCTGTTATGCCATAAATGCAGCTCGCGCAGATCGACTTCGCTTTCGAAAGCAAGATGGCAGACTAGAGGGCTGATTATCGGTAGCTCGTGACTGATCAATCCAGCGATGTCACAAACCGCACCAGGAAAATCCTGAAAAGCGTTCACGCTTGATGTTCAGATAGCGTAACGATTTCAATCAGCGCAGCGTAATCCGGCAGTCGCGCCAAGCGATTGTCGATGCAGATAAAGAAATTCTCATAAGGTCTGCCACGTCCCCAATTCCTCCGGCAGATCGGCCAGCTTGTTATGGTCCCAGATGCAAGCGTGCGCAATGATGCCTCAGTACACCGTATTCGGGCGTGCAATCGACTTAAATCGTTATCTGCCAGTATCATGCGGCTCCTCGTTTCGGTCTGCTCCCAAACGGCATCAGTTGCACCGCGGTCATCGACGTGCTGCTTCAATAAGTTCAACGTCGTCTCATCACTTAGCTTGCATCGGCGTGATCCATTTGCCCGAATGTCAAAGCCCCTCTATCCTTAGGGGTTTGCTCCTCGCATTCCGAGCACCCTATATGACCAAGCACGAAGATACGATCCACGCAGAAACGACTCGCGGCCATCAACCCATGTACTCGGGCGTGCAGGCGCTGCCGCCGCGCCATATCCACGTCATCGGCGTGCCGCTCGACCTCGGCCAGTCGCGCCGCGGTGTGGACATGGGCCCCTCGGCCGTGCGCGTCGCCGGCCTTGAAGCGCATCTCGAAGCGCTCGGCCACGTCGTCACCGATGGCGGCAACATCGGCGTTGCCATCGCCGAAACCAAAAAGCCTGGCCATCAGAGCGCGAAGTACCTGAAGGAAATTCGCGAGACCTGCGTCAAGGCTGCGGACCTGGTCGTGAAGACACTCGAAGAGGGCTCGACGCCGGTCATTCTGGGTGGTGACCACTCCGTCGCCGCCGGCTCGGTCTCCGGCGTCGCCGAGTTTTATCGCCGCAAGCAGCAGAAGATCGGCCTGCTCTGGATCGACGCGCATTCGGACATCAACACGCCCGAGACCTCGCCTTCCGGCAATGTGCATGGAATGCCCCTGGCCGCGCTGCTCGGCCTTGGCCCGAAGGAACTCTCGAACATCTACGATTTCTCTCCCAAGGTCTCGCCCGACAATGTCGTGCTGATCGGCGTACGCGACATCGACGCCACGGAGAAGGAAAACATCAAGCGCGCCGGCATCACCGAGGTCTACACCATGCGCGACATCGACGAGCGCGGCATGCGCACGGTGATGGAAGAAGCCCTGCGCGCCGCCGGCCGCGGCACCGCCGGCTATCACGTGTCGCTGGACATGGACTGGATCGATCCCGAGGATGCCCCCGGTGTTGGCACACCCTGTCCGCGGCGGCGCTACGTATCGCGAAGCCCACCTTGCCATGGAGATTCTCGCTGACCACGGTCGCATGCTCAGCTTCGAGATCGTCGAGGTAAACCCGGTGATCGACGAGCACAACCGGACGGCGCACCTGGCCGTCGAGCTGATTTCTTCGGCGTTTGGGAAGAAGATCCTCTAACTACGCGATCGGGTGGCCGGCGGCGATGTAGATTTTCTCAATCGCCTCCAGGTCCTTCAGTCCCTCTTCGCCGGGCGTCCGCGATTCCTTGTTCTCAAGGATGCATTGGGCGAAATCCTCGGCCTCGATCTGGAACTGGAAGGGCATTTTGCCGGTTGCGTCCTCATGGATGTCGGTGCCGGATTTGCCATCCGGATCGTCCAGGTGAGCATCGAGGCGCAGACCATCGTAGCTGTAGGCAGTCGTGACCAGCACGTTGCCGCGGCTGCCGATCACGTTGATGTATCCCGGCAGATGTGTCGTGTAGCTGGTCGCGCAATTGGCGAGCACACCGGAGGACAGCTCCATCGTCCACGAGATCGATTCCTCGATGTCCTTGAAGCGGCCGCTTTGGTGGTCCATGGTGCTGGTCAGCGCAGCAAAGCGGATGGGGTCGGCGCCGGTGTAAAACCGGATTGTGTTCAGCGGATAGATGCCCATGTCCATGAGCGGGCCGCCGCCGCCCATGGCACGCACCAGCCGCCACTGATTCGGGTGGAAGTAGCTGCCGAAGTTGCCTTCGCAATACTGAATATCGCCAATGCGGCCTTGCTTGATGAGATCGACAGCCTTCAGATGGGTGGGATCGTAGTGGATGCGGTAGGCGATCATCAGTTTGACGTTCGCCTTGCGGCACGCGGCGATCATGTCGCGGCACTCTGCAGACGAGATTGCCATCGGCTTCTCGCACAGCACATGCTTCCCCGCCTGCGCGGAGCGGATCGTGAATTCCTTGTGCATGGAGTTCGGAAGCCCGATGTAGGTGGCGTCGATGTCCTTGTTTTCGCGGATGCGATCGAAATTTTCATAGTTATAGATCGAGGAATGCGGCACGCCGTACATGTCGGCAAACTTCGCGGCCTTCTCCGGATGACCGCTGACCAAGCCTGTGATCTTCGTCGTGGACGAGTTGGCGACCGCGCGCATGAAGATGCTGGAGATTTGGCCCAGGCCGACCGGCGCGTAGCCGATTTTGCGTTGCGATTGGGAGACGGCGACAAGTGGAAGCTGCGTCGCGGCGAACGACAGTGCGGAAATGCGGGCGAATTCACGCCGGTTCATAGCGGCTCCTGCGGCGGATTTGATAAGTCCCCTGCGACCAAACAGGGTCTCAACGGTCTGTGTGAAGCATAACCTCACCCGGCCGCCGCTACACTGGATGAGTGCTCGCCGAGGGGACCGAGACATGTTCATGCTCTTTCACGCCTTCCGCCATCAATTCGCCTGCGCCGCATTCGCTGTGGCTGCCGCTCTCCCGCTCGCCGCCCAACCGGCCCCCACCCTCGGCACCCCCGCCGACAGTGAAGCCATGGCCGGCCGCGTTCGCGCCGAATACCTTCATGCATGGCAGGGCTACCGCATGTATGCCTGGGGACACGATGCTCTGATGCCGCTCTCCAAAAAGCCGCATGACTGGTACGGCGTGTCGCTGCACATGACCCAGATCGATGGACTGGACACCATGATTCTGATGGGCCTGGACAAGGAGGCTGCCGAAGCGCAGCAGGACATCGACAAGCATCTCTCCTTCGATCAGGACATTTACGTAAAAAATTTCGAGATCACGATCCGCTGCCTTGGCGGTCTGCTCAGCGAATACGAGGCCACCAACGATCCGCAGCTCCTGAAGCTAGCCACAGACCTCGGCAACCGGCTGCTACCCGCGTTCCACTCGCCCACGGGCATGCCCTATGAGTTCGTAAACCTGCGAACGGGAAAAGTGCGCGGCGCGGTGACAAATCCGGCAGAGGTCGCGCTGCTGCCGGAGTTCGGCACCCTCTCGAAGCTCACCGGCAATCCCGTTTACTACAACGCCGCCAAGCGCGCGATGACTGAGCTGTGGAAGCGCCGGTCCTCATTGGACCTGGTGGGCCTCGGCATCAATGTCGAAACGGGTGAGTGGACGGACTCCACCTCCTCGATCAGCGGCGGCATCGATTCTTTCGACGAATACCTGCTCAAGAGCTGGCTGCTCTTTGGCGATCGCGATTGCCTGGAGATGTGGCAGAAGAGCATCGTGGCCATCAACACCTATCTCGCCGAGAAGACCCGTCTCGGCCTGTGGTACGGACAGGCCGACATGCGCACCGGCGCGCGCACCACGCATGAATACGGCGCGCTCGATGCGTTTTTTCCCGCGGTGCTCGCGCTTGGCGGCGACCTGCCCCGCGCGGAGGCGCTGCAGCGCTCCAGCTTTCAGATGTGGACGCTCTACGGCATCGAGCCAGACACGCTTGACTACATCCGGCTCGCCACACCCGATGCCGGCTACCCGTTGCGGCCGGAGATCATCGAGTCCACCTACTATCTCCACCGCCTCACCGGCGACCCCATCTACCTGCACATGGGCCAGGACTACTTCGACTCGCTCGTCCGCTGGTGCCGCACGCCGGTGGCCTACGCTGCGCTCACCGACGTGCGCACCAAGCAGCAGAAGGATGAGATGGAGAGCTTCTTCTTTGCCGAGACGCTCAAGTATCTGTATTTGCTCTATGCGCCACGCGACACGGTGGACTGGACGAAGTTCGTCTTCAACACCGAAGCTCACCCGCTGAAGCGGTTTACGGCTGCAGCTGCAAATTAACTTGTCACCGTCTGATACAACCGGTAGTGCTCGTCGCCGATCGCGGCGAATGGCCGCATGGTCAGCGGCCCGGTTGTTGTTGCCACCTTCCAGTCTGTGCTGCTCTTCGAGGTACGCACTGCGGCCAGCAATTGCGCCTTCGTGACCGGCGCGGAGAGATCGCCTACCGCAAACAGCGTCACCGGCCCGTACATCAGCGCTACGTTCTGGCCGCCCACCGACTGGTAGGGAATGGGCTCCAGCCGCATCGGCATATCGAATTCCACTTCAATGCGGTCGCCGCTCTTCCAGGTGCGCTGCAGCTTCGCGAACGTCCCTGGCTGCACTGCGGCATCCGTTGCTTTGCCATTTACCGTTACGCGCGTCTTCGGCCCCGCCCATGCAGGGATGCGCAGCAGCACGGCGAAGGCCTGCGGCCGATCGAGCTTTAACGCGATGGTGCTTTGCGATGAGGCCGGGTACTCCGTCGTCTGGGTCAACGTGGATCCCTGCTGTAAGCGCAGCTCCGACGGTATGTAGAGATTGACGTATACATCCGGCCCGCGGCGCATGTACGCGCTGATGCCGTAGTCTGCCGTGACCTGCGGGAATGTCCCGGAGCAACATGGCCACTTGTCCGGGTGATAGCCCTTCTGCGCGTCGTCGTTGTAGTCGGAGTAGTAGAAGCTGGTGCCGTCCGGAAGCAGCGGCTTCGCGCCGAGGATTGTGTTGTAGAGCACGCGCTCCATGCTGTCGCCGTAGCGGCTGTCCGCTGTCTCCAGCAGCAAATAGCGCGTGATCTTGAAGTGGCCGTAGGCGCCGCATGGCGTCTCGAAGCTGGAGTGCGTCTTGGTCAGGCTCTCTGCCAGCGTATTGCTGCCCGGCTTGACGAATGCCTCGTTCGGCCCCCAGCCGCCGGTGGCAAAGCTCTGCTCCTCGATCATGCGGAAGCCATTGTGTGTCGCCCGCAGATATTTCGCGTCGTTCAGGTTGAAGTAGGACTGCATCGCCGAGCAGAGCGAGTTCAGGTGGCTGTACGCATGTTGGCCCGGCAGCACGTTCTGGTCTTCGGAAAGCGGCGTGAACCAGCTTTCGTCTTCGATGTACTGCTTCGCCATGTCGCGATAGCGCACCTCGCCGCTGCGCTGATACGCAAGAAACAAATTCTCGGGCAGGGTGTAGGTCTCGTCCCAGCAGTAGGCGTCGTCCTTGTGGGGTCGCGCGTACATCTCCTTGCGGTTCAGCGCGCGGCCCGGCAGGAAGGGAATCACGGCATCCGTCGCTGGTTCCAATGCGCGCATCGCCATCGGGTCGCGCGCGAACTGGTGCGCGTCGATCAGGCCGCAGCAGGTCTTGTCGAAGGTGTAGGCCGGCAGGTGATAGTCGACATAGAACTTTGGCGTGATGGTCTTCGCGAATCCCGCGGTCAGCCGATGCACCTTCTGCTGTGTCGGCTTCGATCCGGTCTGCGCATACGCACGCGCCAGCCCGGAGAGATACTGCCCGAAGCTGTGGCCAGGGATGTAGCCGTGGAACGGCCCCTTGGGGCTGAAGTCGGCGTAGAAGGTGTACCAGCCGCCCATGTCTTCGCCCGGCGCGGGCAAGCCGGCCTTCTGGCGGAACGGCTTCAGCAGGCTGTCCTCGCTCAGCGCGAGGAAGAAGGCATGATTGCGATCGAACTGCTCGCGCAGCGGCCCATCGAGCAGCTTCACCTGCTCGTATCCAACCGGCGAAAGCTGCGTCTGCCGCGCCGGCGTTACGGGTACGCCGGATGCCCTGACTCGCCGTGAGATGGCCAGCGCTCCGCCGGTCAGAGCGCTATTGTGTAGAAAACGGCGGCGTGTCAGATTGCCCATAGAAAACGTTCCCTCCGCTACCGCCAACATACTACTCCCATGCCCGGTCACCGTCTTCCGCACGGGAGGGCGGGAGCAGCAGGTCTCCCCACCGCGCGCTGCGGCTCTCCGGGTGTGTGCCTGCGGCGCTCAGGCTGAGATGACGAGGAGGCGGTGCGATTACCCTTTTCGCGAGATGGCATCGGCCGGTGACGAATTCGAGAATGAGGGACGGTGACACGCCATATTCCTGACCAATTCGAGCCAATGACGCTCCTGCGCATCCGAAGATAGACTGAGCACACGTATGCCCCGGAAACTTCGCGTTGGGATTCTCTTTGGCGGACGCTCAGGCGAGCACGAAGTCTCGCTGCGCTCCGCTGCCTCTGTGCTTGCCGCGATCGACAGGAAAAAATACGACGTGGCCTCCATCGGCATCACCAAGGCCGGCCAGTGGCTGCTCGGGGACGAGGCGCAGCACATGCTGGCCGGCGGCACTACTGCCACAGCTACTCATCTAGCGAAAGCACGTTCCGCAAGCCAGAGCGCGCTCGTGCCCACGGCGCATCCCGGTTCGTTGCATGTGCCGCCCTCCGCGAAGCAGCAGGCGCAGGCCGAAGCGCTGGGCGTGGATGTTCTCTTTCCCGTGCTGCACGGCACCTTCGGTGAAGACGGCACCATTCAGGGACTCTTCGAACTCGCCGGCAAAGCTTACGTCGGCTCGGGCGTGCTTGGCTCTGCCGCCGGCATGGATAAGGACATCATGAAGCGCCTCTTCGTCGCTGCCGGGCTGCCTATCGTCGAGCACATCACGCTGCTGCGGAGCGCGTGGCAGAAGGCGCCGCGCAAAGCGATCGCGGAGATCGAAGCCAGCCTTCGTTACCCGCTCTTCGTCAAGCCGGCGAACCTCGGCTCGTCGGTCGGGATCTCCAAGGTCCATGATCGGTCGGAGCTCGCCCCGGCGATCGTGCTTGCCGCCAGCTACGACCGCAAGATCATCGTGGAGCAGGGCGTGGGCGGCAAAGGCACGAAGAGCAAGCCAGGCGCGCGCGCCCGCGAACTCGAAGTTGCCGTGCTGGGCAACGACGATCCCAAGGCCTCTGTCGTCGGCGAGATCGTGCCCGCGAAAGAGTTCTACGACTACGAAGCCAAGTACGAGAGCGATGGCTCTATCCCCATCATCCCGGCGCGGCTTTCGAAGGCGCAGGCGAAGGAAGTCCGCGAGATGGCCATCGCAGCTTTCCATGCCTGCGACTGCTCCGGCCTCGCGCGTGTGGATTTCCTGCTCGAGCCGGAAAGCCGTAGCGGGAAACCCGGCCGCCTCTATTTGAACGAGATCAACACCATGCCCGGCTTCACCTCCATCAGCATGTACCCCAAGCTGTGGCAGGCCTCCGGGCTGAAGTACTCCGACCTGATCGACCGCCTGATCGAACTGGCGCTGGAGCGCCGCGCCGAACGCGACGACACCCAATACAGCCGCTGACGGCGCAACCCGAACCGCTATCTGAATACAAAAAAAAGCGCGGACGGGCAGAGGGTTGCGCCGTCCGCGGTACGGCCAAAACGCGGATGGGCTCAATGAACGTGGGGCGCGTCATCGTTCATCGAGAACTGGTCCTGCAGAGTGTCTTCATACGGAAAGACATGAATCATCCAGCTGAATATCACGGGCAGGAAAGTGCCTCCCTCGGCATCACAAGCAGCTTTGGTATGAATGGAGCCAAACATGCCGAACTTGGGATGGGCGCCGTGATACTCCTTCACCTTGTTCGCGGGAGCGGCGCAGAAGTTGAGGTGCTCATGCCAGCGCGCAACGCTGAGCGGAACGCGCTGGTTTAGCTCATCCTCGCTTGCGCTTGTGCTGTCTGTGAACATCACGCCCTCCAGCTTGAAGTGCTGCGTCGGCGTCTGGTAGTAGAGCAGGGCCGATGGTTTGGTCGGATCGAACGTGGTGTCGGCCAGCCGGGAATTGGCCGCATTGATGAAGTGATACTGCGGCTGCACCACCGTCGGGTTCGCCTGAATGTATCCATCGGCGATGGCCTTCCGGTAATCCTGGTACTTCTCGATGGCCGCTCTCACCTGGGCCACCAGCGCTTTGGCGCGCTTCTCGTCGCCGGGCTGCCGCGGCCGCAGCGGCGTGATGCACATGTGATTCGTCATCGCCCCCATGCTGGCGCCCATCACGGTCATGTTCGTCATGCTGCTTCCCATGTCGTCGCATACATGGCCGGTCGCATCGGTGGTGGTCTTCATGTTCTGCATGCCCTGCTGCCAGGCGCGGATCGGCAATGCAATCAGCAACGTCGTTCCGATGGCGAGCGTCCACTTCATGGCGCGGCAAATCTCTGTTCCGGGCATAGCTGGCTACCTGTCTGTTCTAAGGACGCCGCGGGGAGGGCTCAGGGATTCAGTGGCCCTATACGCTCCCGCGAAAGTGGCCTTATGCCTAAGCATTTGATGTGGTCGGCCGAAAGGGACGAAATGACATATTTGGCCGAACCACTATCATGGAGGGCATGGCAACACGCCACACCGCCTTTACTCCCGTGATCGCGATGGATCGCCGCAGCACGCGACCGCTGCATGTGCAGATCTACCGGGCGCTCCGCGACGCCATCACTCGCGGCAGCCTGCGCGCCGGCCAGCGCGTTCCCTCCTCGCGCGCCATGAGCGCTGAGCTGAATGTTTCCCGGATTACCATCCTGAATGCGTTCGCTCAGTTGCTTGCGGAAGGCTACTTCGAAACGCGCAAGGGCGCAGGGACCTTTGTCAGCCGCGCGCTTCCCGAGCAACTGTTGCAGTGCAAGCAGCCTATGGCCGCCCGCCCGCAGAAAGCTTCCGGACCACGAGCCATCGCACGCCGCGCGTTGCTCTGTCCCGTCGAGCCCGCGCCCCCCTGGGTCGCAGGTCTGGGTGCGTTCGCCGTCCATCAACCGGCATTCGATGAGTTTCCCTTCGCCGTCTGGTCGCGGCTAGTCACCTATCACTCGAAGGGGCCGAGCGCCCGCGCCATCCACTGCATCGACCCGATGGGCTCCCGGCGATTTCGCGAAGCCATCTGCGGTTATCTGCGCACCGCACGGGCGGTCCAGGTAGAGCCGGAGCAGGTCATGGTTGTCTCCGGCTCGCAGCAGGCCCTACATCTCACCGCCAGCGTACTGCTCGATCCCGGAGACGCGGTATGGATGGAGGAGCCAGGCTACCGGCTGGCGCGCAATGTTTTTGCCGCTGCCGCGTGCCGGCCGGTCGCCATACCCGTGGACGAGGAGGGATTGAACGTCGCCGCCGGGATGAGGCGATGCGCCCATGCCCGAGCCGCATACGTCACACCGTCTCATCAATATCCGCTGGGCAGCACCATGAGCGCGCGTCGCCGCGTCCAATTGCTGAACTGGGCACAGTCCCATGGCGCCTGGGTGATCGAAGACGACTACGACAGTGAGTACCGCTTCGCAAGCGCTCCCATCGCCTCCCTGCAGGGCCTGGATACAAACTCACGCGTCATCTATATCGGGACATTCAGTAAGGTCCTGTTTGCATCGCTGCGGCTCGGCTACATGGTGCTCCCGCCCGATCTGGTGGAGCGTTTCGCCGCTCTCCGCTACACAATGGATATCTTCGCGCCCTACCTGTATCAGGAAGTCATCGCGGACTTCATGCGCGAAGGCCATTTCGATCGCCACATCCGGCGCATGCGCCTGCTCTACAACGACCGGCGCAGGGCGCTGGTCGAGCAGCTTCGCCAGACCTTCGGCAACACTTTCGAGATCCGCGGCGCGGAAGCGGGTATGCATTTGGCGGCGGCCTTTCGCACGGATCGCGATGATGTGGCAATTTCCCGCCGAGCGGCAGCGCGGGGTCTGTGGCTCTGGCCGCTCTCGCGGAGCTATGCAGCCGGCACGCCGCGCAAGGGGTTCATCCTCGGCTACGGAAATGTGGCGCCTCAGGCGATGCCCGCATCCGTGGAGAAGCTGCGGCTCGCCATGGGGCGGGCCTGAACGGAAACCCGGTCCAGCCGAAAACGCCGCTGATTCCCAAGGAACAACCCGGCTCCTCGCGGTGTCTGCAGTGTCAGGCCCGGTTTTTCGCCCGCCTGAATGGAGAAGGCTGCGCGTAAAATTCTCCCGAGACGCCCATGACCCTGCTCGATGCTCCGTCCTTTAATGCCGCCGGCGCCCGCAAGCGCCGCAATATCATCCTTGGCCTGATCGCCATCCTTATCGTCGTCGGCATCTTGACGTGGCTTTTGTGGAACTGGCCGGCGGAGCACCGGGTCAACCGCTTCTTTGGCGCTCTTGAGCAGCAGCAGTTCGAGAAGGCCTACGGCATCTGGAACGACGATCCCGACTGGCAGCAGCACGCGGACAGGTACAAGAATTATCCGTACAACAAGTTTCTGGATGACTGGAGCCTGAACGGCGAATACGGCAAAATCACCAGTCACAAAATCCTGTACGCCACATCCAGCCTGGGCAACAGCACGCTCATGGCCATCAGCGTGAACGGACGCAAGTCGCTGACGACCCTCGGCGTCACGCACGGCGCCATTAGCTTCACGCCGTTTTCGCTCACGCCGCAGAAGGGCCAGTTCGGCCTCACCTACTGGCAGGTCAGCTACCAATAGCGGTGCGCGTGCGAAAAGCAGAACCCTCGGCCGGTCATCGCCCACAAAGCCAAACGTGAGCGACCAAAGGAAGCGAATCCGAGAGAACGTGCCGAAGGCACCTTTGCCTGGACGGCCAGTCCCTAGTTTCCGGCCAGCGCCTTCTCCAGGCTTACCGAGTCTTCTACGTTCATGCACTTCTGCGCGCGATCGATCTGCCGCAGCAGGCCACTCAGCACGCGGCCGGGCCCCACTTCCACAAAGGTGCTCGCGCCCTCGTCGATCATGCGCCGCATCGACTCCACCCACCGCACCGGCGCGGTCACCTGCTCAATCAGCAGATCGCGCTCTCGGCCGCCCTTCTTCGTTACATCTGCGGTTACGTTTGACACGATTGGGAAGCGCGGATCGTGCACTTCTATGGCGTTGAGAACCTCCGCCAGGCGTTCCTGCGCCGGATGCATCAGCGCGCAATGGAAGGGTGCAGATACCTGCAGCGGCACTACTTTTTTGGCACCCTGTTCCTTCGCCAACTCGCTGGCTCGCGCCACTCCGGCGGCAGAGCCGGAGATCACGATCTGCTCTGGCGAGTTGAGGTTCGCGGGGGAGACTACCTGACTTGTCTCTTTGGCTGCGGCTTCACACGCGCCGCGCACCGTGTCCGCGTCCAGTCCCAGCACCGCGGCCATCGCACCCTGGCCCTCCGGCACGGCTTCCTGCATGAAGCGCCCGCGCGACTGTAGCGCGCGGATCGCATCTGCAAAGCTCATGACACCCGACGCAGCGCACGCGGCATATTCGCCGAGCGAGTGCCCCGCCGCAATCTGCGGCTGAATGCCGCGCGACGCCAACACGCGATAAGCCGCCATCGACACGGCGAAGATGGCCGGCTGCGTAAACTCGGTCTGCTTCAACTGCTCGGCCGGCCCCTCGAAGCACAGCTTCGAAAGCGAGTAGCCCAGCGCCTCGTCCGCTTCAGTAAACGTATCGCGCGCTACGGTGAACTTTTCCGCAAGGTCGCGGCCCATGCCTACGGCCTGCGATCCCTGCCCGGGAAATAGAAATGCAATCTTCTGGTCGCTCATAGTCGTTGATCCACAGCAAAGCGCAATTCTCGCATGCCGCAGCATCGAGGTCGAGAATTGCTAAACCATATGGTTGACAGTTTTCATCGCCGGTGCGATATTCAACCATATGGTTGTTAAATATTCCGCTCGCCGAACGAGACCCGCAACCAGGCCCCGAACCAAGCCCGGAAGCTCCGCCGGCCGGCTCGACGCCGTCTTCCACGCGCTCTCCGATCCGACTCGCCGCCAGATGCTGCGCGCGCTGGCCGATGGCGAGCGCACCGTGGGCGAGCTCGCCGCGCCCTTCCGCATGTCGCTTGCCGGGGCAGCCAAGCACGTCAAGATGCTGGAGCGCAGCGGGTTGCTCCGCCGCACCGTGCGGGGCCGCACCCACATCTGCCGCCTGGAACCGGCACCGCTCGCCGACGCGAGTGAGTGGTTGCGCTACTACACGCGCTTCTGGGAGCAGAGCCTTGATGCTCTCGAAGCCGCTCTGCGCGAGGAAGATGCTCTCAACGAACGTCTCCCGCGCAAATCCAAATCCTCCGCCAGCAAAGGACCGTCTGCATGAACACAGCAACCGAATCCAAAACGCTACAAATCACTCACTCGTTCACTGCCGCCCCGGAGTGCGTCTTCGATGCATGGCTCAATCCCGAGATGGCACGCCGCTTCCTCTTTGCCACGCCCACGGACGAGATGGTGCGCGTGGAGATCGATGCACGGGTCGGCGGCAAATTCCTGATCGTTCGCCGCACGGACGGCGATGATGTGGAGCACGTGGGTGAATATCTCGCGATCGAACGGCCGCGCCGCCTGGTGTTTACTTTCGCGGTGCCGAAATTTTCCACGCAGTTCACGCAGGTCACCATCGAGATCGCGGCAACCGCAGGCGGCTGCACGCTCACGTTGACGCACGAAGGCGTTCTGCCGGAATGGGCGGAGCGGACGCAGGAAGGCTGGGGCATGATTCTCAATGGTCTCGACGACACGCTTCAGCAGCCATACGCAACTCTGCTCGCGCCGGACACCATCCTGCTCGAGCGAGTGCTGCCCGGGCCCATCGAACGCGTCTGGCAGTACCTCACCGACCCGCAGAAGCTGAGCACGTGGCTTGGGGTGACGACGGCCATTGAGCAGAAGGCTGGAACCTCCTTCACTCTTCGCATGCGCAACTCCGACCTCTCCACGGTGAAGGAGACCACACCGCCGCAGTATGCAAAGTATGACGCTGGCCACACCAGCGAATGCGTGCTGACGGCGTGTGAGCCGCCCCGCTTGCTCGCCTTTCTTTGGGGCAAGCCGGAGCAGGACGGTGCGGAGGTCACCATCGCGCTCACTCCGCAGGGGGAGAGCGTTCTACTGCGCCTCACGCATCGCCGTCTTGCCGGCGCCGGTCGCATGCGCGGTTTCGCCGCTGGCTGGCATGCGCATCTGGAGTTCCTGATGGCGCGGCTCGAAGGACGTGAGCCAGGCGGGTTCTGGCAGACCTTCGGTCGAATCGAAGCCGCGTATGAGCGAAAAAAAGACGAGTACGAACCAGGCTAGAAGATGCGCGCCACAGATAGAACAAGCCGCCGTTTCTTTACAGAACGGCGGCTCGTTCTATCGCATGAACTTGTGTCGGGAGGTTCTTTACGCGCTGAACTCGCCTTCGATCCGGTCGGTCACTCCGGATGTGGCAAATTCCGCCGCCACGCGGATACTGTTGAGCACCGCGCGATCATCCGCCGATCCGTGGGTGATGATGCATGGCCCACGCACGCCCAGCAGCGGTGCGCCGCCGTACTCGGATTGATCAAAGCGCTTCTTGAATTCCTTGAATCCGCGCCGCGCCAGCAGCGCGCCGGCGCGCCCGCTCACCGTCGACATCAGCGACTCGCGCAACATTTCGCGCACCATGCGGCCCAGTCCCTCGGAGGTCTTCAGAGCCACGTTGCCTACGAATCCATCGCAGACGATCACGTCCGCGTGCCCGTTGTAGAGATCGCGCCCCTCGACATTCCCGATAAACCGAATCGGCAACTGCTTCAAAACCTGCAATGCTTCGCGGGTCAGTTCGTTGCCCTTGGTCTCTTCTTCGCCGATGGAGAGCAGGCCCACGCGGGGCTTTTCAATCATCAGCACGGAGCGCGCATACAACTCACCCATGATGGCGAACTGCGCCAGGTTGCGGACGTTGCAATCGACATTCGCGCCCACATCGAGCAGCACGCAGGGCGAGCCAGAGGTGGTGGGCAAGGGCATCGCAAGCGCCGGACGGTCCACACCGGGGAGCGCGCCCAGCACCATTTTCGCGGAGGCCATGGCGGCGCCGGTGTTCCCGGCGGTCACAAAGCCGGCGGCACGCCGCTCCTTCACCATCTTCAGACCCAGCCGCATGGTGCTGTTGCGCTTTTCGCGCACAGCCTTGGCGGCCTTGTCGTCCATGGTGATCCACTCGTCGGTGTGGACGATCTCGATGGCCACACGTCGCCCTAGCACGCCGAGACCGGCGCGCAGCTTCGCCTCAGGGCCGATCAGATGAACGCGAACAGGATAGGCACGGCAGGCCAGAAGGGCTCCGCGAATCTCGGGTCCGGGTGCGTGGTCCGAGCCCATGGCATCCAGAGCGATGTCCGTCAGCGGCACCGGTGTGGGCCTGAGCGTGCGGATTTCCGCGGTGTGTGATCCATAGCCTCGTGCCGACGCGGCTTTTCCGTCAAGAAAAGCCGCTCTCCCCGTCTGTCGATTTCGTAGACTATCGGAAATTCCGCCGTTTAAGCTTCCTTCGCCTCGAGAACTTCGCGGCCCTTGTAATGGCCGCACTTGGCGCACACATGATGGGGCAGCTTGCGCTCGTGGCAGTTCGGACATTCGGAGAGCCCGGTGGAGGTCAGCGCATCGTGTGCGCGACGCTTGGAGGTGCGGGCCTTGGAGTGGCGCCGCTTCGGATTCGGCATGGCAGATTCCTTTCGATCGGGCTGGTCGCCGGGCGTTCGCGACTTCCATCGTCGCACAGGGCCGCCGGTCTCCAGGCCACGTACTTCCCTTAAGACTTGATCTTGCTGCGCAGGTCTGAGAGCGCGCTCCAGCGCGGGTCGGCGTCTACCGACTCACAGGAACATGGCTCTGTATTCAGGTTCCGGCCACAGCCCGGGCAAAGCCCTTTGCAGTCTGCGCGACAAAGGGTCTTTTCCGGCAGGGATAGCAGCACCTGCTCACGCAAGACATCTTCCAGCACTAGACCGTCTCCGTTATAGTATCCGATCTCCGTCTCGGAGGTCGAGATGGCGTGCTCCGCCCCGTTCGCGTCCACCCCGATCGGCCGATACAGCAGGTCAAAAGCAGCCGTCAGCGGGTGCTCCACCGGTTCCACGCACCGCGCACAGGGCATCTCAAACCGCCCGGAATAGTCGCCCCGCACCCGTATGTCCGGGACCACCTGCTTGTGTCCGCGGTGCTCCTCGATCAGGTCCGCGCGCCCCGCGGTGTCCAGCACGCCTAGCTGCCGGATGTCCGGGCCGTAATCGATCGCTTCCGGGGGAAAATGCTGGTCAAACTCAACGGGGTCGAGCTGAAGATCCGCAACAGTAATCAACATCGCACTTCTATTTTACGACCGCTCAAGGCTCATTCAACGAGGCGAACCGGGCCGCAAGAATAGATTCGCGCCTGGTCGCCTGTAGAATGACCGCACTTCCTCCTGAAGCATCCGGCCCTTCTTCCGCACTATTTGTACGGAGAAACCATGACTAGCTGTCTGCGTGCTGCAGCGCTGTGCATCCTGCTCACCTCGCTTCTCGCTGCGGCGAACCCGGTCGCCGCCCAGTCCTCTCCGCCCGAGCTGATCCTCTACAACGGCAAAATCTTTACCAGCAATGCCGAACATCCCTACGTGCAGGCGCTGGCGATCCACGAGGAGCGGATCCTCGCGACCGGGGACTCCGCGAAAATGCTTGCGCTGCGCGGACCGGCAACCAAGACCATCGATCTCGGCGGCCGTACGGTCATTCCTGGCATCAATGATGCCCATGTGCATCTCGACATTGAGCCTGCGAACGAGGTGAACCTGGCCGTCGAGGGTCAGAACCCGACCCGGGAGCAGATGCTGGCAGCCATCACCGCAGCGGTCAAAAAAGCCGCTCCCGGATCGCTCCTCACAGGGGAAATCGGCCCTGCCGTCTACTTCGATCCGCAAACGACGCTCGCCGCGCTCGATAGCGCCGCGCCGAAGAACGCGGTGATGCTCGTGATGCTCACCGGACACGCCGCATTTTTGAACACGGCTGCGCTCCGGCAATTCGGCATTCGCGAAGATCAGCCGGATCCGCTGGGCGGCAAATATGAACGCAGTCCCGATGGCAAACTCACCGGCGTTGTCCGCGAATACGCTCTCCTGGATCTGGAGCGGCAGCTCGCCGATGCGACAAGCGATGCTATCGCTCTCCAGCAACTGCAGTCGCAGCTCAACGACGCCTCCCGCTTCGGCATCACGACCATTCAGGACATGTCGAACATAATGCCGCCCGATCGGGCCGTCGCACTGCTCCAAAAATTGCCTCCGACGGTGCGCGTGCGCATCATGCGTATGCCGGGCACGAACCCGAGCGGCCGCAACGCACAGGAAGGCCGTCCCGCGCCACACCCCACTTCACCGTTTATCACGGTGAACGGCACGAAATGGATGCTCGATGGCACGCCACTCGAAGGTAGCTTCGCAAGCCGAACAAAGCGGGCGGCTGATTTCGCCCCGGGATCATCCGGCAAGTCGATGGATGCCACTTTTTGCAATTTCGGCATGCTCTTCCCGGAAGCAGAGTTGACCGCGATACTGCACGAAACGCTTCAGGACAACGATCCTCTGCTGCTGCACGTCAGCGGTTACGTTGCCGCATCCACCATGTTGCAGACTCTCCAGTCCAATGGCGGCAGCGCTGTCTGGTCAACGCGTCGCGTGCGATTCGAACACGGCGACGGCCTCTATCCAGACCTCATCCCCTCCGCGAAAGAACTCGGCATTGTCGTTGTTCAGAATCCCACCCACTTCGTCGCCAGCAGTCTGTTCCCGGGCTTGGTGCTCGAAAAATCCCAGCCTTTCCGCTCCCTGCTCGATGCCGGCATTCCGTTGGCGCTCGGCTCCGACGGCGCGATAAATCCCTATCTCAACATCATGCTGGCGACCGTCGATCCAGGGCGGCCCTCCCAGGCAATCACCCGCGAGCAGGCGGTCATCGCCTACACTCTCACATCTGCGTATGCCGAATTCGCCGAAAAGGACAAAGGCTCACTTGAGCCGAACAAGTTCGCCGATCTGGCCGTGCTCTCGCAGGACATCTTCACTGTGCCGCCGCCCGAGCTGCCAAAGACAACTTCGGTCCTCACGTTTGTGAGCGGCAAAGTCACCTATGATGCAAAGGTGATTTCCCCGCAAAAGCGTGACTCGGACTGAAGATCGCGTCGCGATTCACAACAGCTCTGGCTGCCCGGCTTATGCCCACAGCTCCACTTCGCCTGCTTTCTGTGCCCGTGCTCACCGCTCGGAGCACGGGCACAGAGATGCCGGCTTCCTGCTACTTCAATCCATACACATCCAGCTCGCCCTTCGGGTTGGCCACTGTTGGAAGATCATGACCGGTGGAGAAGAAGACCCTTCCGTCCGCCACGACTGGCGACCCGAAGCGGATGCCGTATCCCGGCACATCGGCGGAGTTCTGACTACTGTTGTACAGCTCCGTGCCGAGGTCGTTCGTGTCATACGCGCGCAGGGTCGCTTTGGTCGGAGAGGCGTTCAGCTGCAGCGGAAGCCCGTTGTCGACCATCCACAGGATCCCGTTCGCATTGCCGTCTGCCGAAATAAATGGCGTGGTCCCGCGGCTGTTCTCCTGAATGCTCGGCTTTGTCTCCGCTCCATACGTCAGCCCTGACCCGGTGTAGATGAACTCCCGAACGCCGGCCGGGGTCGTCGGCGTCAAGGGCGTCGCCCCCAGGTAGACCGACCCATTGAAGTAGGCAGATGTCCCGTAGATCTCATACGAGCTCGACTGCGACGTATGGGTCCCCGACGCATCGGTGCAAGATGACGAATATGGCGCGCTCAGATCCGGCTCCCAGAAGAGCGCCTGCATCGCGCCCGCATCGTTCGCCTGTTCCTTGCCCATATTTGCCGTGTTGACCAAGTACATCTTTCCGCGCTTGCCGCCGCCGATTATGGTCGTGCTGCCGGGGATCAGCATCACCCCGCCGGCTGCCAGGTCGCCATCGTTGCAATTCAGGTAGGCGTAATTGTCTGGCGTGAAGTAATCCTCCAATTTCAGCGTCGGACTGAACTTCAGAATCGAATCGCTGAAGGCTGTCTTCCCATCCCACGGCCCGTTGCCGGTGGACACGTAAACATTGCCCGCGCTGTCCGCCACCGGACCGCCGCTGCCCATCCAGACGCCGCCGGCGCTCGCGTACTGGCCTTCTCCGCTCAGGTTCGGGCTTATGCTGAATTCGCCGACCTGTGCCAGCGTTTTTGCGTTATAGGCCAGCAGCCAGCCTTCATGGCAGCTCCCGAAGCCCATGTACACATTGCCGTTCGCCAGCAGCAGCGCCGCTCTCTGGATGCACGACGCCGGCAACGACACCACGCCGTTCACGGCGGTCGAATTTGTCCCTGGGACCGAGCCATGGATGGCCACCGGGCCGCCGAACTTCTGCGCGCCGGTCGTGATATCGAGCGCATTCAGACGGAATGGCGAGCCTGCCGAGGAAGGCGTCTGCTCCGACACCACGTAGATGGTGTTCGTCGACGCATCGATCACCGGTGTCGACGTCACGCCCTGCCATGGCTTAATCGTTCCTTTGACCGCGGCCTCTCCCGACTTCAGGAGCGACGTATGCCACAGCGGCGCACCGCTCCCGTAACTGTTCGCGTCGAACGCATACACGCTGTCATTCTCTGTCGCCACGTACACCACGTTGTGTTTGGCGCCATTGATCGTCACGCCCGACATCACCAGCGGCTCCCCATACGCATACCCATCCAGCGAATACGAGAAGAGCTTGCCGAATGTTATTGGAGCCACATTCGCCGGCGACAACGAAGTTTCCTTGTTGTTCAGGCCGCTGCGGTTGTTGTCGACATGCCACGTCGGAATGTTCACGCCACTCGGGGGCGGTGGTGTCGCAGTCACGGTGAGGGTATCGGTTCCGGTTATGCCGCTGAGCGTTGCCGAGATCTGGGTCGAACCAGACGCGACACCGGTGGCCAGGCCGCCGGAGGCGATCGTTGCTACGGCTGTCGTTGTTGACAGCCACGTCGCAGTCGAGGTGACATTCGCTGTCGAACCGTCGCTGTACGTTCCGGTGGCGGTGAACTGCTGCGTTGCTCCCACCCCGATGCTCGGACTGGCCGGCGTCACCGCGATCGATTTCAGCGTCTTCGTCGCTGATGTAACCGTCAGGTTGATGGTGGTGTACGCCGCGCCGCCGCAGTGGTCCCACTCCTCGACCACGGTATGCTCAGCGCCGGCGGCCAGACTGATGCTGGTGCTGAGAGCCGCACCCTTCTGGGTGTAGATCAGCTTATTGTTGACGTAGAGCCCCATCGAGCTCACGCCCTGTGCGCACGTGCTGGTCGCGGTCGCCGCGTAGCTCACGGGTGAGGTCACCGTACTGTTCGGCGCCGGAGTGGTTACAGTCACTCCCGATTTCGGCGATGTGCCCGAGACCGTGATCGGCACCTTCGTGTAAGTGGCGCCCCCGCAGAGGTCCCACTCCTCAACCACTGTATTGCTGTACGTGCCCGGTGAAAGCGCAATGCTGAGATTCAGCGACGCGCCCTTCTCTGTCTGGAGCAGCTTGTTGTTGACGTAGACGCCCATGGAACTCACGCCCTTGGAGCAGGTCGTCGTCGCTGTAGCAACGTAGGAAACCGGCGAGCTGACCGTGGAGCCGCTCTTCGGGCTGGTGACCGTGACACTGGCGAAGGCAGGCAGCGCGCAAAGTAATAGCGCGCAGGCAAGAGAGCGAAGAGTCTTCATGAGTTAGCTCGCACGACCGGGTTGACCGCGAATATGGAATGCAGGCCGGCCGGGGGGGTGCGCAGCCTTGCTGGATGGCTCATTGGGGGAGAGAGCCTTGGCAGCGTTTGAAAGCGTCCGCAGTCTAGCGCGTTGGCAGAAGCCTTTCAATAGCGGCGATTTCTCCGGCGATATGCGTTCCAACAGCTTTTGTCAATCTTGAGAGCTTGCGCCTGCTTGTTTCTGTCCCCTTGCGCAGCAGCAGGCTGCGAGCAAAAACCTAGCCGCTTGACAATATGGGTAAACACTAGTTCAATCTAGGCCTATTCGAGACAAGCCTATGACACCGCCCCCAAAGTCCGACAATCGCGATCTTTTTCGCGGCGCGTTGGAGATGATGATTCTCCAGTCGCTGCGCCGCCAGCCGATGCACGGCTATGCGCTGGTGCAGCACATCAAGCAGCGCTCCGATGATCTCCTCCAGGTCGAGGAAGGCTCGCTCTATCCCGCCCTGCAGCGCATGCTTCGGGACAATCTCGTCAAAGCGCAGTGGGAGACCTCTGCTACCAATCGCCGCGTCCGTACCTATCGCATCACGCCTGCCGGCATCCGCCATCTGGAGCGCGAACTCTCCAGCTTCGAGCAGATGCTCAAAGGCATCCACCTTGTGCTTGCGCCCGCCGAATCCTGAGAGGCCCCCTCATGCATTGGCTGAAACAACTCTTCCAGCGCCGGCAGATCTACAGCGACCTCGCCGAGGAGATTCAGCAGCATCTTGCTGAAAAGATCGACACGCTCATGGCCGAAGGCATGAGTCGCAAAGACGCTGAGTACGCGGCTCGACGAGAATTCGGCAATGTCGTCCGTATCGAAGAATCCGGCCATGAAGCGTGGATGTGGCGAAGGACAGAAAGCCTCCTGAGCGATATAAAATTCGCCTTCCGCAAGCTCAGGCACTCACCCGGCTTTGCCCTTACTGCGATCCTCACGCTGGCCTTCGGCATCGGCGCCAATGTTGTTGTCTTCAGCGTGCTCAACGGCATCATCTTGCGCCCGCTCGATGTGCCCAATGCTAAGAATCTGTTCCTGATCACGCGCGGGGCGAACGGTGGAGATATACAGGCGTATCCGGATTACAAAGACTACCGGGACCGCGATTCCTCCTTCAGCGGCTTGCTGGCCTATAAATTTGTCCGCGTCGGGCTCACAGTGGACAAGGCGGCAGTAAAGAGCTGGGGTCTCACGGCCTCCGGAAACTACTTCGATGTGCTCGGCATCCAGCCCGCCCTTGGCCGCTTTTTTCATGCGGGAGACGAGCATGGCCTCGGCTCCGCTCCATACATCGTACTCAGCCATGACCTCTGGCGGCGGCAGTTCGCCGCCAGCCCGGCAGTCCTTGGCAAAGTTGTCCTGCTCAATCAGCATCCCTTCACGGTCATCGGCGTCGCGCCGCCAAGCTTCCACGGCACGGACTACTTCTTCTGGCCGGACTACTGGTTTCCGGCAGTCAACGCACAGCAGGTCACAGGCTGGGATGACTTCTGCTGCCGCGATCACTTCGGCTTTTTCGTGCTGGGCAGACTCAAGCCCGGCACGACGCCCGCGCAGGCGACCCAGAGCCTGAATGTGCTCGCTCGGCAAATGACGAGAGAAGACCCGAAGGATGACGGGCTTGCGCTTGCCTTGAGGAAACCCGGACCAGCCGGCGACAAGCACGATCCAACAAAGTTGGCTCTGCTGGGCATGCTGCTGCTGGCGCTGCTCGTCCTGTTTGCGGCCTGCGCCAATCTCGCCAGCATCTTCGCCGCTCGTGCCGCGGACCGCAGCAGCGAGCTCGCCATTCGCCTGGCTATCGGCGCCAGCCGGTGGACTGTCACGCGCCAGTTGCTTACCGAAGCCGTCGTTGTCTCGCTCCTCGGCGGCATCGTAGGGATGTTGCTTGCCCGCCTGCTGCTCGGCTCGTTCGTTCATGTAGAGGTCAACGACTTCCCCACTCACTTCGTGGTCGTGCCCGACACGGGCGTCTATCTCGTCGCCATCGCGCTCTCGATTGCCAGCGGTATCGTCTTCGGCCTCCTGCCGGGGCGGCAAGTCTGGCGCACCGACGTGATCCAGGCGATCAAGAGCAGTTACGTATTCGCTGGCTCTTTCCGCCGCTTCGCCATGCGAGATGTTCTGCTCGGCATCCAGATCGTCGTCTGTACTCTGCTGGTTACCACGTCGCTGGTCGCCGTGCTTGGCATGGTGCGCACCCTGCATGTGCCGCTGGGCTTTCAGCCGGAGGGCGTTACGCTTGCGCAGGTCGATCTTAAGATGGCCGGCATACCCGATCCGCAATCTCCCATCGTCCAGAGGCGTCTGTTGGACACGGCGGCGGCCATACCTGGAGTGACCGCCGCCGCACTTGCCGACAATGTGCCCTTCACCGGCGGCAGCTATTGGTTCATTTATCGCTGGGGTACCACGCAGTTCCTGCCATCCCACATGGCCTTTGCTGCAAATACGCACGTCATCACACCCGGTTATCTGCATGCCGCCGGCACACGCCTGCAATCGGGCCGTGATTTCACGTGGGATGACAAGCTCGGATCACCCAGTGTCGCCATCGTGAACGAGACCTTCGCCCGCCGCCTCTTCGGCACCACCCACGCCGTCGGCCAGCGCTTCGCCATGTGGGCCACTGCGAAGTATCAAATCGTCGGTGTGGTCCAGGATGGCAAATACAACAGCCTCGGTGAAGACCCTCGACCCGCCTTGTTCATCCCGATGATGCAGGGCATCGGCGGGGACTCCGATAAACCCGGACCGGTCACCGTGCTGGTTCGCTCCCAATTACCGCAGGACCAGGTCACCGCCGCGCTCCACCACGCGCTCTCGCAGGTGGTTACCACCGCTCCCATCTCCATCCAACCGTGGAGCGACGCGATCGATCGCTCCATGATGCCGCTCCGTACCGCTACCATCGTGCTCGGCGTCATGGGCTTCATGGCTGCGCTGCTCGCCGTCACCGGCATCTTCGGCATGGCATCCTACTCGGTCTCTCGCCGCATGAAGGAGCAGGGCATCCGCATTGCGCTCGGCGCGCAACGGTTCCAGGTCATGCGCGCGATGCTGAACCGGCCTATCCTCATTCTGCTCAGTGGCTCATGCATCGGACTCATCGGCGGAGTGCTCGCCGCCGGCGTGCTGGCGCATCTCATCTCCTTTGCCACCACGCGTGATCCGATCGTGCTTGCAGGCGTCATCCTCACCATGATTCTGCTCGGCCTCATCGCCACCTGGGTGCCTGCGCGCCGCACCTTGGCCATCGATCCGGCAACGCTCCTGCGCGACTCCTAGCTCAAGGACGTTTCGGCGACAGCACCGCAGTCGCAGGCTCTCGCAACGTTGCGCGCTGAGCCCCGAAACCGGCTTCTCGCATATGGAAGCGCGCGATGCCGATAAACTTTCCCGCCACTGCCGCCGCAAACGAAACCAGGATGACCCGCCAACAAACCGTTTTGAGAGCAAGCGCCTGTGCATGCCATTGCCAGCCATACCAGGTGAGCGATGCGATCAGTCCCGCGGCAAGAAACTTTGCCCCCATTGCACAGCCGCACCGGTCGCCGTTCGTCCTGCCAATTCGCTTCCTTTCGCTCATCGAACACCTCGAGACGCTAGTTCCTGCCTGCGGCGGTAATCGTGATATCGATCGGGGTCGACGGGATGCCGTTCGCCACAACTTCGAGCGAGTAATCGCCGGCCGCGAGGTCGCTCGGAATTGCCACGCTGGTAGTGACGATCGTGGCGCCGGTCGCGACTCCCATCGAGGGAGTGGTATTGCCCGAAGCGTCCGTCTTTGTATGGTTAAACGTCCGGCAATACCGCACCTGGTTGTTGGCGGTGCCGGTCACTCGCACCAGCGGATAATTCGTCGCCGTCTCTGAATCGTCCCCATACCCTACGGCCTGCGACAGCCCATTGAACTGTGTGCCGGAAATTTGCACGGTGCTGCCGGCACTCGCCGTGGCGGGCGCGTTCAGAATCACCGGGCGGAAGCTGTCCTGCGGCGCAGCCGCGTCCGAGTGATACGCGTAGAACGAGCCATCATCCTCGCGACAGAATAGAACGTCTCCGTTCGGCAGCAGGAGCAGCCGTGTCACATAGGTCGGGCAGTTATTGTTTGGAGGATCGCTGGTGCGCTGGAAGCTTGTTCCATCGAACTCGAAATACGAACTCGGTGCCTGGTAATCTCCCTGCGCGTCGATCGGACCGGCACCCACAAGCAGATTGCCATTGACCAGCAAAGCTCCCGGCCCATCCATGGTTCCCTCGTTCTGCCCGTTCACGGCGGGCAGGTCCGGACCATTGGTCCACTCCGGCTTGCCGCCTGGCGTATATATCGCCGTGTGCTGGTTGCCGCCGACAAAGAACGCCATGCCGTTGTACAGCAACAGTCCCGGACCAATCTCTGCCACGTCGCCGGGTGGGGGAATGACAATGCTGGTTGGCAGATCATTGTCCTGTGTCCAATGATCGGCGCCGATGTCGTAGACCCACGTCTGCCCCGGATGCACACAGCTCGGCGAAGCAACCGTGTTGTCCGGCATCAAGACCCACGACTCTTCTCCGCTTGAGCCTCTGGGCCGCGGGCTCGCCGCCGACCAGGTCATCGTCGCCGGGTCCAGCTTCGCAACATCCGGCGTGTTGTTGGAGCCCAGCAGGAACGTTCCATCGGGCAGCAGCGCGCACGGCGCGTCGCCGACCGTCGCCCACGTGGGGCTGGATGTTCCTGACATCGGTGATGGAACGGCTGACCACGTATTCGCCACCGGGTCATAAATCTCGCATGTATTTGTCTCATCCTCCTGAATGGAACCGCTGGCGTCGGAATATTCCCCGCCGCAGACCAGCACTCGCCCATCCGCCAGCACGGCGGAGGCGAAATAGCGTCTTCCAAGACTGGAGTCGGCGAGGCGGCTCCAGCTTCCGTTCTGGTAGCTTCCGTTCTGATCGGGTGTGAGCTTCCACCATCTGCGGCTGCCCAGTGTGCCAACCTCCTGCATCATCACCGTTCCATCGGTCAGCAGAAACGCGGTTCCTCCGGAGGCATACGAGAGGCAGAAGATGATCGAGATGATCGTCCACAGCAGACAGAATGTGTAAGTCAGGATCGCCCACAGGACGCAGCCGACGGTCACAATGATGGTGAATGCGACGCACACCAGGGTCGCGACAACGCCGAACGCCACGCACACTACAGTCACAACGACAGCGAACACTGCGCATACCCAGCTGATGATCACCATGACAACTGCGCATGCCCACGAACAGGGCCACCAGGTACAACACTCCTGCGAGGTTTGCTCGGCCCAGGAAATACACTCTTGCGCCACCTGCGTATCCCAGGCGATACAGGCTTCAACCGCCTGCCACGTCCATTGCAGGCATTCGACAGTGACGTTTTTCATCCACGACAGGCAGGCCGTCGTGGTGTAGGTGGCCCACTGAGAGCACCGCTGATAGGTCAGCACGATGTTGCGTGAGCAATTGGAGGGAAGGTTGTTCCAGGTACCCGGCTGAAATGCCATGGCGACGCACCTCGACATCTCTCGGCTGGGGTGCCGAGCTCGTGCCGAGTAACAAAGGCACTGGACAGTGGTGCAGAAAACACAGCGAGCGTTACAGAATTTGCGAGGCCGGCCCTAGTGTGCCATCGCTTCCGGATCTGCCTTGCGCGGATGATTGCTTCGCAGCAGAAACGATGCGAAGAACATGATCCCGGCGGTCACGCCCAGCAGCCAGAAGGTATCTATATAGGAGAGCGTGGATGCCTGGCTCATCATCGACCGGTAGAGCGTGCCGTAGGCGTGCCTCTGCGCCTCCGCTCCCATGGCGTGCTGCAGACTGCCCGTAAGTCCGCTGCTTGAGCTCTGGAACATACGATCACCCATCGCAGTGTGATTGGCCAGCATGACCTGATGCACCTGCGCGCGGCGGGCCAGGACCGTGGTCACTGCCGAGGTGCCCGCGCTCGCGCCGATGTTCCGCACAAAGTTGATCAGGCCCGCGATCGCGTTGCTCTTCTCCTGCGGCAGGCCGATGTACGCCACCATCGTCGCCGGGATAAAGATGAATCCCATGGGAAGGTATTGCGCAATGCGCAGCCAGGTCGCGGAAGAAAAACTCATCTCCAGGTCGATTCGTCGCGTGGAATAAAACATCGCCATCGTCAGCGTAGCCCAGCCAAAGGCGATGAGATAGCGCGCCTGGATGCGCGCCGTCAGTTGCCCCACGATCGGCAGTTCGATCAGCAGCAGTACCGCAGCAACGGACAGCACCATACCCGCGCTCTCCGCTGTGTAGCCCATCAGGTTCTGCAGATATTGCGGCACCAGCACCGTTGTCGAGAACGAAGCGGCGCCCACCATCAGCATCATCACGCTTGCCGTGGCGAAGTTCACGTTCTTAAATAATCGCAAATCGAGGATCGGATTTTTGACGCGCAGCTCCCAGATCACCAGCGTGACCAGGCAGACGATGGAGATGATTGAGAGCGTCATGATGAAATGCGATCCGAACCAGTCGTCCTCCTGCCCCTTGTCGAGCACGATCTGCAGGAAGCCCACGCCCACCGCCAGCAGGCCGAAGCCGAAGTAGTCGATCCTGCTCTCATGGATCGTGGTTCGCCGCAGAAACGGCGGATCGTCGACAAACCGGAGCACCAGCAGGATCGCCATGATGCCGACCGGCAGATTCATCAGAAAAATCCAGCGCCAGCTATAGCTGTCCGTCACCCAGCCACCGAGCGTCGGACCGATCGCCGGCGCCACTACGGCTGTCACGCCGTAGACCGAGAAGGCCAGCCCGCGCATCTTCGGCGGAAACGTATCCGCCAGGATCGCCTGCGCCATGGGCTGCAATCCGCCGCCGCCGATGCCCTGGATGACACGCGCCAGCAGCAGAAGGCCGAGCGTCGGCGCGATCCCGCAGAGCAGCGAACTCGCCGTGAACAACGTGATGCAGATGATGAAGAACCGTTTGCGGCCTACCAGCGATACCAGCCATCCGGTGATCGGCAGCACAATTGCGTTTGACACCAGGTAGGAGGTCAGCACCCAGGTGCTCTCGTCGCTGCTCGCGCCCAGGTTGCCGGCAATGTGCGGCAGCGCGACATTGGCGATGCTGGTGTCCAGCACCTCCATAAACGCGGCCAACGACACCACAAACGCAATCAGCCAGGGATTGACCCTGGGCACCCACACGGATTCCGGATTGGCGACGGCGGCTGCGCTCACTGCTCTCCCGGACCCATCGCCGTCTCATTTTTTGAAGGCACGCTTGCCTATTCCTTGCGATACAGCAGATCGCGCATCGCCCGTCTTCGCGCTTCGTTCAGGCCGGTGTCAGCCTTGCTCTCGCTCGCGCTACGCTTCGCGGCGATATCTGTTTCGTCCATGGCGCTGCACTCGGGGCAGCGATTGGCGAATCCGGGCTTATCGGGTTTCAACTCAAACTCTTCAGAGCAGATCGTGCAGACTTTGATCGGAAAAGGCATAACCCCCTTATGATAGCGAACCGCCGCGCGTACGATGAGCCGGGGGCGCGCGAGCTGTGATTGTTCTCGCAGTTCTGATGTTGACGATTCATCTCGCATGGCTGGCGCTGGTCATCTTCGGGGCCATCTGGACGCGCGGCCGGCCGTTGTGGACCGCACTCCATATTTTCGCTCTCGTCTGGGGAATCGTCGTGGAGCTGGGCCCGTGGCCGTGCCCGCTGACTGTTGCGGAGAGCTACTTTGAAACCCGCGCCGGCTTCTTCGCTTATCAGGGCAGCTTCCTGCTGCACTACCTTGACGCGATCGTCTATCCCAATCTGCCATCGCGGATCGTCACCGCCGCAGGCGTCGCGGTATGCGCGCTCAATCTCGGCATCTATGGCCGGCGATGGCGGCAATTTCGCGCCCGCCGTGCGATATCGCAAAGTTGATGTCGAGTTTCCAGACGGATCTGAGCGGGGCCGGTGAATTCCGACCGATCGTGCCTGCGTCCTGAGTTGCTCAAGCCAGTGACGCAGCGACCGTCCATCGTCCAGATAAAAATGTTCGAATCCCCGCTACGCCGGCGGCACCCGCCTCAAGGCACGATGCCGCATTCTCCGCATTGACCCCGCCCAGGGCGAAGACCGGCATCTTGCCCGCGGCTTTGCGTGCTGCGGCCAGCGCTTCGAGCCCGAGCGGACGCGCCTCCGGATGGCTCTCCGTCGGGAATATCGGTGACAGCAGCGCGATATCCGCACCCGACACTCTCGCCACCGCTACCTCGCCCACGGAATGGCAGCCCACCGACACGAGGCCGCAAATGCGTGCCCGGCCGACCTGCTCTGCCTGCCACCTGCCCGGCAGATGAAGACCTGCCGCACCGGCATGCCGTGCCGCCTCCGCCGCGCCGGGTGCACCCGCATTCACCAGCAGCCTGGTTTGCTTGTTTCCGTCACGGCCGGCAATTGCCTCCATCATGGCGGCGGCCATTTCTGTCAGCGGCTTTTCCGGCAGGTCCTTCTCGCGCAACTGCACAATCTCCACGCCCAGCGCCGCCCATTCCCCGGCCAGCCGCACCAACCCATCGTGCTCCGCCGCGCTCAGTTTTCCGCGCTCGTGTGTGCCGGGCAGCAGCCGCCGGTCGGTAATGGCATAAAGGCGCATCGCCTAAAGTCTAACGTCCCCGCACTCCAAATCGTGAAGATACGGCAAATCTAAACACGGAGAGTATCTATTTATTAGATTGGCGGTTCCGCTCGATCCAAAATCCGCATGGCCACACGTTTGCTCCATCCAAGGATGGAACAAATCCCTTCAACTCTGCGGGCATTCTCGCGAAACTTTGCTCCCAAGCGGGAAATGCTCGACGCAGCACATCAGGATGGACGTGCTGCATTGCGCTCGCGGACCAGGCTACATCGAAGCATGAGTTGAACGAAAGAAAGGCTTCGAGCAGATATTGCTCGCCCCAGAAGCAGAGATTCTTCGTCACGAACTTCTCCGGGTAGTCGAGCGGCGTGAAAATATCATGAAAATGGACAAGCACACCGGGGGCGAGTTGGGGAAGGATGGAGAGACATTCGCAAAGAACGTCGCTATCCGTCGACACTACATGGCTGGAGTCGATAAACAAAACGTCACTTTCTCGCAGGGTATGAAACAGTTCGAGCGGTACATTCTGCACCGGACTCTCGATAAGTTGCGTCAGGCCCGGAATACCGTCCCGTATCAGCGGAGTTGGGTATGGATCAATGCTGATGAGCTCTCCAGGAAATCCTTCGTCAGTGTTCCTTCGTAACGCCGACGCAAGCAAAAGAGTAGTGTTCCCGGCGCCAATCTCAATGACCTTTTTCGGCTTGCGATGACGGACGAATCCGTACAGGATTTCGGCGTCAATCCTCTCGAAAAAACCATTGTTGAAGTGAAACTGATATGGGTCCGCTGTTGGACCTTCTGGGAATATCCACTCGGGGGCATACGGAAGCACCTCGGTGTGTAACCGATCAATCTGTTTCTGCAGGTCGAATTGAATGGCCGAACAAGAGCGACAGGCGCGCCAATCTTTTTCTTTTAAGGATTTTAGATTGGGCACAGGAAAGTAGAAGTGCGACGGCGTCACGCTCAGACCAAGGTTTCGCTGCACGACTTGAAACGCGGACGACAGGGTCCCTCTGACCCTGCTGCTCCTTATTATGCTTCCCAAATCCGCACCTCGGTCCGATCTCGGGGAAGAGCGCTTAGACTCAACGCTTCGGCAACTCTGTACTTTATAAGAGTAGATGCAGAACCGACCACCTGACTGTCCGACTGTCAGGACTTTGCTCGTCCTCGTGATAAGCGTCCTGTTTGGGGAAGGAGTACCGTATGAGCGGATTACCTGTAATTGTGCCGGCGGGTAGACCAAAAGTGCTGACAATGCGCAGTCGAGCAATCTTCGATACCCTTGAGCTTTGAGCATGCCTAATTACGACCTCATCATCATCGGATCGGGCCCGGCTGGACAGCGTGGCGCTATCTACGCAACCAAGCAGGGGAAAAAGGTGGCGGTGGTCGAGCGCATGCGCTCGGTCGGCGGCGTCTGCATCAATACCGGCACCATCCCGTCCAAGACCATGCGCGAGGCGGTCCTCCACCTCTCCGGCTACAACTACCGCTCCATTTATGGCATGAACTATCGCGTGAAGGAGCGGATCACGATGGCCGATCTCGCCTTCCGCGTCCAACACGTCATCAAGACCGAAGTCGACGTCACCGAGGCGCAACTCTCGCGTAACGGCGTCGATGTGCTCTACGGCGTCGGCAGCTTCGACGATCCCACCCACATCCGCGTCACGGAAGAGGGCAGCTCGCAGGTCTACGAAACCAAGAACGTCGTCATCGCCGTCGGCACCAAGCCCGCCTTCTCGCCCAAGGTCCCCATCAACGGCCGCAACATCGTCAACAGCGACCAGGTGCTCAATCTCCCCACGCTGCCCAAGACCCTGATTGTGGTCGGCGGCGGCGTCATCGGCGTCGAGTACACCTCCATGTTCGCCGCGCTCGGCATCCGCGTCACGCTGATCGAAAAGCGCGCCCGCCTGCTGGAATTTGCGGACTCGGAGATCATCGAATCGCTCAGCTATCACCTGCGCGACAGCCGCGTTACCATGCGGCTTGGCGAAGAGGTGGACAGCGTCGAAGAGCTCCCCGAGGGCGGCGTTGTCGCGCACCTCGAAAGCAAGAAGCGCATCCAGGGCGACGCGCTGCTCTACGCCGTTGGCCGCAGCGGCAACGTCGAAGCATTGAACCTCGCCAACGCGAGCATCGAAGCCGATGCGCGCGGCCGCATTCCCGTCGACAAGGACTACCGCACCAAGACGCCCAACATCTTCGCCGTGGGTGACGTCATCGGCTTCCCCTCGCTCGCTTCGGTCTCCATGGAGCAGGGGCGCATCGCCGTTGCCCGCGCCTTCAACGACAACAGCGCGCACTCCGACCCGACCTACTATCCCTACGGCATCTACACCATCCCGGAAATCTCCTTCATCGGCAAGACGGAAGAGCAGCTCACCGACGAGGATGTGCCCTACGAGGTCGGCGTCGCCTATTATCGCGAGATCGCGCGCGGCCAGATTCGCGGCGACACCACCGGCCGCCTCAAGATCGTCTTCCATCGCGACACGCGTCACCTGCTGGGCGTGCACATCATCGGCGAAGGCGCCAGCGAGCTGCTGCACATCGGCCAGGCGGTCATGGCGCTCGGCGGCACGCTCGACTACTTCATTGACACGGTCTTCAATTACCCCACGCTCGCCGAGTGCTACAAAACGGCGGCGTATAACGGCATTAACCGTCTGGGCCGCACCGCCACGGACGGAGACTGAACAGGCTTGCAAGTATACGTAACTGAGGAAGTGATATATGGGCAGAAGCATCGGCGTGGTCATGACCAACGACATCACCGCCGGCCTCATTGAGGACCATCGGCTCATCGGCGAGCTCCGCCGCTACCCCGAAGACCCGGACGAGCACCACGGCCTCATCGACTTGCCCACCGATCCTCTCATCGAGCTGATCTGCGATCTCATCACCGCGCTCAAGCCGTCCAGTGGTGAGCTGGATGCCATCGGCATTGCGCTTCCCGGTATCGTCCGCGCCGGTGTGGTCGAAGACTCACCCAACATCGCGCAGCTGAAGGGAGCAAAGGTCAGCAAGAAGGTCGAAGCCACGCTGCACACGCGCGGCATCAAAGCTCCCATCTCGCTCTTCAACGACGCCGATGCATCCGCCGCCGGACTGGCTGCGACCCGCAATCAGTTGGACAGGATCATCCGCGTGTGGACCATTGGCAACGGCATTGGCTTCGGCCGCTATCCCGACGCGCCCGGTCCTTTCGAAGGCGGGCACACCGTCGTCTCACTCGATCCCAAGGAGACCTTCTGCGGCTGCGGCGGCGTTGGGCATCTGGAAGGCATCATGGGCCATCGCGCTATGCGGCTCCGCTTTATGGACATGGAGCCGGAGGAAATTTTCGCCAACGCCAAGAGTGGCGACCACCGATGCTCCGACTTCGTCAAGCGCTGGCACCGCGCGCTCGCTGCCGGCACAGCGACCTCGATCCATCTCGAAGGCCCGGGCCGCTTCTACATCACCGGCCTGAACATCGGCTTCCTCGATCTCACCCTGCTCAAGCAGTACCTCTGGGATATGGTCAAGATGAGCCCCATCCAGAGCTACACCGTGGAAGCCATTCCGGAAACCCCGGAGATCGCTGTCATCGGAGCCGGTACCGCCGCGTTTCTGGAGCAGAAGCGGTAGCTATCGCGCAGCGATTTGCGCAACATCCTCCATGTGAGGTGGGGACGACAACCGCGAAGACAAGCCAGCCAGCCACGGATCGAACTCCTTCTCTGCCACGCGAACAGAGCCCCGCACCTCATTCTGCCGAACCACCATGCCCTCCAGATGCGCGCCCGGCATCTCTGCAACGGACAGTAGATGAGCCGGCCCGCTAATTGCCGCCGCCAGCGCACTCGCTGCCTCCGCAATCTCCATATGGAAAGAGAAGTCCACTCTGTCCTTCGATCCGTAATGAACACTGACAGACAGAGCCGTCGTCCGGTGTAGAAGCGCTGCACTTGCTTCGTCCAGCACTGCGGGAAGCACGTGCGCGGTCATCATCCGTTCCGGCATCGTCAGGATGCTCCAGCAGTTCACATCCGGCTTCAGTTCACTCAGACGCTTCATCAGTTCAGCATCTGCCGCTGCGGATGAAAGATATCGGTCCAGCGCATCTTTCACCATCACGGGTGAGCCAAAGATCGCGACCTTATCATCGAGCATCGCCAGCCAGCGCGTATCCCGCATCTCCTGCTGCTCTTGAGCGAATGGCTTCAGCTCGACGATCCTCACTCCGTTGTATTCGCTCCGAACACCGCCTTCGCTCTCGGCTGCCTGAAGAATGGCCGCGTCTCGGAACGAGCCGGCCGCCAGCAGAAGATGCTCGCTCAACTCGCCGCGCGACGAAGAAGCCGCTGCTTCGATCAGCTTGTCCACATGCTGCCGGTCATCCACGGTTCCAGCAAGAGTGATCCAGTCGCGCAGATCGACATCGTCGTTGTGCGTCACGATCAGCAGCCGTCCACTCTGATCGCCATGATGCGGATCCTGAATCCCGGCAACAATCTCCGCATTCGATGGAACCAGCCGTAGCAAACGACCCTCCGCCGGGGCGCCGGCAAACGCACGCACGCAGCTCAGAGCCACCACTAGCATCGCAATCCTTCCATCTCGTAACCAGGCTGGGAACATAAGGGTTCACCTCGTGAACCCATTCCAGCAGCGTGCCCATGGGAGTGCGATAAAGATTGGTTAAGGAAGGTAAAGTTTCGTAAATCCGCGGCGGAAGCTGCGACAAGCTCGCGCACCAAGCGAGTTGCCTGGAGAAGCAGTCATAGGAACGGGGAATCGGGTTTCTGCCGCAAATCGCGCGTGCTCATTCCACCCGCAGCGCCCGCATAGGATCGATCGATGCCGCCCGCCGCGCCGGAATTAGTCCCGGCCAAACACGCCGCGATTGCCAGCGTCAGAATCGCGCCTGCCATGACGGTGGCGTCCGCGTTAGTGATCTCATAAAGCTGCGCCTTCACAAACCGCACACATAGCAGCGCCACCGGAATTCCGATGGCCAGGCCCAGCAGCGTTTGTATCATCGCTCCGCGCATGACCATCGCCACGACGCTGCCTCGTTCAGCACCCAATGCCATGCGGATGCCAATCTCCGAGGTGCGCCGCGCCACCGTATACGCCGTTACGCCATACAGACCGATCGCCGCCAGCATCAGAGCCAGCGCACCAAACAGCATCGTCAGCCGCGCGATCATTCGGTCGTCATTGAATCGATCGGCGATCTGCGCATCGAAGGTCTGAAACTTCACCACCGACAAGTTCGGACTGATGCTCGCAAGCGTCGTCCGCGCCAGCGACTCCATATTGTTGATCGGTGCCGCCGTCTCCAGCACAATGGCGCCCACATACAGTCCGTCATCCTTCTCGATCGGATCCTTGTCGCTCGCCGGCCGCTGCATCAGCGGCACGAAATACATCAGGTGGTCCTTCCATCGCACGTCGGTATAAACCGTATCCTCCACCACGCCAACGATCTGGTAGTCCCCAGCCGATTTCGGTCCCCCACCGAAGTGAGCCCCAATCGGGTTCTCGCCCGGCTTGAACAGCTTCTTCACAAACGTCTGGTTCACCACCGCCACCGTCGGAGATGTCGCCGTATCCTGCACATCGATCCCGCGCCCCATCACCAGGCGCGTTCCCACCGAATCGAAATACTCCGGGTTCACTCGCAGATCCGACGCCTGGACATGCAAGTCCGGCTGCCCCTGCACCTGCACGCTCCAGCTATCGTTGTCGTCCTCCATTGGCGTGTACGAAGTGATGCCCACCTTCATCACCCCCGGCAGCGCATGGAAGCGATCCTCCATCGTGCGGTAGAGCGATTCCAGTTGGGTCTGCTTGTAACCCGCCGCCGCCGGATTGATGTGCACGATGTAGCGGTTCTTCGCGTCAAGCTTCAGGTCCGTGTTCTCGAGTTTGTTCAAGCTCTGCGCAAACAATCCCGCGCCCACCAGCAGCACCAGCGACAACGCCGCCTGCACCACCACCAGCCCGCGCTGCAGCAGCGAAGCCCTGCTGGTCGTCGTCCGCGCGCCGCTGCGCAGTGCATCCGCCGGCTCCGCCTGCGCCGCAATCCACGCCGGCGCTACGCCGAACAGCACGCCCGTCACCAGCGAGAGCCCGCAGGCAAATCCCAGCACCGCCATCGACGGCGCCGCATCGATGGGAACACTCTGCGCTCCGGGAAAGGCCAGCATCAGCAGCATCCGCGCCCCCGCATACGCCACCGCCAGTCCCGCAAGACCACCCAATCCCGCCAGCAGCACACTCTCCGTCAGCAGTTGCTGGATCACCCTTCCGCGCGTCGCGCCCAGCGCCGTGCGCACACTCATCTCCGCCTTCCGTCCCATGCCGCGCACCAGCAGCAGGTTCGCAATGTTCGCGCACGCAATCAGCAGCACCGCGCCGGAGATCCACATCAGCAGGTGCAGGTTCGCACCATAATTCTCCTGCATGTTCTGGATCCCGCCGCCGCCTGGCGACAGCACCACATGCACCTTCGGCAGCAGCGGCTTATTGTCGGCCTGGGCAAAGGTTCTGGTATCCGCCAGCGACTGACGCACCAGCGCGCTCACCTTCGCCTGCAGCGGAGCCAGTGGGGTTCCCGCTTTCACGCGCCCCACCATGTACAGCCAGAGCTGGTTCGGATCATGCACATACGGCACATTCGCCAGCACCGGCATCGTCTCGATGGGCAGATAGAAATCCGGAGGCGTGCTCGACAACCGGTCGCCAAAGAAGCCCTTGGGCGCAATCCCGGCAATGATCACCGCCTTGGTATTGATCCAGAACGTGCTGCCTACCACCGAAGCATCGCCCGCATAGTCGTGCTGCCATGTCTCGTAGCTCATCACCGCAACCATCGGCGCGCCCTGGACGTTATCCGCATCGGTGAAAAGTCTTCCCGCCTGCGGCCTCAGTCCAAAGGTGCGAAAGTAGTTGCCGGAGACGAACTCGCCCATCACCGACCGCGCCGCCGTCATCGCTTCCGCCGCGCCGCTCAATAATCGGCCGGTATTCAAACCCCGCCTGAATCGCCGCCAGCTCTTCAAACTCCGGCGCATTCTTCTTCACGTACTGCCACGTGTCGTCGAATAGAGCGCATAGTCTTCGTCCTTGCGCACCCCTGTACCCACGCAGCAGTCGTTGTTGTCGCCCAGCCGCACCAGCGTCTTCGGATCGGCCACCGGCAGATTCTTCAGCAGCACCGCGTTCACCAGAGTAAAGATCGCGGCATTCGCCCCAATCCCCAGCGCCAGCGTCAGCACCGCCGTGATCGTAAAACCCGGTGTCTTGCGCAACTGCCGCAGCGCGAAGCGAACATCCTGAATCAGCGTCATCCTTGACTCCTGCGGATATCACCGCGATCATTCGACGTTCAAGCTGCAAATTCCGCCCTGCAACAGACAGCCCAGTCGCGCGACGAGGAGGCCGCGCGCTTCATTCCACTCGCAACGCCCGCATTGGATCGATCGAGGCGGCACGCCGCGCCGGAATCATCCCGGCAATGCCCGCCGCAGTCGCCAGCGTCAGAATCGCGAATATCATGATGCCCGCATCCGCATTGGTGATTTCATAAAGCTGTGCCTTCACGAAGCGCACGCACACCAGCGCCATCGGAATCCCTATCGCCAGCCCTATCCCGGCCTGGATCATCGCGCCGCGCATGACCATCGTCACCACGCTGCCGCGCTCCGCGCCCAGCGCCATGCGAATGCCGATCTCCGAGGTGCGTAAGGCCACTGTGTACGCAGTCACGCCATACAAGCCCACCGCCGCCAGCAGCAGCGCGAGCCCGCCAAACAACATCGTCAGCCGCGCGATCATGCGATCGTCGTTGAAGCGATCCGCAATCTGCTGATCGAACGTCTGGAACTTCACCAACGCCAGATTCGGATTGATAGCCGCCAGTGTCGTCCGCGTCAGCGATTCCATATTGCTGATCGGAGCCGCCGTCTCCAGCACAATCGCGCCCGCATACAACGATATGTCCTTCTCGATAGGCTCCTTATCGCTCGCCGGCCGCTGCATCAGCGGCAGGAAGTACATCGCTCGGTCCTTCGCGCGCACGCTGGCATACGTCGTGTCCTCCACCACCCCCACGATCTGGTAGTCCCCAGAAGCACCCGCGTCATGCCCGAAGTGCTGTCCGATCGGATTCGCTCCACGGAGAAAGTTCTTCACAAATGCCTGGTTCACCACCGCAACTGCCGGCGCCGTCGATGCATCCTGCACGCTGATCCCGCGCCCCATCACGACACGCGTTCCCACCGCATCGAAGTACTCCGCATTCGCGCGAACTACCGACGCCGATCCGTCCGCCCCGACATCTGGCCTTCCCTGAACCCGAACGCCGGTACCCCAGTTCATGTCCTCCATCGGCGTATACAGGCTGATGCCCACTTTCATCACGCCGGGCAGCGCATGGAAGCGCTCCTCCATCGTCCGGTACAGCGCCTCCAGTTGCGTCGGCGCATAGCCGGCGGCCTGCGGATTGATGTGCACCATGTAGCGGTTCTTCCTCTCCAGCCGCATGTCCGAATGCTCGAGCTTGTACAGGCTCTGCGAGAACAGCCCTGCGCCCACCAGCAGGACCAGCGATAGCGCCGCCTGCAGCACCACCAGCCCGCGTTGCAGCAGCGAGGCTCGCGTCGTCGTCGTGCGCGATCCACTGCGCAGCGCATCCGCGGGGTCGGTCCGCGCCGCAATCCATGCCGGCGCCACGCCGAACAGGATGCCGGTCACTAGAGACAGCCCGAACGCAAACCCCAGCACCATCAACGACGGCTCCGCATCGATCGGCAGCTCCTGCGCGCCCGGGAAAGCCAGCGCCAGCAAAGCCCGCGTCCCCGCATACGCCACCAGCAACCCCGCCGCGCCGCTCAGCAGCGACAATAGGACACTCTCGGTCAGCAGTTGCCGGATGATCCTGCCCCGCATCGCACCCAACGCGGTACGCAGCGACATCTCCGCCTTCCGTCCCATCCCCCGCACCAGCAGCAGATTCGCAATGTTCGCGCAGGCAATCAGCAGCACCAGGCCGGAAATCGTCATCAACAGATTCAGCTTGGAACCGTACTGCTGCTGCATCCCACCATTTGGGCTGGCCTGAATGCCACCGCCCGCCGGCGTCAGTACCACATGCGCCCTAGGCAGCAGCTTCTTCCCGTCACCTCCAGAAAAACTCTTCGTCTGCGCGAACGACTGCCGCAGCAGCGCGCTCAGCTTCTGCTGCAGTGCCGGCAGGCTTGTCCCCGGCTTCACCCGCCCGACAATATAGAGCCATTGCCATTCCGGGTCATGCACATATGGGGCATTCGCGATCGCCGGCATCGTCTCAATCGGCAGGAAGAAATCCGGCGGCGTGCTCGACAGACGATCACCATAGAAACCCCGCGGTGCAATTCCCGCGATCGTCACCGCTTTTGTGTTCACCCATAGCGTGCTGCCCACCACGGCCGGATCGCCGGCATAGTCGCGCTGCCACGCTTCATAGCTCATCACTGCGGTCATCGGCGCCCCTGCAACATCGTCCGTGTCGGTCAGCAGCCGTCCCGCCTCTGGCCGAAGCCCGAAGGTTCGGAAGTAGTTTCCGGAGACGAACTCACCGATCGCGGACCGCGCCACGGCCGAGTCCCCATCGTGCCGCACTGTGATCGGCACATATTCAAAGCCCGCCTGCATCGCCGCCAGTTCCTCAAATTCCGGCGCGTTCTGCCTCATCAGCCGCCACGTGTCCGTCGACGAAGTGGAATAATCGCCGTTGTCCCTGGCGCCCGAATTCATGCAGCAGTAGTCCTCATCGCCCACCCTCACCAGCATCTTCGGATCGGCCACCGGGAGATTCCGTAAGAGCACTGCATGCATCAGCGTGAAGATCGCGGCATTCGCCCCAATCCCCAGCGCCAGCGTCAGCACCGCGGTGATCGTAAAACCCGGCGTCTTGCGCAACTGCCGCAGCGCGTAGCGAACATCCTGAATCAGCGTCATTGCCAATCTCCGCAGCGGAAGAGAGCAAATAACCATCCAAACTCTGCTCTTCCGTTTTCTTGATTTCTCCACAACTTACAAATCCGCAGCTGATAGGGAACTGTCCATGATGAAATTCCGCTGTCCACGACCGGACAGCAATCGTTCGAAGCGGAGGTGGCAAGCTCGATTCCCCACCGTTGTCCGCATAGCGTGTCGTCCTTATAACCAGAAGGCATGAGCACGCGCCGCACCATGCCCGGAGGCTGGGCCTCCTACCGCACGCTGCCACGCGGCGTCGGCGGACGCTGCCTGTGCCGCTGGTGCGCGATGGAAGTGGGCAAAGGCCGCCGCACTTTTTGTTCCGAGGATTGCGTGCATGAGTGGCGCGTGCGCTCCGACCCCGGCTACCTCCGCGAACAGGTGCTCAAGCGCGATCGCGGCGTTTGCAAGAGCTGCCGTATCGACACGCTCGTCGCGCAGGGCATCCTGAAGCGTTCGCGTGGCGCAACCCGCCAGCGCCTGCTCAACTATTGGGATTTGACGAGCTACACCGGCCGCTCCCTTTGGGAGGCCGACCACATCGTCCCCGTGGTCGAAGGCGGCGGCGAATGCGATCTCTCGAACCTGCGCACACTCTGCCTGCGCTGCCATCGGATGGCCACACTCGGCCTTCGCCTCCGCCGCGCGGAAGCCCGCCAGCTCACCCGAGGAACCGCGACACTTTCGGCGCTTCCCGAACTTGCAGGTCAGGCATAGCGCACCGCGTCTGAGTTCTAAGCCGTCATGCGCGCAGCGATCAGCGAGCCGCCGTTGCGGTCGCGCTGAAGTGTGCCCGTACCGTTTCCACAAAGGCCGCTGCAGTGGCGTTTGTCCCATCGATCCGTGCTCCAATGTCGACGGACGTCCATCGCTTTGACCGGATCTGCCGGAACACCGCTCCCGGAAACGCGATCGTCGCCACGCAAGCCGGCACCAGCGAGACGCCCAGCCCGGCGGCTACCAGGCGGATCAGCGTAGGGAACTGGGGCGCCTCCTGCACGATGCGTGGCTGGAAGCCGGCATCCAGGCAGCAGCGGATCGTGCGGTCGTAGGCCAGGTTGCCCATGCGCCGCGAAAACAGCACGAAGGGCTCGCCTTCGAGCGATGCCGGGTCGACGGTGCGGTGGCGTCGCAACCGGTGATCCGCTGGAAGCGCTACCTGGAATGCTTCCCGCATCAACGGCGTCAGCGCCAGATCCGGCCGCCGCTCGCCATCGCGCAGGAACCCGACATCAATCGATCCATCTGCCAGCGCCGGCATCTGCTCAGAGGTCCACATCTCCCGCAGGCGCACTTCGACCTGTGGATAGGCGCGCCGGTATTGCTGCAGCGCTCCGGGCAGCTCGGTGAACATCACGGAACCGGAAAAGCCCACGGTCAGCCGGCCCTCCTCGCCGCGTGCCACGCGCCGCGTCTGCTCCAGGTCATCGGCCAGTCGCGTCATCGTCGCCGCGGCGCGCTCGCGCAACTTCGTGCCGGCGGCTGTCAGGGTCACGCCGCGCGTCGTGCGCTCGAAGAGTGGTGCGCCCAGCATTGCCTCCAGCCGGCGAATCTGCTGGCTCAGCGGCGGCTGCGCCATGCCAAGCTTCTTCGCGGCGCGGCCAAAGTGCAGCGTCTCCGCGACGGCGAGGAAGTAGCGGAGGTGGCGAAGCTCGATCTCATCTCTCATATCAAGATCGTCTCAATCAAGAGCATTCAAATATTGGACATATCGCTTTGCCCATCCTAGCCTTGAATCAGTCAGTGCGAAAGAGACAGGAGGGGTGAGCCCATGTCCGATGTCACGATCCGGGAGTTTCAGTCAGGCGACGCCGAGGCCTTCTTCGAACTGAACCGCGAGTGGATCCAGCGCTACTTCTGGCTGGAGCCGGCTGATCTCGAAGTCCTGTGGCATCCGCAGGAGGCGATCCTGGATGTCGGCGGACGCATCTTCATGGCCGTGCGTGGCGAAGCCCGCGTCGGCTGTTGCGCTCTGATCCCTATCGCTCCCGGAGAGTACGAGCTGGCGAAGATGGCGGTGTCGCCCGCCGAACGGCGCCAGGGCATCGGCCGCCGTCTCATCGAGACAGCCATCACCGAGGCCGACCGTATGGACGCGACTCGCCTGTATCTCGAAAGCAATGCGATCCTGCCGGGCGCAGTCGCGCTCTACGAATCGATGGGCTTCCGCCACCTGCCGCCGGAACGCGTCACGCCCTCGCACTACGCCCGAGCAGATGTGCACATGGAGCGCATGATGAACGCGGCACCGCCTCCGGTCCCCGCTCCTGCTTCGGAAGCAGCTTCCACCTGCTGTTAGCGCCTATCGCGGAAACTGCTTCTTGAACGCGTTGATGCAGCCTTGCCCGTGGCCTTCTGCGTCATGCCGCCGCAGCCGCTTTGCCGGAAGGTCAGCGACCCCGGCCCGTGCGCCTTCAGATACGCGCGCACGGTCGCGCCCGGCGAAAAGCTGGCGCCATAGCTCGTGTCACAGCAGGTGCCGTCCTTCTTGTTCTCGCTCTTCTCCGTGTTGGTGACGCCGTTCTTCGAGAAGACGAGCACAGAGAAAGCGAGCAACCATTAAGGCCCCGTGCGTCAGTGTGGGCGCAGGATAACTACTTTTTCTTCGCAGCCTTCTTCGTTGCCGTCGATTTCGCAGGCTTCCGTTCAGCCAGCTCCTGCGCGCGGAACTTTGCAATGCGCCCGATCAGCTTGACCGGAAGCGGCTTCGAAAGCGGAAAACGCAATGTGCCTTTGCTGGCCCGGTATTCGTCCAATTCACCGTCGAACGCGGCGACCATCGCATCGCTCGCCGGATAGATCGAGGAATGCTCTTGCCATCCGGCGAAGTAGAGCAGGATGCGTCCATTGAACCGAAAGGCCGGAATGCTGTACGAGATGCATTCCTCCGCACCCGGCACCGACTTGCCGATCGTGGCTCGCATGCGCTCCAGCACAGTTTGCGTTGCCGCAGGCTGCATGGCGATGTACTCGTCGATTGTTGTGGCGCGAGACTTCGGCATATCCGCCGATAAGTATCGACTATTTTTCAGAAGGCGTCAGCGTCTTTTCCATCCGCACCACCGGCAGCCGCTCTCCTCCCGGCAAATCCACCAGGATGTTGGCCACTCGGCGGTATCCGTGCCGCTCATACAGTGGCACGCCGGAGAGGGTTGCCCCCATCTCCGCCCGGCGAAAGCCCGCGTCCCAGGCAGCCTGCTCGCATGCCTCGAGCAGCCGAGTGCCCAGCCCGCGCCGTGCCCACCGCGGATGCACAAAGAAGGCGCGGATCTTCGCCGCATCCGTCGCCGGATCGAGCCGCGCTGCATCGCGTGAGGCGTGGTGATGATCGCCGCCGTACAGCGTCCGCCGCCAGCTCCAGCCGCCGCACGCGGCAAGCGTGCCGTCCGGGACTTCGAGAACGGAGCCCTCAGCGGGTTCCATGATGAAGTACGTCCCGTCCGCGATCAACTGCGTATCGGGCGTAAACACAGAGGCCAGCGCTTGCTCGCGCTGGCCTTCGCTGTACTCATGCTGCAGTCCACGGACGGATGCCGCGATTAACTTCCGGATCGGGCCCAGGTCGGCGGCGGTAGCCACGCGCAGTATGAGCCCGGTCTGCGCATCCACACGGTTTCGCTTATGACTGCGCCGTAACCGGCGCGTTCACCTGCGTCTGCTGTGCCGCAGGCGGCTTGGGCGCTGGCGGCTTCGGAGCGCGCTGCGCCTCGGACTTCTTGCCCGGCGCCAGGATGGCGTGCAGCGTGGTGCCTTCCATGCGCGGCATGAACTCCACAATGCCGGTCTCGCCCATGTCCTGAATCAGGCGGTTGATGATGGCGTAGCCCAGCTCGCGGTGCGCCATCTGGCGTCCTTTGAAGCGCAGCGAGGCTTTCACCTTGTCGCCTTCATTCAGGAAGCGGACGGCCTGGTTTTTCTTGGTCTGGTAGTCGTGCTCATCCACCGTGACGGAGAACTTGACCTCCTTCACCACGATGACCTTCTGCTTTTTGCGTGCAGCCCGTTCGCTCTTGTCCTTTTCGTAAAGGAACTTGCCGTAGTCCTGAATGCGGCATACGGGGGGCACGGCATTGGGGGAGACTTCCACCAGGTCCAGTCCACGCTCTCGCGCGACCTTCAGAGCTTCAAACGGCTGCATGATGCCGAGCTGTTCGCCCTGATCGTCGATCACGCGAATCTCTTTCGCGCGGATGCGTTCGTTGGTGCGGATAAAGGACTTGGCTGATCGTTTGTCGAGTGCTATGGGATTCCTCCAAAGTTGTCGAGGGCGCACCCTCGCTGGACGAGTATAGCATCGGGCCTAAAATCGTCCCTCAGTCATTGGGATGGCTTGCCAGCCCGACGCGGTGCTGTGATTCTCGTCAGTCTTTCGATGACATACGCCGGCCCATAGCATCTGGTTCGCGGAAAAATTTCCGTTGATATCGATTTGGAGAAAGTTATCGCTTAAAGCCGGCGTCATCCCGCGCGCCCGGTGCTCATCGTTCGCCTTCAGCGTGACAACAGACAACCTGCCCCGGCCCACGCGCCCGCGAAAGTCTATCTGCTTGTCCTCTATCAACGCGCCGAGCCGCTTCATGCGTTCGCGCACCGCTTCGCCCGGGACCGGCTTCTCCTTCGCCAGCGACCAGGCTGCCGTCCCCGGCCGCGCGCTGAATGGGAAGAGGTGCAGATACGTAAACGGCTGCGCCGCGATGAAGCGATAGCTCTCCTCGAAGAGCGTGTCTGTCTCGCCCGGAAAGCCCACCATCACGTCCGCCCCGATGGCTGCGTCCGGGATGGCTTCGCGGATCGCAGCAAGCTTCTCCGCATAATGCCAGGGCCGGTAGCGGCGGTGCATCGCCCGAAGGATTGCATCGGAGCCCGACTGCAGAGGCAAATGCGCATGCCGCGCCAGCCGCGGACCGGCCGGTTCAGCATCTGGGCGCCCATACTGCCGATAGAGCGCCAGCAGGTCGGCGCTCCAGTCCATCGGCTCGATGGAGCTGATGCGCAGCCGCGGCAGCGCTGTCTGGTCGAGAATTGCGGCAACCAGTTCACCCAGCCGCGCAGGCCGCGCAAAGTCCCGCCCCCAGCGTCCCAGATTGATGCCCGAAAGCACCAGTTCCTTCCCGCCGGCTTCGACGAAGCCGCGCACGCGATCGAGTATTGTTCCAAATGGAACGGAGCGGCTGGCGCCCCGCGTCGTCGGGATGATGCAGAAGGAGCATCGGTTCCCGCATCCGTCCTGTACCTTCAGATTCGGACGCGTATCCCCGGACGCAGCCAGGTCCTCCGCCGCCAGGTTGGCATGCGCGAAGCGATCATCGGCCAGTACCGGCACTCGGTCCGGGCCAACCACCTGCGCCAGCGGGATAAAACCGAAGCCGCCTGCAGCCTCCTCCAGCCGCGCGACCATCTGCCCCAGCAGCGCCTTGTGGCTGTTGCCGACCACGGCATCGACGCCGGCCAATCGCGCGACCTCCTCGGGCGCGCGCTGCGCATAGCAGCCGGTCACGACGACCCGGGCCGCTGGATTCTCGCGCTTGACCCGCCGCAAGTAGGCTCGCGCCTTGCTCTCCGCCTCCGCCGTAACGGCGCAGGTATTCAGCACCACGACCGCGGCATCCCGCGCCGAAACCGGGCCACGCCCGCTTCGTGACAGCTCCGCCGCCATGGCGTCGCCGTCGGCCTGGCTGGCCCGGCAACCGAAGTTTTCTACGTGGTATCCTTCCACGTTCTCAGTCTATTGGAGTCGCGGCGCCTGCACCGCATGCGCCCTTCCACCGGGTTCCTGCTGGTATGGTGATGGGAGGAAGTTACCTATGAAACGACGCATTCTGCTGGTAGATGACGAGCTCGCGATCCTCCTGACGCTCAAGGCCGTTCTCGAACTCCATGACTTCGATGTCGAGACCGCAGCCTCGGCTCGCGAGGCCAAATCGAAAATCCGTGCCAACGCGTATCACATGGTCATTACCGACATGCGCATGGAGAATGAGCGCGCCGGCATGGAGGTCGTTAAGGCGGCCCGTGGCGCGGAGTATGATCCCGCGGTTGCGATGCTCACGGCATTTCCCCTTCCCGGGGAAGAGTGGGAGGATGCAGGCGCCGACCAGATGCTGGTCAAGCCTATGAACACCAATGACCTGCTGCTGCAGATCGAAGCGTTGCTCGTCACCCATGAAGACCAAAAGCAGAAAGCGAAGCAGGCCAGCCAGCCCGACTACCCCGTAGCCGCTGCCAAAAAGGCAAACGGAACACGGCGCAAGGCCACCGCGACCAGCTAACGCTGCGACCGGTCGCCGTCGAGTGTGGCCGGTCTTTCCTGATCTTCAAATCAAATCCACAAGCCTTTTCAGCCTGCGGACTTCGCTTCAGGCTGCTGAGCCTGCGCCGATTCGCCGCCTGCCCCCGCGGAGTGCGCCATCGCTGCAACGACGGGCTGCCCTCCAGGGACCGGTTGCGTTGTCGCTGTGCTGCGCCGATTCTGTTCGAAGCAGGACCGGCAGAGCACTGGCCGGCCTTGCGTCGGACGGAAGGGAACGGTCGTCTCCTGCCCGCATACCGAGCAGTGCGTCCGGGTCTCTGCCCGGACGCTGGAGCCGCCGCCCCGCTTGAGCTTGCACGCCTTACAGCGCTTGGGATCGTTGTGAAACTGCTTGTCGTGAAAGAACAACTGCTCACCGGCGGTGAAGATGAAATCCTTCCCGCAGTCCACACATCTGAGTACCTTGTCCTGGAATTCCATGACCCGGTTGTTTGCCGCCGTACGTTCCGGACGGAAAACGCCCGCCTCCTCGAAATCACCGAACTTACCTGGCCCGGCCACCGAAGCGGCTTTACTGCTCAACTGCAACAACCTTGGGGGAGGAGAGTTGGAGAGGGGGAAAAGCTATGCGATCGCTATCATGTGCCGGAGACACCGCGGGCCCGCGATTGTCTGATGCGATCTGCGGGCCCGGGGGATTTGCCTCTGTTAGTCCTGCTCTTTGCGCGCCTTCTTCCGGTTACGTTTCCGCGCGAGTGCTTCCTTGACGCGCTTCCGCTCTCCGGGCTTCAGGTAGAAGGAGTGACGCTTCACCTCTTTGATGATGTCCTCCTGCTGCACCTTCCGCTTGAAACGACGCAATGCATTCTCGAGCGGCTCGCCTTCCTGCACACGAACCTCTGCCAATGAACTACACCTCCAAACGTCCCAATGGGGTCAATTCCTAGAATACGGCACGCTCATCCGCACCCGTCAAGCAATTCCTTGCTGACCCGGGCGTCAGCGGCGGCCCCGCCACCGCACTGCCGGTGGCTCCAAGAGCGGATTTCGGCAAAAAGGCTGCAAAACGCGGGGTTTGGAGGGATTGGCGCCCCTTGCAGGGGCGCGCATGATGACCATTATCCTCCCTAAAGTAACTACCTCAGGTATTCAGTGGATAGTTAAATGGTCAATAACGGAGAGCGGTTACTGGGTCGACCCGGGAGGCGCGCCGGGCCGGAACAAGGCAAGCCAGGACTGCCACCACCGCCAACAGCAGGGCCGCTTCCATCACCACCAGCGGATCGCGCGAGCTGCCTTCCGCCCAGTGTGCCAGCACCCTCTGCAGGGAGAGGGTAAGCACCAGCCCGGCGGCCATGCCGGAGCCCACGCTCATCACGGTCGACGCGAGGACGATGCGTAGAACGTGAGTCCGTGGAGCGCCTAGCGCCATCCGGATGCCGAACTCGCTCGTCCGCTGCGCCACCGTGTACGAGACCACGCTGTACAGCCCCACGGCCGCCAGCACCAGGCCAAGCGCGGCGAACAATCCGAAGAGCCACGCCACCAGATGCTCCTGCTGTACCTCCGGCTGGGTAGTAATCCAGTGTTCGAGGTCCAGCACCTGACCGTTAATCTGCTGATCAGCATCGATCGAGTTCACTTGCGCCCCGACCCCGTGCAGCAGGGTCAGCGGCGAGACCTCCGAGCGCACCAGAATCTGCGTGTACATCCCCATGGAGATCGTGTAGGGCACAAAGACCTCGGGCTGGATCGGCTTGCGCAATCCATCATCGAGCTTGTCCCCGATGATGCCGACAATCTGCAGCCATCCGGCTCCGTCCGGCGGGCTCAGATTATAAGGCGGCACGCTTCGAAGCTCCGGCACCTTGAGCGAGTGGCCGATGGCGTCGCCCGTGGGGAAATAGCGGCGCGCCATGGTCTGGTTGATCACTGCGACATGAGCTCCGTTTCGGTTCTCGGCCTCGTCCCAGATGCGTCCCTGCACCAGCGAAATACGTAACACCGGAAAGTACCTTGGGCTGACGAAATTCACCAGCACCTTCTGCTCGTCCTGCGCGGTCTTGCCCAGGAACTCCACGTGCGTCGGGAACCCGTTGGCGGGCGGTGTGGCGTTGCTGGAGATGGCGGTCATGGTGACGCCGGGAATCGTCGCTACCTTCTTCTGCAACTGATCGAAGTACGCGGCACGCTCGCCCCAGGTTTTGTAGGTCCCGTCGTGGATCGGGATGCCGACCGACATTACGTTATGCGGGTCGTATCCCAGCGGTGTGTGCATCGTCCGCAGAAAGCCCCGGATCGCGGCGCCCGCACCGGCCAGCATCAACAAGGTCAGCGCGATCTGTCCTGCGATCAACATGTTGTTCGTCGCGCGGCCGCCCAGCCGTCCGGCGACCCTGCGTGACCCGGACTGCATCACCTGGCCGACATCCGGCCGTGAAAGCCGCAGCGCCGGCCAGAGCCCGAAAAGAGTGCCGGTGAACAACGCGACTCCGACGCTGAACAGGAGTGCCGGCAGGTTGACTTGGATGGCTGCCTCATGGGGAAACGAATACTGGGGCAGCATTGCGACGATCAGGCCGACCGCCTTGTACGCGAGCAGCACACCCAGAGCCGCGCCCGCTAATGACAGCAGCAAAGCCTCAGTGAGCAACTGGCGGACGATTCGGCTCCGCCTGGCGCCCACTGCCGAGCGCAGCGCCAGTTCATGCTGCCGCGCCGTGCCCCGGGCCAGCAGCAGGATGGAGACATTCCCGCACCCGATGGCAAGCAGCAGGGCCACCGCGCTGAACAGCAGCGCCAGGGTCCCGCCGAGTTGCTTGATGAAGTCGTCGTTCAGCCCAATGATCGAGAAGGTATAGGCATCCTTTGGAAAATGATCTGGCGTTTGCTTTGCAAACTCATGCATCAGCGGAGTCAGCGCTGCTGCACCCGCAGCAAGACTCACGCCCGGTTTCAGCCGCAGCTCTGTCTGGTAAGAGCGCACCGGGTCCGCCGTGATCTTCAGCGGCAGGTAGACGTCGGCGTCATTCCAGGTAAAGCGTGGCGCGGCGACGCCCACAATGGTGTAGTTCTTCCGGACCAGTTGCAGCGTCTTTCCCAGCGCGTCGGGATCGCCGCTGAAGTGCCGCTGCCAGAACTTATAGCTCAGGACCACGACAGGCTGCGGATCATGTCCGTCCACTGCATCCGACGGCACCAGACCGCGTCCGAGGGTCGGAGGCACTCCCAGGAACTGGAATGTATTCGAGGTCACGTAGTCAGCGTTCACATCTTCGGGCAGGTCATGGCCAGTCACCGTCAGGTTCCACTGGTCGGTCATGAAGGCGTCTTCAACCGCAGGTGAGCGGCGGATCACCTGCCACTGGCTGCCCGTCAGCCCGAAGTAGCGGTTCTGTCCGTCCTTTTCCGTCAGCCGCATGTGCACCATACGGTCCGGCGCCGCATACGGATACGGATTCATCAGCACTGCCCAGACCACGCTGAAGACAGCCACCGTTGCGCCAATGCCCAGGGCGAGCGAGATCACAGCGGCGATGGCAAAGCCAGGATTATGCCGCAACTGGCGCAGGGCATAGCGAAGGTCCTGAAGCAGCGTATGCATGGTCGCTCCGGTAAACAGGAACACTCGGGCCGATGCCAGACAGAAGGCACGTCAATCGCCACCTTGCGTCGCGGCTAAGTCGCTGATTTTGAACGCGGCACGCTCGGGCCCGGATGGCGGTGGTGTCCGCCTGTGATTTCCGGTGTTCGCAAACGATGCAACTGGTGTCGATCTTCCCTTTGGCCGGGCTTCATGCTCGTTTAAGCCGCGTGCCCGTATGCTGAGGATATGAACCGTACCTTGTGTTCGGTCTCGGCGTTCACGTTCCTGGCCGTCGCGCTTCTCGCATCCGGGAGTGCCGCTACCGGTCATGCAGAGAGCCGTGTGCCCTGCAAGTCACTGCCTGCCGCTGTTCTCCATCAGGCGAAAGCCGAGGCAGGAGACGCAACCATACGCGGCTGCGTCAAGGATAAAGAGAACGGCAAACTCACCTACGAGGTGGAGACAAGGCAGCAGGACGGCAGGAGCAAGGACATCGCGCTGGATGCTTCCGGGACAGTGCTCGAAGTCGAGCAGGAAGTCACGGCCCGCAGCCTGCCGCCGGCGGTTTCCGGCGCCATCGCAAAAGCCGCGGACGGCGGCAAGGCCGGCAAGATCGAATCGGTGACCAGAGGCGGCGTGATCGCAAGCTACGAGACCACGATCACGAAAGACGGACGCCGGCGTGAGGTCGCCTTCAGCCCGCAGGGTGCTCCGGTGACGGTAGATTGAATCTGAAGTTGTTCGCTCTTGCTCCCAGACTGTTCACCCTGTTTTGCACGGCGCTCATCGGGTTTCTGCTGGCAGCCGGGCTGCCTTCGCTCGCGCAGCAGCAGACGCCTCTGCAGATAGTGACGGCAATGGTGCAGAACGAAAAACAGGCGCGGCAGCATCGCACATACTTCCGCTACACCTCGGTCGAGCGCTCCTCACGTACCGGCTGGCCATCTGTGGCGGGAGAACGTGGTGGAGACGCCGGAGGGCCTGCTTCGCCGCCTGATCGCCGAAGACGGCAAGCCGCTCACTGCCGATCGCGCGGCCGCTGAAGATCGCCGTATCGCCGCGCTGGCCGCCGATCCCTCTGCGCTGCGTGCCGCCGATGCCGATCGCCGCGCCGATGAAGCGCGCCTGGGCAGGCTGCTCGGCATTCTGCCGCAGGCCTTTCTCTTCACCGCGGATGGCATGCAGGATGACTGCGTGCGCATCTCCTTTCGTCCTAACCCTGCCTTTGACCCTTCCAGCTACGACGAGCGCGTCGTGCATGGCCTGGCCGGCACCATCCTCGTCCGCATGCCGACGGAACGGCTCTGCGGAATCCAGGGACATCTCGTCGCTCGCGTCACCTTTGGCTTCGGGCTGCTGGGCCACATCGACCAGGGCAGCCATTTCAGCGTGATCCGCGTGCCGGTGACGCCGACCGACTGGAAGAGCTCGCATATCGACGTGCATGTGGACGGCAAGGTGCTGCTCTTCAAAAGCATCTCGCGCGACGAGGACGCAACCCATAGCGGCGCTGAACCGCTGCCGCCGAATCTTTCGCTTATTGAGGCTGCGGCGCTCACCCGGCCGGCGAGCCTTGCGCCTGCCGGCCAGTGATGGGCTCTTTTACGAAACACGTTCTGCTTGCGCGCGAAGGAATGGCTGCGGTTGCGTTGCTCTTCGTCTCACTTCGCCGGTTCAGCATGGGCGCAGTCCGCACCCGATCCGAACGCCGGCCCGCAGCTTTCGATTCCAGCGGAGGTTCCGCTGCGCGTGGAGGTGACGAACACGATCCCGCTCAAAACCGGAAAGCCATTTCGCGGGAGGCTTATGGAGCCGGTGTATGGACCCGACCGCCTGCTGCTTCCCAGCGGGCGTTACCGCCGAGGGCGTCATCTCCGCCACGCCGGCTGCGGAGCGCAGCACACGCATCAACGCAAAGCTCGACGGCGACTTCACCCCGCTGCGCGTTCCGGTGATTCACGTGACGCAACTGGTGCTGCCTTCGGGCACCGCGCTGTCCGTCGATGCGGTGGGCGGCATGCGCAACGCCGAGACCATCTCGCTCGCCGCGCATCCGCGGCCCACATCACTGGCAGGCCGGATCAAGGCGATGGCCCACGCGCAGCTCCAGCAGGTGCATGACCTGATCCACAATCCGCACAAAGGCGACTGGGCGAAGCAGCTCCTCTATCGCCAGTTGCCGTATCATCCGCAAACGGTCTGGGCAGGCTCGCAATTTGACGCTGTGCTGCGCGAGCCGCTGCGCATTCCGGCCGCATCCGCATCTGCGCCGATGCCGGCCGCCGGCGCGGTGGACCTCACCTCCGGACGCATGCAGGCGCGGCTGACCAGCGGCATCAGCTCCGCGTCGGCGAAACGCGGCGATCCGGTCAACGCTGTGCTTACAAAGCCATTCTGCAATGCGCAGGGGCAGGTCATGCTCGCAGGCGGGACGCCGCTGCAGGGGCTGGTGCTGCAAGCGCGACCCGCACGCTGGTTCGCGCGCAGCGGACGCCTGCGCTTCGATTTCCGTACTATCGAAACGCCCCAGGCCAGCCAAGCGCCCCAGCGGATCGAGAGCAGTCTTTCGTCCATCCAGGGCCGGCGGGGGCAGAACGTGGCGATGGATGCCGAGGGCGGCACGCGCGCCCAGCGGGACAACGGCCGCTTTCTCGCTCCGCTTGTGCTTGGCGGGTTGGCCGCGGGGACAGCGATTGGAGACAACGTCGATATATGGCGCCAGGGCGCCGCCAGCAACGGCTTCGGCATCCCCGCGCGCATCGTCAGCATGGTGGCCGCCAACCGCGATGCCTCGGTCGGCTTCGCGATCTTCGCAACGGCGAAGTCCGTCTACCGCCGCTTCATTGCGCGTGGACACGAGGTCAGCTTCCCGGCAAACACCGAGCTGTCCATCGATCTGAACAGGCGTTAGAGCGGCTTCGCCTGCAGGGCGGCCGGCTCGTCGCCAGCGTCATAACTCACTCAGTCCTAAGCGCATGTCTCGCATGCTTCAGCAGCGAGGGACAATATCGGCTTCCAAATCGAACCAGCTTCGGCTTCAGCACACGCGGATGGAGGCAGGTAAGGAACGGTCGCAGTAGCCCGGAAGCAGTATTGGGACGAGCCGCGCGTTCCATCTGCCTCCAGGGAAGAAAATCGTTCGCTGTGCCGACCACGAGCGAGACGTAAAATTCCATATCGCCGATTGCCGTATCGGTAAATGTGCCGCACACCAGATTTGACAGTCCCGCAGTGGCGATCTCGTTCATCAAGCGCGCGAAGCTCGCGGGAGTGAATGTCCAGCAGTGCACGTCGTGATATTCGCCGCGCATGGAAGCCTCGCCGAGTTGTGTCGCCTCGGCGAAGGTGTACAGTCTTCTGTTGACTGCGCGATTGGCAGGCTTATGCCACAGCAGATCTGTCCTCACATCAGCGGCATTGCAAATGAAGTCCATCACTTCGCGAGGCATCGGTCGCCTTGCACGCGCGATGTAGGCTGCCAGCACGTCGGAAAAGACCGTCTCCCGCCTGAGACAGTCAAAGGTGTAACGCATATCGGGAATTGCGAGGCGAATCTGGCCTCCTGGCGCCAGAATGGATTCCAACTCGTTCAACCACGTAATCAAATCAGGCACATGTTCGATTACATGCGACGCGAGTACATAGTCGACCTTCCGGCCGCCGACAGCGTCGAGTAGCGTGTTGGCGCCCCAAACACCATCGACATCAACAATGGCGTCAGCTCGCACGCCGGAATCCTGTTGATATTTCTTTCGCAGCGTAGCGGTATCAGCGTGATCGACATACAGGATCTCGCCCATGTCCCGGGTTACGAGTGGCTTGTCGAGTGCACCGATCTCAACGCCCACCGAATCGCCGATGTTTAGCCGCCCCAGGATTCTTGTTCTGCGATCCATTTCGTTATCGACTGGATTGATCGGATGATAACAGTGAACTTCCTGCGAGCTGTCGGACCTGTTGCTCGCAGGAAAGCGATGCGACGAGCGGCCTATGTGGCGCCATGCTCAAGACACGAGCCCCAAGTTCTCTAGGCTCTATACCAGCGAGCCGGAAAGCAGCGATGACGGCTGTTGTCCTCACATCGCGATGGCATATGGCGCTCTTGTTACAGGTCGAGCTGCTTCAGATACTCGCGGAAACCGGGGCCGAGGTCGCTGCGCTTGAGCGCGAAGTCGACCGTAGCCTGCAGCATGCCCGCCTTGTCGCCGGCATCGTATCGTTTGCCCTCGAAGGTGTAGCCGTAGACTTTCTCGGTATCGAGCAGACCCTTGATGCCGTCGGTCAACTGGATCTCTCCGCCCGCGCCTTTGGGGACGCTCTCCAGCAGCTCGAAGACGCGCGGCGTCAGAATGTAACGGCCGATGATCGCATTCTTCGATGGCGCATCGGCCTGCTTCGGCTTCTCCACCAGACCTTTAACCGCATGCAGTCGCGGATTGTCCTTCAACGTGTCGCAGTCGAGCACGCCATAGGAAGAAATGGCCGGTCCTTCGACGATCTGTGTTGCCAGGATGCTGGATTGCACCTGCTGGAAGACATCGGCCATTTGCTTCAGACAGGGCGTCGTCGCGTCGATGATGTCGTCCGGGAGGATGACGGCGAAGGGCTCATCGCCGACCATATCGCGCGTCTGCAGCACGGCGTGCCCCAGGCCAAGCGGCTCCTTTTGGCGCACATAGGAGACCAGCACCATGTTCGAAACCTTGCGCGTCAATTCCAGCAGCTCTGTTTTGCCGCGCGCTTCGAGGCTCCACTCCAGCTCGGGACTCATGTCGAAGTGGTCTTCGATGGCGGATTTCCCGCGGCTGGTGACGATGATGATCTCGTCGATGCCGGCGCCCAGTGCCTCTTCCACGCTGTACTGGATCAGCGGCTTGTCGACCAGCGACAGCATTTCCTTGGGGATTGCCTTCGTGGCCGGCAGAAAGCGCGTGCCAAAGCCGGCAGCCGGAATGACTGCTTTGTGAATTCTTTTCATGAAGCCTGAATGCCCTTCGAAATGAATGATGACGCTGTTGCGTGGATCGGCGACAGCCTATGTTGCGATTATACGGACGCCGATAATGTGCCTCAGAGTTGCCCTGATGCGGGATATTGATGAACTAGAAGAACTAAAGCGCGGGCGAATCGTTGCCGAGCATCGCGCGGCGGATGATCGCGATGGGCGGAAAGCCCTGGCGCAGAAAATCATCGTGAAATTTCTGCAGCGAGAAATCCTTCCCCTGCTTCTTTTCGACATCTGCACGCAACTTCAGAATCTCCAGCTTGCCGAGCGTGTAGTAGAGATACGTTGGATCGGATGTGCCGCGCTTGGTCTCGACATCCGCAATTTCGGGTGACTGATAGCCTTGCTCGACAAAGAACTTTCTCGCCTCATCAAGCGACATATTTGCGGTGTGCATCCGGATTCCGACGACGAAGCGCGCATCGCGCAGCAGCGCATCCTGCAGTTGCCCCAGGCGAATGAGTTTTGCCTCGCTCGCATCTTTCGCTCCGGCGCCGGGCTGGCCGTAGCCCTCATCCAGCATCATCTGCTCGCAGTAGTGGGCCCAGCCTTCCACGTCTGTATTCGCGCCAAGCAGCTTGCGTGCTTTGGAATGCACCTCCGGCAGCACGAGAAACTGCACGTAGTGGCCGGGATAAGCCTCGTGCACCGAGGTGCTGACGATGGTGCCGCGGTTGAAGGCATGCATGTAGCTTGCGGTGCGTTCCGCGCTCCACGACTTCTCCGGCAGCGTTACGTTGAAGTACGCCGTGGTGGAGTGGGTCTCGAAGGGGCCGGGTGTGTCCATGGAAGCCTGCGTGGTTGCGCGCATGAAGGGCGGCGTCTCTTCAAGCGTAGGCCGCACGTCGGACGGGATGGTGACGATCTGCTTCTCGCGGATGAAGCCGATCAGGCCGTTGAAGGTGTCGCGGAAGCTCGCGAGCAATTGGTCCGGCGCAGGATGATCGTTGCCCAGCATGAGCAGAACCTGCTGCGGCGATTTATTCGGATCGATCTCGTGGGCTAGCGCGTTGAACGCAGCCTGGTTCTTGTGCAGGTCCGCATAGCCGATCTGGAGAAGCTGGTCGAGCGACGTCGTCACCATCTCGTCGTAGAGCAGCTTCAGCGCGAAGGTGTCCTTGCCGATGCGGAAATCTCCGTTCGAGCGCGGCAGCAGGTCGGCCTTCATCCACGATTCGTAGCTGCCGAGTGCGTCGATGACAGCAGCATTGCTCTGCCTGAAATCAGAGAGGAGCTTCTGGTCTTTGACTTCCGAAAATGCAGCGGGGACATCGTGACGGAAGAAGTCGATATCGCCGGGTAACTGTTCGAGCGCAATCTCGGTGTAAATCTTCGGGCAGTCGCGCAGATTCTGCCGCGCAGCGGTGAGCGCGGCGGGCATCTGGCGCTCGCGGGCGATGAGAGATCGCAGGCGGTCTTCCGGCGGAGCGAATTTCCGCTCCATCAGCGAAAAGGCGCTGCCGGTGATGCCGGTCGAATAGAAATCCGGGTTCTTCTCCCAGGGCTTGATCGTCTCCAGCGTAAGCAGTGTGCTGTGAATATTGTTGAGCACGAGCTGGCGATCTGCCGCGGTCCATTCATCGAGGCCATCCTTCTGGAAGCTGGAGACGCGGCGCTCAAAATCGTGGAGTGTGGCTGTCTGCTTCGCGATCGACGCACGATCGTAGCGTTCCAACTGCGGGTCGTACTGATGAAAGCCGGCGAGTGTCCCTTGAGTCGGCTGATAGGGGAAATAGGCGGCATCGAAATACTGGTCCGCGAGCGTGTTCCACGCGGCATCGCCTGTCGGAGCGGCGTGGGCTGAAGTGGAAATGCTGCCGGCTAGCAACGCCACACCCGCAAAGCAGACAATATGTGATCTCCGCAACGGTATCTCCTGAGCTGAGCCATCTTCAGGCAGTCACCGGCTCCAGCGCAAGCTGATCGAGCAGCCCGTGGACCTCCTCAAAGACTTCCTGCGGCTTCATGCCGGCGAGGGGGAAACGCAGCACGCCCTGCGGCGTGAACTGCGCACCTTTCTTTGCGTTGCGTGCGACAAGCTTCATCAGCCGGCCCGGATCGACCTCCGCCTTTTCGCTGAAGCGGATATGGAGCTGGTCGCGTTTGCGATCGATCTGTTGCACGCCCAGCCGTTCGGCGGTCAGGCGAAGCATCGCCGCATCCAGCAGGTGCACGACGCTCTCCGGCAGCGCGCCGTAGCGATCTTCGAGCTCCGCGCGGACGTCGGCCAGCGTGGGTTCATCCTGCGCACCGGCGATCCGCTTGTAGACGCGCAGCCGCTGATTCTCCTCGGAAATATAGCTCTCGTCGATGCGCAGGCTGATGCCGAGGTTGAGCTGCGTGGTAATGTGCTCGCGTTTCTCCTCGCCCTTCAGCTTGGAAACGGCTTCCTCGAGCATCGAGGTATACATCTCGAAGCCGACCGCTTCGATGTGCCCGCTCTGCTCGCCGCCCAGCATATTGCCCGCGCCGCGCAGCTCCAGATCGAGCGCGGCAATCTTGAATCCCGCGCCCAGGTCGGAGAACTCCTTCAACGCGGCGAGGCGGCGTCGCGCTACATCGGTCAGTTCCTGCTCGGGCGGGATCAGTAGATACGCGTAGGCGCGCCGGTTGGAACGGCCGACTCGACCACGCAACTGGTAGAGCTCGGAGAGACCGTGCCGGTCGGCGCGGTTCACGATGATAGTGTTAGCCAGCGGGATGTCGATGCCGTTCTCGATGATCGTGGTCGCGACAAAGACATCGAACTCATGATTCATGAAGGCGAGCAGCGTCTTTTCGAGCTCGGCTTCGCCCATCTGCCCATGGCCGACGCCGACTCGGGCCTGCGGCACCAGCTCCTGGATCTTGGCCGCGAGCTCGTAGATAGTCTCGACGCGGTTCTGGACGAAATACACCTGTCCGCCACGCTCCAGCTCCAGCTCGACCGCGGTGCGGATGAGCTTCTCGTCAAACTTCGCCACCACCGTCTGAATAGCCATGCGGTCCTTGGGCGGCGTCTCGATCACGCTCATATCTCGCAGCCCCACCAGCGACATATGCAGCGTGCGCGGAATAGGCGTAGCCGACATCGATAGCACATCAATCTGCTGGCGTAGCTGTTTCAGGCGTTCTTTGTGTCGGACGCCGAAGCGCTGTTCTTCGTCGACCACCAGCAGCCCGATGTCCTGGAATTTCAGGTCTTTCGAGAGCAGCCGGTGAGTGCCGATTAGGATGTCGATCTTGCCCGCCTCCAGATTTTCGAGGATGACCTTCTGCTCCTTCGGTGTGCGGAAGCGCGAGATCATTTCAACGTTGATGGGGAACTGCGAGAACCGGCGGCGGAAGGTCTCGTAGTGCTGGAAGCTGAGCACCGTGGTGGGGGTCAGGACAGCAACCTGCTTGCCGTCCTGGACGGCCTTGAAGGCGGCGCGCATCGCCACTTCGGTCTTGCCGTAGCCGACATCGCCACACAGCAACCGGTCCATCGGCATGTTTGATTCCATGTCGCGCTTGATGTCGGCGATGGCGGAAAGCTGGTCGTCGGTCTCGTTGTAGTCGAAGGCGTCTTCAAACTCACGCTGGAACTCGTTATCAGCCGGGAAGCTGTGGCCCTCCGCCGCCCGGCGCTGCGCGTAGAGCTTCAGCAACTCGTCGGCCATGTCGGCCATGGCCTTTTTCACGCGCGCCTTGGTCTTGGCCCACTGCTGGCCGCCCAACTTGTTCAAGACCGGCGCTGGCCCTGCATCCGTCGAGCGGTACTTCTGGATCAGATCCAGCCGCGTGAGTGGCACGTAGAGGCGCGCGGCATCGGCGAACTCCAGCACCATGAACTCGACGTTCAGGCCGTCCTGCTGAATCTCCTTCAGGCCGTGATAGCGGCCGATGCCGTGCTCGACGTGGACAACGTAGTCGCCGACCGTGAGGTCGCGGAAGTCGGAGACGAAGGCGGCGGTTTTCGATTTGGAGCGGGTCGGCAGCGGGCGCGCGGCGACATCGGCGTCGTCCGAGAGGTCGTTCGCGCCGATGACGACGAGCTTCGCTTCGGGGAAACTGACACCGTTGGCAATCGCGGTGCGCACGATGATGGGCGTGCGCATGTCGCCGCCCAGGTAGCTGGATTCGTCGTAGATGGTCTCCGACCCGGTGTGCTGTGTGCGCGAGCCTAGTCGATAGGCCAGTCCGTATTCGCGGAGCAGGTTGGCCAGGCGTTCCACTTCGCCCTGGTTGGGCGCGGCGATGATGACGCGATGCTCCTGCGCGGCGAGAGATTTGAGCTGCTCGACGAAGGCGGGAATCGAGCCGTGGAAGCGCAGAGTCGGCCGCGAGGGAAACGTAACCTCGGCAGGTGCGTTCAGGTCCTCATCGAGCACATCGACGGCGCCGAGCTGGTCGAGCTCGAGGCCGGGCAGCATGGCGATCCTGTCCTTCAGCTCCCATGGGTTCAGGTAGATGTCGGCTGCGGTGATGAGTCCGCCGATAGCCGCGCGATCGTGGCGCTGCTCCACCTTGTTCCACCACCGCTCGGCCTGGTTCTGCAGCATGGCCGGCTCTTCGACGAAAATCTGCGGATTACGGAAGAGGTCGAACAGTGTGCGGTCGGCGCCGGCCACGGGGGCGAAGAACTCCCAGCCGGGGAAGACGGTGACGCCGCCGGCGGCAACGGCGCGCGTGACCAGATCGGTGGCGGCATCATCGCCCGCAGCCTCCATGCGCGATCGGCTGAGACGCGCATGCACCGCGGCCAGCAACTTTTCGGAGACCGGCGTCTCCGTCAGCGGCAGCAACAGCGCTTCGTCCAGCGGCGTCGAGGAGCGCTGCGACTCCGGCTCGAACTTGCGGATCGACTCAATCTCATCCCCGAAGAAGTCGATGCGGACGGGGCGGTCCATCTCCGGCGAGTAAACGTCGAGGATGCCGCCGCGGCGGGTGAACTGCCCCGGCATCTCGACGATGTCCATCTGCGTGTATCCGATGGCGCGGAGGTGCTCGACGAGCATCTCGATGTCGACCTCTTCACCGCGGCGCAGTTGCTGGGCCAAGCCGGCATAGTAGGGTCCGTCGAAGAGGCGCATGCACGCGGCTTCCACCGGCGCCACCACGATCGATGCGCGGTTCGAGGCAATCTTCCACAAAACAGACGCGCGCTGCTCCTGCACATCGGGGTGCGGCGAGACGTTTTCAAACGGCAGCACATCGTGCGCGGGCAGGCGCAGGATGCGCTTCGGCTCGATGGCGCCGGTAAGCTCGGCTGCCGCGCGCAGCGTGATCTCCAGTGACTCGGCGGCCTTGTTGTCGGCCACCAGGACGATGACGGGAGCCTGCGCGGCGTGGGCGAAGAGCGGGATGGTGAGGGCGCGGCCGGTGGCGGTGAGTCCAGAGACACGACGGCGCCCTCGCGCGAGGCTGAGATGCCGTCGCACACGCTCGAAGCTGTCGGTGTGCTCAATGCTCGCGAGGGCATCGCGAACAAAGGGTAGGACCATGCTGATTTGATTTTAAGCAAAGGTGATCGATGCGGTTTTCGTCGACCTGTCGGCGAGGCTGTCCAAATGCGGCGGCCGCTCCTCCATTCGATGGGTTTGTGAAGGTAACGGCACTCCCTACCCCCTCCCCCTCCCATCACCGGAGGCTGGCTTGGAAGTCCTTTGGCAGCAGTGTTTAGGCGCCATCCCGTAGGCTAAATTCTTCCATCCAAATGACTTAGCGCTTCATCCGTCTTTCTAAAGGACTTAGCGGCACGCAAAAAGCCACGGTGCATGCCGTGGCTTTGCTTGAAGGTGCTGCTTATTTCCAGTGTATCGAGTTGGGTGGAAATAATTGGCAAGTTTCCCATCGAAGCCCAATCGATAGTAATGGACCTCGCAGCAGATCTCTCCACTGCGCCACTTGCCGCTCCGATCACCTTCTAATTGGAGCGACGTGTATCCCATGAACCGACACCGGAAATGGGGAACCCTGATTCTTGGCGATGACGTTTCAGGGCTGTTTGATTTCGGTTGCAGTGAGTTCGAGCTCGGTCTTGCCGGTATCGCTGACGTTGTCGGAGGTGAAGATGATGGTGGGCCGGCCCACAGTGACCATCACATCGGACTGCCAGCTCAGCGCCCGAAAGACCGGCGCGGGAATCGTCTTGTCGGTCGCGACGTCGTTCTTCGCGACCTCGCTCAGGGCGACGGAGAGATTCACGGTGAGCTGGTTGCCGTAGAGTTTCGCTCCAGAAGTGTCAATGTTTGTTCCAACATCCTGATATTGATATTCGATATTTCCACTCGAAGGACTTCCCGTAGCAATCGGCACTTTGTCGTTGCTGCGAATTTTGGACGGTGAAGCGTGCCCACTATTTGCAACGACGATGGTGGAATAGCTGTGGCTGCTTGCCACCTTGCCGTCCGCGCCGATCTGGAGCGTGCGATAGACGAGCTTCAGGTACGGACCAGTCTGCGGTGAGGAAGTGTCCGGAGTGTCCTGGCTCTGAGCGCAAAGGAGAGCGGGAGCCAGAAGGATTGCGCTGAGGGTTGCGGTTATACGCCTACGTGCCGGCATGGTGGTTCTCCTTGAGTGCGGTTAATGAGAATCGGGTCGTGATCCGGAGAGGTCGGCGATCTGGAGAGGGGCGATGATGACCGGATCGGTCTGGAGGGGGCCGCTGGGAGGCGGGCTCAGCACCTCGCGGGCCTGTTCGGGATGCTGCTGGGCGAAACGGAGCAGGACCGTTTCTTCTTCGGTAAGCGGCGCCGAGGCGAGGGAGACGCTGCGGCGGAGAGGGGTCGGCTTCCTCCTGTTATTGCTATGCCGGATTGCAGCAACGACGTGTGGGCGCGCGGAGCCGGTCAACAAGTGATCGACCTTTGCCGAAGCGGCAGGGGGCTGCGGCGACGCGGTGGCCGCGGCGCGGTCCTGAACTGCTCGGTTTTGGGGTACGCGATTTGCTGGATAGAGCAGGAACGCGAGCAGGAGCGCGGCGGTGCAGGAAGCTGCAGCGAGCCATCCGATGCGCCACGGGCGAGGCCTGACATCTGCGGTGGCTTCCATAATGCGGGCACGCAGTGAGGGATCGGGCTCGGCATCGGCGTATCTGGCCAAGGCATGGTCGAGGAGTTGATCGAGATTGCGCTCGTCGAAATGGTCAACAGCGTGCTTATCGGGCATGACGATTCTCCGTGTCTGGGCCCAGTTTCTGCTTGAGCAACATGCGTGCGCGCTGGATGCGGGTGCGCACCGTCCCGTCCGGAATGCCGAGGATGGCGGCAATCTCGGCGGAGGTCATGTCCTCGAGTATCGAGAGCACGAGCGGCTGGCGGAGCTCTTCGGGCAGCGTGTCGATCAGGCGGTGGATGCGCGCGATGCCATGGCTGGAGAGCGCGGCAGCTTCCGGCGAATGGTCTGCCGCAGTCATACTGTCCATTTCCATGCCGCCCTCCTCCCTTGCGGGACGCCGCTGCCGGTCCCGGGCGATACGCCACACCACGCGTGCCACATAGGCGCGTTCGTCCTTGATCTCCTCTGCGAGGCCCTGCATCCCCTGCCAGACGCGACGACGATAGATGCGGAGGAACGCTTCCTGTACCGCATCGTCGGCGTCGCTCGGATTGCGGAGCAGAGCGTACGCGACACGGAAGGCGAAGCGGAGGTTTCGTTCCACAAAGGAAGAAAACGCGGTTTCGTCCTCGCGTGACTCCTCCCGGGACACAGCCGCGCCCTCCCGCCAGTCGTTTGTGGTGGCCAGTTCCATGCGCAACGAGCGTATCGCGTGCTCGATTCATACGCTAAGACGGGCGGGAGAGTTCGGCTGTTCGGATTTTTCCTGGGGCTCTTTGTCCCGGCTTTTTTGGGCTATAAGGCTGGTGCCCATACCGGTTGGCCGCGGAAACAACAAATCCGGTTCTACGTCACACCAGGGATCTGTTGGGCGGTTTTTTGCCGGTCATCGAATAAGTTGTCATATCCAACCCGGCGCTAGGAACAGGCACCCTCGGGACGCTGGCAAATATCGTAGGCAACAAGCACACGGATCACCTTCGATGTGACCGGGGATATACAGGGGGGAATCTTCGGTGTACCCGGTCGTCACATGCACATGTAATTCACGCGGTGTTAATCTTCCGATGTTTCCCCCATTTGCCAGTTACATACTCGTGCCCGGATGACAGATATAAGCATCCCTCGGAGGGCTCAGCTCATGTCCAGGAATCGCCCGTCGCGAAGGATCGTTAGTGTACTGGTAATGGCATTGCTGGCGGTCGCGCTTACCGCATGCGGCGGCTCCAGCTCCCAGAACGATCCGCCTCCTCCTGCAGCGCCGACGGCGTCGATCGCCGCGGCTCCCACCACGATCGCCGGCGGTGGCACGACCACGCTGACCTGGAAGAGCACCAACGCCACTTCGGTCTCCATTGCGCCAAGTGTCAGCGCGAGCGCTCTGCCGCTGTCGGGTTCGGCCGCTGTAACCCCCGCTAAGACGACCACCTACACGATCACGGCTACCGGCGCGGGTGGGACAGCATCATCCTCGGTGACAGTCACTCTAGCGGCGGGTCCGGCTCCGACGGTGACTCTGACAGCGAGTCCCACCACGATCAACCCCGGCGGCACGGCCACGCTGACCTGGACAAGCACCAATGCGACTTCGGTAAGCATCACCCCAAGTGTCAGCGCCACAGCGCTGGCGTTGTCCGGTTCTGCCAGTGTGACACCGGCCAGCACGACCACCTACACGATCACGGCCACCGGCACGGGGGGGACGGCCTCAGCCACTGCCACGGTGACGATCACAACAACGCCGCTACCCACCGTGACCCTGACCGCGAGCCCCACCACCGTCTTCAACGGCGGCACAGCTACGCTTACCTGGACCAGCACCAACGCCGCTACGGTCAGCATCGCGCCCGCTGTGGGAACAGCTCCGCTGCCACTGAACGGATCGGCTCCGATCACGGCGGCCGCGACGACCACCTATACCATCACAGCCACCGGCGGCCAGCAGACGGCGACCGCTACTGCAACCGTGACCGTGCTGCCTCAGGGAGCCGCGCAATCATCAATCCACCATTTGATCGTGATCATCCTTCAGAACCACTCTTTCGATAACCTGTTCGGCACCTATCCCGGCGCGAATGGCCTCAGCCCGAGTGTGCCTGGGTATTCCCAGGTGGATGCAAGCGGAGTCACCGTCACGCCTACCCTCTTACCCAATCTCAACAATGGCAATCTGAACCACGACCGTCCCACATACACGGCGAGCTACGACGGCGGGAAGATGGACAAATTCGCCTACACCAACGGCGATCTGTCGATGCAGTATGCCGATAACACCGTCTCTGGAACCGCCAAGGATGGGAAGGTCTATGGTGTCAGTACGCTGTGGGACTATGCCCAGCAATATGTTCTGGCGGATAACTTTTTTGGCTCGGCGCTGAATACCGAGCCGGCACAGATGCTCTATATGATGGCCGCGACGGTACATGACGACCATACGTCCGGCAGCCTTCCCTCCTATGACAAGTGCAGCGCGGTGGAGAAGGCAAAGTCCGGCGGGTCGATCGCCGTTCCGCTGACCGAGACGAATGTTGGAGACCAGATGAATACCGCGAAGGTCTCCTGGGTGTGGTATCAGGGGAACTTCAACACGTCGGTCGATGGAACGTGTGTTAACTATGTCCCCCAGGAAAACCCGTTCCAGTACTTCACCAGTACGCAGTATTCGGCGAACCTGCAGGATTTTTCGCTCACGAATTTTCAGAACAGTCTGACTGATACAGCACTGCCTTCGGTGACCTTCATCACGCCGGCGCCATTCGTGAGCATGCATCCCGGTTCTGGCGACGCCGCCAACGGGATCGAATGGCTGGATAACTTTGTGCAGATGGTGAAGAACTCACAGGTCTGGCCTGATACGGCAATCGTCGTGCTGTGGGATGAGAGCGGCGGTTGGTACGATCACGTTCCACCACCGCAGCTGACCGGCACGCAGGGCCTGGGCATGAGGGTGCCGGTGCTTCTGATCTCTCCATTTGCGAAGACGAACGTGGTCTCGCATCAGCAGATGGATTATGTCTCGATCCTACGGTTTATTCAGTGGAACTGGGGCCTGGGCATGTTCACGGCCCCGGCGCAGAACGCGCGGGAACTGCAGAGCGGTGACATGTGCGATCTGCTCACCACCACTACTACGTGCGGCGCGCCGTAAGCGGGGAAGGCGCGTTTGACTGAACGGCGCTCGCGCCGATTCGTAAACAGGGGCCGGGCCTTCACTCCACCTTTGGTTACGTCAGGCTGACAAGCCTGCAAGAAACGAACAACTCACCAAGCTAGCGCGCGGCCATATAGCTGCCAAGCAATCCGCGCAGGCGGACCGGCACCCAGCGGCCGCGACGCTGCCAGCGGCGTGCCGCATGCGCGGTCGCGAGCTTGACCGGATGGAGCGCCGAGCGGCGGCTGTCGATGGAGATGGTGCGCATCAGCACCGGATCGCAGAAGCGGCCGAGTGAAGCGGAGGCGCCGTTGACGAAGTGCATGGAGACGATACCCTGCGCGATGAGGCGCTCGATAAGGTAGCCGCGCAGCACGAGCGAGAGGCTCATGCCGTGGAGGGACTCGTCGTTGTATTGCGAGAGCAGGTGCACATGATTGCCGGCGAGGACGCCGGAGAGCACGGAGACGAGACGGCCATCGGGTGCGGCGATGCCGGCGAGCACAGGCGCGCCGAACTGATTTCCGGATTGACCGAATTGTGTGAAGAATCGGTGGTCGCGCAGGTCATGCTCGCGCGTCTCGGGAGAATCGGCCTGCCTGTTGAGCGAGCGGACGGCGGACTCGTAGGTTGCAAGCGAAAGTTCGGGGAGGAAGCGATAGCCCTGCTCCTCTGCGCGGCGGCGGTAATGGCGAAGATTGCGGCGGGTATGCGGACCCAGTGTATTCAGGAAGCTCTCATAATTCGCGTCCCCATCCGTAACTTCATCTGGAGTAAGGCTCAACCAGTCGCCCTGCTGACGAATCTCGGACTTGCACCAGACCTGCAGGCCGGGGCGCTGGAGCCGCAGGATGGGCAGAATCTCCTTGCCGGTGGAGCGCCACCACAGGCGCAGCGCGTGGACTCCGTTGCTCAGCAGGTGTTGGCAGGCGGTGGCGATGACCTCCGCTTCGCGCTCCGGCGCGGCAAGCACAAGGCCCCGGCCCATGCGGTCGCCGCCGAAGACCCAGCCCGTAGGCCGGCCGGCGAAGAGCAACTCCTCGGTGTAGACGACGCCAACCAACTGTCCGTGCTCGTAGCAGACGACTACGCGAGGCCGCCGCGAATCGGCGACACGCGGCAGGAAGTAATCCGGCAGGCCGGTGGTGTCCTCGGTTTGGAGCGTGTTTGCCGCGAGCGTGCGGATGGCCGGTGCAACGCGATCGAGTTCGTCCCTGGATTCCAGCAGGGCGGGTTCGAGGGGAGCGGATTCGAGCCGGGCGAGTTCCATGGCTATCCTGATTTCGTGCTGGTCCTACGGTTGCAGGAATCCGCAAATACCAGCAAGGATTTGACGGATTCGGGTCATTACCGTCGCACGCCTTTGCTGAGTACGAAGCGGTAGCTCGCAGGGCAGCTCTGAGAGAAACGAGAACCATTTCGGGACTGGCTGCGGGACTGACCCGGCCGGGCAGGCTTCCCGGTTGGGGCGATACACTCCTGGTAGCAGGAGTAATCACGGCAGATATGGCAGCAACGGCGACATCGACTTCCGCGACGGGGGCAGCTTTGACGAAGTACGAACCGGTGATCGGGCTGGAGGTGCATGTCCAGCTCCTGACCACGACCAAGGCCTTCTGCGGTTGCCTGACGCGCTTCGGGTCGGCGCCGAACACCCAGGTTTGCCCCACATGCCTCGGGCTGCCGGGCGCGCTGCCGGTGCTGAACCGGCGCGCAGTGGAGTTTGCCGTACTGGCCGCGACGGCCCTGAACTGCCAGGTGCGGACGCGATCGATTTTTGCGCGCAAGAACTACTTCTATCCCGACTCGCCGAAGGGCTACCAGATTTCGCAATACGACCAGCCGCTGGCGGAGCATGGATGGATCGACGTGCCGGCGGAGAACGGGATCAAGCGCATCGGCATTACGCGGCTGCACATGGAAGAAGATGCGGGCAAGAGTCTGCATGAGGGCTTTGCGGATTCGGCGACGCGCAGCTATGTCGATCTGAATCGCTGCGGCACGCCGCTGGTGGAGATTGTGAGCGAGCCGGACATTCGCACGCCCGATGAAGCGTATGAATACCTGACGCGGCTGAAGGAGATTCTGCTCTACACCGCCGTGAGCGACTGCAACATGGAAGAAGGCTCGCTGCGCTGCGATGCCAATGTGAGCGTGCGGCCGCGAGGGCAGGAAAAGTTCGGGACGAAGACGGAAGTGAAAAACGTGAACAGCTTCCGCTTTATCCGCGCCGCGCTGGAGTACGAGATCGAGCGCCAGATCGAGGTGCTGGAGTCCGGCGGCCGCGTGGTGCAGGAGACGCGCTCATGGAACGCCGCCGAGGGCCGCACGTTCTCGATGCGATCGAAGGAAGAGGCACACGACTACCGCTACTTTCCCGAGCCGGATCTGCCGCCGCTAATTGTGAGCGATGCGTGGCGGCAGGAGATCCTGAAGGCGATGCCGGAGCTGCCGGAGGCGCGGCGCGCGCGCATGGTGCGGGAGTACGAGATCAGCGAGCAGGATGCGCAGTCGCTCACGGCGACGCGCGAGTTTGCGGACACATTCGAAGCTGCGGCAAAGCGCGCGAAGAATCCGCGGCGCGTGGCGAACCTGGTGCAGAGCGAGCTGATGGGCAGGCTGCGCGCGGCGGGGCTGGAGCTGGACAAGTCGCCGGTAACGATGGATGGCGTTGTGATGGCAGCCGACCTGGCGGAAGAGGGAAAGCTTTCGAGCAAGCAGTGGAAGCAGCTCTTCGACATCGCGTTTGAGCGGGGCGAGGACTTCGGGACTGTGTACGAGCGCGAGAAGCCGCAGCAGATTTCCGATACCGCGACGCTCGAAAAGATGATCGACGAGGTGATCGCGGCAAATCCGAAGCAGGTGGAGCAGTATCGCGGCGGCAAGAAGACGGTAGCGGCGTTCTTCGTCGGGCAGGTGATGCGCGCCTCGAAGGGGCAGGCGAATCCCGCACTGCTGAACGAGTTGGTCACGAAGAAGCTGGACAGCTAAAGCGCGATTTGCAGCGCTCGCAAAACGCCGATTCCTCCACTTCGCGCCAGCGGCGCTTCGGTAGGGATGACGAGATATATTTCATAATTGCATCCCACTTCTCATGACGATTCAAGAATTGAATGAGCGCTTCGGTCTGAACGGCGCAGTCAGCTTTGACGAGGGCCCGGCCGGCCTGACGCGCGCGACGATCGCAACCGACGCGGCGACGGCGGAGATCTATCTGCAGGGCGCGCATGTGACCCGATGGCAGCCGCGGAGCGCGGAGCATCCCGTGCTCTTCCTGAGCCCGAAGAGCCAATTCCTGCCGGGCAAGGCTATCCGTGGCGGCGTGCCGCTGGTCTTTCCGTGGTTTGCGGAGCGCAAGGGCGGCCTGCCGGGCGGGATGCATGGCTTTGCACGCACCCTGCCGTGGGAGGTGGTCGCTGCCGAGCAGCGGCCGGAAGGCGCTGCGCTTAGCTTCAGGCTGCTGCCGAACCAGACGACGCGCGATCTCGGCTTCGACCATTTTGTGCTGATGTACGAGGTGGTCGTGGGCGAAACACTCTCGCTTTCGCTGGAAGTGGAGAATCTCGGCGACACCTCACTGAACTTCGAGGAGGCGCTGCACGCGTACTACCCGGTCAGCGATGTGCGGCAGATTGAGGTAAGCGGTCTGGGTGATACGGACTATCTCGACCGCGCACATCAGGCGGTGCGCAAGCATCTGCCGGCGGGGGCAATCCGCTTCGCGGGCGAGACCGACCAGCTTCATCTGAATACACAGGCAGCAGTTACGATTTCGGACTCCGCCTGGCGTCGGCGGATCGTGATCGAGAAGTGCGGGTCCAACAGCACGGTGGTGTGGAATCCTTGGCAGGCGAAGGCGGACGCGCTTGCGGATTTAGGCGCAGAGGCGTGGCCGCACTTTGTCTGCGTGGAGCCGGCGAACGCCGGCGAAAACGCGGTGACTCTCGCGCCGGGCGAGGTGCACACGATGGGGATTGTGGTGCGGGTGGAATAGCTAAGATTTTTTTCGTCATCACCCATGCCGCGCCCAGAACTCGGCTGGCGTGACGATGGCGTATTTCTCCGCAAGCGCAAGCAGGTGCTTGTCTCCGGTGATCAGATAGTCGGCCTTTGATGCTCGCAGTGTTGCTAGGACTTTCTGGTCTGCAGGATCGCGCAGGTCGGCGTCGTGCGAATCATCTGGCTCGACAATGTCGGCGAGAAAGATAAGGCTATCCACCAGATCTCGAATTTCGGACGGGAGTAGCTTGATGCGTTTAAATCGAGGCAACGCTCGGATGACTTCGTCGAGGATATACCGCGAGAGCGCTACGTCGAGTCCGCCCATGCGCCACAGAGCGACAATCTGTCCGGGAGTGCTGGCCGGGTACACCAGTCCGGAGACCAGAACATTCGTATCCAGAACGACGCGCAGGCGCGCCATTAACGGCGATGACGTACGCGGCTGACGATGGCGTCGATCTCAGCCAGACCCTCTTCGAGGGGCACCTCTGCGTAGGCCTGTGCAATGCGGTTGCTCAGCGCGTCAAAACGGTCGCGCATGCGGCGAATGCGGGCAAAGAGCTCGGCGTCGACCAGCGCGGCGACCGGCTTGCCATCCTTGTTGATGACGATGCTGTCGTTGCGGTACTGCACTTGGTTCAGCATCTCGCCCAGATTCTGGCGGAAATTGACGGCATTTACTTCTGTCACCATCGCGTGCTCCATGGATCATAACGATCAATATGATCATTATAGCAAAATGGGTTGGGGCGAGTTCCTGTTGACATCCGACCCGAGCAGGTGCGATTCTCGGGTCGGATGACGACCCCAAGTAATCCCGATAACTCCGAAGACCGCATCGCCCTGCTGCAGGGCACCCTCGACCTGCTGATCCTGAAGACGCTTGTGCTTGGCTCGTGCCACGGGCAAGGTATCGCGCGCTTAATACAACGCCAGTCCGAAGAGGTCTTTTTCGTCGATCACGGGTCGCTCTACCTGGCCTTGCAGCGGCTCGAGGACAGGAAGTGGATCGGCGCGAAGTGGGGCGTGAGTGAGAACAACCGCAAGGCGCGTTTCTATTCGCTGACAGCCAAGGGTCGCGAGCAGCTTGTGGCGAAGACGAGCGAGTGGCAGCGGCTGACGCGGGCCATGGGATTGATTCTGGGCAGCAGCGCGGGAGCGAGCAGCGAAGAGGTGTAGCCATGTTCAAACGCAGGCGGAGCGCAGACGATTTTGCCCAGGAGATCCAATCGCATCTTGAACTTGAGGCGGACGATCTCGAGCGGGAGGGCCTGAGCGAGGATGAGGCGAGGCGCAAAGCAAAGATCGAGTTCGGCAATGTGCGCGCGGCGGAGGAACGCTTCTATCTGAAGGACCGGGTGGAGTGGCTCGACAACCTGCTGCGCGATCTCAAGTTTGCGCTGCGCCAGATGGTGAAGAATCCGGCCTTCGCCGTCACCGCGATTCTTGTCCTGGCTCTGGGCATCGGCGCGAGCGTGGCCATCTTTGCCTTCGTGGATGCCGCGCTGCTGCAGCCGCTTCCGTATGCGAATCCGGCACGGCTGATGTCCGTGAACGAAAGCAGTGCCGAGTCGCCCGTCTGGCCTCTCTCCTACCCGGATTTTCTCGACTGGCAACGGCTGAATCGATCCTTCACTTCGCTCGCCATATACAGCGGGCGCGGCTTTCTACTGCATGGCGCCTCCGGCGTGGAGCCGGTGCAGGGTGAGCGCGTCAGCGGCAGCTTTTTCCGCACACTTGGTGTTCGGCCCATCCTGGGGCGCGACTTCAATCCCGGAGAGGATCGGCTGAACGGCCCGGATGTGGCAATTCTCAGTTACGGAACGTGGCTGCGGCGCTTCGGTGCACGACGCGATGTGGTGGGACAAACCGCGGATCTCGATGACCAGCCGTACACCATCATCGGCGTGCTGCCGCGCACGTTCTCCTTTGCGCCGAGTGGAGGGGCTGAGTTCTGGGTTCCGATCAATTCGCTGTCGCCCTCACGAGCATTCGCGCACGTTCTATCCCTTCATGGGAGTCGGCAGACTGCGCGACGGCACCACGATGCAGGCGGCACAAGCTGAGATGACGGCCATTGCCCGGCAACTGCAGCGGCAATATGGCATTACCGGGCGCGACCTGAGCGCCAGCGTGGTGCCGCTCTCCGAATTCATCATCGGCAATGTGCGGCCCATTCTTCTCGCTCTGCTGGGTGGGGCGGTGCTGCTGTTGGCGATCGCGTGCGTGAACGTGGCCAGCCTGGTGCTGGTGCGCTCGGAGAGCCGCCGGCGCGAGATTGCCGTGCGCGGCGCACTGGGCGCAACCCGGGCGCGGCTGGTGCAGCAGTTTGTCACCGAGGGACTCCTGCTTGCAGGAGCCGGCAGCGTGGCGGGCATGCTCATCGCCGGCGGCATGATGCATCTGCTGGCGCGCCTGGTGCCGAAGGATATGGCAGCGAGCATGCCGTTTCTGGAAGGTGTGGGACTGAATGCACACACAGCTGCATTCGCCGCCGCCATTGCGCTCGTCGCTGCGCTGCTGCTGGCTGCAACGCCGATCCTGCGGCTCTCATTCCAGAAGGTGCGCGACGGATTAGCCGAGGGAGATCGTGGCGGCTCTGGCCTGCTGTGGCGGCGGCTCGGAGCGAATCTGGTCGTGGTGGAACTCGCGATTGCCGTCGTGCTGCTGGCGGGCGCCGGATTGCTCGGGCAGAGCCTCTATCGTCTGCTGCATGTGCCGCTGGGCTTCGATCCGGATCATCTTGCGACGCTGCAAGTGATGGCTCCCGACACGGTGTACCACAGCGATGAGCAGGTGGAGGGGCTGTACCGCGAAGTCGTGCGGCGCGTCTCAAGCCTTCCCGGCGTGGAATCGGCGGGGATCACCAGCATGCTTCCTGTGGAATGTAACTGTGCGGTGGACAGAATCCACTTCGCCGGAAGACCGTACCACGGCGAACACAACGATGTGAATGAGCGCCACGTGAGCCCAGGCTATCTTCCGACATTGAAGGCGACGCTGGTGCGCGGACGGTCCCTTACCGATGCTGACGATGCCTCCCGCCCCGGAGTGGCCATCATCAGTCAGGCGCTTGCGCGGAAGTACTTTCCGGGCGAAAACCCGATTGGCCAAAGGATCGAAAACGACGAGGGCGGACTGCCATCCGAGTGGGAGATTGTCGGCGTCGTGGATGACGTGCGCGAGGGAGCGCTGGACGGGGACATCTGGCCAGCGGAGTATTTCCCCATCAGCCAGGCGCGGCAGAACACCTTCAGCCTGGCGGTGCGCACGAAGCAGGACGCGGCCGCGCTGCTGCCGCTGCTGGTAAGCACGCTCCATCAGATCGATCCGAGCCTCGGCCTGTCCGACGAGGCGACCATGAACATGAAGATCGGCAGCACGCAGGCCGCGCTGCTGCACCGCTCGTCAGCGTGGCTGGTGGGCGGCTTTGCCGCCGTCGCGCTGGTGCTGGGCCTGGTGGGACTTTATGGGGTGA
>CAWBPB010000030.1:0-18154 GCA_963790555.1 uncultured Acidobacteriaceae bacterium | reverse complement strand
GTTCAACATCCGGGAGAACGATCAGCAGAGCGGTGCATACGATCGCCCGACTTACAATTTCAACAATCTCCTTGATTTTGTGCAGGATTTACCGACTACTGAAACAGGAACGCCGGTGAACCTCCTCACGCATCAGGCTGCTCCTTACAACCGCCGGTATCGTGGACTGTACAGTGGCGTGTTTGTGCCGGACGACTGGAAAATCGCACCCAGGCTGACCATCAACGCCGGCGTGCGCTACGACCAGATGTCAAATTTCTTCTCTATCTTGTCCCCGAGACTCACCAACTTCACGCTGGGGTCCGCCGCGACTTTCAATGATCAGATCGCGAGCGGCGTCGCTGGTTTTACCCATAATGCCCATCTATTGGATCACAATCTCTGGGGATTGACGCCGCGCATTGGGTTCTCCTGGGATGCAGCTGGGAATGGCAAAACGGCAATACGCGGCGGTGTCGGCATGTTCTCCGATCAGCCGCCGTATATCCACATCACCGACATCACGGCCGGGAATCTTCCCAATGCCTACACGCCCTCGGTCAGCGTGTATTCCGGGCAGACTCCGACGTTCCAGCTTTGCAGCGCGCCCACAGGATTCACTATCTCGTGCCCGGTCGTGGACACAAGCCATGTTGTACTGAATCCAAGCGGCGGCATCGATGGACAACGCGCGGGCCTGGGTGGCTACACTCCTGATTATCAATTTACGTCTGTCACCGACTGGACCCTCAGCCTTCAGCAGGAGTTACCGGGCAATCTGATCATGGAATTGAACTATTCCGGATCGGCTGCGCGGCATCTGCCAATCTTCAATCAGGATCTGAATCGCTTCTCCGGTGACCTGATCGTGAACCGCGGCAGTCTCACGCGGCTCAATCCGAACTTCGGCGGCATCAACTATGCAACTTCGGATGGCAACTCCACCGGCCACTACGGCTCCGCTGTCCTGGCGGAGCGCCTCGCTCATGGATTTTCGATGCGCGGCATCTATACTTTCGGCAAGGCACTGGACACCTTCAGCACTTCGGGATCCCTTGACGCTGGAGAAGCCACAACCTTCCTCGACAATGTTATCCAGAATGGAGCGCTCGGTGCGCAACGTGGACGCTCAGACTTCGATATCCGTCAGCAATTGTCGATTGACGGCACCTGGGCTGTGCCGAGCAACTATGCTCATCGCGCGGAGCGCTACGTCCTCGGCGGATGGCAGTTCGGCGGGGTGTGGATCATGCAGTCGGGCTCCCATTTTCGGTGTACACGACTGCGCCCTTCAGCGCCGTACTTGGTCCCACGGGCGCGGTCATCGGCAACGCGGGCGGTGACTACAACGCGGATGGCTCAAACTACGACGTGCCAGACATTCCGTCCTTTGGATCCCATCTTCCTGGCCAGTCCAGAAAGGCCTTCCTGACCGGACTTTTCCACGCGTCTGCGTTCCCGACTCCGCCTCTGGGGCAGGAAGGCACCCTTGGCCGCAACACCTACGATCAGCCTGGCTATAGCAACCTCAACTTCACCTTCGAGAAGCTCTTTCACGCTCCGTGGTTCTTTAGCGAGAAGATGCAAATCGAAGCAAAGGGCGAGGTGTTTAATCTTTTCAATCGAAAAATCTCACCAGCGTCACCTCAGACCTATCGAGTTCGCTATTCGGCCATGCGACCAGCCAACTGCCTGCGCGCAGCCTGCAAATTCATCTGCGCGCAAGCTTCTGAAGCGGGCTAGAGCTGGTTTGCAAATTTTGCTACTAGACGAGCACCAGCTCAACAAAATCTGACGATTCAAACTCCCGTTCCACGCGGTCCCGTCTCAGGAGGAGTCGAGAACGGCGCGACCTCGCAGGCCTCGTTCTGCACATCACGAATTTGAAAGGAAGTTGATCGACGGAAACCGAATCAATCTGTAGGTCTAGGCGGAGGCCACTTGATTCCGCCCGGAGACCTTGGCCGAGTAGAGTGCCTGATCCGCCAACCTCATCAGATCGATCGGAATCTGGCCATCCAGCGGCACGCGAACCGCGACTCCGATGCTGACCGTCTGTACGCCGTAGGGACTGGACGAATGTGCAAGAGCGAGACCTTCTATGGAGCGCCGAATCTCCTCAGCGACTTTTTGAGCATGGAGCTGCGTGGCGTCGGGCAAGATCACGGCGAACTCCTCGCCGCCGATTCGCGCTGCGATCGCTTTGGTCGGGTCCACGATTCCGGCGACCACCCGGGCAATCGAACGCAGACATGCATCTCCGCCGAGATGACCGACGTCGTCGTTGTATTGCTTGAAAAGATCGGCATCGAGGATGAGAAGGGCCAGTCCTTTGCCGCTGGTGAAAGCGTCCGTCCATGCGTTCTCGAGCCGGAGATTAAAGGCGCGCCGATTCGGCAGGCCGGTCAACTCGTCTACGTGGGCGAGCTTGCGAAATCTTGCCTCGCTCGCGGCGAGTGAGTTCTTGAGCTCCTCCTTCTCCTCGAGCAGCGCCGCAACAGGAAACATAGTGAAAATTGCGACCGCCGCGAAAAGTTGAGCAATGACGATGCGATGCAGCAACATATGCTCCCCGGCGATGAGCATCAACGGGCCGTGGCCCTTAACGGTAAAACCGATGGCCATGAGGGTGACGAGAAGGATGTTTACTGTAGTGCCAGGCAGCCCAAGGCGAAATGCCACCAGCAAGAACACAGGAAAGATGAAGAAAATCAGTGGGTCTTTGCCGTACATGAAGACCAGCGTAGTGACAACTACGGAAGCGGAAAGAACGGACAGTGTATGGAGCAGGTGTCTGCGTTCGAACATCGAGAAGAACGCAGGGCGCTGCACCATGATGACCATCGGGGCCAGTACCGCCATGCCCAGCAGGTCTCCGAGATACCAGGTGCGAAACATCTGCCCCCAAGGGGCACCGCCCACCAGCAGCACTGTCCACCAGGCGCCGAGCGAGCTCGCTATCGCTGTCGCACCGAGAACAGAGATGAGTAAAAAGCCAACTAGTGACCTGCGCTTGGACAGGTCAAGAGGCGAGTGGAACCATAAGGTGAGCAGGAGGCAGGAGGTGACTACCTCGACGGAGTTCGCAAGCGAAACACCAATCGCGACGCGGAACGGATCGCCGTAGAGAAGATCGGCTAGCGTGTCTGCAGTAAGGCCGGCTAAGAAGTAGGCTAGCCACAGGCGTTTCGGCTGCGTAATGAGCAGACCGAAGATCAGCCCGTTCGATAGCCAGATGGTGGCGACGCCTTCTGACTGACGGGAAAGCACGATGCCCAGCCAAGAACAGAGGATGGCGAGCGCAAACACCCACGAGAGGCGGAGCAGGCTGGCACGAGTCCAGGAGTCGCGCCGCCAACATCCCTGCCAGATCGTCCCTAAAAGAGTAACTGCGCCGGCCGCAGGCTCAGCAACGGAGATAGAGAAATCCCCAGGCGGGGGAAGCGTACCTTCAGCGGCGTTTGCAGCGGGGGAGGACGGATTCATCACGAGACAGGTCGTCCTCAAGAGCGTTTGATCTCATGCAGGCGTGCCTCGATGATGAGGCTCGCTTGCAGGCTGAGAGTTTACCGTTCTTGCTGCCACATGCAAAGAAGATTGATGATCTGTTTGCTTCATCGCGAATCAAGTCGCGAAGCTATGCTTAGGTCAGGCGAACCACGGGCTTCTTACTGGGGTCCCTTTCTTCAATCTCATCCTCGATCAGCGCTCAATGCATGCATTGGCGATTTGCGCTCGCTGACCGCTTTGAACCAGCGTGAGTCGCCCGCTCCACGTTTATTCATCGCGCAGCAGGATCATCGGATCGACGGCCAGCGCGCGGCGGGCCGGGAGCCACGCCGCGACCAGACCCACACAAAGCATGGTAAGTATGACGCCGCCGAGAATGACCGGGTCCTTGGGCGTGGCCTGATAGACGATGGACGAAAGGACGCGCGTCGCCAGTACGCCAAGGATCATGCCGGCTACAGAGCCGATGGCGAGCAACCGGAAAGAGCGTCCCAGCGCTGAGCCAAGCACCTTACGTTGATTGGCGCCGAGAGCGATCCGGATGCCAAACTCGCGCAGGCGTTTGCTTACGGTATAGGAGGCCATGCCGAAGATACCGGTGATGGCGAGCATTGCGCCCAGCAGGCCCAGGACGCCCAATGCCACGGTGGCGACCCGCGCGGCAAACAGCGCGGAATCCAGTTCACGACTCCAGGTTCTGATTTCGAGCGGCAGTGCGGGATCGAGGCTGTGCATCGACCGCCGCAGCGCGGTAGCAATCTCTGCCGGGTCGCGTTTGGATCGAACGACAATCCAGGTGTCTGAGGAGCGCTGCTGGAGGAACGAAAAGAACATGGCCGGTTTTTGATCTTCGGTAAGCGTTTCGTACTTGCCGTCCTCCACCACGCCGACAACTTCCGCCCGTTTACCACCCCAGAACTTGAAATGCCCGCCCATCGCCTTGTCGACAGACCCGAAAACCTTGCGCGCAAATTCGCGATTCACCACCGCGACCAGGGGAGCCTTGTCATCATCGTGCATGGTGAAGGCCCGCCCGCTCAGAAATGCGGTCCCCGCCGCACGGAAATACTCCGGCGAGACCTGGAAATTCTGAGCGTCGGCTACGGAATTCGTCGGCCGGAAGTCGGTTGTCGCGTCGCGGTACACGCTCGAATCTCCGCCGCCGATGCTCAGCGGGAGCCGGTCGGCATATCCTGTTGATGTAACCCCCGGAATCGCTGCGGCAGCATCGAGCATGCGCTTCTGCATCAGCACGCGCTGGTCGCCGTCATATCCCGCCATGTGCAGATCGGTGTGCACGAGCATCGCGTCTTTTGGCTGAATGCCGTAGTTGCTCTGGAGCGAACGCGCCAGGCCGCGCACCGCCACCAGCGAAGAAGTCACCAGAACAGCACAGATGGCGATCTGCAGGCCCAGCAGCGCGTCGCGCAGCGTCAAGCGCCGCATCCCTCCGGCGCTGGTAGTGCCGGAGCGAATGATCTGCCATGGATCGGATTTGAGCACCTGGCGGACCGGCACCAGGCCGAAGAGCAAACCGCTGACCACGGCAAGCAGCAAAGCCAGAACGTATGTTTTGGCATCTGGATTGACCGGCACATTGATGGGGATATTCGGAATGGGCCGCCATGTGCTCAGCATGCGCAGAATGGCCACGGCTCCCGCCAGGCCGCAAATACCTCCAGCCACGGAAACCACAAGGGCCTCGGTGAGAAGCTGGCGCAGGATGAATTTGCGACGCGATCCCAGCGCCATGCGGATCGCGATCTCCCGCGACCGATCCGCTGCCCGCGCGGCAAATAGGCTGCCCAGATTGGCGCATGCCGCCAGCAGAATCAGACCCGCCAGGAGCATCAGTCCGGCCATAAACGCTCGCGTCGGCCGGCCAAGAGCATTTCCCGCAAGCCCCGGATGCGATAACTCGAACTTCAGGCCGTCATCCGGTTTGGGGTAGCTCTTCGCCAGCGAAGCCGCAATGGTATTCAAATCCGACGTGGCCCCTGCCGGCGTTACTCCGGGCCTGAGATGGCCGATGACCCAGTCATTATGGTTGCCGCGCTCTTCCAATGAGTCCACCACGCCGATTTGAGGCTTATCGACGATGGGAGCCCAGAGATCAGGCGCGAAGAACAGCTCCGTGCCGCGGAACTCCCGCGGCGCAACGCCCACGATCGTGAATGGGTGCTTATTGATCTGTACCGTGCGGCCCACCGCGGCGGGGTCGCCGTTGAAACGGCTGGGCCACAGGGCGTAGCTCAGAACGATCTCCGGCATGCTGTCCTTGCCGTGCTCCTCCGAAGCATGGATGAATCGGCCAAGATACGGCTGAATGCCGAGCGCATCGAAGTAATTCCCGCTCACCATGTAGGGCCAGACCACTGCAGGATCTCCGCTGCCGGTGTCCAGTCCAACGCCGCCCATAATGTCGTACGTGATCAGCGAATCGAAGCTGCGGTTCATATCGCGCAGGTCACGGTAATCCGGATACGACTGCGACGGAGTGGTCTCTGCCCCGAAGGTCCGCTCCACCATGAACAGGTTCTCCGGGTGCGGCACCTTGAGCGGGCGCAGAACCAGCGCATTCAGCACGCTGAAGACAATGGCATTGGCGCCAATGGCCAGCGCCAGCGTGAGCACCGCGGTGAGGGCGAATCCCGGGCTTTTCGCAATTGCCGCAAAGCAAGTCGTAAATCGGCGTTCATGCTTTCGCCCTTGCTAAGGAGACTGGGCCTGTTCTTCCCTCGCGTGCTCGGGCTTGTACCTGTTGTACGGTTGATTGAGGGCCCCGGTTCCCATCGGATTTTGCCCGTCTTGGCACACCGATCCGTTTACGTTGCAGTACGTGGCCGGCCACGATACCATCAAGACGAATGCGTTATGTCTGCCCTCAGGCGAACGCCGTTCAGAAGCTTATTGCTCGGCTGGCGACTCTTGAACACCGGAGCCCGCACTACGAGGTCGATGCAAAAAGGTAGTCGAGAAAAATGAATACACCTGGAAGATCTTCGCGAAGATTATCCAGGTATGCAATTGAAAATAAGTAAGTTAACAAGTGCGGAAGTGGTGAAATTGGCAGACACACCATCTTGAGGGGGTGGCGCCCAAAAGGCATGGGGGTTCAAGTCCCCCCTTCCGCACCAAAGATTCTTTGAGAAAGCAGTCGCATGATCATTCTCCTGACCATCATTCACGTTCTCGTCTCCATTTTCATGATCGCGGTCATCCTGCTACAGCAGGGCAAGAGCGCCGATCTCGCCGGCGCGTTCGGCGGTCAGGGATCGCAGACTGCATTCGGCCCGCGCGGCGCGGCCAACATGCTGACCAAGCTAACCACCTGGGGCGCCATCATCTTTATGGTCACCTCCATCGCGCTTTTCGTCCTGATCGGCAAGCACGCCGGCGGCGGCTCGGTCCTTGAAGGGACCCCAACTGCGCCTATCCATCAGCAGGCACCGGCTCCGACCAGGAAGTAGCCTCGCATTCCGGCAAAGGCGGCGGACAATCGTCTGCCGCCTTTCTGCGTGACGACACATTTGCCGTAGAAATGCTCTAGACTGTTGGCGACATGAAAGCCTTTTCCCGCGCTGCCTCTCTTGTTCCAGCCGCGCTGCTCTTTCTGCCGGCCATGCTTCCCGCTCAGCCCACCGTGCACAACGAACACACACCGCCGCAGCGAGCGAGCGCACAACTGCCGCAGCAGCATCCGATCGGTCCCACGGTCAACCCGGATCGCACGATCACCTTCCACTTTCCCGCGCCCGGCGCAAAGGAAGTGATGCTCGACCTGGAAGGCGCCGATCCGCAGCCGATGACGCAAGGCGCAGACGGCGTCTGGACTCTGACTACCGCGCCGCTCGAGCCTGAGCTCTATGGCTACGGCTTCCGCGCCGATGGCATCGCGTATCTGGATCCCGGCAGCGTGCTCATCAAGCCCAACCTGCTCAACGTGCAGAACGAAATCGAGGTCCCCGGCCCGCAGCCGATGGACTGGGATGTGCAGAACGTGCCGCACGGCGTCATCCACCACCACTTCTACCAATCGCAGATACTGGGCCGCGCCAGCGACTTCTTCGTGTACACGCCGCCGGACTACAACGCGAAGAAAAAGTATCCGGTGCTGTATCTTTTGCACGGCTATAGCGACGACGCGAGCGGATGGACCGCGGTGGGCGCGCGAATGTCATCCTCGACAATCTGATCGCGCAGAACAAGATCAAGCCGATGATCGTCGTGATGCCGCTCGGCTACGGCACCATGGACATGATCAGCCACACCTGGAACGCATGGCAGGATAAGGCGCTGGTGGAGCGCAACTTCACGCAGTACACGCAGATCCTGCTCAACGAAGTGAAGCCGCAGGCAGAGAAGATGTATTCGATCTCGAAGGACCGCAAGGACCACGCCATCGCCGGCCTTTCGATGGGCGGCGGCGAAAGCCTGCGCACCGGCCTCAACCACCTGGACGACTTCGCCTATATCGGAGCCTTCTCCTCAGCGGTGCCCGACAAGGAGGACCTCGACCGGGTCTTTCCGAATCTCGCCTCAGAAGTGCAGAAGAAGGACCGCCTGAAGCTGCTGTGGGTCGCCTGCGGCACGGACGATCATCTCATCACGCCGAATCGTGCCTTCACTGCGTGGCTGAAGCAGCAGCAGATTCCGGTGACGGTGATCGAAACCCCGGGCCGCCACACCTGGATGGTCTGGCGCAACAACCTGATTCACTTCACGCCGCTGCTCTTCCAGAAGTGAGGCAGGCTCTCCGGAAGCGGGCTGGGTAACGTGACCATCACCCCTCCCCCTCCCGGTGCGGGAGGCCCCGGTGTAACATCCTCCAAATCATGAGGTTATGTGGTCTCCCGAAGTTCAAATTCGTCCATCCATTGGAGTTACGGGTAAATTCTTCCAGCGTAAGGGGTTAGGGCCTTCCGTTGGAGATTCAGCCGCGCCCGCAAATAGAAAAGCCACCGTCGCGGTGGCTTTTAGTATCCCGTGATGTAGCTGATATTTGTCTCTATTTTTAGTGTAGCAAATTGAGTGGGTAAATATGGCAGATTTCTGCTGGTGGTTCCCGGAACGGGAGTTACCTGAGGCAGTCAGCCAGACAGGCTAGAGCGAGAGTTTTGCAATCGCCGCCAGATGAGCCAGGGCAGCACCGTGAACAAGAGAATCAGCAAGGCACGAACGATGTGCTCGTACAGAACCTGGGTGGAAGACCCAACGGCGAAGAAGGCCATGCGGATATGTCCGAGCCCGGCTGGAACGCTACTGCGACTCGCGTGAATCTCAGCAGTGCCGCCCATGAATGCGATCAAAACCAGACTCACAGTGGGCCAGATCGCCTTCATTCTTTGGCGGGCGGCGATCAGTCCGATTGCCCAGCCGACGAGAACAGGCGCGCCGAAATAGTAGAACTTGCCGAACTGAAACGAGAGATTCTGCAATGCATATGGCGGACCCGTCCAACGGACGCCAAACGGCGTATCAGCTCCCGGCATGAAGATCGTCCAGACAGACCACAAATACAGACAGGCGAGGCAGTAGGCGCCAGCCAAAAGCATCAGTGGCGCGAGACCGAATACAGCCCACGGCGCCCGGACACACCAGGAGTGGAAGCGAAAACTACGGGAACTCTGATCCATATCACCTCGTTGCGTTGGAAGGATGTGTTCACAAAACGCCGAGCAGACGACGTTGGCTAGAGTGCGCATACCGCCTCGTTCATTGCGGAGCAGCTCCTCGAACTCTTCGGCGTAGCGCTTCCTCCACGCACGGGGATAGAGGCGCGTCAGGAGGCGAGCAAGCCAGGGGTTCACAAGGCCTCCAACCGGCGGAGTCCGGCTTTGCTGAACTGCTGCAGCGTCGTCAGCCTCGCCCGGAGAACGCGTTGCCCTTCGGCGGTAATGCGATAGGGCCGGCGCCGCTCTTCCGGCGCAAGGGGCGCAATCCAGCCCTGTTGTTCCAGCCGGGCGATCGCCCCATAGAGCGTTCCCGGTCCGAGCCGGGTTCCGCAGAGGCGCACGATGTCTTCGATCATCGCGTGTCCATGCTTCGGCCCATCGGCGAGGCTGGCCAGGACAAGCATCGGCGGGTCGGAATAGTGCTCCGCCGCTGAATCGTCTTTCGTCTTTACTACGCGTTGCGTACTACGCATGACGTAGTTATTTCATATCTGCTGTGGGATCGCAAGGAAAATGCTGCGCAGGGTGTCTTCCTGAGCCGACTAACGGGCAAAGACAAGCGGCTCCGTATAGTTGTGGACGACGGCCTGCGTACCCAAGCCGATGCTCACGGCATTCACGGCTCGCGCCATGCGCCGGTGGCCATGCCGGATGAGCCACACGGAACCGCCGACTTCGCTCGCGGTAGCAAGTCCCTCGAACGCGATAAACGTGCCGCGGTTGTCTACGACCCATTGCGGCAGGACCACCTCGCGTGCGCCGCCTGCCAGCGCGCGGCGTGTGCTGAGATAGTCGAGGGTGCGATAGCCGGCGATGGAGGCGTACAACGCGTCATCCAGGAGATGCGGACGTCCCTGCTCAGGCAACGCGACATGCACCCGGGCCGCAGAGATAATGGGTTGCAGTGACGAGGAATACGGCAGGTTCGAGGCCTCAGAGGCTGATTCTGCCGAGGCGGATGTGCAGGCCAGCAGAAAGCACAGAATCAGCAGGCCGAACGCTATAAATGTCCATCGTCCCCAAGTCATGGATACTCCTCTGAGCGGGCACGAACTGCTCGCTCAGAGGTCTTATCGGCTGGACTGGCAAGAAATTACCGCCGCAGGCAAACATTTGGAGAAACTAATTCCCACTGTGGGATTAGTGCAGCGCAGGTTGCAATTTGGGAGAAGAGCTGACTTCCGTTGCGATGCGCTTCAGTTCCGGCAGAACGGCGCCGAGTGCGGCCGGCGGTGCATCCGGAGTGCCGAGCGCAAAGTACACCGCGCGGTACAGAGCGAAGAGGCGATCGTAAATAGCCGCCGCTTCGGGCTGCGGAAAGAAGATGCGGTGCGGCAGGCATAGTAAGGATTGGCCCTGCTCGACGGAGGGGATTGCCCCGGCGGCAAGCAGCGCGAAGATGCAGGAGCCGAGGCTGGTCGGCGCGCCGTCCGGCACCAGCACCGGCTTGTTGAGCACGTTGGCGTAGACCTGATTCAGCACCGAATTTTGCTGCGGGATACCGCCGCCGTTGATGATGCGCTCCACCGGCACGCCATTCTCCGCCATGCGTTCGAGAATGATGCGCGTGTGAAACGCCGTGCCCTCGATGGCAGCGAATAACTCATCCTGCGCGGTATGCACGAGATTCCAGCCGAGGGTGACACCCCCGAGCTCCGCATTCACCAGCACCGAGCGGTCTCCGTTGTCCCAGCTCAGACGCAGCAGTCCGGTCTGGCCGGCGCGATAGCGATCGAGTCCCTGCGAGAGATCCTTAACTTTCGTGCCGGCACGCTTCGCGATGGCTTCGAAGATATCGCCCGTGGCAGAAAGACCGGCTTCGATGCCGGTATAGTCCGGATGCACACTGCCGGGCACGACGCCGCACACGCCCGGCACTAGCGTAGTGCGCTTCTCCATCGCGATGATGCAGGTCGAGGTGCCGACCACGTTGACGACGTCGCCTTCGCGGCAACCGGCGCCGATGGCATCCCAGTGTGCGTCAAATGCGCCCACCGGAATCGGAATGCCTGCGCGGAGGCCGAGCGCATCCGCCCACTCGGCAGAGAGATGGCCTGCGATGTGATCGGAGGTCACGCACTCCCCTGTCAGCTTTTCGCGCACACCGTCGAAGAGCGGATCGACCCTGGAAAGAAACGACTGCGGCGGCAGGCCATCCCACTTGGGGTTCCACATCCACTTGTGGCCCATGGCGCAGGCGCTACGCTTCACCTGCTTCGGATCGGTCATGCCGCAGAGCGTCGCGGCCACCATGTCGCAGTGCTCGAAGGCACTGGCGAAAGATTCGCGCTTGTCAGGATTGTGCCGCAGGAAGTGCAGTAGCTTCGCGAAGCCCCACTCATGCGAGTAGACACCGCCGCACCACTCGATGGCCTCCAACTTTTCGGCATGCGCGAGCGCGGTGATCTGCCGTGCCTCTTTCTTTGCGCGATGATCGCACCATAGGTAGTACTCAGACAGCGGCTGCATGTTGGCATCGACCGGAACCACGCTCGATCCAGTGGTGTCGAGCGCCAGGGCGACCACATCGCCGCCGCGCACCGTGGTCTGCTCGAGCGCAGCGCGCATGGCCTTGACCAGCGCATCCATCTGGTCGTCATGCGACTGCGTCGCGTAGTCGGGATCCTCGCGGCGGCGATGCAGCGGATAGTCCGCGGTCGCGGTGCCGAGCCGTCCGCGCGCGCGGCCCGACGTGTCTGGCTTGCCGTTCTTTGGCTTGCCGTTCTTGGGATCGCTGTCGAGCAGCGTCACGCGAACGCTCAGTGTGCCGAAATCTACGCCCGCTACGATAGGCACGTCGGTCTAGACCTCCGGCTGATTGTGGTAGTACATGTCCCAGCCGAGATAGCGGACCGCAGCCTCGTACACTGCGCTGGCCGATTGCGAGAAGTTGGCGGCGACGTGGTGCTCAAAGCCTTGCTCGCAGATGTAGCGCAGCAGCTTTTGCAGTTTGGGGATGTAGGCCACGCCCGCGCCGCCGAAAGTCTCGAGCGGGTCATTCGTGAACTCGCCCTGGCCGACGTAGCCGCGGATGCGGCCGCTGAAGTCGTCGGTCGAGAAGCGGGCAAAGCTCATGGCGCCGGCTTTCACTCTCCCCACGCAGGTACCGAAGGTGTTCTCCTTGCCCACGGTGCCAGCGATGATCGCCTGGAAATCCATGATGACGTCTTGAAAGAAGTGCTTGGGCAGATTCGAGCAGTGGAAGCAGACGCACTTGTCCGGATCGCTGCCGTAATTGTTGTTCCAGTCCAGCAGGGCGCTCGGGGTTTCACTGGCCAGCGCCAGCGCGTGCATGCCCACCACGCCGCAGACATCGACCTCGCAGGCGGAAGCAAATAGGTTCTCGCTCATCATGCTCATGACCGTGCAGGGCACCACACCGAAGTATTCTTCCATCGATGTCCAGCACTGTATGGCGGAGATGGTGCAGTAGGTCTCCTTCATCCAGCCTTCGATCACCGCGCCGAGCTTGGACATCTTCAGCAGTGCGGGCTCGGGGATGTTGTTGGTCGAGACATACTTCTTGATCGCAGCCAGCTTGGCTTGGACGACATCGTCGGTGTCCTTCAACCGGTCGATGCGGCCGAAGACCTCCGACAGATCGAGGGGCTCGACAGAAATGCCGGAGCGCTCGAGCAGTTTCTCCGAATAGCGGACGGTATTGAAAGCCGCCGGGCGCGCGCCGAGGGAACCGATGCGCAGATTGCGAAAGCCGCGCACAATGCGGCAGACGGCACAGAACCAAACCAGGTCCTTCGCGAAGCTTTCCGAGTTCGGCGCCGAGGTGTGCAGCGAGGTGATCGAGTATGGAATGCCGTACTGCTTCAGGTTGTTGCAGGCCGACATTTTGCCACAGAAGCTGTCGCGTCGGTCGGAGATCTTCATGTCGTCCGTGCGGTCCGGCGTGGCCTGCACCAGCACCGGAACCTGCAGGGTGGAGTGACGGATTGCATCGACGATTCCGCGCTCCTCGCCGAAGTTCGGCAGGGTTACTACGATGCCGTCGATCTCTTCGCGATGCTTGCGGAAGAGCTCTGCGCAACGGCGCGCTTCGTCTGGCGTTTCGACGGCGCCGAATTTCGACTGCTCCGGCGTCAGGGAGATGACCCGGATGCCGGCCTTTTCGAGCACGCCGATCATCGCTTCTCTGCCTTCTTTGGCGAGGTGGTCGGGAAAGAAGCCGCGATTTCCAACAATCAATGCAAGCGTTAACAGTTTTGGCATATGTGAACCCAAATCTTTCTTCTCTGCGGAATCATTGTCCCTTTGCCGGTATGGCCGGAGCGCTAACGCCGCGGCCAGAATCTAATTGTGTAGAAGCCGCCGGATATGGCGAGCAGCGCTCCCCACCAGATTGGAGCATGCAGCTGGTTCAGGGCGGGCGGATGAGCCAGGGGATGACCAAGCTCCCACAGGCCCGCTGCAAGGATGACGATTCCGTAGGCCAGCAGCATGATGCCGGCGAAGAACCAGATCGACATTGTTGCGCGCATTGGGCTGCTCCTTACCAGAAAATGATGTTCAGCGCGAGGAACACGACAAAGACCACGCAGGCCCACACGATCGGCTTTTGATACCAGTGATCGTCATGTTCTTCAGGAATCGGCGAAGCGCCATACACCAGCCCGGCCAGCTCGGAGACGGGCCTCGGCTTTGTCATATAACTCACAATTACGGTTACGATCACGCAGACCAGCCACGACCAGAGCGCGCGATACATGTCCTCGGCCATGGTTTTGGCGTCGGGCGAGAGGGCGACATAGCGGAGCGCGGTGTGGTCCACGCGCACCCAGCCCCATAGACCGATGGCGGTGCAGGTGCCGGCCAGCAGTCCCCAGAACCCGCCGGCTTTGGTCGTGCGCTTCCACAGCATGCCCAGAATCACGGTGCCGAACAGAGGCGCGATGAAGAAGCTGAAGAGCCCCTGCACGTAATCCATGATGCTGGCGGCGTGCTGCACCAGATACGCCGTGCCCACCGAGATGAGCACGCCAACGAACGTGCACCAGCGACCCATGGCGACGTAATGTTTGTCCGAAGCGCGCTTGTTGATGAACGCGCCGTAGATGTCGTAGGTCCAGACGGTGGAGAAGGCGCTGACATTGCCCGCCATTCCGGACATGAATCCGGCAATCAGAGCGGTGACGCCCAGCCCCAGAAGTCCGGGCCCACAGTAACGGACCAGCATCAGCGGCAGCACTTCGTTATAGCTGTGCTGGCCGGTGGCCACGGCCTGTGCTTCCCCTACCAGATGAAAGGGCAACACGGAGAGCGCCAGCAGTCCGGGCAGGATCACGATGAAGGGTACCGCCATTTTGAAGGCCGCCCCGATGATGGGCGAGAGACGGGCAGCGCGAAGATTGTGCGCGGAAAGCACGCGCTGCACTACCAGGAAATCCGTAGTCCAGTAGCCGAAGCTAATCACCAGCCCGAGCCCGAAGACGAGGCCGGTCCAGTGAATGCCCATCGGATTGTCGTGAAAGTGACCGGTGGTGCTCCAGAGATGAACGTAGTCGGAGCGCCCCAGGTTGGTCAGGATCTGATGCCGGAGGTTGGTCCACCCGCCGACCTCAATCATGCCCAGGATCGGAATCAGCAACGCGCCCGCCCAGATGAGGATGAACTGCAGCACCTCATTGAAGATGGCCGACCGCAGCCCGCCCAGCGCAACGTAGATGGCAACCGTGACCGACGATACCCAGATGCTGAAGTTGAGATTCCAGCCCAGCACTACTTTCATGACCAGCGCCATCGAGTACATATTGATGCCGCTCATCAGCACCGTCATGAAGGCGAAGCTGACAGCGGAAAGCGCGCGCGTTCCGTCACCGTAACGCAGGTGCAGATAGCCGGGCACGGAGTGCGTCTTCGAGATGTAATAGAACGGCATCATGATGATGCCGAGAAAGAGCATCGCCGGAATGGCGCCGATCCAGTACCAGTGCGCCGCCAGGATGCCGTATTGATAGGCAGACCCGGCCCAGCCCATCAGCTCCAGCGAGCCGAGATTGGCCGAAACGAAGCTGAGGCCGGCGATCCATGCCGTCATCTCGCGGCCGGCCATGAAGAATTCCTCGCTGGTATTCGAGGAGCCCTTCAGGTAGAAGCCGATGAAGATGACGATCCCGAAGTAGATCGCGATGACCAGGATATCGACCGAATCGAGATGGGCCAGCGACCGGCCAGCCGGATTAGGCCAGAAGAAGGCCGAGCTGTGATAGCGTGTTGAGCGGCATAATTAAAGTAGCGCCTTCAGTTTCTCTCCTGTCCGTAGGTCTTGTTCACGCCGTGCTTGCGGAAGTAATGCCTTTCCAACAAATGCTGGGCTACGCCGGGGCATGCCGCGTTGAGGGTCGCAGTGTAGTAGGCCATGCGCGCGACCGCCTCCAGAACAACCGCATTGTGCACGGCATCGGCCGCGTTGGCCCCCCAGCAGAAGGGCGCGTGCCCCGCGACCAGTACCGCTGGAACAGCCATTGGGTCGAGTTTCTCAAAGCGGCGCGCGATGGCGTTGCCGGTGTGGAGGACGTAATCGCCGCCGACCTCGTCTGCAGTCAGTTCCTCCGTCACGGGAACGGGCCCATAGAAGTAGTCGGCATGGGTCGTGCCGTAGGCGGGAATCTCCCGGCCCGCCTGGGCCCATGCGGTGGCGAACTCGGAATGGGTGTGCACCACGCCGCCAATGGCGGGAAAAGCCCGATAGAGCAAGAGGTGGGTGGCGAGATCGGAGGAAGGCCGCAGGGTCCCCTCCATAATCTTTCCCTGGATATCAGTGACAACCAGGTCCGCAGGCTTCAGCTCTTCATAGGGCACGCCGCTGGGCTTGATGACTACCAGGCCGCTTTCACGGTCGATGCCGCTGGCGTTTCCAAATGTGTACAGAATCAATCCCCGGCGGACAAGTTCGAGGTTGGCCTCCAGCACGGCGGAGCGGAGGGCTTCCAGGCGCATAAAGAATCCTTCTAGAGTTTGGCGGCCGCTGGGTGAGAAGTAGTCGCGGGGGCAGTATCGCACATTGACAGCACGGAAGGAAACGTTTTCCAATCCAGGTTCACTCCAGCGTTTCGCGATGTGTCCCCTCTTCCAGCCTCTATACTCGTCCCCATGCAGAAGCGTGCAAAAGCGGACAAGCCGCGGGCCCGGATGGACATCCGCGATGTAGCCCGCAAGGCCGGTGTATCTATTTCTACAGTCTCGCGCGTCACCAATGGCAAGGGCACAGTCAACCGCGAGATGGCAGAGCGTGTCTGGCGCGCGGTCCGCGAGCTGAATTACCAGCCGGACCCCCAGGCACGCGCTCTGGTTTCGGGACGCAGCCACATCATCGGCCTGATGGTGACCGAGATCACTAACCCCTTCTTCCCCGAGCTGATCCAGCGCTTCGAACAGCTTGCGGTAGAGAGCGGTTATGAGGTCCTGCTCGCTTCCACGCCGAACGATCCCGCCAGCATTGCGATGTCGGTACGCCGTGTGTTGCAGCGCAAGGTAGATGGAGTGGCGGTGATGATGTTCGGCCGCGAGGCACCGGTGCTGGAAGAACTGGCATCGCATCGCGTGCCGCTGGTCGTTATGGACGGCGCTTCCGCCTTCCCTAAGATCGACGCGGTGCGCGTGAACTATGACGAGGGCATCCGGCAGGCCGTATCGCATCTGGTCGAGCTGGGCCATCACTCGATTGCGTTCGTTAGCGGTCCCCTTGAACAAGCGTCCGCGCGGTTTCGTCGCGAGGCTTTCGAAAAGGCCATGCGCGAGCATCACCAGAAACTGCGGCCGGAGCTGATAGTGGAAGGCGACCACACGCTGGAAGGCGGCATGGCCGCGATGTCACAACTGCAGACACGGCCGCAGCCGCCAACCGCGGTCGTCTGCTCGAACGATCTTACGGCGATTGGCGTGCTGCATTGCCTGTTTGAGGCCGGCAAGCAGGCGCCGGCCGACCTCTCGGTCATCGGCTTCGACGACGTGCACATCGCACAGTTCATGCTGCCGCCGCTGACTACGGTGCGCATGTCTTGCGCCGACATCGCACAGGTGGCGTTTTCAACGCTTCGTCATCGCATCGAGGCGGGGTCTGCGCGCCACCCGACGCATCCGGTCGAGACCAGCCTTATCGTGCGACAGACAACCGGTGCACCTTCGCAAGCCCGGTCTCAGTCGAGTACGAAAGAATCTCTGAAGGCGTGACACCGGGAGATTGGCCTCGCTGGATTTTTCTTGATGAAAAATCAAGTCCGGCATCTCCACCGCTGGGTACAGTTGGCTGATTCTGCTCTTACCGGGCGTCCTCCACGCAGCGGAAGCCGAGGGTTCCTGAGCGGTCGTAGCTGGGCGCCATCAGGAGCAGCTTGCCGTGCTCGTCGTTGCGGTAAGCCTGCGGAAAATACCAGATGGAGCCGAGCGGCTGGTAGTGGCTGCCTCCACGCAGAATACCGGCGCGCGTGTGCTCGTCTGTGTATTCGTCAGTCCACTGCCAGACGTTGCCCACCATATCCATGACGCCGAAGGAACTGGCGCCGGAAGGATGTGCATCGACATCATCGGGAGCATTGAGGATGCGGTCGTGAGTCGGTGCGGGCACAGCATCCTGCTGCCATGCATTTCCCCAGGGATAGGTGCGGCCATCCGGGCCCTGCGCGGCGTATTGCCACTCCCACTCATGCGGGAGACGCTTGCCAGCCCATTTTGCATAGGCGCGCGCGTCTTCGAGCGATACCCAGGTGACGGGCTTGTTTGCCCATCCATCGGGATAGGTTCCGTTCTTCCAATCCCGCAGAAAATTCAGATCGTTTTGTGGATGATAGTGAGATGTATCTAGAAATTTCTTGAACTCTGCATTTGTAACTGGATACTTATCTATATAGAAAGGGCGGATCTCCATCTTGTGCTCGTGGAACCGCCGAGGCATGTCCTCCCACGGATATTGCACATCGACTCCGACGTCGTTAGAGCCTTCGATCTCGATGCCGCGGACACGAAAGAGGAACGAGGCT
>CAWBPB010000029.1:0-39695 GCA_963790555.1 uncultured Acidobacteriaceae bacterium | reverse complement strand
GCGCGGACCCGGTGGTCCCGGCGGATCGGGCCCCGGCGGACGGAAGTTCTTCCGGCGCAAGAAGGTCTGCAAGTTCTGCGTGGAGAAGATCGACTCCATCCACTACCGCGATGTGCGCCTGCTGCAGCAGTTCGTCGCCGAGCGGGGCAAGATCGTCCCCCGCCGCCTGACCGGTGTGTGTACCACGCACCAGCGCAGGCTCACGCGCGCCATTAAGCAGGCGCGGAACATCGCCTTGCTGCCCTTTGCAGCGCGGTATTAGGATGTCGCGTTCCGCCTGCAGCGCTCGCGGCGGACGCCCAAATATTGAGGAGAGTTATGGAAGTCATTCTGAAGGAAGACGTCGACACACTGGGTCACCGCGGAGACGTGGTGAAGGTGGCCGACGGCTACGGACGCAACTTTCTGCTGCCCAAGAAGCTCGCGATTGAAGCTACGGCCGCTAACAAAAACGTAATCGATCAGATGAAGCAGTCCGCCATCCGACGCTCCGCCAAGGAGAAGGCGAGCGCGCAGGAGCTGGTCGCGCAGATGGAGCAGGTCGAGCTGGTCTTCGCGCGCAAGGTGGGCGAGCACGATCATCTGTTCGGCTCGGTCACCTCATCGGATATCGCGCACGCGCTGGAGCAGAAGGGCTATACCATCGACCGCCGCAAGGTGCAGCTCGATGAGCCGCTCAAGCAACTGGGCGAGTTCCACATTCCCGTGAAGCTGCATCGCGAGGTCAGCGCGCACATCAAGGTCACGGTGAGCGCCGAAGAGGCGGAAGCCTAGCCTCCCTGCAATCCCAAAAGGCACGCAGCCTAGCGCCGCGTGCCTTTTTCTATGCTGTGGCGCGATGTCTCGTGTACCCTTCAGCCGATGCGAAGAGCGCGTCCACTCCTGCCTCTCCTGTTCGTCCTGGCCTGCCTCATCGCCGCGGCGCAGCCATCGCCCGCGCGCAATCCCTCGTTCGAAGTCCGGCTGGGAGATTCTTTCGCCACCCTCGCCGGTCCGTGGAAGTTTGCGCCCGGCGACTCGCCCTGGAGCAACGGCAGGTTTCGTTGGGCCAGTCCTGCGTTCGATGATTCGGCATGGTCCAACATGGATCTCCATGCCACGCAGGACGCGACCGACGCGGCCTATGGAGACACTGGCTACCTCACAGGCTGGAGCGCGCGCGGCTTTCCGAAACTTGCTGGATTTGCCTGGTACCGGCTCCGCATTCATCCATCCAGTGCATCGCAGCCTGTCTGGCTGAAGATGCCGGATCATGTCGACGATTCCTACCAGGTCTTCGTCAACGGCAACTTCGTTGGAGAGCTCGGCAGGTTCACTCCGCGTGGAGTGGATTCCTATCGCTCACGTCCGCTCGTCTTCGAGCTGCCGGCACCGGATGCTCACGGCGACATTCTTGTCGCCATACGCTTCTACATGGAACCCTGGGTGCTAGTGAGCGGCAGCACGGCGGAGAGCGGCGGCATGCACGAGGCGCCGCTCGTGGGTATGCGTTCGCAGATCGAGTCTATCCGGGCACAGGAGATTACAGGACGCATCCTCAGCGTCATAGTTCCGTTTTTCGTCGCGCTCTTCATGCTGATCGGTGCGGCGGGCACATTCTGGATCTGGCTGCTCGATCGCCCGCGCGCGACCTATTTGTGGCTCACGCTGGGGCTCGTCTTTCTGGCTGCTTCCACCGCATCCCTTGTGATCGCATTCTTTTCTCATATGTTCACGCAGAACAGCTATTACTCCTGGTCGCTGCTCTTGAACGTTTTTGGCTTTGTCTGCTGGATTCTCTTCTGGAAACATTGGTTCGACCTTCCCCGGGGGCGCTGGTCGGAATTCTTGATTGGGCTCGCGACCGCCGTGAGCATCCTTTTTGCGATCTTCATCCAGTGGTCGGCGCATGCTCCGGTCTCCATCATCTGGTTTGGGTTCACAGCCGATGTAGCCAGCGCCGTAGTGCTGGGGAGCATCCTTTTCGCCGTTCTACTTCAGGGCGCGCGGAAAGACCGCACGGGCGCGCTGATCGCGCTTCTGCCGATTGCTCTGCTCACCATCAGTTTGTTCAGCCCCATGCTGCTGAGCTGGTTCCACATACGGACTTCGATCTTTCCGTTCGGCATCCAGATTGCCGTCAAGGATGTCGCACTGGTCCTGCTCGTCCTCGTCACCGGGGCGCTTGCGTTGCGCCGATTCGTCGCCTCCCAGATCAGCCAGCGGCTGGAACGCCAGACTGTCGACCGCGAACTCGAACAGGCGCGCGAGCTGCAGCAGCACGTGCTCACCCCTGAGCCCATTCAGCTCGTCCCTCTTCGCGGTCGAGACCGCATACCATCCTGCGCGCACCGTCGGCGGCGACTTCTTCCAGGTAATCTCTCACCAGGATGGCTCGCTGCTCATCGTTGTCGGCGACGTCTCCGGCAAAGGCATCGCCGCTGCGATGCTGGTTGCGGTGCTGGTCGGCGCCATTCGCACCCGTGCCGACGAGACCTTCGATCCCGCTGCCATCCTCGACACTCTCAACGATCGACTGCTGGGCCGGGCCGGCGGCCATTTCGCCACCTGCATGGTTGCGCATCTCAGGCCCAGCGGCGCGATACTCATCGCCAATGCCGGCCACTTGCCGCCCTATCGCAACGGCATCCCCATCGACTTGCCGGGCTCTTTACCTCTCGGCATCCTCTCTGACGTTGGCTACGACGTGCATACCATCCAGCTCGACCCTGCCGACCATCTGACCTTTCTCACCGACGGCGTGCTCGAAGCGCGCAACTCCGCCGGCCAGCTTCTTGGCTTCGAGCAAACCGCACAGCTCTCCTCCCTTCCGCCCGATGTGATCGCCCGGGCCGCCATCCAGCACGGCCAGGAGGACGACATCACGATCGTGAGCGTCCGTCTTCGCACCATGGCGCATGCCGTGGAAAGCGCTTCGCTCCTCGAAGTTTCTCCGATTCATGGAAGCCGCTCCGATTTAGATGGGGCTTAACTTCGCCGCCACCCTCACATCACATTCTGTTTCGACGCCTCCGCAATCCGGCATGATTGAAAAGACAGTCTGAGCTCCGGCTCCTGCGAGGTGCTCGTCGTGGCCATTGCACGCTCACGTGTTCGATTCTGCTGTGCTTTCCTGTTGCTCTCCGCGCTGGCCGCCGGTGCGCAGCAGCCGGTTCCTCCGGCAACGCCGGCTCCGCCGCAGGCCGAGCCCAGGATGCCCTCCGTTCGCATGCCTAATGGACATGCGGGGCTCACTGCGCCCATCGACAACGCAATGGTGAAGACCGACAGCGCGCCCGCCAAAACACTCCCTCCAGTTGTCCCGGCAGGACGGCCCAGTATCGCGCTGGTGCTGGATGGCGGAGGCGCCCTCGGACTGGCGCACATCGGCGTGCTGAAGTGGTTTGAGGAGAACCGGATTCCGGTCGATCGCATCACCGGCACCAGCATGGGATCGCTGATCGGCGCGCTCTATGCCACGGGACGCTCCGCCGAGGAGATCGAGGACGTCGCAACCGGCGCCGAGCTGCCCAACATCTTTCATCTTTCGGTGGATTACGACCAGTTGAGCTACCGGCGGCGCGAGGACCGTCGCGAGTTGCCGGGCGCCTTTGAAGTCGGATTGAAGGGCGGCATCAGCCTGCGTAACTCACTGCTGACCGATCGCGGACTGAATGCCTTCCTGCACGATGAATTTCATAACTACGACAGCAACGGCGTCAGCTTCGACGACCTTCCGATTCCCTTTCGTTGCGTCTCTACCGACCTGAACACACTGCGTCCGGTAGTTTTCTACGGCGGATCGATTCCGCTGGCCGTTCGCGCGTCCATCGCCATCCCCGGAATCTTCGCGCCGGTAAAGTATCAGGGCCACTACCTGGTGGACGGCTCGATCATGCACAACCTGCCGACAGAAGTGGCAAAGACCGATCTTCGGCCGGATGTCATCATCGCGGTGCTGCTGCCGTCTGCAAATTTCGCCGACAGCGACGTGGCCTCGATTGTCGGTGTCTTCGCGCGCGCATTTTCGGCGGGCACGGCAAAGAATGAGCGCGAATCCATGAAGCTGGCTAACGTACTGCTGACGCCGGATACCGGCAACTACGGCGTGGGTGATTACAGCAACGCGAAGCAGTTGATCGACGTCGGATACGCAGCCGCGAAAGCCCAGCGCAGGAATCTGTTGAAATATCAGCTCTCGCCGGAGGCATGGAAGGAGTATCTGGCGGACAAGAGCGCGCGGCGGCGGCCCCATCCGGGGCTCTTGAAGACAGTGGATATCGAAGGCGGCTCCGCGGGAGCCGAGCATAGCGTCTCGGAAAGCATGAAGCCGCTGAAGGGCAAGCCGATCGAGCCGCGGCCCATCATCCATGCGCTGAACCGGGTACAGAACAACCAGACTTACGAGGCCGAATTCGTAACACTCGCGCCGCGAGGACCGGCCGATACGCGTGCCCCTGGCCCCGACAATGGCCTGCTGATCGATCTGGAGCCAACGCGCAACGGTCCGCCATTCCTTCTTGTCGGCGCAGACATCACTGCGGTCACCGACAACGTCACGCGCGGCACGCTCGACCTGCGTCTGCTCAACAACGATCTCGGCGGATACGGGTCGGAGCTGCGCAGCGATCTGCGGATCGGCTTCCTCACCGAGGCATCCACGGAATACTACAGACTGCTGCGGGAGGACGGCCTCTTTGTGCAGCCGCACATCGGCCTGCTGCGCCAGCCTGTCTACATCTTCAGCGATCAGCACCGCATCGCCGAGCGCCTGCAGCAGAATGCGGGCGGCGGACTGGACTTCGGCCGTACCTATCACTCGCGCGCACAGCTCGCAGCCGAGTGGCGCTACGAGCAGGTGCGCTGGCACACGCAGAGCGGCAGCGACTCTCGACCTGACCTCTCCGGCACCGCGCAAAGCGGCATGCTGCGCTTTGCCTACAACAGCCTGAACGCCGGCCAGCTTGCCACGCGGGGCGTGCTCTTCGATATCTCGGCCGGCGCGCTCTATCACTCGCTCGCTAGCCAGAACGCGCCGGTGGTGCGCCTGAACGCAATAGCCTCAACCGAATTCGCCGGAAAGAACATCGTGGGATTGAGCCTCTCGGCAGATACGTATTTCAGGCGCAACGTAGCGGACCCGCTGCGCTTCACTCTTGGCGGCCCGCTGCGGCTCTCTGCTTCCTCCATCGACGAGTATCGCGGCACCGACGACGCACTGGTGCGGGCCGGGTACTTCCGCCGCATCGCCTCACTGCCGACGCAGTTGGGCGACGGGCTTTACATCACGACCGCGTATGAGGGCGGAGCGATATGGTCACCGGAGCACCCGTCATTTCTGCGGCAGGATGGAGTGCTGGGTGTGCTGGCCGCAACACCGCTCGGCTCCATCACCCTGGGCGGCTCTGTGGGCGATGCCGGACACAGGAAGATCTTTTTCACCTTCGGACGTCTCTTCTGACCCCGGGGTAAACTTTCCCTATGGCACGGACCGAATCCACGATGCAGCCCCTGGGCACGCAGGCTCCTGATTTTTCCCTTCTCGATGTTGTCTCCGGCAAGACAGTCAAGCGCGACGATGCGAAAGGCGCGGCCGGGCTACTCGTCATGTTCCTGTGCGTCCACTGTCCGTTTGTGAAGCACGTGGAGCAGGGCATCGCCCGCCTCGGCGCGGATTATGCGGGACAGGGGCTGGGCATGGTGGCGATCAGCAGCAACGACGCCGCGAGCTATCCGGACGATTCGCCGGAAGGCATGCGCGCGCAGGCCAGGCGGCTCGGGTTCACCTTCCCATATCTCTACGACGAGTCACAAGAAGTGGCACGCGCTTACGAAGCAGCCTGTACACCGGACTTCTTTCTCTACGATCGCGATCTCCGTCTGATGTATCGCGGTCAGTTCGATGCGAGCCGTCCTAGCCTGAGTGTGCCAGTAACGGGGAACGATCTTCGTCGTGCGGTGGAGGCGCTGCTCGCAGGCAAGCCGCCGCTTGAGCAGCAGCAGCCCAGCCTGGGTTGCAACATCAAATGGAAGTAGGGCTGTCGAGAATTACGTCGTGGGCACTGTCGATTTGACCGGCTTCAATGCGAAGCGATGCGTCGCCGGCTGCGCGTCCTTCTGCTGCTGCGCAATCGAGCTGGCCACCGCCTGCCGCATGGCCTGCTGCTCCGGCGCTGGCGCCGCCGCCGGCTGGAATAGCGTGCCGGCGGACAGTTCGAACAGCCGCCGCTCCAGTTCGTTGCGGTGGTCCGTCTCCCAGGCCAGCGTCTGCGACTGCCTCAACATGGGCGTCGCTACGCGCGCCAGGTTGACTCCGTGCTCGAGCGCATCTGCCGTGAAGTTCGCGACCGGCTGATCGTCGATGGTGAGCGCATAGTCGCCTGCGGCAAGCCCGGTGACCGTCAACATCTCCTGATCGAGCGCGGCCTCCACGCCGCCCGCTTCCAGCGCCAGGTCCGTCACCGGAGCGGTCGCGCTCAGTGGCAGCGGCAACGGCAACGCGTTTTCGATCTCCGTCCACTGCAGCGTACCGGTTTTCTTCTCGCGTTTCACATCCGTCACGCTTGCATTCTGCACGCTCGCGGCCTTCGCCTCATGCCCATCCACCGTAACGCTGCTGACCAGCGCCGGCGCGTGCCACGCCTTCAGAATGGTCGCCGCCATCACCCAGTGCACGCCCTCACGGGGATGGATGCGATCCGGAATCAGCTCCGACGCCAGTTCGGGATGCGACGCCTTCACCTTCTCGAGCACATCGACCACAGGTGCGTTCAGATCTACGAAGCCCTGATGCGTGCGGTCGGCCTCGCTCTTATCGAACTGGCTGTAAGCCTGCATCACCTCGTTGTAGTGGATGGTAGGGTGCGTCACGTCGTCGTATGGCGACGGTCCGACGAGCGTCAGCTTCACGCCCGGCGCGCCGCTCAGGATGGTGTCCACCATCGATCTGTAACCGTCCTCATACGTTTTCTCAATCGCGGGATTCCCCGGACGATAATAGCCATCGTTCATCCCCAGCATGATGGTCACGACATTCGGCTTGTAAGGCAGAATGTCCCGCTGGATGCGCAGGTCGATCGGCCCCTCCGCCCCACCGGAAACCTTATCGCCGCCGACGCCGGACTGGGTCCATTGAATCTTCCACGTGGGGAAACGCGTGAGCACATACTCCTCGATGAATGTGGAATAGAGCCGCTGGTCGGTGATGCTGTCGCCGTAGAGCACGACATGGTCGCCATCGTGTATGGCGAAGTCGCTCGCGGCAGGCGGCGTGACAGTTTGTGCTGGGGCGGAAGCTAGGGCCGGGAACAGCATGGCGGCACAAAGGGCGGCAAATTTCGCAATGTCATTCATGGAGCAGAAGTCTAACGCAGATGCATCCGTAGTACGCTCAGGGCTGTGCAGAGCACATCTTCATCACGCAGGCCATTGCTCGCCATCGACCGGTTGACGATTGAGTTTCGCGGCAAGCCTGTCGTGCAGGAGCTGAGCCTGTCGATCGGGCCCGGCCAGGTGCTGGGGCTCGTCGGCGAATCCGGTTCCGGCAAATCGGTCACGTCGCTCGCCATCCTCGGCCTGCTGGACAGCGCGGCACAGGTACGAGGCAGCATCTGCTTCGATGGCGAAGAGTTGCTGACGCTGCGGCCGGAGGCAATGCGCCGCTATCGCGGCCGGCGGATTGCGATGATCTTTCAGGAGCCGATGACCGCGCTGAATCCAGTAATGCCGGTTGGCCGGCAGATAGCCGAAGCGATTGAAACGCATCAGCCCACATTGACGCGGCGCGAGGTGCGCAGCGCGGTCATCGCAAATTTGCATGCGGTCGCGCTGCCTGATCCGGAAAATCGCTACGGCGATTATCCGCATCAATTCTCCGGCGGACAACGCCAGCGCATCCTCATCGCGATGGCGCTCGCCAACCGGCCCCAGCTTCTCATTGCCGATGAGCCGACCACTGCTCTGGACGTAACCGTGCAGGCACAGGTACTGAAGCTGCTGCGCGACCTGCAACAGCAATTCGGCCTGGCGATGCTCTTCATCTCGCATGATCTCGCCGTGGTTGCAGAAGTGGCGGACCGCGTCGCCGTGATGCGGCATGGTTGGGTACTGGAGCAGGGCAGTCGCGAGCAAATTTTTCACACTCCGCGCCATCCTTACACGCGAAGCCTGCTGGGAGCGGTTCCCACTTTGGATACGGACCGCACACGACCGCTTGCAACGCTGCCGCCCGCATTGCATGCCACTCCTGGGCCATGGGTCGAGTACGACGTTGGTCACCAGGCGCGGGCGCTTTCCTCGTAGTCCGTGAATGATTCATGACATCCTAGAGTGAGTTTTAGAGATCGAATCTGAATAGATACTCTGCTGTCCTTCTGCAGGATTTGTTCCCCAGGCTCGTTCATGCGCGCTCTTATCCTTTCGGACATTCACGCGAACATGCAGGCGCTGGCCGCCGTGCTGGCTGCCGCGCCGGAGCACGATATCGTGTGGAACCTGGGCGACGTCGTCGGCTACGGCGCTTCTCCGAATGAGACCATCGTCTGCCTGCGCGAGCTGAACAGCATGTATGTGCGCGGCAATCACGACCGCGCATGCTGCGGACTGATGAACCTGGACGATTTCAATCCGGTGGCGCGCCACGCGGCAGAGTGGACGCACGCGCAGCTCTCGCGCACGCGCCGCAAATGGCTCTGCGACCTGCCGCAGGGTCCCGTCACGGTGGGCGAAGGACTGGTGTGCGTGCACGGCTCCGCGGCGGATGAGGATATCTACGTGCAATCGCTTGGCGAAGCTATCGACGCGTTGCAGGCAGTGCCCGGCGCATGGGTGGAGTTCTACGGCCACACGCATGTGCAGGGCGGATTTGTACGCAGCGACGAGGGCTGGTTCGTTTTCAAGCCGGAGTACACGTCGAAGCACAATCAGGAATTCTTCGATCTGCCGATGCGCCGCGGTGTGCGCTATCTGCTGAATCCCGGCTCCGTTGGGCAGCCGCGCGACGGCGACTGGCGCGCCGCGTTTGCCATCTATGACGATGTGGTCTCGGTGGTCCGCTTCTATCGCGTGCCCTACGACCTGGACCGCGCGCAGAAAAAAATCGTCGCGGCAGGCCTGCCGGAGCGGTTAGCGAGCCGCCTGGCCGAAGGGCTCTAGGTCGTCCGCTACGCTATCACCTGCGCGGCGAAGCGCTCCATCTCCTCACGCTGCGGGCTCGACTGCAGCAGCAACAGATCCACACCCGCCTCGTGAAATGCAGCAACGCGCTCCTTCACCTGTTCTGGCGTGCCCACCAGTCCGCTGCGCAGGCCCCTATTCGAGACCGAGTAATCCTCAAGCGAAATCTTCTGCTCCAGCTTCGATCCCGTAACCCACTGCTGATAGTTCTGGTAGCCGCGCGCGGACTGCTGCACATCCGTGATGCGCGCCACCTCGCGCTGTGCTTCAGCCTCCGTGTCACGCACAATCGCATAGCCCGCCACTCCGTACGTCATAGGCGGCAACCCGAGCCGTTCGCGCCGCTCGCGCATGTCCGCGATCTTGCGCCCGACAATGTCCGGCGGATCGCCGTGCATCAGGTACGCGTCGCATTTGGTGGCGATCAGGTTCTTCGCCGTCTCGCTTTCACCGCCAGCATAGAGCGTCGGGCGCGGCTGCTGAACCGGTTTGGGCGCAAGCACGTTGTCTTCCACCGAATAGTAACGGCCACTGTAGCTGAAGTGCTGCTGCTGCCAGCAGCCGTCCATCACGTCGAGCCACTCGGAGGTTCGCGCATAACGATCGTCGTGGCGTATCAAAGTGCACGCCGTACTTCGTGGCCTCATCGGCCCACCAGCTCGAAACGACATTCAGGGTCAGCCGGCCATTTGCGATGCGATCGATATTCGCTGCCTGCTTGGCCAGCAGCGCGGGGTTGTGAAACGTGGGACGCACCGCAACCATCAGCTCCATTTTGCTGGTGATGGCGGCCAGCGCCGCCGCGGTCGACCATGCATCGAGCGAAGGCGCCTCAACTCCCTTGATGTCGTTCAGATTCAGCTCAGCAATCAGCGAGAGGTCATAACCCAGCGCTTCGGCACGCAGTGTAAGGTCGCGACAGTAGTCCCATGTCGCTGCCATTGTCTCGTCTTCCACATTGCGCAGCCAGCCGCCGAAGACCGGCATCCAGAAGCCATAACGCATCGCGTGCTCAGCCATGCGTCAGCTCGGGCACGCGCGCGGGACTGTGATTCCGACTGCGGGCAGCTTCCGCTTCGAGCCAGTCAGCCAGCTTCGCGAAGGGATCGAAGCCGATCACATTCACCCCATCGGCGACAAAGTTCGAGAGCGCGTTGATGTCGTAGTAGAGCCGCCGTCCATCGCGGTCGTCGGTAATGTATTCCACGCCGCCAATCTCGATCCCGGCATGCTGCATGATGCGCTCCACATCGGCGATGACCTCGCGCGGTGGCTCATACCCTTCCACGCGCAGGCCACTCTTCGGCGCATCGACTGCACACGCCGCGCGGTTCAGGTCCACACCGCTGGTGGTGCGGCAAATGTCCGCCGGACACAGGTCGAAGGTCTCGCCCGTGATGTGGACCTTGATGGCGTAGAGATAGCGGCCATTCAGCACCTCCACGCGGACGATATGCGAGTCGCGCGCCGGAATAAATTCCTGCACCAGTGCAGTCGAGTCCATGCCCAGCGCAAGACCCTCCGGCGTGCCCGCGGGCTCGGCGGCCGCCGCGGCAAGCTGCGTGGGATGATCAAAGCGCTTCACGCCCGCGCCGCTACCGCCGATGTTCGGCTTGACGACCACGGGCCAGCGCAGGCCATCCGTAACCGATGTTGCCTGCGCCGCCCGATGGATCACCCTCGCCTTCGGATACGGCAGACCCAGGTCTTCGAGCAGGGCGAGCTGCGCTGCCTTCGACAGCTCGGTGCGAAAGGCCTTCAGGCCATTGATGACGCGCACGCCGCGCCGTTCCAGGTGATCGAGGAAGCCGAGCGTGTAGAAGATCTGATCGCCATGATCGCGGTTCCAAGCCGAAGGGCTCATGCGGTTGAAGACCAGCGCATACTCCTGCTCGGGATGATCCTCCGGCGCAAAGGTGTGCTCCGGCGCATGCAGCTTGACGTAGCTCATGCCGCGGCGGTCGAGCTCGGCAAAGAGCGGCTTAAACCAGTTGGGCTGCTCGTAATAGATGGCGATGGGCAAAGAAGACGACGGCATGGCACTCCTGTGACTCGACAGCGGGCGCCGGGTTACAGCGCTCGCAGGCTGTCTTCAAGGTAGCAACCACGCCCAGAAAACGGCAAACCAGAGCTCGGCAGGCGCACGGCCAATGCCGGTCAGAAGGTATAACGTGCCGTGAAATTGAGATTGTGATTATTCGTATGGAAGGTAGAGGTAGCAATCTGAATGGCGGCTCCGAACATAACGGCCTCGCGGCGCTTCGCGTCCTTTGGATAGAACTTGAATGGCCCCGCTAGCACTCCCGGCGTCACAAAGTTCTGCTTCTTGCCGTCATTCGCGCCGCCGTTGAACCAGGTCGCATTGTCTTCCACTTCGACCCACGCCTGCTTCGCCATGTGGAATTGCGCGTTCGTGTTCCAGGCCAGCGAACGGCCCAGCGTATCCGCCTGCTCGGTGGGAATCAGCGCGCCGAAGCAGGAAGTCACGTTGAACTTGCCGAAGCCCTTGCCCGCGCCCAGGCTCGGCGTGATCGTCGGATGAGCCGCGCCATTCTTGTGATCGCCGGTGGGGACGGTCGCGTTGATGAACGCGCTCACAACGTAGTTACCCTCCTTCTCATTGCGCGAGAAGAAACGGTACTTTCCAGAGAAGCCAAGGTCGCCAAAGCCATCGACGGCGCCCTTGCTGTGCTGAAAATAGTCTGGATAGAAGATGTCGATCTCGGTGTTGGCCAGCGGGATCAGGTTGATGCCGCGGCCATCGCCGTAGTTCCATGTAGTGACGTGCGTCGGCGAGACGGTCCGATAAAAATCCGCCCGCACCACCTGGATCAACTGTGGATACGGCGAAACCACAGGCGGCGCCCACTTGGGCTGCTGCGCCAGCGTGGCAGTGGCGCGTGCCTGCCAGCGCGCAATGAAGCCATCCTGTGCACGTGCGGCCGTCGCGGTAAAAATGAGAGAAGCAAGGCAGCCGGCAAACAGAGTGCGGCGCGAAGGAACGTATCGGCAAACGGTACAAGTGTGCGGTCTCCCAAAAAGAAGCAGTCGATACAGATGGTTTGTTAATGATTGGCTGCCAGTTTAGGGGCGGGCGCATCTCGCCGCATCCATCGGAAGATGGGTTCTCCACTCAACCCCGCAATCTGTGATCCTGAACGCAACTGAAGGTCTGTCTTAGAAAAGCAGATTCGCCTTACGCGGCATCGGCAGATTGAAATGCTCATAGGCCAGCCGCGTCGCCACCCGCCCGCGCGGCGTGCGGTCGAGAAAGCCAATCTGGATCAGGAACGGCTCGTAGACCTCTTCGAGCGCATCTTCTTCTTCGGCCAGCGTGGCGGCCAGCGTGTTCAGCCCGACCGGGCCACCATCGTACTTTTCGATAATCGTCAGCAGCAGCCGCCGGTCCAGCTCATCGAAGCCGTGCGCGTCCACTTCCAGCATCTTCAGCGCGGCCTGCGCGGTTGCCCGGTCGATCCTCCCGCTGCCGCGTACCTGCGCGTAGTCCCGCACCCGCCGAAGCAGCCGGTTCGCAATGCGCGGCGTGCCCCGGGAGCGCAGCGCAATCTCTGACGCGCCATCCGTATCAATCGGCACCTGCAACACATCCGCGGAGCGCTCCACTACATATTGCAGCTCTTCTTCGGTATAGAACTCCAGCCGCAGCAGGATGCCGAAACGTGACCGCAACGGCGACGAGAGCAGTCCCGGCCGCGTCGTGGCAGCAACGAAAGTGAACGGCCGAATATCCATCACATGCGTGCGTGCCGCCGGCCCCTGACCGATGATGATGTCCAGCTTGTAGTCTTCGAGCGCGGTGTACAGCTTCTCTTCGAGCACCGGCTGCACACGGTGAATCTCGTCCAGGAAGAGCACCTGCCGCTCCCGCAGGTTGGTCAGGATGGCGGTCAGGTCGCCCTGAATCTGCAGCGCCGGCCCGGAGGTCTGCTGGAACGCGACATCCAGCTCATTGGCGATGATCGACGCCAGCGTCGTCTTGCCCAGTCCCGGCGGCCCGAAGAGCAGCACGTGGTCCAGCGCTTCGCCGCGGCTCTTCGCCGCCTCCAGCGCGATCGCCAGTTGCTCCTTGGCTTTCGATTGGCCAATGAACTCTGCCAGCCGGCGGGGCCGCAGCTTCAGCTCAAAGGAGCTGTCTTCCTCGCCGCGGGTAGCTGAAACCAGCCGCTCCGGATCGTTGTCACTGCGCTTCACAATCCGGAGTGTATCAACCGCCCAACTGTGCGCGGTCCTTGCGATATTTACCTGCGATAATTCTGCGCGTAGGTATCCTTCGGCAGTCCGGCTGCCAGCGCTGCTTCACGACGCGAAAAAGCCTCCTGCCGGTTCATGCCGCCGCCCAGAACAACCAGAAAGGGCGCGTGTCCCGTAGGCGAGAAAACCTGCGGCTCAAGCTGCGGATACTTCGCTGCCAGCTCGGCCGCCGCACGCTGCGCCGCCGATTGGTAGGTATAGGTGTAGACCACCACATGCCACACGCTGCGATCGGCGCCCGGCGTCGCCGGTTCGACGGACGATTTCGCCGGCGATGGCCGCGCCGCGGGCCGCACCGTCTCCGGCGCGCCCATCGCGCCTGCCGCATTCCCCACCGGCGCCGCTGCGGGAGGAACATCCGCAGTAGCCGCCGCCGGCGCTTGCGGCGTGCTGGGAGCCGACGGAGCCTCGCCGCTGATCGGCGTGTGCGGCGTGGGCCGCTTCAGCGCATACCAGAAGATCGCAAGCACAATCGCCATCAGCACGATGGCCGCAATCGTGATTGCGGGTCGCCTGCGTGGACGCGACTCGGGTTCCTCCCGCAACCTGGCGCCAGGAGTCGCAGCCGCCTTCGCCACCGATGCCGGCGCAGCTTCTGCTGCTACTGCCGGAGAACTGGCGACCGCCGCTGCGCCATTCGTCACCGCCGGGCCGTTCAGCACACGCCGCATCGCGGCCAGCGAGCCATTAGGCCCCACGCCGGCACGCACCAGCGTGGCAAAGGGAGCGGGTAGCTGCAGCGCATCGCGCTCGCTCGAAAACCGCCGCCCGGTCAGCGCATGGTAGATCAGCGCGGCCAGTGCCGCCGCATCGCTCTGCCCCCGGCGCGGCATCAGGCAGTCGCTGCGCAGCTTGATGTTGTCGCCCACCCCCAGCACACCCGACGCATCGACGTGCCCATGATGCAGCCCGGCGGCTTCGACTGTCTCGAGCGCGCTCAGCAGATTTTCGGTGACTTCGCGCGCCTCCTCCGGCGTCAGAGTGCGATCGCGCAGCACCTCGGCCAGCGTCTGGTCGAAGGGCTCCATCACCGCGTAGACCAGCGACTCGTCCTCCAGACGGCCCCTGCCGGTGCTGCGGATGACAAGAAGGTTCGGATGCTGAACCCGGGCGGCTGCCTCAAGACGCGCCTGCACGCTGTCCTCGTCGTTCAATGCCTCGAAGACACTGAGCACGGCGGGCCCTCCCGCGTCGTCCGTGGAGAACCATGCGGTGCGGCCTTCGCTGCGCAGCAGCTTGCGCAGCGTCAACCCGGTCAGCGTCTCGCCTTCGATCTCGTTCCAAAGCGGCATGTGCGGTCATCCCCGTGAGCGAAGTGTCTAACCAGAAAAAGCGGGCAGAAAAAGCGGCGCGCCACGCTCATTCACGCGGCCCAAGGCCTATGCGCAGCAAATGCCGGGCACGCGGCATGGCCCGCGCCCGGCTCGCTGCTTCTGTTCTTTGGTGAGTCTATCCGATTGGCTGATCCAGGCGATCTAGCATCTAGGCCAGGTTCACTTCAACCGGCACCGGGCCAACCATGGACTGGCTGGAAGCCTGCTGGGTGGAGTTATTGACCACCACGCGTCCCCCCGCGCCTGCCCGCGCCAGCAGACGCATACCTTCGCCGGCCATCTCGCGCGCCATCTGGCGCAGTTCCTCGGGTCGCTCGTTGTGGGTATTGGTCAGCTCCACCAGCGCGGCAGCGGCCTTCAGCTTGGCCACGCCGTCAAAGGATGCCAGGCCCGCAGCGCCACCCGTGGCCTGGATGATGCTGTCGGCCGTGATCTTGAACATCGTGTCGCCCTGGATGACAAAGGCGACCAGATACTTTTCCGGGGTCGTGGGTGCAGTGCTCATGTGTAGCAGTCCTCTCGTGCAGTGTTGCCGGCTTATTCAGAACACTCTGTAGGACGCAGTTGGGTCAAGAGCAGAACACGCGATTCCCAGTACACATTCTGGTTCCCTTCTCATTGCGATACCATCACGATGCCCATGTCCGATTCGAATTCCTCCGCCAAACCTGCGCTCGCCGCGCTGCTCACAGAAACCCGCTATCAGCCAAGCGAGCACATCGACCAGCTCTCCACGACCGAGATGCTTCAGGTGATCAATGCCGCCGACCGCGAGGTGGCCGATGCGGTGGCGCGCGAAATTCCCGCGATCGCGCGTGCGGTCGATGCCATCGCAGCGGCGCTCGCGCCAGAACGCGGAGGTCGGCTCTTCTACATAGGCGCCGGCACCTCGGGCCGGCTCGGTGTGCTCGATGCATCGGAGTGCCCGCCCACCTTCAACGTGCCCGCAACCCTGGTGCAGGGCTTCATCGCCGGCGGAGATTACGCGCTGCGTCATTCCATCGAAGGCGCGGAGGACTCGGCCGAGCTGGGCGCGACCGACCTGCGCGCGCACGGCTTCACCGCGAAAGATGTGCTGGCCGGCATCGCCGCCAGCGGGCGGACCCCCTACGTGCTGGGCGCAATGGACTATGCGCGATCGCTGGGCGCAGTCACCATCGGCGTGAGCTGTGTGCCGGACTCCGAGGTCGCCCGAGCGGCCGGGATCGCCATCACGCCCGCAGTAGGCCCGGAGGTGATCACCGGATCGACGCGGCTTCGCGCGGGCACCGCAACCAAGCTGGTGCTGAACATGCTCTCCACCGGCGCCATGATCAAGCTCGGCATGGTCTACAGCAACCTGATGGTGAATGTGCAGCCCACCAACGAGAAGCTGGCCGACCGGGCAGAGCGCATCGTCGTCGAACTCACCGGCTTGCCGCGTGAGCGCGCATCGACCCTGCTGCGCGAAGCGGGATCCATCAAAGCCGCCGTACTGATGAACGCCCAGGGCCTCAGCCGCGAGCACGCAGAAGCGCAGCTAAAGCGCGCCCACGGCCATCTGCGCAACGCCATGGAAGCAGCGGCCCGCTAGCCGCCCGTCCGGTACACTGAACAGGACGCGTCCTCATGTCCGCAGATACCACTCCCACAGCCGTGATGCCCGCTTCTGCAAGCGCGGCCTCCGGCACAAAGGAACGCGCCGGCCACCATCTCCGCCGCTTCCGCTTCGATCGCCCGCAAAAAATCGCCGCCCTGCTGCTGCTTCTGCTGCTCGGCCAGTGCGTGTGGCATATCTCGCGCACGCCGCTGACCGAAAGCGACTATCAATACGCGCGCTGCGGCCGGGAGATGTGGGAGCGCCCCTCGCCCATCGCGGGCTACTTCACCAGTTGCGGCAATATTCACGATGGCGTACTCGCCTATCGCATGGCCGGGTTGCCGCTCACGCTCCAGCGCCTGATCGCCGGCCAGGGCAGCGATACCAGCACCTGGGAGATGCGGCACGAGCTGAGCTACGTTCGCCTGCTGTTGCGCTTTCCCTTCACCATGGCGGCGCTGCTGCTGGGCGGCGCGCTGTGGTGGGTCACGCGGCGGCTCTTCGGCAATTCCGGCGGCTTTGTCGCGTTGGCGTTCTACTGCGTCTCGCCGGCCATCGTCGCGGCAGGCTCTCGTCCGAATGCCGAAATCACGACCGCATTGGGCATCTTCGCGGCAATCTATACCGCCATCGGTGTCGCGCATGCGATGCAAGGGCCGCGCCGCAAATGGCGTCCGCGCATTGTGCTGTTGGCAGCAGGACTCGCGCTCGTCGCCGCGTCCCATTCCGCGGCGCTCCTGCTCACCCTGCCGCTGGCCTTCGTCTTCATGCTCTACCTGGCGGAGCGCAATCGAACTGCGGTGCCCATGGTCATGCTCGCGGGCACCGTCGGCGCATTTTTCCTGCTCTTTGCCTGCTACGCCTTCCATCCCGACGCGCTGACCTACTACTTCCGCTCCGGCGCCGGCAGACTTGGGCTCAGCACCATGGCGGCGCGCGCGCATCTCGTCTCCTTCGGCGATGCCGGTTTCGCCATCGCGCTGGGCGCCGCGCTGGGTTTGTATATCGCGACCTGGCGCTCACGCTACTTCGGCAACACCACGCCGCTGCTGATTGCGCTCTGCCTCCTGCCGCTGGTCACCACCGGTGTCTTCGGCCAGCCGTGGCTCTGGGCGCTGCCCTTTCTCATGACCTTTGTCGGTGGCGTCTTCGCCGACGCGGTGGAAACCCGCCATGGACGCATCTTCCGCTGGGCGATCATTGCCATGGTGGCGCTGCAGGCCCTTCTGACGATCGCGCTCCCCGCGCTGCCGTAGACCTTGCGGAGCCGAAATGTGGGACGCAGCCCTGCTCTGTCGTCTTAGCCCATGCGTCAACCCAGATGCGTGATCGGCCGCCGATAAAGCGTTGGCAGCAGCTCGGCCTTTTGTGGCGGCGCCTGCATGACTTCAAGGAACGCGCTCTGGAATGCCTGCATCTCCGCCGCGGTTCCCACCGTGATGCGCACATGCGTCGGCCACGCAGGCCACACCCGGCCGATATAGACCTTCTTCGCCTGCATTGCGGCGATCACCTGGTTCGCATCCCGCCGCGTATCCAGCATGAAACAGTTGCTCTGCGATTTGGTATAGCTGTAACCCTGCTTGTCGAGCCACGCGAAGGTCTGCTGGCGATTATCGGCATTGATCTTTTTGCGTTCCGGAATCATCTCGGGATGCTGCAAGCTCACGTTAGCGGCTGCAGCCGCGGTGATGGGCATGGCATTCATTCCGTAGGTCTGCAACTTCGCCAGCAGGTCAGGCCGGCCCGCGGCAAAGCCGCAGCGTAGCCCCGCCATGCCGTACAGCTTCGAGAAGGTGCGCAGCACGATGACATCCTCGCCCGCCCGCGCCATGTCCATGCAACTGGGCTGGTCCGCGAAGTGGAAGTACGCCTCATCGATCAGCAGAATCGATCCCTTCGGCTTGTTCTTCAGCGCCCAAACGATGTCCTCCTTCGGCGTCGTGGTGCCCGTCGGGTTGTTCGGGTTGCAGATATAGAACACGCCCGCGCTGGGGCTGGCTCCGATCATCGCCTTCACGTCATGAGCATGGGTATCAGCCATCAGCGGCACTTTGATGGTCGTCGCCCCGGCCATGTCCGCAGCGCGCATCCCGGCCTCGTACCCTGGATCGGCGGTCACATACGGGCGCGAGGGGCCAGTGAAAGCCATCACGGTGTAGTGCAGCGGCTCGCTCGAGCCCGCATAGATGGCGAGAGAGTCTTCGCCCAAACCTTCCTGCTGCAGGATGGTTTTACCCAGCGCGGCAGTTTGTTCGAAATCATACCGGCCTCCGCGTGGCGCGATATCGGTGCACGCTTCGCAGGCCAGCTTGCACGGGCCAAGCGGGTTTTCATTGGCATTGATGAGCACGGCATCCGGCGGAATCGGCTGCATGCCTCCATGGAAGCGGCTGGCATGTTTCAGGCCGTTTGAGCCGGATTGCGCTCCGCTGGCCGCGGCCCAGGCAAGGTGGGCTTCAGTCACAATGGGCACAACAGCCGCGACGGAGGCAAATCGCAGGAAGGAACGGCGGGAGACGGAAGAAGAACTATCGGCGGGCATCAGGAATCCTCCAGATCTGGCGACGGGGTATGACCTCGTGAACGTTGCGGGCGCTGGCAGGGGCGGGGCTGGCGCGCTTGGCATCGAGTCAACGAGGGCTCGACCTGACGAATTGGATGGCATCACTCTACTCCGCCCCGCCTGCGGTTCCAAGCAGAGCTTTCTATATGCCGAAAAGGCGCAAAGGACATTTCAGCGGGCCAGGAGCCCTGGAAATAAGCCCTCCGGAACCATGCCAGTGACCCGAAAATATGCGTCAATCCTTGCTAAAATAGAGGCAGAGCTCATGGTTACGTTTCTGCCCTGAACGAGCCTTTATGGCACGTATTTTCGGCCCTGTGACCAGCTCTTCCTATCTATGGCAGACGATCAGAATCCACAGCTTCCCCTCGGCGGTCCGGACGGCGACGGCAAGACGCCGCCCACCGGTCCCGGAGCCGCCAACATGATTCCCATCAACATTGAAGACGAGATGCGCCGGTCGTATCTCGACTATTCGATGTCGGTCATCATCGGCCGTGCGCTGCCCGACGTGCGCGACGGCTTCAAGCCCGTGCATCGCCGCATCCTGTACACCATGCACGAGATGGGGCTGCAGCATAACAAGAAGTACACCAAGTGCGCCAAGGTCGTTGGCCAGGCCATGGGCCAGTACCATCCGCACGGCGACTCCGCCATCTACGACACCATGGTGCGTCTCGCCCAGCCCTTCAGCCTGCGCTATCCCATGATCGATGGCCAGGGCAACTTCGGCTCCGTCGACGGCGATCCGCCCGCGGCCATGCGCTACACCGAAGCCCGCATGATGCGCATCGCGGGCGAAATGCTCGCCGATATCGACATGGAAACCGTCGATATGAACCCGAATTACGACGAGAGCACGCTGGAGCCGGCGGTGCTGCCTGCGCGCGTCCCGAACCTCATCGTCAATGGCTCCAACGGTATCGCGGTCGGCATGGCAACCAACATCCCGCCGCATAACCTGACCGAGATCATCAACGCCACCATCGAGCTGGTAAACAACCCGCACGCCGGCCTCGCAGAGGTGCTCAAGCACGTGCAGGGGCCGGACTTCCCGACCGGCGGCTTCATCTACGGCCGCAGCGGCATTCCCGAGGCTTATCGCACCGGACGCGGGCGCTTCCTGATGCGCGCCAAGTGCGCCATCGAGAACATCTCCGGCGGTCGTCAGGCCATCATCGTCACCGAAATCCCATACCAGGTAAACAAGATGAAGCTCATTGAGCGCATCGCCGACCTGGTAAACGACGGCGTGATCACCGACATCGCCCGCGACGAGTTCCGCGACGAGAGCGATCGCGACGGCATGCGCATCGTGATCGGACTCAAGCGCGGCTCCGAAGCGCAGATCGTGCTCAACCAGCTCTACAAGCACACCCAGATGCAGGAGAGCTTCTCCATGATCTTCCTCGCGGTGGTCAACGGCCAGCCGCGGGAGCTGCCCCTGCCGGACGCCATCCGCCACTTCATCGACCATCGCGTCGATGTCGTCCGTCGCCGCACCGCCTACCTGCTGCGCAAGGCGCGGGACCGTGAGCACATCCTGCTCGGCTATCAGATCGCGCTCGATCACCTGGACAACGTGATCAAGATCATCCGCGGATCGTCATCCCGCGCCGATGCCCGTGAGAACCTCTTTCGCTTCTTCTCCGGCACGAAAATCCAATTGCGCGGCGCGGAGCTGAAGGGTGTCTCGCTCGATGCGGCGAAGTACGGCATCGACATGGCGACCCAGACCACGGCCACGCTGATCCTCAGCTATCGCCAGATCGACGCCATCCTCGAACTGCAGCTCTATCGCCTCACCCAGCTCTCCATTGACGAACTGCTGAACGAGCTGAAGCAGGTGCGCGACAACATCGCCGAGTACGAATCGATTCTCGCCTCGGAAAAGAAGCTGCGCGCGGTCATCGTCAAGGAGCTGGAGCAGGTCCGCAAGGACTTCGGCGACGAGCGCCGCACCCAGATTCTCGACGAAACCGCCGAGCTGCAGCTCGAAGACCTTATCGCCGACGAGCAGGTCGCCGTCACGGTGTCGCATTCCGGCTACCTCAAGCGCACACCCATCTCTACTTACCGCCAGCAGCGGCGCGGCGGCACCGGCCGTCTCGGCATGAAGACGCGCGAGGAAGATTTCGTCTCGCAGCTTATCGTCGACTCGACGCACGCCTACCTGCTCTGCTTCACCAACACCGGCCGCGTCTACTGGCTCAAGGTCTATGAGATTCCTGACGTCGGCGCCGCCGGCAAGGGCAAGTCCATGGCCAGCCTCCTGAACCTGCAGCCTGGTGAGACCGTGCGCACTATCCTGGCGCAGCGCAATCTCGAAGAGGAAGGCAAGTTTGTTTTCTTTGCGACACAAAAGGGGACCGTCAAGCGCACGCCGCTCAAGGATTTCTCCAATGTGATGGCTCGCGGCATCATCGCCATCGGCATCGATACGGATGACGAGTTGATCGGTGCACGCATCACCTGCGGGGACGAGGTCGTCTTCCTGGCGACGCATGACGGCATGGCCATCCGCTTCCATGAGACCGATGTGCGCTCCATGGGGCGGCCCGCATACGGCGTTCGCGGCATCGATCTGTCCAAGGGCGACTACGTGGTTGGCCTCGCGGTCACTCCAAAGGAACGCAAGAAGAATGGGAACGGCGGCGACTGCGCCTGCCTCATCCTCTCCGTCACCACGCAGGGCTTCGGCAAGCGCACGGATGTGGACGAGTATCGTCTGCAGACCCGTGGAGGCAAGGGTGTCATCAACCTGAAGACCACGGCGCGCAACGGCAAAGTGAATGCGATCCAATTGGTCGACGAGTCTTCGGAGCTAATGGTGATCAGCCAGTACGGCAAGATCATCCGCATCGACACGAAGACCATCCGTGCCGCAGGCCGCTCCACGCAGGGCGTGAAGCTGCTGAACCTGGAGCCGGAGGACAAGGTGGCGGCCGCAGTCGTCATCCCGCCGGAGGAAGCAAAGATCGAGCCGGAGAACGGAAGCCTGCTGCAATAACCCGTTGCGGATCGCGCAAAAGTAGACACAGATGAGGCCTCCTTCCGCGGAGGCCTCATTCATTTCATGCTCGGTTTAATACCGCCAGTGTCCCTGAACAAAGACCCACCCGCCTCGACGCTGGACCCAATGTGCCGGCACCCACACCGCACGCGGCCGCGGAGGATTCACCCAATAGCCCGGCGCCCATACATAGCGGCGTCCATCCCAGCGCTGATAGCCGCCTCGCCACACCCATCCCGGATGCGGGGGCCGGCCGTAGTGCTCCACAACCGGTGGAGGCGGCCCAACACGGACAGCGACTTGAGCGTGTGCGCTGCCTACTGCGAGCGCCGATGCAAAGAGTGCAGCCACTAAAAGCTTTCTCATGGTTCTTTCTCTCCTGCAGTCTGTCGACTTCTGCCGAAAATAGACACAGCAGGCGCCTGCAAGTTGCGCTGTCTTTTCAGCACAGAAATCATATAATCCGGCGACCCCCACCTATAATGAAATGCATTCATGCTGACAGCTGCACGTATCGCGGCCGCCCGCGAGCGCATCCGCGATCTCCTCTACTACTCGCCCTGCCAGGTATCGCACGATCTCTCCGAGCTTGCCGGCCATCCGATTTACCTGAAGCTCGAAAATCTGCAGCGCACCGGCGCTTTCAAGGAGCGCGGCGCGCTCAACCGGCTGCTGCAGCTCACGCCGGAAGAACGCGCGCACGGCGTCATCGCCGCCAGCGCCGGCAACCATGCGCAGGGCGTCGCCTTTCACGCGGCGCGCCTCGGTATTCGCGCCCGCATCGTCATGCCGCAGCCCACTCCGCTGGTGAAAGTCTCGGCCACCCGCGGCTTCGGCGCGGAGGTCATCCTGTACGGCGCAAATTATGACGAAGCGTGCGACGAGGCCACGCGCCTGCAGCACGAAAAGCAGCTCACCTTCATTCATCCCTTCGACGACGAAGAAGTCATCGCCGGCCAGGGCACCATTGGCCTCGAAATCCTGGAGCAGCTTCCGGATGTCGAAGCCATCGTCGTCCCCATCGGTGGCGGCGGCCTCATCGGCGGTGTGGCATGCGCGGTAAAGGAAGCTCGCCCCGATGTCCGCATCGTCGGCGTGCAGACCGAGCGGCTCGCCTCCATGTTGCGCGCGGTCGAAGCAGGCGCGCCGGTCACGCTTCCCGCACAAGCCACCATCGCGGATGGCATCGCTGTCCGTCGCGCCGGCGAGCGTACCTTCCCGTTGGTCCAACGGTATGTCGACGAGATCGTCACCGTCGATGAAGAAGAGATCTCCAGCGCCATCCTGGTCTTGTTGGAAAAAGAAAAAACGCTCGCCGAGGGAGCGGGCGCGGCAGCGCTGGCCGCCCTGCTGCAGGGCAAGACCCACCTGAAGGCCGAAAAAACCGTCGCGCTGGTATGCGGCGGCAACATCGATGTCACGCTGCTCTCCCGCATCATCGAGCGCGGTCTCGCCAAGGACGGCCGCTTGCTCCGCATCCGGGTCTATCTGCTCGACCGCCCCGGATCGCTGCATCAGCTCACCCGCATCCTCACCGAATGCGAAGCGAACATCGTGCAGACCAGTCATAACCGTTCCTATTACGGTGTGAATCTGGGCGACACGGTCATCGAAATCACGCTGGAGACGCGCGGCGCGGCCCATATCGCAGCCATCGCCGACGCCCTGACCGCAGCCGGCTACCGGCACGAGCGCGTGCACTGATGCATCCGGAAACAACAAGAGCGCCCGGTGAAGGGCGCTCTTGTCTGCTCAATCAAAACGACTAGCCTGGGAAAAACAAGTACAGCAGTGTTGCAAATACCCGGAGGCGGGAAGTGCTCTACTCCGCTTCCTTCTTCGCGAATTCCTTCAGCTTCGAGACGCTGTCGATGTTCGATGCCTGCAGCAGGCCCGAGTTGCCGCAGTTGTCCACCTCGTAGTCGTTGAAGTTGCGATGGACGAAGAGCAGATACTGCTTGCCCGTCTGCATGGGAAACTTGGTGGGGCTGTTTTCGCTGAAAATGTGCACCACGTCACTACTGATCATGCGCCCCTTCAGGACGCGGTCCACGTGCACCACATAATCGATGCCGTCCAGGTGGAACGAGGAATCAGGAACTGGCTGGGCGTACTGGACAGTGGCGACCATAGTTGTGCCGGCGTCCTTCAGCTCCTCATTCAGCGAAATTCGGTTGCTCTGACATTGTGCAAGGCAGGTGGCAGACGCCGCGGCGATTGCCAACGAAACGAACAAGGTCTTCATGTGTTGCCTCCCAAACTGCAAATGCTGCTCTGTACTGCGCGTGAATGGAGAATCCCACGCACGGCGAGAATCACAAAGCGAAACCACGGTCGGCCCCACGGTTTCCCCCTTACGGGGGACTGCACTTTCCGGGGTGGTCAAGTTCGTGCAATTAGTACTGGGGTAATGGAAGTATTGTCACAAACTTGCCTCCGGCGCTTTGTAAATTTCTCAAAAGAGGCATCTTATTGACCAATGTTCACTTTCTTGCCAACGTAGCAATTACTTGGTTACCGGATTTGAGATTTTCGCTCCGAAAGTCAACCAACGCCGGAACAGTACCCCCTCCCGGGTGAACGCCAGTGCAATATGGACAAGAGCAATGCACGCAAGGCGTACAGCACGCGCCGTCAGGCAGATGGTCGTGAACCATGGCTGGGCCGCAGCCGTGCGGACCGCACGCGACCGGCTTAGGCGCAGGCTGCGCCGCCAGTCGCCACCTGCCGACACCACCACCTGGCTGCCCACCGCACAGCACGAGTTCGACCGCCGCTATGGTGTGGAGACCAGCGGCCTCGTCTGGAGCGTGAATCTGAAGACTGGCAGCCCCAGCGACGCGTGGAACACCGCGTACTACGCCATCCCCCCGTCGGTCTTTCACCACGCCATGGCGCGGGTTCCGGAGACGCTGCTGCGGTCCGCCACGTTCATCGACCTCGGCTGCGGCAAGGGCCGCGCCGTGCTGCTCGCCTCGGAGTATCCGTTTGCGCAGGTCGTTGGCGTGGAGATCGCACCTCAGCTTCATCGCGTGGCGGTCGACAATGCAGCGCGCTACACCGCCGCTCGCCGGGCGGAAGGCCGCAACGGGGGACCGCCGGTCGAGGTTCTGCTCGAAGATGCCGCCCAGTACCGATTTCCCGCCGGACCGCTCGTTGTGTACCTCTACCACCCCTTCTGCCGCCCGGTGCTGGAGCAGGTGATGGCCAGCCTCAGCCAGTCCCTGGCCCAGGAGCCGCGGCAGGTCGCAGTCCTCTATATCAATCACGAGCTGCACGATGTGCTGGACCGCGCGCCCTTCCTCCAGCAGGTATGGAGCGCCACTGTCGCCATGGACGCAAACGACCGTCTCGCCGACCGGGTCGGATCCAGCGCCGAAGACTGCGCCGTTTATCTGACGGTATGAGACTGCCCGCGCATCGTAGTCTGTGAAGCAGGCGGGCTGTCGAAGCTCGCCATCACCGATACATCCGAAAGGCAGGAAATTATGGCAAGTGAAGTGACGCTGGATGCAGCGCGCCGCGTGATCGCGGCAGCAGAGAAGAAGGCGCAGGAGATCGGTCAGCCTATGAACATCGCTGTGGCCGACGAAGGCGGCAACCTGGTAGCGCACGTGCGCATGGATGGCGCATGGATGGGTTCTGTAAACATCTCCATCAACAAGGCATGGACCGCGCGGGCATTCGATATCACGACGAAAGACCTCGGCGAAAACTCGCAGTCCGGAAACCAGTTCTTCGGCATTCACGCCTCGAACGGCGGAAAGGTCATGATCTTCGCCGGCGGCATTCCGCTGAAGAAAGGGCGGCAAAGTCGTGGGCGCCATCGGCGTCAGCGGCGGTTCCGGCGAACAGGACCATTCGGTCGCCGAAGCGGGCGCCGCAGCCTTCGGTTCGTAGCCGGCTCGATTACGAAATCCATCCCGCATAGGCATCTGCGGCGGAACGTATCCGCCTGGGCACTTCGCCGCCGCACTTGGAACCATTAGGATGAAGACCTCTGGCATTCTTCGCGCACCTCAACCGTCTTCGCAAGGGGTGTGAGATCTCTTGTCGCTGCAGAGCTGCTTTGTGTCCCCCAAAAGGGGCCTTGCTCGCACGCGCGGATGTCACACACACTTTGTGAAACGGTCTGGTCCCGGGCATCATGCGCTGTCTTCACCCTTGTCGTTATTCCTTCGCCGCTCTTGCTGTACTTCTCTGCCTTGGACTTCTGCTCCCGCAGACGGCCCAGGCCCGGAAGCATAAAGCGAGTGCGCATTCGCATCCGCGCCGGCACCATGTGCACCCCCATACCGCGCGCGCGCTGCGCCATGCCCGCCGCCATGGCACGGAAGCCGTACGCGCGGCAGCACGCACTGAGACCGCGCGCGTAGCGCGCGATGAAGATACCGACGACGAATCGGAATCCGCATCGGTGAACGTGCCGGAAGTGCCGCTGGCCGCCATGAACCTGCCGCCGTTGCGCGGCAGCCACGAGTCGCTGGTGCGGCAGAATGAGCGCGCCGAGCAGGACGGCATCCTGCGCGTCAAGGACAATGACGATCTCGCCACGCTGCGCCGCGCCGGCAAACTGGTCGCGCTGCCGGAGCTCGCTTCCATGCATGTGGACAGCCGCCTGCCCGCAAACCGCCGTTATTGCCGTGCCTGGACCGGCCGCTTCCTCGACGATCTCGCCCGCGTGCACTACCAGCGCTTCCACAAGCCCCTGCAGGTAAACTCCGCCGTCCGCACCGTCGAGTTCCAGCATCATCTGCGGCGCATCAACGGAAACGCCGCGCCGGCAGAAGGCGATGTTGCATCCCCGCACCTCACCGGCGAGGCCGTGGACATCGCAAAGAAGGGGCTCACCGCATCCGAAGTCGCATGGATGCGCGCCTATCTGCTGCCGCTCCAGACCGCGGGGAAGATCGACGTGGAAGAAGAATTCCAGCAGTCCTGCTTCCACATCTCCGTCTACAAGTCGTACATCACGCCGCACAAAGCTTTCGCAGAAGTGCCGCACTCCTCCGCATTGTTGGCCAGCGGCGTGCGCTGAGGCACTCCCGCTTCCATTTCTTACAATCCGCATCGCTGCCGCCAGTGCATCATCGCTGTATCCTTTCGCGGATGGAGGAAACAGGATGCCGGCAAAGCACGCCATCGGAAATGTAGTTGCCTCTAACGAACTGCAGGAGATGGCTACGGCCTATGGGCGAAGCTGTGTGTTGTCCGCGGCGGCCCGGCTCGGCGTCGCCGATGCGCTGGGCGATGCGGAACGAAGCGCCGCCGACGTGGCAACGACGTGCAAATCCGATCCAGCATCCATGTACCGGCTGCTGCGCGCCATGGCCGCTCTCGGCCTGCTCAACCAGACCAGCCCGCAACACTTCCGCCTCACCGCACTAGGCAAGCCGCTGCGCCGCGACGTGCCGGACTCGGCATGGGCTTCGGTCGTCTTCTGGGCCGATCTGCTCGCGAATTTCTGGACCCAGCTTGGCGAGTGCGTCCGCACCGGGCAGAACGCCTCGCAGGTCATGGAGCAGGCAGGCATCGCCTCGCGCTGGTCGCAGGACCCCGATGCCAATGCAATCTTCCGTGCCGTCATGGGCACCAGCCCGACAGAGAACTACGCTCCCATCGTCGACGCGTGGACCTTCCCCGCAACCGGCGTCGTCGCGGACCTCGGCGGCGGTGGCGGCGCGCTGATCCGTGCGGTGCTCGAGCGTCATCCCCACCTGCGCGGCATGCTGGTAGACCGCGAAGAGTCCGTCGCAGCCGCAGCCGCTCACTTCCGCTCGTCGCCCGTAGCCGATCGCTGTGAGCTGAGAGTCGCGGATCTGTCTGAAAAAGTCCCCGCCGGCGCCGAATGTCTACATACTCAAGCACGTGCTGCACGGTGATACGGATGAAAAAGCGGTCGGCATCCTGCGCAACTGCCGCGCCGTCGTTCCGGCAACAGGCAGCGTGCTGGTGATCGAATTCGTATTGCCGGACATCGTCCGAGAACCGGCGCCGGAGCTGGTCACCCGCTTCCTGAGCGACCTCAACATGCTGGCGGTCACCAGCGGCCGCGAACGCAGCGAGCATGAGTGGCGGCAGTTGCTGGAAGAATCAGGCTTCAAACTCGCACGCAATATTCCAGTGCCGGAGATGGATGTGTCCATCCTCGAAGCGCATCCAGTCACAACGCTCTAGTCGATCGTCTCTACTGGCCAACAGGTCGAGGCACTTGGTCTGAATCCGAAGAGCTATCAGGCAAGGAGCGCCTCCGGGTCAGTCTCAGAAACACGACGATCGATGTCACAAAGAATACGAACTTGAGACATAGCTCGACCCACCAGATTGCGGAGGTGTATTGGGGAACTAACATCCTTGCAGGATTGATCACGATAGGGCCGACCCAACCCGATAAACAACGCCATCTCAATCTTGCTTCGAGTGGAAGTGACGAACCCAAACAGCAGAAATACAATACCGATATAAAGGATGAGGTCGATGGCCCAACCGATCCGTCCGAACAGCTCATAATTCGTGACGAAGTGGTGTGGGATGTGGAACCTTGCCGACGCATGTCGGATATTTGAGTTAAGAGACCATGCAGATAGCAGAATCATGAAAACTGCAAAGCCACGACTTCCAATGAGCGTGTTTCCCAGACTACGACGCTCGAGATCCTTACTTATGCCCATGGAAGGGCACAAGTATATCCTCACGTACGGCCACCCGTTCCAGTAAAAACCAAAAAGCGCCGCGAACTGGTCGCGACGCTGTAAACGATCCTGCGGAAGCAGCTACTCGGTCCACCGCCGGAAGATCAGCGAGCCATTCGTCCCGCCAAAACCAAACGAGTTCGACAGCGCATACTCAGCCGTGATCTTCTGCGGCTTGTTCGGCACATAATGCAGCTCGCACGCCGGGTCCTGATTCACCAGGTTCGTCGTCGGCGGAGCAATCTGCTCGATCAGCGCCATCACCGTAATGCCTGCTTCCAATCCTCCGGCGCCGCCCAGCAGGTGCCCGGTCATGGATTTTGTCGAGCTCACCGGCACTTCACCGCTCAGCGCGCGCTCGCCAAAAAGCTTCTTCATCGCTGCGGATTCCAGCGCATCGCCCAGCGGCGTGGAGGTCGCGTGCGCATTCACGTAACCGATCTGGTCCGGCGAAAGCTCGGCGGACTTGATCGCGTTGGTCATGGCACGGAAGCAGCCCTCGCCTTCCGGCGCCATCCCTGTCATGTGGTACGCGTCGGAGCTCATGCCGTAGCCGACAATCTCGCCCAGGATCTTCGCGCCGCGCGCCTTTGCGTACTCCAGCTCTTCCAGGATCAGGATGCCCGCTCCCTCGCCCACGATGAAGCCGTCGCGGTCCTTGTCAAAAGGACGGCAGGCGTGCTCAGGATCGTCATTGCGCGTGGAAAGCGCCTTCATCGCTGCAAATCCGCCAATGCCCATCGGCGTAATGGCAGCCTCGGCTCCGCCGGCAATCATCGCGTCCGCATCCCCGCGCTGGATGATGCGATACGCGTCGCCAATGGAGTGCGCGCTCGTGGTGCAGGCGGTGGCCGTCGCCTCATTCGGGCCCTTCGCGCCGTAGCGGATGCTTACCTGGCCGGCGGCCAGGTTCACAATCGCTGCCGGAATAAAGAACGGCGAAATCTTGCGCGGCCCGCCATTGAGCATGTTGCTGTGTTCGCGCTCAATGATGTCGAACCCGCCGATGCCGGAGCCAATGTGCACTCCGATGCGCTCAGCCGTCTCCGGCGTCACCTTTAGCCCGCTGTGCTGCATCGCCTCCTCGGCGGCAGCGATGGCGAAATGGATGAAGCGCCCCATCTTGCGCGCTTCCTTTTTCTCGATGAACTTCAGCGGATCAAAGTTCTTCACTTCGGCGGCAAAGGTGACGGGGAACGCGCTGGCGTCGAAGCCCGTGATCGGCGCCATGCCGCTTTTGCCGGCCAGCAGGTTCTTCCAGAGCTCCGGGGCGGTATTGCCGGGCCCTGCAATCAGCCCCAGCCCTGTGACTACCACCCGTCGATCGCAACGCACAGGTTTACTTGCCGCCCTTCGCGTGCTTCTCGATATATTCGGTCGCGTCCTTCACGGTCTTGATCTTCTCCGCGTCCTCGTCCGGAATCTCCATGTCGAAGGCCTCTTCAAACTGCATCACCAGCTCCACCACATCGAGCGAATCCGCGCCCAGGTCTTCCTGGAACGAGGCGCTGGGCGTCACCTCCGCCTCGTCCACCTGGAGCTGCTCCACAATGATCTGCTTGACCTTCTCGTCCACTGCTGCCATGCCTATCTCCTCGATCACAAATCGAATGAACTAAATCCCTTTTGAGACTATCAGGTACGCAGCGTGCAAGGCGCACCGCAGGCGCACCCGCACCCTGGTCTATGGATGCTGGTCCCGAACTTCCAAGTCTACTGAGGGGGTCCGGGGGTGTAAAGGCGGCGGGCCCCGGCCGCATGACGCCACAACCGTCCCGGAAACAATTAGAGTGCGAATAAGCATTCACACTCGGGTTCATGAACACCATCATCTATTTCTTTGCAGCACTGGCCTCGCTCGCCATCGGCGGCCTCGTCGGATATTTGATTGCCCTCCGCCGCAGCTCGGCGCTGGCCGGGGAAACCGCGCAACTGCGCATTCAGCTTGCGTCGCTGGACGCCACACTCACCGCCGAGCGCGCCGCCCAGGAGCAGAAGCTGGCCCTGCTGGACGACGCCCGCGACAGCATGACGCACCAGTTCCGCGCATTGGCCAACGACATCCTGGAGGAAAAATCCCGCCGCTTCACCGAGCAGAATCAGACCAACCTCGGCCAGTTGCTCGACCCCCTCAAGACGCGCCTGCAGGAGTTCCAGGCCAAAGTCGACCAGGTCTACGTGCAGGAGAGCAAGGACCGCAGCGCGCTGGCCCAGCAGGTCACCTCACTGCTGGAGATGAATCAGCGCCTCGCCGATGAGGCAAAGGACCTGACGCAGGCACTCAAGGGCTCAAGCCGTACGCAGGGCGACTGGGGCGAGATCGTGCTCGAGCGCATCCTCGAAGCCGCCGGCCTGCGCCGCGATCATGAATACACCATGCAGGAAACCATCGCGCGCGAGGACGCGACACGCGCGCGGCCCGACGTCATCCTGCATCTGCCCGGCAATCGCAAGCTGGTCGTCGACGCCAAGGTCTCGCTGGTCGATTACGGCACCTATTGCGCCAGCACTGACGAGGCCCTCCGCAAGCACGCCGCCACGCGCCACTGCGCATCCCTTCGCGAGCACATCCGCGGCCTTGCCGCACGCAACTACCATCGCCTGCCCGGACTGGAGACTTTGGACTTCGTCATCCTCTTCGTGCCCATCGAGCCCGCATTCCTGCTCGCGCTCGAAACCGACAACAATCTGTGGCTCAATGCGTGGGAGCAGAACATCCTGCTCGTCTCGCCCAGCACACTGCTCTTCGTCGTGCGCACCGTCGCGCATCTGTGGAAGCAGGAAGAGCAGGTGCGCAACGTACAGCAGATCGCCGAACGCGGCGCGGAGCTCTATGACAAATTCGTCGGCTTTGTCGACGACCTCAGCAAGCTCGGCGCGCGCATCGAGCAGACGCGTGCTGCCTACGACGGCGCCCTGGATAAGCTCACCCGCGGACGCGGCAACCTCGTCCGTCAGGTGGAAATGCTGCGCGCGCTCGGCGTGCAGCCCACCAAACGCCTGCCGCGCCAGTTGACGCAGCAGGCGGAAGACGTCGGCATCTTTGAAGAGCTGACAGGTCCGGAAAGTGCGGAAGAGCCGAAAAGCAAATCGCTATAGACGCGCTTTGTTGCAAAGTGTGCAGCCTCAGATGGATGGGCCATACCACAAACGGGTAGCTTGCAAACCGCCTCGCCCCTCGGTAGCATCCGATTCAGAAACCGGCCTGCAAAGCAGGTGCGGAGCTAACGCTGGTAGAACCTATAATTCTTGAACAGGGACTCGACTCGATTAATTGGCTCGGTGTGCAGTGTCCGCCAGTCCGGAATGCCTAAAGAGCTGCGGAGAGTCCCACCGTCTTAGGACGGGTTCACCAGCGCGCAACGCACGGCCCCGTGGGTCGGTTTTGTTCCTCTTCTCCCCGCCGAACTCGGAAACTGATCACATCCATTTGTCTCCTGAACGTAACCGAGAGCGCGCATCTGTCATCCTGAACGTAACCGAAGGTGGAGTGAAGGATCTGCTCAATCTTCCGTTCCATATCGGCGCAAAGCACCGCTCAACCAGACACCAACGCTGCGAATGAACGACTCACCCCACTAGATGTACCCTCGCTTCCTCCAGTTCGGCGCGTTCGTCATCTCCACCTACGGCGTGCTCGCCGTCGTGGCGGCCTTCTCCGGCATCGCGCTCTGGACCAGCCTCGCGCGCCGCACCGGCCTCGACACGGCGAAGATTCAGAACGCCGGCCTGCTCGCCGTGGTCTGCACCGTCGTCGGAGCGCGCCTCGCCGTGGTCCTCGCCAACTGGCGCGGCTTTCTGGAAGCGCCGCTCCTCATTCTCGCAGCCGGCACGCTCGCTTCCAGCAGCGCAGCCGTCTATGGTGTGTTGCTGGCCGTGATCGTTACGTGCATTTACCTGCTGCGCGCCCGCGTACCGCTCCTCCGCGCCATCGATGCCGCTGCACCCGCCGTCGTCCTCGCTCTCGCCATCCTCGACATCGGCAACTTCGCCGCCGGCTCGCACTACGGCGCGCCCGCCGCTGTGCCCTGGGCCGTCACCTACACCAGCCGCTTCGCCGCGCGCATCAACGGCGTCCCGCTCGGCATCGCGCTCCATCCCGTGCAGCTTTACGCCGCCATCGGGCATTTCGTGCTCGCCGCGGTTCTGATTCTGATGCTGCGCCTTCTCACGCAGTACCGCGCCGCCCGCCCCGGAGGAGTCCTCGGCACGGCGCTCTTTGCCGGCGGCTTCCTGCAGTTTGCGCTCGCGCCATTCTCCGCCGACTACGCAGACGCCCCCGCGCTCCTCCATATCGCCACGCCCGCGCAGGCCATCGCCATGCTCATGGTCGCGCTCGGCGGCGTTTGCTGGCTATCGGCGGTGCATCATGTCTGAGACTGGCGCATCGCGCACCCTCGTCGTTCCTGCCGAAGCCGCCGGCCGCCGTCTCGATCAGTACCTCGTCGAAGCCCTCGCCGTCAGCCGCGCCCGCGTGCAGTGGCTCCTCTCGGAAGCAAAGGTGCTCATCGCAGGGAAGCCGCCCAAGGCCAGCCTGAAGCTGCGCGGCGGCGAGGAGCTCTCCATCACCGGTGAAGCCGAAGCGCGCCCGCTCCGCGCCGTTCCCGAAGCCATCACACTCGACATCATCTACGAGGATGACGACCTCGCCGTCATCAACAAACCTGCCGGCATGATGGTGCACGCCGGCGCCGGGTCCACCGACGACGACCGCAATCGCGGCACGCTGGTCAACGCTCTGCTGCATCATTTCGAACAGCTCTCATCGCATGGCGGAGCGCTGCGTCCCGGCATCGTGCATCGGCTGGACAAACAGACGAGCGGGCTCCTGCTCGTCGCAAAGCACGACAAGGCCCATGCGAAGCTCTCCGACATGTTCTCCCGCCGCCAGGTGCAGAAGACCTACGTCGCGCTGGTGCACGGCGCCGTCGCCGCCGAAAGCGGAACCGTAAACGCCGCCATCGCCCGCGATACAGTCCGCCGCACCCGCATGACGACACGCCGCGACGATGGCCGCTCGGCCATCAGCCATTACCGCGTGCTCCGCCGCATCGAGTCGCCCTTCGGCCGCTTCACCCTCGTCTCCGTGCGTATCGAGACCGGACGCACCCACCAGATTCGTGTCCACATGGCCTCGCTCGGCCATCCCATCGTCGGCGATACCCTCTACGGCGCACCCGCCGTGATCCGTCTCGCGCCCCAGACCGGCCGCGCCCACACGCCGCGCCGTCGCGAGACTGCGCAGCCGGAGCCCACGCTTCAGCTCGATCGCAACTTCCTGCACGCCGCATCGCTCGCGTTCGCCCATCCGGTCACCGGGCGTCCGCTCGCCTTTGAAGCGCCGCTGCCGGAGCAGCTCCAGTTGTTTCTAAAACAGTTACCTACCGGGTTGATCCCTGGTTCACCCCCTCCCGGGCAGGCCGTTGGGGGAGGCAAGGAACGAATACAATGAATGAAGCCTCCATGATTCGTCGTATCCCCTCTGTTTTCCACCGCTGGACTTCCGGCCTATTGCTGGCCGGCCTTATCGGCGCCTGCCTGCCGCTCGCGGCCCAGAGCACGGCGGCCCCTGCGCAGCCTCAGAATTCGCTGCCCAACGCACCCGGCCAGACGATTCCGGCGCCAGCCAAACCGCTGCCTGCCGCTCCGGCAACCCCTCCGCCCGCCTCAGCCACGCAACAACCCGCGCAAGCCCCGGCCGATGCCCAGGAGCCGGAGGTCGCCGCCCCCGGCGATGAGGAAGGCACCTACACCCTGAAGCAGAACGTGAACGAGGTGAACCTCACCTTCACGGTTACGGATCACCGCGGCCGCTTCGTCAACAACCTGCAGCAGCAGGACTTCGCGCTGCTCGACGACCAGCGCGCTCCAGCGCAGGTCTACAGCTTTACTCAGCAGACCAACCAGCCGCTGCGCGTCGGCCTGGTCATTGACGCCAGTACATCCATTCGCGCCCGCTTCCACTTCGAGCAGCAGGCCGCCACGGAGTTCCTGCTCAGCATCCTGCGGCCCCGCACCGACCGCGCTTTCATCATGGGCTTCGATGTCACTTCCTATGTCACGCAGGGCTTTACCAACAATCCCGACCTGCTGGAGACGGGGCTGAACAAGCTCAGACCGGGCGGCGGCACCGCGCTCTACGACGCAGTCTACAAAGCATGCCGCGACCAGATGCTGCACGGCGTTCCCGCCAACGCCGAAGTCCGCAAGGCGCTCATCCTGGTCTCCGACGGTGACGACAACCAGAGCCGCGCCTACCTCGACGATGCGATCAAGATGTGCCAGCGCGCCGAGACCACCATCTACACCATCAGCACCAACACCAGCCCCTCACGCGAGCGCGGCGACGATGTGCTGAAGAAGATGGCGCTGGCCACCGGCGGCTCCGCCTTCTATCCGCAGCGGATTGAAGACATAGCGAACGAGTTCCACAAAGTGGAAGAAGAACTGCGCTCGCAGTACTCGCTCGCCTACAAGCCCGCCGACTTCCGCGCCGACGGCTCCTTCCGCACCATCTACCTCACCGCTCTGCGCGGCGGATACAACGTGCACGCCCGCACCGGCTACTACGCGCCCAAATAGACGCTGGCATCGGCTTGGCAACAGGTGTGAGAATCCAAAGGTAGATGTGATGTTTGGGGAAAGAACCCACATCCGGCTCCGCCCCGTATGAAGCAGTCGGAGCCGGGTGTGGCCATTTGTTCAATGAAATCGTTTGCGCTCGAAAACAGACGGAGATCAGACCGTGGGTTTGTATGCGAAGTACGTTCTCCCTCGGGTCATTGATCTTGCGTTGAGGAATGAGGAGACGGCTCGCCTTCGCGCCGCATGGATTCCTCTCGCTCGTGGCGAAGTGCTGGAGATTGGGATTGGCTCCGGTCTGAATCTGCCGTTCTATTCGTCAGATGTTCAGCACATCTATGGCGCGGATCCTTCTATTGAGCTTCAGCAAATGGCGCGAAAAAGAGCGATGACCGGGCCGACCGTGATCGAATTCTTCACGCAATCCGCAGAGCAGCAGTTGCCCCTCGCCGACGCAAGCATCGATACCATCGTCGTCACCTGGACGCTGTGTTCCATTCCAAATACCGCGAAGGCCCTTCAACAAGCCAGACGCGTCCTGAAACCGGACGGGCGCTTGATTTTCCTGGAGCATGGCCGCGCTCCCGATGCAGGCACCGCCCTCTGGCAGGACCGGATCACCCCGTTCTGGAAGCGCATCACCGGCGGCTGCCACCTTAATCGTAAAGTTGACGATCTGATCGTGGCCGCCGGGTTTCGCATAGCGGAGCTGAAGACCGGCTATCTTCCCGGACCGCATCCCATGACCTACAACTACCAGGGCGTGGCGGAAACCATGGCGGCCGCTGCCGCGACTCAGCCGCTCTGATATCTGGCTACTGTCCTCGCCCGCCGAAGTCCCGCACCTCACCGCTGGTTCGGCAACGGCGGCGCCACGAAGCCGCTGTCATGGATGGCCTCCATGAAAATCCCGCAGCGCGTGAAGTACAGCGTGCTCGGGTCCTTCACGATAATGGTGTCGAACGGCAGCGTGCCCGGCGAGCCGAGATGGATCACCTCGACCTTCGAGCCGCGATCCAGTTCCAGATCGTGCAGCGTCGCCCCGGCCTGCGAGTGATGCGCGCTGAAGTCCACCGGGTCCACCATGTTGACCTGCGCCCCCGGGTCGGTCGCCGAAGCACCGCCCCACACGATGTTGCGATCGCTCATCAAAATGCGCGAGCGGCGCGCCATCTTGCTGAAGAACGCCGGATTGGCCGTACACCCAGGCGTGGCCATCGGCTTCTTTGGCAGCATCTTCGTGATCTTCCAATAGCCGCCAACGCCCGCCGGCAGACTCTGCGCCATAGCCGCAGGCCCGATAGCCATCAAAGCAACAGCGCCAAGCGCCTTCCAAACCCCAAGCGTCTTCCAAATCAACGTCCGATTCTTCATCCCAGCATCTCCAGTAGTTCTGGTTCGCCAATCATCGGCACCTTCAGTTCGCGAGCTTTGTCCAGCTTCGACCCCGCCTCCTCGCCGGCCACAACATAATTCGTCTTCTTGCTCACCGAGCCGGAGACGCGCCCTCCTGCTGCTTCGATGCGCTCTTTAGCCTCCTCGCGGCTCAACGTCGGCAGTGTGCCGGTAAGCACGAAGGTCAGCCCTTCCAGTTTCGCCGAGCGTTTGCGCTTCTCCGCTTTAAAGGTCAGCCCGGCCGCACGCAGCCGTTCGATCAATTTGCGGTTGCGTTCTTCCGCGAAAAATTCATGTACCGCGGCGGCCACGCGCGGACCCACCTCCTGCACCCGCTCCAGTTCTTCGGGCGTCGCCGCAAGCAGCGCATCCATCGATCCAAAAGCATCCGCCAGCAACTGCGCCGTGCGCTCGCCGACGAAGCGGATACCCAGCCCGAAGAGCACCCGATCGAGCGGCGCTTTTTTCGTGCGCTCGATCTCCGCAATCAGCGAGTCCGCCGTCTTCTGCCCGATGCGCTCCAGCGTCAGCAATTTTTCGCTGGTCAGCGAATACAGGTCCGCCACGGAGCGCACCAGCCCCTTCTCCATCAATTGCACCACCACCGCCTCGCCCATGCCGTCGATGTTCATCACGCCGCGCGAAGCGAAGTGCAGCAGGCTCTCGCGCAGCCGCGCCGGGCAGTCCACATTCACGCAGCGGTAGTCGGCTTCGCCCTCCGTGCGCACAATCTCGCTGTCACACACCGGGCAATGCGCGGGGAAGTGAAATTTCTTATGCCCTCGCGGATGGTCCTTGTCTTCGATCACTTCGACGATCTTCGGGATCACGTCCCCGCCGCGCTCCACGCGCACAAAGTCGCCGATCTTCACTCCCAGCCGCTCAATCTCGTCGGCATTGTGCAGCGTCGCGCGCGTCACCGTGATGCCGCCGATCTGCACCGCGCTCAGCACCGCTACCGGTGTCAGTTTGCCGGTGCGCCCCACCTGCACCGTGATGTCTTCGAGCCGCGTCACGCCGCCGCGCGCCGTGAACTTATACGCGACCGCCCAGCGCGGCGCCTTGCCGGTAAAGCCCAGCCGCTTCTGCAGCGCAGTCGAGTTCACCTTGATCACCACGCCGTCGATCTCGTACCCGAGCGACGCCCGCTGCGCCTCGGCACGCGCCACAAATGCCTGCAACTGATCGAGCGTCTTCAGCGCCTCGCGATGCGGATTCACGCGGAAGCCCGCGGTCGTCAACGCATCCAGCGTCTCCACCTGCGTGGCAAAGGCGTTTTCGCCCTCTGCGCCGGGCGCAAGCTGCAGCGCGAAGTAGCCATAAAAATCCAGCCGCCGCTGCGCCACGATGTTCGGCTCAATGGTACGGATCGTCCCCGCCGCAAAATTCCGCGGATTCGCGGCCTGCGCCTGGCCCAGCGCCTCGCGCTCCTGGTTCATTTTCAGGAAGGCCGCCATCGGCATCACCACTTCGCCCCGCACCTCAAACGGCGCCGGCAGCCGGCTCTTCTTCATCTTTTCCGCCGAAATCGACAACGGTACCGACCGGATCGTCCGCACATTGCTGGTGACATCTTCGCCAATCGTGCCGTTCCCGCGCGTAATGGCCCGCGCCAGCACCGCGCCACCGCTCCCGCTCGCTGTGTAATGAAGCGCCAGTGAAAGCCCATCCAGCTTCAGCTCCGTCACATACGCAATCTCCGCATCGCCCGCCAGCGCGCGCACGCGCCGGTCCCAGTCCGCCAGCTCCTCCGGCGTGTTCACGTTGTCCAGCGAGAGCATCGAACGCGAATGCGCAACCTTGGCGAAGCCTTCCTTCGGCTTGCCGCCAACGCGCTGCGTGGGCGAATCGGGCGTCACCCACTCCGGATGCTTCGCCTCAATCTCCTTCAACTCACGCATCAGCGAGTCGAATTTCGCATCCGGAATCTCCGGCGCATCCAGCACGTAGTAGAGGTTCTCGTGGTGGCGAATCGTCTCGCGCAGGGCCTCAGTTTTCGCTTCCGTTGCTCGCTCAGCCATCGAGCTGAATTATAAGGATGCGGGCACGAAGGCTGTATTCTCGTCTCGCACGCAGATAGACCATGGAACCCGTCACCCACTTCCTCACCGGCGCATGCCTCGGCCGCTCCGGCTTCAATCGCAAAACCGCGTACGCCACGCTGGCCATGACGCTCGCCGCGGAAACCCCTGACATCGACATCTTCTGGGGATTTCGCGGACCGCTGGTTGCCTTTCAGCACCATCGCGGATTCACCCACACGCTGCTCGGCGCGCCAGTCGTTGCCCTCGTGGTCACGCTCTTCTGCTGGGGCTTCCATCATGTCCGGCGAAAAAAGCCCCCCACCCCCCCGCGCTGGATTCTGTTGTGGTGCTTTGCGCTCATCGCCGACCTCAGCCATATCCTGCTCGACTTCACCAACAATTACGGCGTGCGCCCTTTCGCGCCATGGAACCCGCACTGGTACTCCTGGGACATCGTCTTCATCTTCGAGCCGGTCATGTTCATCTTCCTGCTCACCGGACTCCTCGCCCCCGCCGTGCTCGGCCTGGTCGATCGCGAAATCTCCAAGCGCCGTCCACTCTTTCGCGGACGCGGCTGGGCCATCGCCGCCCTCGTCGGTGTCGCCATCCTCTACACCTTCCGCAGCACCGAGCACGCACGCGCCGTTCACCTTCTCGAGCAGACCTCCTTCGACCGACCTGCGCTGCGCGTTGCCGCCGAGCCCTATCCCATCAACCCCTTCCGCTGGCAGGGCATCGTCGAAACCGACAACGCCTACCACTTCGCCGATGTGCGCACCGGCAGCAACACCGTCAACATCGACGAGAGCGTCGGCCCGATCTATAAGCCACCCGTGACCCCCGCCGTTGCCGCGGCCAAGCGCTCCTGGCTGGGCCGCGTCTACCTCGACTGGTCCACGTTCCCACTGGTCGAGGACATCGGCCCCGGCAGCCCGCCCGACATGCCCCAGGACGCCGCACGGCATCTCCAGCAGGTCAACTTCCACGACATGCGCTTCGGCTACACCGACTGGTTTGGCACCCACCAGAACCGCAAGCCGCTCTCCGGCTCGGTCTTCGTCGCGCCCAACGGCCAGATCGAGGCC
>CAWBPB010000028.1:0-485910 GCA_963790555.1 uncultured Acidobacteriaceae bacterium | reverse complement strand
TTCGGCCTTGAGCCAGCGCTCGATGACGCCTTCCGTCACCGATTCGCCGAGTTTTGGGCATGATGATGGTCGTGGATTGCGCCGGCATGTCAGTAGCGCGCCAGTTCGCGCACTGGTTTCGGCCACCCGTTGGACATTCGGCAAGAACGCCGCTTCCAGCGGCGCGCTGTACGGAATGGCCGGCACGTCCGGGCCGGTGACGCGCAGGATCGGCGCATCCAGGTACTCGAAGGCGGCTTCGCAGATCGTGGCGGCGATCTCACCGGCCAATCCGCCGGTTCGCGTGTCTTCATGGACGATCATCATCTTGCCGGACTCCGCACGGAGGCGAGGATCGTCTCGCGATCGAGCGGGCGCAGATGGCGCAAATCGAGCACTTCCACGTCGATCCCCTCCTCCGCCAGCGCCTCCGCCGCCTCCAGCAGGTGTGCAGCATCAGGCCATAGCTGACCACGGTGATGTCCGAGCCCGGCGCGCTTAACCTGCGCATGGCCGATCGGCACGCGTCCTCTCGGCCGGCACCTCGCCTTTGATGAGGCGGTAGGCGCGCTTGTGCTCGAAGAACAGCACCGGGTCGGGGTCGCGGATGGCGGCGAGCAGAGCCCCTGCATCGTACGGCGTGGACGGCGCGACGATCTTGAGGCCGGGGATGTGGCAGTAGAGGGCCTCGACGCTCTGCGAATGGTACAGGCCGCCATGCACGCCGCCGCCGAAGGGCGCGCGAATGACGATCGGGCAGCCGAAGTCGCCGTTGGAGCGATAGCGGATGCGCGCCGCCTCGTTCACGATCTGGTTCATGGCCGGAAAGATGTAGTCCGCGAACTGGATCTCGGCGATCGGCCGCAGATCGTTGAACGCGGCGCCGATGGCCACGCCGGCGATGCCGACTTCCGCCAGCGGCGTGTCGATCACGCGCGTGTCGCCGAACTCGTCGTGCAGGCCCTGCGTGGCGCCGAAGACGCCGCCGCGCGCGCCGACGTCCTCGCCCAGCACGATCACCCGCTCGTCGCGCCCCATCTCCTCGGGGATCCCCTCGCGGATCGCCTCAAGGATAGGTCTTCACAGCCATCCGACTCCTCCGCGTAGACGTGCCGCGCCAGCGTCGCCGGGTCGGGTAGCGGCGCCGCTTCGGCCTGCGCGGTCGCCTCCTCGACCTCCGGCCGCCTCCCGCCGCGCAGGCTGCTCGTCCGCCGCCTCGTCCAGCAAGCCCTGCGCCTCCAGGTAGCGCCGCAGCGGTCGATCGGGTCGCGCTGCCGCCACTCCTCCACCTCCTCGCGGGAGCGATAACGGCGATCGTTGTCGTCGCTGGTGTGCGGCACCAGGCGGTAGGTGCGCGCCTCGATCAGGGTTGGCCCCTCGCCGGCGCGCGCGCGCGCCGCCGCATCGCGCGTGCCCGCGAGACGGCCAGGGCGTCGTTGCCGTCGACCGACACGCCGGGGATGCCGTAGCCGGCGGCGCGGTCCGCCACGCTCTTCACCGCCATCTGCCGCTCTGCGGCTCGGTGATCGCGTAGTGGTTGTTCTGGCAGAAGAAGATCACGGGCAGCGGTGGACGGCGGCGAAGTTGACGCCTCATGGAAGTCGCCCTTGCTGGTCGCCCCTTCGCCGAAGCTGGCGATGGCCACTCGTCTTCGCCGCGCAGCTTGATGGCGAGGGCCAGGCCGGCGCGTGCGGGATCTGGGTTCCCACGCAACTGGACCCGGTGAAGATGCGCAGCCGCCGGTCGGAAAAGTGCGCCGGCATCTGGCGGCCGCCGCTGGCCGGGTCGTCGGCGCGGGCGAACAGGCCCATCATGACGTCGCGCGGCGTGACGCCGATCGCCAGCGCCGCCGCCAGATCGCGGTAGTAGAGCAGAAAGAAGTCGCGCCCCGGCCGCAGCGCCGCGACCATCCCCACCTGCGCGCCTTCGTGCCCTGGCAGGGCACCATGACGGCACGCGCCCCTGGCGGTTGAGGGCGAACATCCGAATGTCCAGGGCGCGCGACAGCAGCATCGTGCGGTACATCCGGTGCAGCGTCGTCCGCCGTCGGGCAGGTCGCGCCTCGCAGCGCCAGGTCGGTTGAGTCTCCTGCCTGCTCACCCTCCCTCCTCTCCCGGAAGCCCGCGCTCGCCCGGCACCGGCGCCAAGGCCTGGCGCGGCGCCATCGCCCGTAGGGTACCATTGGGCGAAGCGTATCTCCGTTCGTTCGACACATGAGATGGCCGATGGATCTTCGCAAGCGGCTTCATCGATCACGATCGCCGCGCTTGCTGGTCGCCGTCGTCGGCGCATCGCCCTCGCGGCCTTTGCCATCCAGCAGCAGACGCAGCAGCAAACCTTGATGCGACGACAGCGCCAGCTGGTCGGCGCCAGCAACTCGCCTTCAACGCCATCCAGGACGAAGTCGCCCGCATCCAAGTCGCCGCCCGCTACCTGGCCGTCAACCCCGATGTGACGCCGCACTGCGACGGAACGCCGGGCACCGTGCAGGACAGCGTGCTGGAACCGTATCGCGCACGAACCGCTACCTTCGTCAGCCTGATCAGACGCCCCGCGCAGCCAGATCGCCCAGGCCAAGGCGTTGAGCCCGGCCCAGATCCCTCGTTCGTCTGGATGGTGAACGACGCCCTCCGCTTTCAACAGGACCGCGACGGGCATCTGGGATGGGCCGCTCAAGCCGGCCAACGCGCCCGTCCCCCAGGTGCCCTACGCCGTCGCCGCCTCGCCCGTCCTGGCCGGCAACAACACCTTGCTCGGCGCCGTGGTCGTCGGGCGCATCCTGGACAACTACTACGTTGGTACACGTGCTCACGCCCAATCTCGGCGATTTCGAGGCCGCGATCGTCGACAATGGCCTCGTCCTGGCCCTCCCGACCGACCCTGGCCAGGCCTTCACGACGCCAAGGCGCCCCACCGTATCGGCCGCAGGCGATCCCGGTTCGCCGAACGGTGCCCCTCCCCCGGCAGCCTGGCACGCCGCGACCTGGCAGATCGGCGCCGCCGCTATCTGGCCGTCATCCGCCCGCTCGGCTTCGGCAGCAAGGATCAGTTGGCCATCGCCCAGCTGCGGCCGCCGACAGCGGCGCGCCCGCAGTCTCACGCCGCTCTCGCTCTGGCTCGCCGGCGCGCCGGCATGTCCATGGTGGCGGCCTTCAGCTTCGTGACCCAGCGTGTTCTGGTGGCTGGCCGCGCTGCTGCTCTTGCCCTCAGCGCCGGCCGCCGCGGCGGTCGCGATTCATCGCGCCTTGCGCCCGATCCGGTCGCCTGACCGCCCGCCTGGAGGCCTTTCAAGAGCAGCAGACTGGCAGCCGTGGCGGCGGCCCGGCGAGTTTGGCGGCTGCGGGCGCCGTTGCGGCCCTGGCCGGCGAGGCGACTGGCTGGCTGCCGAGCTGACCGCCTATCGCGACCGGTTGCAGTCGGTGCTCGACAGTATGGGCGCCGGCGTCGTCGTGAGCAGCAGCGACGGCCGCGTCGAACTCATCAATCCGGCGGCGCGCGAGCTGCTGGGCATTGACGGCAGCGCCGCCGCCCTGCCGGTGCCCGTGAACGGCTCCGGCCCGAACGGCCAGGCCTTCCAGGCGTCGAATGGCCGCGTCATCAACGCCGTTTCCACCCCGATCCGGCAAAGCGGCGGCGATTCACTGGCCTCGTCACCGTCCTGGAGGACATCACGCCGCGAACGCGAGCTGGAGCGCGTGCGGTCCGACTTCCTCACGGTCGTGTCCCACGAGCTGCGCACGCCGCTGACGGCGGTCAAAGGCTCGCTCGACCTGCTGTTGGATGGCGACGCGGGCACGCTGGACCCGCTGCAACAGCGCTTCCTCCACACCGCCCGCCGCAACGCCGAACGGCTGATCACCCTGGTGAACGACCTGCTCGATCTCAGCCGGCTGGAAGCGGGCCAGGTGCAGCTCACGCTGCATCCGGCGGATATACGCCGCATCGTGGACGACGTCGTGATCGGCCTGGGCACCATCTTCGACCGCAAGGGCCAAGCAGATCCGATCTCGAGCTGCCGGCGCAGCCGCTGCTCGTCCTGGCCGACCGCCGGCGCTTCGAGCAGGTCCTCACGAACCTGCTGGGCAACGCCGCCAACTACACGCCGGAAGCAGGGAGAGATCAGCGTCGTGGCGCAGCGCCGATCCTGCGCCGGCCAGGCGGTGTTGACGGTGCGCAACACCGGCCCCGGCATCGCCCCGGAGGACCGGGAGCACCTCTTCGAGAAGTTCTATCGGGGCGGCAACGCCTGACCCGCCAGGACGGCGGCAGCGGCCTGGGCCTTGCCATCGTCAAATCGCTGGTCGAGCTGCACCACGGCACCATAGCGGTGGAGAGCGAACCGGGTCAGGGCGCTGCCTTCATCGTCCGCCTGCCATTAGCGGGGGATGAACATGAGAATACTGGTCGCCGACGACGATCCCGATATCACCGAGATCATCAGCTTCAGCCTGCGCCGGCACGGCTACCAGGTGCTCACGGCGCGCAACGGCCAGGAGGCCCTGGAGCTGGCCCAACGAGACCGCCCGGACGTGGTGATCCTGGACGTCATGATGCCGCGCATCGACGGCTTCGAGGTCTGCCGCCGCTTGCGCCTGGCCAGCCGCATGCCCATCATCATGCTGACCGCCAAGGACGAGGAGAACGACAAGGTCTTTGGCCTCGACGTCGGCGCCGACGACTACCTGACCAAGCCCTTCAGCCACAAGGAGTTGCTGGCCCGCATCCGTGCTGTAGCGCGCGCGGTCCCCGGGCGACAGCGCCGCCACCACGCCGCCGGTCATGAAAGTCGGCGGCCTTGTGCTGGACACTAGCCGCCACGAGGTGACGCAGGACGGCCGCCTGGTGGATCTCACGCCGACGGAGTTCCAGCTATTGCGCTGCCTGATGGCCAACCAGGATCGCGTCGTCAGCCACGATGCCCTGCTCAGCTACGCCTGGGGCGCGAACTTCGATGGAGAAACGGAGATGCTCAAGGTCCACATCCGCCACTTGCGGGAAAAACTCGAGCGCGAGCCCAGCGCGCCGGAATTGATCGTTACCGTCCGCGGCGTCGGCTACCGCCTGGTGGCGGCCGCCGGCGGAGCGCTGAGCGTGGCGACGGAAACCATCGCCGGCGCCGAGGTCGCGGATTTCGTCCGCCGCTTTCATCGCAATGTCGAGAGGGTGATCGTCGGCAAGGCGGCGGTGATCGACCTGGTGCTCGTCGCGCTGATCGTCGAGGGGCACGTGCTCTTCGAGGACGTGCCCGGCGTCGGGCAAAACGATGCTCGCCCGCGCCATCGCCGTCACGCTCGGCGCCTCCTTCAAGCGCATCCAGTTCACGCCCGACCTGCTGCCGAGCGACGTCACCGGCGTCTCCGTCTACAACCAGGCGACCGGCGACTTCGAGTTCCGGCCCGGCCCGGTCTTCGCCCACATCCTGCTGGCCGACGAGATCAACCGCGCCACGCCGCGCACCCAGTCGGCCCTGCTCGAGGCCATGGAGGAGCGCCAGGTCACGGCCGAAGGGGAGACGCGCCCGTTGCCGCGGCCCTTCCTGGTGCTCGCCACCCAGAACCCGATCGAGTACGAAGGCACCTTCCCGCTGCCGGAGGCGCAGCTCGACCGCTTTCTGCTGCGCCTGCAGATGGGCTATCCCACCTTCGACGAGGAGCGCCAGGTCCTGGAGAACCTGCGCCGGGAGCACCCGATCACCCACCTGCAACCGGCGGCGGACATTGCGGACCTGACGCGCCTGCAGTCGCTCGCCCAGGACGTCCACCTGGACCGCGCCGTCGGCGACTACTTGCTCCGCCTGATCACCGCCACGCGTAACCACCCCGACCTCTCGCTCGGCGCCAGCCCGCGCGGCAGCCTGGCGCTCTACAAGGCGGCGCAGGCGCTGGCCTTGGTGCGTGGGCGCGACTTCGTGACGCCCGACGACATCAAAGAACTCGCGCCGGCCGTCCTGCCGCACCGCCTGATCGTCAAGCCGGAGAGTGAAGTGCGCGGGCGCAACCGCGACGCCGATCGTCCAGCAACTCCTGGCCGACGTCGAAGTCGGCATCGCGGACGACGTGGCGTGAGTTCGCCGGCGGAATGCCGCCCTTTCTGCCCCTACTCATCTTGCTGGCCCTCGTCGCTGCCCTGTTCGACGCCGGGTTCCTGGCCACGCTTGCCTATTTTCTGGCCGCGGTGATGCTCTTCGTTCGCTGGTGGATGGCGCGCGTGCCGGACGTGCTGAGCTATCGGCGGGTGCACGAGACCCATCTGTTCTTCGACGAGATGGCGACCGTCACCCTGGAGGTGCGCAACCGCAGCGCTATTCCGATCCCCTGGCTGCAGTACAGCGAGCGGCTGCCCTTGCGCCTCGGCTACACCACGCCGCACGTCGGCGCCGCGTATATTCCCGGCCAGGGCGTGCGCAAGCTGCACTACACGCTGCGCGGCAGCCGGCGCGGCCTCTACGCCCTCGGGCCGCTGACCCTGAGCTATGGCGACATCTTCGGCTTCGAAGACCGCATCATCCGCGGCGTCGGGACCGACCGCCTGTCGTCTACCCGAAGATCGTGCCGCTGGAACAACTGCTGCTGCCGTCGCGAACGCCGCTTGGCGCCCTGCGCTCCCGCAACCCGCTGTCCGAGGACCCGTCGCGCGTGATCGGCGTCCGCGACTACCAACGCGGGCGACAGCATCCGCCGCATCCACTGGCCGGCAACCGCCCGCGCCGGCCAGCTGCAGGTGAAGAAGCTCGAACCGGCGATGACGCTCCAGACGGTCCTCTTGCTCGACCTCCACCCGGAAAGCTACGACACCCAGATGACCGACCAGTATCAGGAACTCGCCATCGTCGCCGCCGCCTCCTTCGCCAACCGCCTTATCGACCTCCGCCAAGCCGTGGGCCTGATGCGAACGGGCAGGACGGCGGGATGGGGGCCGGAGCAGAGATGGGCAACCGAGAGCCGGCAACGCCCCCACGTCCCTCATCCCCTCATCCCCTCATCCCCTCATCTCGTCCTCCCCCATCATCGTCCCCGCCGGGCGCGGGCGGGGCCACTTGATCCGGCTGCTCGAGGCGCTGGCGCGCGTAGAGAGCAGCGCGGCGTTGCCGTTCAGCGACCTGCTGCAACTGCACGCGCACGGCCTGGGGTGGGGGACGACGGCCGTCGTCATCACCGGGAGCGTCACGCCGTCGCTCGCCCCTGCGCTTGCCGCCTTGAAGCGAAACGGCTATACCGTGCTGCTGCTGATCGCCGGCGGTCGGCGGATGGCCTCGCCGCGAGACCGGCGCTCCGGCCGACTTCCCGACCTATCGCATCCGCGACGATCAAGAGTTGCCGGCCGTCGCGGAGGCGCTCCGTGGCTAGCGTGACCGACGCGTTTCGAGCAGCCTTTTCCGCTTTCGTACATCCTGGTCGCAATCATGAGCGTCCTGGCAGCCTGGCTGGCGAGCGTCATCGTCGGCGCACTGGTCACACCTGGCACGCCGGCGCGTATCTCGTCGGGGCGGCGGCGGCGATTGTCGGCGCCGTGCTAGTGCGCGAAGCGATCGCCCGCGAGCAGCCTGGCCCGCGTGCTGGCCGCCTTGCGCGTGCGCGAACCTGATCGTGCTCGGCGGCAGCGCCGTGGCAACGCTGGTCCTGCGCTACATCCCCTGGAACCCGCTCGGCCTGATCGACATGCTGCTCAACATCTGGTTCGATCCCCAGAACTACATCGACGGGCGCGACATCGTCACCTTCCCGCTGCTGATCGGGGCCTGGGCCTTCCCGATCCGCCCGCTCGACTTCCTGGAGCGGCTCGTCGTCAAGCGTAAAGACCTGCCGCCGCCGCGCCGGATCGACCCTACGACGACCTGACGGCCGTCGCGGTTCGGCCTGCCCGACCTCACCGTCGATCCATCGCAAGCTCGCCGCCTGGACGACGTCGACGACCTTTATCCTGAGCCTGCTGATCGGCGTCCTGTGGCGCAGCCTCGGAACCGCCGCCCATCTGTTCGCCGGCGGCGCCATCCTCCTGTACGCCGCGCTTGGCTTTACGCTCCTGGCGCTGGGCAACTTCGAGCTGCGTCGCAGCCGCTGGCTGATCGAGGGCGTCACGCCGGAGGGCGAAACGGCCGATCGCTGGGCGGTGGCCGGCGGCGCCCTGGCCGGCGGGCTGGCGCTTCTGGCCGCGCTGCTGCCGGCGATCATCCTGCTCGCCCTCACCCGGGCCATCGTCGGCGGCGCCTGTGGCTGTTCGGCCACCTGATGCGAGCGGCCGGCGCGCTGCATCCGACAACCGGCAGCCCACGCTGCCGACCATGCCGCCGTTGCCGTTCCTGCCGCCTCCGTGCCGCCCCAGCCCACCACGCGGCGCCACGCCCGGCTGGCTCATCCCCGTCGCTGATCTCGCTGGCCGCGCTGATCGTCGGCGCCGGCGTTGTCTGGCTGGCTTCCTGGCTCCGGCAACCGGCCGCGGCCCGAAGCTCACCTGGCTGCGCTCGATCGCCGGCCTGCTGGACTTCCTGGTCGGCCTTGGCCTTTCGTTACGTCGCTGGCTGGCAGCCTGCGGGGCATGGCGGCCGCCTTCGCCGTAGCGCTTGCAGCGCGCGCCGGCGCGGCTGGTGGCGCGCGCTCGGCGCAACAGCGGGCCGCCCGGCGGCAGCGGCAGCGAACTGGTCCGCTACTGGTATGGGCAGATGATCCGCCAGGGCAACGCGCACCGGCTTGCCGCGGCGGTCGGGTCAGACGGCGCGGGAATACCGGGAGCCGTCCGCACCCAGGTGACGGAGGCGGACGAGGCGCTGGACGCCTTGACGCGCGCCTATATCGACGCGCGCTACAGTGGACGGGACATCGGCGTCGAACGCGGCACGGCGGCGCAGCGCCAGTTCCAGCAGGTGCGCCAGGCGATGATCGGCTGGCTGCGCCGTCTCCGCCGGGGTGAACGCACGACCGGCCCGCGCCGCCGTGAGCCGACAAGAGAAAGCGGGACAACAGTGGCTGAGCGATTGTTGACCGTGCCCAAATTAGGAGAACCTGAGCGGCGTGATGCAGCTCGCGGCGGCGGGCGAAACCATCGTGATGGTCGACGATCGGCCAGGCCGAGCCGGCGGTCCGCCTCGCCGTCCTCCTCGGCGCCGCCGCCTACGCCGACCTGGCGGGCGGGAAAGCGGAGTCGAAGGGCGTGGAAGCCACGGTGGGCGGCGTTGCCGGCGGCCTCGTCGCCGGCGCCGGCACGGCCCTCTCCAGCGTCACCGGCAATCCCGCAATGGCGAAAGGCGCGCGCAAGCCTTGGCCGCCGCCTGGGCCGCGCGCTCGCCGTCGGCATCGACGCCCTCGACGAGCCGAAAAAACCGAAGCAGGGATGACCACGCACGCTATCATCCCGTAACCCGGCCACGCGCACGCGCGGCCGCGTTGCGACACGCGAGGAAGGACGCCGTCATGCCAACCGTCGTCGTTCGGAAAGCGGTGATTCCCGTCGCCGGGCTGGCACCCGTCTGCTTCCGGTCACCAAGTCCCAACCGAAAGAGATGCTGCCCGTGGGGCGCAAGCCGGCGGTGCAATACATCGTCGAGGAACTGGAGCAGGCGGGCATTCGCGACATCCTGCTCGTCACCGGGCGGAAGAAGACCTCGATCGAGGACCACTTCGATCGTGACCCGGACCTGATCCAGCGCCTCACGGCGTCCGGCGGTCAGGATCTGGTGGAGATGCTCAACTTCGCCGAGGCGGACACGTCGTTCTACTACATCCGCCAGAGCACGCAGGCCGGCAACGGCGATGCCGTCCGCCTTGGCCGGCGCTTCGCCGGCGACGACATCTTCGTCGTCGCCTTCGGCGACAGCATCATCCGCAGCGGCGGACGCCAGAGCGTGCTGGAGCGGATGATCGACGTCCATGTTCGTCGCCAGGCGAGCTGCACGATCGCCGTGGAGGAAGTGCCGCCGGACGAAGCGTACAAATATGGTGTGGTGCAGCCGAAGGACGCCGTTGACGCCGACTTCGAGATCAGCGACCTGGTCGAGAAGCCGGCGCGCGGCTAGGCGCCGAGCAACCTGGCGATCGCCGCGCGCTATGTGTTCGGCCCCGAAGTGTTCGCCGCCCTCGATCTGACGATGCCCGGCAAGGGGGGCGAAGTCTGGCTGGCCGACGCCATTCGCATCATGCTCAAGCAGGGGCAACGCGTCTGCTGCGTCAAGCTGCAGGAAGGCGAGCAGCGCTACGACATCGGCAACTTCGAGAGCTATTACAAGGCCTTCGTGGATTTTGCCCTGGCGGACGAGCGCTACGGCTACTTGCTGCGCCAACACCTGATGCGAAAACTCGGCTGAGCCGTGGCCACGCCGAATCCCATCCTCGCCTCCGCCCCCGGCCGTTGCGGCATCATCGGCAACCCGACGGATATGTACGGCGGCTCGGTTCTGAGCTGTTCGATCGCGCCGCGCGCCTATGCCCTGGTCGAGCCGGCCGACCGACTGACGCTCGTCTCGCTCGGCCAGCCGTGGTGGTCAGTGGCCGGGAAGATCTGACGTTGCGCGGCAACGTCTACGACATTTCCAAGGCCTGCCTGAGTGAGCTGCACCTCTACGACGCGCCGCTCCGCCTGACCGTATGGAGCGACATTCCGTTTGCTTCCGGCCTATCCTCCTCGTCGGCCCTGGTCTGCGCGACGTTCAAGGCGTTGAGCATCTACGCCGGCAAGCATTGGAACCGCTACCAGTTCGCCGAGATCGCCCGCTCGATCGAGCTGAACCGCATGGGCGTCATCTGCGGCTATCAGGACTTCTACATGACCTCCTTCGGCGGTCTCAACTTCATGGAGTTCCGCGACAAGGAGTTCTATCGGGAGGTCGGCAAGGAACCCTACGCGACCATCGAGAACCTCAACGCCGACGTCGTCGACCTGCCGTTCGTCCTCGCCCACACCGGCGTCGTCCACTCGTCGGGCGCCGTCCACAAGCCGATCCGCGAGCGCTGGCTGGAGGGCGACCGCGAGGTGCGCGACGCCTACCTGCGCATCGGCCAGTTGGCGCGCGAAGGCAAGAAGGCGTTCCTGCTCCGCGACTGGGGCTCCTGGCGGCGCTGATGGCGGAGAACCACGCCATCCAGCGCGACCTTGGCGGCTCCGGCCCGGACAACGAGACGCTGATCGAGGCGGCGTTGCGCCACGGCGCGCTGGCGGCCAAGCTGGCTGGGGCCGGCGGCGGCGGCACGATCATCGCGCTCCATCCCGACCCGGCCTGGCTCGGCCAGCGGCTCGCCGAAGCCGGCGCCGACCGCGTCCTCTTCCCGACGGTCAGCGAGGGCGTGCGCGTCGAGGAGCGCGCGGTGGCGCAAACCGGCGCGGTCATGGTTGCCGGTGTGGACGAGGTGGGGCGTGGGGCCCTCTTCGGGCCGGTGGTGGCGGCCGCCGTCATCCTGCCGCCGGAGTGCCGCATCCGCGGGCTGCGCGATTCCAAGCAATTGGAGCGCGAAGACCGCGAGCGGCTGGCGAAGATCGTCGAAAAGCGAGCTGTTTGCTATGCGATCGAAGAGGTCGACGCGGAGACGATCGATCGCGTGAACATCTATCAGGCATCGAAGCTCGCGATGCTGGGCGCGGTTGCCCGGCTCATGCCTGCGGCCGATCATCTGCTGATCGACGCCATGCGCCTCGACCATCCCTGCGCGCAAACCAGCATCATCTATGGCGATTCCCTGTCGATCTCGATTGCAGCCGCCTCGGTGATCGCCAAGGTCTATCGCGACCGGCGCATGTGCGAATACCACCAGCAATGGCCGCAGTACGGGTTGCATTCGCACAAAGGCTACTCCACGCCGGAACACAAACGCGCGCTGGCAGAGCACGGTCCGACGCCGCTGCACCGCTTCAGCTTCCGGCCCGTGGCGCAGCGTTCGCTTCCCTGGGACTATCCGACCGCGCTCGATACCATTCTTGAAGGAGAGCAGCTTGTCCCTACGGCTGATGTGCGTAACGGCGCACCCTGACGATGAGAGCGGCGGCTTTGGCGGCGCGCTGCTGCTGGCGCACGGACGCCGCGCCGATACGACCGTGATTTGCCTGACCGAAGGCCGCGCCGCATCCAACCGCGGCGATACCCGCAGTGATGATGAGCTGGCAGCCGCGCGCCTGGCGGAAATGGAGATCTCCTGCGGTATTCTCGGCGTGACCCGGCATGAGGTCTGGAAGTATCCGGATGGAGCGCTGATCCAGGCGAATCTTTTTGAGATCACGACACGTCTGGTGGAACGTATGCGCCAGCTGCGGCCCCATATCGTGCTTACCTTCGGCGGAGACGGCGGTCCAAACCTGCATCGCGACCATGCAGTGGCTGGCTTTGCGGCGACGGCGGCCTTCCACTGGAGCGGCCGCAGCAACTTTGCCGAGGAGCAACTGAAGAACGGGCTCGCATTGTGGGCGCCGCACAAGCTCTATTACGAAGCGACGACGTTTACCGTCTCGAAGTTCAAGGAGGAGGCCGCCGTGGCGCCGCGCACTCCGTCGTCCGTGACCCTTGAGCTGGGGCCGCTTCAGGAAGTGAAGCGCCAGGCGCTCGAGGCGCACGACACGCAGAGCGTGATGAGTCGCGCCGCTCACGCCTACGAGAAGTACGGCCATGAGGAGCACTATCTACTGGCGTCGGCGCGCAATCCGGAGCGGTTCCGGGACGAGACGGACATCTTCAGCGGCATCGAAGAGACGTAGAGGCGGCAGACCCATGCGCAGCCCTTGGCAGTTGGCCTCGTTGCTCTGCACGGTAGCGATTGTCTGTATGGTCTTCCCCGCACACGCGCAGAACGCCGATGCGGGCGTGGTGACGGGACACGTCTACTGCGCGGACACGCAGAAGCCGGCACGGTTCGCCAACGTTCGTCTGGAGCCGGTGGATAGCGCATCCAACTCCGGCGATTCCCGCGCTATGTTTCAACGGAACTTCGGAGGGCGCGGCGGATTTGCGACGACCGATTCGGATGGCTCCTTCCGAATGACTGGCGTTTCGCCAGGTGATTACTACGCGGACGTGATGATGCCGGGATACATTCAGCCCCTGCGCGGCATGCTGAGCGATACGGCAAATCTTTCGCAGGCGGATCGCGACCGCATCACGGCTCAACTGACGCGCGTGAGCGTCGCGGCAAATCAGACTGCGAACGTGCAGGTGATGATTTATCGCGGAGCGACGATCAACGGTACGGTGAGCTTCGATGACAGCTCGCCCGCGGCGGGTGTGTCGGTACAGGCATTGATTCTGCCTGCAAACTCAGGCGGGACGCAGACGACGGCCAACACGCAGCAGGGCAGCTTTGCCGGATTTACCCGCACCGACGACCGCGGGCAGTTTCGGCTCACCGGCCTTGCGGATGGCACCTACATTGTTTTCGCCGCGCCGCGGTCCATCTTTCCTATCTATTACGGCAACACGATCGAGCGCAGCCACGCAAAGAAGCTCGACCTGCATGCCGGCGATGAGGCGACGGGCGCAGACATTCAGATTCCCGCTGCCGGGATGCATCGCGTCAGCGGAGTTGTGACCTCGCAGCAGGACGGTCATCCACTGCCGCGCGCCTCGGTGCAACTAAGGCTCAGCTCCGGCGACAACGGCACCATCAGCGCGACCACCGCTTCCGACGGCACATTCACCTTCAACGCTGTGCCGGACGGCAAATTCACCGTGTTGATCCTGAATGCCTACGATCCGACGACCCACGCGGGATACACGAGCGACGGCCAGGCGCTGGAGGTAAGCGGCGCGGACGTCAACGACCTGGTTGTAAACGCGACGGCGCGCAATCAGTAAGTCAGACTTCCGCCATGCGCCGCTGCCGTCGTTTCGCATCGATCAGCGACCATGCCGGACGCGCCAGCAGGATGACGGCCAGCGTGATGGTGATCTTCACCGGATCGAGGACGCCTGACTTCACAATCCACCAGTAGTGAATGACGCCGAGAATCGCCGCCACATACACCAGCCGGTGAAGCACCTGCCAGCGCTTACCAAGCTTGCGGATGGACCACTTCGTGGACGTGAGCGCCAGCGGCAGGAGCAGCAACCATGCGGAAAAACCGGCGATGATGTACCGCCGCCTGCTCAGATCATCGACCAGCGTAGGCCAGTCGAGGTTCGCGTACAGCTTGAGATACACCAGCAGGTGCACGCACGCGTAGAAGAAGGCGTAGAGGCCGAGCATGCGGCGAAAGCGGACCAGCCAGCGCGAGATGCCTGCTGAGCCGGCGCACCGGCGTGATGGCCAGCGAGATGATCAGGATGCGCAGCGCGGCGAAGCCGGTGCCGTGGGAAAGCGCCGCCGTGGGATCAGGCCCCAGCAGCGCGACAGCTTCCGGATGCCTGAGATCGTGACCCGTCTTCCAGGCGAGAATCGCAAACGGGGCAAGGCAGGCGAGGTGCACCAGCACCTTCAAAACAACGACGACCCGATTCGACATCAAAAATTCTTTCTGAGATCCATGCCCTTGTAAAGGCTCGCCACCTGGTCGCCGTATCCGTTGAACATGAGCGTAGGCTGGCGCTGGTGAAACAGCGGTGCGCCGATGCGCCGCTCGGTCTTCTGGCTCCAGCGCGGATGATCGACGTTCGGGTTCACGTTCGAATAGAAACCGTATTCGTTCGACGCCATCATGTTCCAGGTCGTAGGTGGCTCGCGATCGGTGAAGTTGATCCTCACAATGCTCTTCGCTGACTTGAATCCGTATTTCCAGGGCACGATCACGCGAACCGGCGCTCCATCCTGGTTGGGCAATGTCTCGCCGTAAAGACCGAAGGTAAGCAGCGTGAGCGGGTGCATCGCCTCGTCCATGCGCAGTCCCTCCGGAGTACGGAAAGGCAATGCCGGACTGATTCAACTCGGGCATCTGCTTCTGATCGGCGAGCGAGAGGAACTGCACAAACTTCGCCTTGGGCAGCGGATCGCATTGCTTGATGAACTCCGAGAGCGGGTAGCCGTCCCAGGGGATCACCATGCTCCACGCCTCGACGCAGCGGAAGCGGTAAATGCGCTCCTCCATCGGCTTGAGCTTCATCAGCGTGTCGATGTCGAAGGTCTTCTTCTGCTTCACCAGGCCGGTCACCTGCACCGTCCACGGCCGCGTGTGCATGGCGCCGGCGTTCCGCGCCGGATCGCCCTTGTCCGTGCCGAACTCGTAGAAGTTGTTGTAGTGCGTGATGTCCTGGAAGGAAGTCGGCGTCTCGCCCTTCAGCGACAAGGGGCTCTTCACCGTCTGCAGCTTCTCCGCGGCGTGCGCGGAACCGCCATCGGCCCAGTGCCTGATACGCTCCGCTCCAAGTGCCGCAACACCTGCCGCCACCGCTCCTGTCATGAAGGTGCGGCGGTTCAGGTAGTCGGTCTTGGAAGTGATTTCGGAGGAGGGGATGTCGGCAGGCTTACGGATCAGCATGATGTGCTCTCCCGGCCGCTCGATCGGCGGCCTCGTATGGTTGGACGCCGGCTTGGGGCCCCGGTTACAGTACGCGATCCGGTGGCTTCCGGATGCTTGTCCACGCACTCATTCTATGGCTTTTGCGAAGGGCCATGCGGCATCGCGCCGCGCTCGCCTGAGATACACGAGAACGCCGGAGACGGTCACGATGAGCGCAGCCGCGATCTCGCGTCCGGCATGCGCACGCGAGGCGAGGACGAACAGAAAGCCGAGAGTCGCGCAAATCACCGGCACGGGATAGAGCCAGATGCGGAAGGGCCGCGGCAGATCCGGGCGGCGACGCCGCAGCAGCACCACACCCACCTGCTGCAACAGAAACTGCAGAACAATGCGCAGCGCCACCAGCGCGGCAATGATCGCCTTCAGATCAAAGAAGCAGCAGAGGCACGCAATGCCGCCAAGCAACAGCAGAACATTCGCGGGGAAGCCTCCGCGCGGATGCAGCTTTGCGAGTGGACGGAAGTAGTTTCCCTCTGCCGCCGCAGCCCACAGCACACGCGACGCGCCGAGCAACAATGAGAATAGTGACCCGAAGGCCGTCCAGATAACCAGCAGGGCGCCTATCCTGGCCCAGACTGGTCCAAAGGTGCGGCCCAGCAGCTCGGCGATGACGGCGTTGTAGCTTGCGCTGGAATGGCTGCCGGTGAACTCCTGCCACGGAATCACGCCGAGCACGCTGACGTTCATCAGCAGATAGACCACCGCGACGATAACAATTGAGCCGATGATGGTGCGCGGCAACGTACGGCCGGGATCACGCACCTCGCCTGCCAAATACGAGATGTTGTAGTAGCCCCAGTAATCGTAGGTGGCGATCAGCATGGCTGCGCCGAGTCCGATGAGAAAGCGATGATTCAGATGAAATGCGCCGGCCGGAAATGAGAATGCCTGGCTGCGCGTGAAAGTGCGTAAAACCAGCGATGATAGTGATGCCCAGAGTGAAGATAACGCCGGTCCAGAGCACCCATGCCATGCGCTTGATGGCGCGAAGCTGGCGATAGAGCAGCGCGACAGAGAGGACCACGACCGCGACTGCCAGCAGGCTGGTGCGCTCGATATGCCGCAGCGGGCCGCTGGCGGCAAGCGTGCCCGAAAGCCACGGATAGAGGAAGGTGGCGTACTGCGAGAGCCCGATTGCGCCGGAAGCCATGACCAGCGGCGCGCTGAGCGTGAACTGCCAGACGTAGAGAAAGGAGATGAGGCGGCCGGCCCGGCCCGGTCCGTAGATCTCCCGCAGAAATGCGTAGGAGCCGCCGGCCTCCGGCAACGCGGCAGCCAGCTCCGCCCACACCAGGCCATCGCACAAGGCCAGCGCCGCGCCCAGCACCCAGCCCAGCATTGCCTGTGGGCCGCCCATGGCGGCGACGATCAACGGCAGTGTAATGAACGGGCCGACGCCCACCATCTCCAGCATGTTGAGCGCGAGCGCGCTGCCCAGCCCGATTTCGCGCTTGAGGTGCGGCGGTCGAGAGATAGCGCGGTCGGCGAGCATGGGTCTTAGATTCTGCGAGCAGCGTCCGGGCACAAAGAACCGCACAACCCGTTCCACGAAGTGTATCTGGCCCGGCTCTCGCGCGGCCGTCGGCTGGACGGTACACTCATCTTTCATGCACCTACGGCGCGCGCACCTCCTCTCACTGGCTGCTCTGCTGGCGACCACGGTCTGCGCGCAGACTGTCGCCCCGGACCGCTCTGATCTGCTACCTGCCTCTGCTCCGAGTATCGAGGCCATGCCTCTGCCGGAGAACCGCGGCGCGGCGGGTCTCTACGAGAGCCTGAAGCGGCTGGATACTACGGCCAGCCTGATGATGATCGTCGCCCATCCGGACGATGAAGACGGCGGCATGCTGACGTATGAAAGCCGCGGGCTCGGCGTGCGTACAGCGCTGTTCACCCTCACGCGCGGCGAGGGCGGACAGAACGCCATGTCCGCCGCCGACTACGATGCGCTGGGGCTGATCCGGACCAATGAGCTGCTGCGCGCCGATGAATACTACGGCGTCGACCAGCAGTATTGGGGCAGCGTGGCCGACTATGGCTTCTCGAAAACCATGGAGGAGGCGCTCGCGCAGTGGGGTCACGAGCGCGTGCTCTACGATGCGGTGCGCGCCGTGCGTCTCTACCGGCCCATGGTGGTCTGCTCGGTCTTCGTCGGCGGCGTAACCGACGGACACGGGCATCATCAGGTATCCGGCATGCTGGCGCAGGAGGTCTTCAACGCCGCCGGCGATCCGAAGGTCTTCCCTGATCAGATCGCGGCCGGGCTCGAGCCCTGGAAGCCGCTCAAAGTCTACGCGCGCGTGCCCGGCTTCTCGCTGTCGCCGCGTGGCATGTTTGACTACGCAACCGGCAAATACGCGCCCGTGCGCTTTCACGACTACGTGAACAACACGGATATCAATGGCATTCCCGCGACCAATCTCACCATCGAAGAGGGCGAGCGCGACCCGCTGCAGGGACAAACCTACATCCAGATCGCGCGGCGCGGCCTGGGCGAGCAGCGGTCGCAGCATGAAGGACCAAATGTCCCACTGCCCGGCGAGGCATCGAGTGCCTATCACCGCTATGGATCGCGCGTGCCCGCGCAGCCCACGGAGCAGAACTTTTTCGACGGCATCGATACTTCTCTGCCCGGCCTGGCCAAGCTGGCTGGCCCGGAAGGCGGATTTCTGCAACAGCCGCTGTCACGCATTCACGAGATCGTCGCGCAGGCCATCCTCAACTACGCTCCCGACCATCCGGAACGGACTGCGCCGCTGGTCGCCGATGTGTCCCGGCGCATCGCCAAGCTGCTGGACCAGGTGAAGACGAGCAGCCTCGATACGGAGCAGAAGGCGTCTGTAACACGCGAGTTGGAGATCAAGCTGCAGCAGGCGAACACGGCGCTGAGCCAGGCGCTTGGCATTGAGATGACGGCGCTGGTGATGCCGGGCAATGGCGGCCGGGGCTTCGAACTATACGCCGGTCCGCGCGGCGGGCTCTCCGCCACGCCGCAGCCTGTGCCCGCGCAGGTCACGCCGGGCGAGGACTTCCGGGTCCGGGTGCACATCCGGGCTCCCAAAGCTGCGGCTCTGAACAAGGTCGCGCTGGAAACTCCGCGCAATGAACACTGGACAGTCCAACGCGAAGGGGCACCGGGGCTGGACGATCCGCACAGCACCAGCGGGGATGTGGTCTTTCACGTCACCGCCGCACAGGATGCCGCACCGACCGCACCATATTTTTCCCGGCCCTCGACTGAGCAGGCCTACTACGACATCGCCGAGCCGGAGTATCGCAATCTCTCCTTCGCGCCCTATCCCGTAACCGGGGTTGCGACTTTTGACTACGATGGGGTTCCGCTGCGCCTCGCGCAAGTCGTCCAGACCATGCACACGGAGCTAGGTCCGGGCGCGGTATATGCGCCGCTGATCGTCACGCCGGAACTGTCGGTTTCGCTAGGCCAGCCGTGGATCGTGCTGCCCATCGACGGCTCGCACAGCGGGGAGCATGAGGTCACCGTGCCCGCGCGACTGCATGCCGCGCAGGATGCCGCGGGCACGCTGCGCCTGGAACTCCCTCAAGGCTGGAGCGCCACACCGGCCACGGCAGATTTTCATCTGCACGCCGGCGAGGACGCGGCTTTTAGTTTCCAGGTGCATGCCCCGGCGCTCGCTGCGACAAGCTATCCCATCACGGCGGTTGCGGAGAGCGGCAACCATCGATTCACCACTGGATATGAGACGGCCGGCTACGGCGCGCTGATTCCCTACAACCTGTACCGTCCGGCTCGCGTAAATGTGCGAGGGGTAGACGTGAAGGTCGCGGCCGGCCGGCGCGTCGGCTACGTGATGGGAACCGGCGATACACTGCCCGGCGCGATTGAGCAGCTTGGCCTGGACGTTGACCAGCTTTCCGCGGCCGATCTGCTGAGCGGCGACCTTTCCAAATATCAGACGATCGTGCTCGGCATACGCGCCTACGCCGCACGGCCGGAGCTACCGCTTGCCAATGCACGCCTGCTGGCCTGGGCACATGCAGGCGGCACGCTGGTCGTGATGTATCAGGGCACGGAGTTCGACCATGGATACGCGCCCTATGAGATGCACCTGAATTCGCGTGGCATTCCCGAGCGGGTGGTGGATGAGCACGCACCGGTGGCGCTGCTCGATCCGCAGGACCCTCTGCTGACGACGCCGAATCGCATCACGGAAGCAGACTTCGACGGATGGGCGGAGGAGCGCGGGCACTCCTTTATGTCGTCCTGGGCGCCGGAGTACGCCGCGCCTACCGAAACACACGACCCCGGTCAGGACCCGCAGCGTGGCGGACTGCTCCACGCAAAATTCGGCAAGGGCGAATACATTTACGTCGCCTTCGCCCTGCACCGGCAGACCCCGGAGGGCGTGCCGGGCGCGTACCGCCTGCTGGCAAACCTGCTCAGCGCCGGAGCGCAGTAATTCAACGGTCGGCCCGGTCTTCCACGGTTTGTAACAGTCTATTCATCAATTCCTAACAATCTATTCAAAGAGCATTCTCCCGCCTGTCACATCGGGCTGACAGCCTATGGCTACGTCACCAGTGTGTCCCGCTGCCTTGAAAGAAGCGTTTTCGGAAGGCCACGCCTGTGACGAGTTCTGGAGAGAGGCTGAATGAAAAATCATTGGATGGCGATGGCGACCTGTGTACTTGTGTCGGCCATGGCAGGCGCTCATGCGCAGACCACACCCGCAACCGGCACCACCGGGAAAGCTCCGGCGCGGCACCGTGCGGCACGGAAGCCGGCGCGTCCCTCCGTCGAAACGCAGATTCAACAGCTCCGCGAAGATATGGAGACGCAGATCAACCAGCTCAAGCAGCAGTTGAGCGACAGCCAGTCGCAACTGCAGGCTGCCCAGCAGCAGGCAGCCGCTGCCAACGCAGCCGCGGCGCAGGCGCAACAGCAGGCACAGCAGCAGCAACAGCAGACGACGGACAATACGACGGCCGTCTCCAACCTGCAGGGCGCGGTCAGCGATCTCAAGACCAACAGCAGCTCGCTTGCCTCCTCCATTCAGGAGACGCAGACCAATATCGAGAAGAAGGTGGAGCACCCCGACTCGATTCACTACAAGGGCATCACCATCTCGCCGAACGGCTCCTTTATTGAAGCGGCGACTGTATTTCGCAGCGGGGCGACAGGCGGCGATATCAATACCGCCTTTACCAGCGTTCCGCTCAATAGCTCGAACAACGCTCAGATCAGCGAGTTCCAAGGCACCGGCCGGCAGTCGCGTCTTGCCATCAAGGCGACCGGGCAAGTTGCGAGCATGGACCATGACCGGCTACTACGAAATGGACTGGCTGGGAACGGGCATTACCTCCAACAACAACCAGTCCAACAGCTATGTCGTCCGCCAGCGTCAGCTTTGGGCACAGGCAGCTCTGCACAGCGGCTGGAAGTTCACCGGCGGCCAGATGTGGTCCCTGGCAACGGAGACCACGAAGGGTCTCGACAACGGCACGGAAATCCTTCCCAGCGTCATTGATCCGCAGTACGTCGCTGGATTCGTGTGGACGCGGCAGTACGGCTTTCGCGTAACCAAGAACATTGGCAACAAGTTCTTTATCGGCGCCTCAGCGGAAAATGCCGAGACCCTCAACCCTGGAGGTCAAACCTGCCCACCAACCTGCTTGATCGGTTCGGTCGGCACCGGACGGCGGCCTCTACAACTCGACCGCGAATTACTCCTTCAACCTGGCTCCGGACATGATCGCCAAGATCGCCATCGAGCCGGGCTTTGGTCATTATGAAGTCTTCGGCATCGCCCGCTTCTTCCGTGACCGCATCTATCCCAACGAGCGTCGTCGACACCACCGAGCTCCGCCGGAGCCTTCAACGACAGCACCGTTGGCGGCGGCATTGGCGGCAGCGGACGCGTTTCGCTGGCCAACAAGAAGCTGACTCGTCGGCCCTGAAAGGTCTGTGGGGTGAAGGAACGGGTCGCTATGGCTCTTCGACCATCGCGGATATCACGCTGCGCCCGAACGCCCAGATCGCTCCGCTGCATAACTTCTCCGCACTAGGAACGATCGAGGCCAACCCCACGAGCGCCTGAACCTTTACTTCAACTACGGCGGTGACTATGTGGGCCGCCGTTACTTCGGCAAAGTCGGCTACGGCTCACCGCTTACCAACATGAGCGGCTGCAACACCGAGCCGCCGGTCGGCACGACAGCACACCGAACAGCGGCGATGGCTTTAAGTCCCGCGACCCCCGCCAACTGCGGTGGCAACAACAAGGACGTCCAGGAGATCAGCGCCGGCTACTGGTACGACTTCTACAACGGTCCCATGGGCCGTCTTCGCCAGGGCATCCAGTACAGCTACTTTGAGCGCGACCTCTGGTCCGGAACGGGTGGTCCTCCGAACCCGAACGGCGGCGCGAAGGGCACGGACAATATGTTCTGGACTTCCTTCCGCTATTACCTGCCGTAGAGCTGACGGCATTACCGGCGAGGGCGCCCCGACCAGGGCGCCCTCGCTGTTTGCGCGATGAGGCAATCTCCGCTCCTGTGTTACCGTTAGGTAGCAGAAGAGCGATTCTGTGAGCTCGTAGCTCAGTTGGTAGAGCAACGCACTTTTAATGCGTGGGTCCTGGGTTCGATTCCCAGCGAGCTCACCAGCAGATCGCCGCTGCTCCCGTTCCATGCCTACCACACTCCATACACTGGTCGACGTGCGCGCCATCGTGCAACTGCAGGATGAGCGCACCCGGCTGTGGCATTCGGCCACACCGCAGTTGGGGCAGGATGGGGCGTGCGAGTCATTCGAGTCGCTGGCAGAGATGCTGCATGCGGCCAACTTCACGCTGTGGCACGCCGAAGACGACGCTCGCCAACCCTCCGCGGGGGACGCTGCAATCGCTGCCGTAAAGCGGCGGATCGACCGCGTTAACCAGGTGCGTAACGATGCGGCAGAGAAGATTGATGCCTGCCTGCTGGCGAGCCTGGCTGCGGCTGGCGTGACGCAAGGCGGGCCGCAGCACTCCGAGACGCCGGGCATGATGCTGGACCGGCTCTCGATTCTGTCGCTGAAGCTGTTCCACACTCAGGAGGAACTGGACCGCGCAGGCGCGCCGGCAGGACATCGCGAGCGGAATGCGGCGCGGCTGGCTATCCTCGAAGAGCAGCGCGAGGATCTGGCCCGATGCCTGGAGCAGTTGTGGACCGATGTCTGCGCCGGCAGGCGGTTCTTCCGGCAGTACAGACAACTGAAGATGTATAACGATCCCGAGCTGAACCCGGTGCTCTACGGCAAGCAGACGTGAAGGAACAAGCCCGAGGCGTGCATGTAACCCGCTGGTGTGGTTGACGGCCCCTGGGGTCGGGAGTGTACAACGGCTGGAACGGAAAGCGGTAAGGAAGCCCTGCGGAGATGCAGGCAGATGGAAGCAAGGACAAGCAAGCAATGGCAAGCACAAGCACAACCAAGGCGCGCGGCCCGAAGACGATTCAGGGCAAGGTGCGCACCATGGCCGATCCGGCCCAGCAGAAGACCATGCAGGAATACGAGTCCGCCCTGAAGACGATGCAGGAAGGCAAGTATGAGAAGGCCAGGCGATATCTTCCGCAAGCTGATCCCGTCAGGCCTCGCCGGAGATCGCGGAGCGCGCACGGGTGTATCTCGAAGCGTGCGGACGCCAGGCAGCGAAGCAGGAGCGCAAGTTCGCAGGCCCGGAGGAGCAGTACGACTACGCCATCTCGCTGCTGAATACCGGTCTGTACGACGAGGCGCGCGAGCAGTTGGAGACGATTCTGGCCAAAGAGCCGCAGGCGGACTACGCGCTGTACGGGCTCTCCATCCTGGAGAGCATGACCGGCCAGACCGAGCAGTGCCTGGAGCATCTGGCGCAGTCGATCAGCATCAATCCGCAGAACCGCATACACGCCCGCGTGGACTCGGACTTTCAGGACATGGCGGATGATCCGCGGTTCACAGAGCTCCTTTATCCTGAAGTGCAGTAATCCAGTGCAGTGGGAAGCTCAGTAAAAGGAAGCCGCAGCAGTATGCCGGTGAAGACCACTAGCGCAGCCGAGCACGAGCCGGAGTTGACCACTCCGATCCGGCGATCGTCACTGCGCGTGGTTGCCATCGGCGGGGGCACCGGGCTTTCCACCCTGCTGCGTGGCCTGCGCCGGTATGCTCCGTCCCCGCAGATCAGTGAGCCGGACGCCATTCCAACGCCGAGCCTGATCAGCGATCTTGCGGCTGTCGTGACCGTAACCGACGATGGCGGATCGAGCGGGCGGCTGCGGCGCCACTTCAACATGCTGCCGCCGGGCGACCTGCGCAACTGCATGGTGGCGTTGGCCGATGATGAGGCGCTGCTGTCGCGGCTCTTCCGGCATCGCTTCTCTTCCGCAAGCACGGCCGTCACAGCGAACGGCAACGGTGAGAATACGGCCAGCCTGGAAGGCCACAGCTTCGGCAACCTGTTCGTTGCAGCACTGGCCGAAATCACGGGCGACTTCGCGCAGGCCATCAAGCTCTCCTCGCAGGTGCTGGCCACACGCGGGCACATCTATCCGGCGACGACGACGAACGTGACGCTCTCCGCGCACATGGACGACGGCTCCATCGTCGAAGGCGAAACCAATATCACGGCGAGCAAACACCGCATCTGCGAGCTGACGCTTGAGCCGGCCGGCGCGGAGCCCTTGCCGGAGACACTCGAATCGATTGCGCGAGCGGACCTGATTACGCTGGGGCCGGGCTCGCTCTACACCAGCCTCATCACCAATCTGCTGGTCAAGGACATTCCCGAGGCGTTGGCGCAGGCGCGCGGGCTGCGCGATCTTCCTCTGCAACCTCATGACGCAATCGAACGAGAGCCTGAACCTGACCGCCTCGCAGCACATCGAGAAGATCTACGAGCATAGCGGGCAGGCGATCTTCGACTACGCCTTGGTAAACACCGCGCCGGTGAGCGAAAGCCTGTTGCGCAATTATGCGCGTGAGGGCGCGGCGCCGATCGTGCCGGACATCGAGCGCATCGAAGCGCTTGGCGTACGAGTGGTCACGGGCAACTTCGCCGCCGAAGGCGACGTGCTGCGCCACAATGCCGACCGCGTGGCGGATGTGCTGCTGCATCTGGGACTCGAAGCTGACCGAGACATGCTGCGCAACATCAGCGCCTGACCACTGCACTACCGACAAACGAACGATGCTGCTTCGTTGACACTTCCCTTTCCTTTGTAGTGGGCCTGTTGCGGATAGGGGCAGAGCGGCCGTGTCATCTCGATTTTGTGCGGGTCGGCGTCGTGATCCGGCAGCTCGCCGTATTTTGTCGCCGTGATGGTATCGGGGGCTTTGCCCTGCTCCACCCAACCTTGAAGAGCGAGGATGACGTTATTGCCTGCGTTCGATTCCTTGAGGCCCGGAAGGCCAAACTGCCCGATGGCACTGGGGCCCGGACCATCGAAGCAGTGTTTGACACCAGGCATGAGGTAAAGGCGGGTAAAGCTGGCCGTTTCGTCCTTGCCAAGCGTTCGCTGCACCGCTTCGTAGTACTGGATGGAGTAGATGGGGCTGATCGCCGCGTCAGCCCACCCGTGATACAGGATCAGCTTACCGCCGCGATCGTGAAAGGCGCTGAGATCGGGATGGGCGTCGAGCGTCGCCCCGGTTTTCTCACGCGCCGCGGCAAGACCGGCCACGGGATCGAAGGTGCGGAAGTCCCAGTGGGGATCGCTATAGACCATGTTGGCGAAGTAGCCCGTGCCGAAGCCGGCCATAGCGGATTTACCGCGCTCCTGCCCGGTGATCCAACTGGGCCAGCCGTTGGGATCGAGCTCCGCGCCGGCCGCAAGAATGGCAGGGATGGTGGTGTGGCCGACATTATGCTCGGAGAGGATCGCGCTGAGGGCCTTGATCTGCGGGGCGGTGAGGCAGGATTTTTCCTGGGCTGATTTGCAGACAAGCGCCGCTGCGCTGAAGTGGCAAGCGCGCGGATCGGCGATGATGTCGTCCTTCACGCCGTCGAGCTTGTCACAGCGGTCGACGATGGCGCGGTGGATGAAGGAGATATCAGTTGCCGGAATGTAGTTGGCGTTGTCATCGAGCAGGGCCTGCATGCCGATGGCGGCGCTGGTCAGCAGCGCCGTCCAGTTGTAAGCCGGCGCGCCGGCGACGATGCCGTCGTAGTCGGCAGGAAAGCGCTGGGCTTCCATCAGGGCTTCGCGGCCGCCATCCGAGCAACTGGCGAAATAGCTGTGCGCGGCAGGTGCGCCGTAGAAGGCAGCGAGAACCGCTTTGGCCTGCACGGTCATCTGGTGAACACCTCGCCAGCCGAAGTCGGTGATCTTTTCCGGATGATGCAGAGCCCAGCGCGCGTCGATGCCATCCGCGAAATGGCCGGTGTCGGTGCCTGCTGTGGCGTAATCATTGTCCACGAAGCGGGCAAGGGCCTGATAGTCAATCTCGCCGGCAAAGCCGCCATTGCCCTGACCTTGAAAGCGATGGTTCCAGTTTGCGGCTTCAAGTGGCAGCCACACTTCGATCTGGATGTTCGAGTCTGAACTGGGCATGGCTTGAACCTTGACGCGGCAGAAGGCGGGTAGCTGCTTGTACAGCGCAATCTGCTCGTTCGGTCCGGTGGGACGCGGCGGCGCCACGAATGTGCCCGGCGCGACGACCTCTGCGGAGAGGACGTGCGCGTGATCGAGCTGTGAGTTGCTGGAGGCTGGCGCACTTCGCGGTGTCGGTGGATTGGGCGAGAGTGGGCGCGGCGAGCAGGAGCGTAGATGCGATGAGAGCGAGTGAGCGCATGGCGCAACCACTGTATCGCATGATCGAGAAGGGCTAAAGGTAATGGATTGAGATACAATGTATCTCAGGAGTGTGAGAGATGGCTACCACATCGATGGTGCATGTGCGGGTGGATGAGCGGGTGAAGGAGAGAGCAGCTGCGACACTGGCCAAGATGGGCATATCCGTTTCCGATGCCGTGCGGATGATGCTTGTGCGTGTCGCAGAGGAGAAGGCTTTGCCCTTCGAGGTGCGGGTGCCCAACGCCACGACGGTGAAAGCCATGCAGTCTGCCGATAAAAAACAAGGCAAGCGCTTCCGCTCCACCGACGCCTTGTTGAAGGATCTCGGTATCTGAGGCATGCGCGAGACGATCCGCAGCAGCCAGTTCAAACGGGATGTGAAGCTGGCGGAGCGACGCGGGAAGGATATGTCAAAGCTGCGGGAATTGATCCTGCTGCTGGTCGAAGGCGCTCCGCTGCCACCGCGTTACAGGGATCATTCGTTGAGTGGCGATTGGAAGCATCATCGCGATTGCCATATCGAGCCGGACTGGTTGCTGCTCTACAAGATCGACGGCAACGATCTCTATCTGGTCCGCACCGGAACCCATGCCGATCTGTTCTGACCGCACGCTCAGGAAGCAGCTTCCGTGGTCTTCTTCAACTGCCCGCAGGCGGCGTAGATATCGCGTCCCCTCGGCCGACGAATAAACGCCGGCACGCCGCGGGCGATCAGGCGCTGCTGAAATTGCTGCACGTCTTCATCCTTCGGCTGGTGGTAAGGAATCCCAGGCCCGGGATTCCACACGATCAGATTCACCTTCACCGGAAAGCCGGCGCTGCGGGCGAGCGCGACGACCTCATCGGCATGGATGAGCGAGTCGTTGACGCCGCCGAGCAGCACGTATTCGAAGGTGATCTTCTCGCGCGGGGCGAGCGGCACGGTGCGGGCTGCTTCAAGGACCCGTTCGATGGGCCATTTGCGCGTGATCGGCATGACGGCCTCGCGCACGGTGTTGTTCGAGGCGTTCAGCGAGATGGCGAGGCGCGGGCGCAGCGGCTCCCGGGCGAAGCGCTCGATGCCGGGAACGATGCCGGACGTCGACACGGTCATACGTGAGGCGGGCAGGCCGACTTCGTTTACCAGCAGGCGGACGGCGTCCATAAATGCGTCGTAGTTGAGGAACGGTTCGCCCATGCCCATGAAGACGAGGTTGATGCGATCGCGGCCAAGCTCGACCTGATGGCGGCGAAGGACTGCGACGACCTGCCCGGCGATCTCGCCGGCGGTGAGGTTGCGCTCGATGCCGAGCTTGGCGGTAAGGCAGAACTGGCAGTTCACGGCGCAACCGATTTGCGATGAGACGCAGATGGTGGCGCGCTTGCGCGGCGGCGGTCCCGTTTCATCGTCGATATCTTCGGCGCCGTCGCCTTCGGGCATCCAGACGGTCTCGACGGTCTGATTGCCGGACGTGCCGATGAGATAGCGCTCCGTGCCGTCGACCGAGCGAAAGGTCTGAAGGATGGGCGGCAGGCCCACAACGTAGCCGTCCTCGCTCAGCCTTTTCCGCAGCCCGGCCGGGAGAGTCGTGATGGCGTCGAGATCGGGCAGCCAGTCCCGGTAAAGGGCCTGGGCGAGCTGGCGGGCGCGGAATTTTGCTCCGTCAAACTGTGCTACGACCCGGCTAAGCTGCTCAAAGGAAAGGCCGAAGAGGGGTTGCACCGCGGACGGTGCAGCGGTCTGAACCGATTCCGGGCTATCGGAGTCTAAAATGAAGAAGCGCTCCTCCTTTGGTCCGGATGGCGACCCAGACAGAGGCTCTGACGGCAATCCGGCATCCAATGGCATCGAGGCGACCCGGCAACAGGCAAGGATAGAGCATTCTCGCAGTATCCGGAAAATGCTCCAGCATTCGGCTGAGTGGCACCCATGTGCTTCGCGCGGACACGTGTCCGCCTTAACCAGTGTCCGGTTTAACCAGGTGAGCGGCGAAATTTATGGCGAATGAACGCAGTGTAGAACGGACAGTCCTCCCGAATGGGTTGACGATTTTGACTGAGCGCATGGAGAACGTGCGTTCGGTCGCAATGGGCGTGTGGGTGCGAGCCGGCTCGCGGCATGAGATCGCGGAGCTGAACGGCATCTCACATTTTGTGGAGCATATGGTTTTCAAGGGGACCGAAACGCGAACGGCGCAGCGCATTGCGCGCGAGGTCGACGCGATCGGCGGAAACCTGGACGCCTTCACGGGCAAAGAAACGGTCTGCTTTAACATTAAAGTGCTGGATGAGCATGTGCCCGTAGCTGTCGACGTACTCAGCGATCTGGTGCTGCACCCGATCTTTGCCGAGGGCGATATCCAGCGCGAGCGGGGCGTGATCTTCGAAGAGATCAAGATGGACGAGGACAACCCCGACTACCTGGTGCACGAGATCTTCACGCAAAATTTCTGGCGAGGCCATCCGCTGGGCAAGCCGATCTTGGGGACAAAGGAGACAGTCGGCCGGCTGGAGCAGGCAAAGCTCTTCGGCTACTACGGCGACCGCTTCCGCGGCGGCAATGTCGTTTTCACCGCTGCCGGGAACCTGGACCATCAGCGGTTTGTGGATGAGGTGCGGCGGCGCTTTGAGGCAATGCCGGCCGGCATCCCGCAGGATGCCAGTCTGGCGCCGATCACCAGCGCGAAGATCGTGCTGCGCAACAAGAAAGCGTTGGAGCAGGTGCAGCTCTGTATGGGCGTGCCGTCGCTGCCCATCTCAAGCGACCGGCGCTACTGCGCGCTGCTGCTGAACACCGTGCTGGGCGGCGGCATGAGCTCGCGGCTCTTCCAGACCGTTCGCGAGGAGCGCGGCTTGGCGTACTCGATTTATAGCGACCTGAATCCCTACAAGGACACTGGGATGATGTGCGTCTACGCCGGCACATCCTCTGACCGGGCGCTGCAGGTGATCCAACTGGTCACCGACGAGTTCCGCCGCCTGAAGCAGGAGCCCATGCCGGAGGATGAGCTGCGCCGCGCGAAGGACCAGTTGCTGGGCAACATCATCCTGAGCATGGAAAGCACCGGCGCTCGCATGTCCAACCTGGCGCGGCAGGAGATGTACTTCGATCACTTCTTCGGGATCGACGAGGTGATGCAGCAGGTGGAAAATGTCACCGCTGAGCAGGTGACGGCGCTGGCGCAGGAGCTGTTTGTGCCGGAGAAGATTGCCGTGACCATGCTGGGGCGGCTGGATGGAATTAAGGTGGGCCGCGAGGACCTCGTTTGCTAAGGACTCGCCGTCCGGGCACACGCGCCTGCGGCGCATTTGGTTGAGTTGGCCTTCTGTGGTCGCTGACGCAGGGGTGACATGGGTGTGCTGGCTTCACTACATCTCTTCGGGATGGTGGGGCGCGCAATCGGTTGCAACGCCCAAAGAAAACAGATCTCTCAGCTGCGTTTCCCTCTGGTGAGCGAAAGCGACATGACTTGCGTCATTCTGAGGCACACTCAGGCATATTTTCCGGGCCGCCGGTATTTTGATACTCTGCGGTCGGCAGTATTGCACGACATCGAGGTAGTTACGTCATGAAGAATTGGTGGAAGCGATCGTCAGAGGAATCCTGTCCACGCGGACATCGCGAAGCGGGTTTCACGCTCATGGAACTGATGATTGTGATGGCTGTCATCCTGATCATCTCGCTGATCGCGATCCCGAGCATGCTCAATATGATGAGCCAGGCGCACGAGACATCGGCGCTCGAGTCGCTGCGCGCCATCCAGGCGGCGGAGGTGCAGTACCAGACGAACTTCCCGGCTAACGGGTTCGCCTGCTCGATCAGTGCGCTGGGAGGCAGCGGGAGTTCCGGACCGCCGAGCCCGCAGGCGGCGCAGATGCTTCAGGCCACCCTCGCTACAGGACAGAAGGACGGATACACCTTCAACATCACCAACTGCACCAAGACGCAGGGCTCGAACAACCAGGACATGTTCACGTCCTACGAGGTGACGGCGGTGCCGCAAACGGTCGGCAAGACGGGGCATCGCGGCTTCTGCATGGATATGTCGGGCGAAATCAAGGCCGATCCCGCGGGAGGCACCAACTGTACGATCCCGATCTCGTGAGTTTTCGCAAATACACGAAAGGCCAGCCACGCTGCTGGCCTTTTCTCTTTCTGGCGCTGCTCCTCGCTGCGGTTCCCGCATGGACGCAGACGGCCGCGCCCTCCGCCGCGAAACTGGCAGCGGCGGTCGACCATCACTACAACGGGCTCCGCCGGCTGCGAGTGCGCTTTACCGAGAGCTACGAAGGCATGGGCATGGACCGGCGCGAGAACGGCGTGCTGCTGCTGGAGAAGCCCGGGCGCATGCGTTGGAACTATGCCGAGCCGCCGGGCAAGGTCTTTGTGCTGGATGGAAAGTACGGCTGGTTCTACACGCCGGGGGATGCCCAGGTGCAGCAGATTCCGGCGAAGAAGCTGGACGATCTGCGCTCGCCGCTGCGCTTTTTGCTGGGGCATGCACAGCTCACCAAGGAGCTGGACGGGTTGACGATGACGCCCGCGGACAACGCGCAGTTCCGGCTGCGCGGTGTGCCGAAGGGAATGGAGCAACGCGTGCGTTCGCTGGAGGTGACGGTGACGGCGGACGGCACCATCCATGCGATGACGCTGGAGGAGCTGGACGGCTCGCGGACCAGCTTTGCCTTTACGGATGAGGAGGAGAATCCCGTGATGGCCGCGGGGACGTTCCGTTTTGTGCCGCCGGCAGGTGTGCCGGTGGTGGAGGGGACGCCTCCGGTCTAGCCGCTTGCCGCACAGGCGAGGAGCGACGACGCGTCTTGCGGGATTCGCTTTCTTTGGTCGCTCACGCTCAAGTGCGCAGTCGAAAATCGGTCCTCCTGCCCAGGAGGACCATGCAGCAGGCCCCTATCAACACAGCAGCAACCGCAGTGAGAACACCGGCGAGCACGACCTCGCTGGAGAGCGGACTGAGATCCGTCGAGAGTTGCGGATGCCACAGCCGCGGCAGATACCATCCAGCGAGAACCGCTGCATACATCCCCGCGAGAAGGCTCATCAGGGTCACGCATTGGGTGGCCCGCTTCAGCGCGAGCTGCCGACGCCGTGCCTGCATCCGTTGCCAGACAACGCTGGCCGCGGATGGCTGAATCTGCGTGGATATAACCGACGCGTGCTGCAGGAAGAGCTCAGCGACACGCTTCGTTTCCGTGCAGACAGCGCAGGCGGCGAGGTGATCTTCAAGATCGGCAGGCCATTGGCCGGAGCGGGCCGCGGCTGCTACGGAGGATTCGCGCTCGCATGTTCTCCCGGTCATGCGTCCTTCCCTTCCGGCCGCAGCAGGGTTGCGGCCTTTTTGCGCGCTCGAAAGAGAAGCGGGCGGATGCTGAGAGCGGTAAGGCCGGTGGCGATCGCGATCTCTGCGTGAGACATACCCTCCACGTAGGCAAGCCACAGCAGTTCCCTTTCGCGCGGCTTCAGCGCCTGCATGATCTTCCGCACATCCAGTTGCGAGTTGAGGTCTGAGCAGTGAGTCTGCTCGAAGTTCTCCGGCCACTGCTCTTCGCGCCGCGTGCGCCACCGATCGCGCAGCAGATTGGTTGCGATGCGAAACAAATAGGGCCGCACTTCTTCGCGCGGCATCCCTGCCGGATGGCGCTGGAGAAAGCGGAAGTATGTCTCCTGCAGAACGTCGTCGGCTGTGTCCCGGCTTCCGGCGAGAGCGACCAGGTAGGCATGGATGGGGCGAGCGGTCGCATCGTAAAGCGCCTGGAATTGCGCCTCGTCCATTGCGAGGCTGTCCTGAGCCGGATGCGCGGTCCGCACAGTTGTGTCCGGAATCGTCGCCGCCGTCAGGTTGCGCCCGCTTGCATCGGAGAAGAACAGGATGGCTTCCATTGTTCTCTAGGACTGGCGGCTGTCCAGCAGACCGAAATTCCGCGAAAGCACGTAGGTTGCGGCTGCCGCGATACCCAGCCCGATTCCAATGGCAACAGGAAGGGTACCCATGACGACAGCACTGTCGTCCGGCAGCGTGTGCATGGCATGGAGCAGAAGCAGCGCTCCGCCAAACACAATCAGCACGATGGATGCCTGCACGCCCATGAGAATGCTACGGAAGGGAGCCGTGCGCGGTTCCCGCTCGCGCTCCAGGCGCAGAGCTTCCACAAATTCGCGGCCTGCGTCGGTGGATACGTAGGTAAGCAGCGTTTCTGGTGAATTGATGCGATCCAGCAGCTTGGCCTGAAGGGTGGCCTGCAGGCGTGGCCATGAGGAACCGGCGGATGGACGTGAATATGATCCAGGCGATGAAGCCGAGCAGCGTGCTAACGAATAGTGGGACGAGTGTGCGGTCCATTTTCCTGCCTCTTTGCGGTGTTGCCGCGTTTACCCCTACAACGCAAAAACCAGCTCAGCGGTTAACAGAGAAATGGAGAAAATGGCCCTTTCCTCTAGCGCGGCAGGTTATCGATCCACTGCAGAATGGCCTGCGCCAGCTCGGAGCGCTGGCCGGAGTAGCTATGATCGGTATCCCAATGGCGCTCGGTGACGCGGGTATCGCCGGCCTTCTCGATCGCGTCGGCCAATGCATGATCTTGAGGAGCGAGACCTTCGCTCGCAGTGATGACGAAGACAGGACGCGGCGCAATCTTCGACGCAAGATTGAGAAAATTCAGCGTCTGCTGATGAGCGTGGATCTCGCGGGCAAGCGCAAGGGCGCTGGTTCCGGCCAGCGGCGCCAGGTTGTTGTCCTTCGTTAATTCTTTGGCTTCCTCTGCCACCGTGGAGGCCTTGCTGTCCGGCTGATGGCGATTTTCAAAGCCGCCCCCGATGTTCCACGCGGAGATCAGGACGGCGGCGCCGACCTGCGGATTGTGCGCGATGGCCGATGCAGCCATGTATCCGCCCATGCTGTGGCCGATAACTACGATGCGATGCGTATCGATGCGGTATTTCTGCGCGTTCGCGGGATCGAGAAGAAACTGAATCTCGGTGTCGGCATCTTCGGCGGAGTGCTCGAAGGAGAAGCTGCCCTTGACGCCCCACGAGCCGCGATAATGCATGGCAAGCACATTCCAGCCGTGGGCGCGGAGGTGCTGCGCGATGTCGAGGTTCTGCTCGTAGCCCGGGAAACCCATGAAAGATGATGGCGGTGGGATGCGGCCCTTCTCCGGCGGCCAGATAGAAGATGCCCAGCAGCGTGCTGCCGTGACTGGGAATCGCCATCTGCTGATCGCGGCGGGGACTGTGCTGGCCCGGGTTGCAGGAGAGAACGCGGTGGCGGCACAGAGAGCAAAGGCGTACAGAGCTTTCATGGGCCGCCAGTATAACGTCACGCTGCGAGCGAAGCCGTCGGCCTCCTCGATTTCGGCAGGAGGAAGCCCACGATGATAAGCCAGATAAAGCCGGGGAAACGCGTGAGCGGAATCAGGAAAAGAAGTTTGGGATAAAAGAGGATGTGGAACCAGCTCAACTCTCCTGCGACCGCGAGGATGAGTCCGAAGACGATCACCCATCTGGGCAGGACCTTCATGAAGGCCGACGTGATGGTGATGCCCGCGATCAGCAGTCCCATCGGGATGGAGAAGCCGGGGCCGCCGAGTCCGTAACCGAGATAGTAGAGCGCGATCACGACGCCCTGATGCGGCGAGACACTCGGATGCACCATCGCCCATGTCGCCATCGTGCCCGCCATTGCGTCAAAGACGACCCAGAATCCACCGAACAGCGCAATGTAGACGCCGGCAGCGCGCGCCCCAAGGAAGTGCAGGCGGCTGACGACCGTGGCGGTGAAGAGACCAAGGCACACCATAGCGCCAAGCTGCAGGAAGAGACAGAGGACCACGCGAGCGCCCTGCGTCTGGAAGAACGGCACGATGGTGGATGCCGGCTCCCAGGGTCCGGGCCAGTAGGGCAGCCTGTAGAACAAGGTGACAGGATAGAGGCCGGCGCAGAAGAGCACCATATAGAGCACAGCCAGCATGCCGGGGTGCGGACCTTTGTGAGTAGCAGGGCTATGTACCGCTGCTTGCGTTTGCGTGTTCATGTGATTCCTCCTCTCGACCGCTCGTGTTCAGGCGAGCACGGTTCTACCCTGGGTGCGGAGCCACAGCTCCATGACCAGGGTGTTGATGGAAAACCCGATCCAGAAGGCGATGCCGAAGAACTGCTGCGGCGTCAGGTGGGTAAGGCGCGAGGTGGCGAAGAAGACGCCCATCACCGGACGTGTCGTCGCGATGCCGAGCAGGATGGCGATGGCGCGCAGCATCCAGCGCTGCTGCTGCAGGCGGTCGCTGCTGCGTGAGAACTGCCACGCGCGGTAGAGCGCAAACAGAAAGAGCGTGTTGAAGAAAAGGACGGCGGCGCGCTCCAGCCATCCGCCGACAGCGTATGCGCTCATGCCATAGGCGGTAAGTCCAACGATGAGGCCCATCGGGAAGATGGCGCGCTGCAGCGTGACGCGAGCTGCGCGTGCGACTCCAGAAAAGCAGCGGCAGCAGCAGAACAAAAGCCAGCGCGCAGAGGATGTGGACATAGGTGAGCGCGGCGTGTGATACGAACCAAGCATCGAGCCCGGCAAGCTGCGGCGGTGCGCTTGTGCTGGGCGGCGTGGAGAGCGCGACAACCCGGCGGATGACGACGGCCACCGCGATCACGATGCAGAACCAGAAGCCAATCTTGAGCGCCAACGGAAAGCGGACGTTGAAGGCCGGCAGCTCTTCCCTGCTCTGACGCGAAGTTCTGACGGGCCCGATTGTCAGTGACTGGATTGCCGCTCATGTGGCCCTCCTGTTTACGAATCCAATCTAAATTTAGATTTACATCTTGTCAAATTAAATCTGTACTCGTAGGATGCATTTGTGACGAAGCGACCGACAGAGCCGGGAAAGCGGCCATACGAGCTGGGGAAGCGGCTGGAGCAGATGGACGAGAGCCGCGCCGCCATCCTGCGGGCCGCCCGCGCGCAACTGGAGGCGAACGGCTACCGGCAACTCACCATGGCAGGTCTCGCCGCGGAGAGCGGCGTGACGCGGCAGACGATCCACAACCTCTTCGGTACGAAGACGGGCGTGCTGGAGGCGGTCTTCGATCTGATTGCCCTCGACAGCGGTATGGAGCGGATGCGCGAGGTGATGATGCTGCCGCCCGGCGATGCGCAACTGGTGCGCTTCGTCGGGATCTTCTGCAGCTTCTGGGCGAGAAACCGGGTACTGCTCCGGCGCGTGCATGGGATCGGAGCCATCGATCCGGAGTTTGGCGCGGTGATCGAAGCACGCAACCGGCGGCGGCTGACGGCGGCTACCCGGATTGTGGAGCGGTTGGGCGGCGAGGACGTGGAGCAGCGGGCAGCGATGCTGGCGGCACTCACGTCGTTCGAATTCTTCGACGTGCTAGCGGAAAGCGGCGGAAACGAAGCGGAGGCGGAGGCGATGGTGCTTCGGCTGGCGCGGAGTGCAGTGGCGATCTCGATATAGTCTTGTGATCCGTTAGCTGCAATCTTTCGGAGTCACGACGCCAATACGCGGTACACGAACAGCAACTCAGCGTCGGTCGTCAGCCGGAGATCGGTCCGGATCGAGACCCTGGATTCTCGAACTATCTTTCTGTTTCGGGGATGTTGACGCTCGCGCGTTATCGGAGGGGCTCGATATCCCGAAAGATTTAGCGACATAGGCCAATAGTTTGAGTAGTGATTGCAAAATGTGTCTCCTGAACGTCCGACTTACGGAAGATCCTCTTTTTAGAGTGGCTGGCGCTCTAGATCGAGAGCCAACTCGCGGCCGACTCCGGTGAACTCGCTTTGTATTTCGCGCGCCCGAGCCAGCGCCGCCTGCACATGCGGCAGGACGTTCTGATCTCCCACATGCTTCCGAAAGTCAGATCGGGTGATAAGCTTCGACGGCTGATCCCGTGCGCCGCATAGCAGCAGCGTCTTGCCCGCTTTTCTGAGACGATCGAGAGCTTCTCCAGCGCGTGCATGCCAGTGGCATCGAGCGCTGTCATATTGCGAAGGCGCAGGATCACGACGTCCCCGAATTGAGACAGGTTTTTCGTTGCTTCCGCCAGCTTGTCGGTCGTTCCAAATAGAAACGGCCCGTGAATGCGGAGAATGGTCACGTTCGACGGGATATCTTTGTCTTGCAGAATGTGCGCTTGCCCATCTTCCAGATACTCGGGCGTCACCGCGGCTACGGTGGTCGTCTCAGCGATGCGGTAGATATAGAGGAGGGCCGCGAGCGTCATTCCTACTCCCACGGCAACTGTCAGATCAGCGAATACCGTCAGCGCGAAGGTGGTACACCACACCGTAATGTCGGTCTTTGACATGCGCAGGATGGTGCCGATCTCGCGCCACTCTCCCATGTTGTAGGACACCACGAACAGGACCGCTGCCAATGTCGCCAACGGCACGAAGCGGGCGAGCGGCGCAGCCACCAGGAGAATCGCAAGCAGCGTGAGTGCATGCACCATGCCTGCCACCGGCGTCAGCGCGCCGGAGCGAATGTTCGTCGCCGTGCGCGCAATCGCACCCGTCGCAGGAATGCCGCCAAAGAGTGGAGAGGCAATATTGGCAACGCCCTGCGCTACCAGCTCTACATTTGAATTGTGGTGATCTCCGCTCATGCCGTCGGCTACCACCGCCGAAAGCAGGCTTTCCACCGCCGCCAGCAGCGCCACCGTGAACGCGGACGGAAGCAGCGGTAGTATGTGTGCCGCCTGAAAGTTGGGTAAGGCAAAATGCGGAAAGCCCTGTGGGATGCCGCCGAACTTGCTGCCGATCGTCTCGACCGGCAGGTGGAAGCCGGCGACGGCAGCCGTCGACAGGAAGAGCGCGATAATCGAGCCCGGAAACCGCCTCGTTACCCGCGGCCAAAAGACAATGATGGCGAGTGACGTCGCCGCCACTGCTACGGTTTGCCACCGTGTGGTTCCGGCGTAGCGAATCAGCAGCCTGATCCGTGCCAGAAATTCGCTCGGGACGGGCGGTGTTTTCAGCCCAAGGAAGTCCTTGATCTGGGTTGAGGCAATCAGCAGCGCGATGCCGTTGGTAAATCCAATCGTAACCGGCCGTGGAATGAATTTAACGGCCGCGCCCAGCCCGGTAAAGCCCATGATGAGGAGCAGCACGCCCGCCATCATTCCGACCAGCGCCAGCCCGCTCACGCCGAACTTCACGACGATCCCTGCCACGATCACGACAAACGCACCGGTAGGTCCGCCGATCTGGGTGCGCGAACCGCCCAAAGCAGAGATCAGGAAACCGGCTACCACCGCTGTGTACAAGCCAGCTTGTGGCGTTACACCGGAAGCGATGGCGAAGGCCATCGCCAGCGGCAAAGCCACCAGCCCAACTGTCAGCCCGGCAATCAGATCCTGCGAAAATCGACTGAACGTATGGCCGCGCAGGCACTCAATCGAGCGTGGAAGCCACCGTTGCGTAGAGTTCAACGCGCAGTCTCCTGCGGCTTCTCTATCTCATCCAGCATCCCCAGGGCTTCCTTAAGGTGAGCGTGGAAGTAGGTGCGCATCAGGTTCAGAACCTCGATGATGATCGGGTCGCGAACTGAGTAAAAGACCTGATTGCCGGCCTTGCGATTGGAAACAATTTGTTTCGCTCGCAACACTGCGAGGTGTTGCGAGACATTGGCCTGCTCCATCCCGAGCTTTTCGATCAGCGCCCCGGCCGAGAGTTCTCCCGGAGAGAGAAGTTCCAGAATGGCGATCCGAGTGGGGTGGGCCAGGGCCTGGAAGATGTCCGCTTTGAATCGTCGCAATGAATCCGGCATATACGAATATTACAATATTCGTATATGTCGCCTTGATTTCGGGCGCTATTCCGCCGTCATCGAATAGATTTGAGAGGAGTTTGTGGATGAATACTCTCTCAAACCACGACACCGATGTCCTCATCGTCGGCGCCGGGCCGACGGGGCTGGTGCTCGCGCTGTGGCTGGCGCGCGCCGGCGTGCGGCTGCGTATTATCGACAAAACTGCGGAGCCGGGAACGACCTCCCGCGCATTGGCGGTGCAGGCGCGGACACTTGAGTTCTACAAGCAGTTGGGCTTTGCCGATGCCGTGGTCGCAGCGGGACGGAAGACCATTGCGGCGAATATGTGGGTGGCCGGCAGGCGGGTGGCGCATGCCGTCTTTGGCGAGATGGGCGCCGGGATCAGTCCCTTCCCTTACGCGCTGGTGTATCCGCAGGATGAGCACGAGCGCTTTCTGATCGAGCGGCTGCGCGAAGTCGGCGTAGAGGTCGAGCGGCAGACCGAGCTCGTGCGATTTGAAGAGACGGCGGATGGCGTCACGGCGCATCTGCGACGCGCCGATGGCACGGAAGAGCGATCGACGGCGGCGTACATCGCCGGGTGCGACGGAGCGCGATCGACCATACGCGAGGCGCTCGGCATCGGCTTCCCGGGTGGCACGTATGAGCACATGTTCTACGTCGCCGATGTGGAAGCGAGCGGCGCAACGATGAACGGCGAGTTGCACGTCGCGCTGGACAGGACGGATTTCCTGGTGGTGTTTCCACTGAAGGGCGAAGGGCGCGCGCGGCTGGTCGGGACCATCCGCGAGGAGCTTGCAAGCCAGGCCGAAAAGCTGACCTGGGACGACGTGAGCAAGCGCGTCATCGAGTGGATCCGGATCGATGTGGAGAAGGTGAACTGGTTCTCGACCTACCGCGTGCATCATCGCGTGGCGGACCACTTTCGCAAGGGACGCGCATTTCTGCTGGGAGACGCGGCGCACATCCATAGCCCGGTAGGCGGACAGGGGATGAACACCGGCATCGGCGATGCGGTGAATCTGGCATGGAAGCTGGCTGCTGTGCTCGACGGACGGGCGAATGCTTCCACGCTGGAGAGCTATGAGCAGGAGCGCATCGGATTTGCGCGGACGCTGGTATCGACCACGGACCAGGCTTTCACCAGCGTGACCAGCTCGGGGTTCATGGCGCGGCTGATACGGCTGCGCATTGCGCCGCTCGCTGATTCCGCTGCTGCTTTCGTCGAAATCTGTCCGGCGCGTCATGTTCCGCAGGGTCTCGCAGACGTCGATCGACTACGAGGGCAGCAGCCTGAGCGTTGGCTGGACGGAGACTGTGCAGGGCGGCGACCGGCTGCCATGGATTCGGAACGCGAACGGCGCGGGCGAGGATAATTTTGCGCCGCTCAAGTCGCTGGATTGGCAGGTGCATGTCTATGGCGAAGCGACCAAGGAGCTGCGGCAGATGTGCGAGGCACGCCGGCTGCCGCTGCACGTCTTTGCCTGGCGCGCACAGATGCGGCGCACCGGCCTGTGGCGGAATGCCGCGTATCTGATACGGCCGGATGGATATGTCGGCCTCGCGGATGCGGTGGGAAGCGCCGCGGCGGTGACTTCGTACCTGGACCGGCACGGAATCGCGTTCGCAGTAACAGTTCGGCAGTAGCGCCCGTCAGCCGTCGATGGTTGCGGGTGGCGCGACGGGATCGAAAGCTGCTGCAGCACGATCGCTGCGCGGAAGAATGCGGGCCGGAATGCCTACGGCAATGGAGTTCGCCGGGACATCGGTGAGGACAACGGCATTCGCGCCAATCGAGACGTCGTCGCCGATAGTGATCGGACCAAGAATCTTTGCTCCAGCCCCAATGTCGACGCGATTGCCGATCACCGGCGAGCCGCGGAAAGCGCGGTGGCGCAGGCCGATGGTGACGCCGTTGCGGAGCACAACATCGTCGCCGAGAACAGCATCGCCGCTGATGACGACGTCGAAGGCGTGCTCGATGATGAGCCCGCGGCCGACCTGGGCTTCGCATGGCAGCTCAACGTGGGTGACGATCTCGCTGAAGACCATGAGTATCTTGTAGAGCAGCGAGAACGGTTTGCGAATGATGCCGGAGCGGATGGTATAACGCCAGCGGCCGAAGCGGTAGACGGCCATGACCCAGAGGCCGCGGCGGGTTAGGTCTCCGTTGTAGGTGCGCCAGTCCTGCCTGAAGTTTTCAAACATGCGAAAGCCCGGGCCTGTTCAGTGGGTCCTGTATTCCATGATGCCGGAGCGGCGTCCTGCGCGTCGCTGCCGCCAGAAGTGTAGCTGGCCGAGGAAGATCGGGATCTGCTGCAGGTGCGAGTGCAGGGCGTAGGCGGCAAGCAGACGCGGCGAGCCTGTTTTTCGCGAAGCGCGAGCAGCGGTGCGCGTCCCAACGGCGATTGCTGCCGCAGCAAACAGGCCGAAAGGAAGCCAGGAGCGCCGCGCAATAGAGAACGCCGCAGCGCCGGCGGGTGCTGCCAGCCAGAAGAGGCCGCGCATCACGTTGCGCCGGCTCTCCGCAGTCCAGAACGGATCTTCGGTGTGGGCGTACATCGAGGAGACCTCCGCGTAGGCATGGCCAGTGCGCAGTGATCGCCGCCAGTACTGACGGAAGCTGTGCATGGCGAGATCGTGGCGGGTCATCGGTCACAGCGATATGAAGAATGCGGTAACCGCGCTTCGCGCATGCGGCGGCACATCTCCGGCTCCTCGCCAGCGATCAGATTTTCGTTGTAACCACCTACTTCCTCCAGTGCCTCGCGGCGGACGAGAGCGTCGCCTCCGAAATAGGGACTGAAGCCCGGCTGCGCATTCCAGTCCAGATCGAAGAGCGCGTTGTAGATGGAGTCGGCGGTACGCATCTCCCGGCGCTCGCCCCAGACCCCGGCGATAGACGGGTCCTGGAAATTCGGCGACGGCTCTCCGTAGAAATTCCGGATCGAGAAGCGTGTCGCCGTCGAGGAAGAGGACGAAAGGGGCTGAGGTTCGAGTCCAGCCGGCATTGCGCGCGCGGGCCGCGGTCGTCGGGCCATCGAGAGCGACGGTGCGGACGCCCAGGCTCTCGGCGAGAGCGATGGAGCCATCGGTAGAGGCGGAGTCGACATAGACGATATCGAGCAACTCGCGCGGATAGTTCATGGCAATCACCGAGCCCAGGCAGGCGCGCAGACGCTCGCCCTCGTTGCGCCCGATGACGACGACGGCGATGGAAATGGTGGCTGAGCCGGTAGTAGTCAAGTGATCTGCGCCAACTGACATCCTCTCCTCGTTATACAGGTGGCCATCCGCAACCTGCTTCGGGATGAGCTTGACCGGGCCAGTCCAACCGCACTGGACAACCGTCGCCGGGCTGGAGCAGGATGAAGAACTGCAAGGGTTCGACGCCAGTCACTCCTGGATGAGAGGGAACATGATCATCCCGTACGTGCAAGCATCGCGCATTGCAAGGTCTTCTCGTCGAGCCATTCGCGTACGGTTAAGCTCGAATGCCATTTCCGAAGACGTAAGGCAACGCCGAAGACTGCTGATGGGCCTTGCGCTGTTCCTGCTCCCACTCAGTCAAGGAGAACTGGTGGCGCAGCAAGCGCCATCATTCGGACAAGGCTGGTCACATAGCGACTCCTACGGAACGTACGCGCCAGAGCCAGGTTATGGCCAGCAGGGTTATCGTCAGCCCCAGCCTTATCCGCAGCAGGCCTACCAGTCGCAGCCGTATTCTTCTCCTGATCAGGGATACCAGCAGACAGGTGGACAGCCGCTCGGGGCGGAACAACTGGAGCAGTTGGTTGCGCCCATCGCCCTCTACCCCGACGTGCTTTTGGCGCAAGTTTTGACGGCATCTACTTACCCCGATCAAGTGAGGTATGTGGATCAATGGTGTCGAGCCCACGGCAATGCGCCTGCTGAAGAGATTGCAGCCGGAGCCGATGAGAAAAATTGGGATCCGAGTCTGAAGGCGCTCACGGCCTTTCCCCAGGTGCTGGCGCAAATGGCGCGGAACCTTCCGTGGACGGGCGACCTGGGGAATGCCTACTACAATCAGCCGCAAGACGTGCTGGGTGCGGTGCAGGCGCTGCGGCAGCGCGCTCAGGCAGCGGGGAACCTTCAGAGCACTCCGCAGGAAGCGGTGAACTACGACCAGGGCAACATCGAGCTCGCGTCGCCAAATCCGGATTTGGTGCAGGTGCCATCGTACGATCCGTGGAATGTATATGGCCGGTCCATGTCGCCCTACCCGGGATTTTCGCTTTTTGGCGCGCTAGGTCAATTCTTAGGCTCGTCGCCGGTAAGTTATGGCCTCGGTACGTTGATGACGGTCTTCAACCACACGCCCTGGGGATGGTTGAGTTGGGGGCTCAGCTGGCTGACCCAGTCAGTACTCTTCCAGAACAACCACTACTACTCCCACAGCGCCACCGTAGCGGATTGGGGCTTGCCGCACGGCGGCCCGCGCGCGTTCCGAGGCTACCAGACCGCCGGATACATGCATCCGGGGAGGCCTCTGGGCACGCGCAACGGTTTCGGACCGCCAGCTAACAGGCCGCTGTTGTATAGCCGGCCGCGAAGTAGCTTTGGACCCGGTAGCTATCGGCAAACCGCAGAGTTCCACGGCGTGAGGGCTGGAAGTGTCTACGGCAGGCCTGACTCAATTTACCGGCGGCCGGAAACTTCGTACGCTCGATCAGGATTCAGGCAGCCCATCTATCACAGTCCGGCACAAGGCTATCGCTGGTCCGGGCAGCGAACTGCCTTTGCCGGCGGATATCCCGGCAAGGCAAACCGGTCAGGTGGCTTTCACCTGTTTGGCGGTGGACATTCTTCGAAGAACTTCGGCGGAGGTTCGCACAAGGCAAACTTCGGCGGCGGACACGGCTTGTTCGGAGGCCACTCCGGCGGTCATTTTGGTGGTCATGGAGGTGGCGGCGGCCATTCCCATGGTCATCACCACTAGAGCTAGGGACATCCGGCGGTGGTCTTCGATGGCTGCTCTAGGCCAGATCAGAACCTCGTCGATCCAGACTAAAATCTTGCTGCATTACCGAGTTCAAAACTCAATCGTCCAACCTGATGGCGCGTAGCAGCAGATAGCCGATTTAGCTCTTTTTCAGTGCCAGTTCCGGGATCCGGAAAAAGCGCGGGCGACGTGAAGCGTGTGGTAGCCCGCGGCAGGTGTGCTCTGCGGCTGGAAGCCGGCCTTGCTTCGTTTATGTAGAGTTCTGCTCGAAGGTTCCTCGGAGGAGAGCGCCATGAAACCTGTCATTTACCTGCGGATTGCATCTGTGCTGACCCTGCTGCACGCGGTACTGCACACAATCGGCGGCGTCTTCGGCAAACCGCAGCCGGGACCGCAGCAGGCGGCGGTAACGGCCATGAAGGTGAACCAGTTTCCGCTGATGGGAGCGATCCGCAGCTTCTGGGAGTTCTACAGAGGCATGGGACTTGGCCTGACGATCTTCCTGGCGGCGCTGGCGGTCGTGCTCTGGCAACTAAGCTTGCTGGCCAGGAAGGATTCGTACCGGCTCACGCCCATCTACTGGACGCTGCTGGTGGCGTTTCTCTTCATGGCGGCGGATTCGTACATATATTTCTTCTGGCCGCCGGTAGTGGTTGAGATCGTAATTGCTGCTTTTCTGGCACTGGCGATCTTTTCTTCCAGAGCACCGGCAGCGCCGAGTTAGTGATTGCTTCGCGGCCTCAATGGAGCTGGGCGGAGGGCGGCGTTGGTTCTGACCAATAGCTTGTCCGGCTTCTCACGGAGTAGCCAGGATGGCTCGGGACAGTAACCTGAAGCGTGTGATAGCCGGCGGCAAGTGTGCCTCGGGGCTGGAAGCTTAGCAAATAGAAATTGTGAACTTGGTTTGCCAGGTGGCCGAGGGCGCGGTCGAAGCCCTTTCGCGTGGTGAAGTTCTGGTATTCGCCGCCGGAGAGCGTGGCAAGCTCGGAGGCTGTGTTGTCACGCATGGCGTTGACCGCCATAAAGAGGAGCGGAGTGATGTCCGCCATGCCGGTGCTTCCAAAGTCGTTGTGCTTGAGATCGTCGAGAAACTGATCGCGCGCGGGCGAGTAAGCAACGGAGTTGACGACGGTGTTGGTGCGTCCCAGTTCTTCGATGACCTCCTGGGCGGTTGCGTGGCTGCCATGGTCGCGCGTTTCGCTGATGAGCAGGATGACTCGGCGGTAATGATTCTCGCGCTCATCCATCAGGTCAATAGCGCGCTCCACAGCATCGAGGGTCGCAACACCCCCTTCGCAGGGCTTGATCGCAGGAGATGGCTGCGGTGATTTTTTCCGGATTGGCAGTGAAGCCGGACAACAAGGATGGTTCTTTGCCATAACTGAGAACGGCGACTTCGTGCGGGGCGGCCCCGGTGATGTCCTCGACCATCGTAGTAAGGCCGGCAAGCTTCGCGGATTCAAGCGCAATGGAGCCGCTGCACTGGACAACGACAACAAGCGACAGTCCGGTCTGCTCCGGGATCTGCTCGAGATGCACGGATTGAGGTACGCCGTTGTTCGTGACGACAAACTGGCTGCCTTGCAACCCGTAAACGAAGTCGCCCTGAGCGTTCGTGACCTGTGTGGGCACGGTGACAAGATTGGTTTGCGTGGAGAGGCTGTATGGGTTCTGGGATTGCCCCTGAAATGCGCAAGCAGGGAGAGCGAGTGTGGAAAGAGCCAGAGCACAGAAAGGGCCGAATCCCCACATGCGGGCCAGTATAGGCGCTCGCATAGGCGAAGCTCCGTCAGGTGAAAGTCTAAGTGGTGGACCGGAGCCACGCCGCATCCCGTTTATCCTTAACAGGTATGCGTTTTATCGTTGCAGCTTTCAGCCTGATGGCGGCGCTTCCCTTCTCTGGCCGGGCGCAGGTGGTGCCGGTACACTCTTCGGCCGCGCCGCCCAGTACCGTCTGGAATCCGTGGGACGCGGAGCATAGCGGCACCGATCAGCCGTTACGCGGGATTCATGCGGCCGGAAACGGGGTCGCATGGGCGAGCGGCGCTCGCGGCACGGTGCTGCGGACCGAGGATTCCGGCTACGTCTGGCAGCGGTGCGCGATGCCTGACGGCGCGGAGAAGCTGGATTTCCGGAGCATCTGGGCCTGGGACGCGCAGAAGGCGATCGTGATGTCGTCCGGACCGGGCGCGGAGAGCCGGCTCTACAAGACGACCGACGGCTGCTCCCACTGGACTGCTCTGGCGACCAACGAGGACGCGACGGGCTTCTGGGATGGGCTGGTCTTCTCGGACCGGAACAACGGCTATCTGCTGGGCGATCCGGTGAATGAGCATTTCACCCTGCTGCGGACCGAAGATGGCGGCGCGCACTGGAAGTCTGTGACCAGCAAAGACTTGGCCCTGAACGGGCAAAAACTCGGCGCCTTCGCGGCGAGCAACCAGTCGATGGTCTTGACCGATCCAGTGCTGGGCAATGTGGCGGTGCCGTGGTTTGCCACCAGCGGCATGAGCGGCGGGCAGCATCCCTACGTCTATTCGGGGGGACTGGACTGCGGAATGACGATGGCGCATAGGGATCCGGAGCGGTGTCTTTCCCGGTTCTGGACCTTTTCAAAAGACGAAGTGCCGATGGCCGGGGCGAGCGAATCGCAGGGAATCTTCGCGCTTGGCTTGCACAAAGATCAGGCCGGCGACTGGCATGCCGTAGCGGTGGGCGGCGACTACTCCGCTCCGGATAAGAGTGAGGGCACGGCGGCACGGCGCGACCCGAAGACGGGAAAATGGTCGGCGGCGACGAAGATGCCGCACGGATACCGGTCGAGCGTGGCATGGGATGCGGCGGACAACGCCTGGATCGCCGTCGGGCCGAATGGAACGGACGTCTCGTATGATGACGGGCAGAGCTGGTCTGATGTAGGCAACGATGGCTACAACGCCATCAGCCTTCCCTGGGTTGTAGGTCCGCAGGGTCATATTGCGAAGCTGACAGGTCTGAAAGGAAAGTAGCCGCAGGGCACGCGCATGGCAGAGTTTGTGATTCGACTGGCCGATGAGCGCGGCCGCCTGCAGGAGCAGGTCCAGACGGCGGCAAGCGCCGAAGAGTTGCGTGCCCGCTTCACGCAGGCGGGGTACTACGTCTATTCGGTGAAGGCGCGTGGGCTGCGCAACCGGCAGAAGAAGATCAAGCTGGAAGGGTTCCTGATCTTCAACCAGCAGTTTCTGACGCTGATCCGCGCGGGTGTGCCGATCCTGCCGGCGCTGGAGATGCTCTCGAAGAGCCAGAAGAACCTGGCGTTCCGCTCGCAATTGGAAGGCGTGACGCAGCGCATCCGGACCGGCCAGTCGCCATCGGAGGCGTTCGAGGCGCAAGGCGGCTTCCCGGCGATCTACACCACGACGCTCCTGGCCGGCGAGCGCAGCGGTCATCTGGAAGATGTGCTGGCGCGGTATCTGAACTTTCAGCGGATTTCGCTGACCTTTCGCAAGAAGCTGCAGGCTTCGATGTTTTACCCGGCGCTGCTGGTGATTATGGTGCTCTCGATGTTCACCTTCCTGATCACGTTTGTGGTGCCGCGCTTCGGGCAACTGTACGACCAGATTGGCGGCCATTTGCCGCCGCTGACGATGTTTTTGCTGGCGCTGGGCAGGAACTTCCAGGCGTACATCTTGTATGCGATTCCGGTAATCGCATTGCTTGCGTATGGTTTATGGCGGTGGGGCCGGACGGAGAAGGGCGGAGACCGGATTGACCGGATACGGCTGAAGATGCCGGTCTTCGGGACCATCTGGGTGAAGTACCAGGTGGCGCAGTTCTCGCGGACGCTTTCGACGCTGCTCGAAGGCGGCATGCCGCCGGTGCCGTCGCTGGAGACGGCGGCGCGGTCGATTGCCAGCCGCATTATCGGCAAGGCGGTGCGCACCTCGGTGATCAGCGTGCGCGAAGGCAAGCCGCTCTCGCAGAGCCTGACGCAGACCAAGGTGTTTCCGGAGCTGGCAACGTCGATGATCGAGGTAGGCGAGTCGACCGGCGCGCTGCCGCAGATGCTGAACTCCGTAGCGGAGTTCTTTGAAGAGGATGTGCAGACGGCGCTGACCGCCGCGCTGTCGCTGATTGAGCCGATCATTCTGATCGTGATGGGCATCGTTGTTGTCACGATCATGATTGCGCTCTACCTGCCGATCTTTTCGCTGGGGCAGGCGGGCTCGATGGGGGGCAGATGATGAAGAGGATGACGAACCAGCCCCGCCGTCTAACGAAAGAAGGAGTTCCTTTGTATGGCTGAGAGTCCTGTTGTTGTGATGCCCGTGCCGATTCCGGCCGATGAAGTGACGCGCGCGCAGGCGCTCGCCGCGCGATACCGTTGCGAGTTTGTCGATCTGAAGAATTTCCGCATCCAGCACGAGCTCTTCCGCTCCGTGCCGGTGGACATGATGTTCCGCTACAACTTCGTTCCGCTGGAGCAAATGGAAGACCGGCTGGTGATCGCGGTGAGCGACCCGAGCCGGCTGATGGTGCTGGACGAGATCGCAGGGCTCCTGGGACAGCGCGTGGTGACGCGCGTCGCAACGCTCTCGCAGATCACCGACCTGCTGAAGAAGACCGAGCAGTCGCAGCGCGTGCTCGATGAGGCATCCGAGGGGCTCACCTTCGATGTCATCTCGTTGGAGGAGAATCAGGACGAGAACATCTCGATCGAGAAGCTGACCTCGGAAGAGGACATCTCGCCCATCATCCGGCTGGTGGACACGACCATCTTCACCGCGCTCGAGCGCCGCGCGTCGGACATCCACATCGAGACCTACGACGATTCCCTGCTGGTGAAGTACCGCATCGACGGCGTGCTGCAGCACGCGATGGCGCCGATTGCGCGCGAGCACCACACGACGATTCTGTCGCGCATCAAGGTGATGAGCGAGCTGGACATTGCGGAGCGGCGTGTGCCGCAGGACGGACGCTTCCGCGTGCGCTACAAGGGACGGCTGATCGACTTCCGCGTCTCCATCATGCCCACCGTGCATGGCGAAAACGCCGTGCTCCGCGTGCTGGACAAGGAGTCGATGAGCGAAAAGTTCAAGAAGCTGACGCTCGACGTCGTCGGCTTTGCGCCGGAGGACCTGACGCGATTCCGCCGCTATATCCGCGAGCCCTACGGCATGGTGCTGGTCACCGGGCCCACGGGCTCGGGCAAGACGACGACGCTCTACGCGGCGCTGAACGAGATCAAGAGCGACGAAGACAAGATCATCACCATCGAAGACCCGGTCGAGTACCAGATTCGCGGCATCACGCAGATTCCGGTGAACGAGAAGAAGGGGCTGACGTTTGCGCGCGGGCTGCGCTCCATCCTGCGTCATGACCCGGACAAGATCCTCGTTGGCGAGATCCGCGATCAGGAGACGGCGCAGATCGCGATCAACTCCGCGCTGACCGGTCACCTGGTATTCACGACGGTACACGCGAACAATGTGCTGGATGTGCTGGGGCGCTTCCTGAACATGGGCGTGGAAGCGTACAACTTTGTCTCGTCGCTGAACTGCATCCTGGCGCAGCGCCTGGTGCGCACGATTTGCGAGTTCTGCGGCCGCCCCGTACACATCAGCGAAGAGATGCTGGAGGAGAGCGCGCTCGATCCGGCGGAATGGCGGGATTTCCCCTTCCGTGAAGGCGCCGGGTGTATCGAGTGCGGCGGCACGGGCTTCCGCGGGCGAACAGCGATCCACGAACTGCTCGACTTGAACGATACGATCCGCGAGCTGATTCTGGAGAAGCGGCCTACGTCGGAGATTCGCCGCTCGGCCCAGGGCATGGGAATGAAGTTTCTGCGTGAGTCGGCGCTGGATCGCGTGCGTGCCGGGCTGACCACGCTGGGCGAGATCAACAAAGTCACATTCATCGAGACGGGACGGTAAACGAAAGCACGATGAGCATTGTCCGCCGAATCTTTCCTTCCGACATCGACGCGCTGCGGCCGCGGCTGGCGTGCGAGATCACGCCTGCCGGTGTGCTGGCGGCGCGGCCCGGTCCGGTGGCTGAAGTGGACCAGGCGCAGGACGTGGTGACGCACTTTGCCCCCCTTCGCATGGGCGTGCTGGTGCCGGGGCTGAAGGCTCCGGCGATGACCGACCGCGCCGCGGTGTCCACAGCCATCGGCCAGGCGCTCGAACCGATCGCCGAACGGACGAAAAAGGTCACCGTGATTGTGCCGGATGCCGCGGTGCGGGTGCTGCTGCTGGATTTCGATACCCTGCCCGCCAAGACCGCGGACGTGCTGCCGATCCTGCGCTTCCGGCTGAAGAAGCTGGTGCACTTCGACGTGGACGATGCGGCGATCTCCTGGCAGGTGCTGCCGAAGAATGGAGATGAGGCGCTGGTGCGCACGGTGGTGGCGGTAATGCCGGCGGCGGTGCGCGCGGAGTATGAAGATGCGGTGCACGAGGCCGGATATGAGCCGGGGGCGGTGCTTTCGAGCTCGCTGGCGGCGCTGGCGGCGGTGACGGGCGAAGAACCAGCGCTCGTGGTCAACCGCAATGCGAACTGCGTGACCACAGCGATTGCGCGCGGATCGCAACTGCTCTTGTTCCGCACGATTGAACTGGGCGAGAGCAGCGGCTGAACGGAACGAACGGAGAGGCCAGCGAAACGCTGGCGGTAGCGGAGCTGCAGCAGAGTGTCTCCGTAGCGATGGCATATTACGAGGACACGCTCGCGTCGACGGCGCATACCATCTATTCGGTGGGGCCGGGCGGCGCGGGCGAACTGGACCGGTTGCTGGCGCTGCCGGGCGTGCGGGTGCGCGATCTGATCCCCTCGCGCGAAAGCTATGGCGCAGGAACGCCGAGCGCAACTACCGGTATGCTGGCTCCCGTGGTAGGAGCGCTCGCAAGCTAACTATGCGGATTACACTCAATCTCGCGACTCACCCCTACGTCGAGCTTCGGCCGCTGTACCAGCGGCTGCGCGTTGTCGCGCTGCTCCTGCTGGTGACAGGCGCGTTCCTCTGGTGGGTGCTGGGCACGCAGAAGCAGAAAGCAAATGCAGCGCATGCGCGCGCCACCACCATCGAAACTGCCATTACGCGAACTCGCAGTGAGCGGGAGCAGGCCGAGAACTCCATGCGCCAGCCGCAGAACGCCGCGGTGCTGGCCCAGGCGCGTTTCCTGAACAATCTCTTCCTGCACAAATCGTTCTCCTGGACGGCGGTGATGATGGATCTGGAGCAGGTGCTGCCCGCCGGCGTGCAGGTGCTGAATATCGATCCGGTGCCGGCCAAGGATGGAAGTGTGACCATTCACATGCGGGTCGCAGGTCCGCGCGATAAGGCGGTTTCTCTGGTGCGGAACCTGGAGCACTCGCGTCGTTTCCGAACGCCGCGCATTGTTGGAGAAACGTCGCAGGCCCAGAACCAGAACGGGCGTCCGGTCGCGAATTTCGAGCCCGCATCCATCAACAACGGCGTGAACTTCGATGTGCTGGCCGAATACAATCCGCTGGAACCGCGCGAGACGAAGGAAACAGCAAAGACTGGCGCGCTGCAAAGCGCTGCCGCACGACCAAAGCCGACGCGTCAGTTAGCGCGCGCGCACAAGCCGGTGCCGGGGCGGAGCACGCCATGAAACTGACACGCTCTGGTACCTTCAATCTGCTCAATGTGCACATCGCCGCCGTCGCGGTGCTGGCTGTCGCCAACCTTGTGCTGGTGGTGCAATTGCTGCTGACCTGGCACACGCTGCGTATGGATCGTCCGGAAGAATTGGCACAGAAACAGGTCGAGCTGCGGACAGCCCAACTGCAGGCGCGCCCGCTGCAGAATCTTCCGCAACGTGTTGCCGACTCGACCAAGGGCGCGGAGCGCTTCTACGACGCGCGAGTACCGGGGGCAGACTCGGCCATCCTGGCGGAGCTGGGCGACGCTGGCGCAGAAGGCCAATGTGCATCTGAGCCGCGTGCAGACGGCCTTTGCGCCGGCGCTGCACGACGTCACCGAAGTGCGCATGGATGCCAGCGTGAGCGGCGACTACAGCTCCGTGATGCGTTTCATCAATAGCGTGGAACGGGACAAGATGTTTTTCGTGATCGATGGACTGACGCTCACCGGGCAACAGGGCGGCCTGGTGAACCTGCGGCTGAAGGTGACCACATATCTACGCGGCAGCGACCTGGAGCATCTGCAGCCGATGACGACCGGCGATGAAAACGCATCCGGCCCGAATGGAGGGCAATAGCGATGGCCCTTCCTGTTGGCGCGGAAAGCAAACCGAAGCTGTATGCAGCGATCGGGCTCGGCGCGTTGCTGGTGATTCTCGCGGTCATCCAGCTGCCGAAGTTCTTCGGCACATCGTCGCCTGCGCCTGTCGCTCCGCCTCCGACCGTCGTGACACAGCCAGCCGCACCGTCGGCGGATGTGGCGAGCACCGGCGCTTCGACAGCAACGCCGTATCCGCATGAAGCGGTCCAGTTGCCGAGCTCGTCGGCGCTCGATCCAACCCTGCACCCGGAGCTGATGGCGCAGGCGGAGGACACGACGTACAAGGGGAACGGCCGGAACATCTTCTCTCCCGATTCAGCCGCGCCGGAGCAGGTCAAGATTGAAAAGCCGAAGCCGTTCCGGAATGAGCCTCCGCCACCGCCGCCCGGACCTCCGCCGCCGCCGACGATCGATCTGAAGTTCTACGGCTACTCCTCCATCAACGGCGGCAATCGGCAGATCTTTCTGTTGCACGGCGACGATATCTTCCTGGCACGCGAGGGTGACATCGTGGACCGGCGGTATCGCGTGGTCTCAATCCGGCCCTTTTCCGTGGAGATTGAGGACATCCCGTATCACAACACGCAGAGCCTGCCGCTCTCGCAGAATTAGTGACTCATGCTGTTACGGAACTCCAGACCGAAGCCGGCAAACGCGGAGGATGGCTATCTGCTGCTGACGGTGCTGGTCATGATCTTCCTGATGTTGCTGGCGCTTTCCATAGCCGCGCCGCGCGTGGCGAAGCAGATACAGCGCGACAAGGAGCAGGAGGCGGTCGAACGCGGGTTGCAGTACAAACGCGCCATCCAGCTTTACTACAAGAAATTCGGCGCCTATCCGTCAGACATCAAGCAGCTTGAGAACACCAACCAGATACGCTTCCTGCGCAAGCGCTACAAGGACCCGATCACGGGCAAGGATGACTGGCGGCTGATCCACATGGGCGAGGCGAAGGTGCCTCCGATGGGCTTCTTCGGGCAGCCGCTGCAGGCCGGCATGAGCAGCGCTTCGACCGGTCCGGGGCTGGGCACCGGCTCGGGGGGAACGCCCGGCCTTTACGCCAATTCGGATGCCTCGGGCACAAACGGCTCGGCGAACGGCACCCCGGGCACTTCCGGCGGTCAACGAGTGGCGGCAGTTCCTCATTCGGCTTCTCGAACAGCGGCTCGAACAACACGAGCACCCCGCCCAACACTGGATCATCGGGCTTCGGATTCAACAGCTCCACAACTCCCAGTACCGGCGGCGTGGGCGGCACACCGACAGGCACCAACGGGCCGGGCGCCAGCAGCACCAGCGGTGGCTCGACCTTCGGCGGCGGACCGATTGTGGGTGTCGGGATCCCGGTGAAGAAGGATTCGCTGATCCAGTATCACAAGCAGAAGAAATACTCGGACTGGGAGTTTGTTTACGACCCGCAGGAAGAGCTGCTGATGAATAGCGGCGGCATCGCGAATGGCGGGAATGTAAACGGCGCCGGCGCCAATGGCAATGCGGCGGGGATGGGCATCAACGGCTCGAACGGATCAAGTGGTTCGAGCAGCGGCTTCGGGTTTAGCAACTCCGGTTCCAGCGGCAGCTCGGGCTCTGGCTTCGGCAGCTCCGGCGGCAGCTCAGGGTCTGGATTCGGGAACTTCGGCTCGGGTCCGGGCGGATCGAGCACCCCAAACGCGCCCAGCAATCCGCCACAGTGACGACGACATAATTCGCCTGGCCCTGGCCGGTATGACTAGCGGAACCTCAGTTCGTCTCGGGCGCGGGCCGGATAATCCCGAGCTCGCGATAGACCGGGCGAATGGCGTCGCGGATGTCCTTCATCTGACGCCAGAACCACGCCGCGCCAAGGATGCAGCAGGCTCCTGTAATCACGACCGTCCAGGAAGCGCTGATGGCGTGTGCCAGTCCGCCGGCAAGCAGGCTGCCGAAGGGCGCCATGCCGACAAATGCCATGGTGTAGTAGCTCATCACGCGGCCGCGCTTGTCGGCGGGGGCAAGCGTCTGAATGATCGTATTGCTCGCGGCCATCCCCTGCATCATCCCGAAGCCCACTACCAGCATGAGCGCGAGCGAGAGCCACAGGACATGCGAGAGCCCAAAGGCGATGAGCCCTCCGCCGAAAAGAGCCGCCGACAAGGGGACCATCCTGAGCAGCCCTTTGACCGACTTGCGCAGCGCGAGCAGCACGGCGCCGACAAGCGCACCCACTCCCGCGGCGGCCATGAGAAAGCCGAGCGTATGCGGGCCGCCATGCAGCACCTCTGACGCGAAGACCGGCATAAGCACCGTGTAGGGCATGCCCATGAGGCTGATGACCGCGAAGAGCAGCAGCAGATTGCGGATGGGCAGGAAGCCGCTGACATACTGCCAGCCCTCCTGAAGCTGCTGAAAGATGGTGTCCTGGCGCGGCGGCACCTGCAGCGGGCGCAGCTTCATTGCAAGCAGCGATGCGATGACAGCGAAGTAGCTGATGCCATCGACGAGGAAGCACCAGCCTTCGCCATAGAGCGCAATGACCATGCCGGCCAGTGACGGGCCGATCAGGCGCGCAAGGTTGACGATGGATGAGTTGAGGGCGATAGCGTTGCTGAGGTCGCGTTTGTCCTCCACCATCTCGACCATGAACGACTGGCGTCCCGGCATATCGAAGGCATTGATAAGCCCCTGGAATGCGCTGAGCGCCAGGATGTCGGCGATGGTGATGCGATGCGTGAGCGTGAGGGCGGCCAGCGCGAGCGACTGCACGGCGGCAAGAGCCTGGGTCCAGACCAGCACCTTGCGCTTGTTCAAGCGGTCGACCCAGACGCCGGCAAATGGGGCTAGAAGAAACGTGGGGATCTGGCCCATGAAGCTGACGATGCCGAGCAGCCAGGCGGAGCCGGTGAGGCGGTACACCAGCCAGCTCGTCGCGATGCGCGTCATCCAGGTGCCGATCAGCGAGATGCTCTGACCGCTGAAGAAGAGCCGGAAGTTGGGCGCACGCAGGGCGCGCCAGGCATGCGAGATGCCGCCGGGCTGATCGCGGGTGGTAACGGTTTCGGTAGCGGAAAGCTGCGAGCCCTGCGGCGCGGCGGCGGGTACAGGCTCTTCCAGCGGGGGCAGTTGGTGCAGTCCGGTATCGTCGAGGCTCGTGTCTCGTGGTGTCATTCGCGATCAGCTAGGTTGGATGCCCCCGGTGTGCAGAGCGGGTTCATCGGCCGCGGCGCAACCTATACTTCATGGTCGCATGTATCCACGTCGAACTGGTACGCTACAGGCCGCAAGGTACCTGGCCAGGCATTCGTCATCGTGGTGCGCGGGCCGTGTGGCGCCCGGCGAATGCCGGTCCACAGATTTCGTTCAGCGAAGGATCACCGCTTTCATGGCTAAACTGTTCGCAACCAAGTCTCTTAAAGCCCTCGGCGCCGAAGCATGTGAAGAAGGCGAACGCACCCTCAAGCGCTCTCTGGGCCCGGTCAATCTCATCACCCTTGGCATCGGGGCCATCATCGGCACCGGCATCTTCGTGCTCGTCGGCCCTGCCGCCGCGAACTATGCCGGGCCCGCCGTAGCCCTTAGCTTCATCGTCGCCGGCATTACCTGCACCTTCGCCGCGCTCTGCTATTCCGAATTCGCTTCGATGATTCCCATTTGTGGCTCGGCCTACACCTACGGCTACGCAACCTTGGGCGAATTCGTCGCCTGGATCATCGGCTGGGACCTCGTTCTCGAATACGCCTTCGGCGCCTCCACGGTCGCGTCCGGATGGAGCGGCTATTTCGTCAGTCTGCTCGACGACCTCGGGATTCATCTCCCGCCGCAGATCATTGCCACCCCCGGCACCCAGCTCTACCAGTACAACGGCCACTGGGTGCCGTTCATGTCGCTGCCGGACAACGTCAGCATTCACCTCGCCTCGCTGCCGCACGCCACCGCTGTGGCCAACCTCGTCGCCTTCGCCGCCATCGCCGTCGTCACCGCTGTCCTGGTCATCGGCATCGAAGAATCGGCCAACGTCAACTCCGCCATCGTCTTCATCAAGCTCGCGGTCGTCGGCGTTTTCATCGTCGTCGGCGCTTACTTCCTCATGCATCATCCTCAGCTGACGCAGGCCAATTGGCATCCCTTCATCCCGCCATCTACAGGGGGCAGCCATTACGGCGTGCCGGGCATCATGGCCGGAGCGGCCTCCATCTTCTTCGCCTACATCGGCTTCGACGCGGTCTCCACCGCCGCGCAGGAGGCCAAGAATCCGCGCCGCGACATGCCCATCGGCATCATCGGCTCTCTCATCATCTGCACCATCCTCTACATCGTCGTTGCCCTCATCCTCACTGGCCTCGTCAACTACAAGATGCTCAATGTCGGCTCGCCTATCGCCACCGGCATTGACGTCACCGGCCATCGCTGGGGCACCTTGCTGGTCAAATTCGGCGCCGTCTGCGGACTCGGCACCACCATGCTGGTCATGCTCCTTGGTCAGTCGCGCGTCTTCTTCTCCATGTCCCGCGACGGTCTTCTGTGGAAGTGGGCCAGCGACGTCCACCCGAAATTCCGCACCCCGTGGCTCTCGAATATCGCGGTCGGATTTGTCGCCGCCATCCTGCCCGCGCTGCTTCCGGTAGGCCGCCTCAGCGAGCTCACCAACATGGGCACGCTGCTCGCTTTCGCCATCGTCTGCGCCGGCGTCTGGATCCTCCGCCGCCGCGCTCCGGAGATGGAGCGGCCATTCCGCACGCCCTTCGTTCCCCTTGTGCCGATCCTCGGAATCGTTACCTCGCTCTACCTCGTCTTCACCCTGCCCCGGCTCACCAAGGAGGTCGTCTTCGGCTGGCTTCTCATCGGCTTGGTCGTCTACTTCACCTACAGCGTCCGCCACAGCAAGGTGCAGGCGATCGAGCGCGCAGAGGAGAAGCCTGTCGGCCCAGGGGTGAAGTAACCGAGGATGCCCGCGTCAAGAGTGTCATGGAAATTCGTCAACGCCAGATGCCACTCGCGCGACCGCACTACTAACGAGAAGCCGACTTTCTATGAGCAGGTCCGGGGTGTCAAGGCATTTTGTCGTCGAGGCCTTGCATAGTGCCAACGCTGCCTGAGAGCGTGATCCGCATGGATGAGGACAAGAGCTATCGGAAAAGGATCATCCTCATAGTCGCGTGCATCCTGATTGCGATCCCGATTTTCGCTTCCGTCCTCTTTTTAGTGCTCGGCTATTTCGTTCCTTTGTAGGGTTGTTCATGGTTGGGGCCGACTCGTCCTTAAACTCTCTCAAGCACGAGATGGGTCGCGTGTTCCGAAGCCTTGCGGTCGGTTACGGAAAATCCAAGCGCATTCAGGTCCAGACCGTTAAACAGCGGTTCACCTTGACCGAGGAGAACAGGCACCGACGCGATGTGAAGGGAGTCGATCAGTCCAGCTTTCAGATACTGCCGCACCGTGGATGGGCCGCCTCCGATCTTGACGTCTTTACTGCCTGCGGCTCTCTTCGCGAGTGCCAGCGCCTCTTCGATTCCGCCGGTAACAAAGTAGAAGGTGGTTCCACCTTCCATCACTAAAGGCGCACGCTCATAGTGCGTCAGCACGAAGGTTGGCGCATGGTATGGCGGATTGTCACCCCACCAGCCCTTCCATGCTGTCGTCCGGCCATGGGCCGCGCACGGGACCGAACATGTTGCGACCGAGGATGAAGGCGCCAAAGTTGTCCATTGCCCCATGCGCAAATTTATCGTCGATATCCCCGACCGATCCACCCTCCTGCCCGTGCATGGAGCGGAAAGTTCGAGTGTGAAAGAACCATTGAAAGATCTCGGTCCCACGCTTTCCTAACGGATCGTTCAGGCTCTGTTGGATGCCGGCGCTGAATCCGTCCAGCGAAACACCAAATCCCGCAACACGAACTTTTGACATTTTCGTTCTCTCCTCAAACTCTTTGTAGTTATTAGGGAGGCCACGAAACGACCACTTTCTGTCAGGCCGTCTTCAGCGTGCAGTGTTCTGTCGCCGTCGCTGCTCGCTCTCCCGAATCATTTCACTCATATCGAAAGCTGGTCGAATCTCCCACAACGTCCCGTACTTCAGGGCTCGGATGCTGCGACATGAGCTGTACCGCATGATTCATGTCCCGCGCCTCAAGCACGCCAAAGCCGCCGAGTTGCTCCTTGGTTTCCGCATAGGGACCGTCTGTCGTCGCGACTTTCCCGTTCTTCCAATACAGGGTCAAGGCGGTTTCCTGAGGCTGAAGTGCTTCTCCACCAGCCGAATGCCCGTTGGCGCGCAAATGGTCGTCATATTCAAAGCATTCATCGAACATTGCGTGTCGCTCGTCCTCGGTCATGGCCGCGTGTTTTGCCGGGTCGTAGTACCCCAAACAGATGTATTTCATTGTCCTTCTCCTCGTGGTGGTAGCCAGTGCACAGCGGTTGCAGATTTTTCTGTCACTGTTTCAAGTAACGAAGCGCAACACGTCCTGATTTGAAAATCTTTGACTCAACCAGTTTCAATTGCAATCTCTCCGGCAGGTTGACACCTTCCAACAACCGTCTCCCTTCTCCTGCGACGATTGGCCCAACGACGAAACGATATTCATCGACTAGACCAAGCTCTATAAGTTGTGAAGAAATATCCACACCACCGACTAAAATGTTTTTGCCTTGTTCTTGTTTCAATTTAAGTATTTCGTCGTGAAGGTTTGTGCGAACAATTCTCGTATTTTTATCTTCAGCGCTGTCCAATGATCGCGAAAAAACAACTTTCTTGATCGAGTCAAATGCCCGAGCAAATTCGGTATCTGCTTTTGTCTCAGACTGGTTTTTGAGGACTTCAGGCCAATAGGGAACCATCAATTGATAGGTTTTACGCCCAAAGACCTGCAGTTCAACCTCTCGCGTGAGGTGAGTAAAATATTCAAGTTGTTCTTCATCGACAAATTGTTTGGTGTGGTCGCAGCAGCCATCCAGGGTAATGTTGATTGCGAAGATTACATTTCTCATTTGCTTGTCCTGCCCCTTTTTGTATCGGTGCTTATGAGAGTTGAAGCTGCGCGCTCGATGTCCACGCTCTCCACCGTTCATCCTCCAGCCGCATGGTCTCGCTATCCGGTCTTCAAAGGCCCGGCGACCTTGTAACGATTGAAGATGATGCCGGACGGCATTGCTTTCGTGCTGACGAGTTCGAATGCGCGTGGCGGGGTTCCCTCCGCAAAGAAGCGCTTCCCCGTGCCCAACAGGACCGGATAGACGACCAGCAGGACTTCATCCGCAAGCCCATGTTCGAGCAGCGTCGATGTCAGCGTGGAGCTACCCCAGAGGATAAGGCCTGGGCCGTCCTGCGACTTGATGCGGCGAACGCCCTCGACGATGTCCGGCCCAGGGCCCGGGGTCCCCGGCGGGCGTTCTGTGTCCGACGGGGTGGGAAGGCCCTCGAAGGGGCCCCATTCAAGAGTTTCCGGACGGTGGGTCGCGACATATTTTGTTGCGGCATTGAGGGCGTCCGCCATCGGACTGCTCGGCGCCTTTGGCCAGAAACCCGACAAGATATCGTAGGTGCGACGGCCAAGCAACAGATCGAAGCTGCCGCCACACGCGGCGAAGAGTGCATCCCGGCCGGCGGGGCTCCGATAGGGCGCGTTCCAGTCGATGTAGGGGAAATTGTCGTCATCGGCGGTATGCTGGATCACGCCGTCCAGCGAGATGTGTTCGGTGATTTTGAGCTTTCTCATTTGAGTCTCCTTTCCACACGGGCTTGCGCTTGAGGACAGGACGGGACCACCGGCAGCAGAGCGTTGCGCCGGCTCGTTCATCCCGTCATCAGGACGCGTGTTCCGAGGCCGCAGTGGCCAGGTTGTTTATCTGCTTCCGCCGGGTTCTTATTCCGGAGCCGGGAAGAAAAGAAGCTCGCGCACCTCGCCGGGCACATCGCAGGCGATGGCACCCTTCTTCGCCCATGCCAGCGCCTCGTCCAGTTGGCGGCTTCCAGAATCCAGAATCCACCCATGTGCTCCTTGGTCTCGGTGTACGGTCCGTCGGTGACGAGCACCTTGCCGTCGGGCTGCTTCCGCAGCGTCTTCGCGTTGGCGGCCGGGGAAATGCCGCAAGCGAACTTCCTGGCGCCAGCAGCAATCATTGAGCGGTTGAGCGCGTGAATCTCTTCCATCATCGCTTCGGTTACGGTGGACGGGTCGAAGTCGTCGGGAAGGTAGTTGCAGACCAGATACTGTGGCATGACTTTTCTCCTTGGTTCGTTTGGCTTGTTTCCGATGACTCGTCTCCTGTTCACTCAGGAACCGGTAGCTCATCGTTCTCTTGCCCTATAGTCGTTGGGGAGACGGAAAATCGACAGCCACTCCAATTTTTATTTCAGCTGCCGAATCCGCTCCTGCAGGAATTGCCGCTCCGGTTCCTGTTGGGTCAGCGCCAGAGCTCTCTCATAAGAGGACCGGGCCTCAGCTGTCCTGCCCAGCCTGCGATACATTTCTGCACGGGCTGAATGCGCCAGGTAGTAATTTCCCAACTCGCCATGTTCCAGCACCGCGTCGATATGCGCCAGACCGACCTCTGGACCATCGCGCATGGCAATTGCCACGGCACGATTCAGATGGACAACCGGCGAAGGTTGAATTCGTACCAATTGGCTGTAAAGCGCAACAATCTGCCGCCAGTCGGTCGCAGCGGCCGATTCCGCCTCCGCATGAACGGCTGCAATCGCAGCCTGCAGTGTGTAAGGGCCGAAGCGGCGGGACTTGAGGGCTTTCTCCACCAATGCCACTCCCTCCGCGATCTGCGCGCGGTTCCAGAGCGAGCGGTCTTGATTCTCCAGCAAAATCAGCTCTCCGGTCGGAGAGGTTCTCGCGGTGCGACGGGATTCCTGCAGCAACATCAGGGAAAGCAGGCCCATGATTTCCGGCTTTGGGACCTCCGGCTCTGGCGGGAGGTCGGCGAGCAACCGGCCCAATCGAATCGCCTCGCCGGTGAGCTCGGCCCGCGTTACCTCCGCTCCCGCCGCAGCCGAGTAACCCTCGTTAAAGACGAGATAGATGACCTGAAGCACCGCGTCCAGCCGCTCCGGCAATTCCTGCGGTGTCGGCACCTCGTAAGGAATCCGTGTCTCTCGAATCTTTGCCTTTGCGCGCACAATGCGCTGCGCCAGCGTCGCCGGTGTCACCAGAAATGCGCGGGCAATCTCCTCCGTGGTCAGGCCGCAGACTTCACGGAGCGTGAGCGCAATCTGTCCGTCCGGCGGCAGAGCGGGATGGCAGCAGGTGAAGATCAGACGGAGACGATCGTCCTCGATCTCGTCATCCCCAATCTCCTCATTCCCGCCAGGAGCGTCGCTGGCACGCGACTCCATGTGGGCGACAAGATCTTTCTGTGCTCCATCGAAGCGTGCGCGCCGGCGCATCACGTCTATGGCCTTGAAGCGTGCCGTTGAAATCAGCCAGGGGCGCGGGTTGTCCGGAACACCAGTCTGAGGCCAGGACTCCAGAGCAGTGGCGAATGCCTCATGCATAGCCTCTTCGGCGAGATCCAGATCTCCGAGCAGGCGCACGAGCGTCGCCAGAACCCGGCCCGATTCTGATCGGTAAAGCGTCTCAATGGTCCTGCTGAGTTGTTCGGGCACAGGCGTCGGCATCTACGCCAAACTAGCAAGCGGAGCGGCTCGACACAACTGCGCTGGGGCTTCCCTACCCACAATGCAGTGGCCCGCCGCCGCGGTGATCGAGGGTTTGCAACGACCCGTTGCCATCGAAATACAGAGTCGGCTCTTCAGCCGCTTAATGGAAGGCCTGGCGATGTTTCTCGACGAACTCGCCGACGGTCATCGGGCGCCGGTCGCCGATCTTCTCCATCGGGTCGTTCGTCCCGGCGAGATGAGGCCGTTGTGGCGACACTGCCGGTCGCCCTGAGGCGCCGGCAATGAGGATGGTTGGTCTTATGAACCAGGCGGCGCCTCCAGGATGCGACTGAACGCAGTTGTCGAATTGGTGTTGTAGGAACGCCTATCTGGGCTGGATCAGAAGGCCCAGCGGAGCCAGCGGGCCAACCGGCGTCAGGTCGTACTTCGCGAAGCCAGCGATCACGAGCGGCAGCGCATCCACTGTCGCTTTGGCCTGTTCGACCGACTCGACGTTCATGAGAAAGATCACGCCGGGCTTATCCTGCCGGTACCAGAACTGCTCGATCTTGCCATCGAGATACAGCTTCAAGGTGTCCGGCACTTCCTTCGGCATAATCTGCTGCCGCTGTTCCGGTGTGAGCGGCTGACTGATCGATCCAATAGCGAGGACTTTCATAAGTATTCTCCTTTTGTCGCATCGTTGCGATGTCCGACAAGGACCAATCTAGCCATTGAAGCAACCAAAAGGTATAGTCGTAAATGACAGCTTTGAGGTCATTTACGCCATGCGCATCTCGATGCTCGCCCTTGATGGACTGTGGGACACGGGATTCACCGTTACGCTCGACGCGTTCTCGCTCGCAAATAGCTTCTCTGCCCGGCAAATGGGCGGGAACACCCTACTTTGATGTGTCAGTCGTGGGCGTGCGAAAGAAGGTGCGGTCCGGCCACGGGTTAGCTATACCCGTGCGAGCCATAACGCAGGGCCTGAAGCCGGACTGGGTGATCGTTCCGGCGCTGAAAACCGCCACACCGGAGCTCTTACTTCCGTCTCTGGCAAGACCGGACGTGAAGCAGGCCAAGTCGCAGCTGCTGAAATGGCATGCTGAAGGTGCTCGCATCGCCGCTTCTTGTATCGGGACGTTCCTTCTGGCGGAGACTGGGCTTCTCGATCATCGAGAGGCGACGACAACCTGGTGGCTCGCTCCGCTGTTTCGACAGCGTTATCCGAATGTTCTGCTCGACGAGTCTCGCATGTTGGTAGTCCTCTGACACTGTTGTTACGACTGGCGCAGCGATGGGGCATCTCGACCTCGCCCTCTGGCTGATACGCCAAGCCAGCCCGGAGTTGGCTGCCGTCGTCTCACGCTACTTGCTCGCCGACATACGCTCTTTGCAAGCTCCCTACATTATTCCCAATCATGTGGCGCAAGCGGACCCACTGATGCTGCGCTTCGAGCACTGGGCGCGAGCTCATCTCAAGAAAGGCTTCTCATTGCAGCAAGCCGCCAAAGCGCTGGCGACTAGCGCACGCACTCTGCAGCGCCGATGCGATGCAGTGCTCGGCAAATCGCCGCTCTCTTACTTCCAGGACCTCCGCGTGGAGCACGCTCAGTCTCTTCTCCACGGTAACGGCCTCGACCTCGAAGCTATCGCAGCCGAAGTCGGTTACACCGACGGAGCAACATTACGAACACTCCTACGCCAACGCTTGGGACGGGGCGTGCGCGATCTTCGCGCCGACCTGCGCTGACGCAGGACGTCGTATGAGCGACTATAGGAAGCGAAACGCAATCCGTAAAGGCGCCCTTGCCCGGACGGCGGTGAAGTAAGCAAGGATGTCCACGTCAAAAGTGTCATGAAAATTCGCCAGCACCAGCTTTCACGCGCTCGCTCGCACTACTGACGAGAAGCCTACTTATCAGTACTGATCCCCAAGCGTGCCTTATCCGGCACTTGTCCGAGATGGATGGATAGGATCGCTAAGGGCCGGAAGACGTGAAAAGATCAGTTAGGGCCGCAGATGAACTCCCGTGAACGTGGATGATCTCCAGTGTTTTTCCATCGGCGTTCATCCGCACTCATTGGGGCACCACCGGATTTGCGCTGAGAGGACTGCGAGATGCGGAAAGGGTTTACGAGAAAACCACAAGCGGACGAGCCCGCGACGCGAGGCAAGAACTACATAACGCCGAGCGGACTTCAGCGCCTCAAAGATGAGCATCGGTTTCTGCTCACCACGGACCGCCCGGCCGTGACGGAGGTGGTGGCGTGGGCTGCCAGCAATGGCGATCGCAGTGAAAACGCTGACTATCAGTACGGCAAGCGGCGGCTGCGCCAGATCGATGGGCGGATTCGCTTTCTCACGAAGCGAATCGAAGCCGCGGAAGTGGTGGACCCGGAAGCTCCGAGAGCGGGGCATCCGAAGACGAAGGCATTCTTCGGGGCGACCGTGCGCTATGCCAATGCCGCGGGAGCGGAGCGAGTGGTGAGCATTGTAGGCACCGACGAGGTCGATCTCAACCGTAACCACATCAGTTGGGTGTCACCTCTGGGGCGCGCGTTGATGAAGTCGGCAGCGGGTGACAGCGTAGTTCTCGAAGCGCCGGGCGGGACAGAATACCTGACGGTGCTGGAAGTACGGTACGAGCGCATTTCTGTGGAACCGTTCCGTGAACCACCCGGATCCGAGGCCTCGGCAAAGGTCTCTCGCCGACGCTGACCTGGCGCCACCGTCAACACCTTGATCAGAAGCCGTGGATTGGAGTGCCAGGCCGGATCAGGCATTTGTACACCTACACGGTCTAAGAAAACGCGGCTTCTCGGAGGTAAACGGACTACTGCCGACACGCTGACTCATGAGAACCTATTCGATTTCGATGAGTGCCTTGGCGATTATGCGTCAACCGCCGTTTGAGCCGGTGCTACTCGGTTCGGAGCGCTTTCATTGGATCTAACCGGGAAGCACGCCATGCGGGAGCGAGGCAAGCCAGAACCGCAACCGCCAGCAGCGTCGCAATCACGCCGGAGAGAACCACGGGATCGAGAGGCTTCGTTCCGAAAAGCATCGACTGGAAGATGCGTGTCGCCGCGAAGCTCATCACCAAACCAAGCCCCAACCCGAACAGCGCGGGCCGCAGGCCATCCATCAGCATCAGCTGCAAGAGCTGATCTCGTTGCGCGCCGAGCGCCATGCGGATTCCCAGTTCTGAGGTCCGCTGAATGGTAAGGTACGACAGCACGCCATACAATCCCACCGAAGCAAGAATCAGCGACAAAATAGCAAAAGCCAGTACAAGGGTTGCGCTCATGCTCGCATTCACCAGGGACGCGCCAATGATCTGGTTCATGGTGAGCACATCTGAGACCGGAAGTTCAGGATCGAGCGACGCGATCTGTTTTTGCAGCGGCACCGAGAATTGCAATGGATCCGTTGCCGTGTGAACCGCGAGCGTCGCATCGCTACGGCCTTCAAGGATGGGGAAATACATTGTTGCTTTAGGCTCTTTGCCGACTTGGTACACCGTGTCGCCGACGACGCCCACAATCTCCCAATCCATCAGGTTAGGCGCTCCATCGTGGGCGCGCCCTGGAACGTGCAAATGTTTACCGATAGGATTTTCGCCTGCCAGATATTGCTGAACGAGTTGACGGCTCACAATCACCTTGTACGAGCGCGCAACACGTTCGTCGCGCGTAAAGAACCGTCCGCTCACAAGCGGAATTCCGAGCGCGCTGAAATAGCCTGGATCGACCCAGCGCGTCAGCGCGTCGGGCAAGTGTTCGCCCGTCTTGAGCGGAGGGTGCTCCTTCACCGTGAATTCGTCGGTACCCCAGTATCCTGTTCCCGGAACCGTGGTTCCTAATGCAGCTCCGCGAACTCCGGGCATAGCTCTCACTCGCGCCAGCAGCGCTTCGTTGAATGCGTTTTGCTTCTCCGGCGTGTCGTACTTGTTGCCGGGCAGGTTGTATTGCGAAGTGAGCGTGTTGTCTACTACGCACCCGACATTGGCTGCGCGCAATTGCATAAAACTTTTGAGCAGCAGCCCGGCGGCCACCAGCAGCACCACGGTGATTCCAATTTCCGCCGTGAGCAGCGACTTCCTGAGCGCGGTGCGCGAAACGCTGCTCGAGCCGGTCCGGACCGAGGTTTGCACGGCCTTCAACATCGACTTGCCTGTCGTGGAAAGCGCAGGCAGCAAGCCAGCAATCAGCGCCGCAGCGAACATGAGCGCGCAGGCAAACGCAATTACAGCGCCATCAACGTGAATGCTCTGCGCGGTAGGCAGGTCCTTCCACGTTTTTGCCAGCCAATCAGTGGCGCCTAATGACAGCAGAATCCCGCCCACTCCACCGGCTGCGCTAATCAGAACACTCTCGGCCATCTGCTCGCGAATCAGCGTGGCCCGCTGAGCGCCGAGGGCGCTTCGTATCGCCACCTCCTTCTGCCGTGCCGCACCCCGCGCCACCAGCAGGTTGGCGACATTGAGGCAGCCGATAAGCAGCATGCAGCCAACTGCGGAAAGCATCAACGTCAGCGGCTTCTTCACATCTCCGGCAAGATCCTCGTTCAGCGAGCGCGAAACAACATCTTCTGCCACTGGGTCGTGCGGGTATTGCAAATGATTCTGGTACTGTATGGCGCCAACCTGCGCGATTGCGCTGGCCAGGCTTACGTCAGGGCGGAGCCTTGCCACCACATGGCTCCCATGCCAGTCGTGATGCTGAAGCATCTCAGCACTGGCATCGGCCTTGTAGGGAACCCACAGCCGAATTCTGGCATTGGGATACGTGAACCACGAGGGCAGCACGCCGACCACCGTGTAGGGTTTGCCGTCAAGGTGAATCTGGCCGCCCACAATCTTCGCGTCGCCTGCAAACCGCCTGTCGAACAGGCTCCAGGTCAACATCACAACGGCGCTGCCGCGCTGATCGTCCGCCTCCGTAAAGTCCCGGCCCAGTGCCGGCCGCACTCCCAGCAGTGAAAACAGGTTCGAGGAACCTGCCTCTGCGTCGACCGACTCCGGCAATTCGTTGCGCACACCGGTGAGATTGTACCCGGCAGGACGCATGATTGCCATGTCTTCAAAGCCGTGGGTCTTCGAGCGCCAGTCGTAGAAGTCGGCTGGCGCAACCGGGTGGTAGCTTAATTCCCCTCCTCGGAAGTGTTCGTACACCATCACCAGCCGAGCGGGGTCGCGAAATGGCAGCGGCCGCAGCAGCACCGAACGCGCAACAGTGAAAAGGCAGGTGGCCGCGCCGATGCAAAGAGCCATGACCGCAATCGCGATGACCGAAAATCCCGGCGTGCGGCTCAATGTGCGAATACCGATGCGAAGGTCGTGCATGAACTGCTCTGGACCTTTCCAGTTCCAGGTTGCTCTTGCTTGGTCTCGCAGTAGTGCCGCATTGCCCAATTTGCGCAAAGCGGCAATTCGAGCCTCTTCTGGACTCATCCCGCCTGCCAGATTGAATTCAATCTGCCGGTCCAGGTGATCGCGGATCTCTTCGTCGAGCTCCGCGGTCAATCGGTTGCGCTGAAACAGCGCGCGCAGCCGCAGCGGAATTGTATATATCCACTGTTCAAGTCGCATTGCTCAGACCTCCGTAAGCCGCAACACGCCGGAAATGGCTGTCGAAATGCGCTCCCAGTTTGCCGCTTCTTTGTCGAGGTATCGCCGCCCGAGCCGCGTTAGAGAGTAAAACTTCGCCCTCCGGTTGTTCTCGGTAGGCTTCCATTCGGCATGAATCCAACCCTGCTGTTCAAGCTTGTGCAAGGCCGGGTAAAGGGATCCGTCGCTCACCTGTAGTACGTCGCCAGACACCTGCTTCAGCCGTTGACTGAGAGCCCATCCGTGCAGCGGCTCAAGAGCGAGAATCTTGAGAACCAACAGATCCAGGGTGCCCTGAACGAGGTCAGGAGGTTTGCTCATGTGTTTCCTCTCGGTTACCGAGTAATAATAGCCCGGACCTCCCCTCGGTAAGCAAGAGGAATATCCTCCATTTTCCAAAATCTGCCCTGATAACTTCAGGGCAATGCGCTCATTGAAGACTGCGAAGGCAGATTAGTCTCCATAAACGCGCTTCCCGCCCCGAATCTCCACAACATCCCGACCATCGCCGATTCGAAAGTTCCATCAGAAATGCGAGCTATGCCCGAACATTGAGTTTTGTAAAAGTTCTCATTTCTAAGAACAGCGCGAAGACATCGTATGAGCGACCATGGAAGCGAACCGCACTCCGCAAAGGCGTGTGCCCGGACGGCCGACGGGCTGACCGCGAGAAGTTCGTGCCACGTAAAGCCATAAATATCTGGACATGGCGCGCGATTATAGCTACATTGTAGACCTAATGGCGATCGGTGAATTCGAACCCCTGTTCTTGGCAGGCTTCAGAGCCCCTCATGTCCATTGATAAGCGTATTTTGTATGTCGTTGCTGCACTCATCGCTTTCACGCTGATTGGCCGGGAAGCCCTAGCCGTCGACGGTGGATCTGTCGTTGAGCGTGAAATTCATGCCGAGAGCCTTGGGCATAGCAAGATCGGAACGGACAGCCTGAGGAAGCTTTCGGTTTACCTGCCGCCCGGCTACGAAATATCGCATCAGCACTATCCAGTGGTATACATGCTGCCCGGGAATTTTCGAGAGGATTTCACTCGGCATAATGCAGCAAAGGTCTTCGATCAAGCGATCGCAGCTAAGGTCATTCCACCCTGCATCTTCGTTTATGCCGACTTCTCAACGCCACTGGGGATATCGTGGTACGCCAATTCTCCCGTGACAGGCAATTGGGATGACTTCGCGGTGAAGGAGCTTGTGCCCTACATCGACACGAACTTCCGCACTCTGGCGAGAAGCTCTTCGCGAGCGATTGTTGGTAACTTCATCGGCGGCTACGGCGCAATACGGCTGGCATTTCTGCATCCGGATGTGTTTGGCATTGTTTATGCAATGCACCCTGTAGGTACAGGATCCGGGGTGGAGGTATTTACAACCAGGCCTGACTGGGCGCTGCTGGAGCATGCAAGTTCCCTAGCCCAGGTGCAGAATGCGGGCTTCTCGACTCTCTTTCTCTCCATGTTTCAGGCCTTTCTGCCAGATACAGCGAAGCCGCCGCTCTATGTCGATCTGCCCGTGGAGGAAACTTCCGGTCATTTTTCGGTCGATGCAGAACGCATGCGGCTGCTGCGTTCGCGCTTCTTCATCTCTGAGCTTGTCCCGCAACATGTGGAACAGATCAAACAGCTCCGGGCACTCAAAATCGACTGGCCACGCAGCGACTCCATCTATGACCACGTCTACGCCAACCAGGCGTTGACGCATCTCTTGAATGAATATGGGATCGAGCATGAAGCTGAGGAATTCAACGGATTTGGCAAAGACGACGCTTATTGGGGTAAAAGCTCGCGAATGACCAAAGAGGTTCTGCCCTTCTTAGGCGAGCATTTAGAAACGGGACAACAATAGGTGCTCTCAACACGAATCCCGATAAACGCGCTTCCCGCCCCTAATCTCCACGACGTCCCGACCACCGCCGATTCGAAAGTTCCATCAGAAATGACCGCTATGCCGAACATTGAGTTTTGTAAAAGTTTTCCTTTCTGGGAACAGCGCGAAGACGTCGTATGAGCGACTATAGAAAGCGAAACGCACTCCGCAAAGGCGCGCTTGCCCGGACGGCCAGTCCGGCATCGAATGAGGACGTATGCTTCCGTTTTCGCTTATCTACAGTGACGGGTTCTACCTTCCGCTCGGCGGCCATGTCTTTCCCGGGGAAAAGTACCGGCTGATTCACGAGCGCCTGCTGGACACGCGCACGGCCGGCGAAAGCGACTTCGTTGCGCCGCAGACGATCGCAATGGACGACGTCCTGCGCGTGCACGAACGCGGATATGTGGAACGGCTCGTCGGCGGCACGCTTTCCGACGAGGAGATCCTGCAGACAGAGCTGCCATACTCCAGGGCGCTGGTGGATGCGACGCTGCTCGGCTGCGGCGGCACTCTGGAAGCGGCGCAACTGGCTTTGCGCAACGGCGTGGCCTGCTCCATCGGCGGCGGCTTTCATCACGCGCACCGCGACCACGGCGAGGGCTTCTGCATTCTCCACGATGTCGCCATTGCCCTGGCGCGGCTGCTGGGTGACGGCACGATCCAACGGGCAATGGTGATCGATCTCGATGTGCATGACGGCAACGGCACCGCAGCGATCTTCCCGCCCATGCAAAGGGTCGCCGCCCCGCGCCGCTATGGCGTGCCGGCCGGTTCCATGACGCCGAGCGCCGAGGGCGTTTTCACCCTCTCCATGCATCAGCAGAACAACTATCCCGCATACAAGCCACCGTCCTCGATCGATGTGCCGCTGGCCGATGGCACCGATGACGCGGAGTATCTGGAAGCGCTCGAGCGCGCGCTGGACGCGGCCTTCTCACATTTCCAGCCGCAACTGGTCGCCTACATCGCCGGCGCCGATCCCTACGTGGAAGACAAGCTGGGCGGCCTGGCGCTATCGATCGATGGGCTGAAGGAGCGCGACCGGATGGTTTTCCGCACAGCGCAATCCGCCGGCGCGCGAATCTTCTCTGTGTATGCCGGCGGATACGCAATGCAGGTGGAGGACACGGTGACGATCCACGCCAACACCGTGCTGGCCGCGGCGGAGGTCTTCAGTTTTCACGGAGCGACCAGCTGCTGATGCACTTTTTAGGACGAGTTCGGTTATGGGAAAGAAGCGTTACCTTCGATTTCCCGAATTAGGAAACCGTCACGGTGCCGTATTAAACGACAAATGTCGTTTAATGTTCCACGTGGAACATCCCGAGAATTCCTATTGACTAACGCGAAGCCATGGTCTTGTCGATGGCCGACTCGGCCAGTGGGGCCATGATTTTGTAACCGGCATCGTTCGGATGTAGACCATCTTCGCTGAGACCGCGTTTCAGCAGCCCGCTGCCGTCCACCATGGAATCGAAGTAGTCCAGGTAATAGCAGTTGGTATTGGCGCAGTAGGCCTTCATCCATTCATTGAGTCGCAGGATTTCTGACGGCGGCCGATCGGCAAAAAAACGCTGCGAGGCCGGCGTGTAATTGTTGACCGGCGTCACGGATGAGAGCACAAGCGCGATATCGTGCGCGCGGGCGAGCTCGGCCATAGAGGTAATGTTGCCCTCGATATCCTCGATCGAGATGGGGCCGGTGTTGCCGGCAATGTCGTTGGTCCCGGCGAGAACGACGACTACATCGGGATGGAGATTGATCGACGTCCTGGCGGAATCGTAACAGCATCTGCGACGTTGTCTGGCCGCTGATGCCGCGGTTGATGTAGTGCTTGTCAGGAAAATACTGACTCAGGGTCCACTTGTCTGTGATGGAATCGCCGAAGAAAATGACGCGGCGCTCGCCCGAAACAGGGTCGCCAAGCTCCTGGTTGGCGGGTCGGTAGCGGTGAAGGTCGGCGAAATCGCGGGCCCAGTCGGCCATCTGCGAGCGCTGATAGTCATTCAGCGGTTGCACCTGCTCGACATGCGGAGCGGCTGCGCCTCCGCGCTCTTGCAACTGCGGCGGAGTGGCCGATTGCTGCGCGTGCGCCGCAAAGGCGGCTGGGCAAACGGCAAGCAACGCGGCCGCCAGCCGGAAACTGCGGGATAACGGTCGAAACATACACGCCACCTTACACTGCCGCGGCGCTGACGCGCATCCCTGGAGGGCCGCGCCGGACTGATAAACTTGAGGCTGACCCTTATGTTCGAGAACCTGTCCGACAAGCTACAGCGTGCCTTCAAGAACCTGCGCGGCGAAGGCACCGTTACCGAAGAGAACATCAACGAAGCACTGCGCGAGATCCGCATTGCGCTGCTCGAAGCCGACGTGAACCTCTCCGTGGTGAAGGAGATGATCGAGCACGTGCGCGAGAAGGCGATGGGCTCCGAGGTGATGACGGCGCTGTCGCCGACCGAGCAGGTGATCAAGATCGTGCGCGACGAGCTGGTCGCGATTCTGGGCAAGGACACGGCGCGGTTCAACTTCGCGTCGCGCCCGCCAAGCGTGATCCTGATGGCAGGTCTGCAAGGCTCAGGCAAGACGACGACCTCCGGCAAGCTGGCGGCGTGGCTGCAGAAGGGCGGCCATCGTCCGATGCTGGTCTCGGTCGACGTGTATCGCCCGGCGGCGCGCGAGCAGTTGAAGATCGTCGCCGACGCGATCAAGGCAAATATCTATGTGGGCGACCTGAAAGGCGAGCCTGCAGGCACGGCGCTGGTGGAGCGGCTGGCCAAAGAGGCGCGGCGCGAAGCGGTGAACTACGGCTGTGACGTATTGATTGTGGACACCGCCGGCCGCCTGCATATTGACGAAGATTTGATGGAAGAGATGCGCCGGCTGAAGGCGCTGCTGTCGCCGCAGGAGATCCTGTTCGTAGCCGATGCCATGACCGGCCAGGACGCGGTGCGCTCGGCAGAGTCGTTCCATCAACAGCTTGCGTTGACGGGCACCATCCTGACCAAGATGGATGGCGACGCGCGCGGCGGCGCGGCGCTGTCGATCCGCCACATCACCGGACAGCCGGTGAAGTTCATCGGCACCGGCGAGAAGCCGGATGCGTTCGAGCCCTTCCATCCCGACCGCATCGTAAGCCGCATCCTGGGCATGGGCGACATCATGACGCTCATCGAGAAGGCGGAATCCACGCTGGATCGCAAGAAGTCCGAGGAGTTTGCGCGCAAGGCGCTGTCGGGCGATGGATTTTCGCTGGAGGATTTTCGCGACCAGTTGCGGCAGATCAAGAAGCTGGGCTCCATGCAGAGCATCATGAAGATGCTGCCGTCCGTTGGCCCGTTCCAGGGCCTGCAGCAGATGGCCGGCCAGGTGGACGAGAAGCAGTTCTCGCGCGTGGAGGCGATCATCAACTCCATGACGAAGAAGGAACGTAACAACCACGAGATGATTTCCGGATCGCGCAGGAAGCGTATCGCCACAGGCTCCGGCACCAGCGTGCAGGAGGTGAACCAGTTGCTGCGGCAGTATGCGCAGATGCGCAAGATGTTTAAGAGCGCCGGCAAGCCGGGCATGCAGCGCAAGCTGATGGGTTCGCTGAATGCGATGCGCGGCATGGGCGGTATGGGCGGCGGCATGGGCCGTTGAACGCGCTCATGACTCTGCAGGAGAAGCTGGACGAGATCACAGCGCAGACCCGCAACCTGGTGCAGCCGGAGCGGCTGGAACTGAGCGAGCGCGCGATTGCGGAGCTGTTTGCCACCGGCATTGAAGACAAGCTGCTGAAGCCGGGCGAGGTTGCGCCTGCGTTCGCACTTCCTGATGCAAATGGAAAGCTGGTGCGCTCCGAAGACTTGCTGGCGCTGGGCCCGCTGGTGGTGTGTTTCTTCCGCGGGCGGTGGTGCCCTTACTGCGTGACCGAGTTGGAGACCTGGCGCGACCTGTTCCCTGCAGTTCGCGAGCGCGGCGCGCTGCTGATTGCGATCTCGCCGCAGACGGTGCGGCAGAATGACTTCACGGTGATGCAGCATTCGCTTCCCTTCCCGCTGCTGCGCGACGAAGGCGCGGCGATCGCGGAGAAGTTTGGCGCGGCATATCCGGTGCCCGAGTTCCATGCAGGGGTACTACCGGTCGATTCTGGTGAATATCCCGTTCATCAACGGCGAGCAGTCGTGGCGGCTGCCGGTTCCGGCGACGTTTGTGATCGACCGGAATGGCATCGTTCGCTGGTCGCAGGGACACGCAGATTTTCGCGTGCGTCCGGAGCCTGCTGAGGTACTTAAATCACTGGAGTCATGACACTTAGTGGATGGCACGGGATTTCGAATCGCTTGACGCTGAGCACCCCAATTGTTACTATCAAAGTGCGGGGTGGAGCAGCCCGGTAGCTCGTTGGGCTCATAACCCAAAGGTCGTAGGTTCAAATCCTACCCCCGCAACCATTTAGCAGATTCCGACCCCAAGAAATCGGAGTTATGAGGCCATCGTTGACGCGATGGCCTTTTGCTTTTGTCCTGAGAGAACCATCCGCACGCTTCTGCCGTGGGCCTCTCGCTTCCCTTTTACGTAGGCGGAACCGTAGACGTTCATTGCGTCCAGTTCGCTTGCGCGGAAGCGCCTTCGGCCAAGGTCATGAGCGGGCACGGCCTTCTCTGGCCCAGCGTTCAAGCATTCTCGGATGAATCTGTAGGAGCGTGGCAGCCTCTACGGTATTGAGCAGCGGTTCGAAGGCGATCGAACCATGAGCAGGGAAAGACATCAAGTCATTGAGAAATCGCTGATTGCGTCGTTTGCAAAATAGTTCCCAAGGGATCACGAGATGAGATTCTTTTTACTTCGCTTTAGAGAAAGCACGCCTCGCTCCGGCAAAGAACAAGAGCCAAAGTAGGGCGGCCTTTTACAGCCGAACGTTTACGACCATGAGTGACAGTAGGCACGCCAAATCGGAGCATATTGTCGGCAAACCGGAAGTCATCCCACCATTATTTCCGGTTAGCCGGTGATACATCCTTGAGCTTTGAGCGGCGGCTTATCGAAAGTCCACATTCATCTGAGTTTTCACCTCTTCCGGCTGACCATTCACCTCAAACGGCTTATATTTCCATGTTTTCACCGCGTCGAATGCAGCCTGTTGCAACATCTCCGGCCCTTGACTGACGCAAAGGTCTTCCACGTTTCCAGAGGCGGAGATGGTTGCTACGAGCACCACGCGCCCTTTGACATGGGCTCGCTTTGCATCTGAGGGATACTTAGGATCTTTCCCTCCGGTTCTGTATCTAGTCATTACCCCGGTTGAAACAGCTACCCATTTGTGTGGAGTTGTGGGGGGCGGTCCGCTCTCAACCGGGCAGGCAATCGAAGGCGATGCCGGAGGGGTCAAAGCAGGATTCTGGGCAGAGGCCACCGAAGCCGCTGTCGAGACCAGAACTGAAAGAAGCAACAATCGAATCATTTGGGGAGTTTACAACCACTCTGGTCGTCAATCCGGAAGTAAGGTCAGGCTCGACTTCGCCTTTCCCCGTTCGTTGATGAAGGCGGGCACTTCCGAACTTCTGAAGCGTTCGCCTTCTGGTTCGGTGCTCTTACGCCAACCTTCGCGTGCTTCCCAGCCCAGGAATTCCACTTCGGTGTGGGAGCCGTGCGGCGTCGCGCTTTCTTCGACGGCGACGCTGTCATGCCTCGCGCTCGACGAACTGGTTGATCCTTCGGCCGTCAGAGTTGTAAGTTGACATTTGCTCTGAAGTAAGACTGCAGTGCCTTCCGTGAGCTGAGCTGGTTGTCTAATTACCGACGCTCAGAGGGAGTCTTTTCGGTTGGATTATCTGAGCGCTCAATGCGCTCAGGAGAGCCAGGCCGACCGAGATCCAAATCACCTCGCGATATCCGGATATGAAGGCCTCGTCGAATGCGCGCTTAACGAGTAAGTCGGTGATTTGAGCACCCGCTAGTTTCGATCGCTGAATTTCCGCGCTCTGACGCGCAGAGGGAGAGAGCTGCATCGTTGCGAGGCTGCGGCTGAGCGCACGGTTGAATCCGGCTGAGAGGACGAGCCCAAAGACCGCGATGGCCAGCAGTCCGGCGATTCGGGACACAGCGTTATTGACTCCGGAAGCGACTCCGGCTTCTCTGGTAGGAACCGATTCCATCACTGCCGTCGTAAGCGGAGCGACGCTGATCGCCAACCCGATGCCCAGAACAGTCACCGCCGGAAAGAAGGTGCTCCAGTATGAGCCTCCGATCCCCGGCCTTAGAAAGAGTGCGAAGCCGGACGCCGTGACCAGCGATCCGATGGTGAGTGGCAGTCTCGCGCCATATCGAGCCACCAGGCCGCCGGACCAGCGTGAGAGGACGAATATCAACAGGATCAGCGGAAGCAGGGCGGCTCCGGCCTGTGTTCCGGAGTAATGCTGGACTTGAATGAGATCAAGGGGAAAGAAAAATAAGATGCCACCAAGTGGCGCGTAGAGCAGGAACGTGAGGAGATTGGCCCCGGAAAAGTTTCTGGACCGGAACAGATGCAAGGAGACCATGGGAGATGACGAGCGTGATTCTACGATAAGGAAGGAAAGCATTGCGCCCACGCCGGCCAGGCCCAGGCCCCAAACAACTGCTTTGCCTCCCGGCGTCGCGGCCGAGCCGTTGATGAGAGCGTACGTAATCGCGCTCAGGCCAAAAGTAGCGAGCGCAGCCCCTTGCCAATCGAGCCTTTTACTTGCTGCCGCGTTACGGCTCTCCTGGACCCGCCACAGTGAGAGCGGAATTACGATCACCGCGATTGGAAGATTGATGAAAAAGACCCAACGCCAAGACACGTTTTCCACCAGCCATCCACCTAGCACCGGCCCGATGGCTGCCGTGATCGCCGTGAAGCCAGACCACGTTCCGATGGCGCGCCCACGCTCGTTCTCCGAATAGGAGGCGCTGATAATCGCCAGGCTTCCGGGCACGAGCAATGCCGCGCCTATTCCCTGCAGAGCGCGTGCGAGGATGAGCGAAGCGATCGAAGGAGCAAAGCCACACCAGGCTGAACCAACAGCAAACAGCAGGACACCAGAGACGAAGACTTTTCGCCGGCCATATAAATCTCCAAGCGAGCCGCCGAGGAGTAGCAGCGAAGCAAGCAGAAGGGCGTAGGACTCTACCACCCATTGAATGTCCTGTCCGGTTGCGTGAAGAGCCGTCTGCAGCGCGGGAAGAGCTACGTTCACGACAGTCCCGTCGATGAAGGCCATGCTCGAAGCGAGAATCGTGACGATTAACACCCATGGTCCTTTGCACGTTTGCGGCGCTGCCCGGGTAGTTTGGGCTAACGACTCCTCGCATGGCGATTTGATCGGTATTGTCATTCGCAACCCATCTCAACTTCCGAAGCAGATGACTGGCCAATCCGTGCTGGACATCCCCGGAACAGACGGGCTTGGCCGAGACGCGGTAAAGTCAAGGGCGGCAGAACCGCGCACCCAAGCGGCCCACAACCATATGCTGGCCTCTCCGCCTCAGGACACACTCCCAATATCCGGAGAAATATTAGTTCTTCTTCTCTCCGGGAAGCATTCACGTCATGAAGGCACCCTGCACAGGCTGCAGATGCTTCGCCGCCCTTTGCCGATCGTTTCATCGAAGACCCCGTTTGGTGGTTCGGCAGTCGGAACGCCTGAGCGTTGCAGTGCCGGGATTTCGGTGCATCTTTCGCAAATTCTCTAGATATTATTCTGGCCGTAGCGGGACGTTTTCACCTTATCCTTCCATATGCCTCCAACCTCAGGCCATCGGGCGAAGCGATACTATAGGTTTGATGGAGGACATCGAGCAGGTCTCACAACAAGGCTTCGCAATGGAAGATGGCATTTTATTATCTTGAAGGAATCCCCCGGCCATGATGACCTTCGCTGTAGACCGCAATTCTGTCCCGGAAGATGTTCGAGCGGTATCACGCAGCCACCCGCACTCCATCGCACTCACCCATGGCGATCGACAACTGAGTTATGAAGAGCTTGATCGAAGAGCAGATCGATTTGCTGCATATCTAGCGCAGCTTGGCGTTCGAACTGGCGACACGGTAGCCATCTGCATGGAGCGCTCGTTCGATTGGATCATCGCTGCTCTCGGCATTATGCGGGCCGGTGCTGCGTATGTGCCACTCGATGCTGGATGGCCGGAGTCGCGGTTACACTTTGCCGTGACCGATTCAGCTGCAACTGCCTTTGTGGCCCCGGAGCCGCTTATTGAGAGGCTGCATCTCAGCGTGCACGGGATTGACCCGGCACGAGATGCAGCAGCCATCGCTGCCAGTCCTGAATTAACACCCGTGGCCTTCGGCTCGGAGAGCCTTGCCTATCTGATCTACACCTCAGGGTCAACGGGTACCCCTAAGGGAGTGGAGATTACGCACGCCAACCTGGCTCATCTGATCCGATGGCATCGCGAGGCCTTCAGCGTGACGAGACACGATCGCGCGAGTCATCTTGCAGGACTCGGCTTCGATGCGGCGGGTTGGGAAATCTGGCCGCATTTGTCAGCCGGTGCAGCGATCTGCCTTGCTGCTGACGAAGTGCGCTCATCGCCGGAATTAATTCAACAATGGATGCTGCGTGAAGGAATTACCATCGGCTTTGTTCCGACCGTGCACGCCGCACCGATGATGACAATGCAGTGGCCCGCGTCGACATCCTTGCGCTTCCTGCTAACGGGAGGCGATGCGCTCCATCATGGCCCCGCCGTCAAACTGCCATTTGATGTTGTCAATAACTATGGACCTACCGAAACTACCGTAGTCGCTACGTCCTGTGTCCTCAAACCGGGCGCGGAAGGCGCTCCACCGATCGGGCATTCCATCACTGGCGCTACGGTCTATATCCTGGATGAAAATGGTCAACCGGTACCGGAGAACACTCTCGGTGAAATATATGTCGGCGGCAATGGGGTTGGCAGAGGGTATCGTAACCTGCCTGACTCCACCGCGCGCAGCTTCCTTCCTGATCCTTTCTCCACAGTACCGGGAGCGCGGATGTATCGCACGGGGGATCGAGGCATTCGGCGTCCCGATGGAGAAATCGACTTTCGCGGCCGCCTCGACCGGCAGACAAAGATCCGCGGACAGCGAGTTGAACTAGACGAAATCAGCAGTCTGCTTATCCATCATCCGACCGTCGATTTTGCGACGGTCATCGCAAGCGCTGCGCAGAACGGGGATAACCAACTTGTAGGCTACGTTCTTGCTAAAGATAATATGGCGCTTCCCGCCGCTCAAGAGCTTCAGGAGTATTTGGCGGACAGCCTGCCCGATTACATGATTCCGTCCTTGTTTGTGCGTCTGGATGCCATTCCGTTATCAGCCAATGGAAAGCTTGACCTTAAGCTCCTTCCGAAACCAGCCGCAAAAAGCTTGCTGCGACAAAGAGCGGCGAGGACGGACCTGACGCCAGTTGAGAAGAAGCTGTTAGCCGCAGTGCGTGCGCTTCTCGAAAATGATGCGGTCGAGATAGAAGATAACTATCTCCTGGCAGGTGGGCATTCCCTCCTCGGCATGCAGCTTCTTACTCGCCTTCGGCAAGCATTTGGCGTGGACCTTTCCTTGCGCCAGATTTACGAATCGCCGACGGTCGAGCGGCTTGCCGCATCCATAGAGAGTCAGCTCCACCAAAAACAAATCCTCGCAATGTGGATGGAACTGCTCCAACGGAATCACATCCGGCTAGATGACAACTTTTTTACCGTTGGCGGCAGTTCAGAGGTTGCCCGGGCCCTGCAGGAACGCATCGCCAAGCAATTCGGCCGGACTATCCCGGTTCAGGAGCTTTTACAGAATCCGACGGTACGCCAACATGCAGAGCTGGCACGGGGATCGGTCAACTTCAAGTCTGCACTACCCCACGGCGTAATTCCTTTGCAGCCGAATGGAACCAAACAACACTTTCTTTTGGGTGCAGAACTTAAATATCGGACTGGCAAGGGCGATGGGTGAAAATCGGCCATTTCTCTTTGTCGGCTATACAGAAGAAGACTTCGCATCTCTGGACAAGGCGCCTTCCTTGCAAGCCATCGCGGCGTGCCTGGTGCAAAAGATCCTATTCGTGCAGCCCACCGGGCCTTACACTCTCGGTGGCTTCAGCCTGGGAGGGACGCTCGCCATCGAGATGGCTTCGCAGCTACGATCTGCCGGACACCAAGTGTCGCTGCTGGTGCTGGTGGATCCGCCCAATCCCTCCTATCTAGGACCGCGCAATCCACTGACGCCGAAATTGAAATACCCGCGCTATCTGCTCAAAAGAGCTAAGCAACTGGGCCTGCGCCTGAGCCTGCGTTACTTTGGCGACTACATGAAAATCCGTTTTGTGCGTTATTTCCGGCCAAAGTCGAACAAGCCTGAGTTGAGAGCGGCCCACGAGTTGATCGAATCCGCAGCAGCTAGCTACCATGCCGAGGAGTACACGGGAAAGGCGCTCTTAGTCATGGCGACAGAGCATCCTCCGGATGTGGACTTCCTGCCGGGATGGAAAGAAGTCTTCTCAGGGGACCTGGAGGTCCGGCACTTGAAAGGGCACCATCGCGATCTGTTGGTCGAGCCTGCCGTTCAGACTCTTGCGGATGTCATACTTTCCCGCCTGGACCATCCAGGTGGCGAGCGCCTTTCGATGGGTGGCGCCGAGCGCTCTTCGATCTATGGCACATAGGATGTCCGGACCGCTGGACCGAGATATGAACAAAGAATCCAATCAGAACGCCCGCCAAAGCGAAGGACTCTGATCAAGTTGTAACCGGTTCGCACGCTGAATGCATGGTCGGCATGCATTGTTAGATCGCGGATCGAACGTGGCAGTATTTGCAGTTGTCCTTCTAGACTGTGAAATGTTCATGAGGCGTGGTTGTTCTTCATAGCCGCGAGAGCGATCGACATCACCGATACTGCTAATGCCATAGATTCAGAAATCGACGAACAAGCCAAATGACTTTTGACAAAATAGCCATGCAAACTCCCCCTATCGCTGCAGAGCACGCCAATGACGAAAGCCTTAGCCTTCTTCGACTGCTGGAGCCCGATGTAATTGCGGCCCCTTATGAACTGTTTCATGCCTTGCGCACGTTTGATCCCGTTCACTGGGATCCGTATATGCACGCCTGGGTGATCACGAGCTATCCGGAGGTCGTGACCGTCCTGATGGGTTACTCCGCCGACCGTACTCCCAGGCCGGCCTACCTGGATCGGCTTGGACTTTCGGCGATGAAGCCGTTCGCCGAAATGATGTTGCAGCAGATGCTGTTCATGGATGCTCCAATGCATGGCAGGTTGCGCAATTTATGTGCAGCAGCATTCACGCCGCGCCGCGTAGAAGAGTTACGCACCGTCATCCAATCCGTGGCAGACGAGCTGATTGATAAAGTCATCGGCACAGGACAAATGAATCTGCTCGCCGATTTCGCCGATCCTTTTCCCGCAATTGTCACTGCAAAACTTCTTGGCGTCCCCGCTGAGGATCATAAGCAACTTGGCGCCTGGGTGAGTGACATTGCCGAAGTGCTCGGCAACTTTCAACACCATCCAGATCGCGTCACGGCCATCGTGCAGAGTCTTGAAAATCTAAAGAACTACGTCGCGGCAAAAATGGCAGAGCAACGCCTCTCCCCTAACGATGGGCTGATTAACTCGTTGATGACGGCGGAAGTCGACGGTCAACGTCTCTCGGACGACGAGGTAATTGCGAGCACGATCATCACGATGATCGGCGGTCGGGAGACGACAACCAATCTGATTGCCAGCGGATTCCTGTCACTCCTGCGCGATCCCGCGTCTCTTGGGCAATTGCGTGACCATCCGGAGATCGCTGGCACCGCCGTTGAGGAACTGCTTCGCTTCGAATCGCCTGTTCAACACACTGCCCGCATTGCACCAGACGACATGCAGCTGGGTGGAAAGACCATCAAGAAAGGCTCAAGAGTCGTGGCGGTGCTGGCTGCCGCGAACCGCGACCCGAACCAGTTCTCCGATCCGGACCGTCTCAATTTGACTCGGTCCGAGAACAGACATCTTGCGTTTGGCTGGGCGGCTCATTATTGCTTCGGCGCACCCTTGGCCCGTATGGAGAGCCAGATTGGTTTCAAAACGCTGCTTCGCAGACTAGCAAGACCTACCTTGATGGAGACGGGCCTGGAGTGGCGCGAAAACGCGGGACTACGGGGTCTGGCCAGATTGAATATCAGCTTCGAACCACAATCTACTAAAGCAAACGCGTAGTTTGTTTTCCGGAGTACTCACTGTTAGCCCTATCATCTTCGACGACCACAAAGCGATTGTTGGTTGGTGTGGCTTTGCGCATTCAGGGTAAGCGCTTAGTCCACCTTCCAATTGGCCCACGTCCCGCGTGGAAAACATGGTCGTCGATGAATTGGAGCCAGGCCGCGGTGCCGGTGCCGACATTCCCGTTTGCAAGCGGTGAAGCTCTGCGTGGCGCAAAAGCGCTTATGAAATTAACGTTCGAGAACTGGCCGTGGCGACAATACTATGTACATGGGCGATACGCCTGGTCGTGCCAAATCCGGCTCGGTGGTATAGAACTCTGAATAGCCCAGTGCGCACTTTCGAGGAAACCCGAACGGAATTCCAGGAGATACTCGCCAAGCCCATTCGCGAACTTGGGCTTAAACTTGAGGGTTCCCCGCTTGAACGATTCGTTCAGCAGCTTTACCGCGAGCTGGAGGCCAAGGGCATCCACAAGTTCCGTCCGCTTTGTTATCTCACCGATGAATGGGGATGTCCCTCCGGTGAGCCCGTCATCGGCATTCCGTTCTATCTGGCCAACCCCGACCTGGCACAGCTTGAGCGCGATATGAACGACCTGGAAGACGCGCGCGAGATCATGATGTACATGCGTCATGAGGCGGGACACGCATTCAACTACGCGTACCAGCTATACAAGTCGGCTGAGTGGCGCGATCTCTTCGGTCCGTTTCGCCGCGCATACCGCGATACTTACCGTCCCATTCCATTCTCGCGAAAGTTTGTTCGCCACATGGCCGGGTGGTACGCGCAAAAGCATCCGGATGAAGATTTCGCTGAAACATTTGCAGTCTGGCTGACGCCTCGCTCGCAATGGCGAAAGCGGTATCAAGGATGGGACGCCCTAGCCAAGCTCCAATACGTCGATCGCATAGCGCGAAAGTTCGGAGATGTCGAACCCATCCGGCGTCGCGGCCGCACCGACATCACCGTCGATGAGATGGAATCGACGGTCGGCGAGTTCTATCGTCTGAGCTTGCCGGAGGAGATTCCGGTGCAGGAACTCGCGCTGGATACTGACCTGGCGGACATCTTCAATATCTCCCGCAAGCGACGTAAGGGCGTGCGGCCCGCCCAGGAGATGTTGCGTCAGCATCGCAAGCCCATTGTCGACAAGGTGGCGTATTGGAGCGGCGTGCAACGTCCAATCATCAAGCGACTGGTGGAAGCCATCTGCAAGCGTGTTGAGGACCTGGATCTACGCGTGGACGTTCGACGCGAGTCCGAGTACCTGACGGAATTCACGGTGTATACAACCGCACTATCAATGAATTACCTGGTTCGTGGGAAGTTCATTCATCCCTGAGCTGTGCCGGCAACTGCCGTCACGCCGATTGGAGGCCGCATGGCTGAAACGAAGTTGAAAGTCACCGTGCTGTACGACTTGTGGGAAGAAGAACCTGCTGAAGTACAGGAAGAAGTTCCCGCGCCGCGCAAGCGCAAAGGACAAAAGATACGCAAGAAGAAGCCGGTAAAGCACGACCGCGAAGAAATCTTCGAAGCTCTGGAGAAGCTTGGTCATGAGCCGTCGTATTACGTTCTGGACGGCCGCCCGCAATCCCTACTTGGGCTCGCCAAATGTGGCGCCGATCTCATATTCAACCTCACAGAATCCTATGCGGGCGATGACACCAAGGAGATGCACGTCACTGCATTCCTGGACATGCTCGACATCCCCTATACCGGCGCGGGACCGCACGCGCACACTCTTGCGCAGGACAAATCGATCGCCAAGAAGATGTTCGCTTTTTACGGGATTCAGTCGCCCTACTTCGCAACAGCCTATCGCGGTGCTATTGACCACGCACATGACATCGCGTTCCCACTCATCGTGAAACCGACCTCCGAAGATGGATCCATCGGCATCGATGCGACTGCCGTAGTTACCAGCGTGAAGGAGTTGATGGAGCGCGTCCACTATATACAGACGGAATTCGATTCTCCTGCATTGATCGAGGAGTACATCGAAGGACGCGAGATCTACGCCGCCATCCTCGGCAGTTACGAGAATGCGCATGCCCTTCCGCTTGTGGAGCTTGACCTTTCGAAGCTTCCGAAGGGCATGCCCAGGATCGCCAGCCAGGATGTGAAATTCGAGAAAGATTCAGAAGCTTATAAGCTGACGAAATCGGCGATCGCCGAAGACCTGGATGAAGAAACCGTAACCAGGCTTACGGAGACCGCGATCAAGGCCTATCGCGCGGTCAAGCTTCGCGATTATGGCCGGATTGACATGCGCGTATCGAGCAAGGGCGAGGTGTATGTCATCGAAGCGAATCCGAACCCATGGCTCTCCAGCGGACAGGAGTTTGCCATGGCCGCGAAGAAATCCGGCCTCTCCTATACCCAAATGATCGGGGAGATCGTGGACCTTGCGATGGCTCGCCACGCGTGAAAGATGGCACAAAGTTCAGGTGAGTAGCGCCTCACTGGGATCGAACCGACGCCTCTTCCATGGCACGACGGTGCAACGGTACGCTCACCAATCTATAAGCGGCGCGGGCGCGCTATTCCTCCATCACTACCATGGCCGAGCGGGCCGGAACCGTAATCGCGCCGGAGTTTGGCTGAGCATCCGGATTCTCGGGTGACGCTGCGACCAGCTTGCCGTGATCGGGAAGATCGACCTTGGCCTCCAGCGGCTTTGTGGCGTTCATATTGATCACCACCACGGCGCGTTTGCCGTCTTTCTTCATGAAGACGGAGTACCGCACCGGCGCGTTGGCAGTTACGCTTGCGCCCAATGTGTCCTGGAAGATCGGCATCCCAGAGGTAGTCTTTGTATTTGCGCCGCAGGGCGTCGATCTTTTGTCCGTATGCCAGAGTCAGCGGGAAATCCGTGATGTGGCCTTTGAAGTTATAAGGCTCATAGCTGATGATGTAGCGATCCATGAGAATCAGGTTGAGCTTTTCGCGGTCATCCACACCCGTGACGGCCACAATGAGCGGAGCATACGGGTCAATGTATCGGGCAACTGGGACGGAGTTTCCCTGGATGCGGAAATAGGAAACCGGGTAGTACTGCATCAGCCAGTCCTGCGGCCCTTCGCCCGCGAAGATGAAGTCACGATTCACTGCATCGGCGGCGTCACGCATTTGCCGAGCGAACGGCATATCGCCGGCATAGATGTAACCGGGAGCTTTGTAGCCATGATCGGGACTGAAGGAGTACTCGACGGGACCGTGATGACAGACCTCGTCAAAGAGCCAGCCATCGGCATTCAAAGCGAGAATCTTCCTGAACTCTTTGGTGGCGAGATCGCGGTAGCCCGGGCTGTCCACATCCATGATGGCGCGGCGACGATTGTTGATGCCAGCTAACTGGGTAGGCGTGTCGTAGCTGTAGCCATTGGTCTGATATTCAATGCCATAAGGATCGGTGGCGGCATATTTATAGAGTTGTTTTTTGTACCATTCGGTCGTCAGATCTGCCCAATTCAGTTTTCCGAAGAGGATCATCTTCACGCCAACTGAGCGGGCGTGAGCGATAGCATCGTGCAATTCCTGCCAGGTTCCTAAACCGGGATCCGTATCCTGCGAGGGGTCGCCGCGGTCCTGGCCCCCTTTATTCCAGCCCACGAGTTGGATGGCCCGAACGCCTGCTTTCGCGCATTCATCGATGTAGGTGTCGAGGTCGCGATAAGGGATGCTGAAATCTTCCTCGGCGCCGTTCTCCTGCAGTTGCAGCCAGGAGTGGACATCCTGCACCCAGCCGGGCAGGTAGGGCTGTTTGAACCACGTGGCGCGCCACTGCTTGTAAATATCGACACCGGCGTGCCAGTCACCGCTGTAGGGCACAATCACGATGGGAGCAAGGTGGGCAACCGAATGCGGTTGGACGAAGACGAAATGGATGGCGCCGAAATTGAGGTGAACCGGCAGACCGGAGATGGAATTCTCTTTAGGAACAAGAGGCGAAACGGACTGGACGAGTGCGGGATGCTGCTCGAAAGTGAACTGCAGCAGGTATGGGATGCTGCTATCGTGCATACCGACATATAAGCCTGCGTGCGGCCCCTGGATAAGGCAGAAGAGACTGCGCTTGGAATCGACAGTCTGGCGCGGGTAGCGGACGCCCCAATAACCGGATTGATTCCGGAATTCAGGGTAGAGATTGCTGCTCTCGAGATTGTCGTACCACATGTGCTTGACCTCGAGAGTGCTGTCGAAGGACGACGCGCTGAGGTCACCAAAGTACGGATATTGAATGGTCTCGACAACGACCGAGGAATCGTTGACGAGATTGCCCTGGAAAGTGAGCTTGCCATTGTCGAGCGTGACGGTGGCGCTGAAGGTCATGGGCAAAACGCCGGCATGCTGGCTGACCAGGTTCTTCCATTGCAGATGAACTTCGTGATCGGAGACTTTTTCCACTTGAGCAGAGTGCTGCTTTTCGCCAAAGACGAAATTGGTGCGATGGCCAGGTACGGGCGCAAGCAGGCGGAAGGAGAGCCCCAGTTCCGGCCGGCGCTCAATCTTCCAGTGCGTGGACTTGTCTTCGAGCCGGGTTAGGGCGCCGGTTGTGGAATCGAAGGCGACCAGAACCTTGCTGTCCTGGAGCACCACTTCGCGGGCCAGCGCCGACTGCGCTGCAGAAATGATCGCGGCTGCGATAAAGATGATGGTGAAGGGTCGCTGGCCGACGAGCTTTTGAATATTCATCCATTCCCTTCCGGCCGCATGTCACTTCTTGAGTGCTGCAGCAGAGTCCCTCTTCCTGTTTCGAAATGGAAAAGGATTAGATCGGAAATTCAGGAGAAAGCAGCGTCTCAATATCGATCCTTGCGTCTTTCTGCTCCGAACCGGTTATCCCGGTCTGAGTCGATGCTTAGGAACCGAAGTTGCCAGCCAGGTCCACTGGGTTCAGCGGTGACTCACCATCCAGCACCCTGCTTACATCTTCACAGATCGCTCTGGTGACACGGGTCTGCGCCTCAGTGGTGAGCGCAGCGATGTGTGGCATCAGCAAGACATTCGGAAGAGTCTCAAATTCGCCGACCTTCGGCGGCTCGCTGTTCCGCACATCGAGCGCCGCTCCAGCAATCGTTTTGCTCCGCAAAGCCTCAAGCAGTCCCTCTTCCTCAACCACTTCGCCGCGTGAAGTATTAATAAAGTAGGCGCTCGGCTTCATCAGCCGGAATCGTTCACCGTTCAGCATGCGCGATGTTGCGGCAGTTGACGGCAGATGGCACGATACAACATCCGATCTGCGCAGCAGGTCTTCGAGCGAGACCAATTCGGCATTCAGCTCGGCCAGGTGCACATTGTCGCGACTCACGTAGGGGTCGTAGGCCAGAATATGCATTCCGAAAGCCCGGGCACGGTTGGCGGTGAGCAGTCCAATCTTCCCCGCGCCTATGATGCCAAACACCTTCCGATACAACTCCGTGCCCTGGAAACATCGGCGGTTCCAATTGCCCTTTTTTGTATCCGCATCGGCTGCCGGTATGCTGCGTGCCAGCGAGAGCATCAGTCCGATTGCAAGCTCCGCTACGCTGATTGCATTCTGGTCTGGTGTCGAGGTCACGATCACGTTCGCACGTGCGCAAGCCGCCAGGTCCACGTTATCGAGGCCAACGCCCGCCCTGCCTATAACGCTGAGCCGCTTCGCGCGGCCAAGCAACTCGCCGGTAATCTGCGTCTGATTGCGAATAATCAAGGCGCGCACGTTCACGATATGTTCGGCCAGGGCAGGTGGATCGCGCCACAAGTCAGGCATGATCTGTACGTCAAACCTGGCGGCAAGGGCATCGACTGCTTCACCGCGAATCTGTTCGGAGATCAGAATGTCAGGCATGGGCCGGCGCGTCCGTTCCCTTGGCGTCAAAAGTCACGCCGAAGTGATCACACCATCGCTGAATCTCAGCTATCGTCTCTTCATCGATTGCGATGCCTGCGCTCAAGCTTGACCGCATCGCCTGGTCTGAACGTTCCCCGGGGATAAGAATCTCGTTGACGCCGGGACGCTTTTTCATACTCTTCAGGCCTTTGATCATCTTCTGCATTCGGCTCGTGTACTGGTCCGGCGGCAGGAAGGCCGCAATATCGAACAAACAGAAGAAGTGGCCTACGTTCTGCTTCCGATCGAGATCCTTGTACATGGATCCGATCTCCGGCCCGACGGCCGCACCAGACAGAATGCTGCTGAACACTTCCACCATCAACGCGAGCGCGTATCCTTTGTGGCCCGCCATGGTCTGCACCGTCCCGCGTAAAGCTTCGGCGGCGTCCGTCGTTGGCTCGCCTGCGCTATTCAAAGCCCAGCCTTCTGGAATCGGGACCTTCTTCTTGTTGGCCGCGATGATATTGCCGCGCGCCACAATCGAGGTGGCGAGATCGATCTTCACGGTGGGACTTGTACCTGCGGGAAACGATGCTGCAATCGGATTGGTGCCAAAGAAGGCTTCATATCCGCCAGTCGGCGACATCGCCGGCTCGCAGTTGGTCATGGCAAGCAGGATCATTCCCTGCTCTGCGGCACGATTGCAGTAGTACGATAGCGCGCCGAAGTGCTGCGAATTGCGAATGGTTGCAGCCGCCACGCCGTTCTGCTTGGCACGCGGAATCAGCAGGTCCAGAGTCTTCATAGCCTGTACCTGCCCCAGACCATTCTGCGCATCGACGACGAGCACTCCTGCAGACTCGCGATCCACGGCAAGCTCAGCACGCGGATCGATCACACCTCGTTCGATCCTTTCCAGATAAATGCTGAGGCGCGAGATGCCGTGCGTCGCCGTGCCATGCACATCGGCGTCCACCAAAGCGCGCGCGAAGATGGCCGCGTCCGCCGGTGTAACGCCGGCGCGCTCCGCAAGCTGCGCGGCTAATGCTTTCTAAATATGCTGGCGGGAAGCGTCTCATTCTGCTTTCGCTACGCGCTGCGATAGAGCTTGGTCATCACAAACTCACGATGGCCGAGCGCCTCTGCGGCCGTGATCCGCCCATTTGCCGTCCGGACGATCATGTCCAGCAGCGCGTCTCCCGCTTCATCCACAGACATCTCACCCTGCAGAATCTTCGACACATCGAGATCAATGTGTTCTGTCATGGATCGAACAGTTTTTGGGTTTCCGCTGAGCTTGATCACTGGCTCGATCGGATTGCCGATTACATTGCCCTGCCCGGTTGGGAAGAGATGCACGACAGCGCCGGAAGCTGCCCATAGCGTCACCGCTTCCGCAGCAGCGCTCGAAGTATCCATAAACCAGAGCCCGGGTTTTGTTGGTGCCGAGGCTGGAGTCAGGCAGCCGACGAACCTGGTTCGTTTGCCGAGCTTTTCTACATTGCCAAGCGCCTTCTCCTCAATCGTGGTAAGTCCACCCGCGATATTTCCCTTGGTTGGCTGCGACTCCGAGAGATCATTCGTCTTCTGATTGAACACAAGCTTTGTGTAGTCCTCGAAGGCAGCAAGAAATGCTTTCCGCACTTCTTCATTCGCTGCTTTGGCGGCAACAATGTGCTCCGCGCCTGTCAGTTCACTCGTCTCGCCAAAGGATGCCGTTCCGCCATCTGCGCAATGCTTGTCGATCACATTGCCGACGGTGGGGCAGCTTGCCAGCCCAGTGGTTGTATCCGACTCACCGCACTTCACGCTGATATAGAGCTCTTCCAGGCCGCATTCGGAGCGTTGCAACTCCGACGCCCACTGCACATATTCCTTCGCCTGACGCGAAGCATCTGCGATCGTTTGAATATCGCCCTTACCCTCGATCGAGAAGCCTTTCACCGGCTTTCCGGTTTTTCGAATGCCGTCGACAATGCGCTCGGTCCATCCGGGCTCGATGCCGATCACCACCACTGCCGCGACGTTGGGGTTGCTGCCCGTCCCAATCATCGTGCGGAAATGCAATTCCAGATCTTCGCCAAACTGGAGACGCCCATAGGCATGCGGCAGGGCCAGCGTGCCTTTGATATTGTTCGCGACCGCTTCGCAGGCGGCATTCGAGATGTCATCGACGGGGAGGATGACGATGTGATTGCGTACGCCGACGCGGCCATTCTCGCGACGGTAAGCAAGGACTTTACGCTTTGCCATGTTCAGGCCCACCTCTTTGTCTTCAGGTTGTGAATATGCACGTGGTTGCCTGCCTTTACCGGTTGAACGATACGGCCAATCTCACAGGCATACTTCGTCACCGTGTCCCCCACGTTGAAATCCTTCAACGCAAGTTTGTGGCCCAGCGGAATTGCCTGCTCCGCACGCGCCTTCAGGGTGGAGTTATCAGCAAGGTTTTTTCCGATGCAATCCGTACCTGGTTCAAGATCGACGACAGCGACGCCGACATTATCGGCAGCATCGTGTACAAGAAAGTGAATCATTCTCTATCCTTCCCAATTCTCTACTGCATATTGCCCAGCGATACATGCTTCGTTTCTAAGAACGCATCGAGACCTTCGCTGCCAAGCTCGCGGCCCCAGCCGCTCTGCTTCATCCCACCGAATGGACTGGAACTTACGGTCGGTGCGCCGTCATTGATACCGAGGGTTCCCGCTTCGATCTGCTCACTCAGGCGAAACACGCGTGCCAGGTCACGCGTCATCGCATATGCGCTTAGTCCATATTCGGAGCGATTGGCACGCTCGATAGCTTCCGCTTCCGTTTCAAAGCGGCATATGGGTGCGATCGGCGCAAAGGTCTCCTCGCGCATGCACAACGCGTCCTCGCGAACATTCTCCAGGACCGTTGGCTCAAGAAAGAATCCAGGCAGGTTCGGCATGCGACGGCCGCCGGCCAGCAATCGAGCACCATGTCGCAGGGCATCCTCAATCTGACCGAGAGCGCCGTGCAACGCTGCCTCGCTGATCAAAGGGCCCACATCCATGCCGGATTCAAGGCCAGGTCCCGTCTTCAACTTTGCTGCCGCGGCGGCAAAACGCTGGGTGAACTCCTTGTAGATTCCGCTTTGCACATAAATACGATTCGCGGCGATGCACGACTGCCCGGTGTTGCGAAACTTCGCGATGATGGTTTCGCGAACCGCGACATCAAGATCGCAATCGTCGAACACCAGCACCGGCGCTGAACCACCGAGTTCCAACGAGAGGGGCTTGATCGTCTGCGCTGCTTCGCGTATCAGGAGCCGACCGACCGCAGTGGATCCGGTGAAGCTCACCTTGCGGCAAATGGGGCTGGCAAAGAGCTCCGCGGAAATCATGACAGGATCACCGACGATCACCTGGAAGACGCCCGCAGGCACCTCCGCAGCATCCATGCATTCCGCTAAATGGATCGCGGAAAGCGGGGTCTTGCTCGCCGGCTTTAAGATCACGGGGCAGCCGGCTGCCATGGCCGGCGCCACTTTGCGCACGGCAAGAACCAGTGGAAAGTTCCAGGGCGCAATCGCACCCACCACGCCGATTGGCGTCTTTACTACCAGATGACGCTTGCCCGGAACCTGATGCGGGATGCCGCGCCCATAGATTCGACGGCCCTCCTCCGCGAACCAATGCAGGTGATCGGCGGACATGGCAACTTCACCTTCACTCTGCGCGAGAGGCTTTCCATTTTCCAGGGTGATTGTCTTTGCGATCTCACCGCGCCGATACATTAGCTCGTCGGCGACGCGATGGAGTAGCTTGCCCCGTTCGAGTGCAGTCGATCTCGCGCCACGACGATGATGCCTTCTCTGCAGCGCTGAGAGCGGCTCGAACATGCTGTTGCTCGACTTCACCCACCCTGGCAAACGGCTCCGCGGTCGCCGGGTCGATGACATCGAAAGCCCTGCTTGTCTCGGCCCAGGCTCCATCAATATAAGAACCGGCGGCCACCGCCTTGTCTGACGGGAGGTACTGTTCCGCTGCAAGAGCCTTGATCCCCATCACTTCACCCACTGCGGAATAAACTTTCCCTGTTCGGCCAGTCTTTCTATCATCTCTCGCGCGCCCACCACGTGTTGCCTGGCCTGGCGTTCGGCTTCTTCCGGAAAGTTGTGTTCAATCGCTTCCACGATGCGCAGATGTTCGGCGTGAATCACCGCCGGCTCGCGAAAAGCTCGTACAGTCATGCCCAGCGCTCGATAACTCTGCGAGAGGCGCACCAGCGTGTTGTTGCGCGCGAGCTCGGTGATGCGAAGGTGAAATTTTCGGTCGAGGGTTGCCGTTTCTGCATTGTCATCCTGAGCCAGCCGATAGACCTCGTCCGCCATCTTTCGCAGCTCCGCAAGGTCGGCACGACCGGCATTGTGGCAGGCAAGCCGCGCCGCCAGCCCCTCCAACACCTCACGCAGTTGATACGCTTCGCTGATCCGGCTCACGTCCAGCTTGTCCACGAAGACGCCCAACCGATCGATCGATTCCACCAGTCCAAGCCATTGCAGCTCTAACAGCGACTCGCGTACCGTCCCCTGGGCCACCCCCAGCTCGCGCGCCAGACTCTGCTGACTCAGCCGTTCGCCCGGCTTCGTCTCTCCGGAGAGAATGCGCCGCTCCAACTCTTCGCGAATCTCGTGCCGGGCCACCCGCGTCCTTATTGCGGTCTTCATAACGGTCTTCTGCACCGCGGTCTTTCGCACCTGGCGATCCCTTCTCATCTGCTCCTCCGAGCCATCCTGGCCAACGCGACAATCGATTGTAAGTGAGTCGCCTTCATCGCTACTCGTGCCAATGGACATTGAGCATGCGCGCCAGTTTCTGGAACGACGTTGCATGCCGGCCAAAATGGATCGTTACGTGATGCGGAAGGCCGGCATGAAGCAGCCGGTCGAAGCGTGCCGGCACATCGCGAGTCGGAATCTGGACCAGCAGACTGTTACCCGTGACCCGTCGCCGCGCCGGAATAGACTGCCCTTCAAACGCCATCCAGTGGTATTGGCCGTCGCAGCGCCAGATGCGCGATATGGTGACTTCCGAACCGACTTGCAGCCGTCCGTCCACTACGAAGGGACGCGCTCCGTTGAAGTGCTCGCCTAAACGCGGTTCATCCTCACAACCGATTGCGTTGCACATGTCCAGCGGCGCCATACCCGGATGCCAGAAGAAGATTGTGTCTTCATCGTGCTCCAGCCAGTCGGAAAGAAATCCCGGCCCGACGCCGAGCATTTGGCCGATCAAGGCACCCATCGCCCCATCGACATCTCCCTCGATGGACACCGCCGCGCCCTCTGATCCCAGGCGGGATACTGCAAAGTACGGCCATTGCCCCAAGCACATTCGGCAGCTCCGGCCAGCATTGCAATGCCAGCGCGTTCAAACTGCTTTCACGCATCAACTCCTGGATCGAAAGATAAAAACGCGAGTTCATGGCGAGCTGGTCATCGCTCGGAGGTGCTGGCTGCGACGATTGAAGACCGAGCGCGCGTACCCGTTGCAGATCGGCGGCAACTGCATCCGCAGGCGTACCTTGGACGCGTTCGATGAACTGCGGCAGGCTCAAAGGGTGAAGCTGCAATCCGAAGGTTTGAGCAATCAGGAAGGGATCCGCGGCAAGGTCCAGGAAACCAGGTGCATGCGATCCGATGATGCCGATTTTCGCAGTGCGCAACTGATGAACCGTCTTTGCTGCTGCGATGGCTCTCCGCAGATCGTCCTTCAGGATCTCCGGCGTGCCATATACAAGCTCGAACGGATGATTCGCTTGACGCAGAATCGATGCCCACAGGTGCTGGCCGACCAATGAACACGAACTGACCTTTCCATCGCCTGGGCGCTCCGGTGTAGCCCACAAAATCACAGGATCGTGCCACCGTTGACTCACCGTCAGCGCATATTGTCCGTCTGCAAGCGAGGGCTGGATGACGATGAGCGCATGGCAGTCCGCCCGTTCCACGGCATCCAGCGCTCCGCGAACCGATTCGTCATCCATAACAACCCGATCAGCACCCACGGAGTCATAACCGAGCTCATCGAGAATGGAACGGCAGCGATTACGAACCTGGGCGCTCCAGTCCTGATCAAAGCCTGGACGCTTGCGCCCGAAGATCAAGACTCCTATGGAAAGCCGCTCTTGCACGAGACCCTCTCTCCCTGGCATCTCTTCGTTACTCCCCTATCCCGGAAATCGGCGCGCCCAAGTCTCGCAGATGGTGATCCTTTGTGCCCACGAGGGGGCGCAGATACGTGAAAAATTCCTCCCGCAAAGGAATATTGTCCGGGCCCAGCCAATTATGGGGAATGCTTCGCTCCCCTTCCGCCGCCGCCAGCGGCACCAGCGTTGTGTCGGCCACGCTCGTTTCGTTGAGGGGTCGCAGCGCTACCATCACATCCCGCGCACCGGCAGAGAGGGCCTGTACGGCGGCTCGCCCGACGGCCGCCGAATCTCGAATGTCCTGCTGCGAAACCTGCGCGATGGATGCGCGACCCAGCAGGCCGGGCTTCTCGCACCGACAGCGGATACCCAGGCGGTCGCTCGCGACCGTTGCCAGATATTGTCCGACTCCGCCGGTCATCGGCCGCTGCAACGGATCGGCCTGGGATCCTGCGGTCGATTGATAGACGAAGCTGCCATCCGGATTTCGCAGGCCCTCTGCGACCACCACAACTCCCCAACCGATCTCCCGCACCACGCATTCCAGCGCAGCCAGAAACTGCTCTGTGTCGAAGGCCACCTCGGGAACATAAAGCAATTGCGGACACTCCGCGTCGTTCTTGACGTCATCGCGCGCCAGTGCGGCGGCGGCGGCAATCCAGCCAACATTTCTTCCTATCGTCTCAAGGATTGTTACCGGTTGAGGAAGTGAGCGCAGGTCAGCACCGAGCTCCTGCGTCGCTTGCATCATGTATCGAGCGGCGCTCGCATAGCCGGGGCATCGATCGGTTGCCGCAATATCGTTATCCACTGTCTTGGGAACGCCTACGATCTGCACATCCAAGCCCGCAGCCCGGCAGAGATCACTTACCCGGCTTGCCCCGCGCATCGTTCCATTTCCGCCGACGAATAATACCCGCTCGATGCGCAGCGAACGGAGCGTTTCGATCATGCGTTCCAACTCATCGTCGGAGGGGCTGTGACGAGAGGAGCCCAATGCTGCGCCGGGGGTTTTGCGAAGGAGATCCAGCGCGCCTGCGGGGAGACCGGTCAGATCCAAGACCTCGCGCTCGATCGACGCCCTTCACTCCGTAACGAGCGCCGTAGATGGATCCGAAGCTCGGGTCGTGCTGCGCTTCGGTGATAATCTCGGCCAGAGTTCTATTGAGGACTGCTGTGGGCCCGCCGCCCTGCACAATCATTAGATTGGAACGCGGCATGGCAGTCCTCGGGGTAACAATAAAATCGATTGCGATAGATTGTCAATGGCATTACAGTGCTTTGTGTGGGCAAGCTGCCTTCTACTGCGCTCCGAAGAGAAACAGAAACCGTGGATCGCTACACGCGAATATGGTGATTGATGCCCGATAGAGTGACCCTCTCCCTCCACAGAATCACAACGTGTCTGCTTGTTTTCTCGCTCGCCATCGTACATATCGCGGCTGCACAGGTCACCTCGCGTGACAAGGTTTCCGCGCCCCCTCCGCTGCTTCTGGGCTCGGCATGGTATCCGGAGCAGTGGCCGGAATCTCGCTGGAATGCCGATCTCGATCTGATGGAGAAGGCGCACATGCATATGGTGCGCGTCGGTGAGTTCGCCTGGACAGCGCTCGAGCCTGAGGAAGGCCATTATGACCTGGACTGGCTGGAGCGTGCCATAAATCTAGCAGGCCAGCACGGCATTTACGTCATCCTGGGGACGCCGAGCGCCGCGCCACCGGTCTGGATGGCGAAAAAATATCCGGACATCCTGGTGACGGACCCGAATGGCAAACGATACGAAGGCGCAACCCGCAATCGCTACAACTGGAGCAGCCCGCGATACCAGGAGTTTGTGCGCCAGATCGACGAGCGGCTCTCGCAGCGCTTTGGCCACAACCCTTATGTGATCGGGTGGCAGATCGACAATGAGTACGCCAGGGCGTCTTTCGATGCGGAGACGCAAGCGCAATTTCACGCGTGGCTTCAGCGTCGCTACGGAACCATCGATCATCTCAATCAGGCCTGGACGACTGCCTACAACAACCAGACCTACTCAACCTGGAGCGATGTGCCGCTGATCAGCGGCAATGCGGATAATAACCCTGGTCTCTGGCTCGATTCCAAACGCTTCATCAGCGACTCGCTGCGTGCGTATCAGAGGGTACAGATCGACGCCATCCGCAAAAATGCCGAGCCGCGGCAAAAGATCACGACCAACATGATGGGCTGGTTCGACCTTTACGACCACTACACGGTCGGCCAGGACCTGGACATCATTGCCTGGGACAATCCGCAGGTGAGCGGGCATTTCGATCCCCTCCGTAACGGCGCTACACATGCGCTGATGCGCGGCTTGAAAGGTGAGAACTACTGGGTGATGGAAACAACGGCGGGGCCGCGCGGCGGCGGCAACGCCAGCGCGATGCTCGATAAAGGCGAGCTGCGCGCGGCCATCTGGAGCTACATCGGGCAGGGCGCAAATCTCGTCAGCTATTGGCAGTGGCGCGACGCGCTCAATGGGGGCGAGGCGAATCACGGAAGCCTCGTCGATGTGGATGGTAAGCCTGATCCGATCTATGCGGAGATGTCTCAGATCGGCGATGAGTTTGCGAAGGCGGGTTCCGCAATACAGGGAACCCAGGTGGAATCGCAGGTCGCTATCCTGCATTCCTATCCGAGCCGGTGGGCCATCAACTGGCAAAAGATGAACCCGGCTTACGACCCCATTGACGAGCTGATGAGCTACTACACACCGTTGCGGGAGCTCGGCTATATGGTCGATATCGTTCCGCCCGAGCGCGATCTTTCCCGCTACAAGCTGGTCATCGCTCCTGGTCTCGATGTACTCACGCAGGCGGAGGCGGACAATCTGATCCGCTATGTCAGGCATGGGGGGCACCTTGTCCTGGGACAGCGGTCGGCAATGAAAGACGAGAACAACTCCCGATGGCCGCAGAGGCAGCCCGGCCCGCTCGCCGCTCTTCTCGGCGCGCACGTCGAGCAATTTATGGCTTTGAACAGCCCGGTTCAGGTCTCCGGGGACTGGGGAAGTTCTGAAGCGAAGCTCTTCGCCGAGCAACTCACCACGGATGCAGACGACGTCAAGGTGCTGATGCGCTATCACGCTCCCGATAGCTGGCTGGACGGCCAGCCGGCCGCGGTCAGCCGCTCCGTCGGCCAGGGAGCAATCGCCTACGTGGGCGCATGGATGGATGTGGACACCACAAAGCGCGCCGTGAAGTCGCTGCTGCAGCAAAGCGCGACGCAGCCCGACCTCTTCAACGTTCCGGAAGGTGTCCAGGTGTATCGACGCACGTCGGCGGATCGAGATGTTTTTGTCATCGAAAACACCTCGCACACGCCACAATCGATCGCGGTGCCTTCTTCGATGAAGAATCTGCTGACTGGCGGCGACGTCGCATCGTTAAGCCTTCCGGTCTATGGCGTGGCCGTCTTAGAGAAGGTACATTGAGAGAGCACAGCATGAATGACTTGCACAATTCGAACGTCCTTCGAGGCTGTAGCATCGCAATTCCCAGCCGATAATCGATAACAATCGATTGACATAGTTTGAGCGCCGCTTCTATAGTTGGCTCGCTTTGTCGGGCCTCTGTCTTCTCAAGAGGCGGCACGCTCACTGACATACAGCTGCCACTCACAAATTTATGAGCCGGGCAGCTCTCTGGGAGACCCCAATGAGCTTTACGTCGACCGCTACGCTCCGCAGAAGCAAGCTTTTACTCTTCCTCCTCCTTTTCGGAGCCATCTGCTCCGTATCCAGCAGAGCGCAGTTTCTCGATCAGGGCGGGGTGACCGGCGTTGTGCAGGATCCGGGTGGCGCGGTGGTTCCCGGCGCCGATGTTGTACTCACCAATGTCGAGACATCGCTCAAGCTGACCACTAAGACGGATCAGAGCGGCGTGTATGTCTTCTCTCCGGTCAAGATCGGCCACTACTCGGTGACGGTCACCGCGTCCGGCTTCCAGCAGACCACGCAACAGAACATCACCGTCGATCTCGGCCAGCGCACCAATGTCGCCGTCACTCTCCAGCCCGGCGGAGTCAACCAGTCCATCACGGTCACCGGCGCGCCTCCCTTGCTGCAAACGCAGGAAAGCTCGACCGGCCAGACCTTCACTTCGCAGCAGGTGAATGACACGCCGCTCAATGGACGCAACGTCATCTATCTCGCCCAGCTCGCGCCCGGCGCCGTGTCCTCGCCAGGGCTCGCGCGCCAGAGGAACCGGCGACTTCGACGCCAATGGCATGCGCGCCGAACAGAACAATTACGTCCTCGACGGAATGGATAACAACGCTGTCACAGTGGATTATCTCGGCGGCGCCAGCTATCTCATCAACCCGCCGCCGGATGCTCTGGCGGAGTTCAAGGTCTCCACGTCGAACTACAGCGCCGAGTTCGGCCACTCTGCCGGCGCTGTGGTCAACGCCAGCATCAAGTCCGGCACCAATCAGATCCACGGCGATCTCTGGGAGTATTTCCGCAACGACTTTCTGGACGCGCACGACTGGGTAACGCCGCCCACCGCGGCCACACCCGAATATCGCCAGAATCAGTTCGGGGCCACACTCGGATTTCCCTTACTCAAGAATCACCTGTTCTTCTTTGGCGATGCGCAGGCCACAGTGTCATCCCCAGGATCGCGCGCCAGAGGAACCGGCGACTTCGACGCCAACGGCATGCGCGCCGAACAGAATAACTACGTGCTCGACGGAATGGACAATAACGCTGTCACAGTGGACTACCTCGGCGGCGCCAGTTATCTCATCAACCCCCCGCCTGACGCATTAGCGGAGTTCAAGGTTTCCACCTCAAACTACAGTGCAGAGTTTGGCCACTCTGCCGGCGCTGTGGTCAACGCAAGCATCAAGTCCGGCACCAACCAAATCCATGGGGACCTCTGGGAGTATCTCCGCAACGACTTCCTGGACGCGCATGACTGGGTAACACCGCCAACCGCCGCGACACCTGAATATCGCCAGAATCAGTTCGGTGCCACACTCGGCTTTCCCTTACTCAAGAATCATTTGTTCTTCTTTGGCGATGCCCAGGCCAATCGGATTGTCATCGGCGTTCCGCAAAATCCGCTCACCGTTCCCACTGCGGCCGAACGTACCGGCGACTTCAGCCAACTTCTTGTTCCCGCGAACATTGGCGCCTCCAAGCCGCAGACGCTGTATGAACCGCACAACAATCAGACCGTGATGTCCTGCCCGGCACGTGCCGGCCAGGCCGCAGTTCAAGGCACCATTCCCGGAGAGAATGTCTTGTGCCCCGATCAGATCGATCCTGCTGGCGCAAAAGATCCTCAACATGTACCCGATGCCGAACCAGTCCACCTATGGCGTCGCCAATCAGAACTACGCTTACACCCTGCGCCAGCCTTCCAACACGTTCCAGTGGGATACGCGCATGGACTGGGACATCAGTTCCAAAGACCAGGCCTTCGCCCGTTTCAGCTACATAAACCAGCGCGGTGACAATCAGGCTCCGCTTGGTCCCGTCCTCGATGGCGGCGGCGGCAATGGCAGCCTGAACGTGAGTGGCCAGCAGATCAATTACGGCAATAATCTTCGTTCTCAGCGAGACGCACATCTTCAGTCCGCGGCTGGTCAACGAATTCCGTTTTGGCTATGTGTATGGCCACTTCGGCATCTTGAATCCCGGTTACAACACGAACTCAGCGGCCGCCCTGGGCATCGGCGGCGTTCCCTCTGGCCCTGATTTTCCGGACAACGGTGGCCTTCCCACCACTACCATCAGCGGCGGCGGCGGCATCGCCAGCTTTGGCGCGCACGCCTACCGGCCGGAGGAGGAGACAGAAAACGAGTATCAGATTCTCGACAACGTCTCCTGGAGCCTCGGCAATCACTCACTGCGCCTGGGCTTTTCCTTTCAAAGCGTTCGCTCCCACACGCTCGAGCCGCCATCCTCGCATCCGGCTTACACCTACAACGGGTCGCTCACGGCAAAACCCGGCACTCGCCAACACCGGCAGCGGCATTGCGGACTTCATGACGAACAACATGTCAGGCGGCTCCATCGGCCCATCGGGCATTTTCGACAACGCGCAGGACAACGTCTCCGCCTATGCGCAGGACGACTGGCGGCTCACACAAAAGCTCACTCTGAATTTGGGTGTCCGCTACGACCATTTCCAGCCCTACAAGGAAATGTCCGGGAGAATGGCCAATTTTTATGCGAACAGCTGTCGGTATCAGTACGGGAACCGCCATCTACGCGCTACCCGCGCAAGATCAGGGCAAGCTCCCGATCAATCCCAAGTTCCTGCAATTGCTCGCAAAAGACAACATCAGTCTGGTGTATGACTCTAATCCGCGCCTGACTGAAGCGCAGGACTACAACTTCGCGCCACGCATCGGCTTCGCTTATGCGCGGGATCCACATACCGTGATTCGCGGCGGCTTTGGCCTTTTCTATCAGGGCCAGCAGCAGGGCGGCGCGGCCGTTAACCTGGCCACCAACTATCCTTTTGTCTTCAGTGACAATTTCCCCGCACCCTCCTGCACCACCGGATCCACAGATTGCCTCAACAATGGTTACACGCTCGAAAACGGCTTTGCCGATGCGCTTCAGCAGGGGCTCACCACCTATTTCTCGACGCCCGGCCTCGTTGGACAAACCCGGAACCTAAAGACCACGTATGCGATGGATTACAACCTCGCCTTCGAGCATGCACTGAGCAATAACTTCGTTGCCACCATCAGTTATGTCGGCACACTGGGCCGGCATCTTCCCGTCAGCATCAACACCAACTCCTCCACGGTGCTGCTGCCCTCCGGATCCGCCCAGGCATATCTTCCCTTTCCTGATTTCGGCGGTTCAAGCGACATGCTGTACGAAGGCATCTCGGAGTACAACGCCCTACAAACCAAGCTGCAAAAGCGTCTTTCGCACGGATTGGACTTCTCGGCCAACTACACCTGGTCGCACGCTCTCGACGATGCCGCGAACCCGCTCGGGGGTGGCATCGGCTATCGCAATACCAGCATCATCCCGATCCGCGAGGACATGACCAACTCTGCTTGGGATGCGCGCCACCGCTTCACCTTTAACGGCTTCTACCAACTCCCTTTCGGGCGCGGTCTTACCTACATGAATCATGAACCCGGCTTCGTAGACGCGCTGCTCGGCGGATGGTCGACCAACCTTACTTATCAGCTCCAGTCCGGCGAGCCCTTCTCGGTAAGTACCGCGAATCAGCAAAACGTCGTTGGCGGCACAGCATATGCCATCCTTGTCCGCAATCCCTTCAAGCCCGGTGGAACACCCGACCCTACCAATCCGAGCATCACTTGCCCGGCGTCGGTGCGAAATAAAGCGCATTGGTTTAATCCCTGCGCCTTCGCAAACCCCCTGCCGGCATCGCTGCTTCCACAGTTCAACCCTCAGGCCGAAGCCACCGCGAAGCTCTTCCTCGGTGGCCGCAGCGACCAGATCTACGGCCCCGGCATCCAGCGCATGGATATGTCCGTGTTCAAGCGCGTGCATACGACCGAGTCGCAGTTTCTCGAATTGCGCGCGGATTGCTTCAACGTGCTGAACACGCCGATCTATGGAACTCCCAGCACCATGAGCATCGGGCAATCTGGAGGACAGATAACGGGCGCCCGGCAGCTTCAGCTCTACACCCCCAACAGCCGCTTCTTCCAGTTATCGGGGAAATACGTCTTCTAAGTCCGCACTCCTGCGGAGAAGCGCGGAGGAGATTTGCGGATTCCACTATGTGGAATCACTCGCAATCATTGACACGGAAAGGTGCAGAACTGATGGCAATAAAGTTGTCGCCCGGAAAACGAGCCGGGCTCGAGGCAGTGTCGGACAAGCGAGGCGTCATTGCGGCACTCGCTCTTGATCAGCGCGGATTGCTCAAGAACATGCTGGCCCGCGAAATGGGGAAAGAGCCTTCCGAATCTGCAGTGATGGAATTCAAGCGACTCACGGCCTCCATATTGACGCGCGAAGCCTCATCTATTCTCCTGGATGTCGAGTATGGCCTGCCGGCATCGAAACACATCAACGGTAAGGGACTACTGCTGGCCTACGAAAAATCCGGATACAGTCCAGAGTTTCCGGAAAAACTCCCGAAGCTCACGGAGGGTTGGTCTGCTCTCCGTCTCAAGGAGGCCGGCGCCAATGCGGTGAAGGTGCTTCTTTTCTATTCACCTTTTGAAGATAAGTGGGTCAACGAACAGAAGAAGGCGTGGGTAGAGCGTGTCGGCGCGGAGTGTTGCGGTCTCGATATCTGCATGTTTCTTGAGTTACTGAGTTACGAGGCCGGTGGCGGCGATGAAAGCAATCTCGCCTATGCTCGCCGCAAACCGGAGATCGTCCGCGCGGCTATTGAAGAGTTCAATCAGGAGCGCTACAGAGCGGATGTGCTTAAAGTTGAATTTCCTGTCCAGATGGCTTTCACGGAGGGGACAAGCGTCTTCAAAGGCGAGAGGGCCTATGGCAAGCAGGAAGCTATGGACCTCATCCATAGCATCGCCTCTCTTACAGACAAGCCCATCGTGTATCTCTCTGCCGGCGTCTCGAATGCAGCGTTTGTCGAATCGCTCGGAATGGCCGCGGCAAGCGGCGCGAAATTCCATGGAGTTCTGTGCGGCCGAGCTACCTGGCAGGATGGCGTATCGATTTACGTCCGAAAAGGAGCCAAGGCGCTCGAAGACTGGCTGAGCAGCGCCGGCCTCGAAAATGTGCGTAATGTGAATGAAGCACTGAGCGCTGCCCTGCCCTGGCACGCAGCCGGCAGCATGCAGGGTTGAGAGCTATCCGCATGTGGAGCGCCAACACCATCCTCGCAGGTTATCCTCGCAATCGTTTCGGGGGTTGAGTGCAAGAAAAAGCGGAAGATCGCGCCACGCTTCTCGGGAGCAATGGCGGGGACGGCGAATCCTACAACGCCAGGCGCTCCTGGATCATCCTTTCCTTGCTCTTCGCTATAACGGTCATTAATTTCATCGACCGTCAGACCCTCTCTGTCCTTGCGCCGGTACTTCGCACAACGCTCCATCTCTCCAATGAAGCTTACGGCCGAATTGTCTCCGCGCTGCAGTTCGGCATGATGTCCGGTGAGTTTCCGATGGGCTATCTGATGGACCGTTGGGGAGCACGCCTCGGCCTCTCTGCCGCGGTGCTTTGGTGGTCCACTGCTACAGGAGCGCAGGTCTTCGCGCGAAGTGGCGTACAGTTCGGCTTCATCCGCTACTGGATGGGAACCGGTGAATGCGGAAACTACTCCGGCGGCATCAAGACCGTAACCCGGCTGTTTGATAAGAAGAATCGAACTCTGGCTATCGGAATATTTAACAGCGGCAGCATGATCGGCTCTACGCTGGCGCCGCCGTTGATCGTCTTCCTGATGCAGCGCTACGGCTTCCGTGCGGCATTTCTCGTTCCAGCCTGCGCAGGGCTGTGCTGGCTGCCTGCCTGGTGGTTTCTCTACGGCAGTGAGCCGCGCCCAGCTCACAACGAACTGCAGCAGGTTTCACTTCGCGAGATGCTCTCCAACTCGTCAAGCTGGGCTGTCATGGGCTGCCGCTTCTTCCACGGGCCAGTCATTCAGTTTTACTGGTACTGGATTCCCAGTTATCTCGTCGCCGTTCGACACCTCTCTATGGTGCAGATGGGCGCGCTGGCATGGATTCCCTACTTTCTCGGAGACGCAGGTGGCGTCATCGGAGGCTGGGTCGCGGGTCTTCTGCAGCGCCGGGGCATTCGCATCCGCAATGTGCGCCGCATCACCATGTACGGCAGCGCCGTTCTTTGCCTGACCAGCATTGCCGTTCCCTATGCCAGGCAAGCGTCCGCCGCCCTGCTGTTGATCGGAGTCGCTGTCCTGTTCGCCAACTTTTTCTCAGCAAACATGTATGGCGCTATCACCGATCTCTTCCCTGAAAAGCAGATCGGTCGCGCCACTGGGCTTACCGGGTTCTCCGGCGGCCTGAGTGGACTGCTCTTCCCGCTCGCCACCGGCTGGATGGTCGATCACATCTCGTACTTCCCTGCATTTATCTCGGTAGCCATTCTGCCGCTGCTTGGCGCGTTTTCATTGTTTGTTATTGGCCGCCGGTATCGGCGCCTTGGCGCGTGAGCGGATGCAGTTCATCGCGCAGTGTGGCAGCAGTGACCGGCCAAATCTAGCAGCCAAACGCGCAGCTGGAAGAACTAGAAGCCTATGTCCGCGAATATCGTAAGCGATACGAGTCAGCCAAAAGCTAAGCGAGCGCAAGTGATTGCGGCAATGCGATGAATCCCGGGATTCGAACCGAAATCATGATGGCCCGTCCCGCCTTCAGGCGCAATCAGCATCCAATCGAAACTCATCTCGCACCTGCTTGCGCGAAGGGCAGGTGATTTTAGTACTATCCTGTCAATAGGATGTGAAGAAGCATCCATCTACGGCCCTCAGGCAGAGCCGCTTCGGTCAGAATTCCCCCTTCTGCGCGAACGCTCGCAGGCAGCCCTTTTTCTGCGGCTGCTGATCGTGACTACGAACCTGGAGGTCCCTGCGCATGCGCACCCATCGCATTTGCCGGATCATCGTTCTTGTACTCGCAGCGGGCTCGGCCGGCGCCTATGCTCAGTCGACGGCTACGATCTCCGGTACGATCACCGATCCCTCCGGCGCCGTCGTTCCGCAGGCACAAGTCACCGTGCACGGCCTGTCTACCGGTGTCGATCGCGCTGTGGTTTCTGATCCTGCGGGCAGCTACACAGTACCGTCTCTACAACCGGGCAATTACAGTGTCAGCGTGCACGCGGCGGGATTCGCCGAGTACAAACTAGCGAGTGTGACACTGGAGGTCGATCAGAACGTCACGGCGAATGTGAAGCTGGGCGTGGCGTCGGCGGGCCAAGTGGTGCAGGTGCAAGGCGTGGCGCCGCTGATCGATGCGCAAACCAGCACCGTTGGCCAGGTCATCGATCAGACAACCGTACAAAAGATTCCCCTGAACGGGCGCCACTTCCTGGATCTGACCAACCTCACGCCCGGCACCGTCGTGCCTCCGGTTACAGGGAACCTGACGAGCGCCAGCCGCGGTCTCGGCGCAAATTCCTTCGACACTGCAGGCCAGCGCGAAGACTCGGTCAACTTCATGATCAATGGCATCAACCTCAACGATCTGTCGCAGAACCAGATCACCTTTCAGCCTTCGATCAACACCACGGCGGAGTTCAAGATATCCAACTCCACCCCTTCGGCGGAGTATGGCCGGTCATCGGGTTCAATTGTGAATGTGGCAACCCGCTCGGGCACGAACAGCTTTCACGGAGAGGCCTTCGACTACCTGCGAAACAACTACTTTGACGCGAGGAATTTCTTTAACCGCAAACCCGCGCGGCAGAATTCCTTCATCCGTAATAATTTTGGCGGCGCCTTCTCCGGCCCCATCTTTAAGGATCGGACCTTCTTCTTCCTCAGCTACGAAGGACTACGCCAGCAGCAGAGCCTGCTCTTCAATGGAACGGTGTTGAGTCCTGCGCAACGGGCAGCTTTCGCAGGCACTCCGGCAGGAACTGCTTATGCCCAACTCGTCAATCTGATTCCGGCCGGCAACAACGCCACCGGAACGGTCTTTCAGGGATCCTCGCCCGGGCCGGTGAAGACCGATCAGTTCTCCGGCGATCTCTTCCACACCCTTTCTACTAAAGACAATGTGCACGCCTACTACGCCTGGCAGCAGGACGCGCGCACCGAGCCGAACCTGCAGGGCAATACCATCCCCGGTTTCGGAGATCACCGCACTGCGCATCGGCAAATCGGCACCATCAACGAAGTCCACATCTTCTCGGCCAACGTGGTCAACGAGGCACGTATTGGATTCAACCGGATCGCCATCGCATTCGTTCCCAGCACGCCGGAGAATCCGCTGAGTTTTGGTATCCAGAATGGCGTGGCCTACAACAACGCGCTGCCACAGATCACGGTGCAGGATATCGGGCTGAACTTCGGCGGCCCTTCGGGCTTTCCGCAAGGTCGCTTTGACACAGGCGGAGTCTTTTCGGACACGCTTTCCTGGAACCGGGGCAAGCACACCATCAAGGCAGGCGGCGAATTCCGGCGCTTTATCGGCTCTTCGTTCGCGCAGACACCAGGAATTCTGACCTTCAGTTCGACTGCGAACTTCATCAATGGGACCGCCAGCGCCTTCAGCGTGACTCCGACGCAGGTGACGAGCCGCATCTTTAAAAATGCGGTCGGCGCATTCCTGTCCGACAACTATAAGTTCACTCCACGTTTTCAGGCGGAGTTAGGCTTCCGCTTCGAATGGAATGGAACGCCCACGGAAGGCGGCGGCCGTCTGGTCAACTTCGACGCGAACACCGACACACTGGTGCATGTAAGTGAGCCTTACAACCAGAATTACAACTACGAGCCACGGGTCGGATTCATCTTCGATGTGTTCGGCAACAACAATACGATCCTGCGCGGAGGTTACGGCATTCTCGCCGATGAGCCGGTCAGCGGCGTCGTGACCGGCCTCGCCAGCAACCCGCCCAATGCCAACCCGGTCAGCCAAACTGGAGCGCTGCCTGTTGGGACGCTCTATTCGAGCGCGGCGCTCGCGTCGCTTGCGCCCAGCGCCACCAATCCCCGGCTCAGCAATGCCTACACGGAGAGCTACAACCTGAACCTGCAGCAGCAGTTCGGGCAGGGCGTGGTCATGGAGCTGGGATACATCGGTTCCGAGGGCAAGCATTTGCGCATCCAGCGCAACCTCAACCAGTTCCTCTATCCCGGCGGGACTGCGACGCGGCCGTTCGCGAATCTGTCTCTGGCCAGTTCCATCCGTCCCGGAGCGGGCCTCGGCAATATTGCGTACATCGATTCGGATTCGCTCTCCAACTACAACGCTCTGTGGTTCACCGTGCGTAAGGCCCTGTCCCATGGGCTCCAGGTGAATTCAAGCTATACCTGGTCGAAGTCGCAGGACCTGAACTCGCTCGGATCGCAGGGGACGTACACGTTGCAGAACAACTTCAATCCGAAAGGAGACTACGGGCTGTCGGACTTCGATGCCCGCAATCATTTCGTCTTCTCCGGAACCTGGAACCTGCCCTTCCACGGAAACCGGCTGGTTGAGGGATGGCTGCTTGCCAACATCACGCAACTGCAGAGCGGGAATCCCATGAACGTCATCACCACGTCGACCTACAATGGCGTCTCCAACACCGTTCGGCCGACGCTGGTGGGTCACTACACGACGGGACGCGGCGCAACCCTGGCCAATGGCAACGTAGCCTTCATTCAAGGCACAGCATGTGCCACGCCGACGCCAGGCTGCACCTTCTTTGCCCAGCCCAAAGGCTTTGGCACGCTCCGCCGCAACGCGCTCACCGGACCGGGTTTTGCGGATTCGGACGTGTCGCTCGAAAAGACAACGAGAATTGCCGAAAGCGCCGCGCTGGTGGTGCGGGTGGACGCCTTCGACCTGCTGAACCATACCAACTTCGCGAATCCCAACCTGACGGCGAGCGGCGCAGCCACAAGCACGTTCGGCCAGATCACCGCGACTCGCACGGCGATCGGCGATGCAGGGTCTTCGCGGCAACTGCAGTTCGCGATGCGCTTCCAGTTTTAGGCATCCGAAGGTCCTGTCAAGTCCGGGAATTTGACCTGCGTCTCATCGAAAGTCCCGGACCGAAAACACAATTTCTTTCCGCTGGAGCAGAATGCCGCCAATTTCCTTCCTAAAAATCGTCTATATGGTTGTATTTGCTATGCGATTTTCGTGACCGAAGTAACATATTTCCCGACGGATTGCAACCATTTATGGGCAAATAAATAGCCTGAATTGTTTGCTTTGGAGTTGCTCCCCTTCGTAAAATATGGGGAGTCAATGATGAATACAGCCATCACCAATACGAATCGCTCTCTACGATTTCCTATCGTTGCGGCGGCGCTTTTGGCGGCCGGGTTCTTTCTGACCAGCGCTCCCACGGGCACGTCTGTCCATGCCGAGCAAACGGTCGACGATGCCGTGAAGGCACAGACCGTTCATCACCAGCACTGGTTCCAGTTTGGGCGCGCATCGTGGTACGGCCATGCCCTGCAGGGTCTGCCCACCGCTAACGGCGAGGCCTACGACATGAACGCGATGACCTGCGCGCACCGCACGCTGCCGCTGGGCTCGCTGGTGCGGGTGACCAACCTGCGCAATCATCGCTCTCTGGTGGTGCGGGTCAACGACCGGGGCCCCATGATCGAGTCCCGGGTCATCGATCTCTCCTACGGAGCAGCCAAGCGTCTCGGCTTCAGCCACCGGGGAACGGTTCGGGTCCGCCTTGACCTGATCGACGCACGGCCCTCCCCGACAGAAGTCTCCATGCTGACCAAGCCGGGGATGTAGCTTCCGGGTTCATCGCGATAACAACCCGGTTCTGCACAGCGCGTTCCCCGCTAAGATTCCCATTATGGTAACCACTCTGCCGCCTACTTCCCCGGCGCAGACAGCCGTCGCCCGCGGAGCAGACCGGCTGATCGTTGCGCTCGACTTCCCCGATGCCACGGCAGCGCTGGCCTGCGCAGACCAACTGGCTGGCTCGGTCTCGTGGTTCAAGGTCGGGCTCGAGCTCTATCTTGCCAGCGGCGACAGCGTGGTTCGCGAATTGAAGAAGCGCGGTCACTCCGTTTTTCTCGACCTCAAGCTGCACGACATCCCCAACACCACTGCGGCCGCGGTTCGCTCATTGGCGCGACTGGAGCCGGACCTGCTCACGATTCATGCGGCAGGCGGCCGCGCGATGCTGCAGGCTGCGGCCGAAGCCGCCCGCTCCCTGCCGAAGCCGCCGCGCCTTCTCGCCGTCACGGTGCTCACCAGTCTGGATACGGCGGCGATGGCCGAGACTGGCGTGCCTGCCGCTCCCATGGAACAGGCTCTTCGCCTCGCGCGCCTGGCTGCCGAATGCGGGATCGACGGCATGGTTTGCTCGCCGGCGGAAGCCGCGGCCCTGCACAGCGCATTGCCAAAAGCGCTGCTGGTCACTCCCGGCATACGCCCCGCCGGCTCAGATGCAGGCGACCAGAAGCGCATCGCGACGCCGCAGTTCGCGCTTGCCGCCGGCGCCGGCATGCTGGTGATCGGGCGCCCCATCACTGGAGCCGCCGATCCGAAGGCCGCGGCCCAGGCCATCCTCAACGACATGGCCAAGAGCAACCCCAGTAAATGAAAAGAGCCTGATCCGATGGACCAGGCTCACCGTTCTCGCGTCTTCCGCGCTTACAGCTTCTCGTAAAAATCGCAGGCCGAGCAGGAGATATACACTCCGCCGGGAACGCCGCGCTCGCGGTCCTTCACGCGCTTGACGATGCGCGTGGGCTTGCTGCACTTGGGACAATCCGTGCTCTTGGACGTGTCCATCACCTTCTTGCGATCTGCTGTCTTCGCAACCTTTGCCATGACTCTCCGTAACTCCTCAAACCCGATTCCGGCACGCAACTTTGAGCCGCACATGCAGCTAGTGCGGCCTTTGACCCTGCAACTCTTTCTCATCGATGGAGGCTTGGAGCGAGGCAGAAGGCGGCGTACCGCTTCTTCAAGTGTACACGAAGCATGAGCCGATTCAGTTCGGCCAGTGGCTGCCAACCGTGCTCTGCGCGGTGCTCCAGTGGCCGGCCGGCGCTGGTGAAGACCCCGGCGGCGGCGGTATGGGCTGCGGCTTTGTGTCCGGCTGGCCGGGTGTGCTGACCGGCTGCATGGTGCCCGGGAGTTCCTCCTCGCCCGGCAGCCGGAGGGTTGGAGCTTGACGCTTCGCACTCTGGCCTTCAGTGGCAGAAGGCGTCGCATCGCCCATCTTCACCTCATGCACGTCTGAGCTCGGAGTGTAGCCGCCGGTCTCGTCCTGGTTGCGCACGATCAGATCCTGGCCGACCGCGGCTACCTCCACGCGCACCACCTTATCGCCCACGAAGCGGACGAACTGGGTCGGCTGCGGCGCCTCGCCGAAAATCCATTCCTCAAACGGGACGCCGTTATCCTGCTCCCGCGTCTTGTCGCGTGGCTGACCCAGCGCATAGAGCACCATCTTGCGATCCATGCCAACCAGCACGTGATGATTGAGGATCGCCTCTTTCAGCTTCGGCGGCAGCGTGTCAACGTAGGCTTCCATCGGAGTCTTCACGTTGAAGTCCATCACCGGCTGAATCAGCGCGCGAAGCTGGTCCGGCGTGATGTCCGGCACATATTTCTCGAAGACCAGCGTAAGCCGTGAGCCGACCGGATCCTGGCCGTTGTCCTGCACCACGGGAGAAGTGCCCATGCCGGCGCCGATTTCGATATGGCGGAGGTATTTATGCTTATGATCCGGACCGCCGTTGAAGAGGAAAACGATCTTGTCCGGCTCGATCTTGATATCGGAGATCACCAGCCGATCGCCGGCCTTGGAGCTGACCCCGTGCCGCTGCAACATCGATTCGTAGTCCAGCCCATCCGGCTTCAAATCGCCGTTTGCATGCAACACCAATCCATGGGTATCGAGCGGCAGCGGGCGTCGGGCAAAACCCTGCTCGGCCGTGAATGCCACGATCAGCTCGCGGCGATCGCGCGGCGTCAGCTTCCGCTGGTCAAAATTGACATGAGTGGCCTGGAACGGAGGGATGTTCTTCTGATGCTCGGTCTGCACGATGAAGACCTGGGTCTGTGCAGAGGCAGCGGGCGGAGCAATTGCCAACCCCATGGCGGATACGGCAAGGGCGATTGGCTGACCAGCCTTCCGCAACCTGTTCCGAGCGCCCATCGCAAACCCTCTATGCGGGCATGATGCGCTTCTGCGGGCGCCACTGACAAGGGGTGAGTGACGAAAGAGGATTGGATGAAGTCGAAGCGGAAGAAGGACCGCAGGCTGCCTTTTTAGCCCTGCGGATCATCCAGAGGCGGCTTCTCGGGTTGCCCGGGAGGCGCCGCTGCCTGGGGCAACTCGCCAATCTGGACCAGCCTGGGTGCAGCCGGTTGCGCAGGTCCCATCGCTGCCTCGTGCTGACGACGGGCCGCCGCGTCGATATCCACCGGAATGCCGCCGGGGATGATCTCCGGGAAGCCGAACCGGGAAGCGTATTCGCGGGTCACACGCATGATGAGCCACAGCCCGAAGCACAAGACGAGCACTGCGACCAGGCTGCCCTCCGGTCCATAGTCCGCGCCGGTCAGCGCGTCGGGTCCGAGCGGCAAACTCTGCACCACGGGTGAAAATCCGTTGCTGAAACCGTGATAGCCGCTGAGGGGCAATCCGAAGAGCGGCCCCATCGCCGCATTCCAGGCGAAATGCAGCCCCCATGGAAGCCACAGAGCACGCGTCCGCAGATATGCGATGCACAGGATCAGGCTGAGCAGGAACAGCGCGAACACCGCCGCGTGCGGCATGTCCGGGTCATAGTGCACCACCACGAAGCAAATGGAGATCAGTACCGTCGCCAGCGTCGTTCCGATCGCGTCAATCAATCGCTGGAAGGGGTACCCGCGGAAGATCAGCTCCTCGCACAGCGCCGCCACGGCCAGCACCAGCAGATCGAGGATGAGCAGGAACCACTGGTGCGCCCCGGTCCACAAGCGTCACGCCAAGACCGCCGATGAAGACCGAGGGAATGATCGTCAGCAGCAGCAGTCCCCATCCGACTGCGGTGCCCGTGCCAAATTCGCGCAGAATACCGGGTCGCGCGACCAGTCCCATCGCACGTCTTGGCTCTCGCTGGCGAGAAAAGGCAATGCCCAGACCGCTGAAACCCACCAGCAGCAGGAACAACAGGATCAGGCGGTCGACAATCGGCGCCCAATCGCCGGAGCTCAATCCATTGGCCGCGTGATGCGAGACCACCTCCGCGAAGAAGGCGTACATCAGCGCGACGACGAAGACGCAGAACGAGCGCACGCGAGAAGGATGCGGATGCGTCGGCGGTGTGGGTGGCGTGGTAACCAAGGAAACCAGCTAAGTGGTATAGAACTGCGCAATATTGCGGAACTTCTCGCGCCGGGCGGCCAGGCGCTCTTCCGGGGACAGAGTCTTCAATTCACTCAGATGCCAGCTCAGCTTCTCATCGAGCATGCGCGCCGCCGCTTCCGGATCGAGATGTGCACCCCCTGGCGGCTCCGGTACGATGTCGTCCACGCAGCCCAGCGTCTTCACATCCTCCGAGGTAGTCTTCAGAGCCTCCGCCGCCTTCGCGCGCTTGGATGCGTCGCGCCACATGATGGAGGCGCAACCCTCGGGTGAGATCACCGAGTAGACCGCGTTCTCGAGCATCAGGACGCGATCCGCAACGGCCAGCGCCAGTGCGCCGCCCGAGCCGCCCTCGCCTGTCACGGTCGCGATGGTCGGTACCGTCAACCGCGACATCTCCAGCAGGTTGCGCGCAATCGCCTCACCCTGCCCACGCTCTTCCGCGCCCAGACCGGGGTTCGCACCCAGCAGATCGATGAAGGTAAAGATCGGCCGGCCGAACTTCTCCGCGATCTTCATCACGCGCAGCGCCTTGCGATAGCCCTCGGGATTCGGCAGGCCGAAGTTGAACTTGACGTTGTCCTTGGTGGTGCGGCCCTTCACATTGGAGACGACCAGCACCTCTTCCCCATGGAAGCGGGCCATGCTGCACTGCAGCGCCGGATCGTCGGCGAAGTTGCGGTCGCCATGGATCTCACTCAGATCGGTGAAGATCGTCCGGATAAAGTCCATAGGGTATGGCCGCTGTGCATTCCGCGCCAGTTCCGTCTTCAGCCACGCTGTCGGCTGAGGCTCCTGGGCAGGTGCAAGTTTCGGCTCCGCCTTTCCATCCGGCTGATCACTGCTCTGCTGTGTCGTTGACGGTATCAAGGTTCCCTGGGCCACGCTCGATTGTATGGAAGGGCACCTACAGAGACAAATCAGGCCCAGGCAGGCCGTGTCGAATGCATCACGGATACACCGCTCCCGGCGAGCCGTCTACGACGACGCTGACCAGGCCAGGCGCGGGATTCTCGATCGATGTCAGGCGGGGTCGGCTGTCTCCAGCCCGGGCACGGGCACCAGGCGAGGCCGAGCGGGATACTTGCGCAGCAGGTCGCGCAGGTAGTTTTTGAATTCCACAGTGGGCCGGGCCAGCAGCGCGGCGATTGTAATGGCGATGGCCAGCATGCCGAAGCGGAACCATGCGTGCGCGCACTGCGCAGGGAAGACAGCGGCGAGCAGGACGAAGAGCGGGAAGTGGAGCAGATACAGAGGGAACGTCGCTTCGGAAAGCAGCCGGACCCACTTCACCCACGCCGCTTTCTCAGCTACCTTCATGCGATCGAACAGCACCATCGCCCAGAGGAGCAGAAAGACAACTGGTATTCCCTCTTCGTAATACACGTACGCCCAGTGCAGATTGATGGGCGCATGGTGATGCGCCCAGAAGAACCGCGTTACAAAGCCCTTGAGATAAATCGTGAACTGGAATGTGGCTGGAACCAGCACCGCTCCGGCGACACCGGCAGTCAGGAAAACCAGGTTCAGTTTTCGGAGTGAGATCTGCGGATCGCGGGCACGCTGATAGATGTCATGCGCCAAACATCCGATCAGCCACAACGGCAACAGGAGCAGGATGTGTTGCCCGGCCATAAGGGCAATGATCAAGAGCCAGAATATGCGGCGCGTTCCAGCCAGATAGAGACCGGCGGCGTAGAAGGCGTAATAGAAGACCTCGTAAGACAGCGTCCAGAACGGCTCGTTCGAAAACGGGGCCATCGTGAGGTTCCACGACTGCGCCATGAAGGCGAGATTCGCCGCTGTGCGCAAGAGCGGATGGCTGGTGTTGACGCCCCAGTGCGGCATGTAGTACGCGGGATTAATGCGCATCGCCAGATAGGAAGCGACGATGGTGAATCCCAGCGCCGGCACGACAACTGAGTAGATGCGCGAGATGCGGTCGACCCAGAAGTCCTTTGCCTTGCCGCGACGCATCGCGGTGACGTATCGGATGACAAGTCCGGAGAGAAGGAAGAGCATGACCAGTGCGGGCTTGCCGTAATCGGTCAGGTTCGGCCAGCCGCATGGAGAAGTATGGCTGCGTCAGATGGACGGACGCGATCATGATCGCGCACGCCAGGCGCAGCACGTCCAGCAGAACAGAAGTCGCAGTAGAAAATCGTTTTGCCGGCGCAGTCGTCATGCTCAAGCCGGCGTGCCGGCAAAGCAGATTCTATGAGTGGGCCTCCGGCTGCACGATGCAACTTTGGTTGATACAACTTTGGTCGATGCAACTTTAGTCGATCGCCGTCACACTATTGCGGCCTAGCAACTCCTCGGCGCGCTCGATGAAGATGCGGTCCGCCCCCACGGTGACTCCCTCCGGCTCGAGCATCACGATGAACTCGCCGCTTTGCTCCAGGTTGATCATCAGCTTGCCCGGTCCGGGCGCTTCTCGAATCATGGCGTGCAGCGAAAGCAGCGTCTGATCTGTCGCGCGATCTAACGTCACCTTGATGCGCACATTTTGCGGTAGCTTCACCTTTACGTCTTCCAGCGCCTGGATGGACGAGACCGCCAGCTTCGGCGCCGCATCTTCTTCCGCGCGGAGCTGGCCGCGCACCAAAACCGGCACATCGATCTTGAGCTGCTCGGCCAGCCGCGCATAGTCCTTCGGGAAGGCGATCAGGTCGATCTTGCCGAGAGTGTCTTCGAGCGCGGCCTGCGCGTACAACTCGCCGGAACGCTTCGATTTCCCTACTTTCAGCCCGACGATCACACCCGCAATGCCGATGTCATTCTCCGGCCGCTGCTCGCCGCGGCGAGTTGGCGGGGCAGGCTTCATCTCCAGCGCATCGGCTGTGCTGACTGCCTTCAGGTTTCTGATCTTGTCCGCATACTTGTCCATGGGATGGCCGGAGACAAAGAAGCCCAGAACTTCTTTCTCCGATTGCAGCCTCTGATTCTCATCCCAGTCCGGCACATTGGGCAGCGGATCGCCCGCATGTCCCATCCCGTTCGCACCATTCCCAGGCGCATCGTCGAAGATCGCGCCCAGGCCGCCAAAGAGGCCATGCTGCCCTGCTGCCAGATCGCGTTGCGATTTCTGGGCGCGCTCCATCGCTTTGTCGACCGCAGCCATCAGCCGTGCACGCTGCCCGAATGTATCGAGCGCGCCCGCCTTGATCAGCGACTCGATGACGCGCTTGTTCAGAAGCCGCAGGTCCACCAGCTCGCAGAACTCCCACAGCGATTCGAAGCCGCGCTTCTGCTCCTCGGCCAGCTTCGCGCGCGCCGCGAGAATCGAGTCGATCGCATTGCGGCCCACGTTTTTGATCGCCGTCAGGCCAAAGCGGATGACCTTGCCGTCCGGCGTAAAGTCGGCATCGGAGATCTGCACGTTCGGCGGCTCGACCGCGATCTCCATCTCGCGGCATTCGCTGATGTACTTGACGACGTTCTCGGGCTTCGAAATTTCGCTGGTCAGCAACGCGGCCATGAACTCGACCGGATAGTGCGTCTTGAGATAAGCCGTGTGATAGGCGAGCAGCGCATAGGCAGCCGAATGCGACTTGTTGAAGCCGTACCCGGCGAACTGCTCCATCAGGTCGAAGATGTGCGCCGCTTTGTCCTTGGGATGTTTGTTCCTGGCCGCGCCGGTGGCGAAGCGCTCGCGCTGCTTGGCCATCTCCTCGGCATTTTTCTTGCCCATGGCGCGCCGCAGCAGATCGGCTTCTCCCAGCGAATAGCCGGCCAGCACGTTCGCGATCTGCATCACCTGCTCCTGGTAGACGATCACTCCCAGCGTCTCCTTGAGCAGAGTCTCCAGTTCCGGCAGCTCATATTCCACCTTGCGCCGACCCTGCTTGCGCTCGATGAAGTCGTCGATCATGCCGCCCTGGATCGGGCCGGGACGATAGAGCGCGTTCAGTGCCGTCAGGTCTTCGACCGTCGTCGGACGATAACGCCGCAGCACATCGCGCATGCCGCCTGACTCGAACTGGAAGACACCCGACGTCAGCGCCTTATGGAAGACATGCTCGTAAGTCGTCTGATCGTCCAGCGGCACCTTCGCCATGTCGATCTCGACGCCCTGGTTGCGCCGGATCAATTTCAGGCAGTCGTCGATGACGGTCAGCGTGGTCAGGCCCAGGAAATCCATCTTGAGCAGGCCCATCTTCTCGACCGCCTTCATGTCATAGGCGGTGACGATTTCGTCGTTCTTTGAGCGGCTTACGGGAACCAGTTCGGTGAGCGGCTGCGGCGCAATCACCACGCCGGCCGCATGCACGCCCGCTCCGCGCACCAACCCTTCGAGCTTGCGCGCAGTGTCCACCAGCTCGCGCACCGTGGTGTCCGCTTCGTAGGCAGCCTGGAGTTGGTGCGAGTCCTTCAGCGCCTGCTCGATGGTGATGCCGATGGTCGCGGGCACCAGCTTAGCGATGCGGTCCACGTCGCCGTACGGCATGTCCAGCGCGCGGCCCACGTCCTTGATCGCCGCCTTCGCCGCCATGGTGTTGAAGGTGATGATCTGCGCCACCTGCTCGCGCCCATACTTGCGCGTGACGTATTCGATCACTTCGCCGCGGCGGTTCATGCAGAAATCGATATCGATATCCGGCATCGAGACGCGCTCCGGATTCAGGAAGCGCTCGAAGAGCAGCTCGTTCTGCAGCGGATCGATGTCGGTGATCTCCATCACGTAGGCAACCAGCGATCCTGCCGCCGAGCCGCGTCCCGGCCCCACCGGAATGTCGTGCTCCTTCGCGTACTTGATGAAGTCCCAAACGATCAGGAAGTAGCCGGGGAACTTCATCTGCTTGATGCAATCGATCTCGCGCTCCAGCCGCTCGCGATAATCGGCTTCCGTCTTGCGCAGCAGGCCACGATCCTTCAGGTGCTGGATGGAGGTCTGCAGCCGCTTCTCGAATCCTGCGCGGCAGACCTGCTCGAAGTAGCTGTCGATGGTATGGCCCGGCGGAACGGCGAACTCCGGGAACGGATTGTCCACCTTATTCAGCTTGAGCTGGCAGCGCTCGGCAAACTCCATCGTGCGCGAGACCACCTCGGGCGCATGCGAGAAGAGCCGCTCCATCTCCTCGGCCGACTTTACATAGAACTGGTCGGAGTCGAACTTGAAGCGCTTGGGATCGTGAATGGATCCGGCCGTCTGCACGCATAGCAGCACTTCATGCGCGTGGTGATCGTCCTCGCACAGATAGTGGCTGTCATTGGTTGCCACCAGCGGGATGCCCAGCTCCTTCTCCATGCGGAACATATCCGCATGGATCTTCTTTTCGAGCTCCAGCCCCTGGTCCTGTATTTCGAGGAAGAAATTTCCTTTGCCGAAGATGTCCTGGTATCCGGCGGCCACATCGCGCGCGGCCTCGTACTTGCCGGCCATCAGGTTCTCGCAGAACTCGCCCGCCAGGCAGCCGGAGAAGCCGATCAAACCTGCCGAATGCTCCGCGAGATAGCGCTTTGAGATGCGCGGCTTGCGATAAAAGCCGTGCAGCGACGCCTCCGAGGTGATGCGGACCAGGTTGCGATAGCCCTCTTCGTTCTCGGCCAGCACCAGCAGGTGGTTGTAGTCGTCGCCCTGCGGATCGGCGCGATGGTCTTCCTTCTTGCAGACATACAGTTCGCAGCCCAGGATCGGCTTGATGCCCTTGGCTTTCGCCGCGTCGAAGAAATGGACCGCGCCATAGATGTTGCCGTGATCGGTGATGGCGACGGCCTTCTGGCCAATCGAATCCACGCGCGCAACCAGCTTCTCCACGTCGCAGGCGCCGTCCAGCAGCGAGTAATCGGTGTGCAGATGAAGGTGGGTAAACTCAGCCATGGGTCTGAGTTCAATTTTAGTTCCGCGAGCGCGCGAGCCGCTGCGCCAACGCGCTGTGCGTTCTTCGCATTCGATGAGGAAATCACGTCCTCAAAGATAAAAAGAGGCGAGGGTCGCTCGCCTCTTTTGGAAACCGGTTCGGTACTTTGAATCAGCGCTTCTTCTTCGCGGCCTTCTTGGCTGGAGTCTTCTTGGCAACGGCCTTCTTCGCGGCCGGCTTCTTTGCCGGTGCTGCTTTCTTTTGAGTCTTCGCGGCCTTGGCTGCCTTTGCCGGCTTCGACTTCGCTGCGGGCTTCTTTGCCGCAACCTTCTTCGCTGCAGCCTTGGCCGGCGCTTTCTTGGCGGGCGCAGCCTTTTTCGCGGGCACGGCTTTCTTCGCCGCCGGCTTCGCTTCGGGCTTGACCGGCTTCGCAGGCGCCTTCGTCGCAGCTTTAACCGGAGGCGCGGGCTTGGCTGGAGCAGCCTTTGCAGCGGCTGACTTCTGCGGCGCTTTGGCTTCTGCCGCCTTTGCCTCGCCAGTCTTCGCCGCGGCCGGCGGCTTGCCCTTCGCAGCAGCTTCGGAGCCTGCAGGTTGCGCTGTCGCCGCAGCCGCAACAGCCTCCTCTTTCTTCGCCGCTTTTTTCTTCGAGGCACGCTGCTTGCGCAGGTTGACCGGCGGCGGAGGTGCGGGCGGCGAGTAGGGCTCCAGGAACGCGCGCAGCGCAGCTTCGTCGTTCAGCTTGTTGTCCATGGTCTGGAAGAACAACTGCTCCAGAAGCTCCGGATAGCGCTCGATCTCCGGCGTGATGCGCATTTCCAGCATCAGGGCGGTCGGCACCTTCTGCCGCGCCTCCGGCCAGACGCTGAAGAAATTCTTGTATTTGTTCTGGATGGCCGCGCCCTTGCCCGTCAGTCCCAGCCACAACACCGGCTCCGCAAGTGAGCGCGTGAGCAGCTTCCAGGAGGCGGAAGGCGCACCCGCTTCCTTGGCCGTTAGTTTGGCGGCGAACGCTTCCGCGTCCTTGTCCAGCCGCTCCCACTCCTTCACGAAGCCCGGACGCACAAACATTTTCTTCAGTGCGGCGATGTCCTTGGGCTGCATGCGTGCCGTCAGCAGTTCCATGGCCGCGGCGGAGATGTCTGGGTAGATACCCTCAATCTGCAGGCGTGTCTGCAACTCATGCAGTTGCGCCATCCCCTGACTGTCGGCCTTGCTCGCCGTCCATGCCGGGAAAAGCTGCTTCATCCAGCCCTGCTGTTCGAGCGTCTTCAGCATTTCGAGCGGGTTCTCTTCGTGGGCGATTTCCTCCAGCTCATACCCGCGCTGGAAGTTCGTGATCAGCGCGAAAACCCCTTCCTCGATCGCATTGTCAAAGCGCTGCTTGGTCCGTTCATCCATCTGCCAGCCCAGCCGGGTGCCCAGGCGAACGGCGCGGAAGAGCCGGATTGGGTCTTCGAGGAAGCCGTAGTTGCTCACCAGCCGCAGGGTGCGCATCTCGATGTCCGCGACGCCGTTGGTCGGGTCCATCAGCAGCCCGTACGAGCCCTCGTTCAGCGACAGAGCCATGGCATTGACGGTAAAGTCACGGCGGCGCAGGTCTTCGAGGATGTTGGTCCACTCGTAAACCGGGTGCGCAGGCTTGGGGAAGGTCTCTTTCCGGGCGCTCGACACCTCCAGCCGCACCCCTCCGGGATAGCGAAGGAAGAGCGTCTGCGAAGGAGCGTGCGATCCCCAGTAGATAAAGCCGGCAGATTCCAGCGATTGCCGCAGGTTCAGAGCATTTCCTTGAACCGTTACATCAAAGTCGCGCACCGGATGGCCACTGGTGAGGTCGCGGACCGCTCCTCCCGTGAGGAAACTGGTCATGCCTTCCGTTCGGGCGGCATCGCGAACCAGTCTGAGAGCGCTGCGCTGCGCTGGAGACAGGCGACGCTCCAGCAAATAAATGTAATCGGGCATGTTCGTGCCTTGAGCCGCCGGCACATGCTGGCCGGCAGACTCTATGTCGCTCTTTCTGAGAGACTTATTCTCTGTACGGGCTACTGTTCAACGCCTAAAGGTATCATAGTGTGACTATCTTGGCTACCATTCTGCACACTTCTCGCTGCACATAGGTGCCGGGTATGAGACAATCCCGCGAGCCTTTGGCTAGAGCGTCTTCATGGGCAGCACACAAAAAAAAGCCGTCCTTCGCATGCACGACGGGAGCTGGCTCGCCGGCTACCTGCCTGCAGCCGGCTTTACCCGGCAAGGGAATGTGGAACTGCTCGATCTCTCGGCCCGTCGGCAGTCTGTCCCGCTGCCGTCTCTCAAATGGGCATGCTTTGTCCGCGACTTCAACTCCGGCGAGCCCTCCAACCCGGAGCGCCTGCTGCGTACCACCTTCTCCGGCCGTCCCCGGCTTGCCGGCCTGTGGCTCCGCATGACCCTGACAGACGAAACTGTCCTCGAAGGCATGGCTGCCAACGATGTGACGCTGCTGGATCCCGGAGGATTGCTCCTCACCCCTCCCGACACGCGTTCGAACACCCAGCGCATCTTCCTGCCGCGCACCAGCATTACGGAGATCTCGGTCGTCGCGGTGATCGGCACCGCCGCTGCATCGCCCATCCAGACGCAAACCGCCGGCATCCGATCGCCAGCAAGCCGATCTCTTCCCTGCCGCTACACCGAAAGCGCTGTAGCCCGATCCGCGCTCCCGGCAACGTGCGTGTGAGCTTCACGACACGGGCCGCAGGCGCTTCTGCCTGGACGGCCAGTCCGTCCGCCTGCCGCCGACGGCCGGTCGGTTACCATGCGGAGGATGAAGCTGCGCGACCTTGCTGCACAACTTGGCGCCTCGCTCCACGGCGATGGAGAGGTCGAGATCACCGGTGTGGCGGGCATTGAGGAGGCCGCAGCCGGCCAGATCACCTTCGTCTCCAATCCCCGCTACGCCGCTGCAGCAAAGACTACGCAGGCCAGCGCGGTGCTGGTCGCGCCGGAGTTTCCTGAGATCGCCGTCCCGACGCTTCGGCTGGCAAACCCGTATCTCGCCTTCGCGCAGGCGATCGCTCTACTGCATCCCTCGCCCGTCTATCCGCCCGGCATTCATCCGACAGCTGTTATCGACCCCACAGCGGTCATCGGAGAGAGCGCTCATATCGGCGCATATGTCGTCGTGGGAGCGGGTGTCCGGCTAGGGGCGGGAGCGGTATTGTTGCCACACGCTGTCATATATCACGGAGTCACTGCGGGCCGTTACCTCTTCGCCCATGCCCATGCCGTGGTACGCGAGGACTGCGTGCTGGGCGACCGTGTCATCCTTCAGAACGGCGTCGTGGTCGGCGGGGACGGCTTTGGCTTCGCGAAGCGGGACGACGGCTCCTGGCAGAAGATTCCCCAGTCGGGACCGGTGCGCATCGGCTCAGACGTGGAGATCCAGGCCAACGCCTGTATCGACCGCGCCAGTGTGGGTGCGACCACGATCGCCGACGGTGCGAAGATCGACAACCTGGTGCAGGTCGGCCATGGCTCGCGCGTCGGGGAAAACACGCTTGCTGTGCGCGCAGGTGGGGCTCGCCGGGTCGACCGAGGTAGGCCGCGACGTCGTCCTCGCAGGGCAGGTAGGCGTCGCCGGCCACTGTAAGATCGGCGATGGCGTGGTCGCCACCGCGCAATCCGGCATTCCGAACGACGTGGCTGCGGGTAAAGTCGTCAGCGGCTATCCGGCCATCGACAACCGGCAATGGCTGCGCGCGTCCGCTGTTTTCCAACGGTTACCGGAGCTGCTGCGCCGTCTCCCCAGAAAGGCCAGCGTGGAGATTTCAAAAAAGGAAAACGATGCCGGCAAATAATTTAACGAAAACCACAACCCCGGAAAGCCCCGCAGCACGGGCGTGCATCCACGTATCCTAAGACCGTTTTCACAAGTGCTGTAAGATGCCCAGAGCCGTGAGGGGCAGCTTTTCTTGACGGAAAAGCTGCGTCGGCAGTGTTTGCTAATCCTATGCGTTTGTGAAAGCGGTCTAACCGTCAAATGTCCGACATTGAGGAAATCAGACCCGCTGGCACGGTAATCGAGGCTGTGCAGGAAGAACCGGTACGCGTCCTTCTACTGGATGACCATCCGGAGAACCTGCTGCTGCGCTCGACAATTTTGCGCAAGCACGGCTACATCGCTGAAACGGCCGATTCCGTGGAAGAGGCAGAGAAGCTTCTCGACCGGATCGACATCGCTGTGCTCGATTACCACCTAGGGCATGGGCGCTTCGGCACCGATGTGGCTGCCGAGCTGCGTGAGCGCCGTCCCGAGGTGCCGATCATCATCCTCTCCGCCACGCTGGAGCGACGCTTTGGCGGCATCGAGGATATGCACCTGCTGAAGGGCTACAGCTCCATTGACGACCTGGTATCGGCACTGCGCTCCTTCGAGGCCAAGCGACGCGGAAAGCCTGTCGTCGTCGATGCGCGCGACTTCTTCTACTCCCGCATCAACATGGCGATGGGCGACGACGTGGTGCTGGAGATTCTGGACGCGAACGGCAACTGGCAATACGTGAACGACACCTGCGCCCGCCTGCTGGAGCAGCCGCGAGACTGGTTTGTCGGCAAGAACATGTTCGTCGAGATGCCGGAGCTGGCGCCCGACTGGCGCGAGATTCTGCGTACGGTCGCCGTCGAGCGTGAGACCTATATTGACCGCACTTACCGCGGTCTCCTCAACCTCCCGCGCAAAGGCGAAGGTTGGGTGTGGAACGTGCTGGCCTTCCCGATCGCGCTGCACAATAATCAGACCGGCGTCGTGCTGACAGCCCGAATCTTAGAGCGAAAAACAACGCTGTAAAGCGTATGGAATGCAAGACGACCTGTAGTTCATGTCATGATGCGATTGAATAAGAAACTATGAAAGTTGCGTGTCTTTGCTGTACCTCGCTTGCGCTCGCTTTGCTGCTGGCGGGCTGTCATGCCAGTCCCAGCCGCGGCCGACCGGAGGCAGCGTTTCTCATCACGGTAAGAAACCAGGGACCGGACATCCATCAACTGGAAGTCGATTATCCCAGCGCGAGCTTTGGCCGCGATGCGGTCCCCAGCGGCGCGAGCTTCGATTACCCGCCCAAGCTGATAGGCTCCGGGCCGGTGAAGGTCACCTTCAACGACTCCACCGGCAAGAGCCATACCGCGACCGGGCCCGTAGTGCAGGAAGGCATGCGCAAGAATCTCGTCATCTCCATCGGCGAGGACGAAGGCGTGATCTTTCAGGCGCTGCCCGACCAGCCGAGCTGATACCTGACACGGGTGCGGTAACACTCACGCCGAAACTGCGTCTGTGAGATAAGTGAAATCACGGATGCGCCATCAACAATTCTTTGCCTTCGCAGCCTTTTCTCTTTTTTCCGCAGCAGCCTGGGCGCAGAGCCCGGCTCCGCCGCCGCCCGCCGCACTGCCTGCGGCGGATACGTCGCGTATTCCCGACACTGCAATTCGCTCTATTGGACTGGAAACCAGCGTTGCCTGGAAATGGGTCCACGACGATCAGACACGCGGAGCTTCCACGGGAAATTCGAACTACCCGATTTATCCCGACGGGAAGAACGGGCTTCCCGGGCGTCAATTCGTCACCTGGTACACCGGCAATGGCGGCGAGCGCTACCACCTGGTCTTCGGACGCGATCCGAACGCCACGCACTTCGTCTATGAGGCGAATGTCTACCTCGTCGAGCCTGCGGAGATTGCAGCGGTCGAGATGGACATGAACCAGGTGCTCGCAGGACGGTAGGACCGTTATCTTCGGCACGCAGTGCTCGGTTCATTCCAAAAGCTGGGAGTACACCTACGTCAACAGCACAGGGACGCACTGGCGTCCATCGAACATTCCGTGCAATCCGCAGACCTGGGGCACCAAAAAGTGGCACAAGGTGCAGATTGCCTATCATCGCGATGACGACGGCAATGTGACGTATGACTGGGTGAATTTTGACGGGACCTATACCGACTTTCAGGGAGCCACCGTTTTCTCCACGCAGTCGCTGGGCTGGTCGCCGGGTGAGCTGCTGCTGAATTTTCAGATTGACGGCTCGCACAAATCCGGCACCATGGACGCCTATGTGAACAATCTGGCGATTTATCGCTGGGGGTCTGGCGAGTAAGGCGAGATCTGCCCCGAGGATTGCGCCCCGGAAGCAGCGAATCCTCTCCCGGGCACCACGGACTAGCAGGAGCTCGATCGCAATTGCGTCGCGAACTGCTGCACAACAGCCTGGGTCAAAAGGTCCACAAGCGTACGCCGAAAAAGCTCTTTGTGGCGAAACCGCAGCGTGACCGGCCATCCGGTGTGTAGGAACCGGATTCCCGGAAATATCATCTTCATGGTGAGGCCGACAGCGAGTCGCTAGTCACAACTCCCGTGCCAAGCTCTGAGGGTATGTAGCCGTGGCGGCGATATTTGCGTTCCAAATAGTCAAGCAGATTCCATCGCACGGTTCCTTGATCAGCCGTGCGCAACCGTATCCAATACTCAATTTGCCGGTCTCGGAAGCCATCATCAATTCGAAACTGAAGCCATTGGCGCACATAGGCTCCCAGTTCTCCTGCGTCGGGCGGCAGGGCGTATGCAATGGGTACAACTGTGGGAGAACCTTTCGGTACAACCGCGGTGAATCCGGGATGCTCCGCAGCCCAGGCCGTCGCCTGTTCAAGCGTCCATACCGCAGCGTCAACGCTGGTCATCATTGCGGGTAACTGGGAATAGCTTGCTACGGTGACAAATTGAGCATCTGGAAAGGCCGCGCGACTTAACTTCAGCAGCACAGGATCATTGAAAACAGCTAACTTCAACCCGCTGCTCATCTCCTTGCGGCTCTCCTCAGCAATTTTCCATGCGTGCCGGGAAGGGACCAGGAGTGCCACGCGGCTTTGGTAGTACGGCGACGATATGGTGAGCGACTGAAGCCGCTCGTCAGTCTCGTAGAGTCCCGACATTGCGATGTCGAAACGATGATTGCGAAGGTCCTGGGTCAGGTCGGGCCACGTGAAGGGTATGAATTCCAGATCTACACCGAGATCGCGCGCCAGGCGATAGGAGAATGCGATGTCGAAGCCAACCAAATCACCGCTTGAGTTTCTGTAGCTGAAGGGGATGATCTCTGGATTGAAGCCGACACGAAGAACTCCTCGTTTTCTAATACTGGCGAGCGATAGGGCGCCCGATTCAACAGGCCTGTCCCCACTGGATGGCTGAATCGGAGCAATCCTCCACGAGACCCCCTTGGTGAGCTGCGGATCAAGCTTCAGGGATGCATACCGATGCTCTTTTGGCGGAAAAAGGAGGTTGCGAGAAGAAATGGCTCCCATGGCTACGCCGGCGCACAAGACGATGCATGTAGCGATAGCCGCCACGAAGGGCATTGCCCGGAACCGGGCTCTTCTCAGGTAAACCAGCGGAATGACCAGCGAAATGAACGCAAAGCCGGCGACAGACACCAAGACCTGGCCGAAGCGTGTAATCGCCGAGGTCTCTACATATAAGGTGAACACGGAAGGCGGGAGATGCAGCCAACTGCTAAGAAAGTCGACGGAATCGTAAGTCGCGCTTGGCGATCCTAAACAGGAGAGAAGCGTCATCAAGGGCAGTGCGATTTTCTCAGCCAGTGTGAAGGAAAGGTCGGCGACATAGCTGGAATAGAAAATCAGAAGATAAACAAAAAAATTACCGAGTTGCGCGAAGACGTAGCTTAGAGACAGAGCAGTTTGTACAAGGCTGTCCCGCTCTTCACTTTTTAGAGCGCCCACGCGATCGAGAATGGACTCAGTCTCCCGCTGCACCAGGGGCAGTGCTGCCACGGACAAAGTTGTTCCGGTCGCAATTACCATTGCCGGCCGAAGTCCGCGCAGAATCTCGCGATAGCCCAGCGGCACAATAGCAGACAGCAGCATCGGTATCACGATCAAGCCAAGAATGGCAGCTCCCGCGAGATAGAGCCCCACATACACAAGTAGTCCAGTGAGCCGGTCCGGGTGCACAGTGCCGGCAGTGGTTGCCAGAAGCGCGAAGACACCAAGCGGAGCAAGAACGATCACCCAGCGCCATATCGTGACGCTCGCAACCTTCACGGTATTCAAGATCTCCAGCAACGTATTCTTGTGAGCGATCTTCTGGAGTGCGATGCCATAAATAATGGCAAAGACAACTACGGCTGGTACATAGTTGTCATGCAATGCAGAAAATGGATTCGACGGAATCAGCAACTGAGTCAGAGGAATGGTCTGGCTCTCCGTCGCCCCGCTCAAGAGCGCGGGCGAACGCGCCAATGGAATGGCATGCGCCAGTACCCAAATAGACGCAAAGGTAAGAACCCAGAGAAATAGGAAAGGAAGCCAGCCCGCGCGCAACATCCTTCGCGCAACAGCTGGGCTCAAAGATCCCAAGCCGTGCATCAAAGAGCAAAGGATGTAGGGAAACACGGCGATCTGCAGCATCGCTCCGTATGCGTTCCCGATGGGTTGGAGCACCGTCATCCGCTCGCCGAAGATGATGCCAGCAGCAATCCCCAAGATTGCGCCGAGAACAACCTGCTGGGGGAGTGTGATAGCCAGCTTGCGGGACCGAGCAGTACGTGCTTCATGCGTCAGTGATTCGGGCATAGGCTCCAAAGTCACGAGTCATGAACAGGTAAACGGAGACCTGAAAAGCATGACCACGTTATCGAAACCAGAAAATTATCACGATTTCAGAAGGACTCTTGCGAAAGCCTACGCTCGTGAACCGTACACCACAAGAACTGTCTGCCACTGCTGCGGTTCCTGCAGCGTTGTTCGGGAATCGTCTCCGCAATCATCCCGGAAGAGTCGTCGATTTTATCCACTTTCATCCGGATAACGTGAAAAGAGAGAGCCGCTCCGAAGAGCGGCTCTCTCTTTGACTACCATTACGACGGACCTAGTGCACAACAGACTGGAACAGGCTCGACTGCAGCAGCGTCGCGAACTGCTGGTCGCTCGACTGGTAGCTCACGATCAGCTTGCCGGAGCTGGAGTCGATCTTGGTTCCATCGATCGCCTGCTTCTCGATGTCCGTGCCGCTCATCTTCTTGTAGAGCGCGGCGGCATTCAGCAAGGACGCCATGGTCGCCGCCGTGAAGGTATCCGGCGTCAGGACATCCAGGTTGAACTGGACGCCGTTCTGGAAGTCCATCGTGTACCACGAGCTTAGAATCCGCTTCTGGATGGTTTCGAAATCGCCCATTTGGGAGGCTGCCTGTCCCATCAGGGAGCGCATCATCGTCTGCGTGCCCTTCTGATCGAGGATGCTCCACAGCGGCTCGTCCTGCACGGAGGCCATCATGTCGGTCATTGCATTGTTGGTAAGGAAGTTCGCCTGCAGGCCATCGCGCGCATCGAGCGCCTGCTTGAGCGAGTCACTCTGGCCAAAAACCATCGTGGTCGGGTTCAGGAATGCAACCTGCATGCCGGAGCCGCCCATCGGATAGATCCTGTTATCGCGCAGCACCACCGGCTTAACCTTCTTCTTTTTGAAGTTGGCCATGATGTCATCGAGCGAGAACTGACCCTGGGCGAGACCGATGATCCGCGTGGAGTCGCCGGTCGCACCTTTCGGGCGGAAGGAGGCGAAGGCCAGCTGGTCGACATCGTGGTTATCATTCATGCCGGAGACCTGCAGCGCCTTCTCCAGACTCTTCAGCTCCGGAGGCATGACCTTGTTCTTGAGCTGCATGGCCGCAGGCGAGTTCTGCATCGCCCGGTAGTCGATGACGATCAACTGCTGCACATCATGGGGAATGGCCGCGCGGGCATCGCCGCTCAGTTGAGCAGCAGAGGCCGGCAGCGCCACAGCAAGACCCAGACCAAGGCACAGAGCAGCCATACCGCCGCTCAACATCTTCGCAAGATTTTTCATCTTTACTTCACTTCCTTCCAGACAGACGCCCGCCCAGCCCAGGCCGCGCATCCGCCCGCCGTTATCATCTTAGACTGCGCCCGGAGACCGCTGTATTTCACTTCTGGGTGAGAACCCGTTAACCAGTTCATAGTTACTCAGTTTGTAACCATAGCTGGTGCCTGGGCCTGTTCATGGCCATTCGAGCGGCCGCTCCATCCGGCGCTCCAGGACCTTCGTCTCAGAGGAGAAGTCTTCTAACTGACGCACCCATTCGCTATTTTGCTCGACTGCCGCTTCAGGAATCAGACCAATCAGCTCGCCTTCGATGATCCGTGCGCCGCGGCCCTCGACCCTCCGCTGCAGGTCGGCATAGACATCACTGGGCGAATTGACGCGGAAGTCCGTCAGATTCATGGAGATCTGGGCGCGGCCACGTACCAGGGCGCCCAATGCCTTCACCCCCTTCAGGCCGCCGCCGGAGTCCCGCACCTCGCGGGCGAGGGAGCGGGCCAGCGCTACATCCGGCTTATCGAGGAAGACGTTCCACGCGATCAGGAAGCGCCGCGCTCCCACCGCGCTCGCGCCGGCGGTAGGGTGCAGGTCCGGGCCGCCCACATCAGGCCGGCGAGCAGGATCGCGCCGGACAGCATCGCGCAGCCCTTCGAACTGTCCCTGTCGGACATCCTCCAGCCGCGCCCTGTCCGGCCGAGCTGCCGCCGCCTCGTAGAAGTAGACGGGCACACCGTAGCGACGCCAGATCTCCTCCCCCGCCTGCCGCGCCAGCAGAGCGCAATGTTCGAGTGAGATGTCGCGCACCGGCACAAACGGGATCACGTCCGCGGCGCCGATGCGCGGATGCACGCCGGTCTGCCGGGTCAGGTCGATCAGTTCCGCCGCCTTGCCCGCGGCCAGGACCGCGGCTTCCACCACCGCCGGTGGCGGCCCGGCGATCGTCACCACGGAACGGTTATGGTCCGCGTCCTGCGACCAATCCAGCAGCGACACACCCGGCACGCGCATGGCACGGACAATCGCGAGCACGCGCTCCCGGTCAACGCCCTCAGAGAAGTTGGGCACGCACTCGATGATGGCCTGACTCATCTCCGTCCCTGCTTTACTTCCACCAGCTATAGCCGATCTGAAACTGCACTGTCGCGTTCACGCCGGGATTGGCATCACCCAGCGAGGCATTCGAGATATGCACTGCGTTCGCATTGAACGTAATCGAGCGCTTCGGCTTGACGAAATATTGAAAACCCACGCCAAACTGCGGCGTAAAGTTCCACACGCTCGTGCCCTGATGCCCTGGTAAAGGATACGGGCCCACGGGAGGAAACTTGTGGTTGGTCCAGATCAGCCCGCCGGCTCCCTGCACGAAGGGCATGATGCGGCGGGTGCCGGTGGCCAGATCCCAACGCAGCACAATCGGCGTAAGGCTGATCCCGTTGTATGCGCCGCCGGTTTTGTAGGGACCCGCCGCGGCAGCGATATCGGGATTGCTGGTGGCAGTCAGGTTGTAGCGCAGAAAGGTCGCGGTGCGTCCCTGCCACCAGGGCATGATCTCCGCGCTGTATTCGAACTGGCCGCGCAGAAGCCCGGGACCGAACGTGTCGCTAAGCACTTTTCCGCCGCGCGCACCGATGCTCAGATAGCTGGAGCTGGGCGTGACGCCGGCGCTGAAGCCGCCGTCAAAGAAAGCTCCCCAGTTCCACGGATGGCGGCTCATCGTCTCGCGCACTGGCGAGAGCGATATCGAGCCCGCAGGCACTATCTGGCTGCTGCTGGATTGCGCCGGTGCAACGGCGGGAGAGATCGCGGTCAGCAGGAGCGCGGCGGGCAAAAAGCGAAGGCTAAGAGAAAACATGCGTCTCATCAAATGCGCGAGTCGGGTGTCGAGACTCGCACTGGCGGTTCAAAACAGCGCAGAGCGACAGAGAAAAGGCCGCCAGTTGTAGAAGCGGGCGGCCTGACGTGGATTCGTGTTGCGAGTCAGCCGGCCACTTCTTCCAGTTGCTTCGCGTCCATATCAAAGTTGGAGTAGACGTTCTGCACGTCGTCGTGGTCCTCCAACGCTTCGAGCAGGCGCACCATCTGGTTGGCAGCCGGGCCTTCAAGTTTGGTGTAGGTGGAGGCGATCATCGTGATCTCGGCCACCGAGGTCTCAACCTTCGCCGCATGGATTGCATCGAGCACCGCATGGTAGGCATTGGGATCGGTCAGGATCTCCCAGGTATCGCCCTCGTCGTTCAGATCGTCGCCGCCATTTTCGAGAACAATGTTCATCAGCTTCTCTTCGTCGGCATTCTCCTTGGGAACGGCGATCAGTCCCTTCTTGGTGAACAGGAAACGAACCGAGCCCTCTGTCCCCAGATTGCCGCCGTTCTTCGAGAAGGCATGGCGGACCTCGCTCACGGTGCGATTGCGGTTATCGGTCGAGGTCTCGACGATCAACGCCACGCCGCCCGGGCCGTAGCCCTCGAAGGTGATCTCTTCATAGAGCGCACCGGGCAACTCGCCGGTGCCACGCTGAATGGCGCGCTTGATGTTGTCCTGTGGCATGTTCTCGGCCTTGGCGGCCAGGATCGCCGTACGCAGGCGAGGGTTGCCGTCCGGGTCGCCGCCGCCGCGCGCGGCCATGCTGATTTCCTTGATCAGACGAGTAAAGATTTTGCCGCGCTTGGCGTCCAGCGCGCCCTTCTTGTGCTTGATGGTGGCCCATTTAGAGTGGCCTGACATAGGACCTCTGCAACTCTCGGAAGTGTGTCGACCGGCCTGTCGCCTGCGCTCGCACAGGCAGAGATGAACCCCGCCGGGACACTCGATTGTAGCACTTGCACTGGAGGCAGAGCCCGCCTGAGCAGGCTCTGGAATTGTGATCGCAAACGAAGGTCCGCCAGCATCTTCAGACTCGCTGCATGCGACCGGGTTCGTTGCTCGATTCGGACTGACCCCTTGCGTCCAGCCAGATGCAAGTTGAGCAAACACGAAGGCCGTCAGTCATTCGACTGGCGGCCTTCGAGTACAGCAGTGACTTATAACCGCGGACTACCAGTGATAGAAGACCATGTTGTGGATGTAGGCGGTGATGGATCCGCTGCCTTTGCTCAAGCCATCGATCTGGAAGTTGGTGAGCAGCGTGCCTGTCGCCCAACCCAGGCTCCTGGTACCGTAGCCTTTGGCGTTCTGGAACACACTATGCGTGCCGTCCAGATTGACCCAGTCGTGCGTGATGTTGCCGCTGCTGTCACGGTGCATTCCAATCTGGATGTGGTGCCAGGTTTTTGCCTTCCATGTCAGCGGATTGCAGTAGATGTTGGATTTCGTCCAATGGTTCGAGCTGCCTGACACAACCGTGTACTCCCAGGTCTTCGAATAACTGGAGCACTGCGTGTCGAACATGATTGTTTTGCCGGAGGAAGTCACCTGGTTCAGATCCATCTCCAGGTTCGCTACCTGCGAGGGATCGACTAGATAGACATACGTATCCAGCACAAAATTCATCGCGGTGGGATTGTTGCCGAAGGAAAGATGCCAACGCTCGCCGGCGCCACTCGACCAAGTCATGTAGAACTCGCGGGCTTTGTCATACGACGGTGTAGTTGCCGGATAGACCATAGACCCCTTCGACGAGCCGGGTGTGCCTGTGTCATGCTCTCCGCTCCAACCGCCCATGCCATCCAGCAGTGCGGAAGCAACGGCGTTCGAAGGAAGGGATGTCACGGCATTCGATCCGGTGGAAGATCCAGATGAGGATCCGCTGCTCCCGCTTGCCGTATATGTCGAGCTCACCACCGGGCATAGAGCGCCACTCGCCCACGATTTGAAGTGAATGGTGTGCGTTCCGGTGCCGACGGCCACACCGGTGGCATCGATAACGGAAGCAGAGCCTCCCGAGTGCAGGGTCGAGCTGTTGTCGATCGAATAACCGAAAGCAGTCGACGCCTTTCCGTTGCATCCGCCGCTATGGGCCGCCACGGTGATGGAAGAGGAAAGACCGGTGGCTCCATTGGCCGGGCTCGTGACCGTGATGCCCGAACCGCTCGATGCTGCAGACGTTGCCGCCGAAGTCGACGCCCCAGTGGCGGACCCGTCCCCAACCGTGAACGTAGTGCTGACGACAGGACACGCGGCGCCATTTACCCAGGACTTGTAATGGATGGTATGGGTGCCGGCCGATATTCCGGCCCGTGTGTCGACGTCGTAGTTGGTCACGCCTCTGATGAGGGTAGAGCTGTTGTCAACCGAATACCCGAAAGAGGTGGGTGTGAGGCCATCGCAACCGACGTTATGTGCTCGCACCCACACGGGAGAGGAAACGTTGGTGCCATTTACGGGAGCGGCCACCGTGATCTCGGAGGCCGATGCGGGTTGCGATAAGGTGAGCCAGGCCAGCGCAGCTATAGCGGAAAGAATTACGCGGCGGGGAAACACCAAGCCCAAAATGGAACTAGAAGGCCGTTGCATGAACAATGTAGTTCTCCCTGGGAAAACAAATCAGTTTCTGGCCGATAGCCGGGCACCCGATGCGAGGCTACGAATAACAACGCGCAGTACAGCAATGGCTGACCGTGCTCGCCGCAATGTGCGAGCAAAGGATCGCCGCTACCAGGCAGAACTTTTATGTAATCGAAGGCAGGCGCAGACGCTGACTAAATCCCGCAAATGCGGGACAGCGTGAATTAGAAGAAGGAAAGCCGCAGGGCCGTGATGGAAGGACTGGGCATCCTTTGAATTTCCGCTCATTTGTTATGTGCTGTAGAGCGGAGAATTTGAATTGATTTGTTATTGCGGATAATACACACTTCACACACGCTCGCAAGTCAATAAGCAAAATATTTTGCCTAAATAAATGCACCGCTCGCAGGCTGTTTTGCGTTGAGCTATTTTTACCGATCAGCAAGAGAAGAATTTTCGTCTCTAGCGCAAGAGCTTTGCATGACGTCCCGAGTCACGAATAACCCGGCAGCGTTGTGCGCAGGTATCTAGAAGTGGTTGCATATATGGATTCGCGACTTCATCCAACAGCATCACTCAATGACTCTCGGATTTATGCAACCACTTCTAACCAGCCCGCTTCATCTTTGGCTTGCGGAAGGCATAGAGGATAGCCAGCAGCGGTGGCGCCAGCAGCACCCCCCAGAACGGGATGACGATGCCCAGCACGATCGGCACCAGGATCGAAGCCCAGATCGGCACGCGCGTGGTCTTCTTCATCAGCCAGGGCTGCAGCACAAGCTGCTCGATCACCACGATGATGGCGTAGATGCCGAGCAGGAAGGCGAGCCGCTCCAGGTCCTTGCCCTGGACAAGGATGCAAAAGGTCGGACCGATCAGCGCGATGACGCCGCCGATGTTGGGCACGAATGCCATCAGCCCCGCAACCAGCGCCCATGCCGGAGCAAGCGGCACGCGCAGAATCTCCAAACCGATCAGCCACAGCACGGCCACGCACAAGGCGTCGATCGACATGGCGCGCCACCAGTTCACCAGCGCTGTTCCGGCGGTGCGCAGATGCTGCCCCGGGCCCGGCCGTCCAGTTATAGTCGGACCGGCGATCTCAACTGGCGGCCTTTGCGGCTTTGCGTATCCGACCGGCTGCTCCGGACGCTGGATCGCCGGCGGCTCTGCAGGCTCCTGCGGCACAGGAGCAATCGCGTTGTCCTCCGATTCGGGCTCGTCCATTGGCACACATGTTCTTCTTCCGCTGGCCGCGGGTGCAAGTCGCTTCGCAGGCAACGGCACCCGTTTGTAGCCTCGCCCGCCACCCATGCGGCGCCCTAAACAACTGCTAAACTGAACTGTGGCGGCAGTAGCAAACTGCCCGCAAGTCAGGGGTTGCGAATTATGAAAGAGCACAACGGTCATAAGGCAAATGGCAGCGACAATCATGGGCTCCGGCTGAAGGTCGGCCTCGCCGAGATGTTGAAGGGCGGCGTCATCATGGACGTGATGAACGTGGAGCAGGCGAAGATTGCCGAGCAGGCCGGCGCCGTGGCCGTGATGGCGCTGGAGCGCGTGCCGGCGATGATCCGCGCCGAAGGCGGCGTGGCCCGGATGGCCAATCCAAAGCTCATCAAGGGGATCATCGAAGCGGTCTCGATCCCGGTGATGGCCAAGGCCCGCATCGGACACTTTGCCGAGGCGCAGATCCTGCAGGAGCTCGGCGTCGATTTTATCGATGAGTCGGAGGTCCTGACCCCGGCCGATGAGGCTCACCACATCGACAAGCACGCCTTCAAGACACCGTTCGTCTGCGGAGCGCGCGATCTGGGCGAGGCTCTGCGCCGCATTGCGGAAGGCGCGGCGATGATCCGCACCAAGGGCGAAGCCGGCACCGGCGACGTGGTGCACGCCGTGAAACACATGCGGCAGATTGTGCGGGAGATGAAGGCGCTGACCGTGTTGAGCGAGCAGGAGCTGTACGTTGCCGCCAAGGAGCATCGCGCTCCATACGAGCTGGTCCGCATGGTCGCGAAGGCGGGCAAGCTGCCTGTGCCGAACTTCTCCGCCGGCGGCATCGCCACTCCCGCAGACGCCGCTCTGATGATGCAGCTTGGCGCGGAGTCTGTCTTCGTCGGCTCGGGCATCTTTATGAAGGAGCGCGCCACCCCGCTCGATGTCGAATGCGACGCGAATGGCCGCGTGAACAATCCGGGGGAGCGCGCCGAAGCCGAGTCACGCGCAAAGGCAATCGTGATCGCCACGACGCACTACAACGACCCGAAGATTCTGGCCGAGGCCAGCGAGCAGGTCACCGGCACGATGAAGGGCCTTGCCGTGGCGGCTCTCGAGGAGAGCCAGCTCCTGCAGACGCGCGGCTGGTAGTAGAAAGACGGCGATTTGCCAGAGCAGAATTCCCTCAAGAAAACCGCAAGGCCACGCATCGGCGTGCTCGCCATCCAGGGCGATTACGATGCGCATGCCGTCGCGCTTCGCGAGGCGGGCGCCGAACCGCTGTTGGTCCGAAAGCCGGAACAGCTTCAGGGCCTGGATGGTCTGATCATTCCTGGGGGCGAGTCCACGACGTTTCTGAAATTCCTGGAGCGCGATGGTTTCCTGGATGCGTTGCGCGACTTCACCAAGGCGACGCCGACCTTCGGCACCTGTGCCGGTTGCATTCTGCTTTCGTCGAAGGTCCTGCATCCGCCGCAACCCAGCCTTGGCGTGCTGGATGCAACCGTCGAGCGCAACGCCTACGGCCGCCAGATCGACAGCTCGATCCAGGAAGGCTCAACCGCGTTGGGCGCCGCATACGACAGCGGGCCACTGGAGATGGTCTACATCCGCGCCCCGCGCATTCAGCAGGTCGGCAAGGATGTCTCGGTCCTCGCTAAGCGCGACGGCTTCCCTGTCCTGGTGCGGCAGGGGCATCTGCTGGCCGCAACATTTCACCCGGAGCTGTCCGCGGACCGCCGCATCCATCGCTACTTCGTCGACATGGTGCACGAAGCAACAAACAACACGGCGCACCGGGAGAGCTGACCTGCCATGCTGCGCGGCATCCTCTTCTGCGGACTGACGCTGCGCGACTGGTGGATGCCTCCGAACGCCGCCGCCCACGGCTTTGCCGTCGATCGCCTGATGCGCTGGGATGTCGGCGCGATGACGGCCTGCTTCCTCGCCGCAAACCTTCTTCTCGTGTGGCTCTTCCTGCGCCCGCGCCGCACTTCCACAACGCCATCGTCTTGGCGGGTCGAATTGCTCCCGCTGGGCCTGCTGGTTGCCCTCTACATCGTGATGGCCATCACGGCGGAGCATCTCTGGGCGCGCGAGCGCTTTGAGGGCGCGGCTCCCGCCGCCCTGCATGTAGAAGTGGTTGGCGAACAGTTCCAGTGGTACTTTCACTATCCCGGCACCGATGCCGCCTACGGCGCGAGCCAGCCGCAGCTCGTCAATGCGGCGCTTGGCAACCCCATCGGCCTCGACCCCGCAGACGAGCAGGGCAACGACGACATCGTCGCGAGTGAGCTGGTGCTGCCCGTCGACCGCGAAGTCGATCTGCAGTTGCGCTCGCTCGATGTGATCCACGGCTTCTTCGTGCCGGAGATGCGGCTGAAGCAGAATGCCGTGCCCGGCGCGACGCTGCACGTTCACTTCACGCCGGTGCGCGAAGGCATCTACCCCATCCTCTGCTCACAGGTCTGCGGCTCCGGTCACGCGCGCATGCAGGCGCGGATGCGCGTCGTCTCCCAGGCGGACTATGATGCATGGCTCGCATCGCGCGCGAAGAAGGCCGCGCAATGAGCATCCGCCGGTCGATCTTGCGACGCGTCTTCACAACAGACGACCGCACCATCGGTATCCACTATCTCCTGCTCTCGCTGATCGCGGTTGCTGCGGGCACGCTGCTCTCGCTCGCCATGCGCACCCAGCTCGCGTGGCCCGGCATCCACTGGCCATTCCACGGCCCGATGCTGCCGGAGGAATACCTCTCGCTCGTCACCATGCATGGCACGCTGATGGTCTTCTTCGTCCTGACCACGGCGCCGCAGAGCGGCTTTGCGAGCCTCATCCTGCCGCAACAGATTGGCGCACGCCGTATGGCTATGCCATGGCTCAACGCGCTCGGCTTCTGGATCGTCGCGCTTGCCCTGGTCGTTCTGCTCTCCGCGTTTCTGCTGCCCGCAGGCGGACCCATCGCCGGCTGGACCAACTACCCGCCGCTCAGCGCCGTCGCCGCCGCCGGTCCCGGCCAGGGCGGCGGCATGGACTGCTGGCTTCTGAGCATCGGCCTCTTCTGTATCGGCTCGTGGTTCAGCGCCATCAATGTCCTCGTCACCGTGCTAACCGAGCGTGCACGCGGCATGACGCTCGGACGCATGCCGCTCACGGTGTGGTCGTGGTTCGTCACCTCCATCCTCATCCTGCTTGCCTTCCTGGTGCTCTTCGCCGCAATCGTGCTGCTCTTCTGCGATCGACATCTCGGCACCGCGTTCTTTATCCCGCAGGGCGACTGGATCAGCGGGCAGGTCATCTCGCGTGGCGACGGCTCACCGCTGCTCTGGCTGCATCTCTTCTGGTTCTTCGGCCATCCGGAGGTCTATATCGCCATCCTGCCCGGCATGGGTCTTGCGAGCAGCCTGTTTGCCAACTTCAGCCGCCGTCCCATCGTCGGCTATCGCATGATGGCTGCGACGACCGTGCTGATCGGCCTGCTTGGCTTCGTCGTCTGGGGGCATCACATGTTCGTCAGCGGCATGAATCCCTACGCGGGCAGCGCCTTCGCGCTCACCACGATGGCCATCGCCGTGCCGTCAACGGCCAAAGTATTCAGTTGGCTCGGCACGCTGTGGGGCGGTGGCCTTGAGCGCAAGACGCCGATGCTCTTCGCGCTCGGCTTTCTGTCGCTGTTCATCGCCGGCGGCGTCACCGGCCCGATTCTCGCCCTGCCGGCGCTCGATCAATATCTGCACAATACCTTCTTCGTCGTCGCGCATTTTCATCTGATCATGGCTATGGCCGGGGCCTTCGCGATCTTCGCCGGAGTCTACTACTGGTTCCCGCTCATGACCGGCCGGCGGATGAGCGAGCGCCTGGGCCGCTGGCACTTCTGGCTGTCGATAATAGCCGCCTATGGCACTTTCTTTCCAATGCACCTGGAGGGCCTGGCCGGCCGCCCGCGGCACTACGCCCAGGTCACCGGCAGCACCTCCTCGCTGGCCGGATTACTGCCCATGGAGCGCGGCGTCACCTGGGCGGCCTTCGTGCTCGGCGCGGCGCAAATTCTTTTCCTGATCAATCTCGTCTGGAGCGCGCGCCGCGGCGCACTCGCGGGCGAGAATCCCTGGCATGCCACCACGATGGAATGGCAGCCCGCGGCGCTTCCGATTACGGTTGAACGCGGCCCCTATGAGTACCAAAATGGAGAGCGCGACCGCGACTTCACTCCGCAGTGGGAGACGGCATCCCAACAGGAGTAAGCTGTATTCGCACGGAGTTTCCCATGCCCGCCACTTTTACTCCTCGGTCGGTTGTCGATGTCGATCGTGAAAGAAAAGATCCGGGATTTGGTGGCCGCCCACCGGTAGACCGCCGTCCCACAGGAGGTGGCGGCGGCGACGAGAACTGGGACCACCACCGGAACGGCCGTGGTCCGCGTGCCCTGCTCACCCGCTATCGCATGGGCATCTTTTCCGCTCTCGCCGGCGACCTCATGTTCTTCATGGCTCTGGTGACGGCCTTCTTCTTCCGCCAGTCCGCCGGCCACTTCGATATGCACGGCGCCTACATCCTGGACTGGCACCGTCTCGACATCCCGCCCATCCTCTACCTCAACACCGCGATCCTCCTCCTTTCCAGCGTCACGATGGAGATGGCCCGCCGCCAGCTCTTCCACGAGCTGGACGTAATGGAGGAATGGCTGGGCATGGGCCGTCCCGCAGCCCGACGCGCGGCTCCCTGGCTCGCTGCGACAGTCGCCCTCGGCATCGCCTTCCTCGTTGGTCAATGGATGGCGTGGGAAGACCTCGCAACACAGGGATTCTTCTTCGCCTCGAATCCGAGCAGCCACTTCTTCTACCTCATCACGGGAGCGCATGGCGCACATCTGGTTCTCGGCGTACTTGCGCTGGTGGCCGCGCTCGCGTCCCTGACGCTGCTGCATCGCCTGGAGATGCGCCAAATCTTCGTGGACTGCACCGCCTGGTACTGGCACTCGATGGGCGTCTTCTGGATCTTCCTCTTCACCCTGCTCGTGTTCTTCCAGTAACGTGACGATGCCTCGCCTTCTGAAGATTCACTGGCTTGGCATCTGCCTGACCGCGCTTCTTCTGTTCCTGCTTCCGGCTGCCGCCCAGGCGCAAGGCTGCAGTATGTGCCGCGACACAACTGCCGGCTCCGCACCCGAGATACGTGCCGGACTGCGCAAGGCGATCCCGGTGCTCGCCATACCGGCGATTGGGCTCTTTGTCGGGTTCTTAGTCATTGCGCGGCGCACGACGCCCTTAACCGCGTCACCGAATCCCGCCGCCTGGACGACCGCTAGCACGCTTTTGGCGGCTCGCCCGCAGGTAAGACCAGATTTCCCTGGCAATTCTGTCCCGACTTTTCCATGTGATTCCAGAGGATGACTGGCATCCTTGAATTCCCTTGACTGCCAATTTGACAAAGTTGTAAACAGAATTTCCCCAGGCTGATTGTGAGCCTCCCCCCTTTGAACCAGGACCAATCAGTCCTTTCGAAATTCCTGGATGCGGATTCGCCTTAGACGAGACGACCGTCGGCTGGAGCGGATACCTGGCAGTACACTCTGCACGCTCCGCAGAGATGGAAGACGGGCCAAGTCAAGTCGGGGGTGCCATGAAATGGGGAATCGAGCGTTCGGCTGCCATCACCAAGATGTCGGGAATTCCAGGGTGTGGAAAGTTTATTGATCGCCAGTACGACCGATATCTGCGGCTCAAGTTTGAGTTCAACTGGCGTTGGAATCGAAACCCCGCGAGCCATCGTTCCTTTGTGAAAACTGCGCCCCATCTGGATCCGCTCCAGCAGCGGCTGCTTACCGAACTCAACGATAGCGGAGTCGTGGTATGTCGCTTCAGTGAGCTCCTCAACGATTCCGAGTTGTGGACCAGGTTGTCGAACGACGTTACGGCATTCATCTCCAGCCAGCAGATCCAGGGATCGATCGCAAAAGCACAGCAGGCCTTCAACGAAAAGAAGGATGCTAATGCCGTCGCGCATTACATTGTCAGCTACTACGACCAAAACACCAGGCCGCTGATCCATTCAGGTACGCCCCTGGTTGACCTCGCCCTGAATTCGCGGGTTCTCGATGTCGTGAATTCCTATCTCGGCTTGTGGTCGAGACTGATCTACTTCGATATGTGGCACACCCTGCCTCTGGATACCGACACGCGCATCCTTTCGCAACGCTGGCACCGTGACCCGGAGGACCGCAAGAAAATCAGGATCTTCTTGTACTTCAATGATGTGGACGAGCAGGCGGGCGCCATGGAGTATTTCGCCGGCAGCCAGTTGGGGGGACCGTACCAGGACCTCTTCCCTTGGCGCGATCCTCTACGGACACCTTATCCTCCCGAGGACGATCTGGCGCACAATATCCCGTCGTCGAAACGCATCCTGCTCAGCGGCCCTCCGGGAACTCTCATCTTCTGCGACACCGCCGGATTCCATCGTGGCGGAATCGCGAAGGCCAAATCGCGCATCGTAGCCACGGCCGCCTATGTCACGCCCGCATCGTTGCACCACCGCCGCTATGAGCTGGCGCCAGATCTGCGAAATGCCCCTATGACGCCGCAAGTCCGCTTCGCGCTGGATAATTAGCAACCTAGGTAGCGTACATCTCGCCAAGATTTATGGGAGCGAATGCCTTCACCTGCTACAGGGACAATACGGGGCCTACCGGCCTTATGACGCTGCATGTTCCTGCTCCAGCGGCCATCACCGCAGATCGTCCAACGATTCCAGCCGACGGCAGAGCAGGATTCCTTTTCCTACGGCGAACTCCGCGCTACTCTCGATGGTCCTCTCCCACTCCGCTATACGGTCGACCACAACCGCGTCTGCCTGGGCCACGGCGATGCCATCCTCGCACGCGCTCGCAGAGCTCTTATGGAATGGAAGATGTTCGACCTGGGCTGGGTGGAGCTGATTCATCCGTGCTCTCCCGTTGCACCCGGGCAGACCGTGCTTATCCTGGCGCACACATGGAATCTCTACTCGCTGAGTGCCAGCCGGGTACTGGCAATGATCGACAGCGATGACGGCGAGACGCAGCGCTGGGGATTCTGCTACGGCACCCTGCAGCACCATGTTGAGCGCGGAGAAGAGCGGTTTACTGTTGAGTACAATCGCGCGGATTACTCCGTCTGGTACGACATCCTTGCATTCTCACGCCCACAGCACCCGCTGGCGCGGCTTGCCTATCCGCTTTCCAGGGCCGCGCAACGCCGCTTCGCGCGGGACTCCAAAGCGGCAATGCTGCGCGCTGTCTCCTGAACGCCGCCCGTGGCCCGCTTTGCTACCCTAGAAGTATGAAATTCGGCGTCCTCGTCTTCCCCGGCTCCAACTGCGACCACGACACCTACAACGTCATCGAGCAGATTGCGCAGCAGCCGGTCACCATGCTGTGGCATGAGTCGGAAGACCTGGAGGGTTGCGACGCCATCCTTGTCCCCGGCGGCTTCGCCTATGGAGACTACCTGCGCACCGGCGCCATTGCGCACTTTGCGCCCGTCATGCAGTCGGTGAAGCGCTTCGCCGCATCGGGCGGACTGGTGCTGGGCATCTGCAATGGCTTTCAGATCCTCTGCGAGTCCGGCCTGCTGCCCGGGGCTCTGATGCGCAACGCAGGCCTCAAGTACATCTGCAAACAGGTGCACCTGCGCACCGAAACCACCGATTCGCCCTTTACGAACGCGCTCAAGAAGGGGCAGGTGCTGCAGATCCCCATCGGCCACATGGAAGGCAACTACTTCTGTGACGAATCCACCCTTGCCGCGCTGAAGCGCGAAGACCGCATCGCCTTCCGCTATGCAACGCCCGCGGGCGAGATCACTCGCGAGGCCAACCCGAACGGCTCGCTTGAGAACATCGCCGGTATCCTCAACGAGGGCCGCAACGTGCTCGGCATGATGCCACACCCCGACCGCTCCAGCGAAGCTCTGCTGGGCTCGGCGGACGGCTTCCCCATCTTCCAATCCATGGTTCAGGCACTCAGCGGAGTTACGCCTTCCGGGACTGCAATATTGAGCGGCATCGCCGCCGGTATCGCCAAATAGCATGATCGACATTCACCATCATCTGCTCCCCGGACTGGACGATGGCGCTCGCGACCTGGATACGTCGCTGGCGATGGTGGAAATGGCGATTACCGATGGCATCACCCATATCGTCTGCACTCCGCATGCGAACCATCGCTATTTCTTCGACCCGGAGCACAATGCCGCGCTCTTTGCTGAATTGCAGGACGCGATTACGAAACGATTTGGCGAGCTGATCACGCTTGGTCTGGGCTGCGATTTCCACCTGATGTTCGACAACATCGAGGACGCGCAGCGCCACCCGACACGCTACACCATCAATGGCCATAACTATCTGCTGGTCGAGTTTCCGGACAGCGCAATCTCGCCGAATACCGCGCAGACCTTCTATCAGCTCTCGCTCTCCGGCATGACGCCGATCATCACCCACCCGGAGCGCAATCCCATTCTCGCCCGTCAGCCGGAGCGCATGCTGGACTGGCTGAAGGCCGGAGCGCTCATTCAGGTCACGGCCAGTTCGTTAACCGGCCGCTTTGGACAGGGGGCGGAGCAGGCAGCCATCTGGCTGCTGGACCATCAGTGGGTCCACTTCCTGGCGACGGACGCCCACAATACGCAATCGCGGCCGCCCCTGTTGCGTGACGCCTATCAGTGGGTAGCCGAGCGCTACGATGCTCGTGACAGCCGAGCGGCTCTGCATTGCGAATCCCCGCGCGGCCTTTTACGGCGAGGCGCTGGAGGCGCAGCCGGAGCCCGCGACGCCTCACTCCGTTGAGCCGCGACGCCGGGCTGATACCCGGTCCAGCTTCTTCGGCCGGCTCTTTAAGCGCTGATTCGAGCAGGCTCCTTACCATCGTCACGTTCCTTCCGTGGGAGTTGCTGAACCTTTCGCTGTATCGACCCTGACCTGATTTCCACAGTAGCCTGTTGCCAAGTTAGCGATTACGCAGACGTCGCGGCAGCAACTCCTTTGGCGAGGGCGCCGCCGCTGATTCGCTGCAAAAAAACAGGGATCGGAATCCCGGGATTGGTGTGCTTTGAGCGTTTCTTCGTCCAGCTGCGGATAAAACGTTCTTGCTCTTCGGGGGGAGCCCATGGCTAGCTTCCTCGCCACCGCTATCGGGCTCGCCTTCACGCTGGTCGTGTGCCTGCTTGTCCTGCGCGCGTTGCTGGATCCCTGGCTGCGCTGTCCGCCGCCCATCGGCGGCTGCAGCGCGAGAATTCCGGGGAGAAGCAAACGGCGCGCACCGCACAGACGCGAGGCGCCGCGCCCATCCATTCGGCTTAGCTTCAGAGCTGCCGTCTGCTTCTCCACCGCGCGGTATGCGACGATGAGAGAGCTTCATGTCCCAGAACTCCCTCACCGGCCTGCTCGCCCAAACCTTCGGTTTCCCAGCCTTCCGCGCCAACCAGGAAGAGGTCTGTCAGGCGGCGATCGCCGGACGCGACGTCCTGCTCGTCATGCCGACCGGAGCGGGAAAGTCGCTCTGCTACCAGTTGCCCGCCGTTGCGCGCGGCGGCACGGCGCTGGTTATCAGCCCGCTCATCGCGCTGATGGAAGACCAGGCCGCCAAGCTCGCGGCACGCGGTCTTGCGGTAGCGCGCATTCATTCCGGCCGGGACCGCCAGAGCTCGCGTCAGGCCTGCATCGACTATCTGAACGGCAATCTGCAGTTCCTCTTTATCGCGCCGGAGCGGCTGCGCGTCCCCGGCTTCGCCCAGATGCTCGGCAAACGCAAGCCGTCGCTCATCGCCATCGACGAGGCGCATTGCATCTCGCAATGGGGACACGACTTCCGCCCCGACTACCGCATGCTCGGCCAGCACCTGCACCTGCTGCGCCCCGCGCCGGTCCTGGCCCTGACCGCGACCGCCACGCCGGTGGTGCAGAACGACATCCTCGCGCAGCTTGCTCTGGAAGATGCGGCGCGCTTCATTCACGGATTCCGCCGCGACAATCTCGCCATCGAAGTGGTCGAAGTGCCAAAGCCGATGCGGACCGAGCGCGCGCTCGATCTGCTGCGCGATGCGGGCCGCCGACCGGCGATCGTCTACGCGCCGACCCGCAAGGATGCCGAGGAAACAGCGGCCACGCTGGGCCGCGCACTTCCCTGCCGCCGCGTATCACGCCGGGCAGGACGCGGAGCTGCGCGAGCGCGTGCAGCGCGCGTTTCTGGATGGCGCGCTCGAAGTCGTTGTCGCCACGATTGCGTTCGGCATGGGTATCGACAAGGCTGACGTCCGCACCGTGATCCACACCGCGCTGCCCGCAAGCCTCGAAGCCTACTACCAGGAGATCGGCCGCGCCGGACGCGATGGCGCTACGAGCCGCACCATCCTGATGCACTCCTACGCCGACCGGCGCACGCACGAGTTCTTCCTGGAGCGCGACTATCCGGCGCTCGACGAGCTGGAACGCATTCATCGCCGCCTCAGCGCCGAGCCCCTGCCCCGCCAGCAGTTGCAGGCGGCGCTGCGCATGGATGCGGAGATCTTCGAGAAGGCGCTGGAGAAGCTCTACATTCATGGCGCAGTGAACGTTACGTATGACGATATGGTGAGCCTGGGCCCGGATGCGTCTGCCTGGCGCAAGACCTATCGCTCGCAGGCGGACCATCGCCGCCGGCAGCTCGATCTCGTCGACGCGCTATGCGGAGGGCCACGCCTGCCGCATGGCATCGCTGGTGGCCCACTTCGGCGACACCGCGGACAGCCGGCGCCTCTGCGGCCAATGCGACTTCTGCTCGCCCGAGCGCGCCATCGCGCAGAGCTTCCGCGGTCTGACCGCACAGGAGGAGCAGGCCGCGCGCGGCATTCTGAAGTCGCTGCGCAGCGGCCCGTCACCGTCCACTGGGCGCCTGTACAAAGAGATTTACCCGCGTGAAGATCTCTCTCGCAACGACTTCGACGCCGTGCTGGGCGCGCTTGCCGCGCGCGGGACTCGTGCGCATCGAAGAGGCCAGCTTTGAGAAAGACGGCAAGCCGGTGAACTACCGCAAGAGCCTCGCTGACCCGCGAAGGCGAGGAGTTCGTCGAAGGCGCGCCGCTCGATCTATCGTTGCGCGAACGACACGCGCGCAGCACGCCGAAGAAACGCAGGCCGGAGAAGGCGCCGGCGAAGAATCCGGAGAAGGCGCCCGCAGACCTTTCGCCCGAGGGCGCCGCGCTCGAACAGCGTCTCCGCGAGTGGCGGCTGGCCATCGCGAAGAAGGAAGGCAAGCCCGCCTTCTTCGTCTTCGGCGACAGCGTGCTGCGCTCGATCGCGCATGCCCGGCCTACGAATCTCACCGCACTGGCCGCGATTCACGGCGTGGGCGCCGCCAAGCTGGAGCGCTTCGGCGCGGATGTCTGCCGCCTCTGCGCGGAGTGATTTAGTATTCCCGGCATGAAGCTACGCGCCCTGCTGGTTCCCGCTGCGCTGTTTGCCGTCACGCTCTCCACCATGGCCCAGACTGCTCAATCCAGCGACATCGCACAAATGGTCGATTGTCGTGCACGGCGGCGCCGGCGTTATCGAGCGCAAGTCGATGCCGCCGGCGACGGAAGCCGAATACCGCGCTGCAATGAAGACCGCGATCGAGACCGGAGCTGCAGTGCTCGAGAAGGGCGGCACGTCGCTCGACGCAGTGCAGGCAACGATCCAGTACCTCGAAGACAATCCGCTCTTCAACGCCGGCAAGGGCGCGGTCTTTACTTCGGACGGCCGCAACGAGCTCGATTCCGCCATCATGGACGGCGCCACGCTGAAGGCTGGCGCAGTAGCGCAGATCACACGCACGCGCCATCCCATCGCCGCGGCGCGGATGGTCATGGAGCAATCACCCGCCGTCATGCTGGCCGGACCCAGACGCCGATAAATTCGCCGCAAGCAAGGGTCTGGAGCAGGTGCCCAACAGCTACTTCTTTACCGAGCGGCGCTGGGAAGGACTCATCCGCCAGTTGAAGAAGGACGGCAAGCCGATCCCGCCGCGCCCGCAAGGCGCGCCGCCCGCTCCGGCAAAGCCGCTCGCGATGATTGAGCCTCCCGACGCGCACAAGTGGGGCACGGTCGGCGTGGTCGCGCTCGATGAAGCAGGCAATATCGCCGCGGGCACATCGACCGGCGGTCTGCAGGCCAAGCTGCCCGGACGCATCGGCGACTCGCCCATCATCGGCGCGGGCACGTATGCGTCGAACCACTCCTGCGCCGTCTCCGGCACCGGCACCGGCGAATACTTCATTCGCCTCACCGTCGCGCGCGAGATCTGCGCGCTGGTCGAAGACAAGCATATGAAGCTGCAGGCCGCGGCCGATGAGGTCATTCACAAACAGCTTCAGGACCTGCACGGCGATGGCGGCGTGATCGCGATTGCACCCGATGGCGAGATGGCCTGGAGCTTCAACACACCGGGCATGTACCGCGCACGCATGAGCCAGGGCGGCCAACCGGAGATCGCAATCTACAACGACGAGCCGTAACTCAAGCGAACGTGACAATTCGCGCCGCAGGCGCTCTCCGCCCGTGCGGCCAGCACTCAAGGACGGCGATAGACCACGCCATCCTTGATCACCAGCCGCACATCTTTCACCGCCTCAATGTTCTGCGTCGGATCGCCGGCCACCGCGATCACATCCGCCAACATTCCCGGATGCAGGCCGCCGAGCTGCTTGCTCATGCCGATCACGCCTGCGTCGGTTTGCGTCGCGGCGGTCAGCGCCTCCACCGGCGTCATGCCGTCGCGCACCATCCATGCCACCTCGCGCCAGTTCTCGCCGTGTTTGAAGACGCCCACATCGCTGCCGCAGCCGATCGTCACCCCAGCCTTGCGCGCCAGCGCAAAAGCATGCGCCGCATGCTGCATCTCTTCGGTTGGCGTGCTCGTTCCCGGCACATAGTGCTCGAAGTAAATTCCGTACGCTTCGCTTGCAGTCAAGGTCGGCATAAAGGCGATGTGCTTTTCCGCCATCAGACGGAAGGTCGCTTCCGTGCCGTTGAAGCCGTGCTCAATGGTGTCAACGCCGGCCAGCGCCGCGCGCCGCATCCCTTCATCCGACTGCGCATGGACGGCCACTGGCCGTCCGCTGTCATGTGCCGCCGCCACCATCGCGTTCATCTCTTCCTGCGAGAACGTCGGCCGCGTCTCGCCGTGCGGACCGGTGCGGTAGTCGCCATAAATCTTGATCCAGTCCGCGCCGCGCGCTGCCTGCTCGCGCACCGCGGCCACGCATTCGGCCGCGCCGGTGCACTCCTGTGCGCCCTGCGGGAGTGAGATATCCGGCCGGTAATTGCGCACCGCAGGACCATAATCACCCGTCGCGACGATAGCGCGCGTTGCTACCCAGAGGCGCGGGCCTGGGATCACGCCTTCCTGGATGGCGCGCTTGATCGCAACATCGCCAAAGCCCGCGCCCTCCGTGCCCAGATCGCGCAGCGTGGTAAAGCCCGCCATCAGCGTGTCCTCGGCGTGCTTTGTCGCCAGCACAGCGCGATACATCGGCGGCTCCGTCAGCACCTGCAGGTCCCACAGCTTCTCGTTGTATGGGTGCAGGAAGATGTGCGAATGCAGGTCCATCAAGCCCGGCAGCACGGTCATGCCGGGCAGCGCGATGCGCTCGGCATCCGGCGGCGCTGTCACGCTCGCCTTCGGCCCCACGGCCTTGATCTGATCGCCTTCGATCAACACCACCCAGCCGCTATGGATGGGCTCGCCCGCCGTCCACACCTGCGCAGGTTCGAGGAGCAGAGCATGACTCGCGGCGGGTTGCGCAGCAGAAGCCCAGACCCCGACGGCACACATCACCAGCAGAAGAACGAAGCGTTTCATGCACGCGAGTGTAATTCAACCTGTCATGAAATAGTCGACTCCCCTACTTACCGGAAGCTGACTCATTCCGTCAGCTATACCGCATCCAGCGGAGGATCTCCGGCAGCGTGGCGCGTTTGCCATACATCAGAATGCCCACGCGATAGATGCGCGACGCAAACCAGATCGCCGCCCAGATGAAGACGACCATCAGCAGCATGGAGAGCGCGATCTGCCAGGCCGGCGGCATCTGCGATGACATGCGCAGAAACATCACGATCGGCGCGCACGGCGGAAAGAGTGACAGCAGCACTACCGGCCATGCTGTCGGATTACTCACGATATAGCTGATCAGCACCATGCCGACGGTCAGCGGCCCCACAATCACCATGCTGAACTGCTGGATCTCCTGCTCGCTGCTGACGCTTGCGCCGACCGCGGCGGCAATCGCGCTGTAGAAGAAAAACCCCAGAAGAAAATAGGCGAGCAGAAAGAAGATCTGTTGCGGATGGACGCCGAAGGCCCCCAGGCCGCCCTGCGCAACGGCCGCGCTCGCCGACGTGCCCACAATGCCCGTAATCAGCAGGAACCAGATGCCCATCTGCGTCAGTCCCGCCGCGCCCACGCCAAGCAGCTTTCCAGCCATCAGCGATTGCGGCCGCACCGTCGACAGCAGCACCTCGAAGATGCGCGAGGTCTTCTCCTCCACCACCGATCGCGCCACGTTCATGCCGTAGAACACGACCGTGAAGTAGATGAGAAACATCATTGCGTACGCGCCGAAGAAGCTCTTCAGCGAGTTCGACGGGATCAATTGCCCATTGCGAATCTGCATCGTCTCTATATCTGGATGATGCGAAGTAGCTGCAACTTCCGCGCTTGTCGCTCCGTGCCGGATGAGCTCTGCGCGTTCAATCCCACGGTCGATGGCGCTCTCTACTCCGCGCAGCGAAAACAGGTTCCCTGCTGAACGCGAGATGAAGCTCACCTGCGGAGTCGCGACGCCCGCCGCCTGTTCCAGCCACAGATAGCCGTCGAGCGCCTTGCTCTCCACGCGCTGGTTCAGATCTGCGCGCTGCGCCTCCGACGCGGGCGTTACCACTTCCGGCGGCTTGCCTCCGCGAGAATCCAATTGCATCTCGGCCGCCACCTCGCGCGCCAGCACAGCATCGTTCGACGCGATCGCAATCTCCTTCACCCCGGAGCTGAGCTTGCCGGCAAAAATACTCCCGCCGATCATCAATCCGATGAACACCGGAAACAGAATCGTCATCATCAGGAAGGCGCGGCTGCGCACCCGCTCCAGATACTCGCGCCGGGCAATCAGCAGCACTTCATGCATCGACTTTGCCCCCTACGGTGCGGATGAAAATTTCTTCCAGCGACGGCTCCACCAGCTCGAAGCGGAAGATCTGCGCGTGCCGCGCGGCCGCATGCAGCAGCGCCTGCCCGTCCGCGCCATCGCGCAGCTTGAACTCCGCGCGGCCGGGATACTCGCGCAATTCGGTGATCGATGGGTCGGTGAGAAAGGATGCGTCGCCCGCGTACTCGATGATGACGCGGTTGCGAGCGTAGCGCGACTTCACCTCGCGCATCGTGCCTTCCAGCACCGCCTTGCCATGATCGACCAGGCAGATCGAATCGCACAGCTTCTCCACCTGGTCCATGCGATGGGTCGAGAACAGGATCGTCCGGCCTTTGCTCTTCAGCTCCAGCAGGATCTGCTCGAGCAGCGATACATTTACCGGGTCGAGCCCGGAGGATGGCTCGTCCATGATGATCAGCTCGGGATCGTGCAGCAGCGTCGCGATGAACTGAATCTTCTGCTGCATGCCCTTGGAGAGCTCCTGCGTCTTCTTCTCCATCGATTCAGCGATGTCCATGCGCTCGCACCAGTGGCGTGCGCGCTCAGCCGCGGCTGTGGCCTTGAGCCCGTGCAGCTCGCCCATGAAGACAAGCTGGTCAATGACCTTCATCCGCTTATAGAGCCCGCGCTCCTCCGGCAGATACCCGACGCGTCGCAGGTGCTCGCGGCGGAATGGCTCATCGAAGAGCCGGACCGCACCGGAGTCCGGCAGCGTCATGCCGACAATCATGCGGATCGTGGAGGTCTTGCCCGCGCCATTCGGCCCCAGCAGCCCGAACATGCTGCCCGGCTCTATCCGGAGGCTAAGCTCCCGCACGGCTGCCTTGCTGCTGTACGACTTCGAGACCCGATCGAGATCGACCACCGGCATCCGTGATGCGCTCCTTCAGAAAAACGCGGCGCCTCAGTCTAGCAGAGCGTCGGAACGAGAAAGGCGCTCATCGACGGAGCGCCGTTCAGGTCACAACATACGTTGCATATCAGGAATTGTCGGAGCTGTCGTCGAACGAGCCACCATCATCCATCGAAGCGTCGTCAAAAGTGCCGCCGTCATCGATATCGGGCAGATCGGCAGTGTCGGCCTGTAGCTGCGTATCGCCGCTGTCCACATTCACGTCGTCGGCCAGGTCCTGTTGGGTGTTGAGGCTGCCGTCGCCTTCGTGCGCGAATTGCTGGATCTCGGCATTGCTGCCGTCCTGTCCTGGCGCGGGTGAGTCGTAGTAGTTGTTGATGACGGTCTCTTCCGGCCTGCCGCCGAAATCCCCGAAGCCCGATCCGCCATAGCCGCCGAACCCTGCCGCGTGTCCGAAGCCGTGCATCAGCGACTCAACGCCCTGAAACGCAAGCGCTCCCGCAGCAACTCCGGCTGCGGTCGTTGCCGCGGAGCGAAGAAAGCTGGACCCGCCGCCGCTGGGTGGGTATGCCTGGGGCGCGCCATACGCAGGCGGCGGATAGCCGGCCTGTTGTCCGTACTGTTGCGGGGCCGCATATTGTGGAACCGGCGCGTAGCCGGGCTGTTGTTGCGGCGCGGCATATGCCGCCCCGGACTGCGGCTGCGGATCTTCCTTATGGCCGAAGAGTCCGCCGAGAAAACTTGTGGATTTCGATTGCTGCGCCAGCGCCGGATGCTGCGCCACCTGCTCTTGCAGATGCTGCATCTGCATCTTCGCCTGCTCCAGCGCATAGTTTTGCACCAGCACCGTCTGCGCCAGGATGTAGGCTGCATCCGGGTTGCGTCTGGACCATTCTTCAATGCGCTGCGCGGCGTCCGGGTCTTTCTCTTCGAGCCGCGTGCCATCGACACGCGCGATCAGGTCGTCCAGCATCTTCTGTTCCTGCGGGGTCATCGTCTCTCCATCTCCGGCCATCGGCCGGCTTACTTCCGGCTGCGGATGCAGCTAGGCCGTGCTGACACGGCCTTACCTCTTAGATGTGAGAACGCAATTGCCGTAAGCGAAGTTCCGGTGCGAAGCTAAGCAGGCTGCAGCGCGCGCACTTCTTCCTTGCGCACCGTAAGCTTCTCTATAAGCCCAGCCTTCACCTCAAAGCCACGACCCGCCGTAGTCGGTACGGTGATCTCGCCCTTGCTCGAAACTTCGACTTCCGGCTCGATGATGTCTTCGGCCCAGTAGCGCTTCGAGGCCGAAACATCGCCCGGCAGCGTAAAGCCCGGCAGGGTGGAAAGCGCGATGTTGTGCGCGCGTCCGATGCCGGTCTCGAGCATGCCGCCGCACCACACCGGAATCCCGCGCTCCATCGCCGCATTGTGCACGGCGATAGCCTCGGAGAATCCGCCCACGCGGCCGTTCTTGATGTTGATGATGCGGCAGGATTCCATATCGATCGCCGCCAGCGCATCGCGGCGGTTGCGGATCGATTCGTCCAGGCAGATCGCCGTCTCCAGCCGCTTCTGCAGCATGGAGTGGTAATAGAAATCGTCGGCCCACAGCGGCTGCTCGATCATCAGCAGGTCGAAGCGGTCAAAATCCACCAGATGATCGAAGTCGCGCATGCGATAGGCGGAGTTTGCATCGACGCTCAACATGATTTTCGGCCAGCGCTTGCGCACCGCCTCCAGCATTTCGATGTCCCAGCCCGGCTGGCACTTCAGCTTGATGCGCCGGTAGCCCGCGTTGACCTCGCGCTCCACCTTCTGCAACTGCTGCTCCATCGTGGGCTGGATGCCGATCGAGACGCCGCATGCAATGCGCTTCTGCGTGCCGCCCAGCAGTTCGTATAACGGCGCATCTCTCCATCTGGGCTTCCAGATCCCAGATGGCATTTTCGAGAGCAGCCTTCGCCATCGGATTGCCGCGAACTTTTTTGAAAATCTTCGGGCAATCGCCACCGTGCTCTACCGGACTGGACGCGAGCATCGGCCCCAGCTCCTGCAACAGAACCACCCATGCCGTGTCGATCGATTCCGGCGAGAAGTACGGATGTTCCCCCGCCACACACTCGCCCCAGCCCACGAGCCCATCGGCTCGTATCTCAGCCAGCAGCACGCGGCGGTCGGTAGTTTTGCCGAAGCTGGTCACGAACGGTTCCACCAGCGGCATCCGGATCTCGCGCAGCACGATCGCGTCAATTCTCATAGGCTCTTTCCTGTTTCCGTCGTTCGTTCCCTGTGTCTGGCCATGCGTCTGGCTAGGATACCGCCGCGTCGGCCTTTACGCCCGGCCAGCGGCTCAGTTCGAACCAGCCGTTGCCCTCTTCGTCGCGGGAAAAGCCTGTCACGGCAAGACCTCGCGCAAACGCCTCGGCAAACAGCGCCTGGTTTGCCTTCTGCAGCGCCATTGCCTGCGCCGCGCCCTCGGCCGATTCCTTCCACTGCATTACCTGGTGGGGCAGCTCGATTCGCATCTCGACGGGATCGCGCGGCGCGCGACGCCCGGCAACGGCCTCCTTCACGCGCTCGCTGTCCAGCCACCATTCGGCGTGCAGCCGGTCCGTGGGACGGCCGCCTTGAATCCGCGCTGACGTGAACCCATAGAAATTGGGCGTGTAGCTCCGCATAATCGCGCCCAGCTTCTCAATATTGAAAAAGGAATTCTTGATTTCGAGCGGGTCGAAGGTCCACTCCATCAACCGGATGCCGCGCTTGAGCGCATCCTCTCGCTGCGCCAGCTTCAGCCGGCGGCCCACGCCGGCATTCCGGAACTTCGCATTCACCGCCAGCATGTGCGAGTGCAGGTACGGCGCGCCGTTGCGAATGCCGGGAATCGCCATCGCGAAACCAGCCAGCAGACCGTCTGGAGCGAAGGCGCCCATCACCTGGCCGCCAATCCGTTGCGCCACGGTAAACATGCGCCGCGGAATCACATCCATCTCGTCGTAGCCCCAGGTCGCGATCTGCAGCGCCACGCACGCTTCCAGCTCTTCAAAGCCCTCGCAGGAGCGCACTTGGAGCTGCGTTTCCAGATGCTTCGCGTCTTCGGTAATCATTCAGCCGCAACCGCCTCCCGCTGCTTGGCCTGCTCCCACAACGCCTCAAGTTCAGAGGCGCTCTGCTCGCTGAGTGCGCGGCCACTCGCCCGCTCCATGCCGGCAAAGCGCCGGCGAAATTTTGCGTTCGTACGCCGCAGCGCAAGCTCCGGATCAACCTTTAAGTGTCGCGCGAGGTTTACCGCCGTAAACAGCAGATCTCCCACTTCTCCCTCTACGATCTCAGGTGGCGCCCCGGCGGCGGCCTCGGCTTCGATCTCGCGACATTCCTCTTCGACCTTCTCCAGCAGCCCGGCACGATCCGGCCAGTCAAAACCTACCTTCGCCGCCTTGCTACCCAGCTTTCCCGCCTCCAGCAGCGCCGGAAAGTTCCGAGGCACCTCGTCCAACAGCGATGTGGAAGAGCCGTCCTTTGCCATTTTCGCCTGCTTCTTTTCGGCCGTCTTGATCGCTTCCCAGTTCGCCAGCACACCGGCCGCTTCGGTCGCGGACGCCCCGTCCACCTGCGCACGGTTCCCTGCCGCGGCGCTCGCCTCGTCGCCAAAGACATGGGGATGCCGCCGAATCAGCTTCCGGTTCAGATGCTCCAGCACATCGACAATCGAGAAGTAGCCGGCCTCATCGCCCATCTGCGCGTAGAAGAGCACCTGCAGCAGCAGATCGCCCAGTTCCTCGGCCAGATCGGACCAATGCTCGCGCTCAATCGCGTCAAGTACCTCGTAGGTCTCTTCCAGTGTGTATTTGCGGATGGTGGCAAAGCTCTGCTCGCGATCCCATGGACAACCACCCGGCCCGCGCAGCCTCGCCATGATGGCCACGCTCTCCTGAAACAATGCGCCGGCATCCTGCGGCCGGCTGCCATTCTGCTGGCTCATGCCTCCACTTTAACCCGGCAACCATTCCGGAAGGTTCCTCAAGCTCTCGTCTGCCCTCGTCTCGGTGCATCCGGCGTCGCTATACTGCGCTGCGAGTCTCTTTTCCGACCGACCGTCGTTCTGAGCGAGGAGTGGTTGCTGCCGATGCTTACCATCGAGATTGTCTTTGCAGTGCTCATCGGGCTGGCGTTCGGCAGCTTTCTGAATGTCTGCATCAGCCGCCTGCCGCGCCACGGTTCCGTTGTTCGGCCGCCTTCTCACTGTCCGCGCTGCAAGGCGCCGATTGCCGTTCGCGACAACATCCCGCTGGTCAGCTATTTCCTTCTGCGAGGCCGCTGCCGCAATTGCCGGAAACGGATTGCGTGGCGTTATCCGTTTGTGGAAGCGGCGACTGCGGCACTCGCGGTCGGCAATCTGCTCTACAGCGGCCTCAGCTTTGACACTGTAGCTTTCACAGTTTTTTGCGCGCTGCTGCTGGCCCTGGCAGTCTGCGATGCGGAAACAATGCAGTTGCCTGACGCGCTTACGCTTCCCCTGCTCGGCCTTGGCATTCTCTACCGGGCAGGTGACGGCCTCTTCGGCGAGATGCATCGAGGCGCCGCGTTTGCCTGGCATTCGGCGCTGATGCTTGGCCTGCGCGGCGCGATTTCCGCAGCGGCCACTGCGATGGCGTTGCTGCTGCTGCGCTGGATCTACTCGCTGGTGCGCCGGCGGCAGGGACTCGGGCTGGGCGATGTCAAGCTTGCCGCGGCAATCGCAGCCTGGCTGGGCGCGCGCCAGATGTGTGTGGTCTTCTTCCTCGCCGTCGTCACCGGGGCGCTGACGGCGCTCGCCGTGTTCGCGCTTCGCGGTCACAAAAGGTCCAGGTCGGAAGGCCCGCTGGCTGTTCCGTTCGGCACATTCCTTGCCCTGGCCGGCATCTACTGCTCATTCCTGGGAAGCATCACCCTGGTCTGGTATCTCGGCTTCTTCCGTTGAGAAGCCCGGCGCAACTGCAGACACAAAGAACAAAAGCCCGAAGCAGGACGCTCCGGGCTCAGTCTGGCTCTGTTTGAGCCGCTTAAATCCTTATCATCGCGGGCTTGCCGACTACTTCGACCGATAGGGTCTCGCGCACATCGGCCATCTGCTTCATGTGATGCCGCAGGTGCAGAACGTGATATCTGCGCCACTGGTCCACGCGCAGTGGCCCCAGCAGAAAGTGTCTGCCAACGCGTTCCATGCCAAAACGTTGCCGGCACTGGTCAAGGGTCGCATCGAAAGATTCGATCGCGTTCTCCAGCCGTTCCGTCAGCTCCCTCACCCCGGCCGGCGGCATGTCCGCCTTTGGCGTGATCTCGCGCGGCGCTCCTACACCCTTCGGCATGTGGCCCGCGCTCAAAATCATCAACTGCAGAGCCCATTCCGTACGCGAGCGCTGCAGGTTCCGTCCCGGCCGGCCCTTAGCCAGCCTCTCTTCAAGAGCTTCCCGCGTATGGTCCATCGAGAGCACCAGATGCTCCACGACCTGGTGTACCGACCAGCAATGCGGCCGTCCCCAGGGATGCACACTCGCCGACGTCGAATCGAACTGCTCGAGTTCGGCGGTCACCTGGCGAAACGCGGACTGGAAGACTGGGTGCATCTCTGTGCCTGAACGAAATTACCCGTTACTGCAGGCACGATAGACCCTGCCGCCAAATCGGGACAACTACGAAAAGGTGGGAGAATGTTGCGCGATCGAATGCCCCATTTGTGCTACTTCGCCAGGGCGCGAATCGCCTTCTGGGCAGATTTGGCCTTGTCCCCGTCGGGCGCTATCTCCAGGTAGAGCTTGTAGTTCGTCAGCGCCTCATCCCTGTTGTGGAGGCCGTCGGCAGCCGATGCGAGACCGTAAATGGCATCCGCGTTTACCGGGTCCATCCGCACCGCCTCAGAGAAGCGGCCATACGCCCCCTTGTAATTGCCGCTGCTCAGATAGAAGCGCCCGATCCGCACGTCTTCCTGCGCCCTGCCCTCGCCTGCCAGGGAGCCGCTCTGGATATCCTTATCGCTCGGCTTTTTCAGCTTGCGCCGGCCCGTTTCGGGCGGAAGATCGGCATCCGGATTGCCCTCGCCACCCGGATTGGAGCTGCTGCTCGACGCACCGCTCGCGCTCGGACTGCCGCCGTCGCTCTCCTTCGCTGCTGCCGCGGCCGCGCTCTTCGACACGTCTTCGGGGAACGGATTGTCTTTGGCGGCATCGCCCGACTTCTGTCCAGACTGCGGCTGCTGGGCGGCATCGGGCGCACTGGGCGCATTGTTGCCCGGCTGGGACTGCTGCTGCGCGGCGTGCTGGGAAGCGTCCGCCGGAAACGGGTTCTCCTGTGCCGCGCTCTTATGCGCAGGAGGAGTCTGCTGGGTTTGCTTGTTGTTGCTCTGTGTGGATGAGGAGTTCTGCGTGCCGGACTGCTGCGCGAATGCCGGCAACGCCAGCAATCCGCCCAGCGCAACGGTAGCCGCCGGGCGCCGCGCCCATCGGGCCACGCGTATGCCCATTGACTTGCTCCGTGCTGTCCTAGCGTCCTGCATCTTTCACTAGGGTATAAGACGCGCGAGTCCCCGGACAGGGCTTCTATACTCGGACAAATGTTCTCTTCTCGAGGGACCCGATGGGCCTGATGATTCGCTCCTCCGCCATCCATGCTGCCGGCTGCTATACCACCACCCCGATCCGCAAGGGCACCCGCGTGGTCGAATACACCGGCCCGCGCCTGCGCAAGGCGGAGGCCGACCGGATCTATGAGGATTCGCCGATCACCTATCTCTTCGGCATTGGCTTGCGGTCGACCGTCATCGACGGTCACGGCGCGGCCATGTTCCTGAACCACTCCTGCGATCCCAACTGCGAGACCGACGAGATGGACGGCCGGGTCTGGATTCTCGCCATCCGCGACATAGCTCCCGGCGAAGAGCTGACCTACGATTACTGCCTCTATGACGGTGACGAAGAAGAGGCAACGTGTAATTGCGGCGCCCCCCATTGCCGCAAGACGATGTACTCCCCGGCGGAGATTGCCCGCCGCGAGCGTGCTGCGAAGCGTGGGAAGAAGAATAGATAATGCGAGAGGCGGCCCGGCGATTGGCTCTTGCTTACCTTCCCTTTAAGAGCATGGTGGACATGAGATGGAGACTGATCCTCGGACTGCTGGCAGTTGCGCTAACGTTCTATCTCATTTTTGCAACGATTCTCGGCAGCTTGGGCATGGATATCCACTGGCGTGGCTTCCACTAAGTCGAAGGAAATTTCAGTTAATTCCGTACTGAAATCGACCTTCGGTAGAGAGCCGGACGCGATGCACTTCCCACAGGCGCCGGGACTACAATCGCAGTAGTCCGCATGGCCTACCAGGTTCTCGCCCGCAAATACCGTCCCCAATTCTTCCGCGATGTCATCGGGCAGGAGCACGTCACGCGCACGCTGCTGAATGCGCTGGCCCAGGGCCGCATTGCCCACGGCTACATCTTCAGCGGGCATCGCGGCATCGGCAAAACCACCATCGCCCGCATCCTGGCAATGGCGCTCAACTGCCAGCACCCGATCGGCTCCCCTGAGCGCCCCACCGCCCGAGCCCTGCGGCGTCTGCGATGCCTGTACCGAAATCCGTTCCGGCTCCGCCGTCGATGTCATCGAGATCGACGCCGCCACCAACCGCGGCATCGACGAGATTCGCGAGCTGCGCGACGCCGCCCGCTACCGCCCGGCGCGCGACCGCTACAAGATCTACATCCTCGACGAGGCGCACCAGATCACCGACGCCGCCTTCAACGCCCTGCTCAAGACGCTCGAAGAGCCGCCTGACCATGTTGTCTTCATGATGGCGACCACGCAGCCCGAGGACATCCCGCAGACCATCCGCTCGCGGTCGCAGCATTACGCCTTCCACGCCGTACGCTTCGACGACATCCTCGCGCAACTGCGCTCGATCGCGGAGCACGAAAAGCTCGACGCCGACGAGGCCGCGCTCGCCCTGCTCGCCGAGGCCGGCGACGGCTCCATGCGCGACGCGCTCTCCATCATGGACCAGGCCATCGCCAGCGCACCCGTCGCCACGGATGGGCGCCCGCATCTGGACGCCGCGCAGATTCGCGAGCTCATGGGCACCGTGCCGAATACGGTCTTCGAGCGACTACTCGAATGGGTGGGCGAGAACAACAGCGCCGCCGTGATGACCGAGATCGATACGCTGCTCAACGCCGGCAACAGCCCGTCGCAGCTCGCGCGCCAGATGGTGCGCTATCTGCGCAATGCTGTGATGGCGAAGCTGGGCGGCGAATCGACCGAACTGCTCCAGATCTCCGACGACGAGCGCGCCCGTGTCGCCCGCACCGCCATGCTCTTCGCCGAGGAAGACCTGACCCGCTTCCTGCAGATCATGCTGCGCAGCTTCGACGAGATGAACTACCGGCAGGAGCCGCGCTTTCACCTGGAGCTCGGCCTGCTGAAGCTGGTCCACACGCAGCGCCTGATTCCGCTCGAGCAACTCATGAGTCAGCTTCCCGGCGGCGGAGCCATTGCGCAGCGTCCTTCCCCGCCGCCCACGCGAGCTGCTTCTCCAGCCGTTGCGCCTCCGGCCTCTGCGCCACCCCGACCGGCTGCACCGCGCAGCGTCGCCAGCAGCGAAGCGGCACGTGGCGGATCGGTTGCGTCATCCACGCCGCCACAACCAGCACAGCCCGCCTTCTCGCCCTTCGAGTCGGACACCCGCCGCAAGTCTGGACCATCCGGTTCGGCAGTGCAGCATGAGCCCGCCGGTGCCACTGTCCCGCTGGAGACAGGTGTTGCCGTCGCGCTGGACGAGCCGCCCGCGCCACCCGTTGCCGAGGAATCGCATACCGCCCAGCACGAGCCGCCCGATCCGCAGATTCGCGGCCATGTCTCCGCGGAAGCGGAGCGCATTGCGGCCGATCTCGAAGAAGAGATCGCCTCCGACGATCAGCCCGAGCCGCCGGCCGCCGGCGAATTCGTGAGCCTGACCGACAAGCTGCGCGACGCGGTCACGCAGGCGCTGCACGATAAGGGACACGAGACCGCCAGCACGCTGCTCCGCGGCGGGCAATGGCAGGCCAATGACAGCAGCATCACGGTGGAGGTCGCGGTAAGGAAAACCATGCTCTCCCTCACCATGAATCCGGAGGCGGAGCGCATCGCCCGCACTGCCATCCAGCAGGCCGGCAGCACCTTGAAGCTCGTGGTCCTGCCGGGAGACGGCGCCGCTTCGCCCGTGCCGGCGCATGCGCCTGTCGCCAAAGGCAGCCTGCAGGCGCATGCGCTCGAAAACCCGCTGGTGAAGCAGGCGCAGGAGCTCTTCCGCGCAGAGGTTCGCGACGTTCTTGACCTGCGGCGCAAGCCTTAGCGGACGTAGACGTAATATCGATCTCAGAGCAAGACCGCAGGAAAGGACATCGATTGAACCCGCAGGACATTCAGAAAATGCTGGGGCAGGCGCAGGAGATGCAGCAGCAGATGGAACAGCGCCTCTCGAGCACCGTCGTGGAAGCCACCTCCGGCGGGGGCGCCGTGACCGTGAAGATGAACGGCAAGAAGCAGGTGCTCTCGCTAAAGATTGACCCCACCGCTGTGACCGGCCTGATCGGCGGCGCGAATACGGCGGATGTCGAGATGCTCGAAGACCTGATCGTCGCCGCGCTCAACGAAGCCGGCCGCCGCGCTGACGAGAGCCTGCAGTCCGGCCTCTCCGGGATGCTTGGCGGCCTGAACCTGCCGGGCTTCTAAACGATCCATGTCCCGCTTTGCAGAGCCGATGGCTCGCCTCATCGAAGAGCTGCGCAAGCTCCCCGGCATCGGCGCAAAAAGCGCGCAGCGCCTCGCCTTCCATATTCTGCGCTCCAGCGCGGCGGATGCCGACGCGCTCTCCGACGCTGTGCGCGAGCTCAAGGCCAAGCTCCGCCTCTGCTCCATCTGCAACAACATCACGGATATCGATCCCTGCGTCTATTGCGCCAGCCCCACGCGCAACCAGCGCCAGGTCTGCGTGGTCGAGGAGCCGACCAGCATCAGCGTCATCGAACGCACACACTACAACGGCGTCTATCACGTGCTGCACGGCACGCTCTCACCGCTGCACGGCGTCGGCCCGGAGCATCTGCGAACCGGCTCGCTCACGGCACGCGCCGAGCGCGGCGAGATCGATGAAGCCATCCTCGCCACCAGCCCCACGCTCGAAGGCGAGGCCACGGCGTCACTACTCGCCGATCTGCTGAAGCCCTATGCAGTGCGCGATCACGCGGATTGCCACCGGCGTCCCCGCGGGCAGCGATATCGAGTACGCGGATGAGGTCACGATGACGCGGGCGCTCGAAGGGCGACGGGAGATTTAAGTTCAAAACAAAACGCCGGCTTCGCAGCCGGCGCTTTCACCTCGACCTTATTGCTTAAAGTAAGACTTTAACTCCGTAGCCGCGCCAGCAAATCCTGCGGGTGGACCGGCTTGGCCAGAATCTCAAATTCATGCCCCTGAACGCGGGCCCGGTCCAGCAGATCGGCCGTAGCCGCCTGGCCGGAGAAGAGCAGTATCTTGCAGTTCGGAAGCATCCCGCGAATCTTGATCGCTGCGTCGATGCCGTTCATGTCCGTCATGATCACATCGGAGATCAGCATGTCCGGCTTCAGCGCCTTCGCTGTCTCCACTGCCTTTTCCCCGCTGTAGACGGCTGTCGCCTCAAAGCCGTGCTGGTTGAGGATGATGGACAAGGTATCGGCGATCACGCGTTCGTCATCGGCTACCAGGACTTTTGGCTTTCCTTGTGATTCGGACATTCGCTCCCTTTTGCTCACGGCGCTGGCCGCAAATCTCGCCGCCCCTGCCGGACGGCGCCAGCACGAAACTCGCTGGAGCATTTCCTTGCCCCGCAATCCGCGGGCGACACCTTCCGTTGCCTCTCCTTACGAAAGGGCATCGGAATGGTCACCGACCGTCTGCACCTGCAGAGAAATTGCTCTATCTCTAGATGATACGCTTCCCGTGGGGAGATGCTTCATCACCCCGCAAACAGACAACGCATACAGTAGACAGGATGGTCAGGCTACTGAACGGACCGATCCGGGCGAGGTGAGCCATGGCCTGAAGCCCGGGGTATGGTTTCGCGCGATGCGCGTGCCGCCGTTTGTGCCCCCAGTGCCGTTTGTGCCCCCGGTGTAGATGCCTTATGACGGAAACAATCATTCGCGCCGAGAAGGTCGAGAAGTATTACGCGCAGCCGAGCGAGAACCGTATCCAGGTCATCGCACCGACCGATCTGTCGATCGTCCCCGGGGAGATCGTCGCGCTGCTCGGCCCTTCCGGGTCTGGCAAATCTACCCTGCTCCGCATGCTCACCGGGCTTACCAAGCCATCGGCCGGCCAGGTCTACTGGCACGAGACGCCCATCTCGCGCGCCAATCCCAACGTCTCGATCGTCTTCCAGAGCTTCGCGCTCTTCCCCTGGCTGACGGTTCTCGAAAACGTCGAAGCGCCGCTGAAGGCGCGCGGCATGGAGGCGCAGGAGCGCCGCGAGCGCAGCCTGCGCATCATCGACACCGTCGGCCTCGACGGCTTCGAGGCTGCCTTCCCCAAGGAGCTCTCCGGCGGCATGCGGCAGCGCGTCGGCTTCGCGCGTGCCCTGGTGGTCGAGCCGGAAGTCCTCTTCATGGATGAGCCTTTCTCCGCGCTTGACGTGCTCACCGCGGAGAACCTGCGCAGCGAACTCCTGGAGTTGTGGCAGAAGAAGACCATTCCCACCCGCGCCATCTTCCTCGTCACCCACAACATCGAAGAGGCCGTCCTGCTGGCCGATCGCATCATCGTGCTCGGCCGCAATCCCGGTCACGTCCGCGTAGATTTCCGGGTCACTCTGTCGCAGCCGCGCGACCGCAAGTCGTCGCTGTTCACGCAGCTCGTCGACTACATCTATACCGTCCTGACGCGGCCCGACGTGCAGCCCAGCAACGTGCCAGAGCGCGTCGCCATCCGCGACCAGCGGCAGATGCATTATCAGATGTTGCCGCACGCACGTCCTGGCGGCATCGCCGGCCTGCTTGAAATCCTCATCGACCGCGGCGGAAAGGATGATGTATATAAGCTCGCCGACGAGCTCAGCTTCGAGCTCGACGATCTCTTCCCCATCGTGGAAGCCGCACAGTTGCTCGGTTTTCTCAAGCTGGAGGAGGGCGACGTCGCGATTACGGAGAGCGGCCGCCACTTTGCCGATTCGGAGATTCTCAAGCAGAAGGAGCTATTCCGCGACGCCGCAACCGAGCATGTCCTGCTTCTGCGACAGATCACGCGCGCACTCGATACCAAGAGCGACCACACCGTGCCCGAGGAGTTCTTCCTCGACATGCTCGACGAGCAGTTCTCCCAGGAAGAGACGCTCCGCCAGCTCGAGACGGCCATCAACTGGGGCCGCTACGCCGAGCTTTTCGACTTCGATGCCGGCCGCCGCCGCTTCATCAAGCCGGAGGTTGAGGACACAGCCGAAACTCCCGTCGAGGAGACGGTGGAGTGATTCTCGCCCCTAAGAAATCCATCGCGATGGAGACTGCACCTTGAAGGTCTCGCGCATCCCCACTCTTTCGCGAACCTGGGCGCTGGAACGCTCGTGGCCCATCGTGCTGGACATGGCGGTAGCGGCCTTCTGTCTTGCCGCGTTCTACTGCGTGGTCCTGCTCGGCCGCTACTGGTTCTCGCACCCCGTCCCGTCAGCGGAGATATCACAGTCCGTCAGCGCACTGCCGCTGTATGCGTTTTATTCGATCGTCCGCATTGGCGTGGCATATCTGCTCAGCCTGATCTTTGCCATCGGCTACGGCTACTACGCCGCGTATCACCCGCGCGTGGAAGCTTTCATGATCGCGGTGCTCGACATTCTGCAGTCGATCCCGGTGCTCAGCTTCCTGCCCGGCGTCATGCTCGTCATGGTGTCGCTCTTGCCCACGCGGCAGCTTGGCGTGGAAATGGGCGCCATCCTGCTCATCTTTACCGGCCAGGTCTGGAACATGGCCTTCAGCTTCTATTCGTCGATCCGCAGCATCCCGCGCGAGTTGCGCGAAGCCTCGCAGATCTACGGCTTCACCGCGTGGCAGCGCTTCTGGCAACTGGAGCTTCCCTTCTCCGCCATCGGGCTGGTCTGGAACTCCATGGTCTCGGTGGCCGGCGGCTGGTTCTTTCTTATGGCCTGCGAGATGTTCGTGCTCGGCAATCGCGATTTCCGCCTGCCCGGCCTCGGCTCCTACCTGCAGACCGCGGCAGGCAACGGCAACACGCGCGCGATGATTTGGGGCCTCGCCGTGATGATCGCCATCATCGTCGCCACTGATCAGCTCATCTGGCGTCCGGTCATCGCCTGGGCCGACAAGTTCAAGTTCGAGCAGGTGGAAAGCACGAAGGCTCCCACCTCGCCCATCCTTTACGCGCTCCGCAATTCGAACGCCATCAGCTGGCTGCATGATCGGACGATCGTCCCGCTGGGTGAGCGCATCTATCACGGCCTGGCCGCGCGCCGGCTCCGTGCACTCGCGCGGCCTGAGCGCAGCGCCGCATCGCGGCAGCGCTCGCTCATCACCAACAGCACGATCTTCCTCGCGCTTCTGGTCGCCGCCATCTTCGCCGCTTTTCATGCTGTTCTGCTGCTGCGGCAACTGCATGGAGCCGAAATCCTTGAGCTGCTCAAGGGCGCCGGTGCCACCTTCCTGCGCGTCAATGCCTCGCTGCTCATCGCCGCGCTCTGGACCATTCCGGTCGGCGTGGCCATCGGATTCAACCCGCGCCTGGCGCGCATCGCGCAGCCGCTGGCGCAGATCGCTGCTTCTGTACCCGCCACGGCGCTTTTTCCGGTCCTGCTCATCGCTTTGGTCCGTGCCGGCGGCGGCCTCGGCATCGGCTCCATCGCCCTCATGCTGCTGGGCACCCAGTGGTACATCCTCTTCAATGTGATCGCCGGCGCAATTGCGATTCCATCGGACCTGAAAGAAGTGTCCGGGTTATTTCACTTCACCAGCATCCAGCGCTGGACCACGCTTATCCTGCCCGGGATCTTTCCCTATCTCATTACAGGGCTCGTCACCGCATCGGGCGGCGCGTGGAATGCCAGCATCATCGCCGAATACTTCCACCTTCACGGGCAGACGCTCTCCACGCTTGGCCTCGGCGCCGAAATCAGCCGCGCCACTGACCACGGCCAGTTCGCCATGCTGCTGATGGCGACCATCATCATGGCGCTCATGGTGGTCACCATCAACCGGCTGGTCTGGCGGCCCCTTTTTCAGTTGGCCGAAACAAAGTATCGCCTGGAAGGCTGACACAGGAGCCATCGTGGATAGCTCGGCTGACGATTGTCTATGTCAACGAATGGAGTACTATACGTGCTGATGACGGTGAATGAACGCATGATTCTTCTGGTGGAAGACGACCCCGATCACGAGGCGTTGACGATTCGCGCCCTCAAGAAAGCGAATATCGCGAACAATATTCGTGTCGCTCACGATGGTGAAGAGGCCCTCAACATGCTCTTCGGCGGCGGCGAGGGCTCGCTTCCCTATGTGCCGCAGGTCGTTCTGCTGGACCTGAAGCTGCCGAAGATCGATGGCCTCGAAGTCCTCCGCCGTATCCGCGAATCGGAGCAGCACCGCATGCTTCCCGTCGTCGTGCTTACCTCCTCCGACGAGGAGAGCGACTTGATGCGCAGCTACAAGCTTGGCGTCAACAGCTACATCCGCAAGCCGGTCAACTTCACAGATTTCGCGGAAGCTACGCGGCAGCTCGGCATGTATTGGCTGGTCCTGAACGAAGCGCCTCCCATGCCGCTTCGTTGATTGCTCTTTGAATGGCGCCCGAGGGCTGCCGTAAAATCTACCGTTTCCTTACCCGATGCGCGCTCCAGATCATCAGCCAGACGAGATCGCCAGCCAGCCGGCAACCCCTGCTCCGCTACGGGTCCTGCTGGTGGAAGATAACGAAGACGACGCTTCGCTGCTGAACCGCATCTTCGAACGCGCCGGATACCGAGCCTCGGTGCAGCGCGTCGAAACAGCGGAAGAGATGCAATCGGGCCCTCAGCCAGACCGGCGCTGAGTGGGATGTCGTGCTGGCCGACTTCAATCTTCCCAGCTTCAGCGCTCCTGCCGCTCTGAAGGTGTTAAAGAAAATGGGACGCGATGTTCCATTCATCATCATGTCGGGTGCGATCAGCGAAGAGACGGCCGTCGCCGCCATGCGCGCCGGCGCTCACGATTATGTCTCCAAGCAGAACCTGACCCGCCTCATGCCTGCCATCGAGCGCGAGATGCGCGAAGCACAGGCGCGCCGCCTTAAAATCAATGCCGAGCAGGCGCTGCGCACCAGCCAGGAACGGTTCCTGCGTCTCGTGCAGGCCATGCCGGTCGGGCTCATCATCGCCGAACCGGGCGGCACCGTGCGTTATGCGAATACAACGATTGAGCGCCTGCTGGGCTACGGTGAACAGGAGTTGCGCTCGGGCGCAGTGGCTCTGGGCAGCATCTTCGGCGCCGAGGGTCCGGCTGTACTCTCGAGCCTGCGGGCTGTCACGGCAGAGGGCCGGCCCTTCGAGGCTTTTTGCCGCACCCGGGACAACAGCTATATCCCTGTGCTGATCGCGCTGGCGCCGCTTGCTGCGGAGATTGCTTCCGACGCTGCTCCCGAGCAGATCGCTATTTTTTTCGTCGATCTCACCGACCAGAAGCGCACCGAAGAAGTGATGCGCCGGACCGAAAAGCTGGCGGCCACGGGGCGGCTCGCCGCCTCCATCGCTCACGAGATCAACAACCCGCTGGAAGCCGTTACGAACTGTCTCTTCCTCATCGGCTCCGGTCAGATCGATGCGCGCTCCCGGGAATATCTCCGCATCGCCCAGCAGGAGCTCGACCGTGTCACGCATATCACCACGCAGACACTGCGCTTCTATCGCCAGAGCACGCGCCCGGTGGAATCGGATGTGAACGAGCTGCTGGATAGCGTGGTCGCACTTTACGAGCCGCGCCTGCGCGGATACTCCGTTGCCCTCGAACGCCGCTACCGGGATGTGGCCCCTTTGCACGCCTATGAGGGCGAAATCCGCCAGGTGCTGGCAAATTTCATCGGCAACGCCATCGATGCTATGCACCGCGACGGCGGCCGCCTCGTGCTTCGCAGCTCCAGCGGGCACGATCCTCGCACCGGAGCGGAAGGTGTATACGTTACCGTGGCGGATACAGGGTGTGGAATGGACGCAGCCACCCGCACCCGTATCTACGAGCCGTTTTTTTCGACCAAAGGCACCACCGGCACCGGCCTCGGCCTCTGGGTGAGTCAGACCATCATTGACAAACACGGGGGCCGCATCAGCATTCGCAGCCAGGTCCGTCAAGGGCCGAATGGGCCGGGTGGGACTGTCTTCCGCCTCTTCCTTCCCTTGCAACCCGCCAATATGGCCGCCCCCCAACATACCCTGGAGCCGTGACTCGGCACCGGCGAAGCAACACCCCTCGCCTCCGGCGCTTCTGAGTCGAAGGACCCCTTCAGCAGAATTCAATATTTAGAAAGAGCACCGAATGGCACGCACACTCCTGCCCGGAAAACCCTATCCGCTGGGCGCAAAATGGAACGGCAAAGGAACAAACTTCGCCGTCTACTCCGAGAACGCTACAGGCGTTGAGCTCTGCTTTTTCGACGACCAGAACAACCAGACCGATTCGCTGCGTCTCGAAGAATGCACCGCCTTTGTCTGGCACGGATTTGTACCGGGCATTCCTCCGGGACAGCGCTACGGCTACCGCGTGCATGGGCCATGGGACCCCTCGAAGGGCCACCGCTTCAACGAGCACAAACTGCTGGTCGATCCTTACGCGCAGGCCGTTCACGGCGATGTGAAGTGGAACCAGTCCATTTTTCCCTACACCTTTGGCGAGACCGATCCCGACCTGAACAAGAATGACGAAGACAGCGGCCCCGATATGCCCAAGTCCGTCGTCATCGATCCCTTATTCGACTGGGCGGGCGACCGCCGCCTGCGCGTCGCCCTCGCTGATTCCATCATCTACGAAGTTCATGTACGCGGCTTCTCGGTCAGCAACCCTGCGATTCCGGAAGAGCTGCGTGGCACCTACGCCGGCCTTGCCCATCCGGAGAACATTGCCTATCTGAAGAAGCTCGGCATCACCGCGGTGGAGTTGCTGCCCGTCCATCATTTCATCAATGACGCTCACCTGGTCGAGCAGGGTCTCAGCAACTATTGGGGCTATAACACACTCGCCTATTTCGCGCCGATGGAGCGCTACAGCTCCGACCAGTCGCCGGGCGGCAGCGTGCGTGAGTTCAAGAGCATGGTGAAGGAGCTGCACAAGGCAGGCATCGAAGTCATTCTCGACGTCGTCTACAACCACACCTGCGAGGGCAACCAGATGGGACCGATGCTCAACTTCAAGGGCATCGACAACACCGTCTATTACCGCACCATGGCGGATGATCCGCGGTATTACATGGACTACACCGGCACCGGCAACACACTTAACGTCCGCCACCCGCAGGTGCTCAAGCTCATCATGGACTCGCTGCGTTACTGGGTCACGGAGATGCACGTTGACGGCTTCCGCTTCGATCTCGCCGCGACACTCGCGCGCGAATTGCACGATGTCGATCGGCTCTCCGGCTTCTTCGACATCATCAATCAGGACCCGACACTCGCCGACGTCAAACTCATTGCAGAGCCCTGGGATGTAGGAGACGGCGGCTACCAGGTCGGTAACTTCCCCGTCATCTGGGCGGAGTGGAATGGCAAATACCGCGACACGGTGCGCAAATTCTGGAAGGGCGACGAAGGCCAGCTCAGCGATCTGGGCTATCGGCTTACCGGATCGAGCGATCTCTACCAGCATGACGGCCGCCGCCCTTACGCCAGCATCAATTTCGTCACTGCGCACGACGGCTTCACGCTGCGCGATCTGGTCAGCTACAACGACAAGCACAACGAAGCGAACAAGGAAGACAACAAGGACGGTACTAACGACAACGAGTCATGGAATATGGGCGTCGAAGGCGATACCGAGGACGAGGCCATCAACCACGCGCGTGAGCGGCAGATCCGCAATTTTCTCGCCACCCTCATCCTCTCGCAGGGCGTGCCCATGATTTGCGGTGGCGATGAGCGCGGCCGCACGCAATACGGCAACAACAACGCCTTCTGCCAGGACAACCAGATCAGTTGGTACGACTGGCGGCCCAGTGAACGCAAGCAACTGCTCATCGACTTCACCAGCCATCTGGTCCACATTCGCAGGAAGCACAATAACTTCCGCCGTCGAAAATTCTTCCAGGGCGCGGCCATTCATAACTCCGCGGTCCGCGACATCGCCTGGTACGAGGCCAGCGGCGCGGAACTGGACGAAGGCGCCTGGAGCGCGCCGTGGGGGCACAGCCTTGCACTCATGTTGAATGGCCGCACGCTCAACACCAAAGATGCGCACGGCAATCCAGTCATGGACGACTCCTTCCTCATTCTGATCAATGCCTACCATGAAGGAGTAGAGTTCAAGCTTCCACCATGCCCCTGTGATGGATACTGGGAGTGCATGATGAACACGGACGAACGCCACGAGGAGTTCGAGCGCAGAAAAGTGGATGAGACTGTCATTGTCGCCGGCCGATCCATGATGCTGCTAACCGAGTGCGGAGCAGAGACCAACCTGGACGAAGCCGGACCGGAGGAGAAAGAGTGACAGCGCAACCCATTCGCTGCGGCGTGATCGGCTTTGGCCTCGCGGGCCGCGTCTTTCACTCGGCAGTCATCGACGCAACTGAGGGCCTTGAGCTCGCTGCTATCGTCCAGCGCAGTGGAGACACCGCACGGAAAGCCTACCCGCGCGTGCCCGTATATCCCTCGCTCGACGCGATGCTCGACCAGGCCACACTCGATGTCATCGTTGTCGCCACGCCCAACGACACCCACGTGCCTCATGGCGGCGCAGTGCCTGCGCGCCGGCAAGCATGTTGTCATCGACAAGCCGGTTGCGGTTTCGTCCGAGGAATGTGCCTCGCTCTTCAACGTTACGAGAGAGTCGGGAAAGCGCGTCTTCGTCTACCACAATCGCCGCTGGGACGGCGACTTCCTCACCGTGCAACAGCTTCTCAAGACAGACCGTCTGGGCGCCGTGCGTACCTTCGAGTCGCATTTCGATCGCTTCCGCCCCACACCAAAATCCGGCGCATGGCGCGAAGAGACGGGCCACGGTAACGGCATCCTGCTCGATCTCGGCTCGCATCTGGGCGACCAGGCGCTCGTCCTCTTTGGCCTGCCCACCGCCATCTGGGGCGATGTGCGCTCGGAGCGCGCCGGCTCCCGGGTCGATGACGCCTTCGATCTGCGCCTCTACTATCCCGAAATCACCGTCTGGCTGCGCTCCACATCGCTGTCACCGCTTCCTGCTGTGCGTTTTATGCTCGAAGGCACGCGCGGCAGCTATCGCAAGGACAACCTCGACCCCCAGGAAGACGCACTCCGCGCTGGCGATCTCTTTCGAGACCAAGCCCTGGGGCGTGGACCCGGAGAGCGCATGGGGAGCCATCACCACGCTCGACGCCAACGGCGCGACGCAGCACACCGCGGTGCCGACGCTACCTGGCGACTACCGTGGCTTCTATGCGAACGTGCGCGACACATTGCTGGGTAAAGCGCAGCAGGCAGTCACGCTGGTGGATGCATGGCGCGTCCTGCGGTTGCTTGAATGGGCGCGGGAGAGCAGCGAAAAACGCGCCGCGGTCGCTTGCGACTGGAGCGTCGCGCCAAAGCTTTAAGGCAGCATCTGCCGCAGAAAAGCGTAGCTGGTCTTCAAACTGTCCATCGGCGACGTGTCGCTCTTGTCCTGCTCGACAAAGTAGTACTCGATTCCCAGTTTCTGCGCCAGCGCCAGCAGCGGGCGCCATGCAATCGTACCTTTGCCGACTTCCGTGAAGTGCTCGGCGGAGTCGTCCAGCACCTGCGACGTCGGGACATGGGCTTTGCGATCTTTCAGGTGCAGCATGCGGACGCGCTTGCCAAGTTGATTCAACAGCAGCACCGGGTCACGGCCCGCCTGCGTGATCCAATAGGTATCCATCTCCACCCACACCAGCGCCGGATCGGTCTCCTTCAGAAGGATGTCGAAACCGGTGGTCCCCTTCAGGTCCTGGAACTCGTAGTTGTGGTTGTGGAAAGCGAAGCGCATGCCATGTTGCTGGCATTGCTTGCCCCACTGGTTGAAGGCGGCGGCAGCTCGGCGAAAGCCTTCCGGTGAACCCCACTGCGCCTTAGGCAGCATGGGGCACACCATCCACTTCAGTCCCAGCCGTCGCGCATAGGGAATCTTCGAGACGAAGCCGTCGTAGTCGAAGTGTCCGCTCGGCGCCGCCAGACCCGCCCGGTGCAGGATGACCGAAAGTTCACGCGCAGGGTGGCTGTAAACACCCGGATATAACTCCACCTCTTCGTAGCCAATCGCGCGAATCTGCTTCAGCAGCGGCAGAAGGTTATCGCTCTTGATCAGGTCGCGAATGGTGTAGAGCTGCACACCCAGCGGAATATGTTTTCCCGCGCCGAAAGCCATCGCTGGCCACGCAGCCGCTGAGAGTGCCAGGAACTTTCGCCGGTTCAGCATGATTGCGCTCATCATAGCGGCACATGCTGCGAAGTTCCACCCCTCCTGCTCTCTCTCCTGTTACCACCCGTTCGAAGCGAACAGCAGTTTCGATTTGAAACGGCACAATTCGCTCACTCATGTTTCGTTGCTCATGCCCGGCGAGGTGGCGCGGCCGGTTCTTCACGCAGTGCCCACCAGACGCCCACGGCGATCTGCGTCGCTCCCACCCACCGCGTCAGCGCCGGGCGCTTCGCCATATAACTCATCAGCGAGCGAAATGGCTCCGGCCCCATGCGCCAGGCCAGCGCATCCCGTTCCGGAGTCAGCAAGGCCAGCAGCCCATCACCTATTAATACGATCGCCGTGATGTGTCTCAGACGTACTGCCATCGTTCAGCCCTCCTTTACGAGTTTTTTATGACTCGCAGTATCTTTACAGCTCCACACGGGAATCTTCCCGATAAAAAATTCACGTTGCCGGAGTCCACTCTGCTTAGGATGCACAACGTTGGCCTGCGCATCGTTCACGCTGGGAACACCGGCCCCATCCGCAAAGGACAAAGGGCAAGCCAGGCTTGCCCTTTGTCCACGTTATCGGGATCGTGAGCTACTGCACCACGACCTTCAGCGGTATGTTGTGGACCACGTTCACCGTCGTGTTTGACTGCGATCTGGTATAGACGCTCGCGGTACCGGTGACGATCACCGTGTACGTGCCCGGGGCGAGTACAGCGGCGGCTGTAGCCTCGGGATGCTGCTGCTGGTGGAGTTGATCTGGTCGACTGAATAAACGAATTCGGTGCAGCGCATCCCGTGACGCCGAAGGCGATCACGAACAGCGCCATCGAACCCATCAGCGCCTGCCATCTGCGTCGCCGTCCCGGCAGACCGAAGAGGAAGATGCAGGCCAGCGCCGCTCCACCCTCGGCCATCCACAGCCCGCGTGGAGTGCCCGGGGTTGCAAGCTGCCCGATCTTCACGCCGGCTGCTGCCTTGCAGGTGTAGTTCACCGTCGCATACAGCTTGTTGCCGAAGTTCGGAGCCGCCGGCGCGCCGCTGCAGGTGATTCCCGAAGGCGCGGAGTAGGTAAGGGTAATTGGTATGCCCAGCGCCGCCAGGTTGTTCATCGACGTGAACTGCAGCGCGAACTTCGCCGCCCGGTTTCCGGAGGAGATCGTCTGATAGGTGACGTTGCTCTGCATGGCGAAATCAGGCGTCGAGTTCTGGTCATACACATTGATCGTGTATACCGCACTGGAAGGTGCGTGCCCGGCTTCGCCGGTGTACTGGGCCAGAATGCGGCTCTGTCCCAGCGGCAGCTCCAGCAGCCCGTCGCCGTTCTGCGGGATGGTGATGCTCCACGTCCCCGGCGAGCCGCTCACCGGCGTCCCATTGCCCAGCGCCGCGCCGTTCGAGAAGAAGGTGACGTTGCCGGTCGGTGTGCCGTAGCCGCCTACCACTGCATTGGCCACGATGGCGTAGAAGGTCAGCGTCGACGTGTCCTCGAAATTGATCGCATTCGCGGGAATCGTCGACAGCGTCGTGCTGGTGTTCACCTCGCCGTGTGCGCCTCCAACCGTGATCGTCAGCGGAGCGGAGGTAGACGCGGTGTAGTTCCCGGTGTTGTCCGGAATATACGTCGCGGTGATCGACTGCGAACTGTTCAGGTCGAAGGTGTCCTGAGACAGCGTCAACGCAGCGGAGGAGGTTGGCGCCGGGCCCGTATTGACACCCTGGTCCAGCGTCACCGTGTTCAAAACTTTGTTCCCGTTCTTGAACCGGATTTTGCCGCCTGGCGCCGCTCCCGTAGGACAGGGCGCAAGTGGTGCACAGACCTGAGTCGGGGTTACGGTCGCCACCAGAACCATCGTGTTGTTCGCTGAGGAAGGATTCGGATCGGTAGAGATCACGGTCGTCGTCGTGGGCACGCCGGTAATCGTCACCGATGGCGCCGCCCCGGTCAGGTTGGCCGGATTGAACGTGGGGTCGCCGCTATAGGTGGCATTGAAGAGATGTGGACCCGCGGCCAGGTGGCTGCTGCTAAAGCTGGCAAAGCCTTCCGAATCCAGCGGCAGCACAGCTACCTGCTTGGCATTGTCGGTCAGCGTCACGGAACCGGTCGCATACTGCGGATCGTTAGGATCGTTCGCGTCGCTGACAAAGAAGGTGAAGTGGACGTTTGTGCCGTACGGTTCAGACTGACCGTTGTAGATCGGCAGTGGATTGTCGCTTTGATCCGTGGTCAGCATCGCCAGCTTGCCCGGAACCGAGGAGACGGTCACCGGAGCTGAAGCCACCGCCGGGGCATAGGTCGAGTTGCCCGCGTAGCGCGCAACGACCGAATAACTGCCACCCGGCAGAAGTCCCGCGATGTCGCCATAGGGGAAAACAGCCGTGCCGGTGTCCAGCGTCAGCCGGAGCACGCCCTGGGTCGCATTCCCGGTTGCCGTGCGGGTGATAGCCACATCTCCCTGAGGAGAGTGCCGGCGCCGCCGGTGACCGAGACGCTGAGATCGACCGCGGGATCATCATGCTGGAACGCAGTGACCGGGCTTCCATTCTTTGTGATCGAGAGGGTGATGCCGGGCGTGCCCGAGCCAGCTTCCGCTGACCCAGCTGCTGATCAGTTTCGCAACATCGACGCTGCCCAGGCCGGATGCCGCGTCATACCCCGCAGTGGCGTTGTACGCCGGGCCCGCGGGTGTGGGCGGTGCAGTAGCGGTATAGCCGTTGGCGCCGCAGTTCGGACTCCCGGCGGTGCAGTCCACCATGTTGGTGCCCGCGGTAATGTCGTGGAACGCGCTGGGGCTAGCGGCAGCCGTCGCGTAGAGGCCATCGTTCAGGTTGCCCTGCGGGCCATGCGCCTGCACCACGAGCGCCGCGACTCCGGCAAAAGCCGAGGCCGCAAGAGCAGGGTTGCCACCGCCGCTGTACTGCAGCGAATCCGGGGTGCCGTTCACGCAGTCGGAAGCATACAGGCACAACATATAGTAACTGCCGTTGTTCCCATTCGAGCCAAAGAAGGAGACATCCGGAACAACGCGCGCGGTAGTCGAGATATCCGTTACCGGCGACGCTCGCCTGGTAGCTGGGCTGCGGATACGGCGACTGCGTGCCATCATCCGCCGTTTGCCCCACCGTGCTCACGCCGCCGCCGGAGGCTTCGACAAAGATAGGAGGGGGATAGACGATCTGATTGTTCCCCTGATAGCTGCTATTCCAGGGTTGTTCGGGAATGTAGGACTTCGCCGATGTAAACCCGGCGGTCCCGCTGTTCGATTCACTCCAGTAATTCAGAAAGATGCCGGGATTGCTCTCGGTCACTGAGCCGGTGGGGCCATAGTAGAAATCCGATGCCGCCGACAGCCGTGTCATACGGGGTCGAGGCGTACCCGTTTACCGCCAGGCCATGAGTCGCTGAGTAGGGCGGCTGGGCGCCGTTCGCACCCGCATCGCATTCCGCCGCGCCGCCGGAGCCGGTCTGCGTAATGACGGATATGCCCTGCGCCGCGGCCTGCTCCCATGCATCGGCAAAGAACGGATTGAAATTCGCCCCCAGATTTGCCTCGCAACTTTCAAAGCCAAACAGCAGCACCTGCACGTTGTTGTCCTCTACCGCGCGGAGCGCCGCAAAATCCAGGCCCGTGTCCAGATCGGTGTCCGCCGCCGTATAAAACATCACGTTCGCCTGCGGCGCAGTAGCGGCCAGGAGTTCGATCTGTGCATAAGCGATGATCGAGTCGTCATTGATGCCCGGATCGGTGCCGTCCACGATCACCGTCGGCACATTTGCCGGCAGACCAAACAGCGTGCGGTAGTTAGCCGGAATAGCAAGATTGATATTCGAATCGCTGACCACGCCCACCGTCACACCGCTGCCCGTCGCCGTAGACGGGATGTCGTAGATCACAGCCAGGTCGCCGGGAGAAACCGACTCCGCCCCATAAACCGGGTCAGCATAAAGCGGATGCGATTTGCCGGTTGTGCGGTCCAGCACCATCGGCCGCGCCATCTGGGACATTGGCGTCTTGTAATTGTTCAGCGTGATGTTCTTCACCACCGGCGCAAGCGCGGCAGGAATCTTTGGCGCCGCTGCATTGGCCTGGAAGGTATGACCGTTGACGGCGTAGCTGTGGATCTCCGTTTGGAACGCCGAACGGACCTGTCCAGCGGTGCCCGAAAATTCAATCGCCGTCTTGTCCTTAAAGACGCGTCCCACGGCAAAGCCCTGCGCCGCCAGATAGGACGTGACTGCCTGCACGTCTGCATCGGCGACACCGAACTGAGCGCCAAATTGTTCCGGCGTCAGCCATTTGCGATAGTTCGGGCTCTTCGGGTCCTTCTGCTCGGCAATCAGCCGGTTCAGTGCCTGCTGCTGCGCGTCACTGCGCCGCAACAGCATCAGCATGTGTCCGGTGGGCGTACCGTCCGGCAAACGGCCGCGATCGAAACGCGCCTGCGCCAGCGGAAGAGTTTTTTCCTGGATCGTCGCTACCTGCGACTCGTTCACCGGCCCCAGCACACGCGGGCTGGCGAGCGAAGCCATCTGGCCATGCGAAGCCGGAACCGTGAGGCCCAACGTGAGAAGCGACGCGCCGAGGGAGAGGGAAACTGCAAGACGATTCGAGAACATGGCCACCCTGAGAGATCGTTCGTGCTGCGGTTGGTTCCGTTCTGTTGCAGCCGCTCTTCTGGCAATTGCTCGACGGATTTTCTATAGACCCCAAGGGGTCCCGGACCAGTACTGCCGATTTGGCACACAAGACGAGCGTGCTCTACTAGTGCACTCCTGCTCTTCCCCGAAAATGGGAATGGCGTAGAGGCATATTCTTGACGATCAGAGTGTAGCCCAACTAAGTGACTGGATGGTTTACCAGTCTGGGAATCCTGCTCTGCCTTTGTTCATATTGGGAAAACAAGTTACCTCAGTGACCTGATCGCTAATAACTTAGCGTGTAGAGACCCTTCGCCGTTTGCTCGAAGGGAGCTAACAAAACGGCCTGCCATCAGCGGCAGGCCGTTGAAGAAGCTCTGGCTTCTCTCTATCTCCCCGTTGTCTCCCGCGCCGGCAGGGCCTGCACTTTGCTGTGCCTGATGGAATAGCTGAAGTAAATCACTAAGCCCACTACCAGCCAGATACCCACCACGATCCAGGTGATTCGCGGCAGCGAGAACATGAGGTAGAAGGCGCTGAGAATCCCCAGGATGGGCACCAGGGGCACGAGTGGTGTCTTGAACGGCCGATGCAGGTCCGGATGCCGCCGCCGCAGGATCCATACGCCCGCGCTCACGATGCTGAAGGCCAGCAGCGTGCCCATGTTCACCAGTTCGGAGAGCCGGTCGATGGGCAGCAACGCCGGCAGGAAGGCCACGATCGTTCCCACCAGGATGTTCGAGATCCAGGGTGTGCGGAATTTCGGATGGATGGCGCTCGCCCACTTGGGCAGGAGGCCGTCACGCGACATGGAGAAGAAGACGCGCGACTGGCCCAGCAGCATCACCAGCATCACCGTCGCCAGCCCGAAGACCGCGCCGATCTTCACCAGCAGGCTGCCCCAGCTGATGCCGGTGACATCGATGCCCACCGCCACCGGGTCGCCCACGTTCAGCGCCTTGTAGCTCACCAGGCCGGTGAGTATCAGCGAAACCAGGATGTACAGGATGGTGCAGATCACCAGCGAGCCGAGAATGCCGATAGGCATATCGCGCTGCGGGTTCTTCGCCTCCTGCGCCGCGGTCGACACCGCGTCAAAGCCGATATAGGCGAAGAACACCGACGCCGCGCCCGCGGCAATGCCGTTGAATCCGAAGTGCCCCGCCGCATCCTTTGGAGGGATGAAGGGATGCCAGTTCATCCTGGCCAGGTCGGGGTGCTTAAGAAGGAACGCCGCGCCCAGCACAATAAAGACGAACACGCAGGTGAGTTTCACCACCACGATCAGGGTGTTGAAGTTTGCCGACTCCTGAATGCCGATGACCAGAATCGCTGTGACAAGGAGGATCACCAGGAACGCCACCAGATTGAACGCGCCCGTCACATGTGGCAATGTCGAAAGATCGGTGCCGGACGGCACCCCCATCGTGATTGCCTCTTTCGTCATCCATCTGCCGTTCAGGTTGTAGAGCACCGTGCCGGCCGTCGTGGTAAAACGCGCCATCCCCGGCGACAAATAGATATGGAGCTGCTCCAGCAGAGAGATGAAATAACCGGACCAGCCCGAAGCCACCGTGGCTGCGCCGAACGCATATTCCAGGCACAGGTCCCAGCCGATGATCCACGCCACAAATTCGCCCAGCGTCGCATATCCGTAGGTATAGGCCGAGCCGGCAATGGGAATAATGGAAGCAAACTCCGCATAGCAGAGGCCCGCAAAAGCGCAGGTGATGCCCGCCAGAATGAAGCTGAGCGCCACCGCTGGCCCCGCGTACTTGGCGGCGGCCTGGCCGGTCAGCACAAAGATGCCCGCGCCGATGACCGCGCCGATCCCCAGGGTGATCAGGTTGACCGGTCCCAACGATCGCTTCAGCGTGTGTTCCCCCTCCTCATGCGCCTCGTCCGTCAGAAGCGAGAGGGGTTTGGTTGCAAAAAGTCTAGCCAAAAGAAACTGCCTCCGGATGGTATGGATGTCGTGCGCCTGGTCGCTGCCTTCGGCGAGGGCAGGCTTTGCAGTCTGTCCTTCTCAGCGGAGAACGCAGCCGCGGTTGGGCCGCCCGCATAGCTCACACACGGTGAATGTCCAGACAGTCAGTTCTACCGTAAAAGAGCAAGAAAGTCCCGAACCGTCTTGGTCATGTCATGAGTACCCTCTGAGCAGCCTTCCGGCAGCAGAGCCGAAATCACCGCCACCGCATCCGCTCCCGCCTCGATCACCTCGCGCCCGTTCTCGGCGGTGATGCCGCCAATTGCCACCAGGGGCAGCCGCGTGAGCGCGCGAGCGGCGCGGACACCTTCCAGCCCCACCACCGGATCTGGATTCTTCTTCGACCCGGTGGCGAACACCGGACCGATCGCCAGATAGTCGGCAGCGCTTCGTCGCGAGCGCCGCACGCAGCTGCGCGACGTTATGCGTCGACACACCCAGCAGCCGTTTCGGTCCCAACATACGGCGCGCCTCCGCCGGCTCCATGTCCTCCTGACCGATGTGCACGCCGTCTGCTCCTGTCTGCCCGCATAGATGCGCGCGATCATTCAGCAGCAGCACAGCCTCGCCTTCGGGAAAGATCACTCGCAGCTTGCGCATGCTCTCTGCAACCGCCGCGTCACTCCCCTGCTTGTCGCGGTACTGCACCCAGCGCAGACCGGCGTCATAGAGCGCCCGCGCCGCCGTCACCAGCGGGACACCCGCCCGCGCCAGGGCGTCAGCATCGAGAATCGGATACAGCCTCGGCACCACTATCAATTACTTTTCATCCGCCGAAGGCCCATAGACGCCCGGCACCTTCACATCGTTCAGGCGCAGATACACGCCAAGCTGCGCGCGATGATGAATGGTGTGGTTCAGCACCCAGGTGCGAATCGTCTCCCGCCGCGGCAGGCGAAGAATTTCCTCGCCATTCCAGGTCATCACCCAGGTCTGCTCCAGCGCGGCATCGTTCGTCCCTGCCAGATCGCTCCGCGCCTGCTTCACCCAGCCATCGAACTTCTCCATCAATAGAGCGTGCGAGGCGGGCTTAAAAATTGTGTTCTCCGGTTGGTTTCCCGCGACCAGATCCAACCGCCCTTTTTGCAGCGTGTCGCTCGTCCAGCTTGAGATCTCCGCAACATGCCCGGCTAGCCGCCCCATGGTGAACGACTTCGCATGTGGCCGCCAATCAAATTTCTCCTCCGGCACCGCCGCCAGAACCCGCCGCGTGCTCGCCATCTCCGCATCGAATTCCGGCAACAACAACTCCACCAAGGTCGCCATATTCGCCTCCTCCTCTGATCGTCCTCCGTATCCTGCCTGAGCATTCCCATCCTGGGCAAACCGGCTCTTCTGTGGAAGCTTTCTTCCATTCGCCGGCAAGTTGCTGTGCTACCCTCACACACCAGCAAGGGGGCACGATGCCCGACACGCCGCAGTTCTCTACCGCTGAATACACCACCCCGCCGAAGATCGACCGCTGCCATTTCTGCAGCTCGCCGCTCGCCACCGAGTACTACCGCGTCCGCGGGCAGGCCGCATGCGCAAGCTGCGCAGCAGCCGCGCGAAGTGGACAGGCCGGCGGCTCCGACAGCGGCGCCTTCAGCCGCGCTCTGCTCTTCGGCATCGGCGCCGCCATTGTCGGGCTCATCGGCTACGCCGCCTTCACCATCACGACGCATCTTTACGTCGGCTATGTGGCGCTCGGCGTCGGCTACATCGTTGCCAGGGCCATGAAGTTCGGCTCCGGCGGCCTCGGCGGCCGTCCGTACCAGATCACCGCAGTCGTCCTCACCTATCTCGCCATCGCCCTTGCGGAAATCCCGATCGCCCTCTGGCAGTTCCATGCGCGCATTCCCTCTGGGCGGATGTTTGCGGCGGGTCTTCGATTGCTGCCGATTGGCCTCATGTCGCCCATCCTCGAGTTGCGCAGTCCCGTCCACGGCCTTATCAACGCTGTCATTCTGTATGTCGGTCTCAGTCTGGCGTGGCGTGGCACCGCGGCCCAACGTGTCGCGGTGGAAGGTCCCTTTCGTCTGACACCTGCGGCCAGTTAGCGCGTCCATTCCCTATGGACTCAGTTTTCCCCTCCGCAAGCCGCGCAACCGCTGGTCCGGCACACTGTGCCGTCTGCGGCGCGCCCCTTGCGCCCGGTGCGCGCGCCTGCCCACGCTGCCACGCGCTCGTCCACTCGCAGCGGCTCGATGCCCTCTCCGCCGAAGCCAAAAAGCGCGAAGCATCAAGCGACATCGCCGGCGCCCGCGCGCTCTGGTCCGAAGCGCTCGCCCTGCTGCCGCCTGACTCCACACAGGCCCAGTGGATACGCGGCCATCTCGCCGCGCTGCCACGTCCCGCAGATGAAAAATCCAAGTGGCTCAAGCGTCTTGGTCCGCTCGGCCCTATCGTGCTCGTCATCTTCAAAGGCAAAGGACTCTTCTTCGCGCTTTTCAAGCTGAAGTTCCTCTTCAGCCTCTTCGCCTTCGTCGGCGTCTACTGGGCGCTCTACGGATGGAAGTTCGGCATCGGCTTCGCGGCCTCCATCCTCATCCACGAGATGGGCCATTACATCGATATCAAGCGTCGCGGCCTCCCGGCCGAGATGCCCGTCTTCCTTCCCGGCCTCGGCGCTTATGTGAAATGGCAGGCGCTCGGCGTCTCGCAGGCGCAGCGCGCGCAGATCGCCTTAGCCGGTCCGCTCGCGGGCTGGCTCGCCGCTGCCGTTTGCGCCGGGCTTTATCTCCAAACGCACTCCATGCTGTGGGCCGCGCTCGCCCGCGCCGGCGCTGCGCTCAACGTCCTGAATCTGATTCCCATCTGGGTGCTCGACGGCGCACAAGCCGCCAACGCACTCGGCCGCACCGCGCGGCTCGCGCTGCTCTGCGCCGCCGTTGGAATGTGGTGGCTGGGCGGCGAAGGACTTTTCCTGCTCGTCGCCGCAGGTGTGTTGTGGCGCCTCTTCACTCTCGCTCGTCCCTCTGCACATGACCGCCCCGAAGAAGAAGGATGGGACACGCTGCTCTACTACATTGCCGTGATGGCTGCGCTGGCCTTGACGCTCCACGTCATCCCCGGCCACGGGATGGGCGGCAGATGGTAGACCCCACCGCATGATCCACCGCCCGTTTCTTGACGTCCCATCCCCAGCCCTCTATCGTCGGCTCTGACTTGCAGAAAAAACCGGCCAACACGATCCCGACAGTTCCTCACGAAGACACCCACGCCCTCCATCGCCTCGGCGTCGCGTGCGGACTAGCTGCCGGCGTGTGGCTGGGCGCGGCCGAGGCGCCGACGAAACTCGTCAATGTCGGACTTTCGCCCTTCGCCGTTTCGCTCTGGATGGTGGCCGGCGTCTTCACCGCGCGCTGGACCTTCCCCACCCTGCTCAAGGGCACCAGCTATGTGGTTCGCGACCTCGCCGACAAGAAGCACCTGATCGTGTGGGCGCTGCTCGCGGGCGCGCTGTGGGCCGTCGCCAACACGCTCACCGTCTTCGCCATCCGCGATGTCGGACTCGCCATCGCCTTTCCGCTGTGGAACGCCAATTCGCTCTTCGGGCTGCTGTGGGGACGCGTGCTCTTCCGCGAGCTTCAGGGCGCGAGCCGCGGCGGCATCCTCAAGGTCGTGCTGGGCGCGGTTGCCATTGTCGCGGCGGCCATCCTGCTCGGCTTCAGCACCGTCCACGGCAGCGGCCACGCGATATCGCACGCCGGACGCGGCATCGCAGCCGCTATCGGCGCCAGCGCACTCTGGGGCACGATGTACGTGCCGTATCGCAAGGCCTACATCAGCGGCATGAACCCGCTCTCCTTCGTGACTGCCTTCACCTTCGGCGAGCTCGGCTCGGTGCTCGCGCTGGTGTGGTGGCTGGACGGCGGCACGCACTCGACCGCATTTCACTTCTCCGAATTTCGCGGCGTCCTCTTCTGGCTCTTCCTCGGCGGCTTCGTCTGGGTCATCGGCGATCTCTTCCAGCAGTTCACGGCGAAGTATCTCGGCATCGGCCGCGGCATCCCGCTCTCGAATACGAATCAGCTCTGGGGTCTGGCCTGGGGCGCGCTGGTCTTTGGCGAGCTGGCCGGGACGGACCTCACCCACAAGCTCATGGTGCTGGGCGGATCTGTGGTCATGATCCTCGGCGCGCTCGCCATCTCTACCGCCGTTGCGGGCGAGCGCGAACACCTCTCGCGCAACCTTGCCGTCGAGCGCGAATGCGACCGCTACGGATTGGACTACCGCACCGTCCTTGCAGCGCAAGTCGGCAGCGAATTCGATGCGGGCGAGCGCCGCCGCTGGTGGGACTGGGCCATCGTCGCCGCAGCGGTCGCGGTGTTTCTGTGGCTCGGCGTGCAAGCCCGCGTGCCGCAGATCGCCATGAACCATGGCTGGCTGCTCGCGCTCGTCGCGATTCTGATTGTCAGCCTGATTTATTGCGGCATGAGGCTGCGCCGGCAGACCGGCTTCTCCTGAGAGGTATTTCGTCCCGCTAACCTGCCGTTTTGAAGTGCCGTCGAATTTGTTTGCAGCATACCTATTTTCAAAATAGCTATGTTTGGTCTACAGTGTTGGCCATGGCCAGAAACACTCCGCGGCGCGACCTGTTCCCCGGCGCACTCGAAATGATGATCCTCCACTCGCTCCGGCTGAAGCCGATGCACGGCTATGGCCTGGTCAAACACATTCAGCAAATTTCCGACGACCTGCTGCAGATCGAGGAAGGCTCGCTCTACCCGGCGCTGCAGCGCATGCTCAAGGAAGGCTGGCTGAAATCCGAAGAGGGCGTCTCCGCGAAGGGCCGGCCCACGCGGATCTACCAGCTGACCCTAGCCGGGCGCCGCCGCCTGGAGCAGGAAGTCGCCAGCTTCGAAACCATGTTTGCCGGCATCGCACGCGTTCTCGCAGTCCAAAAGGCGTAGTGACGCCATGCAGTGGCTAAAGCATCTCCGTCCACGTAACCGCCGCTATGACGATCTCGCGATCTCGATTCGCGAGCACATCGAGGAGCGAACCGAAGAACTGATGGAGGATGGCATGGCGCGCGAAGAAGCCGCGCAGAAAGCGCGCCGTGAGTTCGGCAACGTGACCGTCATCGCCGAGCGCAGCCGCCAGGTATGGCAGTGGCCCACCCTCGAAAGCATCTGGGCCGACTTGAGACACGCGCTTTTGCGGCTTCAAAAATCGCCCGGCTTCGCAGCTACCGTCATCCTTACGCTGGCCATCGGAATCGGCGCGAACACCACGGTCTTCAGCGTGCTCAACAGTGTCCTGATCAAGCCGCTTCCCTATTCGAACCCCGACCAACTGGTGGGAGTGTGGCTGAATGCCCCAGGTGCCGCCGGCCTCGCGAACTTCTCCGAAGGTCTTCGCCTCTCGCCTTCGATGTATTTCACCTTCTCCGAGCAAAACCGGACATTTCAATCGCTGGGAGTATGGATCACCGGAACGGCCAACGTCACCGGAATCGCCGAGCCTGAGCAGGTCCACACTGCATTCATCAGCGATGGCGTGCTTCAGTCGCTCAATGTTCCGCCTGCTGCGGGCCGCTGGCTGACGAAAGCTGACCAGAATCCGCACGGCGCGAAAGCTGTGATGCTGAGCTACGGCTACTGGCAGCGCCGCTTCGGCGGAGACCGCTCTGCAATCGGCCGCAATATCACGATCGATACGCAACCGCGCGAGATCGTTGGCGTGATGCCTCGCGGATTTCGCATGGTGAGGGCGGACTTCGACGTCATCGCACCCCTGGCCTTCGATCGCAATAAGCAGATTCTCGCCGGCTTCGGCTTTCAGGGCATCGGCCGGCTGAAGCCCGGAGTCACGATCGCGCAGGCCGACGCAGATATCGCGCGCATGGTGCCGATCTGGATGGATTCCTGGTCGAATGGCCCGGGCACGAATCCGCACTCGTACGAGCAGTGGAGAATCACGCCGGCGATTCGTCCGTTGAAGCAGGAAGTGGTTGGCAATATCAGCGGCAATGCTCTGGGTAGTCATGGGCACGCTCGCCGTTGTGATGCTGATCACCTGCGCCAATGTGGCTAACCTGGAGATGGTGCGGGCGGAGGCTCGCCAGCAGGAGCTTGCTGTTCGCGCGGCGCTCGGCGCTGGACGTGCTCGAATTGCGCGAGACTTATTGACGGAGAGCGTGCTGCTCGGCATTCTCGGCGGCGCCGGTGGGGTGGTCATCGCCTATGCGGGACTTCGGCTGCTTCTCGCGATCGGGCCGGAGAATCTGCCGCGGCTGAACGAGATTGCTCTCGATGCGCGAGCGCTGCTGTTTACGCTCGCGCTCTCTTTGCTCTCGGGTGTGCTGTTCGGAATGATTCCGGTGCTTCGTTATGCCGGGTCATGGACTCCGGCGGCACTTCAGAGCGCCGGACGAACCGCAAGTGTAAGCCGCGAGCGCCATCACGCTCGCAACCTTCTCGTTGTCGCTCAGGTGGCGATGGCGCTGGTGCTGCTGGTGAGCGCGGGATTGATGATTCGCACATTTCAAAACCTGCGGACCATCGATCCTGGCTTTGCGGATGCGAAGCATCTCGAAACCATGCGCATCTCAATCCCCGACTCTCTCGTCGCAAGTCCGCAAGTCGTAACTCGCCTTCAGAACGAGATCGTTGATAAGTTCGCGGCGATCCCGGGAGTGACGTCGGTTGGGTTCGCAAGTGACATGCCGATGGAAGGCTTCGAAGCCGGATGGGACGAGATATTAATTGAAGGAAAGAACTACGCTGGGGAAACGCCGCCCCTGCGGTTGTATAAATTTGCCGCCCCCGGCTTTTTCCACTCTGCCGGAACAAGGATTATCGCCGGACGCGAGTTTAGTCGGCCTGAGACCTACGATCGCCGACCCGTCGCCATTGTTTCGGAAAATCTCGCCCGCGAACTGTGGGGGAGCCCGGCCGCGGCCGTAGGCAAGAGAATTCGCAGATGGACGAGCATGCCGTGGATCGAGGTAGTCGGAGTCGTTCAGGACGCATACGAAAATGGCGTTCAACAAAAAGCGCCCGCGATCGTGTACTGGCCAGCGATGTCGATTGGCTACTGGGGACCAGGCAACTTCGATGCCATCCGCTCGGCAACCTTCATAGTCCGCAGCGATCGGGCCGGAACGGGAGAGCTTTCTCAGCGAGCTTCGCCGCGCCGTTTGGTCGGTCAATGCGAATGTGCCGGTGGCCTCCATGCGAACGATGCAGGACATCTACAGCCAGTCATTGGCGCCCACATCGTTCACTCTGGTGATGCTCGGCATTGCTGGCACAATGGCGCTCGCACTTGGCTTTATCGGCATCTACGGCGTGATCTCATACGCGGTCTCACAGCGCACGCGCGAGATCGGTATCCGGCTGGCGCTCGGTGCAGAGAAAGCCAAAATCTTTCGGATGGTCATCCGCCAGGGGCTTCAACTTGCCCTTGCCGGGATCGTTGTCGGCGCAGTCACCACGTTGCTCCTTGGCCGGCTGCTTACCTCGTTCTCTCACCTGCTGTATGGCGTGCAGGCAAGCAATCCAGTAACCATTGTTGCTGTCTCGTTTGCGGTTGTCATTGTCGCCGTGGTTGCGTGTTACTTTCCGGCACGGCGAGCTGCATCGGTGGAACCCATGAAGGCCTTGCGCTCGGAGTAGTTCCATGATCTGGCTCAAGCGATTCTATTCACGCAACCGTCGCTACGACGATATCGCCATCTCGATTCGCGAGCACGTCGATGAGCGCACGGAAGAGCTGATGGAGGATGGCATGCCACGCGAAGAAGCCGCAAAGAAGGCCCGCCGCGAATTCGGCAACGTGACCGTCATCGCTGAGCGCAGCCGCCAGGTATGGCAGTGGCCCACGCTTGAAAGCATCTGGGCCGATGTGCGTTTTTCGTTGCACCAGCTTCGCAAATCTCCCGGCTTCGCCATCACCGCCATCCTGACGCTGGCGCTTGGGTGTCGGCGCGACCACGGCGATCTTCTCCGTTGTAAAGGCGGTTCTGCTGGATTCGCTCCCTTACAAAGATCCCGGCCGGCTGGTGGCAGTGTGGACCATCAATGACGGCGCGCGAGGGAGGGCCCGGCCCGAGCAGTGCCGCTGACTTCGCGGCCTGGAAGCGCAGCAACATCTTCGAGGATCTGGCTCCGTCCTATGACGATGAGCACACGCTCACCGGGCAGGGAGCGCCGCAACTGCTCATCGGTTATGCCGTCTCGGCGAATTATCTGCACATTCTTGGCGTGGAGCCGCAGCTTGGCCGGCTCTATACCAGCCAGGAAGACCGACCGGGCGGGCCGCCGGTCGCGCTTCTCAGCAATTCGCTCTGGCGCACCACGTTTCACTCGGACCCGGAGATCATCGGCAAACCCATCACGCTCGATGGAAATCCCTTCACTGTGCTGGGCGTGATGCCATCCGCTTTCAACTATCCCAGCTCGGTCCAAATATGGACGACCTGCCGCGCTGTCCCCGCCGGACTTCGACAATTTCGACCGCCAATGGATCCGCATCCTCGGGCGGCTCAAGCCAGGCGTTTCGCTTGCCGAGGCGCAAAAAGCCATCAACGCAGTCCAGGCGCAGGTCGCTGCTGCGCATCCAGGCACCGACAAAGGCAATCGTGTCGTCCTCGTTCCTCTTCGTGACCAGCTGTCGGGTGACATTCGCAAACCGCTTCTGTTGCTGATGGCTTCTGCATTCCTTGTGCTGCTGATCGCCTGCGCGAATACAGCAGGTCTGGCGCTGGCTCGGGATGCGGAGCGCCAGAAAGAGATCGCGGTACGCCTCGCGCTGGGCGCAACACGCATGCGGCTGCTGCGCCAGTTCGTCACGGAGAGTCTTGTGCTGGCCGCAATCGGAGGCGCGATTGGCGTCCCTTTGGCCTATGCGGGAACGCATTTCCTGCTCACTCTCTTTCCCAACGAGGTCGCCAACCTGGACATCCCCAAGGTCACGCAGATTCCGATGGATCGCGGCGTCTTCCTCTTCGCCTTCGCCATCACGCTGCTTACGGGCGTGCTCGCCGGGATAGCGCCCGTGCTCAAGGCCATGCGTACCAAAGCAGACAGCGCGATGAGCGCCAACAGCCGCGGCAGCACCGCATCGCGAAGCTCCAACCGCTCGCGCAATGCGGTCGTCATCAGCGAGATCGCGCTCTCGCTGATTCTCCTCACTGCGGCCGGCCTGGTGGTCGCCAGCTTCCGACGCGTCATCCATGCGGAGCTTGGCTTCCGGTCGGACCACCTTCTCTCGCTCGAAGTCCTTCTGCCTCCGAATCGCTATCCTCGTACCGACAAGACGAAGACACGCGTCTTCGTCAGCGAGGTCGTTCGCAGGCTGAATGCGCAGCCCGGCGTTAAGTCTGCCGGCGCAACCGATTTTCTGCCCCTGAGCGGCTTTTGGAGCACTACCAGTTTCATGCTGCGCGGCCAGGCGCAACCGAAGCAGGGGCAGGAACCCGAGGCAGACGATCGCGCCATGACGCCGGAATATCTGCGCACGATGGGCATTCCGCTCATTCGCGGACGCAACTTCACGGCGGATGACCGCGCCGGCAGCCAGCAGGTGGCGATGGTCAATCAGACCTTCGCGAATCACTTCCTCAAAGGCAAGGACCCGGTCGGCGAGGAGCTGAACCTGGGCAGCGCGGACAAGCCGGACTGGTGGCGCATTGTCGGGGTCGTCGGCGATGTGAAGGCGTTCGGCCAGGACCAGCCAACGCATGACGATATCTATCGGCCCTTCGACCAGCAGCCGCTCCCCATCGTGGCCTTCACGATTCGGACGCAGACCGATCCCGAGGCGATGACCAAGGCCGCAGAGCAGGCACTGTGGACGGTCGACCCAGATCTTCCGGTCTTCAAGGCGATCTCGATGGAGGTGCTCGCCGATCAGTCTCGTGCCGTGCGACGTGCAAGCTCTGTGCTTGTCTCGGCATTCGCAGTGCTGGCGCTGGTGCTCGCATGCATCGGCATCTATGGCGTCATGGCGTATTCCGTCACGCAGCGCACCCAGGAGATTGGAGTGCGGATGGCGCTGGGCGCGCGTCGCGCGGATGTGCTGCGACTGGTGATGGGTTTCGGAGTGCGCCTCACGCTCATGGGGGTTCTGATCGGACTCCTCTGTTCGTTCATCTCGACCCGCCTGATGACCAGTCTGCTGTTTGAAATCGACGCAGCAAATCCCCTGGTCTTCTCGCTGCCGGCGGCTCTGCTCATTCTCGTAACCGTGTTGGCGGCATATCTGCCGGCGCGGCGTGCTGCTTCGATCGATCCGATGCAGGCCTTGCGCGCGGAGTAAATAGCGGCTCAGCGGGGGCCAATCGCCGCCATGCGGATGGCGCTCGGATAAAAGAGCTGCACCTCCGGGCGGAAGGACGTGATGCGCAGCGAGTAGGAAGCGCCCGGCTGGCAGGAGAACCGTGGATGGATGGTCAGGTCATAACTTCCGGGCGCGTCCGCGACGATGCCCTGGAAGAGCGCGTCGATCGTCGGCGCGCCGCGACCGCCGGTCGCTGCGAACTCCTCCTTTGTCCCCGCTGTCAGGCTATAGATCTGCGCCATATCATCGCGGGCCAGCAGGTCGAGCGTGTGGTCTTCGAGCAAATGCATCGGGATCGTTACTCCCGGCCGGTGATCCAGCCATCGGCGACGCGAGCTCCAGAATGACGTGCCGCCCGGGCGCGCGTGCAACTGATGAAATGCATTGCGCTCGGCAGCCGGCCAGTCCGCAATGCTGAGGCCGCCCGCAACAGGTGTCGTCAGCTTTGATAATGCGCTATGCAACGATGCTTCATCCCCGACTGTAATGAAGGGGCTGATGGAGCCATCCGGTGTCAGCACCGCGATCTTCCAGCGCAGCCTCGCCGCAGCGCGCAGGTTGCGCATCACCGCCGCCGCATCGCTTTGCGCAAAAGCCGCGCCCGGACGCAGCACGATCAGCAGATTCGTATCCGGAATGCGCAGTCCCGCTTTCGATCGAGCGGATATCCGCCGACCCCGTGCTGAACCAGAGATAGAGGTCCTGCGGATGCAGCCCTGCGGCTGGCAATCCGCCGCTATGCCTGGCTGTCAGCCGCAGGTGCGTGTCCCCGCAGTCGGTGTGTCCGGGAAAGCGCTGCTTCAATACCTGACCTTGCGCAGCCAGCGGTGTCAGGGCAGCACATGCCAGCGCCACCGTCCATAATGGAAACCGGGTTCCTGCCATGTGGCCAGTTTACGTTTTGCCCCAGCGCCATGGCTTCAGGAAGCGACCGCTGCGCCTGCCAAACTGAGGAACGCTTTCGTTACAGGAAGGGACTTAGCATTTTCCGTATAGATGTAGACCATTCCAACGACTGCACTTGTGCCTTTCCTGAAAGCAAAAGCCGCGCGAGACTCCCGACCACGGAATTACCGAAATGCTATTGCCAATCGCTGGCCATAGTATCTATCGTGGAAGTGTAGCGAAATCGTTAACTGAAACGATCAAGAAACCTGTTCCGAGGTGACCGTATGGCGACAACACACCAGTCCGCTCCCGCAGAACGCCCCATGGAAAGTCTCGAAAACTGGGATGAGTTCCTCGAGGGTCGCTACAAGGAAGGCAAGTCGGAGGACGAGTTTCGCCAGTACGACAAGCAGGCAAACCCCGGCGTTGCCGAGTTCTACCGCATCAATCACGAGCAGCAGACGCTTGCATACGTGCTCGGCAAGGAGAAGGAGTACTTCGGCCTGACGCGCGGCGAAAAGACCATCTGGGAGGCGGGCGAGTATCTGAACACGCTGGTCGACGACAGCGATCCGGATACCGACCTGACGCAGATGGAGCATCTGCTGCAGACCTCCGAAGCGATCCGGCGCGATGGCCATCCGCGGTGGATGATCGCGACCGGATTTGTCCACGATCTAGGCAAGTGCCTGTGCCTTTACGGCGAGCCGCAATGGGGCGTGGTCGGCGATACCTTCCCGGTAGGCTGCGCCTGGTCGGAGCAGATCGTCTTTCCGGAGTACTTCGCCGCGAATCCGGACCGCAATGTACCCGAGTACCAGACCAAGTATGGGATCTACGAGCCGAACTGCGGCCTCGAGAACGTGCACATGTCCTTCGGCCACGATGGATACATCGCCGAGGTGCTCAAAAACAATCTGCCAGATGAGGGACTGGCGATGCTGCGCTTCCACTCCTTCTATGCCTGGCACAAGCACGGCGCCTATCAGCACCTGATGAACGAGAAGGACCGCGCCATGCTGCCCTGGGTACAGAAATTCAATCCATACGATCTTTATTCCAAGGGCCACACCAAGCCGAACCTGAAGGAGCTGAAGCCCTTCTACGATGACCTGTTTGCCGAGTTCTTCCCCGGTAAGCTCGCCTGGTGAGCACATCGGAAAACAACGAAACGCCGGCGAAACCGCTGGCGCTCGCCATCCTGACGGACCTTCACTTCTGGGTTCCGTTTGTGGTGCTGCTAGTGGGCATTGCCGTGCTGGCGGTTTGCGCTCAGAGCTGAATCAGTAGACAGCCTTCACCAGCGTCAGCGTCTGGTGTCCCTCATCAGAAACCTCGCAGCCAAGGTCCCGCGATTCCCCCGGGCCGAGCGTGTCGCGCATCTGGTCCTCTTTCGTCACGCCAGACCGCGTCATGGTGCGATGCACGGTCACCACCACGTCGCGCTCTTCATTGTTACGAATCATCCAGCCGCCGCTTGCAGGCGTGGCTTGCTCACATGGGCTGGCGGAGGTTGGTGTCCAGCCACAGCTTGACGGAAGCGTTCGTTCGAATGGGCGGCTTCTGCGTTGGAAAGGCCGCCATCGCCGGCAGCAGCACGATGCCGGCCGCAATCGATCGGTACATCATGCCTCCAATCGCAACTCCTCACGGCACATATTCGCCATGAGAACGGAATCAGGGCCCTGTTGGGCTTGATCGTTGCATTGCACCAGGGATGAGTCAAGAAAATTGGCGGGCGCAAAAACGAAAAGCGCTCCCGCGACTGGCCGGGAGCGCCCTGTAAAGAGGTCTGTTTGCTTAGCGCAGAAGCATCATCAGGCTGGCGGAGTGCCAGCTCCAGAATGCAGTCGTCGCCAGCAGAGCCAGCGCCAGCAGCGAAGACGAAACCAGCACCAGCTTCACGCGGCTGCGCGGGGTGGCCGGAGTACGCGGCAGGGCGATGCTGATCCTGCGGCTATGCATCCGACGCATCAGGGCGACGAAGTGGTGGCGGGGAATGGCCAACACCAGCCGCAACAGCAGGCCGGGAATCAGCCGGAGAATCAGCAGACTGACAACGATTCCGAGAAAGACCAGTAAAGTCATAAGCTGCCTCGCTTGGAATGCATCATACCCAGCTGGTCACCTACTTTACGATTACCTTCGTTCCGGCAGGTGACGATCGTGTGCCCGATTTGGAAACAGATCCGCCTGCATTTTATTTTCAATGACTTAACCGGGCTTATTCGTGAGCCGCCTTCCCATTCGGGGAATGCATGCCAAACCTGTCAGGTGGTAGACCCCAATGTGGGATGGCCTGGAGTGAATGTCGCCAGCATGCTCAGAGCATGCAGGTGCCCCCTGATCTCGCATCCCGGCTTTCTAGCCTCGCCTCCCTTTCCGGGCGATCGCCCGAGGCGTATCTTCGCGAGGCAATCAGCCGCCTGATTGAAAGCGTCACGCCCCCGTGCCCCGCATCGGGAGAGGTGCAGCACCCAGACTTTGTGCCCCAGCCGCAGAGTTTTTCTGTCTATGAATAGCGAATCAGCAGTCTTGAGGAAGGAGGCATTCCGCCGATGGCTGGAATGCCTCCTTCCGACAGACTGCGCAGCTCAGATTACTTTCAAGAGCAGAAGAATCAGGACGATGAGCAGAATAAGGCTGATGCTGCCTCCGCCGTAGTAGCCAACTCCCGGCCCCAGACGGTATCCACCGAAGCCAAACAGCAAAATCAGAATGATAAGAAGAATGATCACGACGCCTCCGAATTTCCTGAAGGAGTCAGATGCCATTTTTGGCCTTCCCGTATGCGTGCCGCTCGTGCCTCAAAAGAATCGCGGAATCAGAGATGGCGGGAAATGATCAGAAAAAGTGATCAAATTGCGCCCTTGATCTGAAAAAAGTGATCATAACGGCCTTGGTTGAAAATTTCTTTCGATTTCTTCATTGCATTTGCTGGTCGTTTTGTCCTACGCTGGTGGCCAACTTTTGCCGAAGATTTATAGCAAGAGGTGGAAGTTCTGGCGGCGTAGTTCCCGCTTCAAGCAAACAAAACTCCCCTGGATGGATTTGGGCTCTGCGGGAACAAAGTAGACAGTACAGTTCCATTCGGCGAAGTCGGACTTTTTGGGATACGACCTTCCGCGTCTTGCAACTCTGGAGACACGGGTATCGTTGTCCGCTGCAACCCTATTTGGCGAGTGCTTTAGGAGGCGAGTATGAAGCGAATCATCTTACTTGGGGTCACCCTTGGGATGTTTCTAGTCTGTCTGTGCGTCGGTCGACCCGTATGGGGCCAGCAGACGACAGCAGCGATCACAGGAACGGTCGTAGACGAAGGTGGCGCCGCGATCAACGGCGCAACCATCACGGTGACTGATACCGACCGGGGAACCACCTACACGGCAAAATCCGACAGCAGCGGCACCTACAACTTTGTGCGCGTTCCTATCGGCAACTACCAGGTGAAGACCGAAGCGCCCGGCTTCCAGTCGGCGGTGCAGTCCGGCCTCACCCTGGTGCTGAATCAGACGGCGCGTATCGATTTCAAGATGCATGTGGGCGCTGTGACCACCACGGCACAGGTCACTTCGGAAGCACCGCAACTGCAATCGGAGACCACGCAGGTCAGCACGCTCATCGACTCCAGAACAGTTACAGATATCCCGCTGGCAACACGCAACTATGTCGAACTGACACTACTGGCGCCAGGCAGCATTCACCCGGATGCCTCTTCGTTTAACCAGGGCGACAATACGGCAAGCGGCGGGCGCCCGTTCATCAACGGAAACCGCGAGCAATCGGACAACTTCATTCTCGACGGAATGGATAACAACCAGACGTCGGATAACCTGCTGGCGTACACGCCCGCGCCCGATGCCATCCAGGAATTCAACCTCATCACCGGTAATGCTCCCGCAGAGTTTGGCAACTTCAATGGCGGCATCGTCAACGCATCGATCAAGTCCGGCACGAACAGCTTCCACGGCGACGCATGGGAGTTCTTCCGCAATGACATCTTCAATGCCAATCAGTGGGAAAACAAGCTGAACCCGACCAGTGTGCTACCCAAGCCCACGCTGCGCTGGAATATGTTCGGCGGCACACTTGGCGGCCCTATCTTTAAGGACAAGCTGTTCTTCTTTGTCGATTACCAGGGACAGCGCTTCGATCATCCTTCAACCAGCAGCTTCATTACTGTCTTCACGAATGCCGAGCGCAATGGCGACTTCTCTGCCCTCTATGGCACAGATTCAAAGGGAAATGTAACCGGGCAACTCACAGATCCGCTGACCGGAACGCCGTTCCCGAACAACCAGATCCCGGTAGCCAGAATAAATACAGTTGCTGCAAACCTGTTTGCTTCGAAGTACTACCCAACCCCGATCAACAGCCAGAGAACCAACAACGCGGTTCAGACAACCACCCAGGCCTATGACACCGACCAGGGAGACATCAAAGTCGACTACACCATCACCCAGAACGATCGTTTTGAGGGCCGGTATTCGCAGGCATATCAGAACGATCCAGGAACCAACTCGCTGTTGATCCAGAGCAATCCGTTCGCGCAGGCTCCCATCCACAACGTAGTTGGAACGTGGACCCACACTTTCGGCCCAAACATCCTGAACGAAGCTCGCTTTGGCACGAGCTGGGTCACACTTTTTAACGGAAACACCTTCGATCCCAGCATCGGCAATCTCGGTACAGCACTTGGGATTGCGAACGCCAACAGCGCCGGCCCCGGCCTGCTATTGCTCGGCTTCGGTGGCGGTTTGCCACCTTCGCCCGGCGGCGGCACCACACTTACCAACATCGGCAGCCAGATCGTACAGCAGGACTTTGCCGACACGGTCATTCAGTTTGATGATGGCGTCACGATCACGCGCGGCAAGCACGTCTTCAAGGCCGGCTTCCAGATGTGGCGTTATCGCATCAACACCGGCTACACCGGCAACACCGGCCAATACGGCGATATCCTCTTCGGCCCCTCGTCAGTCGGCAACGTCGACTTCGTCGGCGCTCCAGAAGCCGATTTCTTCCTCGGCTACCCGGAAGCCAGAGGTATCGGCGTCAGCGTCGGCTTCGTCTGGCATCAGATGTCCTGGATGTTTGGCGGATACGGTCAGGACGACTGGCACATTACCCCAACGCTTACCCTCAACCTTGGGCTGCGCTATGAAGCGCATACACCCTGGGTGGAGCTCAATAATCGCCAGTCCAATCTGGATCTGACCACCGGTGCACTCGAGCTCGCGGGACAAAACGGCAACAGCCGCGCGCTCTACAACTCGGTGTACGGTCTGCCGGCTATCCAACCCCGCATCGGCTTCGCCTGGTCACCTGCTGCTATGAATGGCAGGACGGTGCTGCGCGGCGCCTACACCATCTCTTCCTACCTGGAAGGCACGGGCACCAACCTGCGGCTCCCCAGGAATCCGCCTTTCACTCCTCCTGAGGTTGCGGCGACATACAGCACTGCCACGGTTCAGACCCAGGCAGGCCCTGGAGGTGCGACCCCGGGTGACCCATTTGCCGGGGCCACTATGTATGTCTGGGACAAGACGGTTCAGCCGGCACTTGACCAGCAGTGGAATCTGACCTTGCAACAGCAGGTGACACCCACAACCACCTTCCAGCTTGGATACGTCGCCCAGAAGGTAGATCACCTGATGGTGCCGATGCCCTATCTGCAGAAGCAACTAGTCAACGGAGTCGCCACGACGCCGTTCTACTTCGCCAATAACCCCGCTCTGATTAATGACCTTGGCCAGGTGTCCGGTACTGCTTCAGTTGGATACATGAACTACAACGCGCTGCAGGCAGTTCTGCAGAAGCGGATGGGTAACGGATTGGAAGCGCAGTTGGCTTACACCTGGCAGCACTGCCTGACCAATAACAGCGGCTACTACGGGACCTGGGGACAAGCTGCTGGATCGACAACCGCGTCACCCTATTACCAGAACCTCTATAACCCTAAAGCGGATTACGCCACTTGCTACTCCAACGCCAACGATTACGTTTCCGCCTACGCAACCTACCAGCTCCCGGTAGGCAGGGGCGCGCGTTTTGGCGCCAACATGAATCCCGTCGTCAACCAGGTAGTGGGTGGCTGGCAGGCATCCACGATCGTTAGCACGCGCACCGGCTTCCCACTCGCCATCTATGGTAGCGGCGACGCCACAGGAACCGGCTCGCGTGGAGCTCGTCCGGACTGCAGCGGCAATTATCAGGTGTTCAAACGCAGCCAGAAGGCCCCGGACTTTGGGGGCTATCAATGGATGAGCTCTGCGGGCTTCTCGAATCCTGCAACCGGTACTTTTGGAAACTGCCCGGCGCAGGGACCGATAAACGGGCCCGGATTGTTCAACGCAGATATCGGGCTGATGAAGAATTTCCACTTCACAGAAGCGGCGTATCTGCAGTTCCGCGCGGACTTCCTGAACGCCTTTAACAACGTAAACCTGGGCCACCCTGATACAGGCTTCAGCACAACCTCGACTACATTTGGCCAGATCGGGCCTGCAGTCGGAACACCGTCATCGCAACCAGCCAGAAACATTCAGTTCGCCCTGAAGGTGTATTTCTAGGCGCCCTGATAGACTCACGGGGCAGACGCTCGAGCAGCGTCTGCCCCGTTCTTCATTTATGCGTACATTGTTTTCTCTGACTTCCCTTATTTTCTTCACGATTGCCGCCGGCGCACAGGCTCACAGCGCCACTAGCGCCATCACTCCCGCCGCAGCCGAGCATGCCGCCTCACTCGCCGAGAGCGGCCACTGCTCCGAGGCCCTCCCGCTGCTCACGAAGTCGGCGCCGCATATTACAGATAAAGAGCTGCAAAAACGCGTCGGCCTGGATGGCGTGCGCTGCGCCACTCTGCTGCAGCAGCAAGGGCCTCTTCTGGATCTGCTGCGTGTCCTGAATCAGCACTTGCCTCACGATCCCGAGGTGCTGTATGTGACCGTGCATGCCTATTCCGATCTTTCCACCAACGCGGCCCGCGAGCTAGCGCAGACCGCGCCCACGTCTGTTCCCGCGCTGGAGATGGATGCCGAGACAAACGAGCTGCAAGGCAAATGGGACCAGGCGGAGAAGGACTACCGCAAGATACTTGAAGAGAAGCCGCGCTATCCCGGCATTCACTTCCGCCTGGCTCGGCTGCTGCTTTCAAAACCGAATCCGGGACCCGACTTCCAGGACGCGGCGAAAAAAGAGCTGCAGCAGGAGCTGGAGATCGATCCCGCCAACGCCGGCGCGGAATATGTTCTGGGCGAGCTCGCGCGCGAGACACAGGATTTGCCGGAAGCCATCCGCCACTTCACCAAAGCCACTCAGCTCAATCCCGCATTTGCAGACGCTTATCTGGGTCTCGGCATGTCACTGCTCGCACAGAAGAACTACGCCGACGCTGTGGCTCCGCTGCAGTCTGCGGTCAAGCTTCAGCCGCAAAATCCCGCGGGACACTACGGCCTTGCAACCGCGTATGCGCGTACCGGACGCAAAGAGGACGCAGACCGGGAATTCGCCCTGCAGCAGCAGATGGCCGCACGCACAGGCGGCCAGGGAGCCGCAGCCGCCGCAGTGACCGCATCCGGTATCGACAAGCTGCATCTGTCGCGCAGGCACTTTCTCGCCGGGCTGGCTGGCGGCGCCGGGCTGGCCGGACTTCACTGCTTGCCTATTGTACTGGCTGCCGAGCCCGCATATCCGTTTGTAGAGGTGCCACCCTCCGCGAGTGGAATTACATGGGTACACACAGCCGGGAAATCGCCGCAGAAATACCTGCCGGAGACCACCGGGGCGGGCTGCGCCTTTCTGGATTACGACAACGACGGATGGATGGACATCTATCTGGTCAACAGCGGGCGCTGCGATTTCTACAACCCGAATCCGCCACTGCGCAACGCCCTTTATCGTAACAACCGCGATGGCACATTTACCGACGTAACCGGGAAGGCCGGCGTCGCAGCCGGCGGCTACGGCCAAGGCGTTGCCGTGGGCGACTACGACGGAGATGGCTTTCCGGACCTATACGTGACGCAGTACGGACGAAGCATCCTCTACCACAACAACGGCGACGGCACTTTCACCGATGTCACGGAGAAGGCGGGCGTCGCAGCTCCGGGGTGGTCTTCGAGCGCAGTGTGGTTCGACTACGACAATGATGGGCGGCTCGATCTGTTCGTCTGCCAGTATGTCGAGTTCAGCAAAGAGAAGAACCTTCCCTGCAGGGCCAACAACCAGCCGGGGTATTGTATCCCCACGCTCTATCACCCGATGCCGAGCTGGCTGTTTCATAACAATGGTGACGGAACCTTTACGGACGTCAGCAAATCATCGGATATCGCGAAGCATCTTGGCAAAGCCCTGGGCGTGGTTGCAACGGATGTCAACAACGACGGCAGGATGGACCTCTTCGTAGCCAATGACACATCTCCGAATTTTCTTTTCATGAACCGCGGCAACGGAAAGTTTGATGAGATTGGTGCGACGGCCGGCGTGGCCTACAGTGAGTCAGGACGGTCACGCTCCGGCATGGGAGCAGACTCGGCCGATTTCAACCAGGATGGGTGGATGGATCTCTTCGTAGCCAACATCGATCACGAACGGTACTCGCTCTATCAGAACAACCACGATGAGACGTTCGATGATGAAGCTGGCCCCACCGGGGTCAGCGCAGCCACTCGCCTGATGAGTGGCTGGGGGCTCAAGTTTTTCGATTACGACAACGACGGCAACCTCGACCTCTTCCTCGCAAACGGAAACCCCGACGAGCTGATCCAAAGCGTGCGCCAGGACGTCACCTATCGCGAGCCGTTGCTGCTGTTTCATAACGACGGCAAGACACTGCGCAACGTGAGCGCAGAGAGCGGACCGATCTTTGCCAAGGACCTTTCGGCAAGAGGACTTGCTATCGGAGACTTCGACAACGACGGCGCTGTCGACGTGCTTGTCTCGGTAAACGATGCGGCGCCGCTGCTGCTGCGCAATATGTCGGCAACGGGCAATCACTGGCTCGGTATCCACCTGGTGGGAAAAAAGGCGAATCGAGACGCAGTCGGCGCGCGCATCACCTATCAGGCCGGCGACCTGAAGCGGGTCCGGATGAAAGTCGGCGCCGGCAGCTATCTGTCTTCACACGATCCGCGCATGGTGCTCGGAATCGGCAAGCGCACGAAAGTGGACTGGCTGGAAGTGAAGTGGCCGGAGCCCAGCGGCAAAACGGAAAAGTTCACGGAGTTGCCGATCGACCGCTACATCACCATCGTTGAAGGGCAAGGCATCAGCAAATCGTAATCGCGCGATGCGCCTTGAATCACTGAATCGAAGCCGCCTGTTTCCCTGCCGGATAGACCTTGATCCAGTGGTTTGTCATCTCCGGCCGCACGCTGGTGCCCTTCCAGTCAAAGACGATCAGGTTCGTTTCCTGCCGGGGCATATGGCATCCAATGCAATTCTTCGTGACCGGGTGATCGGCCCGCGCGAACGTCGCGGAGTCCGGTTTATGGCATGTCAGGCAGCGTTTGGAAAACTCCGCTGCATCGTGCTGCGCAGTATGGACATCATGGCACGTAAGACAGGTCATGTTTGAAGAGCGATAACAACGGCTCTGCTTGAGCAGTTCGACCTGATTGCCATGAACATCGAGCGGCGCAGTGGGATCGGCCGGCGGAAACCGGATGTACTTATCCAGCGGATCGCCGGGACGATATGAAAACGCCGGTTGCAAGGCCTGCCCGTGCCCGGCATGACACCACGCACAAAGGTCCATCTGCCGCTCGCGTGTGAACCGCGCCGGGTTCAGGATGGCGGCGCCCCCGGCTGCAGCGGATTTCGATTTCTCGCGCTCAACGTGTTCCCTGCCCGGGCCGTGGCACTTCTCGCACTGGATGCCGAGTGAAACATCCGCAGTACTGTATCGATTGACCGGAGGCTGCAGAGACTGAAAATAGGTTGCGTGACACTCGAGACAGCGCGGGATGATCGCACGATCGAAGTCCGCAAAGCCATCGCGATAGCCGGGGCTGTTCACCCAGCCCATCTTCCTCCACCATGACACCGGAAGTTGGAAAAGCTGGTCATCGCTCCAGTAGAGATAGGTCTGGCCCTTCTCGCCGGAGCCGACTACCACCCCGATCCGTTCCGAGCGCGCGTTCGTATGCGGAGGCGTTCCGGCTACCGCAGTCTGGAAGAAACCCTCCTCCTTTCCATCGGCGTGCTCATCCATCCGGAAGTACAGATTCGGGTTTGCGGTCCTCAGCACGTTATCGCCAGCCGTGAATTTGCCAAGAATGGTTTCCTGGCCGGGCGCCATGGAAGTCAAATAGTGCGCGGTCTGGTGATAGGAGGCTAGCTTGATCGGCGTGACAGGATTCACAGGCCCGATCACCGACGTAGCCGGCCCGCGCGGTGTGCTGCGCGACAGCCGCTGACGACGATGGAACGGTGACTGCCTGGGCAGCAATATGGCCATGCGCTTGCACGGGCGAAATGAAGCAGCACAAAGATGAAGCCAGGATGATCGTGAAGACTATCTTCATTGATCCACACCAGCTGCGGTACACAAAAAACCCACTGGTACAAAAACTCGGGCAGGCCACTGCCACCAGCCATACGGTTAACCGGCTCTGGAGCTTTCTAAAACGTCAGCGTGCCGGTAACAACCATGACGCGGCCTGCACCCGGCGAGCCGAACGATCCGTAAGGGCTGGTGGGCGCCACTACATCGCTGTTGATCTGACCCAGGTTTGACAAGGACGCATCGTTTTGCGGCGCCCCAAAATTGGTGTGGTTAAGAACATTGAAGGCCTGCGCACCAACTTTGAACTGAGCCTTCTCCGTCTTATACAGGTTCTTGTACAGGCTCAGGTCCACGTCCGCATAATGCGGCCCGTAGAACGCATTGCGCGGCATGTTGCCGAAATCCGTCTGCGGCGCGGATCCGTAGGGATCCTGAGAGTTGGGGTCCTGATCTGAGCCAGAGCCATTAAAGAAATGGCCTTGAAAGCATTGATGTTGGAATGAGGTGCAGGAGTGGTTGACGCGATTGTCCAGTACGTCTGCCAGGACGTAGCCATTGCCCGTGCCGTTGTTTAGGTCGTTCGCAGCATTGTTATTGAACACGCTGAAGGGAAGACCGGAGCGCCAGTAGGCCTTGCCGGCGATGGTCCAGCCTCCCGCCCCGAACTCAGTGAACTTATTCTGGAAATGGTAGGGCTCGATATAGGTGAGGTCGACAAGGAAATTGTTGCGAATGTCGTAATCGGCATTCGAATACATCAACTTTGAGGTGTTGTTCGGCACGATCTGGTAAGGGAGTCCGTTGCTGTTAAAGGTCTCAGCCTGACCGCCATTCGAAACATCGTCGAGGGCATGCGAATACGTGTACGAGATATTCGCCGTCAGGCCGCGACTGTCGACGCGCTTGTACTCAATCGAGACTCCGTTATACGAGGAGACTGCGTTGGCGTTGATAATTCCCATCTGCCCAAACCGCGGATCGGGCGCATTCACGGGCACGTCCTCGAAACTGGTATAGAGCGCAGACGGCGTGTAGGCATTGCCGGCCAGGTTCTGATTGATGCCGTAGTCATAGCTCACCAGGTCGTATCCGTGATTGCCCGCATAGGAGACGATCACCGCGTCCGTCTGAGTGAGCTGCTGCTGCATCTGCAGGCTCCACTCCAGATACTTCGGGCTCACCATGTGCTGCGGGGACAGATAATGGTTCGGCGCGAAGAATGGCACGCCCGGGGGCAGCGATGCCGCCAGTTGATTGGCATTCTGCCCCTTGGGAGAACCCGGTATGTAAGCGCGTTATAGGAAGCGAGCGCGAAGGCCGGCGCGCTCTCCGCCCCCTGGCCAACGCTCCCAGCCTCGACAAATGCGCCGTAGTTATCGGGGAACGTTAAATACTGGTTCTCGACCAGCGCGCCGGGAAATGAGTCCTCGAAGATGCCCACGCCGCCGCGGAGAACCGATTTTCCGTTGCCTCTTGCGTCCCAGTTGACTCCGAAGCGCGGCTGAACGATCGCCAATTCCAGCGAGGGAAAGACGTTGCCGTATCCGGTGGCGATCGTCTGATTATAGGGGGTGTCCAAAGTGACGCTGGTCGCCGGAAAGCCGCCAAGATAGCGCGAAAAGCAGTTCGTGTTGCACAGGATATTTCCATTGCGGTCAATGCGGACACCGTAGTCCAGCACCAGCCGTGGCGTGGCCTTCCATTCATCCTGTGCGTAGATGCCGTAGTTGTATCCGGCCAGGCTGATCTTCTTGACCTGGTCGAAGGTCTGCTGGAAGTTGGAATTTGACGATCCCGGCAACACGCCGCCGGCCAGATCTCCCAGGGAGTTGAAAGTGTAGTAGCCGGCATAGGTATTCACCGTCGGGTAGCCATCGGTCACGTCATATCGCTTGAAGTTGAATCCGAATTTCAGATTGTGGTTGCCCTTCAGCCAGGAAAGATCATCGACAAACTGATACTGGGTGGAGCTGTGCTTGTGGGATTGCTGCCCCAATCGAAACCGACCCTGCCACCCTGACCCAGCCCGGCGGAAAAGTTAGTGCCGCCATCGGAGCCGTTATTGAACTGCGCCGGCGAAGCCGCCAGCGTCTGCTGCAGGTTGGCCGGGCCAAAAGGCCACGAATAGTAGAAGGCCGATGCGATAAATTGATTCGTTACATTGGGACTGAAAATGTAGGTGTGGTTGATTTGCCCGTTCCAGATCGGCTGTTTGCTCTGCACGTTCAACAGCGGACTGACGACACTGATGAAATTCGGCTGGAAGCCCTGATCGTCGCTGATGCGTACAAAGACTTTTTGCTTGTCGCTGAGGTTCCAATCGACGCGGCCAACGATCATGTATTCAGTGAAGGCGGCACGCGTCACGCCTGCCGCCGCCGTCATGCATGGAATAGCTGTTCCAGAAACGCCACTCGGCACAGTGCCAAAATAGTTGCCGGCCTGGCCATAGACGGGGGTACCGGCGAAACTGCCGCACCCCAGAGTGCCTGAAGAATCCTGCAGCGGGCCGGGCCGGTCGTCACAGGAACGGCGGTGCTATACGACGGCGCGCCCTGCAGCAGCTTGAACATCTGCGTATACACCGGGACGCTGGACGATGGAATCGTATTCAGGGTCGTGTTCTGAAATGCGGCGGTGGGAAAATTCACATAGCTGGTCGAGGGCTGGATATAGCGAATGCCTTCCGTATCGGCGAAGAAGAACAACTTATCGCGCAGGATGGGGCCGCCGATCTGGCCTCCGTACTGGTTGGAAACCGCCTTCTGGCGCGGTATGCCATTCAGATTGTTGAAGAAGTCATTCGCATTCAGGCCGTCACTGTTATAGGTCCAATGCAGAAGACCGTGAACACGATTGGTGCCGTTTTTCGTGGCATAGGTTTCGACAGCGCCCGCCTGACGTCCCCACTCCGTGCTGTAGCCGTTCTGCACAACCGAAGCCTGCGCAATCTCGTCCGAGCCAATGCTGAGCGTCGACGCGCCGGTAGTGGAGTCGTTGAAGAATGAGTCCGTCTGGTCGGCGCCGTTCAAGATGATGAGGTTGGAAATGCCCGGCAAACCATCGGAGCTGAAATTGCCATTGCCGCCGGTACCTATGTTGACCACCACGCCGGGAACTGTGAAAGCAATCGTCGTAATGTCGCCGCCGGGATTGGGCAGGTTCTGGAATTGCTCCGTCGTGAACGTCGTGATCAGTGTTCGCCGACTGCGTATCGATCAACTGCGCGTTGTTCGCGCTCACGGTGACGATCTGCTTGCTGCCCGCTAGGCGTGACCGTAAGATTGGCGACCGCCTGCTGGCCCACCAGAATCTGAACTGACGTCGTATTCGACTGCATGTTTGGCGCTGTCGCCGAGATCGTGAATGTGCCGGGCTTGAGAAATGCAGCGGCGTAACGTCCCTCCGCATTCGTCGTCAGCACGCGAGTGTCCCCGGTAGTGGTATTCACTATCGTGACCGTAGCGTTGGGAACTATAGCTCCAGTCGAGTCCGTGACCACGCCACTCAACCCTCCAGTGACAGCTGTTTGCGCCGATGCGGAAGAGATCAAGCCGGGAAGTGTTGCGGATGCGAAACTAAAGATCGCGACGAATACAACGCTTCGAATGCAACGTTTAAATATCTCCATCTACGCTCCCTCAATCTGGCCTCAACGGTATTGCCGCACGGTTGAAATGCTGACATGCAACGTGCGCGTGGTGATCTTACGGAAAAGTGTGCCGGACAAAGGGTTGGAGTATCCGGCTTAGCGATCGCCGGACCATCGCAAGTTCGTCTGTTTCGCGTAGCCTTGCCCGGGTATCTTGCGCCAATGATAGTAGCTCTGCTTACGATCCATCGCAACAGCTTTATGCGCTTCGAAAGCTCGCGAATCAAGGCCTCGCTTCTTCCTTTGCAGGACGTTCCCCATGGCCCTCCTTCGCTGGTTGTGCCAGTCTTCAGTACGGACGGAAGCGTGCACCAGTTCCGAAGTTAAAGGCGCCGCGGTCGCCCCAATTGTATTGAAGGTCAATATAAGCGCGACGATACTCAGGACCGAAGCGCAACTGGTGCTTGCCGAACGTCCACGAGACTGTATCTGAGATATGGCCGGTGATGTCGTTGCGTCCAGGGTACGACAACAACATGAAGAATGTCCGCGCCGCGACGCGTTTGTAAACCTGAACGAGCTCCAAAGTAAAACCAATGGCATGTCAGCCGTCGCGTGACCGCCCAGAATGCTAGCTGCCTTGCCGTTACGAAGATCCTGACATTGCTACGTGTGTAGGGGACGGTCGAGCGAACATTGTGCGCCTGAACAACATGGACTCCCTAAATGAATCAGTGCACGTTACAAAACCTTCCTAGGCCGCTTAGTATCCAGACATGAAAAGGCCGGAGCTTGTGGCCCCGGCCTTTTCATTTGCAGTCGGCTACCGACTCCCTGTCAGTGCGACTGAAGTTGAGATACCGTGCTCCCACCCTGCTGCATGTTCGAAAGCACCTGGATATCGACCCGGCGATTCTTCGCGCGGCCCTCGGCGGTATCATTTGGCGCTACTTCCTTATCCTTGCCGATACCGATCAGATAAAACTTATGCGGCGGCACGTTGTACTTCGACGCCAAGTACTGCACCACGGCTTCCGCGCGGCGCTGGCTTAGAGCATAGTTGTACTCTTTGCTGCCGGTCGAATCGGTGCCACCGGTGACTTCCAGGATGTATCCCTTGGTCTGGCTCAGTTGCGGTCCAAGCTGGTCCAGTTGCGCCTTGTCCTTCTTCGTCAGCACACTCTTGTCGAAGCCGAATGTCACCGACGCTGCTGCAATCTGCTTGTAGCTGTCCAGGTTGCTTACCACGCTGGCCAGCGAATCGGCGCGGTTCACGGCTTCCTGCGCGCTCTGCTGCGCGGCGGAAGAAGCGGTGCTCGCCTGCTGCGCATTCTGCTGCGCGCTATCGGCTGAGGATTGCGCCTTGGTGATGCCTGCAGTCGTCTTCTCGTCCAGATTCTTCAAATTGCGGTTGTTCGTCGCAGTCTGGTCATCCAGTTCGTTCGTGTGCTGGATCAGCGGCGCAGTCTGGCTCCGCACATACTTTTTCGATGAGCAACCGCTCGCAAGAAGCAACGCCAGCGCTCCCGCCGCGCAGCCTGAGATCTGCATAAGACGCTTCGTATCTGTCGTCAAGTGAACCTCTCCCTCCTCGCGGCACACACCGCGAAGTACCGTCGAACGGGTTCTGTCATGGGTTAGCGGGGGCACCGGACACAGAACTCCTGTTCTTTCTGATGCACGATGCGTGCCAAAACGTTTTGCCGTCTGTATCAATAATATCATCAATAACTTACAAGTGATTCCCTGAATGGACACCACGCCCCGGTGTAGTTATTACGCGCTTCCCGGCCTCTGTCCCTGGCTCCAGGCGCGGGGCGATAAACTGACATTAGCCGCGCTCCTCCGTCCGCCCACGCTCGCCATCGAAGACTCGCAATCAAAATGGACCTGCAGCAGAAAATCCGCACGTTGCCCACCCAGCCCGGCGTGTATCTGTACAAGAACGCCGAGGGCGAGGTCATCTACGTTGGCAAGGCGAAGAACCTGCGCGCGCGGGTGCGCTCCTACCTGCTCGAATCGGCGCAGGCCAATGCCAAAACCGGTTCGCTGATGCGCGAGGCGGTGGACGTCGACTACATCCTGGTCGACAACGAAGGCGAGGCGCTTGCGCTCGAAAACAATTTCATCAAGCAGCGCAAGCCTCGCTTCAACATCCTGCTGCGCGACGACAAGACCTATCCATATATCAAGCTCACGCTGGCCGATCGCTACCCCAAGGTCTTCGTCACCCGCCGCCTCCGCAAGGACGGCAGCGCCTACTACGGTCCGTACTTTCCCGGCAACCTGGCCTATCGCGTGGCCGACCTGCTTCACCGCTCGTTTCTGCTGCCAAGCTGCAAGCTCGACCTTACGCGCTACTACCCGCGCCCTTGCCTGCAGTACTACATCAAGCGCTGCCTCGGCCCATGCGTGGAAGACCTGACCACGCCGGAGCAGTACCGCGAGGCTGTGCGCGACGCGCAGCTTTTCCTGGAAGGCCGCCAGCAGGAGCTGGGCCGCTCGCTCGAAACGCGCATGGAAGCAGCCGCCGCCTCGGAGCAGTTCGAGCTCGCTGCGAAATATCGCGACCTGCTCATCACCGTCAGCCAGGTGCAGGAGAAGCAGCGCATCGCCAGCGCAGACAGCGACGACGCGGACGTCTTCGGCTATCACTACGAAAACGACATGCTGGCCGTGAACCTCTTTCACATGCGCGGCGGCAAGATCGTTGATCGCCGCGATCTCTTCTGGGAGGACCTGCCCGAACTCCTCCAGGTCGAAGACGAACACGCCGAGAGCGCGCCCGACTCCGCTCACGCGACAGGCGGATTCAACCCGCCCGCCTTCTTCTCCGCGCTGCTCAAGCAGCTCTATATCGATCAGCAATACGTGCCGCGCTCCATCCTGGTGCCGGTTGACTTCGCGGACCGTGACGCGCTCTGCCATCTGCTCGCCGAGCGCACCGGCCATCGCGTGGAAATCGCCGCACCGCAGCGCGGCGAGAAGCGCTCGCTCGTCGATCTCGTCGGCCAGAACGCGAAGCAGAGCTACGATCAGCGCTTCCGCGTGCTGCAGCCCTCGCAGAAGGCCATCCAGGAATCGCTGCAGGACCTCCTCATGCTTCCCGAACTGCCCCGCCGCATCGAGTGCTTCGACATCTCGCACATCCAGGGCGCGGAGACGGTCGCCTCGATGGTTGTGTGGGAGAACGGCGCGATGAAGAAGTCCGACTACCGCAAGTTCCAGGTGAAGACCGTCTCCGGCGTCGACGACTTCGCCGCCATGCGCGAGATCGTCGGCCGCCGTTACAAGCGCGTTCTGCAGGAGACCACTGCATCGGAGCTGGTCGAGACCTCGGACAGCGACGCACGCGTGCAAGATGGCGCTGGACGCGGCAAAATGCCGTCGTTAGTCCTCATCGACGGCGGCCTCGGCCAGCTTCACGCCGCAGCAGCGGCGCTTGAAGAGCTCGGCCTCACCACGCAGCCGCTGGCATCGATCGCCAAGCGCGAAGAGGTGATCTACCTCTACGGGCAGGAGGACGACCCCATCGTCCTCGACCGCCGCTCGCCGGTGCTGCACCTCATCCAGCGCATCCGCGACGAGTCGCACCGCTTCGCCATCACCTACCACCGCAAGCGCCGCGAAATCCGCGACCGCCAATCCGAGCTGCTCGACATCCCCGGCGTCGGCGCCCGCACCCGCACCCGGCTAGTGCAACACTTCGGCTCGCAGCGCGCCATCGAACAGGCATCGCTTGAAGCGCTGACGTCGGTTGTAGCCAGGAAAGTGGCCGAGGCGATTTACGCCCACTTCCATTCGCAAGGATCGAATCTGGTGCAGGTCACGACTGTTTCCGCTGAAACGAAAGTCATTCTCTGATCGCGTCGCCGCGTCCCTGCTATTCTGCCGGACATCATGGCACGCGTTGACTTCGCACAGGAGACCTTACGGCTCAATAGCCTCTATGCAGCTATGAGTGACGAAGAAATTCTCGAATTAATGAATGACGTCAATGACCTTACGGATATCGCTCGGGATGCTCTCTCGGCTCAGATCGCGGCACGCGGCATCAAATTGCGTCCTGCCGATCGAACGGAGAGCGTATCGTCACCGGACCTTATTGGAGAAGCCAGGAGCCCTTGTGGCTTCGAGGATCTGGCACTCGGTGGCGTAACCGTTGCGGAGAGCGAAACAACCGACGAAGCAGAATTTTTGAGTTTCGTCCTCAGTGAAGCGGGAATCCGAAGTGTGGTACATGCGACCCGAGGACAATTTGATTTGACCCTCCCGCGGGTGCGCGTTGCACCTGAAGACGTGGAAAAGGCAGCAGCAGTGCTCGCAAATCCGATTCCCGACAAGGTTCGCCGAGAATACTCCGAAATGAGCTACGACAAAGCAGCCCTTGCAGACCTTTCGTGCCCGCGATGCAAGTCACCCGACATTCTGCTTCAGCCGGAGAATCCCGCTTATCTCAATGACTGGTTTTGCAGCGGCTGTGGCTATTGCTGGCAGGATCCGTTGCCCGAAAATCTGCGAGAAATATCGTAGAGATGGTGGTCTCGCGCGGGTGATGGAACTATTCTGAGCCTGCCCGCGTACACAATTTGATAGGGCTAGTATTCGGAGGCGCAATCCATGGCAATCTTCAGCGATCAGCTCAGGCAGGTGCTGCGCAGACTTGGCCGCGCGCCGCTGTTCACCGCCGTCACCCTGTTCACGCTGGCCATCGCCATCGGCGCCAACACGGTCATCTTCAGCGTCGTCGATGGCATATTGCTGAAGCCCCTGCCCTATCCCCATCCTGAAGAGCTGATCGGCGTGTGGCATACCGCGCCGGGCATCAACATCAAGGACCTGAACATGTCGCCGTCGATCTACTTCATCGACCGCGAGCAGAACACAACATTCCAGGACATCGGGCTCTATGACGGCGATTCGTCGAACGTCACCGGCGCGGGACAGCCGGAGCACGTGGATGGCCTCGACGTCACCGACGGCACGCTGCCCCTGCTCGGCGTCAAGCCCGTGCTCGGTCGCCTCTTCACGCGCCGGGATGACACTGCGGGAGCCCCCGCAACCGTGCTGCTCTCCTACGCCTATTGGCAGCGCAAATTCGGCGGCAATGCTTCCGCCATCGGCCGCACCCTCACCCTCGATGGCAAGCCCCACGAGATCATCGGCGTGCTGCCCCGCGGCTTTCAGTTTCTCGATCGCAAGAACGATGCGCTCTACATGCCGATGCAGTTGGACCGCAGTAAAACGAAGCTCGGCAACTTCAGCTATCGCGCGCTCGCCCGGCTCAAGCCCGGCGTCACCATGGAGCAGGCCAGCACCGACATGGCACGCCTGCTCCCCATCTCGATCCGTAGCTTCCCCGCCCCGGAGGGTTTCAGTCCCGCTCTGTTTGAAAAAGCGCACTTTCAGCCCAACCTCCGCCCGCTCAAGCAGGACGTGGTGGGCGATGTCGGCAACGTGCTGTGGGTGCTCATGGGCTCCATCATCATGGTGCTGCTGGTGGCCTGCGCCAATGTCGCGAACCTGTTACTGGTGCGCGTGGAAGGCCGCCGCCAGGAGCTGGCAATCCGCTCCGCGCTTGGCGCGGGCTGGAAACGGATCACCGGGGACCTCCTCTTTGAAAGCGCCGTGCTCGGCATCATGGGCGCTCTGATCGGTCTCGGACTCGCCTACGCCGCGCTGCGAGTTCTGGTGGCGATGGCGCCCACGGGACTGCCGCGCATTCACGAGATCGGCATCAATCTTCCCGTCCTGCTCTTCACCCTCGGGCTCGCACTGCTCACCAGTGTGCTCATCGGCCTCATCCCGGTGATGAAGTACGCCGGCGGCAATTCCGCCAGCGGTCTGCGGGAAGGTGGCCGCGCGCTGAGCCAGAGCCGCGAGCGTCATCGCGCGCGCAAGACTCTCGTCGTGGTCCAGGTAGCGCTGGCTCTTGTGCTGCTCATCTGCTCCGGGCTGATGATCCGCACCTTCCGCGCCATGATGCAGGTCTCTCCCGGCTTCACCTCGCCGAATACGCTTGAGACCTTCCGCTTGTATATTCCGGAGACCCAGATTCCCGATGCCCAGCGCGATCGCCTTATCCGTACCGATCAGCAGATTCAGGACAAGCTCGCGTCCATCCCCGGCGTCACCGCGGTCAGCTTTGCCAGCGGAGTGCCCATGGATGGAAGCTCCAACAACGACGTCCTCTTTGCGCAGGACCACGTCTATGGCGAGGGCGAGCTCCCGCCGATCCGCCGCTTCAAACGTGTAGCGCCGGGATCCTTCGCGGTGCTCGGCACGCCGCTGATCGCCGGACGCGACCTCACGTGGGCCGATACCTATCAGAAGCTTCCCGTCGCCATCATCTCGGAGAATTTAGCAAAAGAGTATTGGCATGATGCGCAGAGCGCACTCGGCAAGCGCATCCGCGTCGCCTCCACGGACGACTGGCGTGAGATCGTGGGAGTGGCTGGCGATGTGCACGACGACGGCGTGAGCCTGCCTGCTCCCAGCACCGTTTACTGGCCGCTGATGCAGGACCGCTTCGAAGGCCAGAAAGAGTACGCGCAGCGCGGCATTGCGTTTGAGATTCGCAGCCCGCGTGCAGGCTCCCAGGTATTCATGAATGAGGTGCAGCGCGCCGTCTGGTCCATCGATCCCGATGTTCCCCTCGCCAACGCAACCACGGTTGGCGAGCTCTACACCAAATCCATGGCGCGCACATCCTTCACTCTGGTCATGCTATGCATCGCCGGAGCCATGGCCCTGCTGCTCGGTGTTGTCGGCATCTACGGCGTCATCTCCTACTCCGTCTCGCAGCGCACGCGCGAGATCGGCATCCGCATGGCGCTCGGAGCGCAGCGCCCCACGCTCACCGCGATGTTCGTGCGCCAGGGACTCGAGCTCACCGGTATCGGCATCGCCTGCGGTCTCGTGGTCGCCTTCATCTCCATGCGGCTTATGTCTTCCATCCTCTTCAACGTCAGCCCGGTCGACCCCATCACCTACGTCGTCATCACGGTCGGCGTAGTGGCGACTGCATACATGGCTTGTTATCTGCCGTCGCGCCGCGCCGCCACAATCGATCCAGTGCACGCGCTACGCGCCGAGTAGGACGTGACCTGAAGGTAGTACCGCGGACCGCAGATTTCTGCTGGTCCGCAGGCGCCTATGCCCTATCCTGAAGAGGAGTGACCCCCACCGCGACAGCTGAGGAACAGCAAAAGCTCACACGCCGGCAATTTCTTCGTCTCTCGGCCCTTGCCGCTGGCGGTGGTCTCGTTGCCTACTCCGGTTTCTGGGACCGGCACGATCTCGAGCTTCGCGAGCAGACCATCCGGCTCCGCCGCCTGCCCGAAGCATTCCACGGACTGCGCATCGCGCAGATCAGCGACATCCACTATGACGAATTCACTGAGCCCTATTTCGTACGCGAGGTAGTCCGCCGCATCAACGCGCTAAATCCGGATATCGTGCTGCTCACCGGCGACTTTGTCACGAATGGCCCTTTGTCGCATCGCATCCGCGGGCATCTCAGCTACCCCTGCGCAGAAATCCTCGGCGGCATCCAGTGCCCGCACCGCTTCGCCTCGCTCGGCAATCACGACTTCCTGGTCGGCTGCCAGATAGTCGTGGATTCGCTCAAGATCCACGGCATTCCCACGCTGGTCAACAGCTATCTCCCCTTCGAGCGTGAGGGCAGCCGGCTATGGTTCGCCGGCATCCGCAGCTCGCTCGAGGACGTTCCCGACCTGGACGCTGCGGTCCCTCGCCAGACCACTCCCAACGAGCCGATCATCCTGCTGGCGCATGAGCCGGACTATGCTCTTCACGTCGCGAAGCATGGCGGCGTAGACCTCATGCTCTCCGGCCACACGCATGGCGGCCAGGTGCATCTGCCCTTCCTCGGAACCCCGCGACACATGCTTCCCAAGGGCGGGCGCCGCTTTATCCATGGCCACTTCGACATCGGCCCGCTGCAGCTCTACGTGAACCGCGGCATCGGCACCGTCAAGTTGCCGGTTCGCTTCCTCTGCCCGCCGGAGCTTACGCTCTTCACCCTGCAGCCCGCAGAAGCATAGCTCAGCAGCGGAACAACCAGACGGAACGGAACCGCGATACCATTCCATCCGTACCCTGGAGTGTCACGGCATCGATTCCGAACTGCCCTCACAACCTATGCACGCAACCGCCTCCCGTTCTTTCGAAGACCCCGCGTTAGCAGCGACCTCTGCTGCTGATGGTTGCGCGCTCCGCCAGGCGCTCGTCCTCGCCGCCCTGTTCGCGCTGCTGAAGTTCGTCCTCCACCTCGGTGCCAATCTCTGGGAGACGCACATCGGCTGGGGCTACTTCCGCGACGAGATGTACTACATCCTCTGTGGCCGCCATCTCGACTGGGGCTACGTCGATCACGGCCCCATCGTCGCGCTGCAGGCGCGCGCCGCTATCGCGCTCTTCGGCACATCGCTCGCCGGCATTCGCATGTTCTCGGCGCTCGCCGGCGCAGCCGCCGTCTTCCTTACCGGCATCATCGCGTGGGCGCTCGGCGGCCGCCGTAGCGCGCAGGCGCTCGCCATGCTCGGCATTCTGCTGGCGCCGGAGTTTCTCGGACTGGATAGCTTCCTCTCCATGAACTCCTTCGAGGCTGCCTTCTGGATGGCCGCCGTCCTCGCCGTGCTCATGCTGCTGCGCGGCACGCCAAGCCAACGATCTTTGACTGGCTGGTGGATCGTCTTCGGTCTCGCCGGTGGTCTCGGCATCGAGAACAAGCCTTCCATGGCCGTCTTCCTCGTCGCCCTCCTGATCGGCCTGCTTCTCACGCCGCAGCGGCGTATCGTCTTCACGCGCGGAGCTATTTTCGCTGTCGTCCTCATCGTTGTGCTCGCGCTGCCCAACCTGCTCTGGCAGATCCACAACCACTTCCCCACGCTCGAATTCATCCACAATGGCAAGGTCGATCACAAGAACATCGTCATGTCACCTCTGCAGTTCCTTGGCGCACAGGTGATGATGCTGAACCCGCTCAGTCTGCCGCTCTGGTTCGCGGGCGTTGTCTGGCTGCTCGTCAGCCGCCGGAGTCGCGAGTGGCGCTTTCTCGGCTGGACTTACCTCATCTTTCTCGCGCTCATGTTCGCCACCCGCGATGCCAAGGACTACTACCTCGCCGCCATCTACCCCGCAATCTTCGCTGCCGGCGGCGTCGCGTGGCAGGGACTGCTGAAACGCCGCAGCACCAGCTGGATCGTTCCCACCTATGCAACACTCCTGCTGATTGGCGGAATTCTCGCTATCCCCATGTCGTTGCCCATCCTGCGGCCGCAGCAATGGCTCGACTACACCGCCCGCATGCACCTGCGCCACACCGCGGCGAATATGGAGAACGAGGCCACCAGCGCCTTCCCCCAGTTCTATGCCGACCGCTTCGGCTGGCAGGAGATGGTCGACCAGGTCACCCGCATCTACAACGCGTTGCCCGCCGGCCGACAAGGCGCGCGCCGGCATTCTCTGCTCCAATTACGGCGAAGCCAGCGCCATCAACTTCCTCGGCCATGGCCTGCCCTTCGCCATCAGCGGCCACAACAACTACTGGATCTGGGGACCGCACGGCGAAACCGGCGAGGTCATGATCATCATCAACGGCGCCTCGCTCGAGGAGATGCGTAAGTACTACGACTCGGTAGAAATCGCCGGCGTGATGAACCACCCGTACGCCATGCCCTACGAACACCGCAATATCTATCTCTGCCGCGGGCGCAAAGGCAGCATCGTGAAGGACTGGCCGGAGTTCAAGAAGTACATTTGATATCGATCAACGGGGACCCTCATGATGCGTCGATTGACTCTTGGGCTCACTCCCCTCTGCCTCATCCTTCTCTCCTGTTCCGCGCAGACTCGACCGGCCACAAAGCCGCCGGACACAAAAAGAATGGAGCAGATCGTCCAGGACTCCGTCACCTCGCAGCACTTCATGGGCACCGTTCTGGTCGAGCGTGACGGCAGCACGATCCTCAACAAGGGCTACGGATCGGCCGATCTGGAATGGAATATCCCAAATACGCCCGACACCAAATTCCGTCTCGGCTCCATCACCAAGCAATTCACCGCCGCCGGCATCCTGCTGCTCGAAGAGCGGGGCAAGCTGAAGGTCGACGATCCGATCTCCAAATACCTGCCGGACGCGCCCGCTGCGTGGAAGAACATCACCTTCTTCCACCTGCTGACCCACACCTCCGGCATTCCCAGCTTCACCTCGTTTCCCGACTATGAGGAACTGCAAGGGCGTCCAGTCACGCCGGAGCAGCTTGTAGCGCGCTTCCGCGACAAGCCGCTCGATTTCCAGCCCGGAGAAAAGTGGAACTACAGCAACTCCGGTTACGCGCTGCTCGGCTACCTGCTGGAGAAGATCAGCGGTCAGAAGTATTGCGACTTCCTCCAGCAAAACATCTTCACGCCGCTCGCCATGCACGACACCGGCTGCGATCGCAACAGCACGATCCTTCCACGGCGCGCCTCCGGCTACACGCCCGGTCCGCATGGCCTGGAAAATGCCACCTACATCGACATGACCGTGCCCTTCTCCGCGGGCGAGCTCTACTCCACCACCGGCGACCTGCTGCGCTGGCAGCAAGGTCTCTTCGGCGGGAAGGTATTGAGTGCCGCATCACTCAAGAAGATGACAACGCCATTCAAGGACAATTACGGCTTCGGTCTCGAGATACAGACCATCCAGGGACACGAGCGCATCAGCCATGGCGGCGGCATCAACGGCTTCAACACCTTCGAAGCCTGGTATCCGCAGGAGAAGCTCAGCATCATCGTGCTCTCCAACGTAAACGGCAACGCGCCGGACGAGATCTCCAGCCGCCTCGCGTCGGTCATCCACGGTGAGCCGGTCGTCCTGCCCTCCGAGCGGAAGGAAGTCTCCGTCCCGGTCAGCACCCTCGCTCGATACGTCGGCGTCTACCAGATCGCCCCGAAGTTCGCGCTCACCATCGCGCTCCAGGGCGATCACCTGACGGCGCAGGGAACCAATCAGCCGTCTGCGCCCATCTTCGCCTCCAGTCCCACACGGTTCTTCTCGCGCGTGGTCGACGCGGAGATCGAGTTTTTCGCCGGCCCCTCCGGCAAGGTCGATCACCTCGTCCTCTATCAGGGAGGCCACGAGATCAAAGGTGTGAAACAGTAGCGAAGCGAAATCTCCGCTGTTCCCTGCTCTCGCGCTACTCTAGGCACGATCTCTTTTCCCGGAGCCATCGCCATCTCCACACCCGCGGCCAACGCCACCACCAGCGCCCGCTACCAGCGCGAGCATCAGCCGCTCGAGCGCGTCCTCGGCCTCTCGCAGTCCACCGCCATCGTCGTCGGCACCATCATCGGCAGCGGCATCTTCCTTGTCCCGCAGGAGATGATGCGCGCTGTCGGCCATTCCTCGCTGGTCTATCTCGCCTGGATCGCCGGCGGCTTGCTCTCGCTCTTCGGCGCCATGACCTATGCCGAGCTTGCCGCGCGCATGCCGCACGCCGGAGGCGAATACGTCTACATCCGCCGCGCCTATGGCGACCTTCCCGGCCTTCCTCTACATGTGGACGTGGTTCGCCGTCGCCAAGCCCGCATCCATCGCCACCGTCACCATCGGCCTCGCCCGCACCCTCGCGCTCTTTCCCTCGCTCAAGTGGCTTGACCACACCGCCATCGCGGCGCCCATCCCGCTCGCCTGGTCGCAGCTCTTCGCTATCGCGATGACCTGGCTGATGACCGGCCTCAACTACATCGGCATCCGCCGCGCGGCAAACTTCCAGCTCGTCTTCACCTGGCTGAAGGTGCTGCTCGTCCTGGTCATCGCCATCACCTGCTTCGCCAGCGCGCATGGTCTCGCCGCAAACTTCGGCACCGTCTTCACCGGCGCGGAAGGCGGCTTCACCGGCTTCATGGTCGCGCTCATCGCGGCACTGTGGGCTTACGACGGCTGGAACGATCTCAATATGGTCGCGGGCGAGGTCCGCAACCCGGAGCGCAATGTGCCGCTCGCGCTGCTCTTCGGTGTAGGCATCGTCGGCTTTCTCTACATTGCGGTGAACGCGGCCATCCAGTACATGCTGCCTGCGGTTGCAGTTGCGGCTTCGCCTCGGCCCGCGGTGGCAGCAGTCAGCGTGGTGCTCGGCGCCACCGGGGCCACGCTCGTCACGGCAGGCATGGCGCTCAGCATCTTCGTCACCCTCAATGGCACCATCATGTCCGGTGCGCGCGTGCCCTTCGCTGCCGCGCGCGATGGCCTCTTCTTCTCACGCATCGCGGAGCTCAGTCCGCGCTTCGGAACCCCTGCACCCTCGCTCGTGCTGCAGGCTTCGCTCAGCACGCTCCTGCTGCTTGCCGTCGGCCGCTTCCAACAGCTCTTCGAGCTGGCCATCTTCGCCGAGTGGCTCTTCTACATGATCGCGACCACCACCATCTTCGTCCATCGCCGGCGCAACACCCGGGAAAGCGCCGCCACCTTCCGCATGTGGGGCTATCCGGTGCTGCCTGCGCTCTTCATCGCAGCGGCAGCGGTGCTGCTCGTCTACAGCTATCAGAGCAATCTACGCAATTCGCTGCTCGGATCGGCAATCATCGCCGGCGGCATTCCTCTCTTCTACTTCTTCAAGCGGAAGCAGGCGTCGTAGACTTCGCTACTTTCCGCTTATAAATCTGCTCGCAAATCGCATGGCCGCAGGAACAGGGCACCATCTCGTCCCGTAGGTTCTTCCGGCACCACTCGCTGCAATATTCCTTTTCCCCCGGGACCACGCACATGCATTTCGGGCGTGCACACTTCACCTGCATTCGTAATTCCTCCGCTGCGCCATTGGATGCCGGCGCCTCAGCGTATGCCCTCGCGCTTTTCTATCCCATGGAATCGCTCAGAAAGCTCAAGGAGAACATGAACTTTCCCGCCCTACAGCCTTCCTCCACACATTGGCAAGAGCACCGCCGCATGAAAAAGCGACCTCCGTAATGCTGCCTTCGTGGGATCACTGGGAGCAACCTAGGTGGAAGCGACAGTTAGCAACTTCCACGTTTCAATGGACTTGCCATGATCTCTCTGGACCTCACCAGCAAAGCGCCGCTCGTAGACCGGGGCAAACTGCACCTGGTTAAAGGCCGCAATATCTCTGTCTGCCATCACTGCAAGAAGAGCGTTCTGCGCAAGACCCTGATGCGCTGCAACGAATGCCGCCACGATTTCTGCCCCAATTGTCTGGATGCATGCCGCTGCTATACGCAGGGCGGATTCCGCATGGGCGGCCGTCGCCGGCAGCAGCTCCCGCGGCATCTCTCGCTGGTTACCGGCGCAATGCCCCAGACCTTCCACCAGCGGTAACAGTACCGCTTCCCGATTCGGGAAGAAGCCTCCAGCGCCGGTTCAGCTTCAGCACCGACGGCGCACGCACTCCTCGTACAGCCGTAGATACTCGCCGGCGGGCTCCCGCCAGGAGTAGTCCTTCGCCATCCCATTCCGTTGCAAACCCTGCCAGGCGGCCTTGTTTGCAAAGGTAGCGAAGGCCCTATCCAGAGCCGCCATGAAATGCACCGGCTCATACGGATAGAACTTGAAACCAGTCCCGGTACCGGCCGCCGGATCCCACTCCTCGATCGTGTCGTCCAGCCCTCCGGTCGCATGCACCACCGGCACCGTGCCGTACTTCAGGCTGTAGATCTGGCTCAGCCCGCACGGCTCGTAGCGCGACGGCATCAGAAACATATCCGCGCCGGCTTCGATCTTGTGCGCCATCGTGTCGTCATACGCGAGTTTCACCCCGATGCGCCCCGGATACTTCTCCGCCAGCGAACGAAACAGACCTTCGTAGTATGGCTCGCCCGTTCCCAGCACTACCATCACCAGGTCGCGTGTCATCAGCTCCGGCATCACCTCGGCCAGCAGATCGAAGCCCTTCTGCGATGAAAGCCATGAGACGATCCCCACCACCGGCGTGTTGTCCCCGCTCTTCAATCCGAATGCGTGCATCAGGTCGCGCCGGCAATCGCGTTTGCCCTGCATCCGCTCCGGCGTGTAGTGCGCGGCAATCTTCCCGTCCGTCGCCGGATTCCACTCGTCGTAATCCACGCCGTTCAGGATGCCCTTCAGATCCGCAGAACGCTTCTGCAGCACGCCTTCCAATCCAGCGCCCAGCTCCGGCGTCTGGATCTCCTGCGCATATCGCGGGCTCACCGTGCTCAGCGTGTCGGCGTAGATGATGCCGCCCTTCAGGAAGTTCGCCTGTCCGTAGAACTCCAGCCCGTCGATGGTAAAGACCTCCCACGGCAGATCCAACCGCTCGATGATGCTGGCAGGAAACAGGCCCTGGTGCCCGGCGTTGTGGATCGTCAGCAGGCACGGCACGCAGCGCAGCACTGGATCGAAGTAATAAAGCGAGCGCAGCATCACCGGCACCAGCGAAGCATGCCAGTCGTGGACGTGAAACAGGTCCGGAATACCAAGCTGTTTCGCCGCCTCGATGACCGTGCGGCTGTATAAACCGAAGCGCTCCGCGTTGTCGCTGTACTCACCGCCTGCCGCGCCATACAGCCCCTCGCGATCGAAGAGCTCCGGACAATCAAAGAAGTAGAACTGCACACCGTTGCGAATGCCGCCATCCAGCACGGTCACAAAGCGGTTGTAGCCATGAAATGGGATGGTGATGCTGGGAATTGCAATCCGCCGTTCCGTCATGTGCTTCTGCACCTGGCGGTAGTACGGCAGATACACCGTTACCTGGTGTCCCTGGCGCGCCATTTCGCGCGGCAGCGCTCCTACAACATCGGCCAGCCCGCCCGTCTTCGCAAACGGCACGCACTCGGAGGCCGCATACACAATATGCATTCCCGCTCCGCCCCTCTACACTGCAGAAGCTGCTATCGCACCATGAAAGCAGCCCGTACCCTGTCCCGCATTCTCGAAGATTCTATCGCCCGGGCGTGTCCCGCACACATTTCCGCCACACATGGATAAAAAACCTAGGCTCGGTCAGAACTTCCTAGTAGATGCAGATGCCTGCCGCCGGGTCGTCGCGGCGCTCGGAAACATTGCTGACGACGCCGTGCTGGAGATCGGTCCCGGACGCGGCGCGATCACCCGCCTCCTCGCCCGCTCTGCCGGGCATTTAACGCTGATCGAGTTCGATCCAGCCCTAGCTCACGCGCTCCAGGCCGAGCTCTCCGCAACCCCAACCGCTGATGTTCGCCACGCCGACATCCTTACGCTCGACCTCGCCGGGCTGGCACGCGACCGTGGCCGCAAGCTCGCCATCGTTGGCAACCTTCCCTACTACATCACCTCAGACATCCTGCTTCACCTCGTCCACCATCACGCTGCCATCGACCGCGCAGTGCTTATGGTCCAGCGCGAGGTCGCCGAACGAGTCGCAGCGTCTCCCGGCACCCGCGACTATGGCGTGCTCAGCGCGACCATGCAGCTTTACGGCACCATCGAGCTGCTCTTTACCCTGCCGCCAACGGCCTTCGCGCCGCCGCCCGATGTCTATTCGAGCGTCTTCCGCTTCCATCTTCAGCCGCGATTTGACGAGCTCGGCATCACCGCGGAGGCTTTCATTCCATTCCTCCGCGCCAGCTTTGCGCAAAAGCGAAAGACCTGGGCCAACAATCTCCGTAGCGCCGGCTATAAGCCACCCGCGATCGCAGCCGCTCTGGAAGCCGCGGGTCTCGACGCAAGCGTGCGCGCGGAAGCCGTCGATCTGCCGCACATGGCTCGAGTCTTCCAGGCGCTCACGCACTCCTGACAAACAAAAGCGGCGAGGAAATCATCCTCGCCGCTTCGTCCTGGTTGACAGGTCAGTGGTGTGCGCTTCCCGACGGCGCGCTCACGTGTGGCGCCGGAGGAGGCGCCGACATGCGCGGTGCAGGTGGCGGAGCATACGTCCGCGGCGCCGGCATAGTCATTCGTGGTGCCGGCATCACCGGGCGCGTTCCCACCGCCGGAGGCACACCCCGTAAGACCGGGCGCGTCGGCGCTATCGTAGGAGGCCTCACACCGGCGGGAGATCCTCCCGGCGCTGCCTGAATCGGAGGCGTCACGCGGACAGCATTGTTGCCGCCGTTCCCGGCAAAGCCATAGGTGCGTCCGACCGGCGCAGTATGCGTCGCCGTCCCGCCGTAAGAGAATCGCCCCGTGGGGTTTTCCAGCACCGGCAGCGGATCGACACGCTGCCCGCCTACTTGCACCGGCTGCGTGTGATGGTTGGTGATTCCACGGTTCGGCAAAGCAGGCCCGCGCCTTACTGCTACCAGCCGGTTCGGCGTGCTCGGTGAACCGATATGCCCACCCGGAATGGGACGCGGAGGCGGACGCCACCCATGCGGCGTATTCCAGACGGTGATGATCGGCTGCCATCCTAGTCCGCACTGTCCCGGCACCCAGCCCCAGCCCATGCTGTCCCAGTAGTTCCACGCGCCGCAGTGATACGGCAGCCATCCCCACGAATAGCCCGAGATCCACGTGTAGCCCCAGCCGGGATAATTCGCCCAATAGCCGTTGCCGTACGGGTCCCAACCCTCGGGCACATCGCTCGGCACCCACACGTTGCCATAGCCTTCCATCGGATACCAGTCCCCATAGGCATCCAGATCATCCCAGCCCGGCTCGTTCGTCGCTCCGCTGGTCTCGCGCGCCGATGTCTGCTGTTGCGCCTCCTGCGCGATCTGGTTATCGCGATCCTGGTTCCATTGGTCCCACGTATCGCTCTGAATCGCCGCCGTCGCCACATTCGAAGCGTCGTTCGCATCGAAGTGCAGGCTGTTCCCCTCTTCTACCGTCTGATCGAAAGCCCCGCTGGCGGCAGCGCGCACTGTGCCGGCAAACACCGACAGGTCCGGCGCGTTGTCCAGGCTCACGCGGAAGATCGAGTTCGTGACCGGCCGCGCCTCCGCAGCGCTGAAGTGCACGTCGAAACGCTGGCCATTCGCGGTGTTCAGCTCGAAGTAGCCCAGCCCGGAGACCATCGTCAGCTCGGTTGTTTCATCCCGGTTGTCGGCGCCTGCCAGCTTGTCCAGCCGAAGCTCGCTGTTCGGCGTCACCCGCGCCACGCTGCCGTCAGTAAACTCCACCTCTGCCTGCCCGTCCTCACCGGTCGCAAGCGCATATCCGGTGAGTAGCGGCATATTCGCCTGCGCTTCGTCGAAGAGCGTCGTCTCACCCTGCAGGACCTTGACCTGGCCCTGCACATAGCTCAACCGAACCAAAGCGGTAGCATCGGGCGCTTGCGCCAGAGCTGTTCCAGCGCCGAGTGCCCAGGCAAGCAACGCAATCATGAATCGGTGTCCGCGCATCGGGTCCACCTCCTGAAGCTCAGGCCCAACCGGTGTCACGGATTCGGGTCGCTGGCTCTACTGGTTAGAACACGGAATCTTACAGAAGGTCGCAGTTCCAGTGCGATGTATCTCTCTGCTTCGAAAGCTGAAGCGAAGCTTAAGAACGCGCACGGCTTCTTGGGCTCCAACGTGCCTATTTGGTGACCACGCCGCCGGCTTCAATGATCGCCAGCAGGTGCCGCGCTCGCTTCTGAGCACGCTGCAATACGGCATCATCTTTCACGATGGCAAGCAGCGTCGGCTCGATGTTCTGCAACTCCAGCGCCTGTCCGTTCTGCACCATGCCCTCCAGCGTCTCCAGCTCCGCATCCAGGCTCAGCCGGCCGTGCTCATGCTCAATCTCCAGCCGCCGCCCCGATTCCAGGGTTGCAGCGATACCTTGCATTTCCGTAGCAAGCCACTGAATCTTTGGATCTTTGCTGTAGTTGTAAGAACACCCGCCGTGGCCGTCCGCGCCCTGATAGCCCAGCTCCTTCTTCCCGGTAAAGGCGATATGCGCGTCGCCTCCCTCGCACGCGATGTTAAAGAACTTCTTCGCCCGCGCAGTCGCGAAGATTTGCTGCGTTGTCGCTGTTGTGATCTGGATACCGCGATCCTGCCCTTCGCTGGGCAGCGCAGCAATATCGTCCGGAGTCGTCGGGCCCGCGTCGGCGTGGAAGTGCCCGGTCCCATCCTCGTGCAGCGTGATCGTGTACTTCGCCGGCTGCATCCGCGCATCTTCGAAATGAAACGTCACCGTCGCCGGAGTCTGCCCCACGGCGCCGCCACAAGAGAGCACTGCCAGCCCGGCCAGAACAGCGAAGTCCACAACCCGCATCTATCGCGCCCTCCCGGGTGAAAGAACGCTCTGCGCCGCCAGCGTCTGGGCAGTGTGAATGTGGCAGATCGCGATTGCCAGAGCGTCAGCGGCATCCGCGGGCTCTGGCTCACGCTCCAGCTCCAGCAGCCGCGCCACCATGAACTGCACCTGCTCCTTCTTCGCCAGCCCGTAGCCGACAACCGAAGACTTCACGCTCAACGGCGCATACTCCGCAATCGGCAAACCCATATTCGCCGCGGCCAGCAACGCGACACCGCGCACCTGCCCGAGCTTCAGCGCGGATTTCGCATTTGCGGCGAAGAAAACTTCCTCGATGGCGACCACTGCCGGATCGTGCAGCGTCATCAGCGCGGTCAGCTCGGCGTACACACGCGCCAGCCGCACCGGCAGCGGCTCTTTCTTCGAGAGAACGATGCCGCCGGCGGCAATCGCCCGCAGCCGGGACTCACGGCCGGATTCGTCCACGTCCACCACGCCGTAGCCGGTGCACTCCGTGCCGCAATCAATCCCGAAGACCCGCATGGGAGGAAGTCTAACTCGTCATGGCCATGAAACGGCAGTGCGTGTGACGGTTCTTAGCTGACCCGCGACATACCCTCGACCGGCGAGCTCGCCGTCGCATACAGCTTGCGCGGCATCCGTCCCGCGACAAAGCTCTCCCGCCCCGCCATCACTGCATGCTGCATCGCCTCGGCCATCAGCACCGGGTTTTTCGCGCCCGCAATCGCCGAATTGATCAGCACCGCGTCCGCGCCCATCTCCATGGCCATCGCCGCCTCGGCAGCCGAGCCAATCCCCGCGTCCACGATCAGCGGCACCTCGGTGATCATCTCGCGCAGGATGCGCAGGGTCGCTGTGTTCTGCAATCCCATGCCGCTGCCGATCGGCGCTGCCAGCGGCATCACCGCCGCCGCGCCGGCATCCACCAGCCGTTTCGCATACACGATGTCATCCGAGGTGTACGGCAGCACGGTGAAGCCTTCCTTCACCAGCACGCGCGTCGCTTCGAGCGTAGCCTGCACATCGGGATAGAGCGTCGCCTGGTCGCCGATCACTTCGATCTTCACCCAGTCCGACAAGCCCACCTCGCGCCCCAGCCGCGCCGCGCGGATCGCCTCATCTGCCGTGTAGCACCCTGCCGTATTTGGAAGAAGGAAATAGCGCTGCGGATCGATGAAGTCCAGCAGCGACTCCTTGGTGCGGTCCAGGTTCACGCGCCGCACCGCCACCGTCACCATCTCCGCGCCGGAGGCCTCGATCGCCCGCTGCGTCTCCGCGCCATCCTTGTACTTGCCCGTACCCACAATCAGCCGCGACTGAAAGGCACGCCCCGCAATCACCAGTGGTTCCATGGCTCCAGTTTATCGCTACAAAGAGAAAAGGCCCGCACCATAGTGGCTGCGGGCCGTTCCCGGTGATCTGTTGGAGTTGACCTGAGGCGTGCACGCTTCTCGATTTCACCCGCCGGCCTCCCAATCTGGCCGCGCGAGCTATGAAGTGGGCCTCAGCGAAAAATTTCTGGTTCGCCAGGTCTAGAGCATGAACGCCCTAAGCCTCAGTCACCTCACGTACTGTGATCGAACAACTACCGTCAGAAGTTTTCATTCGCTGGATCATCCTCCTTTCCCGTGTAAGTCCAACCTATCGTCCTCGCACTTACGAGTCAAGCGAGCACTCTATGGCTTGGTGGCGAGAATCAGCGGAGACGGGCCCGGCGCCGGAATCGTGCGCGGATCGCGGAAACCCGCGTCAGCAAGCCAGCTGCTGATCTCGTTGAAGGAATACGTACCACCGTTGTCCGTGTTTACTAACATGTTGACCGCGAAGAATAGCCCGTTCACCGGCCCTTTCCGGTCGTCATCCACCAGAAATTCGGCGATGGCAATGGTTCCACCCGGCGCCAGCGCCTGAAACACCTTTGCCAGAAGCTTGCGACTGCGTGCTTCCCCTTCGCTATGCAGGATGTGCCCCAATGTGGCAACGTTGTGCTCCTTGCCGAAGTCGGCCGAGAGCAGATCTCCTTCGACGAAGCTGAAGCGATCGCTCAGATGGAACTTCTCGACCGTCTTGCGCGTCACCGGCAGAACGACGGCCCAGTCCACCGCCGTCACGCGCACTCGCGGCGAGCTCTGCGCAAGCGCAATGCCCCACACTCCGGAGCCTGCCGCCAGATCCAGCACACGCACCGGCTGGCCGCCTTCGCCGAAACTCAGTTCCTTCGCCAACGCCTGCGCCGACGGATAGCTCGTCGGAAATATGTCCTCTACGAAACTCTGGAAGAACTCCGCGCCAGTCCCTTCATCATTGACGGATCTCTCCGGTTTGCCGCTCTTCACAATCTCGGTCAAGTGCAGCCATTTGGGAATCAGGTCCTTGCTGCCGTGGCGAATCATGCCGCCTATGAAACTGGGCTTGCCGCTGACCAGGAAGGCCGCGCTTTCCGCCGTCAAGGAGTAGCGCCCCTGCGCGTCCTTGGCGAGAAATTCGAGCCCGACGAGAGCATTCATGATCGCCGAAAGCCCGCGGCTCGATGCGCCGGTAGCTGTCTGGACTTCAGAAAGAGTCTTCGGGCCCCCATCGAGTACGTCGAAGACGCGATTTCGGATAGCAGCCTCAAGGACCAGCGGAGGAACGTAGCCCCAGGCAAATTGCATGATGCGTTCAGGCGTGACTGGAGCTGCAACGGAAGATGTCATTGGATTTCCCTTCGACTCGGATAGAAATTCCAGCTAAGCAGGACCTGCCGGGGGAGGCATCCGGATAGCCGCAGCGAGTGTATCAACACCAAACCACCGGTTTCGTGAGCGCACGACCAAAAGGCATATCCTGCGTCAGTAAGAGCGTCTTCGCTCCTTGTCAGTATTAGTATCCATACGGTGGAAAATTGCGAAGTGTGGCTTTTCTTAACGAAAAGGCCACGACGAGTTTCATTTTTCTGTAACGCACCGGAACTGTAACGCCCTGGCGGAGACGCGCATGACGCCATTTCTCAGACTGCTGTTCGCACGCGGCAATCGAGCAGCCAATCTCACCATCGTGCTGCTGCTCTCCTTCGGCCTCGGCGCCGCGGCATTGCTCTCTGCCGCGCTCGATCGCTTCCTGCTGCGGCCGCTCCATGTCCCGCACCCGGAAACACTCGTGCGCGTCATGGAACGCCATCCTCCGGTGACGAATACCGACTGGTTCCCCTACAGCCTCTACGACGCAATGCACCCCATGCATTCATTGCGCGACGTCGCAGTCGAGGGAGACATCGACGCTGCGGTATCGATTCACGACGAAGTCCGTCCCATCCTCGCCCAGATGGTCTCCGGCAGCTACTTCTCCGCGCTCGGAGCAACCGCCGCGGCGGGACGCGCTCCCGGCCCTTCCGACGAGCATGTCGGCGCATCCGGCATTCCCGTCGTCCTCAGCTATCGCTTCTGGACGCGCGCCTTTGCCAGCTCAACGGCCGCCCTCGGCTCCACGCTTACCATTCAGGGCCGCCCGTTCGTGATTGTCGGCATCATGCCGCGGAGCTTCTTCGGAACCCGCATCGATCAAAGTCCCGATGTCTGGCTCCCACTTAGCGCACAGCCGCTGCTCTCGAACAAATCGCTCACCGATCCCGACTCTGACCGCCACTTCGCCATCTTCGCGCGCCTGCAGCCCGGCATCACCATCGCGCAGGCGCAGCAGGAGTTCGCCGGCATCTACCGCACCGCCCATCTCCGCGATGACCCGAACGACAAGGACGCGCAGAGCTTGCTCGTCCCGCTCACCAGCACCACATTCGTTCTGCGCGATGGCTTCCGCCATGCGCTCACCATGCTGCTGTGGGGCCTGGCCGCGCTCCTGCTCATGATGTGCGCGAATGTCGGCGGGCTGCTGCTGGCCCGCGCTGCTCGCCGCGAGCGTGACACCGCAATCCGCATTGCGCTCGGGGCCAGCCGCAGACGGCTGCTCACCGCCGCTCTCCTCGAGTCTGCCGCGCTCGGGCTGGTCGGTGCTGCCGGCGGCATCGCGCTTGCCTTCGCCGGCGCGCCGCTCTTCGCACGCCTGCTGCCTCTTGAGTCGAACGCGAATCCCGTTTCGCTCGCGCCGAACCCCACCATCGCGCTCGTTGCCTTCGGCCTGGCACTGCTGCTCAGCCTGCTCTTCGGCACAGTTCCCGCATGGCTCACCTCGCGCGCCATGCCGCAGCACGCGCTGCGCCGCGGCACATCCACCAGCCGCTACAGCCGCCTCAGCCGGGCGCTGCTCGTCCTGCAGACAGCCCTCACGCTCGTGCTGCTCGTCGAAACCGGCCTAATGTTCCGCACCTTCTCCGCATTGCGCCACACCTATCCCGGCTTCGACGTGGATCATCTCGTCAGCTTCTCCCTCGTTCCCGAAGCAGCAGGCCCGAACGCGCACATCGCCTCCACGTATCCTCCCGATCTTCCCGAAGATCTGCTCCAGCGCGTCCGGCAGCTGCCCGCGGTGCGCAGCGCGAGCTTCGCCGGCGCGGCTGTCATGAAACGCATTGGCTTCAAAACCACCGTCGCACTGCTCGGCCAGACCTTTTCCTCCAGCGCATTTCTCAACACCAGCCTCAATCAAGTCTCCAGCGACTTCTTTGAGACCATGAGCATGCCCATCCTGAATGGCCGCGGCTTCACGCCAACCGATGCCGATGCGAAAACCCCTGCGCCTGTCGTCATCAACGAAGCCTTCGCCCGCACCTTCTTCCCCGGGCGAAATCCCATCGGCAAGACATTCGGCAACGGACGCCCAGGCGAATCGACAAAGGCCGACCACCGCATCGTCGGCGTCGTGGGCGATTCGAAGTACCGCTCGCTCCGTGAGCCTCTGCTGCCCATCTACTACTCGCCCATGCAACTGCGCACCTATGAAGGAACCGACTACCTCTACGTGCGCACCGCAGGCCCGCCCGAGCAGATCATCGCCGCCGTGCGCAACACGCTCGCGCAACTCGATCCGCGCCTGCCCTTCTCCGAGATCGTCACCATGCAGCAGCAAGTCTCCGAATCGCTATGGCAGGAGCGCCTGCTCGCCGTGCTCGCCGCCGTCTTCTCCACTGTCTCCATCCTGATGGCGGCCACCGGACTGTACGGTCTGCTCGCCTATGACGCCAGTCAGCGCGCCCGCGAATTCGGCATCCGCATCGCCGTCGGAGCGCAACGCAGCAGCGTCGCCTCGCTGCTGCTGCGCGATCTCCTCCGCATCGTGCTGCCCGGCGCTGCCGCAGGCGTGCTGATTTGCATTCTGCTCAGCCGACTGGTCGCGTCTGCGCTCTACGGCGTCCGCCCATCAGACGCGGTCTCGTTCAGCGCCGCCCTGCTCGCGGTCGCCGCCATCGCCGCAGTGGCGAGCGGTCTGCCGGTCTGGCGCGCGATGCGCATCGATCCCGCAGTCATCCTGCGCGACGAGTAGAGACCCCTCATGCCAGCGCGTGAAAATATTCGTCGCGCTCCACCACGTCCAGGGGCCTGCCGAACAACCACCCCAGCCGTTCCGCCGTCAGCAGATCACGCTTCGCTCCATCTCCTACGATGCGCCCTTCGCGCATCAGGATCACGCGATCGATCTCCGGCAGCACATCGGGCAGGTGATGCGTCACCAGCAGGAGCCCAGTTCCCTGCTGCGACAGCCGCCGTAGCGTCTCGCGCAGCTCGCGTTGTGCGCGCAGGTCCAGCGCATTCGATGGCTCGTCCAGCAGCAGCATCTCCGGCCGGTGCACTAGCGCACGCGCAATCATGATGCGCCGCGACTCGCCCGCGGACATCTCGCCCACCGGCTTCGCGGCAAGATGCGTTGCCTCCATCAGTTCCATCGCCTCCGCTGCGCGCTCGCGCATGGTCTCGGTGACCACCAGGTGTGGCCACAAGGTCGAGCTGGCAAAAAATCCTGACACCACCGCGTCTCTCCCCGGCGTGTGCGCGGTGCTCGGCCCCGGCATGTCCGTGGACACAACACCGAGCCGCTTGCGCAGATCCTCCACAACCCAACGCTCGCGTCCAAAGATCTTCACGGACGAGCCTTCGCGCGCTAGCGGATAGCACTCGCAGGTCAGCACCTTGATCAGACTCGACTTGCCGCATCCATTCGGCCCCAGGATCACCGCATGCTCGCCTCGACCGATTGCGAGGTTGATCCCGTGGAGCACCACGGCTTCCCCGCGTGCAACGTGCACATCCCGCAACTCTGCGAACCACTGCGTCGCTTCGTCTTCTGGCTGTTTCATTCCTGCCCGCTTTGTTTGTTCACTTGCCTGCCTTTGACGTGCACTTGTTAGAGTAAAAGCTTCATGGACACAACTTCCTCCTTGCCCCGTGGATTTCTCTGGGGAGCCGTGCGCGCAGGCATCAAGGCCAGCGGTCGCTCCGATCTCTCCGCCATCGTCGCGCCGGAGACGGCAACCGCCGCTGCCCTCTACACCACGAACAAAATTCAGGCCGCGCCGCTTCTCATCGACCGTCGTCATCTGGCCGCCAACGCCGGCCGCGTCCACACCGTGCTCATCAACGCCGGCAATGCCAACTGCGCGACCGGCGATGTGGGCATCGCCGCTGCAGAACAATGTTGCGCCGCTGCTGCCGAGGTATTCGGCTGCACGCCGGAAGCCGTCTTTCCGTCATCGACCGGCATCATCGGCGTGCCCCTGCCGGTTGAAAAGGTCCGCGCGGCACTGCCTGCGCTGCGCAAGGCGCTTGGCGACACCGAGGAGCACTTCGCCGCCGTCACCGGCGCCATCATGACCACCGATACCAAGCCCAAGACCGCATTCGCCACCGTCGAGGTCAACGGCTCAGCGGTACGCATCGCCGGCATCGCGAAGGGCGCAGGCATGATCCATCCCCAGCTCGCCGCGGCGCCGCACGCCACCATGCTGGTCTATCTCTGCAGCGATGCCGCCGCGGAGCCCGCGCTGCTCCAGCACCTGCTTGAAGAAGCCGCCGAGACTAGCTTCAACCGCATTTCCATCGACGGCGACACCTCCACCAACGACACCGTGTTGCTGCTCGCCAGCGGCGCGTCTGGAGCGACCCTCACCGAGCGCAACTCCAGCACCTTCGCAACCGCACTTGCGGAGGTCTGCACCTCGCTGGCAAAGCAGATCGTCGCTGACGGCGAAGGCGCCACCCACCTGGTTGAGCTGAATATTCGCGGCGCGGCCTCCGACGCGGATGCGCTCCGCGTCGCCAAGGCCATCGCACACTCGCCCCTGGTAAAAACCGCGTGGGCGGGCAGCGATCCGAACTGGGGCCGGCTCATCGCCGCCGCCGGCTACTCCGGCGCGCAGGTCGATCCCGCGCGCATCGCCATCCACCTGGGCGATCTCCTCATCTGCGACCGCGGCGGCCGCTCGGCCGGCTTCGACGAAGCTGCAGCACACCGCTATCTCAGCCAGCCCGAATTCGCGGTCCACATCGACCTCGGCCTCGGCAGCGGCGCCTGCCGCTTCTGGACCTGCGACCTCACCCGCGAGTACGTCTCGATCAACGCCGATTACTCCACCTAAGCCGCTCGCGTGACAACGATTGGCGACACTTCGCACGAAGGATTTTTCTTCGCGACGATGCTGCAACGAAAGTAGTGCATGCCGTGCAACCGTTGATAAACACTGCATGAACCGCGCACTCGGCGCTCTTGTGCACAGGCTTATGCACATTTCTGTTGAAAAGCCCACGTTGCACGTTCGAACCAGCTGTGGCACCCTGACCGTTTCACAAAAGCTGCGCGCGAACGGGATCGGAGCCGGAGCGCTTCGCAAGATCGCATCTCCACGCACGGCACCTTCGCGTCGGCCACCCACACGACCGCCGCGAAAGGTGCTCTACAATCGTCTGCAGCCAACTCATTCGTTCTTCCCATTCAAGGACCACTGCTGAACATGCCAAGGCCCAGCGCGGCCGCCGCCGCACCTGCTCCCCTCATCTCCAACGAACAGCTCCGGAAGCTCTACGTCACGCTGCTTCGCACCCGTCTGCTGCGTGAACGAAACCGTATCAAGACGCCTTCCGCGCCTCTGGTCGCACGTGAGGCAATCGTCACCGGAACGGTCACACATCTCAACGACGGCGACGCCGTGATGCCCGTGGCAGGTGACCGGCTCGCCGCACTGGCGCGCGGCCACGCGCTGCGTCGCATAATGGCCGCCCGCCCGCTTCCCGGTGTGCTAACGTCTGCGCCCACGACGGAAGCCCGCTTTGCCATCGCAACCGGCTACGCCATGGCGCGCCAGGGCTCAAGCGGGATCACGCTGGCCTTCAGCGGTCCCGGCATCGCTTCTCTCGACGCATTGCGGCCCGCTCTGGCCTACGCTGCGCAGCACAAGCTGGGGATCGTGTTCATGATCGAAACTGCAGTCGACGCTGACGTCAGCAGCGCGCGGCACACCGAGCCGCTCGGCCTTTACGGCATCCCGGTCGATGGCAACGATGTGATCGCCATCTATCGCGTCGCGCAGGAGGCCATCCAGCGCGCTCGGCGCGGCGTCGGACCAACGCTGATCGATTGCAAGCCCTGGCCGCTGGCTGCGAAGCAGGATGGTTCCGCCGATCCCGTGCGCCGCCTTGAGCAGGCACTCGAACGCCGCGACCTGCCGACGGGCAAATTGAGGGAACACACGCTCGCCGCTTTTCGCCGCGAGCTCAGTGCTGCAAAGTCCAAGGGACGATGAGCCGTTTCTGATAACGGCTCGTCATCTCGACTGGATCGCGCTCCGAAGCTTCGTCATCTCTCCACTTCGCCGCTCAAGCTACAACTTCACGCGCAAATCCGCGCCGCTCATCTCCGCCGGCTGCTCCAGGCCCAGCATCGATAGCACGGTAGGCGAAATGTCCCTGAGCGAGCCGCCCTGGCGCAGCCGGTACTGCACAGCGTCCTCGCTCACCAGCACAAACGGCACAGGATTGGTCGTGTGCGCCGTGTGCGGACCGCCGCTCACCGGGTCTACCAGCAATTCCGCGTTGCCGTGGTCTGCCGTGATCAGCATTGAGGCGCCCGCCTGCCGCAGCGCCGTATAGATCTGCCCCAGGCACGCGTCCACCGTCTCCACGCCGCGAATTGTCGGCTCCAGCTTGCCGGAGTGGCCCACCATGTCGGCATTGGCAAAGTTCACCACGACCAGTTGAAACGCCGTATCTGCCACTGCCTTGGTGACAAGATCCGCAATGCCCTGCGCGCTCATCTCCGGAGCCAGATCGTAGGTCGCCACCTTCTGCGACGGCACCATCTGCCGGTCTTCACCCGGAAACTCCTTCTCGATGCCGCCGTTAAAGAAATATGTGACGTGCGCGTACTTCTCCGTCTCCGCCACGCGCAGGTTGCGCAGTTGTGCCCCGGCCAGCCGGTTCGCCAGCAGGTTCTCCATCGACTCCGGCAGCAGAATCATCGGTACTTTGAAGAGCTTGTCGTACTGCGTCATCGACAGGTAATGCAGCTTCTTCGGCAGCTCGGTCCGCGGAATCGTCTTGTCCAGGTCCTCCGCCCCCGGCAGCTCGCGCCCGCCCTCGGCCGTCAATCCGCTCTCCCGCGCCAGCACGCGCGTGATCTGCCGCACGCGATCAGCGCGATAGTTAAAGCAGATGCACGAGTCCTCATCGCGCACCCGCGCCACCGGCGCTCCCGAGGCATCGGTCACGACAAACGGGACAACGAACTCATCCGTCACTCCCTGGCTGTAGCTCTCTTTCACGCGCGCAACCGCATCGCGATGTAAGCCGCCCTCAGCCGTACCCTTTACCATGGCGTCGAACGTAAGCCGTTCGCGTTCCCAGCGCCGGTCGCGGTCCATGGCATAGTAGCGGCCGCTCACCGTCGCCAGCTTGCCCACGCCGATCTCCTCGATCGCGCGCTCGAGTCTCTCCAGGTATCCGGCGCCGCTGGTCGGCAGCGTGTCACGCCCATCCAGAAACGCGTGCACGTACACACGCTCTGCTCCGCGCATCTTCGCCGTCCGCAGCAGCGCATGCAGATGCGCCTGCTGCGAGTGCACGCCGCCATCCGACAGCAGGCCCAGCAGATGCAGTTGCCTCCCGCCCTCGCACGCGCGGTCAATCGCCCGCACGATCTCCGGATGCTCGTAGAAGCTGCCGTTCGCAATCATCGCGTCGATGCGCGTGATATCCATCGAGACCACGCGACCCGCGCCGATGTTCAGGTGACCCACCTCGCTGTTGCCCATCTGCCCGTCCGGCAGCCCGACAAAATGGTCCGAAGCATGCAGCAGCGTGTTCGGATACTCGCGCAGCAGCCGGTCGTAATTCGGTTTGCGTGCCTGGGCGATTGCATTGGCTTCGCGCTCCGCGCGATATCCCCACCCATCCAGAATCGCCAGCACCAGCGGTCGTTGCATCTTGCTTCCCTTCATGAATCCTTTCGTCTCTGCTTTAAATGTAATGAGAAAAGCCGCCCAGACTATCGGCCGGGTTTTTGTTTGGTGTCAGTTATGAATTTCAACGGGCTGCATTGTTTCGGTATTTTCGTGCGATCTGGACAACGCGTAGACAATTTTCAAAAGAAGCACGATAGCTGCGGTGTTGAATAGAAAAGCGATGGGACTCATGATGATGTGGCGTAAAGCAAGATCGAAATAACAAGCGTACTCGATGAGTGACGCCGCACAATAACAAGACTGCCGGCAAAATGGCGTCACGAGTTACGCATGCCAACAAGCACAGTAGGATCTCTGCCGGAAAGAAATAACGGTCATGCATTTCCGGCATTACATAGGGCATAACCGCAAGAGAAACTGCTGCTAAGGTTGCGGTGCCGAGCCGCGTAAGGAATGCCGTATGAGAACCGAAGACGGCAATCACCAAACCAACCACGATGCTGAGAATGATTCCCACTATCGTGCCGTCGTGGTTGTTTAAGTGAAATGGCTTGGTAAGTGCCCATAGATTGCCGATATTGCTGAAAAGAACCATCCCCTCCTGGCCTTGTTGGGCTGGAAGGTTGAAATAGTCAACCCAATGGGCACCATTCAGCAGCGGCGGGATCATGGCGACCGCCCAACCGACCGGTAACAAAAGAGCATGCTTCCAGCGAATGCGCTTCTGTAGGAACATCGCCAACAAAAACGGGCAGAGAAAGACAGCCTGGAGCTTGAAGGCCAAAGCAAAGCCAAATGCCAGAACGGTCCACGCTCCGCTGCCCACCATTAACGCCAAGACCGTTAGCAGAAGAAAGACGGTATAGATGATGTCACACTGACCCCAGACGGAACCGTTCAGAATCACAGTGGGACCGGCCAGGATACAAAGGGGCGCAATCTTCTGTGCCAATGAACCGCTGCCCGCCAACTCACCCACAAAAAAGTAGGCGACGATTGCAGCGATGATGTCAAAGACGAACGGCACGAGTTTGATAACCGAGATGGGCGACAAGTACCCGCTTGCGTAAGAAGCTAGTGCGAGCATGTCGTAATAGGCTGGGAAATAATCCCCGACCGGCACACGCATCGCACTCCAACGGCCAGCGGTGATGGTGGCAAGCCAACCAAAGTAGCCGTGCTCAAGATCGTAGTTAGTCGCAGCGGTATGCCAAAGGAGAACTCGCAGAAAAAGAAGCCCGAAGATGATCAAGGCAATTCCAAGCCGGCGGCGATTGAGCATATCGATTATTATCCTCCTGAAAAGTGCGCTAACCCGCATCGAGGTTTTGTGCTGGGGATCACCTCTCCTTTGCCTCGACCACCTCAGCACGCGCAACCGGCATAAGAAAGTTCGATGTTCCCGGACATACTCCTGCCGCAAGTGTCAGTACGGCACGGTCATCGCGATTCCTTTGTGGCCCTTCCTTTTCTGCACCCCAGCCTGATCAACACCCGCTCGCACATTTCGTGATCATCAAGCTACCTGCATGGATCCGGAGTGGCCGCAAAAACTTTGGGCCGCCTTGAGCAGAAGCTCACGGCGGCCCGAAGCTGCGTAAAGCATTCGTCAGCGCTGCGGTTTTGCGATGGACGGTGGAGGAGTAGCCGGTGCTGGCGCCACGGCCTCTGGTTCAATTGCCCTATGCTGCTCTCTTCGCAGTCACTGAGCGCATAGCGTTCTCAGTCCAGATAGTACAGTAGTGTGACGGATGCAGCCTGCAGTTGACACGCCCCGCCACGCCACCGAGCATCGCTCCTGGAGCCTGCGACGGATCACCTCCGGCTCGTCCTGGATTCCGGAGATCGATGGGCTGCGCTTCATCGCGATCGCGCTGGTTGTGCTCTTTCACCTCGGCGCGCAGGTCAGTGCGAAAAGCCACGTCACGTTCACGACGCAGGACTGGTACGCGGGCCTGTTCGCGTTTTTCGGACGCGGCGACATCGGCGTGCGCATCTTTTTCGTCATCAGCGGCTTTATTCTCGGACGGCCCTTCGCCCGCCACTATCTACTCGGCCACGCCCGCCCTTCGCTGCGCAGTTACTATCTTCGGCGGCTCACCCGCCTGGAGCCGCCCTATCTCATCAACATCGCCGTCTGCGCCATCTCCATCGTGCTTTATGCCCACCTTCCGGTACGCGAAGTATTTCCCCACTTCGCGGCAAGCGCGGTCTATCTGCACCGTTTTTTCTTCCCCAACGGCGGGGTCATCAGTCCCGTAGCCTGGACACTCGAAATCGAGGTGCAGTTCTATCTTCTAGTGCCGCTGCTCACGCTTATCTTTCTTGTGCGCAATCGCTGGCTCCGGCGCAGCGCACTGGCCGCGATCTCGATAGCGATCCCTGTGGCCCTCGATGTCTTCGTCTTCGGCAGGATCAGCGGCCAATCTCATTTCTGGGCAACCATCGGCTGGCTGCTGCAATACTTCCTTGCCGGCATGCTGCTCAGTGACATTTACGTCACCGAGATGCCCTCATGGCGGCCGTCATGGATCTGGGACGTGGTCAGCGGCGCCGCGTGGTACATCCTGCTCTTCACCGGCCATGGCCCGCTCTATGTTGTGGAACCGCTTCTGATCGCCCTCGCATTCGTCGGCGCATTTCGCGGCGTGCTCCTCCACCGCCTCCTCACCATCGAATGGCTCGCCATCATCGGCGGCATGTGCTACTCCATTTATCTCTGGCACTTCTTCATCATCGCTCTGGTCTTTAAAGCCAGCCGCCATCTGCTTCTCACCCACGACCTGCTGGGCGACTTCCTGGTGCAGAGCGTGCTCATCCTGCCCTGCATCCTCGCCTTCTCGGTCGCTCTATTTCGTACTCATCGAGCGGCCCTGCATGGATCCGGCGTGGCCGCAAAAACTTCGGGCCGCCTTGAGCAGAAGCTCACGGCGGCCCGAAGCTGCGTAACGCGTTCTTGGTTAGCGCTGCGGCTTTGTGGTGGATGGCGGAGGAGTAGCCGGCGCCGGCGTTGTGGAGGGCGACGCGGACTGCCCCGGTGCTGACTGCCCAGGAGCCGCGCTTCCGTTACCCTGCGCGCCCTGCGGCGGATGCTCTTCCTGATACTTCTTCTGCGCCGCTTCGATCTCCGGCCGATGCTTTTCGATCGCCTCGCGGCCAAGCTGGCGGCCCTTCTGCTGCGATGCCGCTACGCTCTCGCCCAGCAGCGGCGGCATGGACTGCAGCACACGCTTGCCCGCCGGTGTGCGATAGAACACCAGCGCCTTCTCCGCGTCCTCCTGCGAAAGATACTTCGCATAGATCGGCTGCATCAGCGCGGGATAGTCGATGCTGCTGACGTTCGACTGCACGTCGGTCCACACATCCTCCGGAATGAAAGGCGCAGCCTGGCGGTTCATCGAAATCATCTGCGACCAGTTGCTGTCTTCGATCTTCTTGTAATTCATCAGGTCCAGCAACTCACGCGTCTGCGCCAGCGTGATCGGATGTTCGGGTGGTGCGGTCTGCCCCGGCATCAGCGAACCGATCTTGCGGTTCGACGGTGATGTCGCAGTGGATCCGCTCGGCTGCGTCTGGGCCTTGGCGGCCGCGCCGCTGGGTGTCGTGCTGCTCTGCGCAAAGGCGCTGCTTGCCGCGCACGGCAATATCAGCAGGGCTCCGCATACTACGGTGGAAACAAACTTCATCAGAACACTCTTTCCTGCGCAGTGCGTCGCACCGCGCGCGTAACTATTCGTTTAATCACAATTCACAGACTCGATGCCGAGGAACTCTGCCGCCTGTCCCAGTTCCTCTTCGATCCGCAGTAGCTGGTTGTACTTGGCAATTCTGTCCGTGCGCGAAGCCGAACCGGTCTTGATCTGGCCCACTCCGGTCGCCACCGCCAGGTCAGCGATAAACGTGTCTTCCGTCTCGCCGCTGCGGTGTGAAATGACCGACGTGTAGCCATACCGCCGGCCCAGTTCGATCGCCTCCAGCGTCTCGCTCACAGTGCCAATCTGGTTGACCTTGATCAGGATCGAATTGGCCACCCCTTCGTCGATTCCCTTCTGCAGACGGTCCGTATTCGTAACGAACAGATCGTCCCCGACAAGCTGCACACGGCCGCCCAGCTTCTCGGTCAGCAGTTGCCAGCCCTTCCAGTCGTCCTCCGCAAGGCCATCTTCGATAGAGATAATCGGGTACTGCCGCACCCAGTCGCTATAGAAGTTCACCATCTCCTCGCTCGTCTTCTCGCTCTTGTCCGACTTCTTGAAGACGTAATTGCCGCTCGATTTGTCGAAAAATTCACTCGAGGCGGGATCGAGCGCCAGCGCAATGTCCTCGCCCGCCTTGAAGCCTGCCTGCTCGATGGCTTCGAGAATGACCTCGATCGCCTCGACATTCGACTTCAGCGACGGCGCAAACCCGCCCTCGTCGCCCACGGCGGTGTTGTAGCCCTTCTTCTTCAACACGCCCTTCAGCGTGTGGAAGACCTCCACGCCCCAGCGCAGCGCGTCGGAGAAGCGCTCGGCGCCCACCGGCATCACCATGAACTCCTGAAAGTCCACGTTGTTGTCCGCATGCGCGCCGCCGTTGATGATGTTCATCATCGGCGTCGGCAGGATGCACGCATTCACGCCGCCCAGGTAGCGGTAGAGCGGCAGCTTCACCGCCGCGGCCGACGCGCGCGCGCACGCCATCGATACCGCAAGGATCGCGTTCGCGCCGATCCGGCTCTTGTTCTCCGTTCCGTCCAGCGAAATCATCGTTGCGTCGATCAGCCGCTGGTTGCCTGCATCCATGCCTGTCAGCTCCGGCGCCAGGATGCTCTCCACGTTCTCCACTGCCTGCAGCACGCCCTTGCCCAGGTAGTGCGACTTGTCCCCGTCGCGCAGCTCCACTGCTTCGTGCTCGCCCGTCGAGGCGCCGCTCGGCACCGCGGCACGGCCACTCGCGCCGCCCTCCAGCACCACGTCCGCCTCTACTGTCGGGTTTCCGCGTGAGTCAAGAATCTCCCGCGCATGTATCTGCGCAATCTCCGTCATATCGCTCCTTGTGATCTGGTGCCGCAAGCGGTCGTTCAACTTCGGGCGGCGGTCTACCGGAATCGGCTCGCCGGTCGCCCCGCCAATCATGCTGATCCAATTGCTCATGGATGGGTTTGGTTTGCGAATTTCAGACCCCGGCCGCAATTGGCTACCGAACGCCGCCGAGGGGCAACTTCAAAAGTCTAACAAAGCAGCCGCGTGATCACAGATCGCTCCTCCTCTGCGCCCCCCTGCTACTCCGCTGCCTTCGGCTCCCCACCCGCATTCCACTTGGGAACGAAGTCGCTGTCTGCCAGCCAGCGCACCGGCGCCACCAGAGACTGGATCGCCGCCGTCATGAACGGAATGTCCAGATGGGCCAGATCGTCGTCGGGCTGATGATACGTAGGCACCGTGCCCCAGCCTGCCGCTGTATGCGCCACCACCCCCTTGAGTGCCAGCGCGTAATTGTCCGATCGCTCAAAATAGCGCTGCTCCGGATACGGATCGGCCCCCAGCAGCGCCCCATGTTCCTTCAGTGCCGGCCCCAGGTTCGACCGCTCCCAGCCCGTCAGAAGCAGCACGCCCTTGGGCATCTTCGGGTCCTGGTTGCCGATCATCTCGAACTCCAGATTCGCCACCAGGTCCTTCAGCGGCACCGGCGGGTGTTCGCCGAAATATGTCGATCCCAGCTCGCCGGCCTCCTCGCTGCCGTAGCAGACGAACAGGACGCTGCGCTTGAGTTGCGGCCCGCTGGCTAGCGCATGAGCCAACTCCAGTACCGCCGTCGTGCCCGCCGCATCGTCATTGGCTCCATTGTAGATTCCATCTCCGCTCGCCTGCGGCTTCACGCCCAGGTGGTCGAGATGCGCCGACAGCAGGATGGTTCCCGCGTTCGGATCGCTTCCCGGCAGATAGCCAATCGCGTTGTAGGTAAAGCGCGGCGCCGTCTGCGGAGCCGCGTGGACGGTCAGCGATACCGTCTCGCCATCCTTAACAGTCTGCAGCTTCCGCAATCGCTGCTGGTGTCAACACCGCGATCGACACGCGATGTCGTACCGGCCCATCCACCAGATGGATCGGAACGCGCGCCTCGCCTCCGTTGCTCTCCAGGTACTTCCGCGTCGACGCATCCTCTTCGACCAGCATGGCCGCGGCGCCCGAGCGGCGCAGTGCCCGCATCATCTGCATAGCCGGCTTGTCCGCGGGCAGGTGCTCCAGCAGCACGATCGCTCCCCGCGGCACCTTCGCCTGCGCGATCCCCTCCGCCGCGACGCGAAGCAGCGGCCCACTCGCCGTTTCTCCGCTGGCAAGCATCAGGTGGAAGTCGCTTCCTTCCGCCAGTGTGGCGTTTCCCGCGCTGATCGATGCATGGCCATCCAGCACCGGCTGCGCCACTTCCGCCCGCTGGATATACCCGGTCATCCCCGGCGCGGTCTTCAGTCCATAGCTGAGAAACTCGCTCGCTACGTAGGTTGCGGTCACTTCCTCGTCGTGGGTCGCGCTGCCCCGGCCCTGCATGGCATCGCTGGCCAGAAATTCCTCGTGCGCCCTCACCCACTCCGGCTTCACCGTCCATACGCTGCTCGCGCTCTGCGCAACGACTGTCGGCCAGGCCGCCAGCAGCACCACACCGCAAGCCACCCACTTCAAACGTTCAAAACGCACGAATCCTCCACTCGGCCAGGACGAATAGTTATCTCGCCCGAGAGATCATAGCCGAGGCCGCGAGAGTTCCAGGGCACATCCTCGTCAATGAATAGATCGTCAGGAAAGGAAGTCGGAGTTTCGAATGGCGTGCACCTCAATACCGGGCTACGCCGGAATCCACATCCCGCGCCCAGGCATCGATGCCGCCGCGCAGCGACTGCGCCTGCTCAAATCCCTGGTTCCGCAGCCAGTTAGCCACATTCAGCGAGCGCACCCCATGATGGCAGATCACGACAATACGGCCATCCGGGTCCAGTTCGTTGTGGGCCCGCGCCGGGACCTCTCCCATCGGCATCGAGTGGGCACCGGGAAAACCTACTGAAGTTATCTCCCATAGCTCGCGCACATCCAGCAGAAAAGGCACGCTTTCGGCCGTGAGCATCGCCTTCAGCTCCTCGGGAGCGACTTCAAGGTCTAACATAGATAGAAAGAAGGATGTATCCGCCGCCCCATAGGTTTGACCCATTTCGGAAAGGGCCCCGCTTTACACGTATTCCAATGGTAACCAGGCGAGATTTTTCATGATACAAACGAGACACTATTTTCTAGAAAAGAGTAGTAAGTAATGGCAGGTGAGAAGGTACTGATTGTAGAAGACGAGCTCCATGCATTGATGGGGCTTGCTGAACTAGTGTCCGGCTGGGGATATCGCACGGAGACCGCCCGCGACGGCGCCGAAGCGCTCGACAAGGTGATGGCCTGGCAGCCGGGCATCGTGGTTACGGATATGAAGATGCCGCGGATGGATGGCATCGAGCTGCTGAACCGGCTCACAGAACTCGCCGATAAGCAGTGCGTCATCCTGCTCACGGCGCAGGGCTCCATCGACCGCGCCGTTGAGGCCATGAAGCTGGGCGCGTACGACTTCATCCAGAAGCCCGTCGATCCCACACGCCTCAAGATGATCCTGGCCAACGCCTCGCGTATGCGCGAGACCGAGCAGGAGCTCGATTTCACCCGCCGCAAGCTGCGCGAAAAGGGCGTCCTCGGTTCCCTCGTCGGCTCCTCCAAAAAGATGCAGGACATCTTCGCGCTCATCGAGCGTGTCGCGCCTTCCACCGTCTCGGTCCTGATCACCGGCGAGAGCGGCACCGGCAAGGAGGTGGTGGCGCGTACGCTGCATGAGCTGAGCCCGCGCAAGGCCAAGCCCTTCGTTGCGGTCAACTGCGCCGCTATCCCGGAGACGCTGATTGAAGCCGAAATCTTCGGCTACGAGAAAGGCGCCTTCACCGGCGCCATCGAGCGCAGCCCCGGCTGCTTCGAGCTGGCTGAGGAAGGCACGCTTCTGCTCGACGAGATCGGCGAAATGCCCGTCGGCACCCAGGCCAAGCTGCTGCGCGTCATCGAGGAGCGCAAGCTCCGCCGACTGGGCGCGAAGATCGAGAAGACGACCAACGTACGCGTCCTTGCAGCCACCAACAAGGATCCCCGCGAGGCCGTGGATGACGGCCACCTTCGTGCCGACCTCTTCTATCGCCTTAACGTCTTCAATATCCATATGCCACCGCTGCGGGAGCATAAGGAAGACATCCCGGCCATCCTGGAATCCATCCTGGCCGATATGAACGAGAAGCACGAGCGGGCCGTCACCGGCGTCGACAAGGAGATGCTCGCCCGCCTGATGAGCCACGACTGGCCGGGCAATGTCCGCGAGCTCCGCAACACCATCGAGCGAGCGGTCATCCTCTGCGGCGAAGGCCAGCTCGAGTCGCGCCATCTGCCCCCCGGCTTCGGCGAGCGGGTCATGCGTCCCAGCGCGGACGATGCCGCCAACGCAAATTCCGTCCAGGTCGAGGTGGGCGCTACGGTCGATGAGGCGGAGCGTCTGCTCATTCTCAAGACCCTCGAATCCACACGCAACAACAAGACCCGGGCCGCGGAGATCCTTGGCATCAGCCTGAAAACGCTGCATAACAAGCTCAAGGAGTACGGCAGCGCCTCATTTGCCGCCAGCGAAAGCGTCGAAGAGCGCGTATAACCGTTTTCATAAAGGTGTAAGGCTTTGTAACAGCTCTCACCCGGCAACCTGGAACCACAGATAGTTTTTATAAGCGGCCCCCAAGGGCTGTAAACGTAAGATTCCTGCAGAATTAGCTCGACCGTTGTATTGCCTTGCGGTCCCTCAAGAGTTACAACCCGCTCAGGCCCTCGTTCGGGACGCCTTCTGCAGGAAAACTACTCAAGCTCGCCACCCCCGAGGCTGAGTTTCCTGTTTCAGGGGTCGCAACCGCAACGGGTACCATAGCCTGAGCCCCCATGCGCCTGAAGACAAAACTAGTGCTCGCCATCACCGGACTTGTCTTTCTGGTGGTGACGGTTTTGTCCTGGCTCTTCCTGGAGCAACTCCTCGCCCAGCGCATCAGCCAGTCCTATACCGCCAACGATATGGTGGCCCGGCAGATCCTCTACAGCACCCAGCTTGCCGTCACCAACGGCATGCGCGGCCGCCCGATTGACCCCAATGACCCAGCGGCTATGCGCTCTGCCGTTTCCGAGGTCCTGCAGCATGATGAGGGCCTGAACGGGCTGCTCAGCTCGGTCAATCGCTACGCCCCGACCGTCTTCGATGTCGCCATCGCCGACCGCGACGGCAAGGCGCTGCTGAGCACCGATCCCACCCAGGACAACGTCGCCCTGCCGGAGCGGGAAGACTATGCCGTGCTCCAGCACGCCGGCGTCATCACCACTATGCGGGCCGTCTTCGGGCCGCCGCGCAACTTCAACATCGTCCTGCCGCTGGAACGGGAGGTCACCCCTGGCCATAAAGTGCCGTTTCTCACCATACGGGTCGGCATCCGTACCACCTTCCTGCGCAACGTCTTCGCACCCTGGATCTGGGCTTCGCTCACCTTCACCGGTATCGCCATCCTGTCCTCGCTGATCATCGCGGCTCTCCTCGCCAACCTCGCTCTCCAGCCCATCGAGCAGATCAACCTGCGCCTCGATACCCTGGAGCACGCAGGCTTCGAGCAGGATGCCTTCGAGGCCTCCGCCGGCCGAACCGGCCGAACCACCCGCCCCCAGGGAAGGGCGGCTCATCCGCCCCTCTGCCCTCATCGGTCCCTCCACCGAGGACACGGTCGTCCAGGTCTCGGACAAGATCGAGCGCATCGGCCGCCGCATGCGCAACGTGGAAGAGGTCTTCTCCGCCATGAAGGAGAACCTCGACTCCATCATGTCCAACCTGCAGGACGGCATCCTGCTCTTTACCGCGGAAGGCCGTGCCGCCCTGGTCTCCGATTCCGTCGAGCGCTTCCTCGGCATCCCGCGCAGCCATCTCTTCGGCAATTCACTTAGCGGCATCTTTACCCTGGAGACAAAGCTCGGCCGCCTCGTGCGCGACGCCTTCGATACCGGCCGCGCGCTCGATCAGGAGGAGATCGAAACCGAAACCGGCCGCCGCGTCCAGGTCTCGCTGGATTTTGTCGTCAGATCAGGAGTCGGCCCCTGGCGCCTCCCTGGGCGCCCTGCTGACCCTCCATGACCTCGAATCCGTCCGCGAGTTGGAGAGCGAGCTCGAGCTCTCCCGCCGCCTCGCCGCCATCGGCCGCCTGACCTCCGGCGTCGGCCACGAGGTCAAGAACCCCATCAACGCCATCGTGGTGCACCTGGAATTGCTTCGCAACAAGCTCTCCGGCCCCGACGCGCGCGCCATGCGCCACCTGGAGATCATCGAGAGCGAGATCCAGCGCCTCGACCGCGTCGTCCAGACCCTGGTCGACTTCTCCCGCCCGGTCGAGCTTCAGCTCAAGGAACAGGACCTGCGCCGCGTCGTCTCCGGGGTCCTCATGCTGGCCTCGGCCGAGCTGGAAACCCATAACGTACACGTGGCGCCCCATATGCCGGAGCGGCCCCTGATCGCCAAAGTCGATGCCGATCTCATCAAGCAGGCGATCCTGAATGTGGTGCTGAATGGCGCCCAGTCCATGGCCCAGGGCGGAGAGCTGCACGTTAGCCTGCGCGAGGAAGGCCGGATGGCCGCCATCGAGATAGCCGACAGCGGCAGCGGCATCCCGCCCGACATACGGAACAAGATCTTTGACCTCTACTTCACCACCCGAAAAGACGGAAGTGGTATTGGCCTGGCCATGACTTACCGTATCATTCAGCTACATAACGGCAGCATTGACGTACAATCGGAACAAAACTATAGGCAGCACCTTTACCTTGAAACTTCCTCTGCTGGCTTCAGCGGAGGGCAAACTGCGCGGTTCTCAGTTGGATAAGACAACCTCGGCTCCGGCCTTCACTTCCGAAGGGTCCGGCCTATGACAAGGCGTTTTTCTTGCCTGCGATCCATGGCCGCAACGCTGCTTCTACCGGCGTTATCAGGCTGCGCCTATCTTCAGAAGAGCGTGCCGCCCCCCGCTCCCCTCATCACGCAGACCAATGCCGTCCTGCCGCCGCAACTCACGCCTCTCGATTTGGGGCTGAGCCTGAATAATCCCCCCCTGCCGGATCTGCCCGACCCCGCCGCGCCCGCCGCGCAGCCCACGCCGCCGCCTGCCTCGGAAATCGTCGACACGACCAAAAAGCCCGTCAAGCCCGGCCGCCATCGCGGACGCAAGGGAGAGCTGGAACTGGCCGAGCAGACCCGCGAGCGCGAGGTCCGCGAGAAAGAAGCCCAGCCGTCTGAAAATGGCCAGGCAACGCCAGAGGGCCAGACCGTGAAGGTCACCGCGCCCACGCCAAGCGGTGATACCGCGCCGCCAACGGCCATCGGCCAGCTCACCGCCGGCCCTACGCAGGACACCTCCGGATCGCGCCAGCAGGCAGCGAGTCTGATTGATACCACCGAGCGTGGCGTGAACTCGCTGCGCAACCTCAACGGCGATCAGAACAAAACCGTCGCGCAGATCCGCAGCTTTCTCGATCAGGCACAGCGCGCGTTACACAACGGCGACGTAGACGGCGCCCACACCCTCGCCACCAAGGCCAAGACGCTCCTCGACGAGCTCACCGGCGCCAGCTAAGCAGCCGCAGGTCTTTACCGCTCTCCCCACTTCAGCTTCTGCCGGAGCACATCGAAAAACCCATCTGTCCTGAGCCGCACCAGTTGCACTGTGTGCTCCGAGCGGCGGCACTGCAGGCTGTCGCCCACCTCCACCTCGATCGCCTCCTGACCATCCACCGTGAGATAGGTCTGGTCCGGCACTCCAACGACACTCAAGGTAATCTCCGCATCGCCGTGCACCACCATCGGCCGGATGGTCAGCAGGTGCGGGACAGATCGGCGTCACGATCATCGCGTCCACATCCGGCGACATGATCGGCCCGTTCGCGGCCAGGTTGTAGGCCGTCGACCCCGTGGGCGTGCAGACGATCACCCCATCCGCGCGAAACGACATCGCCAGTTGCTTGCCCAGCAGCACACGGAAATCGCCCATGCGCGCGATCGCGCCCTTCGACACCACGATGTCGTTCAGCGCCTCATAGGACCGGAAGAGCTGCCCGTCGCGCATGACGTCCACATGCAGCATGGCGCGCTTTTCGATGTGACATTGGCCGCAGGTCCAGCCTTCGAGATTCGAAAATAGCTCGGTCAGCCGCACTTCGGTCAGGAAGCCCAGCGAGCCCAGATTCACGCTCAGGATCGGCACCTTGGGCTTGGCAAAGACGCGCGCAGCCGCCAGCAGCGTGCCATCGCCGCCCAGCACAATCGCCAACTCCGGATTGTGCTCCGGCATCTCGTACCGCGGGACAATGTGCGTGCTCTGCACGTAATTCCCGCTTACCGGGTCCAGAATCGGCTCGATGCCGCGCGCGCGTATCCACAGCACCAGCTCGTTCAGGATGGGAGCCAGGTCCGGCTTCTGCGGCTTCGAGATCACAGCAATGGTGCGCATCGGTCTTTCAGTGTAATGGAAGCGCCACCGCGGTTCGTGAAAGCAAGTCGGCAACAACGAATCTGCAAGTCAACTATGCAAGCTAACAAAGCAGTCGGCGATGCCTTCGGCCCAGGCGACGATCCGGTCCAGCCAACGGCTCCTGCTGACCGCTTCTTGCTAATCGCTTTTTAGCTGTCCGTTTTCAACCAACTGGCCACCGAGCATGCAGCAGAAACTCGCGGTTCCCTTCCGCACCCAGCAGCGGCGAATCGATCGTTTCAATCTCCGCGCCGCCCAGCTCCGCCACCGCCGCCCGCACACGCTCCACCGCCAGCGCATGCGCCGCCGGATCGCGCACGATCCCGCCCTTGCCCACGTGCTCGCGTCCAGCTTCGAACTGCGGCTTCACCAGCACCACCGCCTCGATCAAACTCGGCCGCATCGCAGCCACCACCGCCGGCAGCACCAGCGTGGCGGAGATGAACGACACGTCCATTGCCAGGAACGCAATAGGCATCGCGAGAAACGTACCTGTCATCGTGACCTGTTCTTTCAACAGGTTCCGCGCATTGGTCCGCTCCAGCAAGCTCACCCGTGGGTCCGCACGCAGCTTGTGCGCGATCTGCCCATAGCCGGTGTCGATTGCCAGCACCGCCGCCGCGCCATGCTGCAGCATGCAATCCGTAAAGCCGCCGGTCGAAGCGCCCACATCCGCGCAGGTGCGTCCGGTCAGATCGATCTTCCAGTGCGTCAGCGCCGCCTCCAGCTTCACGCCGCCGCGGCTCACATAGCGCAGGTCATCGCCCAGCAGGCGGACCACAGCGTCTTCTGCGACGCCTGCTCCAGGTTTCTCCACCTTCTGCTCATTCACCAGCACGCGCCCGGCCAGGATCAGCGCCTGCGCCCGCTCGCGCGTCGCCACCAGGCCGTGCTCCACCAGAAACTTGTCCAGCCGCAGTTTCATTTCGCTCTTATGTCATCTAACGCAGCAGCGCAGGCCGAGTGACAGTCCGGCAATCCGTTGCGTATCATGACCACGCACTTCGCAAATGTTTGAATCCACTTCCAATCCGAACCCCTCTGATAACCGTACATTGAATAGCAAAACGGAGATCAGAGCCGTCGACGACACTTCACTGCTGACGCGCATGGGGCAACGCGACGAGAACGCGATGGAAGATCTCTTTCGGCGCTATGGCGGAGCTGTCTACTCGGTAGCGCTCAGGGTGCTGCATGACACCGGCCAGGCGGAAGACGTGTTGCAGGAGGTGTTTCTGCAGCTCTGGCGCAACCCCGCGGCCTTCGTCCAGCAGCGCGGCTCGCTCGGTGGATGGCTGGTGGTCGTCGCGCGAAACCGGGCCATCGATCTCCTGCGACGCCGCAAGCCGTCTGATTCTGTCGAGGACGTCGTGCTCGCCTCCTCCGTCGATGTAGCCGAGGAGGCCGAGCGCAACACCACCATGGAGAAGGTGCGTAAGGTCATCGCAGATCTGCCCGTGGAACAGCAAAAGGCTCTGGAGCTTGCATACTTTGAAGGACTCAGCCACACCGAGATCGCCAGCCGCACCGGCGATCCGCTCGGCACCGTCAAGACGAGGATTCGCCAGGCATTGATCAGCTTACGAAAGGCATTTCCGGCATGAGCGACCCACGCCCTATTCCGTCCGAGGACCTCGCGCTCTACGCGATGCAGGCCCTTCCTGCGGAAGAGATGGCCGCCGTGGCCGCCGCGCTGCGCGACAATCCGCAGGCACAGCAGGAGCTCGCCCGAATTCAGGGCGACCTCGCGCTCGTCGCACTCTCTGCCGAACAGCAACCCGCCCCTGCGCGCGCTTTCGAGCGTCTGCAGGCGCGCATGCGTGAAAGCGCTCCAAATTCAGAGCCAATGACAACCGACCGCATACGACATCTCATCCGCCCCCGCGCGCCGCAGCAAGTGGGCCACCTTCACTCCATGGGCCATCGCCGCTGCGCTCGCTATTGCGTGCAGCATCCTCGGCTACCGCACTGCTTCGCTCAACGACGCGCTGGATGGCGAGTCCCGCCTGGTTGCGCAACTGGCGCCAAAGGCTTCCTACGCGCAACAGGTGCTCGAAGTCCTGAATGCGCCGGATGCGCAGCGCGTCACGCTCACCACCAGCAAGACACCGCCCGCGCCCACCGCCCACACCGTCTACCTCGCGGACCGCGGCGCCCTGGTCATGGAAGCCAGCCATCTCCAGCCCGTCCCTGCCGGCAAAGCCTATGAGCTCTGGGTCATCCCGGCCAGCGGCGGAGCGCCCATCCCGGCGGGCACCTTCCGCCCCAACGCGGAGGGCTACGCATCCGTCGTGCTGCCCAGAATACCCAGCGGCGTCCCGGCCAAGGCCTTCGGCATCACGGTCGAAAACGCCAGCGGCTCGGCCACGCCGACCTTGCCTATCGTCCTTTCCGGCGAATAGGTCACTGCAGTTACCCCTCCAATAGGCGGCATTCGTCATTTTGCCCACGGGGAGCGGAGCGAGGGATGGGATGCGCTTACCCGTCCGCACATGAGAATCTGGTATCGCTGAAAACGTTCAGTACACACCTGCACTGCTGAAAGGAACCATGCGCATTCCCCTGCTCGCCGCAAACTGGAAGATGTACAAGACCCCCGCCGAAGCCCGCTCTTTCATATCGGCCTTTCTCCAGACCTCTCTGCCTGCCAACGTTGAGATCGCAATCTTCCCCGCCGCCATCGACCTGCCGGCCACCATCGAGGCCGCAAAGGGCTCAGCGCTCAAGGTCGGCGCGCAGAACATGTATTTCGCCGACGAGGGCGCCTTTACCGGTGAAATCTCCGCGCCCATGCTGACTGCGGCAGGCGCGACCCACATCCTGATCGGCCACTCGGAACGGCGTCAGTACTTCGGCGAAACCGACGAGCTCGTGAACAAAAAGCTCCTCGCCGCGCTACGGCATAAGCTCGTTCCCGTCGTCTGCGTCGGCGAGCGCCTCGAGCAGCGCGAGAATGGCGAAACCGAAGCCGTGCTGCGCCGCCAGACCAGCCGCGCGCTGAACGACATCGACGCCGCGCAGGCCGCCCCCATCGTCATCGCCTACGAGCCGGTCTGGGCCATCGGCACCGGCAAGACCGCCACGCCCGAAATCGCCGCCGAGGCCCACGCCATCATCCGTCACGAAGTTGCACAGCTTCTGGGCAAGCCGGCCAGCGAAGCCATGCGCATCCTCTACGGGGGTTCCGTCAAGCCGGACAACGCTGCACATCTCTGCAAGCAGCCCGACATCGACGGCGCACTCGTAGGCGGCGCTTCCCTGGACCCGGCGTCCTTCAGCAAGATCGTCGCTGCCGCATCCTGATCACCGGAGGACCGTCGTGGAAAAGCCCGAGCTGCTCGCCTACCTCCAAAGCCAGCGGCTCGGCACGCTGGGCACGCTCTCTCCCGCCGGCGAGCCGCAGGGCGCGCTCGTCGGCTACGCCGTCACTCCTGGATTTGAGATTCTCTTCGACACCGTTCGGACCAGTCGCAAGTACGCCAACATGCTGGCCAACCCGCGGGTCTCCTTCACCGTCGCCGATACCCGCGGCAGCGGCGACGAGCGCACCGTGCAATACGAAGGCTTCGCCGAAGAGCTCGCCGCCGACAGGCTCGCCACCCTTCGCCCGCTCTACTACGCAACCTGGCCCGACGGCATAGCGCGTGAGCAATGGCCGGACATCACCTGGTTCGTCATCCATCCCCGCTGGATTCGCTACTCCGACTTCAACATCCCGCACATCCAGGAATGGATCTTCCAGTAAGCCGGCGCATTCCTCGATCCCGCGTCCTTCGCTAAAATCCTCGCGCAGTTTGTAGCGCGCAGCGATAACAAAAAGATGGAATAGAGCGATCAATCTTTGCCATGCGCCGTAGTGAACGAGGCGATGGACGATCGTCGTCGTCAGCGGATTGCAATCGTTGGAAAATGAGACGGCCGTGAGCTGGTAGTAGTACTGCGTATCAGGATTGAGACCTTTGAGTACAGCCGTGTGCCAAGGGCGGTCGGGATCCTCCCGTAACTCACCAGTGCTCCTGCCCAGTGCCGTTGTCGTGCCGTAGTTCACAGTGACAACCGTTCCGTTTCCCGACCAGCTAACTGCAGCCTCCGTCGGACCGATATCGGCCACGTGGATATCGGAGATGGTCGGTGCACATTCGCTAATGACGCTGATATCGATCGTGCAGGACCGGCTTCCATAGTCTTCGTAATCGCCATGATTTTGCGCGTAGAGCATAAACGAGCTTTCCGCGATCATGGGGGACGTGACGCCAGGAAGCGGTCGCGGTTTGCGTCACTTGTGTCAGAAAGGCTGCCAGGGTGAAAGGAGCTGTGTCGAATTGTTCAGAAGACAACATGTCGACGATCAGGTCGGACAGGCCGTCGCTGTTGAAATCTGCAGCTGCCAGACCAAAAGCCAGCCCACCCGATGGCAGTGGATAGTTCACTGGTGACAAAAACCGCCCCGGTTACGCAGGATAACCCGGAAGAACATAGATACCCAAATAGTCGATAACGGCAAGTTCCAGCGTGTCACCTTCGCTATGGGAGGCTCCCAGATACAACGCTGATAAGGTTCGTACGGACCCACATTGAATGGGTATTCTACGGGCACCTGGAACTGACGCCAGGAAGCTTCGATCTTCGTTCTGAAGAACTGTCGACATCACCATCGTAGAGAGTCGTGGCAATGTCCGGGAATCCGTCCTTGTTGAAGTCTCCGATGACGATCTGCGATGGGTCACTATAGGAACCAGTTGGATATAAGACTGGAGCGAGGAAGTGTCCTGGGTTGGCGGCATCGCCTAGAAGTACGGCGACCCCGCTGTTTTCATAACTAGAATTCGCAACTAGGTCGAGCACACCATCCCCGTTCAGGTCCCCGACGGCCACGGTCGATGTATATTCCATCGGATACGTGATCTCTCCCCGGAACTGTCCCGGATGTGCGGGATCTCCAAGCAGCACATCGATGCCCTCAGCAGAGCCTTCACCAGAAATGGGTCCGATCAGATCCAGCACCCCATCCTGGTTCACGTTCCGCAGCCATTTGAAATTGGACTACGCTGGGGATGTTGGTCACTGTGAATTGACCCGGCTCGGTCGGATTTCCCAGCAGCAAAACATCCTGGGAAACATACTGCCCGTTCTGCTCTATCGTGGTGTTGGCGACGAGATCCAACATGCCGTCGCCATTGAAGTCCCCAGTCACGAGAGCGAATACGCCTGACCCTAATGCGTACGTTTGGCCTTGATGAAATTGTCCTGGGTGGTTGAGGTCGTTCAGAAAAAGGTTACGGAACCGGCAGAGGTATCCTGCGCATTCGCATTAGAAGCCACAGCCAGGTCGGGGAGTCCGTCGCCATCGAAATCTCCCATCACTACGTCGCGGTAGGAGGAGTCGCTAATCTCAAAAGAAGGATCGATCGGGGCGGCCGGATAGAAAGCCGGGGGAGCAAATTTCGCACTGAGCGTCGAATGGCGCAGGGGAGCCACGATTTGCGTGTTTCTCGACCCCTCTTCGATGAGAGACACAACGTTTTGCGAGCGGCGTAGTTCCCGACCCGGTTACCGTGGCCTGCAGAGACAATCCATCACTCGATGAAGACTTGCTGATGGTCGTCGTCGTCTTGATCTTTCCGTAGACGTCGATGTAGCCGATCTCCGACCTGCTGCCCGCGTGTGCGCGCGTCTCATGGAAAAGAGCGAAAACACTGTGGCTGCCTGAGCCGAATATCTTTTTCATTGAAGCAGTGCCATTGCTCGTCACAGCGGCCGTGCCGAGAACAGCAGCGTCTTCACAAAATGGCGCCGCGGCATCGCAGAAGGTGACGATCCCGGGAGAGATCGGTTGCCCCTTCGCTTCTACCGTGGCGGTCAGGGTAACCGGCTGCCTTTGTTGGGCATCATGCCGGGGAGAGATCTCCAGCGTGGTTCTCGTAGGAGTTGGCGTGGCGTCGAGACGCACACACGAAAGGCAGATGGCGGCCAGGAAAAGCACCCAACCTCTCCATGCATCAATCGATGTACATGAGCATCTGGAGAAAAACGTAGGCAGCATGGCGACACTCCCGTTCGTACAGGCAGGTCCTGGAGCTATCGAGAGCAGGGAGCCGGCGTGTTGGGAATCTGGCTCCATTCAAGCTAATCGCGCACGCATCGTAGCACATTTATGGCCTGCTGGTTGTTACGAATTTGTGAACGGCGATGGTAGCCGTGAATATTACGCTTCAGGACCCGTACTTATTGGCTTACTGCACCAGTCCGCCCTCTGGCGATTCCTCTTCCCCATCCAGTTCGGCATCCATCGCATCGCGCACCCGCACAATCGTCTCCTCCGGATTCAGCCGCTTCTGCTCCGCATAAAAGCGCGCTACATGCCGCACCAGATCGGCCAGCACCACGCCCCACGCCGTCGGATCATCCCATCCGCCCATCTCGAGACTCACATGCAGATCGCCCTGCGCCACCCACGCGCGCACCAGCTCAAAGGCCTTCGGATCGCTGGAAACACCATCAGGAATCTCCAACTGATTCTTCGCCGAATTACTCTTCACCGACTGGCTTTTCTCCGGCATTGTTTTCACACCTCGCACAGCACGTCGTCACCATCCACACGTACGGGATACACCGTCGCACAGCCCAGAGGATTGCACAGTTCCGCCCCCGTCTTCGGATCGAAACTCCATCCGTGCCACGAGCACACCACCCGGCCATCTTCAATCACACCTTCAGCAAGCGACGCGCCCTGGTGCGGGCATACGTCGTTCAATGCCGTAAGCTGCCCGTGGACCCGCGCCACACAAATCGCCGTGCCCTGCGCCTCAAACGCCTTCACTCCGCCTTCGGCCGGCATCTCTGACGCCGCGCCGATCCGTACCCATTGACTCATTTTCCCCTGCTTCCGGAAGTGTACGGCCTCCGATGCTAAATTCTGAGGAGCTTGACCATGGCAACCGGCACGTACCGTGTACGGCCTCGTGAAACGGCAGCGCACACTCTCGATACTCATCGTTCTCCTGGCAGCCGCCATCTTCGGCGCGAGCGCGGAGAGCGATGTAGGAACATCGATCAATTACCAGAACTCGCAGTACGGCTTCTGCTTCTCACTCCCCGCAAGCTGGAAAGGCTACTCCATCCTGAGCTATCAAGAGAACGCCCAGGTACCAGGCTCGCAGAAGCCTCACCACTTCACCGCGGTGCCGATCCTCCATCCAAAATGTACCAAACAAAATCCCTACGAAGACATCCCTATCCTCTCTTCACACACGCGGATTGGAAGCTCGTAAACGAAGGAAAAATAAGCGTAAGCGCCGCCCCCTTCCCCCCGAGTGAACTCGGCCGCAATGCGAGATACGTCTTCGCGCTCCCGCCGCGCTTCGACTACGACTTCTCAACCGGATATCAGGAAGTCGAAAGCCTCATCCGGCAGAAATCGCTCCATGCCCCTTGCGGTACAGGTGCCATCGCGCGATGAGCCCAGTAGAAGATGTTCGCCGCCGCTGCTACGCTGGAACTACATGCCCGAAGAAAAGCATCCGGACACGCACGACTCCCGCTCGGCCGCGCTCTGGTGTCCCCGATGCGCGCGGCCCGTCAACGACCCCCTCACCTGCGGCGACTGCTCCGCCGTGATCTGCCGCGTCTGCGGCACGCCGCTCGAATCCGCCGACGAGCTGGCCTTCGGCTGACCTCTATGCCTGCACCCGTGCGACCCACACCTCCGGCAGATTTCGATGACCCTCTCCGCCCGCGCAATCCGCTGGTCACGCGCCGCTGGCTGCTCGGCGGTGTCGGCATCATGGTGCTGGCGTCGCTCGCCGCGCTCTACTTCGCCATCGCGCTGCTCTTCTGGCAGGGGCAGTGGCAGCTCATCTTCCATCCCTCTCATGTCGTCGCAAGCACGCCGGCCGCCGGCGGCATCCCCTTTGAGGATGTCCGCTTCGACACCACGGAAACCGGGCAGACACGCCTCAATGGCTGGTGGATCCCCGCGGACCCCAAACTTCCGCACCAAACCGCGGCGATTCTCTATCTGCACGAAGCGCGCGGTTCACTCTCCGACGCTCTCCCTGATCTCACGGCGCTGCACGCCCTCGGCTACGACGTGTTCGCATTCGATCCGCGCGCCTTCGGCAAGAGCCAGTGGGTCCGGCCATCGGAGCACAGTTGGATTCAGGACGCAGAGGCCGCGCTCTACTACCTCGCCAGCGTGCGCCACATCGGGCCCAGTCATCTGGTTCTGGTCGGCCGTGGACTGGGCGGCAACCTCGGAGCCGGCCTCGCGATCCGCCGCCCGGAACTGTCCAGCCTGGTCATGATCGATCCGCAGCCGCCAACGCTTCACCTGCTCAAAGCGCCAAGCTGGACGCACATCCTTCCAGTGCGCCTTCTGGCCCATGATCACTTCGACCCCAGGCGCGCACTCAGCTCAGGCTCGCTCGACAAACTGTTCCTGCTGCCTCCAGACGGAACGGCTCCGGCGTACGTTGCAAAGGCTGCGCAGCCCGCGACCACCGTACAAACCACCGCGCTCGACAGCGCCGAGGCCGCGTCAGCACTCCGGCAGTTCATCGCGAACTCCCGCGCCGCGCGCAGGTGAACGTGCTGTCTCTCCGCGCGGGATGGACGATCTGTCTGGCTGACGCGCTGACCGGCTCAGGTATGCTGACCTAACATGACGCTCGACCCGGTGCAATTGACACGCCAACTCATCGACATTGAGTCAACCAGCTACGGCGAAGGCGCGGTCGGCGCGTTTCTTGCGGAACTGCTGGCGGCGCGGAATTTCGCCGTCGAGAGGATGCACGTCGCCAGCAAGGGTGAAAGCGGCGCAACGACGGATCGCTTCAATGTGTATGCCGCTGTCCCGGGCGAGCGGCCGGAGATTGTCTTCTCCACGCACATGGATACGGTACCGCCGTTTTTTCCCAGCAGTGAGGACGATGAGGCAATCTATGGACGCGGCGCGTGCGATGCCAAGGGAATCATCGCAGCGCAGATTGCTGCAGTGGAACGGTTGCGCGCAGGCGGTGTGAAGGCGGGGATGCTGTTTGTTGTCGGCGAGGAACGGGACTCGGCAGGCGCGAAGGTCGCCAACCTGCAGCCCAAGGGCAGCCGCTATCTGATCAACGGTGAGCCGACCGACAATCGGCTGGGCCTGGCCAGCAAGGGCGTATTGCGCGCCGCAGTGCGAGCCAGCGGAAAGATGGCGCATTCGGCTTATCCGGAGCTGGGAGAGAGCGCCATCCACAAACTGATTCAAGCGCTCGACAACGTGCTCGGCATCGAGCTGCCGACCGAGCCCGGCATCGGTCCGAGCACGCTGAATATCGGGCTGATCGAAGGTGGCCGGGCGCCCAACGTGATCGCGGACAAGGCCGTCGGACAGGTGATGGTGCGGCTCGTCGGCCCTTCTGAGAGCACGCGCGCGGCCCTCGAAAAAGCTGTCGCCGGCCTCGCGGAGATCGAATACACGCTGGAAATTCCCTTCGTGCGCATGAAGGCCATCGAAGGGCTCGAGACGATGATCGCTGCCTTTGCGACAGACATTCCGGCACTCACCAACTGGGGCGAGCCGCTGCTGATGGGGCCGGGCTCGATCCACGTGGCGCACACCCCGGACGAGAAACTCGCCAAGGGAGAGCTGTTCCAGGCAATCGATCTCTACACGGAAGTCGCGAGCAGGCTCGTAGCATAGGGCAGATGGCGAGTGCCACATCCATCTCGCGCTGGCGCCGCGTCGGCTATGCCGCGCTGAGCGGCATCAGCGGCTGGCTGGTGGGCCAGATCGCGTGCCTGCCGGTGAATGTGATCGTGGCGGTGCGCGATACCGAGGGCCAGCCCAAGCTTTTTGTCGAGACACTCTTCTACGGCTTGCTCGCATGGGGGCTCTGGACGCTGATTCTGGCGAGCGCAGCCTGGCTCCTGGTGGTGCTGCCGCTGGTGATAACCATCCGGCCGTGTCTGCTGGTGCGCTTGCGCTGGGTCGTGGCAATCGTCGCGACGCTGGGCGCACTTTCGCTTGCTGCCACGCGCCCGACGCTCTTCCATGACACCTCCGCCGTGACCTTCTGGCACAAGTTCGCGCAGGTGATCCCGTATGGCATGTTTGCGATTTCCTTCACCCTGGTGACGGCCTGGATGTACATCCTGCTGGCCAAGCGGCGGCTGGACCGCGCTGCGGCGGCTCCAATAGCGGACCGGACCAGCGCCGCATCTTAGACTAGAGATATGTCCGATACCGAAACACCGGCGAAGCCTTTGAACGCGCTTGCACATGCGCGCTCCTCCTACCTGCGTTCCGCGATGCACCAGCCGATTCAGTGGCAGGAGTGGGGGCCGGAGGCCTTTGCGCAGGCGGCCAAGGAAGACAAGCCCGTGCTGCTGGACATCGGCGCGGTGTGGTGCCACTGGTGCCACGTCATGGATCGCGAGAGCTACGAGGATGAGACGCTGGCTCCGCTGATCAACGAACACTTCGTGGCCGTCAAGGTAGATCGCGATGAGCGGCCGGACGTGGACAGCCGCTACCAGGCGGCGGTGCAGGCCATCAGCGGGCAGGGCGGATGGCCGCTCACCGCTGTGCTGACGCCGGATGGGCGGCCATTCTTCGGCGGAACATATTTCCCCCGGCATGACCGCTATGGACGGCCGGGCATCGAGCGGCTGTTGTTGACCATGTCCGACGTATGGAAATCGAAACGCGGCGAGGCGCTGGAGTCGGCCGAGTCGATCCTTGCCGCCATCGAGCACGGAGAGGCATTCGCCGGCCGCGGCGGTTCCTTGAGTCCCGCCATTACGGAGAAGCTGCTGCACGGGATCATTGCGCAGTTCGATCCGCATCATGGCGGCTTTGGCGCGCAGCCCAAATTTCCGCATCCTGCGGCGCTGGACCTGCTGATCGATGCCGCAACCCATAAGAACGACGCGAAGGCGCGCGAGGTCGCGCTGGTGACACTGACGAAGATGGCCGAGGGCGGCATCTACGACCACGTTGGCGGCGGATTTCATCGCTACTCCGTCGATGAGCGATGGGTAGTGCCGCACTTCGAGAAGATGCTGTATGACAACGCGGGCCTGCTGGCGAACTACGTGCACGCCTGGCAAAGCTTTCCCTATCCGGTATTCGACAGAGTGGTGCGTGAGACGGTCGCATGGATGGACGGATGGCTGAGCGACCGGCAGAATGGCGGCTTCTACGGCTCGCAGGATGCCGACATGACGCTCGATGACGACGGCGACTACTTCACCTGGACGCGCGCCGAGGCAGCGGAAGTGTTAAGCGCGGACGAGCTCGAAGTGGCCGGAACGTACTACGACATCGGCGATCTGGGCGACATGCATCACAACCCGGCGAAGAATGTGCTGCACATAAATAAGCCGTTGGAGACGCAGGCGAAGGAGCTGAAGCGCGATCCGGCCGGAGTGACCGGTCTGATCGCGAGTGCGCGCGCGAAGCTTGCCGCGGCGCGTGCCGCGCGTCCCACGCCCTACATCGATCGCACGATGTATACGGGCTGGAATGCGATGGCGATCTCCGCGTATCTCCAGGCAAGCGAGGTGCTGAAGACGGCCGGCACGCGGGAATTCGCGATCAGGACGCTCGATCGCATTTTGCGCGAGGCGTGGTCGGATGAGGATGGGCTCGCGCATGTGGTGGCCTACTCGGACGGAGCGCGCGGCCCGCGCATTCCCGGCGTGCTGGATGACTATGCGCTGCTGGTGCATGCGTGCCTCGATGCATGGGAGCGGACACTGGAGCCGCGCTATTACGAGGCGGCCGAGAGGCTGGCGGCCCGCATGCAGCGCGACTTCTACGATGCGACGGGCGGGGGCTTCTTCGATACAGCGACGGTTGCAGATGCGATTGGCGCGCTGACGACGCGGCGCAAACCGTTGCAGGACACCCCCACACCTGCGGGAAACCCCACTGCTGCTGCCGCGCTGCTGCGTCTGGAGGCCCTGAATGGCGACGCGAAGCTGCGCGAGGTGGCGGAGGACACGCTGGAGGCCTTCGGCGGCATTGTGGAGCATTTCGGCCTCTATGCCGGCTCCTACGGGCTGGCGCTCGAGCGGCTTCTCCGGCCGCCGCAGCAGATTGTTGTGGTCGGAGGTGACGATCTGGCCGACGCGCTGGAAGCAGCCGCGCGCGAAGGCTACATCGTGAACAAGACCGTGCTGCGGACCACCGCCGCGGTGCTCGGGGAGCGCAGTTTGCCTCCGGTGTTGCAGGCCACGCTTACGCAACTGCCGCAGTTACAGCAGCAGGCGAGCTTCGCAGTGGTCTGCCAGGGGACGCAGTGCTTGCCGCCAGTGCACACGGTGGAAGAGTTGCGCGCGGCGTTAGCTGGTTAGCCTTCTATTGCGGTTCTAATGGATTGGTCTCGTTGGGCGGGTTGGTGGTTGGGTCGGGCGCCGGCTCCGCCTTTGCCTGTTCTCCCGGAAGCAGACGCTTTCCGCCTGCGCCGCTGATGCGGAAGGGGCTGCCGGGCAGCATGTTGTTCTCTTCCAGCGCAAGCCGGATGCGCTTCTGCATCTCGCGGATGGCGTCGTACTGCTTCCTTGCCTGCGTTTTCACACTGATGAGATAGATCACCTCGGGGCCTTTGATCTGGTCCACGCCGAGCACCTTGGGGTCTTCGAGAAAGATGCTTTTGTACGCAGGCTCCTCTCGCACCTCGGTGATGACCTTGCGCAGCAGCGCAATGACCTTGTCGGGATCGGCGGAGAAGTCGACCGAGATATTCAGCGTGGTGGTCGAGAAGTCGCGGCTCTGGTTGGCCACAATGGTGATCTGGCTGTTGGGGATCAGATTCAGGGTGCCGTCGCCGCCGCGCACGGAGGTCTTGCGCAGCGACATCGATTCGACGGTGCCGCTGATGCCGGCGACGGTCACCCAGTCGCCGACGTTGTACTGATCTTCCACCAGCACCAGCATGCCGTTGATCATGTCTTTCACGATGGTCTGGGCAGCCAGGCCGATGGCGACGCCGGCGACTCCGGCGGAGGCGAGCAGCGGCGTGGGGTTGAAGTCGAAGACCGCGCGCAGGATGCTGACGATGGCGAAGAAGCCGATGATGCCGAAGCCGGTGGCGCGCAGCACCGAGGCCAGGGTGCGGATCTGTGATGTACGGGCCAGGCCGCCGCTGGTGTGCCGCTCGGCAGCCCGCTTCATGCGGTCGGTGATGAGCTTCACCAGCCAGAAGGCGACCCAGGCGAAGACCAGGATGGCGATCAGGTGCTTGAGGTCATTGACGAGAAAGTCCTGTACGCTGTCCTGAAAGTTCTGCCACATGGATTCGAACGCCACGCGCAGGGGCGGGCGATGGTTGGGCGGCGCGAGCAAAAGAAGCATGCAGGCCTTTCAAGAACAAAGTTTGCAGTCGTTTCTATAATGCAGGGATGCGATGCTCATTTGCCAAGTTGCGCTGGGGGGTAGGAGCAGTCGCCGCGCTCCTGCTGACTGGGTCATGGGTAGCGTTCTCCGGAGCCGGCCTCCACACCATTTCCGCGGCGCAAATGCAGCAACAGCCAATGCAACAGCAAGTGCCGACGATCCCGTCGCAGCCGGGCTTCGGAGAGCCGCCCGGCCCCAACGATCCGATGGAGCGCCAGCGACTGGAAAAGATGGAGAAGGCGCGCAATGCCGATCGCCAGAAGCAACTGCAGCGGGATACGGACAAGCTGCTGTCGCTGGCGAAAGAGCTGAAGGAAGAGGTCGACAAGTCCAACAAGGACATGCTGTCCGTGGACGTGGTGAAGAAGGCGGCAGAGATCGAAAAGCTGGCCAAGAGCGTGAAGGACCGCATGCGCGGATGAGGCACAGACGCTTACCGGCAAAACGTAGAAAGGCGCTGCGAAGATCCGCAGCGCCTTTGTGGTTTGAATAGCAGCTACAGAAACAGCGGCGCAAGCACCAGCGTTACAGTGGCCAGCAGCTTGATGAGCACATGCAGCGACGGACCGGCGGTGTCCTTGAAGGGATCGCCGACTGTATCTCCCACCACGGCTGCCTTGTGCGCTTCCGAGCGCTTGCCGCCGTACTGCCCGGTCTCGATGAACTTCTTCGCGTTGTCCCACGCGCCGCCGCCGTTGTTCATCAGCATGGCCAGCAGGATGCCGGAGATGGTGCCGACCATCAGCAAGCCGGCGACGCTCTCTGCTCCCGTCAGGTTTACGGGATGGCCGTGCAACATCAGCGTATCGACGCCGATGTCGCGGACGTTGAAGCTGTCGCTCAGGTGGCGGAAGATCAGGCCGACGGCCAGCGGCATGGCGACCGCAAGCGCACCGGGCAGCACCATCTCCTTCAGCGCGGCACCGGTGACGATGCGGACGCAGCGGCCGTAGTCCGGCTTGGAGGTTCCCTCCATGATGCCGGGGTTCTCCTTGAACTGCGCGCGCACGTCTTTGATGACGAACTGCGCAGTGCGGCCCACCGCCTTGATGGCCATCGACGAGAAGAGATAGGTGAGCATCGCGCCCAGCAGCGCGCCTACGAAGACCGGGACGCTGGCCAGGTTGACATGCGAGAAATGCCAGTTCGCCGGCAGGGTCTGGCCGGCATCGGCGAAAGCGATGCGCGACGATATCGTGCACGCTCTCGAGATACGCCGAGAAAAGCAGAAAGGCGGCGAGCGCGGCAGAGCCGATGGCGTAGCCCTTAGTGAGCGCCTTGGTCGTGTTGCCCGCGGCGTCCAGCTTGTCCGTCTTCTGGCGGACGTCGTCAGGCTGGTTGGACATCTCGATAATGCCGCCGGCGTTGTCGGTGATGGGCCCGAAGGTGTCCATGGCCAGGATGTAGGCCGAGGCGGAAAGCATGCCCATGGTGGCGATGGCGGTGCCGTAGACGCCCTTCGCATAGTTGGCGATATCGGTCCCTTCCAGACCGCGCACGCCGAAGTAGTAGCTCAGGAGCAGCGCCAGACTGATCACGATGACCGGCATGGCGGGTGTCTCCATGCCGACGGCGAGTCCGCTGATGATGTTGGTGGCCGGGCCGGTGAGCGAGGCTTCGGCGATGGAGCGGACGGGGCGGTAGCGGGTTTCGGTGTAGTACTCGGTAATGCGGACGAAAAGAAACGACATCAGGATGCCGACGATGCCGCAACCAAGCAGCCACCAGCGTCCCTGGAGCATGAAGTGGACGGCCGCTGCAAAGCCGACCAGCGCGAGTAAGGAGGTGACGTAATAGCCGCGATTCAACGCGTGCATCGGGTCTTCGTCTTCACGGGAATGCACAATGCTGACGCCGATGATGGAAGCGATGAGATTGATCGCCTGGATGACAAGCGGGAAGAGGATGCCCTTGATGCCGAAGACCGGGAAGAGCGCCGCGCCCAGGATCATGGCGCCAACGTTTTCGGCGGCCGTGGACTCGAAGATGTCCGCGCCGCGGCCGGCGCAGTCGCCGACATTGTCACCGACCAGGTCGGCGATGACGGCGGGGTTGCGCGGATCGTCTTCGGGAATGCCGGCTTCGACCTTGCCGACCAGGTCGGCGCCGACGTCGGCGGCCTTGGTGTAGATGCCGCCGCCAAGCTGCGCGAACAGCGCAACCAGCGAAGCGCCAAAGCCGAAGCCGACCAGCTCATACGGGGTAGCCTGGGGATGCTCGAGGCCACCGAAGAGGAAAAAGAGCACGCCGATGCCGAGCAGCGACAGCGCGACAACGACCAGTCCGGTCACGGCGCCGCCGCGCAGCGCGGTCTGCAGGGCGCGGCCCAGGCTGGTGCGCGCGGCGCTGGCAGCGCGGATGTTGGTCCGGATGGAAACGAACATGCCGGTAAAGCCGGAGAGCCCGGAGCAGATAGCGCCGATCAGGAAGCTGATGACGACTTTATTGGCAAACGGGGCCGTAAACGGCGAGAGGCGGTATCCGATGAAGAGCAGAATCGCCAGCACCACGGCGATAATGGCGATCGTGCCGTACTGCCGGGACATGAACGCCTCGGCGCCCTCGCGGATGGCGTTGGAGATGGCTTGCATCTCGGCTGTCCCGGCGTCGATCTTGAGGACAGATCGGGAGAAGAAAAACGCGACAACGAGGCCCAGGACGCCGATCGCCAGCGCGCCCCACAGATAAATACTGCCGTTGTCTGGGGTGCTGGGGGAGCCTATCTGGAACCCCATGGCCCACAGGCCGACATTCTGCATGCAAGTTCTCCGAAAGAATTGGGTTGCTACGCCCCGCCGTTGCTACCGCAGCGCGTTGCCGGGAAAGCCATAGGTTCGAGGAAGGCTGATTAGAGCACGGGTGGAAAAAGTGAGTCAAACGTGTGGTTTCGCTTGGGCCGCCCACTTCTTGCCACGACGAGACGAAATGGCAGCCTGCAGCATCTTCTTTCTGAGCACAAGGGCGCATTGACAGGATACAATCGCCAGTCGTTTTGACTTGGGAAGGCAGCGAGGAGCGGGTATGGGCAGTGTGGCAACAGAGCGGCGCACCAGGAGCGCCGGCGGCGGATTGAGCGGTTTAAGCGGGCCGGAATGGGTCGATGTCTACCGCCTGATGTACCTCTCGCGACGCCTGGATGACCGCGAAATCCTGTTGAAAAACCAGCAGAAGATCTTCTTCCAGATCTCCGGCGCCGGCCACGAGGCGCTGATGGTGGCCGCGGGCAAGGCGCTCAAGCCGGGCTACGACTGGTTCTATCCGTATTACCGCGACCGCGCGCTCTGCCTGGCGCTGGGCGTCACCGCGGAAGAGATGCTGCTGCAGGCGGTGGGCGCGGCGGCCGATCCGGCCAGCGGCGGACGCCAGATGCCGTCGCACTGGGGAAACCAGCGGCTCAACATCGTCTCGCAGAGCTCCTCGGTTGCGACCCAGATGCTGCAGGCCGTCGGCTGCGCGGAGGCCGGCGTGTATCTGGCCGGACATCCCAATGCGGCGGAGCGGCAGGGCGACGACTATCGGGCTTTCCATCATGCTGCGTCTCACGGCGACGAGGTGGTCTACGCGTCGATCGGCGAGGGCTCAACCAGCCAGGGTGAGTTCTGGGAGGCGCTGAGCACGGCATCGCTCCTGAAGCTGCCCATGCTCTTTGTGGTGGAAGACAACGGCTATGCCATCTCCACGCCGGTGGAGGTGAACACGCCGGGCGGGAATATTTCGAAGCTGGTCGCGAACTTCCCCAACTTCTTCTTTGCCGAGGTGGATGGCACCGATCCGGTGGAGAGCTACGCCGCGATGGCCAAAGCGGTAGCGCATTGCCGGGCGCGCAAGGGGCCGGCCTTTGTGCACGGGCACGTCACGCGGCCGTATTCGCACTCGCTCTCGGACAACGCGAAGCTCTACCGCCCGCCGGCGGAGCTGGAAGAGGAAAACCTGCGCGATCCGCTGCCCAAGCTGCAGTTGCGGCTGCTGCGCGAGGGGCTGATCGATGCGGAGGGCATCACGCGGCTGGAAAAAACGGTCGATGACGAGATTCAGGCGGCGACCGACCGGGCGCTGCGCGCGCCCTTTGCTCCTCCGGAATCCATTTACAACTACGTCTATTCGCCGAACATCGATCCCACGTCGAGCGCATTCGCCGCAGGAACATCCGCTCCCAGCGGCGCCGAAGGAACCCCGGCGGTTCCGGACCGCACCATGGCCGACCTCATCAACCTATGCCTCAAGGACGAGATGAAGCGCGATGAGCGCATCATCATCTTCGGCGAGGATGTGGCGGACTGCAGCCGCGAGGAATATCTGAAAGCCGGCTCAGTCAAGGGCAAAGGCGGCGTCTTCAAGCTGACCTCCGGGCTGCAGTGCGAGTATGGAGCCGACCGCGTCTTCAACTCGCCGCTGGCCGAGGCAAACATCGTCGGACGGGCGATCGGAGTCGCCACGCGCGGCATGAAGCCGGTGGTCGAGATTCAGTTCTTCGACTACATCTGGCCGGCGATGCACCAGCTGCGCAATGAGCTGGCGCCGATGCGCTGGCGCTCGAATAACGCATTCGCGTCGCCGGCCGTGGTGCGTGTGGCAATCGGCGGATATCTCACCGGCGGCGCGCTCTATCACTCGCAATCCGGCGAAGTGCTGTTTACCCACACGCCGGGAATGCGGGTGGTCTTTCCATCCAATGCGCTCGATGCCAACGGCCTGCTGCGCACGGCAATCCGGTGCGACGACCCGGTGATGTTCCTCGAGCACAAGCGTCTCTATCGCGAGACCTTTGGGCGCGCGCAATATCCCGGGCCGGACTACATGATCCCGTTCGGCAAGGCGAAGACCGTGCGCGAAGGCAAGCATCTGACGCTGGTGACCTACGGCGCCCTCGTCCCGCGTGCCCTGCAGGCTGCGCAGCGCGCCAGCCGCGAGCTGGGCATCGAGACCGAAGTTATCGATCTGCGGACGCTCAGCCCGTACGACTGGGAGGCGATCGCAGAGAGTGTGCGGCGGACCAGCCGCGTGATCGTGGCGCATGAGGATGTGTTGAGCTGGGGCTATGGGGCGGAGATCGCGGCGCGCATTGCCGACGAGCTGTTCGACGACCTGGATGCGCCGGTGAAGCGCGTCGCGGCGACGGACACCTTTGTTGCCTATCAGCCGACGCTCGAGAATGTCATCCTGCCGCAGCCCGAGGATCTGTTCCGCGCGATCGAGGGACTGGCGAAGTTTTAGTGCAAAACGGACTTGTTTCCTTAAGGAAATAACCGCGGCAAGCTCAGGTTGCATCTCTACTAGGCCAGTAGATAAAACACCCGCCCTTCAGGTCGGGCTATCTCAGGATGAGGAATGCAACGACGCTTACTTTTTGTGGACGATGAAGCCACGATCCGCATTACATTGTCCGCCATATTGAGCAGGTACGACTTCGAGGTGACCGTTGCCGCTACGGTTGCCGAGGCTTTGCAGAAAATCACCTCGCAGCAGTTCGACATCCTGTTGTCCGACCTGAATATCGGCAATCCCGGCGATGGCCTGACGGTGGTCAGCGCGATGCGTAGGACCCAGCCGCAAGCCGTGACCATGATCCTTACCGGCTATCCGGCGTTTGAAACTGCGCTCGAAGCGATCCGGCAGCAGGTGGACGATTACATCGTCAAGCCGGCGGATATCCCTGCACTGATCAGCACCATTGAAAACAAGCTGGCGAAACCGCTTTACCAGCGGCAGCTACCGCCGCCCAAGCGCGTCGCGATGATCTTGCAGGAGCACATCCAGCGTATTGAGGATCTGTGGCTTGCATCGGTAGAAAAAGACGACACGCTCTCCCGATCGCCATTGGATAAAGAACAATGTCTCCACCACCTCAAGGGCGTGCTCGAAGAAATCATTCGCGCGGCGCAATCGTATTCGGGCGAGGAGACGCCGGAACACAAGCGCCTCAAAAGCCCACGCGATCTGGAGGGATACACGCCAGGCATGCTGCTGGCGGAGTTCTGCCTGCTGCGGCGCGTGATTGCGCAGGTGGTTCAGGAGAACCTGCTGGCGGTGAATCTCAGTTATCTGGTGCCGGACCTTGCGCACGTGAACGAGAGTCTGGATGAGCAGGCAAAGGCGGCGCTGCTGGTGCTTTCGGACTATTTGAATCCCGCCACTTAGTCGGCGGAGCTACTGGCACTCACCCACTCGCTGGGACCTCGCTCTCGCTACAATCGAATTCGATGGCCAGCCGCCTGCAGACGCTCTCGATCGCCGGTCCAGCCGGCAACCTTGAATCGCTTCTCGTCGAAGGAGAGCCGGGCGCACGTTACGCGGCGCTGGTCTGCCATCCGCACCCGAAGGGCGGCGGCACCATGCATAACAAGGTCGTCTATCGCGCAGCGAAGACAATGCAGTCGCTGGGTCTGCCCACGCTGCGCTTCAACTTCCGCGGCACCGGATTGAGCGAGGGGGACCACGATGAAGGCCACGGCGAGCAGGACGATGTGCGCGCCGCTCTCGATTGGCTCGAGCAGCGTTTCGCATTACCGGTCCTAGTAGTTGGATTTTCCTTCGGCGCCTATGTGTCTCTGCGCTCCTGCTGTGGCGACGAACGCGTGCCCGGCCTCGTCGCCCTCGGCCTGCCCGTAGCCGCCGAAGGCCGAAACTATCGCTATAGCTTTCTAGCGGACTGCGCCTTGCCCAAGCTCTTCATCAGCGGCGGCGCAGACGAATTCGGGCCCCAGCAGGTGCTTCGCGAAATCGTAGCCTCCGCCGCCGATCCCAAAACACTGGTCGTGGTACCGGAGGCGGACCACTTCTTCGCCGGCAAACTCGAGCAGATGCAGCATGCCCTGCGGGAATGGCTCGCCGCCCGCTTTTTCTCCGAAGCCGGCGCCGCGGCGCCGAGCGCCTCCTGAGCGCAATGGCTTCCGACGAGTACCTGGCGCGACTGCACCCGCTTCATCAAGACGCACGCGCCATCTTCAGCCACGCGCTCGATGCCTGCCGCATCGAGCGCGCCTTCGAGCAGCGCGTCCGCCTCGAAGACACCACGCTGATCGTCGAACAACCGCCCCTCCAGCCCCTCCGCATCGATCTCCGCAACTACCGAAGCTCCGGATCGTCGCGCTCGGCAAAGCGGCCGTCCCCATGACGCAATCGATGCTCGGCATCCTGCCCCGTAAGCTGCGCATCCGCGGCATCTGCAGCGCGCCTGCCCCGCCAGAGCATCGCGACTGGCGCATCCGCTACTACGCAGGTGGCCACCCGCTGCCCAACCGCGATTCTTTCCGCGCCGCCCGCCACGCTCTCCGCCTGCTGCACCGCGCGACCGAGGACACGCTTGTTCTCTATCTCATCAGCGGAGGCGGCAGCACCCTCTTCGATCTTCCGCTCGATCACCGCATCTCGCTGGCCGACACCATCGCCTTCCACCAGGCGCTGATCGCCTCCGGCGCCACCATCGCCGAAATGAACACGCTGCGCAAACACTTCTCCGCGGTAAAGGGAGGCCGCCTCGCCGCCGCTGCGCCACACGCCACGAAGCTCACCCTTCAGATCGTCGACGTTCCATCCCGGCACGGCGATGCCGTTGCCTCCGGTCCAACCCTCGAAGATCCCTCCACCGTCGACGATTGCCGCGAGTTGCTCGAACGATATCGCCTGCTCGAACAATTCCCGCCCGCCGTCCGCCGGTTCTTCAGCCGCCCCGATCTGCCCGAGACACCCGGCGACAAGGCCGCACTGCAGTACGCCGCCGGGAAACGCGATAAAGTGCGCAAGGCCGATGGTCTGGCTACCCTGCTCTCGAACCGCGATCTGCTCCATGCCGCGCGCGAGCGCGCCGCCGCACTCGGTTACGAAGTCATCGTGGACAACAGCTGTGACGATTGGCCCTATGACCGGGCCGCTGCCTATCTGGTGGATCGCCTTATCGAACATCGCCGGCAGCATCCAGGCAGCAAACTCTGCCTTCTCTCCGGCGGCGAGGTCACGGTCCGCATCGACCGCACGCCGGGCGTCGGAGGCCGTAATCAGCAGTTCGCGCTGGTCTGCGCGACGCTTCTCGAACGCCAACTCCCGGACCAGCCGGTGATCTGCCTCTCCGCCGGCAGCGACGGCATCGACGGCAATAGTCCGGCAGCGGGCGCAATCGTCGACCCATCCACCGCCGCTCGCGCGCGGGTCCTCGCGCTTGACCCTCAGGACGCACTCGCACGCCTTCGATGCCTTTCCCGTCTTCACCGCCCTCGGCGACGCTCTCCTCACCAGTCCCACGGGTAATAATCTGCGAGACATCCGCATCCTGCTCAGCGCATGACTGACCCCTCGCTCCGCTACGATACCGGTATGGCGATTCGCAAAGAATGGACCGAATGGCACCTGACGCCGCGCGGCTGGGAGCAGGGCTCCACCCGACGCGAAGGCCGCGGCAACGACTGGCGCGACGAGCCCGCCGACCGGCTGGTCAGCTATCAGTACAGCGAGATTCACCCCTCAGTCGGCGAACCAAGGATCACCACCGAAGAGACCTGGCGAACCAAAGACCCCGCTGCTGGCACACAATTGGAGGCAGCACTGGCGCACTTCGGCGGTGCGCCTTCGCGGCTCGACTGAAATTTTTTCCCAAGATGGGAAGGTACCTGCTTTCCACAGCCGCGAAATGAAATGAGGTATCCTTCTTGACACTCCCCCAAATGGGGGATATACCAGAAAAGAATAGAAAGCGTTTTATCTTTCACACACCGATCAAGGGCAACCGTTTACTTACGCCCCTCATCCCTCTACCAACCCATAAAGGGGCTTTGACACCACACGATGCCGGCGATCCTGATTGTGGACGACAACCCTATCCAGGCCGTGACACGACGCCTGATCCTCGAAAAAGCCCACCTCCCCGTGGTTCTCGCAGACAATGGCATCGCTGCTCTTGGCGAAGTTCGACTCCGCACAGGAGAAATTCGACGCCCAGTTCGGCCTGGTCATCACCGACCACTGCATGCCCGAGATGAGCGGTCCCGAGCTGGTAAAGCAGCTCCGCGAGCGATCCACAACGCTGCCCATCGTCGTCCTCAGCGGCCTCCCGGAAGCGGAATCGCAATACGAAGGCATGGATGTCTACTTCCGCTTGAAGCCGATGCAGCCAGAAGAGCTGATCGAGCTCGCGCGGACTCTGCTCTACCCCCCCTACTGCCAGACCGCCTGAAGAATCACGGTCATCTCAACGCAGCTGCGGCAACCCCAAACTCTTCGTCATCTCGACCGGCTAAATCCCAAACGCGACCGAAGTAAATCCAAACTCTTCGTCATCTCGCCGGGAGTCGTCTCGCGAGAGCGAGACCGGCGGAGTGGAGAGATCTGTTGTCGCAGTTGATCGAACCTGCTTTCCATATTCATCTCTAATGGCCCATCCCAGGGAATCGCTCGCCGGATTGGCGCATCTCGTCGCACTTTGCGACAATCGACGTAACCGCCATGCCGGTATTTGGTAGCTTCTCCCTTCTCCTCGCGCTCGCACTCAGTGCCTATACCCTGTTAGCCGGTGGGTTCGCCCTGCGTCAGTTGGCTGTCCACGGGCCGCACCCGCATCGCTCCCGAGCGGCTTGCCGAGACCGCCCGCCGCGCCGGCATCGCCAGCTTCTTCGCGGTCACCGCGGCCGCCTTCGCACTGGTCTGGGCCGCCTTCACCAACGACTTCTCTGTCTCCTACATCCTTCATCACTCCAATCGCGCGCTCCCCGGCGCGTACAAGTTCGCTGCGCTGTGGTCCGGTCAGGAAGGCTCGCTTCTGCTGTGGGCCTGGCTGCTCGCCACCTATGGCTTCGTCCTTCGCGCGCGCCACAAGGTAGACGTCCGGCTCACCGCCTACGCCTCCACCATCCTCGCCGGCGTGCAGGTCTTCTTTCTGCTGCTGCTCAACTTCGCCGCGCCGCCCTTCGCGCTGGTGCAGGGCGCCGTTCCCGCCGACGGCTTCGGTCTGAATCCGCTCTTGCAGTATCCGGAGATGGTGATCCATCCCCCGATGCTCTACCTCGGCTACGTCGGCTTCACCGTGCCCTTCGCCTTCGCGCTCGGCGCGCTCATGATGCGCTACCCCGGCGAAAAGTGGATCCACATCACCCGCCGCTGGACCATGGTCACCTGGCTCTTCCTCACCTGCGGCATCTTCCTTGGCGCGCACTGGGCCTACTCGGTGCTTGGCTGGGGCGGCTACTGGGGATGGGATCCCGTCGAAAACGCCTCGCTCATGCCCTGGCTCACCGGCACCGCCTTCCTGCACTCGGTCATGATGCAGGAGAAGCGCGGCATGATGAAGAACTGGAACGTGTGGCTCATCTTCTCCACCTTCATGCTCTCCATCCTCGGCACGCTGCTCACGCGTTCCGGCCTGGTCAGCTCCGTGCACGCCTTCGCGCAATCCTCCATCGGCAGTTGGTTCTATGCCTTCCTCTTCATTGTGTTCGCCGTCTGCCTGTTCACCTTCATCCTGCAGCGCGACCACCTCAAGTCCGACCACAAGATCGAATCGCTCGTCTCCCGCGAATCCAGCTTCCTCTTCAATAACCTCATCTTTCTCGCCGCCTGCTTCACCATCCTGTGGGGCACGCTCTTCCCTGTCCTCAGCGAGTACGTGCAGGGCAATCGCGTCACCGTCGGCGCGCCCTGGTACAACCGCATCGCCGTTCCCATCGGCCTCGGACTGCTTGCCCTCATGGGCCTCGGCCCGCTGCTCGCCTGGCGTTCCTCTTCCCTGCGCTCCATCCGCCGCAACTTCGTGTTGCCGTCCATCGCCACCATCGCCACCGCCGTCTCGCTGCTCGCCATCGGCGAGCGCCCGTGGCACGAGCAGGGGCCGCTCTATTCCTTCATTGCCTTCTCCGCTGCGGCCGGTGTCATCACCGCCATCGCCTCGGAGTTCCTGCGCGGCGCGCATGTCATGCAGGTGCAGACGGGCAAGAACATCTTCGTCGCGATACGCCTCCTCATCCAGCGCAACACGCGCCGCTATGGCGGCTATATCGTCCACTTCGGCGTGGTCGTCATCTTCATCGGCCTCGCCGGCTCCGCCTTCAATCGCTCCGTCGAGCAGGAGATGGACTTCCGCCAGTCCATGCAGGTCGGGCCCTACACGCTGGTTTGCCAGGACTATACGCAGGACACCAATCTCAACTACGACAGCGAGTACGCGCTGCTCGACGTCTACCGCAACGGCAAAAAGATCACCCAGCTCGCGCCAGAGAAGCGCTTCTACAACGCTTCACAACAGGTACAGACCATGGTGGCAAATCACTCCACCCTCGCCTGGGACCTGTATGTGATCTACGCCGGCCAGAACCCGGATACCAATCGCCCCATCATCAAGGTCTTCCTCAATCCGCTCGTCGCCTGGATCTGGATCGGGGTTGTTATCGTCATCATCGGCACGCTGGTAGCCCTGGTGCCGAACCTCACGACAGTCCTCTCTCCGGCCCGCGCGCGCCAGCAGGCAAAGGCGCCCTCACGTCCGCTCGTGACGGAGACAGCAACGCTGCGAGGCGGTGACTGATGTTCTGGCGTCGCCTCCGCCTTTCTCTCATCCTCGCTATCGTCGCCGCCGTCGTTGCTTTTGGCGCGCACGCCGCCGACAAAGCCGACGGCTCCCGCTTCGACAAGCTGGGCCACAGGCTTATGTGTACCTGCGGCTGCACGCAACTGCTCGGCGAGTGCGACCATGTCGGCTGTCCCGACCGGGAGAAGATGAACACGCAGCTCGCGGCCTCCATTGACCGTGGCGACAGCGATGATCAGATCTTCCACGCCTTCCAGGACGAGTACGGCGCCACCGCCTTGGCGGCGCCCATGTTCACCGGCCTGAATAAGTTCTCCTGGTGGGTTCCACCCATCGTGCTGCTGCTTGGCATCGGTGCAGTCGTCCTCATCGTCCGCCGCTGGCGCCCGCGCGCGGCTCCCATGCCCGCGCCGGCCACCGATCCCCATACGCTCGTGCTCGAGCAGCGCATCCGTCAGGAAACCGGAGGCGACCTCTCATGATCCTCGCCGTCTGCGCCATCTTCACCATCGCCCTCTTCGCCTACGTCTTCTATCCGGAGCGCAACATCGCCGCGCAGCGGGTGAAAACCCGCCTCGATTTCCTCGAAGAGCAGAAAATCGTCCTCTACGACAACCTGCGCGATCTGAACTTCGAATTCCGTGCCGGCAAATATCCCGAAGAGGACTACGTTGCCCAGCGCGCCACGCTCGAAGCGGAAGCCGCCAAGGTGCTGGCGGAGATCGAGCGCCTTCAGTTGGCAGCGCTCCGGGTCTGACCCCTCACCGGCTGTCCACCCATGACAGCGCTCCACCGCCCCGATTTCCTGCCATATCTCGCGCAAGACGTGCCTCAGCGTGCCATCGCTTCGGCTGAAAATCATCCGCAATCCCGCTAACTTCGCAGTATCCTAGTCCCCAAGCTTCCATGAAACGTCTGCTGCAGATCCCGCTCCTCCTGGCTCTCGTTCTCCTCCTTGCCCCCTCGCTGCTGGCTGCCGCCATCAAAGGCACGGTCACGGACGGCACGAACCACAAGCCCTCCGCCGGTGACGATGTCATCCTCATCTCGCTCCAGCAGCGCATGCAGGAGACCGCACGCACCAAAACCGACGCGCATGGCAAGTACTCCATCGATGTGCCCGACCAGGGCATGCACCTGATCCGCGTCGACCATCAAAAGGCTTCCTACTTCCAGCCCGCGCCTCCGGGCACCAGCACCGTCGATCTCACCGTCTACGACGTCGCCGCCAAGGTCCCCGGCATCACCACCGAAGCCAACGTCATGCGCGTCGAGACCGATCCGCAGGGCCTGCACGTCACCCAGAGCTACTTCGTCAAGAACGATTCCACGCCGCCGAAGACGCAGTTCTCCAGCCGCTCCTACGAGATCTACCTGCCGCCGGATGCAAAGGTCGAAGGCGCAGCCGCCATGGGCCCTGGCGGCATGCCCGTGGCATCCTCGCCTGCGCCCGTGGGCGATCCCGGCCATTACGCCTATCTCTTTCCGCTCCGGCCCGGCGAGACGCAGTTCCAGGTCACCTACAGCCTGCCCTACTCCGGCTCCGCAAAGTTCACCCCAAAACTGGCCGACAAGGCAGACAACGTCGTGGTCATGGTTCCCAAGAGCATGACCTTTACGCCGGACCCGTCGACCCCCTATCAGCCCATCAACGATGAGCTCAACGCGCAGACCTTCGTCGCCAAGAACGTCAGCCCCGCCCAGGCGCTCGGCTTCTCGGTCTCCGGCTCAGGAGCGCTGCCCCGCGATGTGCAAACCGCGCAGGCGGCCAATGGCCAGCCCGGAGGCGCGCCGGCAGCCCAGGACAATCGCCCCGGCGGCGGACTCGGCAACCCCATCGACACGCCCGACCCGCTCAACAAGTACAAGTGGTGGATCCTCTCCGGCGTCGGACTGCTGCTGGTCATCGCGGCTGCCTTCTTCCTCCGCCGCCCGGCCCGGCACGACGCCGATATCGCTTCCGCCGCATCCGACTCCAGCCGCCGAACAATACGCCGCGCCCCTCACCTGGACGCAGGCCGAGCCGCCCCCGGCCACCGTCGCGCCCATTCCTCCGCCACCCTCCCGGCCGTACGCGCCGCCCGTAGCAGCCGAACCCGATCCCGAGGCCCACAATCGCTCCCTGCTTAACTCGCTCAAAGAAGAGCTCTTCGCGCTCGAAGCCGACCGCGCGCGCGGCAATGTGGGCGAGGTGGAATACGCCGCGCACAAGCAGGCGCTCGAAGCCATCATCCGCCGCGCGCTGAACCGCTGACACCGGTCGTGCAGGAACCTTGGTGCGAATTGCCTGTTTCAACCGTCTATGATTTCAATAAACTGCATATTTCCGTATTCCAATCTGCGATTGTCAGAGCCGGTACCTGCCAACTTTTTCCTAAGCAACCGGTTCAACAGAGGAGCGACTTACCGCTATGCGACGCGCCCCCAGATTTGCTTTGTGAAGCTCCCAATTCTGGAAAGCGAGAGGTCTAGCAGCCGTTGTTGAGGATTCGATTTACGCGATGGGTGCGCGCGTCGTTGTTTGTGGTTGTACTTGCCACTTGTGGAAGCGGATTGCTGTTTGCTGCGAAGGCCAGCTCTTTGCCCTCCAGATACGCCTCGTGGTTAAACCAGGAAGTCCCTTACATCATCACCAATAGCGAGCGCAACGCGTTTCTCGCACTCAAAACTGATGCGGACCGCGAGGCATTTATCCAGACCTTCTGGGCCGTCCGCAACCCAGATCCAAATTCACCGACGAACCAATACCGCGATGAGTACTACCGCCGGCTGGCGTATGCGAACGACCACTTTGGCTCGCCCGGCCGTCACGATGGCTGGCGCACCGATCGCGGCATGGTCTACATCACGCTCGGGCCGCCCCAGCAGCTCACGCCCTATCGTTCCAGCCAGTACCTCACCCCGCTGGAGATCTGGTTCTATCAGAGTCCCAGCCCGAACCACGCGCTACCGCCGTATTTCTACGTCGTCTTCTACCAGCGGTCATTGAATGAAGACTACAAGCTTTACTCGCCATTCCTCGACAAGCCTGAGAGGCTGGTGCAGAGCACAAACGCTGTGAACGATGAGGCAATGGCGCTCAAGATAATCAAGGAAGACCTGGGAGCGGAAGTCGCGCGTATTGCTCTCACTCTATTGCCGAACGAGCCCGCGAATTTGGATTCGCCGAGTCTCGAATCCGAGACGCTCCTCAACCGCATCCGCGATTACCGCAACTTGCCGGAAAATATCGAGCTGCTCAACGAGCGCCGCGCAATGCATGAGAGCGTGAGCCACAGAATTGTGCTGGGGGCGTCCTTCAGCGATCTCAGCACGATGGCCACACGCGATGGCGACGCGCTCGCCAGCATCTCATACCTGTTCCAGCTCTTCAATCCGCAGGACTTCTTCGTCGCGCAAGGGGATGACGGTCGCTTTTATTACAACGTAGAAGTGGATGCGGCGCTCAAGAACCATGATGGGCACTTGATCTACCGCGATACCCAGGAGCTGAGGAACTATCTGAGCGCGGCCGACGTAGCAGAACGCCGTCAGCGCCGCTTTGCTCTCGAAGGGCGCCTCCCCGCGTCGCCCGGCAGCTTCACGCTCGAGCTTACTGTGACAAACCGGGTGACAAAGCAGGCCTTCACGCAATCGCGTGCGGTGATCGTGCCACCCTTTGATACCCAGCTGAATCTCGGCAACCCCATGCTTTTAACGCTGGACAAGCCGCACGCGGATCCGGTCGGCACCCTGCCCTTTACGCTGGCGGGTGTGCAGTTCGCCCCGCTCGGCAGTGAAAACGCCACATTGCCGCACGGCTCGCCGATTCGGCTCATGTATCAGATTTGGGATCGCCCTCCCTCTGCGTCAGCGCCACCGGAGGGCAGTTTCAACGTCGTGTATACCCTGGGCCAGCTTGGCCGACCTGAAAAGCAGCAAACCAGCCAGACCGTCGACAAACGAGGGCTCGACCGCTTTGGAAATCTTTTGATCGGGAAGGATTTGGCGACCGATGGCTTGCCCACAGGGCCTTATCGGCTGGTAATTCAGGTAACGGACTCTGTCAGTGGTGCGCATGTGTCGCAGGCGTTAAATCTGACGATTACCGCGCCGAGACCGCCCTTGTGGACAGTGGTCAGTCCCTCCTTCCACGCTCTAAACGATCCGCTGGACGCCTTTCGTCGGGGTCAGTGTGCCCTCAGCCAGCAGGATCGCGCGCTCGCCGTCTACTATCTTCGGCAGTCCATCGCAGCGGGATATCCGGGCGGGGATGCCTATTCCTTGCTGGCGACGGCCTACCGGGAATCGGGCAATATTCCAGCCGCCGAGGCCGCAGAAAAACAGGCCCGGAACAATTTACTTCCCATTCGTCACAATTAACTGTAACCTGATCCGTTTTGGATTGTGCATTCTGTATGCAGGGGCTTATACAACTTCGTATTCGGATCCACACGAAACAGGGACGAATTGCTCCGAAACCGTGATTCAGGAATGTGAAATGCGAGTGGCCACGCAGCCACTCGCGGCAATTGAAGTTCATTTGGGAGGAAGTGTATGCATCAGCTCTGGAGAAAGACTCTCCTGCTATCAGCGCTTGCGCTGACAGCCACCGCCAGTTTGCCGACGTATCTGCACGGTCAGCAGCTTTCCGCGACCAAAGGCGGCTTGGGCGGCGTCATCACAGACAAGTCGGGCGCGATCATTCCCGATGCTAAAGTGACCGTCACTGGAGCGGCCGACCGCCGCGTCGTGACAACTGACAGTTCTGGCCGATTTACTGCGTCTGCTCTGACGCCGGGAATGTACACCATTGAGGTGGAGAAGGCCGGATTTCAGAGTCAGACCGCGAAGAACCTCGAAGTCGTCATCAACAAGACCCAAAGCGTGGACTTCTCCCTCTCCACCGGCAATGTCGCCGAGACGGTTGAGGTCAATGCCACCACCGTCAGCATCGATCCCAGTTCCACCGCGGTCAGCGACAATCTCACCGCCTCTTTCTATCAACAGGTCCCGGTAGCCAGGAACGTGGGATCGCTGTTCTACGTCTCGCCCGGCGTGGTCGATGGCGGCCAAACGGGCAGGTCCAACCCGTCGGTGGGTGGTGCGACAGGTCTTGAGAACCTCTACCTCGTCGATGGTGTTGTGCTGAACGATTCCGGCTACGGCGGCTTGGGCGTTTTCAGCCCCTCGTATGGCTCCTTGGGTACCGGCATCAACCTCTCCTTCATCCAGGAGGTCCAGGTGAAGACCGCGGCCTATGAGCCGAAGTACGGCGGCGTGAACGGCGGCATCCTGCAGATCGTTACCAAGTCCGGGGGTACCCAATTCCATGGCGCCGTGGCCGCCTATCTGGCTCCCGAGGGTGCAAGTGCGGCGTTTAATTATCAGGATAATTACCGCCTCTTTGCCGGCCCCGGCTTCCAGCGCGGGAAGATATACTCGCAGCCTGCGTATGACGCCAGCGTCGAACTGGGCGGCTACATTCCGATCGCCGGCCACCATGACCGGCTTTTCTTCTTCGGCTCCTTCAATCCATCGCTGAATCAGGTCAATTTCCTAGCGCCCAATACACCGTTTGCAGCTGCGGTCTTCAACCACGGGCCCTTCACATCGTCGGCCACCACGCGCAGTTGGGCCGGCAAGCTGAGCCTGAGAGTCACCGATGGCACAACACTGGATGCATCTGCCTTTGGCGATCCCGCACACAACAACTACAGCTTCAACGCAACCAGCGCCAACACGTTCGGGTACCCCAACGTCCAGTTAAAAAACACCACAAGCTTCAGCACCTGGCAGTATGGCAGCCGCGCTGTAGTGCTCCATCTTGCGTCGTCGGTGAATCCGACAACACAGGTCAACCTGGCAGGAACCTACAAATCCAGCGGATTCGATGAAGCGGGATTCGCCACTCTCCCCTTGATCAGTGATCGTACGAACGGCGTTGCTGGTTTTCAGGGACTCGGCCAATATCAGAACCCCAACAACACGTCGTATGGCGTAAACCTGGATGTGCAGAAGGTGGCTACCTTATTCGGGCCGCACACCTTTTCGGTTGGAGTGGGCTTCAATCGCGCTCTCTATTCGGTCAATAAAGACTACTCGGGCGGCCGCTTTCCCTTCCCCGCAGCCAACATGGCCGGCACACCGATCCAGCAGGTAGGCGGTAATGACACACTTGTCGGTGCGTCGACCAGCGCGGGCTTCTATCTCTCGAACGCGCCCACGGGCTGCCCCACCACGCTCTGCCCTTTGTACCTGAGCTCGGACGGAACAGAACATCAGGTCTATCTGCGGCAGGTACGCGGCTTCTTCAGCCAGACGCATGACACCTCGAACGAGAGTTATCTCTCTTCCTATGTCAACGATTCCTGGGCCGTCAATCGTCGTGTAACCATCAATGCCGGTCTTCGTTGGGAGGAAGAGCAGCTCAACGGGCCGAATCAAGCGTATGTGTTCAATGACAACTGGTCTCCGCGGCTCGGCATCAATATCGATCCATTTGCCGATCGCAAGACCAAGGTCTTCTTCAACTGGGGCCGCTACACGCAGGCTCTTCCCACCGACGCGGCAATACGAGAGCTGAACCAGGAGCTGGATATCCTTTCCGCTCGCTGGGCAGCCCCATCTGATGGTACGCATCTTCTTACCAATCCTGATGGCACTATCACTCCGATCTATGACGCTGCTCACCTGCTGAGCGGAACTCCCGGATTTAGCAACCTCTCTGTAAGCTCCGCAACACCCGAACTCATCCACGGCGGCACCAGGCTGAATTTCGAAGAGGAGTATCTGCTTGGCTTCGAACGTGAAGTTGCCAGCGGCATGGTGTTGTCCGTGCGCTACTCGGATCGTCGCCTTGAACGCATCGTGGAGGACATGCAGGGTATCTCACCGGAAGGCTCCAACGCGGGACTGCCGAACCAAATTTACCTGATCGGCAACCCGAGCCCCAGCGCGGACTACTTCACCAACGAGATCGAGGAGAAGTACGACCCCGCTGTGGGGCCGCCGGCCCAATTGTGTAGACGACTACGGCACACAGGAAGACAGCCTCGGAAACATCATTGGTGCAGCCTGCGGCCAAAATCCAGACACCGCCGGCCTCACAACGCCGGATGGCAAACCTGATGGTTTTGCGCTGCCCGTGCGCCGCTATCAATCGCTCGAAGTTGAGCTGAATAAGAACTTCAGCCGGGGCTTCCTGATTCGCGCGAATTATCGGTTCGCCAAGCTCTGGGGCAACTATGAGGGCTTGTTCCGCAATGACAACGGCCAGTCCGATCCTGGCATCAGCTCGCTCTTCGACTTCACCCAGGGCGTCGTCGGCCTGCTCGGCGCTCAGTTCCAGCCGGGCTATCTCAATACCGATCGTCGCAATGTCGGCAATCTCTACGGGTCCTATAGCGTCTCGAACGGCATGTTCCGGAAGCTGACCGGTGGCATCGGATTGCGCGGACAGACCGGCACGCCAATTTCCCGCCTCGCCTCTCACCCTGTCTACCAGAACACCGGTGAGATTCCCATTGGCGGCCGCGGCACCGCGGGTACAACGCCAACCACGCTGCAGCTCGATACACACCTTGATTACCCCATCAGCTTTGGGGATAAGGGCTCTCTCAAGGTGGCATTTGACGGCTTCAACGTAACGAATTCGAAGTTCATTACCGCGGTGAACCAGAACATCGACACGGGCTTCCAGACTGGAGCCGATCCAACCTTCCGCAGTCCTCTCTCTTTCCAAAGGGCGTTCTACGGACGGTTCTCGGTTCGCTACGAGTTCTGATAGTCCGCGGCAGTTTGAGAGGCCCCGCCCCGGCAGGGCCTTTCCTTTGGCTCCAAGCTCCCCTCCCCCGATCCTCCCAAACTACCCACCCGGTTTCTCGTAAACTCGCACCCGTTCTACGTGTTTCCGTATCCAAATCCATGAATTTAGAACCTATTCCTGTGGCGTCACCCCTAAACATCTGAATCAAAAGGAGCTTCTTCCCTTCCACTAACTGGTATGAAACGTGCCTCTAAAGTTGCAAGGCTCATTCAGGAGGCTTTCCTTTGTATTCGCATCGCTCGATAAGAAACAGGTTCCGGAAGTCGGGGGCGACCAGCATCCTAGCCCTGGCAACATTCATTCTCGGCTCGGCCATACTCCTCCCCAGCCCCGCCGCATTCGCTCAGGCCGTCTCCGTGAATGGCGGCTCCATTCAGGGCACCATCACAGATAATTCTGGCGCTGTCGTTCCCAATGCAACCGTTGTTGTGACCGGCATCGACACCGGCTCCAAAGCACGGTTACGACCGACTCGAGGGGTTATTGGAGCCTCGGACCTCTTATTCCCGGCAATTACGAAGTCGCCGTAAATGCCACAGGCTTCCAGAAGACGGACGTGAAGACGGTCATCCACACGGGAACCGCAACCTCCGGCAACTTCAAGCTGACTGTCGGCTCCTCAGCCCAGACCGTTGAGGTTAATGCGGGGCCGTCCAGCTCAACACGGATCAGGCAGGTGTCAGCGACGTTATCACCAGCGCAGCAGATCAAGAACCTGCCGGTAAATGGCCGCAACTTCCTCGATCTTGGCCCAGATCGAGCCCGGCGTCATCCTGCAGAGCGGCGAGTCGTTCGACCCAACCAAGGCCGGATATTCGGCCATCTCGGTTGGCGGCGTCTCCGGCCGCACCACCCGCATCCTTCTGGACGGGCAGGACATCACCGACGAGACAGTCGGCACGACCATCTTCAACGTGTCACAGGGCGCGATCAACGAGTTCCAGCTGAACCGCTCCACGCAGGACGTTTCGGGCGAAGTCACCTCCACCGGCCAGGTGCTCGTCTCCACCAACTCCGGCACCAACGACTATCATGGCCAACTCTTTTATCAATTCCAGGATGCTCGCGCCGGCTTTGCCGATCTGACAGGTGGAATTTCCGCACCCGTTCCAGCGCAATCAGTTCGGAGGCAGCATCGGCGGTCCGATTATCAAGGACAAGCTATTCTTTTTCGCGAATGCCGAACGCATCAAGCAAATCAATCTGAGCGCGGCCACCGCCAGCCCGACCTTCGCTGGCATCCTCGGCCAACATCCATCGATTGGATTTGGTTACAAGGAGACATACTCAACGGCGCGTCTGGACTATTCCGGATGGCACGGAATCCATTTCTTCGGACGCGTGAACTATGACGTGAATGCTGTCGGTGGAAACTTTGGCTTCCTGTACTCCATTTACAACAATCGTGACAACACTCCCGGCTTCGCCGGTGGTGCCGACTTTGTCACAGGACACTTCACCCACTCGTTCCGCGGCAGCTACGAGAAGTTCCACAACCTGATCAGTGATGCACGTCACCGGGAATTCTTCCCTATACAACCCGATCCCGGGCCTCACGCTCTATGACTCGCAAGATGGCTTCTTTGCGGGGTCAACTACCTGTCGCCGCAGACCACCTTTCAGTCCGACAAGCAGTTCCGCTATGACGGCACCTGGACCAAGGCCTCGCATACCTTCAAGTACGGCTACAGCCTGAACCGGCTCCTCGGCGGCGGCGGTGCGGAGTTCTTCGGCGCATCACTCTTCACTGAATTCGGCCCCGGCAGCCAGTTGACGAATTGCGGCGGCGTCGCCGGCGCAGCACCTTGCCCGGGAGACCCGGTCAACGGGTATTCGACGTCCGGAATCATTCTCGGCAATGGAAATCAGGTGTTCACTGAGAAGCCTGGATTCAATCTTCCTGGCGGCGGTACCTTCGACTGGCGTGAAGGCGCTTACTTTGCAGACACCTGGAAGGTCAAGCCGACGCTTCACCCTGAATGCCGGAGTCCGCTGGAGCGTAGATACAGATCGTGCCAACCAGGATTTGCCGACTCCACCATGCAGTAGCGTGGACCCGGCATCAATCCCTGCACTGGTGGCCAGACGAACCTCTTTGACGTGTACCAGCCCGGCCTGGGCAAGAAGACCCATCAGCCATACGCCAACTGGGGACCGCAGTTGGGCTTCGCCTATAACCCCTCTGCCGCTCCGAACACGGTATTCCGTGCTGGCATCGGCATCTTCTACGAGAGCGATGTCTTCAACAACACCTCCAACGCCCGCAGCGCCGTCATCAATGCGTCGGGTCCATTCTTCAATGACACCGCAGTCTGCGGCGGAACAAATTCCGTGCCGGCCCCTGGCGGTATAACGATTACGGAGGGCGCGGGAGTTCCCATCGCGACTCTCTGCTCCGAATCGATCGCCAACGCTGCTCCCGGTCTCCTTGACGTGCTTCATCAATACCAGGCGGCAACCAAGGCCAACAATTCGGCCTCCAATCCGTCCTACATTGGCCACTTCCTGAACTCGGCTGGCGTGTATGCGGCTCCCTACAAGACCCCCTACTCGATTCAGTACAACTTCGGCATCCAGCAGCAGATCGGCAGGGGCACCGTTGTCAGCGGCGATTACGTCCATAACTCCACGCTGAAGATTCCTTTGGTCATCGATGTGAACCGTGTCGGGTCTGCTCGCAGTCTAAATGTGAACGCGGCGAAGAACGCGATTGCAGCCACCCTGGCTGCCTGCGGCGCTACGAGCGTGGACGGGGCAATCGCCAGCTGCCCTGGCCTCCACACCAACACGGACGGCACGATCGGCGGCGCCGTGATCCAGGACTTTGCCAGCAATGGTCTCGATTCCGGCAACGCCTACCTCGGCGGATATCCGGCATCGGTAGTGGGCGCAACCCCGGACACGGGTGCAGCCTTCCCTGGCCTCAACCCTGCTGTAGGTCTCGGTGAGTTCATCCTGCCCACCGGCCAATCTGGCTACGATGCTCTCCAGGTCGTCTTCAAACAGGTTCGGAATCATCCCGTACCCGGTGTCGAAGCTGCCAACTTCCAGGTCTCCTACAATCTCTCAAGGATTGTTGGGGACGTATCGACGTCAGGCAACACAGGAAATAGTGGAGATAATTTCTTTAACAGCCCTCCCTATGACTACGACAATCCTTCGGCCTACATGGGACGTCTGGGGTTGGACCACAAGCACGAGCTGTCCTTTGGCGGCTTCTTCAGCTTGAAATATGGTCTGCAAATGGGCTTGGCCGGTCACTTCTTCTCGGCATTGCCCACGAGCCTGACGCTTGACAACAGCGCTGGCGCGACGGCCCAGATCTTCCAGACCGACGTGACCGGCGATGGAAGTGTCGCCGACCTCCTGCCGGGAACCTCGCCGGGCGCATACATGCACGACGTCAAGGCCAAAACCTTGCAGTCCACCATTGCGAACTACAACAGCCGATTTGGAAACACGCTGACCCCAGCCGGGCAGGCTTTGGTCAATGCTGGTCTCCTCACCGGTCAGCAACTCGTGGCCATGCAGGGGGCGCAGCAGCCCATCGCGAATCTCCCCGGTTCCCAGGCCATGAACAACCCCGCATTCCGTTCCATCGATATGAATCTCTCATACCCGGTCAAGCTCGGTCGGTTCCACGAAGGCATGAGCCTCGAGCCGGCCATAGCGTTTTACAATGTTGGGAACTTCTCCAACTTTGGAATCCTTTCCGGACAGATGCTCACCCAAACCAATGTCGGCCCAACTGGGCCCGGCCGGCTTCCTCAACGGTCCGGATACTCCGGCTGTCGCGGATGGCTCTCCGCGTACTCAGCGCGGATCCGGCACATTCGATGCGGGCGGCCCACGCTCGATCGAGTACCAGCTCAAGTTCAACTTCTAACCTGCGGCATCTCCACAGAAAGGCCCTGCTCCGGCAGGGCCTTTGCTTTTTCACCCAGCTCCCGCCCGCAACCCTCGAACCATTCCCTTCTGCCGCGTCTAATTCGTTAAGTCTCAGGAGTACCGTATAAGGCAGGAATAGAACGACCGATGAACACACTCAAGACCACGCTGCTGCTCACATCCCTGACGCTTCTCATGCTCTTCGTCGGCCAGTACTTCGGCGGCCGCAATGGGATGATCATCGCCCTGGCTATCGCGGTGGCGATGAACTTCTTCAGCTACTTCTATTCGGACAAGCTCGCCCTCTCCGTCTATCGCGCCCAGCCCGCCACGCGCGAGCAACTTCCCCGCGTCTACAGCGTCGTCGAGCAGATGACGCAGCGCATGGGCATCCCCATGCCGAAGATCTACGTCATCCCCAACGACTCGCCGAACGCCTTCGCCACCGGCCGCAACCCGCAGCATGCCTCGGTCGCCGTCACGCAGGGCATTCTCAATCTGCTGAACGATGAGGAGCTCGCCGGCGTGCTCGCCCATGAGCTCGGTCACGTGCGCAATCGCGACATCCTCATCAGCTCCATTGCCGCCACGCTCGCCGGCGCCATCACTATCCTCGCGCAAACCGGGCGCTTCGCCATGATCTTCGGCGGCTTTGGCGGAGGCGGCAACAGCCGCGATCGCAACGGAGGCGGCCTGGCCGCTCTCTTCATGCTGATTCTCGCGCCTATCGCTGCGATGCTCGTCCAGCTTGCTGTCTCGCGCTCCCGCGAGTACGAGGCCGACGCCACCGGCGCGCACATGACCGGCAACCCCTACGCCCTGGCCAGCGCGCTCGAAAAGCTCGATGCTTACTCCAAGCGCCTGCCGATGGGCGCAACGCCTTCAACGGCGCACATGTTCATCGTGCAGCCGCTGCTCTCCACCGGCAGCTTTGCAGAGCTCTTCTCCACTCACCCGCCCATCGCCAAGCGCATCGAGCGCCTGCTCGGCCGGCCATCGCAGGTCCAGCAATAGAGGGGATTACGCCGGCTTTCATTTCCACTGAAGGCGTCTCAACGAAACCGAGACCACACCGTCGTCATCTCGACCGAAGCGCCGCAGCCGGGGTCCCCGGCGACAGATCTTCGTCGACGGGGTGGTAAGGCGCGCAGTGGAGAGACCTGCTTTTCACTCTCACATGCCCTTCACCGCTTTTTCTTGACGGAACGCGCGTGACCGTTTCTTCTGTTAGCGCCATGCGAAGCGTTCTGACCACACTCTCACTTCTCGCCCTCGGCCTTTGGCTCGGTGCGCTGCTGCTGTTTGTCCAGGTCGCCGCCATTGCGTTCGGATCATTGCCGCCGCTCTTCCTCAATCCTGCCGAGGGTCTGCACGGCGCCGGACTCGTTGTGGGCGGCACGCTGCGCCACCTGCACTACATGGGGCTGATCTGCGGGGTGCTCTTCCTCATCTTCAGCTTCATGCTCAAAGCGCGCGTGCGCTGGCACTCGGTGGTCCCGCAGGCCGTGCTGGTGCTCATCATGGTGGTGCTCACCGCGTACTCGCAGTTCTCCATCATCCCGCGCATGGACATAGCGCAGGCCGCAGCCGGCGGAAACGTCGCGGCTCTGCCCGACTCGAGCCCCGGCCGCATCCAGTTCGATCAGCTCCACCGCGAATCGGTGCATATCGAAGGCATCGTGCTCATTCTCGGCTTCATCGCCTTCGCGCTCGCCGGCCGCCCGCATTCGCTTCGGCCCTAGTGTGGTGAGCAGTACCATCCTGAACGAAGAGAAGAGCCTGCATCTTCAGATGATCGACTCAATCATTTCCGATACAGGGCGCTGGCCTTTTCAGCCCAGGTCGCGCAGCGCCCTCGACTGGTCATGCGATCTTTGAATGTGTGCCTGCTGGCGATCCAGGATCTCCCGCAACGGCAGCGGCAATTCCTGCTTCAGCGCGGTGGCATAGATCTTTAATGTGCCCTCATCAAACTTTTCAGCAGTCGACAGCACGGCCTTCTGCCCGCCTGCCATACTCGCCTGCAGCTCTCCCCACAACAGACGCGCCTTCGAGGCGCGGGAGACCTCTTCCTTCACATCGTGTACGCCCATGCGATGCAGCTCATTCTCAAGCTCAGCAGCGTATTCCGCGCGCCTCTGTGTCTCTTCCAGGAAGAACCGCTTCGCTCTGTCATTCTGCAGACGATGACCGAGGTCACGGAATCCCTCCTGCTCTCCGCGCAGCCTGTCGATCAATTCACGCAACGCCACTTCCACTTTGTCCAGCGCAATATGTTCGGGCATGCTCGTTTTCCTTTCCTCACTTTGTGGGATGAGCATTCATGCCCCACAGTTTGTCGTTGCACCATTGCATGGCGACGACTCTGAACAGCGATTCGAGCCCACGATTCCGCGGAAGGGACTGTATAGTGGCCTTGCGAACCTATGCCGTTTTCACCCTGCTCGAATTCATCCCTGCATCGCAGAGTTCTGAAGCCGCTGCACGCCGGTGAAGCATTTTCGGTAATACGGCGGTCTGCGGAGATACTCTCGGCGTGGCTTTTCCTTAACGAAAAGCCACAACAGCAGTCGTTCGACCGTCTAGACCAATACCGAAAATGCTTTAAGAACGGCCTCAGCCCACGGAACGTTTCATGAAGATCATCGTCTTTGGTGCCACTGGAGGGATTGGCCGGTTGCTGGTTGCCGCCGCGCTGGAACAGGGTCACGCAGTTACGGCATTTGTCCGCCCCGGACCATCCTCCCAACAATCACTGGCCCCGCGCGACGGCCTCCGCATCGTAGAGGGCGACGTCTTCGATCCCCAATCCGTCGGCGATGCCATCGACGGACATCGCGCCGTCTTCTGCGCGCTGGGCGCACGCACGCTCAAGACCGAGCCCGTCCTCAGCCGCGCCATTCCGGTCATCATCAACGGCATGCACTTCCACATGGTGGACCGCATCATCACCGTCGGCGCGGCGGGCGCGCTCTATCCCGCCGGCAAGTACCAGCCGCGCATCGTCGGTGCGCTCTTCGCTGTGGTGCGCGCTACATTCCTGCGCCACCCCATGGCGGACCAGCGCGCGCAGGAGCGCTTCCTCGCGGCCAGCGATCTCGACTACACCGTCGTGCGTCCGCCCCGCCTCACCGACGGCCCTGCTACGGGAACCTATCGCGTGCTGCCCGACGCGCTGCCCTCCAGCAGCCGCCGCATCTCACGCGCCGATGTAGCGGACTTCATGCTCCAGCAGCTCACCGATCCCCGCTTCCACCGCCGCGGCGTGTACCTGGCTGAATAAACCTGCTACGAGGGATAGTGAGTCAGCTGACAGAACGCGACTTACCGGAAACCCGAAAACAAATCTCAGCTTTACGCGGTTATCGCCGGCGAGACTTATCGCTCCAGAAGCTTCTTAAGGCCTTCGAGCATCATCGTCCAATTCTTCTCTGAATGTTCCCGGGACGTCTCGGTCGGATTATTGTCCTGCGCCAGCGAAACGATCGTCTGGGTTCCTTTCTCTGCAAGCGAAATTCTCACGGTATGGTAATTCTCCGGCGCGTCAGGGAGCCCTGAAAGTGGGCTGAAGTGGCTGTACTCAATGGTTCGTTCAAGTACGAACCGAAGGATCACGCCTTTATCCTCGTAAGCTTTCCCCTGCCACTCGCCCTTCCAGACGATCGGATGGCCCTCTTGCCAATCCGAGACAACATTCGTGCCAAACATATACTGCTTGATCGTTTCGGGGTTCACGAGTGCATCCCAGACTTTGGCAATCGGTGCGTCGATGCCGATTTCCACCTTCGCAATCAAACCGCGATTCATGGGACCGATCCTCACCTTTCACGTAACTGTTGCTGACCTGGCTAAGCCCTGATCAGTCTGGCTGCATCACTCGAGACGACTTCGGACGACAACACTAGAAAAGCAGAAAGGCGCGCAACCGTTTCGATTGCGCGCCCGCTTTCATCTCAGCATAACTACTGAGGATTGGCTGTCTTGTCGGAAACCTTATCGGCTCCCTCCTTAGTCTTGTTGGCGCTCTTGTGGACGACCTTCTTGGTCCCGCTCTTGGTCTTGTCGTAGGCCGTCTCGGTACCGCTCTTGGTCCCGTCGTACGCCTTCTCGGTGCCCTTCTTCGTCCCGTGCCACGCCTTCGTGGTTCCCTTCTTGACGCCGTGGCCGGTATCCTTTGCGGCATCCTTGGTGTCATGGCCGGCATCCTTGATGTCCTGGCCCGCAGTCTGCGCGAACATGACCGGAGCGCCTGTACCCATCAGCAACGCTGCCGTAACGACGAATGTCCCCATTCGATTTCTGAACTGTTTCAAATCCGTTTTCCCCTTCCTGGTGCCAAGTACCTGCTCCAGCCAAGATACCTGAGCTCGCCGCGCGATAGGTTCGCGCCTCATGCCGCATCGTTGCGAGCAACGACACGCGGTCGCCTGCCAGTAAGATGGCGCGTTGTACGGTCCAGGCCGCCCAGAAAATTGTTAATGACGCCGGCAAATGCCACCGGGACCTCCTCATGCGGCAGGTGGCCGGCGCCCGGAATCACCAGCAGCGATGCGCGGTCGAAATACTCCGCCAGCCGCTCGCCGCTGCTGAGACTCACCGCGCGATCGCGGTTTCCCCACAGCAGCAGGGCGGGCACGCGGTGCACGCCGGGCAGAGCGGCTTCGAGCGCCGCCATATCCAGCTCCCAGCGATCGAGGATACTCAGCACGTACGCCACCGTCCCCGGAACCCTCAATGAGGCGATATAGTGCTCCAGCGATCCGGTTCGAACGCGCCTGGCGTCGCCGTACATGCGCCCCAGCGCCAGCGACTGCACGCTCGCCGGCACGGTTGGAATCCGGCCCGCAAACCACCGGCCAAGCGCCGTGCGATAGAAACGGATCAGCGGATCGGCAATGTCGGAGAACGGGTTGGCGGGCGCGTGAAGGATCAGGCTGCGCACCCGTTCCGGATAAAGCGCCGCCAGCATCAACGCCACGGAGCCGCCATGAGAGGTGCCGACGATGTCGGCCTGATCGATCCCCTTCGCGTCCATGAGCTCAATCAGCCGTCCCGCGGTCGCACTCAGGCTCACATCCAGATGTGGAACTCGATCGGATCCGCCGATACCCAGGGCATCCGGAGCATAGACGGTCGAGCCGCCCGCAAGTCGCTGCGTCGCAGCCCCCCAGGCGTCCGCCGTGCCCAGCAGACCGTGGAGGAGCAGCAGGGACGGGCCGCTCCCCGTAATCAGGCAGCGCATCCGTGCGCCCCCGACGGGAACGAATTCTTCCGTCTCCTGCAGCTCGCCCAAGGCAGTCATCCATTTGGCCAGCGACATATCCGATCCTCCCGGAACGTCGTCATACGATTGTGCGTAGATCGTAATCGCACAATATTCAAACTCTTGAAACATAGAAAGGTTTCATTCACAAAAAGATGTATCGGCAGAGCGGCTCCGGACGCTTATCGGTCACATTCCGGATGTACCGAGGAGCTCCCATTTGCGGAATACGAAAATACAACAGAGGTCTACGCCTCCCCATAGGGCCCTACGGTTTCGCGGAACTGTGGCCGTCGAGCAACGGGGACGAGATCATGATAAAAATGCGTTAAAAATGAATATGTCTATTATTTACAATGTGTTTAGGGACGTAATTTCGTCCCATGCAGGCAAATTTGGAGGCTGGCAAGCTGCGTGCTTCCCTCTAAAATGATTCGTCACTCGTCTCTCCGTTTCCAAGCGCATGCAGAAGGCGATCTCAACCCGGCTCACCGTGGTCCTGCTGGCGATCTTCACGCTGGCCGCGATCATCTTTGCCTCGTTGAACCTGGTCAAGGATGCCGAATATCAGAAGCCCACCGACGGCATCTGGTGGATGGAGGCGCACGGCGGCCTTCAGGCGCAGCGCGTCCCTGCCGGCAGCCCCGGAGAGCGCGCCGGCATCAAGGCCGGAGACGTTCTCGTGGCCGCCGGCGATCAGCCCACACCGCGCCTGGCCAGCCTGGTTCGCGAGTGGTTCCATACCGGCGTCTACCGCCGCATTGACTACACCCTGCTCCGCTCCGGTGTCCGCATCGATGCCTCCGTCGTCCTGATTGCAAGCGACCGCTCACAGTACCAGGGGCTGCGCGTCGTCGCGCTGGTTTATCTGCTCATCGGTCTCTATGTGCTCTTCCGGCGTTGGACCGCCCCGCACGCCACGCACTTCTACGTCTTCTGTCTGGTATCGTTCGTCCTCTACGCCTTCCAGTACACCGGCAAGCTCAACGCCTTTGACTGGACCATCTACTGGGGCTCCATCATCGCGGGCGCGCTGCAGCCGGCGCTCTTTCTGCACTTCGCGCTGGCCTTCCCGGAAGACCGCACTCGCGAGCGCCGCGTCGTCACCCGCCGCCGCTGGCTGCTCGGCCTGGTCTATCTGCCCGGCGTTCTCGTCATCGGAGTGCAGGCCTTCGCCTTCGGTGTGTGGTCCGCCACGGAGCGCCTCGCGCACCGGCTGGACCAGATCGCCGTCGGCTACCTTGCCGCCTACTATGTGCTGGCTGCGATCGTCTTCTTCACCCACTACCGCGTCACCCAGGATCCGCTCCGTCGCCAGCAGTTGAAGTGGCTTACGCGCGGCACCCTGCTCGCCATCATTCCCTTCACCCTTCTGCAGGTCATACCCTTCCTCGCAGACTGGCCGGTGCCGTCCATCCTCAACAAGATCGCCGGGCTCTGCCTCGTCTTTCTGCCCCTCACCTTCTCCTGGGCCATCGTCCGCTACCGGCTCATGGACGTGGACCTGATCTTCAAGCGCGGCGTCGCCTACACGCTCGCGACGGCTTCTCTGATCGGACTGTATTTCGGCGCGGTCGCGCATCGCGGCAGAGCTGATCCACAAGAACCTGCCCAGCTTCGGCGCCTGGGGCCTCATCGCCACCATCATCATCACCGCGCAGCTTTTTGATCCGCTCAAGCGCGCCATTCAGGCCCGCGTCGATCGCGTCTTCGACCGCCGCCGCTACGACTATCGCCAGACGCTGATCGAATTCGGCCGCGGCCTCAGCTCCGAAACCGATCTCGACGCGGTGCTCGCCTCCGTAACCGACCGGCTGACGCGCACGCTGCTCGTCTCCCGCGTCGCCATCTTCCTCGATGGCCCTCGCGGCCGATTACGCGCTCGCCGCCGCCCGGGGTCTCGACAGCAGCCTCATGCCCGTAACCAGCCCGGCAGCGAAGGCGCTCGACCTGAAATTCCTGAACTTCGATCCCGACCGCGAACCAGGCCGCATCGGACCCCCACGGCCCGCCTCGGAGCGCGATGAGAGCAGCTCGCACCTCTTCTTTGAAAATCCCAGCCAGGCCCTCTACATGAGTGAGCCGGAGCGCGCCGCGGCCACCCAGCTTGATCTGTACTACTACCTGCCCTGTCGGCTGCAACAGCGCACCATCGCCATCATCGGCCTGGGCCGCACCACGGCCGGCGACTTCCTCTCTTCCGAAGATGTCGAGCTGCTCGAATCGCTGGCCTCCTACATCGGCATCGCCATACAGAACGCCCGCCTCTACGCATCGCTCGCCCAGAAAGTCTCCGAGTACGAACGGCTCAAGGAATTCAACGAGAACATCGTCGAATCCATCAACGTCGGCATCCTCGCCATCGGCCTCGACGAAACCATCGAGAGCTGGAACGCGCAAATGGAAGTCATGTTCGCGATGCCCCGCGTCGACGTCCTGAACAAGACCATCGAAGCCATCTTCCCGCCGGAGTTCATGGCCGAGTTTCGCCGCCTCAAAGATGAGCCCGGCGTCCATAACCTCTACAAATTCCAGCTCCCGTTGCCCACCGGCGAAACCCGCACCGCCAATATCGCCATCGCGCCGCTGGTTTCACGCAGTTTCTCGGTAGTCGGCCGCATCATCCTGGTCGACGACATCACCGGCCGCATGCAGCTTGAGTCGCAGCTCGCGCAGGCGGAAAAGCTTTCCTCCGTCGGCTTGCTGGCCGCCGGCGTCGCGCATGAGGTCAATACCCCGCTCGCCGTCATCTCCAGCTACACCCAGATGCTGGCCAAGCAGTTGCGCGGCGACGAACGCCTGGCCCCGCTGCTCGATCGCATCACCAGCCAGACCTTCCGCGCATCGGAGATCGTCAACAGCCTGCTGAACTTCTCCCGCACCGGCAGCGACGGAATTTTCCGAGCTCGACCTCAACGGCGTCATCCGCGATACCCTGACCTTGCTGGAACATCAGTTCAAAACGGCGGACGTGAAGCTCGAAGTCGACCTGAAGTCGGGCCTGCCCCCGATCGTCGGCAATGCCAACAAGCTGCAGCAGGTCTTCCTCAACCTGTTCATCAATGCCAAGGACGCCATGACAGCCGGCGGATCGCTCCGCGTCGCTACCGAGGTGAATGGCCGCGTCGGCGTGCTCATCTCCGACACCGGCTCCGGAATCGCGCCCGAGCACATGCAGCGCATCTACGACCCCTTCTTCACCACCAAGAATGCGGCTTCCGAAGGCCAGCGCCGCGGCACCGGGCTCGGTCTAGCCGTCACCTACGGCATCATCCAGGAACATGCCGGCCGCATCCATGTAGATAGCACGGTGGGTCACGGCACGACCTTCCGCCTCGAATTCCCCGCAGCAAGGAAAGCAATGCATGTCTGAAGGCACTACGGCCCTGGCCCCCAATGCGGCAGCCGGTGATGTCCTCGCCGCGCGCATCCTCATCATCGACGACGAAGCGGCCATCCGCGAATCGCTCGAGACCCTGCTGGTGCTGGAAGGCTACACCGTTGGCATGGCTCCGGACGGAGTCAAGGGCCTGGATGAACTGGAGCGCCAGCCCTACGATCTAGTGTTGCTCGACCTCGCCTTGCCGGGCGAGAACGGCATCGATCTGCTGCCGCGCATCCTCGACCGACATCCGCAACTGCCGGTCATCATGATCACCGCCTACGGCACCGTCACCAATGTGGTGGACGCGATCCGCGCTGGTGCGCGCAATTTCGTCCAGAAGCCGTGGGAAAACGAAAAGCTGCTGGCTGACATCCGCGCCGCCATCGCGCAGCACCGCACCGAAGAAGAGAACGTTCAGCTCAAGCGCGCGCTCAAGCAGCGCTACAACTTCGAGAACATCGTCGGCAAAAGCGAGCCCATGCTCCGCATCTTCGATCTCGTTGCCCAGGTGGCGCCCTCACGCTTCACCGTTCTGATTCAGGGCGAGACCGGCACCGGCAAGGACGTGATTGCCAAGGCGATTCACGCCAACTCGCCGCGGCGCGACAAGCCGTTTGTCCCCATCAATACCGGCGCGCTGCCCACCGACTTGCTGGAATCGCAGCTCTTCGGGCATGTCAAGGGCTCGTTCACCTCCGCGCATGCGGCGCAGAAGGGTCTCTTCGAGATCGCCAATGGCGGCACGATGTTTCTGGATGAGATCGGCACCATGCCGCTGGAGACGCAGGCGAAGATCCTGCGTGTGCTGCAGGACCGCCGTTTCCGTCCACTGGGCTCCGTGCAGGAGGTCCAGGTCGATGTCCGCATCCTGGCTGCCACCAATACCAATCTGCGCCAATCTGTGCGCGACGGGCGTTTCCGCGAGGACCTGTACTACCGGCTGAACGTCGTCACCATCGACCTGCCGCCGCTGCGCTCGCGTCGCGAAGATATTCCGCTCCTGGCAACCCACTTCCTCGAACACTTCTCCGAAGAAAACGGCCTCGAAACGCGGCGCCTGGCGCCGGAAGTGATGCGGGCAATGATGGACTACGAATGGCCGGGCAACGTCCGCGAGCTGGAGCACGTCATCGCCCGTGGCGTCGCGCTCTCACCCACCGCGGTCATCCCGCTCGAAGTCCTTCCCGGCGAGCTGACCGGCCGCTCCTACTCCGCTTCCCTGCTGGAGCACGATGCGAACGCATCGCTCTTCGACATCCTCGAAGACATCGAGCGTCGCATCATCATCGACAAGCTGGAACGCTCGAACTGGAACCAGACCGAGGCAGCCGAGCAGTTTCGCATCCCGCTCTCCACCCTGAACCAGAAGATCAAGCGCCTCAATATCGAGATTCGCAAAAAGACAAAGGAATAAGCGCCATCAGCTCTCCCCTGTCATTCTGAGCGCAGCCAAGAATATGCAGTTTCGTTTGCTCGCTCCCAAACTGTGTGCGTGAGCGACCAACGGAAGCGAACCCCAGCAACGCGCCGCAGGCGCAATCGCCCGGACGGCCAGTCCTTAATGCGTCGTATGGTCCCGGAGCTCCGCGGTCGGGGCGTTCTTCTTCACCGAGGCAATCCCGTTCTCGCAGGCCGCCTCGGACGAATACATCTCGCTCATCCCGATGATCTGCCCGTTTGATGCCTTCAGCACAAAGTAGGGTTCCGATCGCTTGGAGTTCTTGCGCTCGAACCGCGCATCCTCAGCCGCGTGCTTCCGTACCGACTCGATGCCACCCAGCGCGCTTTCCTTGCTCTCATAGGTCTCGCTGACCAGGATGATCTCTCCATTCGCCGCCTTGAGATTGAAGCGGTACTTCTCTCCACTGGCCCCGTGCTTCAAGTCGTATGTCGCTGCCATGGCTGGCTCCTTTCGGCCCGGAATACCGCGGATAACGCCACCGATAGTACACCACCGCACTCGAATCGTTCGTGTAAAACGAATCTTTCACCGCAGGCCGTCGCTCCGCCGCCGGGATGGCTTTCTACCATTACAATTCCCCCATGCCCTTCGCTACGCTGGATGGCTTTGCCAAGAAGAGCGTCCGGTCTGTCCAGGACTACGCCACTCTCTCCGGACGCGCGATCTCAAACCTCTTCCGGCATCCGCGTTACGTCAACGACATCTTCACCCAGGCCGACATCATCGGTGTGGGCTCGATCCCCATCGTCATCCTGACCGGATTCTTCACCGGCGCGGTCCTCGCGGTTCAGTCGGCTTCGTCACTTGCCACCTTTGGCGCCACCGCGCTCACCGGCACCCTGGTGTCGCTTTCCATGATCAAGGAGCTGGGGCCGGTATTGACCTCGCTGATGGTCTCCGGGCGCAACGCCTCCGGCATGGCATCCGAGCTGGGCTCGATGATCGTCACCGAGCAGATCGACGCCATGCGCGCCCTCGGAACCGATCCGATGAAGAAGCTGATCGTGCCCCGCATGGTCGCCACCGTGGTCATGAACTTCTTCCTCACCATCATCTCGGATACGGTGGGAATCCTCGGCGGAGCCTGGGTCGCCGTCTATATGCTCGGCCAGAGCGGTTCGCAATACTTCCACAACGCATACCAGTCTCTGCGCTACCCTGACGTTCTTCAGGGGCTTGTCAAACCCGTTTTCTTCGGCTTCGTCATCGCCTCGGTCGGCTGCTACTTCGGCATGTCCACTCGCGGCGGCACCCAGGGCGTCGGCCGCTCCACCACGCAGGCCGTGGTCGTCGCTTCGGTCCTCATCATCGTCATCGACTTCCTCATCACTCGCTCGATGATCGGTTTCTTCGGACGTTAACCTCATGCCTGCCGTCCTCGAAGAGACTGCAACCCGCCGCTACGAGCCCAAGCCGGATGCGCCCACAGTCGTCTTTGAAAACGTCTCGATCGCATTCGATCGCAACGAAGTTCTCAAGGACATCTCTTTCCAGGTAAAACCCGGCGAGACTCGCCTGCTGCTGGGACCGGCGGGCGGCGGCAAGAGCGTTCTGCTCAAGCTGGCCAACGGCCTCATCCGCCCGGACAGCGGACGCATCTTCGTCTTCGGCCATGAAATCACCGCCATGCACGAGAACGAGATTTTCGAGCTGCGCTCATCGGTCGGCATGGTCTTCCAGGAGGGCGCGCTCTTCGACTCGCTGAACATCCGCGACAATGTCGGTTTTCAACTGATGGAGCGGCATGTACCCGATAACGAAATCGATCAGCGCGTCGAAGAGGCTCTGAAGTTCGTGGAGCTGGACAGGACCATGGAGAAGTTTCCCTCCGAGCTTTCCGGCGGCATGCGGCGGCGCGTCGCCATCGCGCGCGCCATCATCGCCAAGCCCAGCCTCCTGCTCTACGACTCACCCACCGGCGGCCTCGACCCCATCACGTCCACCAACATCATCGCGCTCATCATGAAGCAGCGCGATGTCTACCACACCAGCTCCATCCTGATCACGCACCGCCTGCAGGACGCCTTCATGCTGGCAACGCACTATTTCGATCGCGACAAAAACATGATGGTGACCCTGCCCAGCGGCGAAGCCGACCGCGACACCAGCTTCATGGTGTTGCACGAGGGCAAGCTGGTCTTCGACGGATCGACGCACGACCTCGTGCACTCCGACGATCCATTCCTGAAGGAATATCTAACTTAGCCACGAAGTGGTATTTCAGGAATAACTAGAAAAGCGTCATCTCCCCGGAGCTCCACATCCTCTTCTCATCTCGGCTGGAGCGAAGCCGACGTATCGGAAGTCAATTTCTGAGGTGCGAGAAGGATGATTTCAGAGGCGACTTGACAAAGATCAGAGTGCGAGCCTAATGTTCGGCGTCATCTGCGGCACTCCATTCCTCCACGGGCAATCCCCCCAAAAAGTCACGCTTCGCGTTGATCTGTTGATGCCGCCATCGGGCCCGGCCGTCGGGATCCAATTGAAAAATGTGGAGGTTACTATGACTTGCAGAGCACGTGCACTGTGTTGCGCCTTAGCAGTGGTCACTCTGTTGCTGAACCTTTCAACCGCGGCGCGTGCTGCAGCCGATCGTGGTTTTGCCACGGTTGGCGGCAACGTCAAGCCTACAACTGATGTTGATATGGGTGGGTTCACCAATCCGCACATGTCGGTCGTGGTTGTCCTTGCGCCCCACGACGCGTCCGGGCTCTCCAGCCTGCTGGCTGATCTTTACAACACGAACAACAAAAACCAGCACTGGCTGGCCAAGGGAGAGTTCTACTCCAGATTTGCCCCGGACCCAGCGCAGGCCGCCGCGGTTGTCAACTATCTGCGAGAGAGCGGATTGGACGTGGAGCAAACTTCGTCACCCTTCCTGCTGCGCGTGGGCTCGCCCAGCAGCATGATGGAAAGAACATTCAGGACCGCGCTCCACACCTACCGCAATCGGAACGGCATCACTTATTTTTCAAACGCTTCGGAGATTCAGTTCCCCGAAGATCTGGCCCCTGCAGTTCTGGGTGTTGTCGGTCTTTCCAATACCGTGCGCTTGCAATCGCAGACTGTGCGTCCCGCAAGACACACAAATCCTTCGGTTCCAAACTGTGAGACGCCCTATGTGACCACGGCCGAGCTCTTCAACGCGGTCAATAACAACGTTGGATTTCCGTATGGTTACGGCGGCGGGCCGGGATGCGTTGGTCTTACGCCATCGCAGGACAACGCGATCTACGGTGCGCCCCAACGGGGAGCTTCAGGCGAGGGAAATGGCGTGAACCTTGCTGTCTTTGAGCTCTCCGCATACCAGCAATCCGACATCGCGACGTGGGCGCGGTATTTCTACGGGCCGGGTTACAAGCCCCCGCTTACAGACATTAATGTTGATGGCGGCCCGCTCAATCCTGTCTGCCCTATGGGCGATCAATGTCCAGCGAGTTTCAATGGATACGCCGGAGACATCGAGGTAGACGCCGATATCGAAATGCAGCTTGCGATTGCGCCCCACGCGCGTCGGATCCTCGTCTATAACGCTCCGAACGACTTCACCGGTCAGACGGAACTGGATGAGTACACGAAGATCGCAGACGATGACACCGCGGATGTAGTCAGCTCAAGCTGGTCGGTGTGTGAGAACGACGTCACTGCAGCCTACGTCCAGGCCGAAAACCTGATCTTCGAGCAGATGGCGGCGCAAGGGCAGAGCATGTTCGGAGCATCCGGCGACACAGGGGCTTTCTCCTGTATCAGGAGCGATGGAACAACTATCCCCAACGTTCTTGACCCTCCGTCCCAACCCTGGGTCACAAGCGTTGGGGGCACGTCGTTCGAATCATTTAATCCGGACGCGAACCCAAATCCCAGATATCCGAAAGGAGTGGAGACAGTCTGGAATGTCGACGACCTGTGCAACACCAGCGCGAACGAAGGCAACCACCCGGGGTTGTTCTGGTGCGGTGCGACCGGTGCGGGCGGAGGCGGCAGCAGCCAATTCTGGGGCCGGCCTCGCTACCAGTCGGGTCCGGGCGTCACGAATGCCAACACAACCTACGGCAATGGCACGACACAGTGCGCGCTGGCAGCCAAGGGAACGCCGTGTCGTGAGGTGCCTGACGTATCCGCGAACGCCGATCCATATACCGGCTATGCAGAATATTGCACCGGGAGCGCGGCCACACCCTTCAGCGTGTGCGCCACTATCGCCGGCACTCCGGTCGGCTGGTTCGGAATCGGCGGCACCAGCCTATCGTCACCGTTTTGGTCGGCCATCGTCGCGGATCACGACGGTCTGTGGCGCCACAGGATTGGTAATGCCAACACGCTTCTCTACCTGCTCTTTAACGTGGATCGAAATGGATACTTCAACGACATCACCGGAGCCGGTCAAACCACCAACAACAACGGCCTGTTCCCAACCTCTCGCGGATTCGACTTATCAACAGGGATAGGGACACCAAAGATGGGAGCCGTGATCACGCTTGTACCCCAGAGGTAGTCGATCGTAATCCTGGACAGTGTTCCACGTCTTTGTCTCTTGCGACGAGGCTGGAATGCCACAACCCTCCGTACCGCCCTTTCGACATCTTTCATGTCGAAAGGGCGGGATGACTCTGCGCCGGCAATGGCCAGAAGCGGCGATACCGTGCGGGCAGATGGAAAGAATCCAGCTCGCGAAAAAGCAAGACGCTGCCAGAGTGATCCTCCAGATTTTCGGTTCGTTCCCTCATGAATCGGTCTCCGGGCGGATAACCTGCAAACTGGAAGTTATGCCCAAGGTGACCAAACCAGATGAAACTGAGTTATGAGATAGCTTGGCTCTGTTGACATCCTCTTCAAGACTCGGCGATGCGTTGTGGCTCAGAGGCGATAGAAGTTGTCGGCGATGCCGAGCAGCAGGGCCTGTCGGGCTTGCGTTTTGAGGGAGCGCCCTGGTGCGCGGCAGCTCAACTTTCGCTTCGTGGTGGAGAAGACTGTCTCTACCAACGACCTGCGTCCATATTGTTTCGTGGGGAAGTTGTTTCGCATCTCGGCGCGTATGCCGTGAATCTTCCAGGTTTTTTTACCCCGCTTGGCCGGGATAATGCTCTTGGCTTTGAGTTGCTCTCGGCAGAACCTGTGATTGCGCTCTGAATCGAACTCGGCATCGGCCAGCACGCAGCCGATGGGTATGAGTTGATGCGCTTCGGCCACCAGCGCAGGCAGGTTCGCGCAATCGTTCCACGGTCCTTGTCTTGCACTCTGCGCCAGGATGAGTTGCCGGTCCACATCGATGACGGTGAGCCGCTTCAGCCAATGTCGCCACGGCATGGGCTTGTCGGTATGGTGATGCATCCTACGCACGAAAAAGCTGCTAATGGCGTTTTGTGAAAGACCGGTTGCGTCTACCGCCACTCGAGCACGTCTTCGATACCTCCTCGGCACGCGGCGAACGATCTCGCCGAGCACCTTGCGCAAGTCCCCTTCGTTGAGGCGCAGTAAGAAGCGATAGAGCGTGGTGTGTTCGGGTACGGCTTCGAGTTCCAGCGCACGACGCAACTCGCTGTGCTCGCTCAGACGGACCTCGGCTTCGCGAAAGGTCCAGTCTTCAAAGCGCATCACGCAGAGCACGGCCAGCAACTGAGGCTGCGAAAACACTCGTTTGCTGAAGCGCGTTCGCTGCGCAGTCAGAACGGAACGGCTGACCTTGTATGCCACATGGGCAAAGCGAACCAGTCCGATTTCGGCCATCGCTTCATCGCGGAGTCGCTGAGCAGATTTAGATTAAGCCCAATCTCGCACATGACATCGCTGGAGCATCGAGGATGTCAACAGAGCCAGATAGCTTAGATACGTTCTAGACAAACAGCACACAAACCGGCGCGCCCACATGAGCACTGCGCTCCGTCTGCGTCAACTTCCCGGTGTGCGGATCGCGCGCAAAGATCACGATGTTCGCGGAGTCCTGGTTGGCCGCGACAATCCACTTCTCCGAAGGGTCCAGCGTGAAATGCCGCGGATTCTTTCCCCCGCAGCCGATCCGCTGCACAAATGTCAGCGCGCCGCTCTTCGCATCGATCGAGAACACCAGCAGCGTATTTTCGGTGCGGTGCGAAGCATAAAGAAACCGCCCCGCGCGATCGATCGCCAGCTCCGCCCCCGTGCTGTCTGCGGGCGAGGACGCTTCGCGCAGCGGCACATCGGAGAGAAACTTCAGCGTGCCCGCCTGCGCATTCCACTCCAGTGCGTCCACCGTTGCGCTCATCTCGTTGATCGAGTAAACCCACTTGCCGTTCGGATGGAAATGCGAGTGCCGCGGCCCGGAGCCCGGCTTCGCATGAAAGAAATTTTTCGTCTCGGTCAGCTTCGCTGTCTTCAGATCAACGCCGAAGATCCAGATGTGGTCCGTGCCCAGGTCGTTGACCAGTAAAAATTTTTCATCCGGCGAGAGCGTCACGCAATGGATATGCGGGCTCTTCTGCCGTTCCGTGTCCGGCCCCAGGCCCTCACGCTTGAACTCCGATCCGAATAATGAGACAGGCCCCTCTAGTCCCTTCGCCGAAACGCGGTAAGACGCAAGATTTCCGCTCGAATAATCCGCGACAAAGACCGCGTGGTTGCCGCGGTCCACCGCGATGTGGCACGGATCGCTGCCGCCGGAAGGCACAACATTCCGCTGCACCAGAGCGCCGGTCGCCGCATCGCGATGAAACGCCGTCACGCTGCCGCCCTTGCTGCCGTCGGGCTGTGCAACAGTCTCGCCTTCATTCACCGCGTACAGCGCATCGCCGCTCGGCGCGATGACCAGAAACGACGGGTCCGGCGTCTTCATCGCCAGCTCAAGCGGCGTCAGCGCGCCCTTGGCCGCGTCCCACTCCGCCGCGTAGATGCCCTCGCCCTTGTTCCCCGGGCCCATCTCATGCGTGTAGGTGCCAATGTAAAGTTGCGATCTGCCGTGTCGGCGTTGGCCAAAAAGGTAGTCAGTCATGTAAGGAGCCAATGGAAGCAAAGGAGCGGCAGCCAGAATCACGCGACGAGAGATGCGAGCCATGCCGCCCATCCTACCCCATAGCGTTGGATGCAGCCTGCCGAAACGCGCACTTCCCCGGCAAGCTCCGGAGTGCTCTCCTTCTCTGCGCTCTTTACGCTGGCATCATGTTGACCACAACCAATCCAGCAATCCTCTACTTCGGCACGCCCGTCGTGCTCGTCAGTTCTCTCAATCCGGATGGCAGCGCGAACCTGGCTCCGATGTCCTCTGCATGGTGGCTTGGCTGGCGCGCGATGCTCGGCTTCGGCGCACGCTCCGCAACGCCGCAGAACATCCTGCGTACCGGCGAATGCGTTCTGAATCTTCCGTCGGCAGCCATGGCGCCGCATGTCGATCGGCTCGCGCTCACCACCGCCAGCGATCCCGTGCCTGAGTCCAAGCAGAGGCGCGGCTATCGCCACGAGGCGCAGAAGTTCGAGCGCGCCGGCCTCACTCCGGTTCCGTCGGAAGTTGTCGCCGCGCCGCGCGTGCTGGAGTGCCCTGTCCAGTTGGAGGCGCGTCTCGCCGGATCCCACCGCATCGCCCAGGACTCCGAGCTCATCCGCGGCAATCTCATCGCCATTGAAGTCGAGATCGTGCGCGTGCACGCGGATAGCTCCATCCTGGTCCCGGGCGAGCCGGACCGTATCGACCCGGACAAGTGGCGCCCGCTCATCATGAGCTTTCAGCACTTCTACGGCCTCACGCCGCGGCTTCAGGAATCAACACTGGCCACGATTCCCGAATCTCTCTACCGTCCCGCGCCACCCGTACAAGAAAGTCGCGAGTCAGAGCTCGCCCGGATACGGTAGCGCATTTTCGGCAAGCCTCCAGCTTGCGAAGTTTCCCTTGACGTGGCTTTTCCGTAAAGAAAAGCCACAAGCGCCATCCTTGGACGTCTACACGTATGCCGAAAATGCGGTAAAGTGCCAAGCATGAACCGCACCCGCTTTGCCCTAGCTGCCCTGTTCACGTCACTCGCCATGTCACCATTGCCGTTTGCGCACGCTCAGACGAATGAGCTGACTCTGCCGGTGAATGCCGGCATCGTCTCCACCAGCGCCACCGCGCACCGCCGCATTCCCAATACGGTGGTGGACATCTCCGTCGGCATCCAGACTCAGGGCACGGATGTGAAATCCGTCTCCCGTGATCTCGCCCAGCGCTCGCAGAGCCTGCTTGATTGGCTCCGCGGCCAGGGCGCCGAGCGGCTTGCTACCGATCAGATCTCCTTCCAGCCGCAAACCCACGAAGAGAAGAACGGACAGCAGAAGATCGTCGGCTACACCGGCAGCACCACGGTGAGCTTTCGCACCACGCCGGCAAAGGCCGGCGACATCCTCTCCGGCGTCCTCGAGCACGGCGCAAACACCATCCAGCAGACCAGCTACGCGCCCAGTGAAGAAGAGCAGGACAAAGTCCGCAAGGAGCTGGCGCAGGAAGCCACGCATACCGCCGTCGCGCAGGCAGAGGCCGTCGCAACCGCGGCCGGCACCCACGTCATCGGCGTTCGTGAAGTCAACGTGGAGCCAAGCGGCATCATCCGCCCTATGCCGATGATGCGCATGCAAGCCATGGCGGCAGCGCCAGCACCAGCGATGGGCACCGAAGCCGGCGAGCAGGACATCTCGGTCAACGTCGCGGTCAGGCTCACAGTCACCAAGTAACCACACTGCCTATTCGATAACCACCGGCTCGCCCGCGCGCAGCCAGATGAGGCGCTCGCTCAGTCCCGCCCCCGCGAACGTCCGCTCAATCATCTCGCGCCCTTCTGTAAAGTGCGCCCAGCCCTCGTAGTGGATCGGCACAATCCGCGCATCCGGAGCCAGTTGCGCAAACTCCACTGCCCCTTCCGCCGTCATGGTCAGCGGCTCGGTCAGTGGATTTGGTCCCGCCTGCTCCACGCGCGCCGCTCCTAAATGCAGAACGGCAATCCGCGGATGCACCCGCTCCATCACCTCGCGCACGCCCTCGTACAACACCGTATCTCCGGAAATGTAAATGCCGCCCGCGGCATTCAGCACGAAGCCAATCACCGCAAGCGAAGCACGCTCCGGCGGCCCGTGGCGAGCCGGCGTCACCGTCACGCGCAGCGTTCTGCCATGCGGTCCTTCCAGTTCCGCGCTCTGCCACGGTGCCAGGCCAAACGCATTGCCGCCCAGCGCCGCCGCGCCTTCCACCGTTGTCACTACGCGTGTGGCTTTCTTCAGCACTGCCTCGCCAGCCGTATCCAGATTGTCCGCATGCTGGTGATGGCTCAGCAGCACCGCATCGACGCGCCCCAGCGCCGACGCCCCAATGGACGGTCCGGCCAGCTTCCGGAGCGTGGAAGCGCGCACATACGTGCCGCCTGCATCATCGAACGTGGGATCGGTCAGCAGCCGCATGCCGCCCAGCTCGATCAGCACAGTTGGACCGCCGATGTATGTAATGCTCAGACCCGGATCACTCATGGATGGCTCTACGTCAAAGATGCCCCAGCATCGACCCGCGATGCATCGCCCGGCGTCTGAGTGGGTCACCATCCTTATCCTGAACAACCCGAAGACATGCCTGACGGCAGCGCCCAGGCCCACGATGGGCGCTGAAGCTGGCCAGCGGGACATCGACGTTCCATCCAATGCGGCAAAGACGACGGAAGCTCAACCCCACGAATCGAGACCGAGCAACTTACGGCCTAACGGAGTCAGTGCGGCCGTTTCGTACCTGGTGCGCTCCCACTCACGAGGGTCGCCTGGAAACGCAAAGCCCTCGGGCGCGCGGCGTTCCTTCCAGGACTGAACGCGCCGCTCTCGCAGCTCATCATTGCTCTCTGCCGCAGGCGTCATCGAGATGTATTGCGCCATCCGTACTTTGTTCTCGGAGGTGTTTGGCCGGATGCCGTGGGCGAGAAGGCTATTGAAAATCATGAGGTCGCCCGCCTTCATCGGCACCGGAAATATCTCAAAGCCGTCGACATTGGGATTGAAGCCGTCACGCCCCTCCGGTTGAAGCTTCTTCCATTCCTCTAAGGTCCGGAAGAACTCCGGAACGCACTGGAAACCACCCGTGTCGCCGTCCACGTCAACCAGCGAGAGAACGCCCTGGACGTTCACCGGAAGCGGATCGAGCGTTGTATCGACATCGGTATGGATGAAGCCGCCGAACGCACGGCCGCCCTTGTTGGGAGTATTCAGGTTGGCGCGATCAATCGTCACCCAAAGCTTCTCGTCATCCCAGATATCCACGAACGCATCGTAGAGCCGCTGCTCCTGGCGATTGTCCCAGAGTGCCTGGTGGTTGTAGATCTCCACCATGCCGCTATTGTTCAGTTCCTTCATGGCATGATTTCGCAGCTGAACCGCATTCCATGTAGACATGTCATTTGGGTCCATCTCCTGGAACTCCCAAAGCAGCTTCTTCAAGGCCTCGACGTTAGCTGCGGGAACCGCCTGTTTGACCACCACGAAACCGTAGGTCTGCCAGTGCGCGAAGTCTTCCTTCGAAAGCACGCGCAGGGGCAGCTTTTTCTGGATCAGGCGTAGAGGCTCCCGCAAAATCGCGGGCGTAAGTTTATTGTCCCCGGGCTTGCCCACTGCCTTCTCGTCCATCACTGCCGTCTGCTTCATAACCGCCTCCTCAGCGCTCTCGCCTACAGGAGAACAATATGCAGTCCGGCTCCGCCTATGTTCGCTCCGAGTATCAAAGACTGGTACTGGAATCTCACGGCAGCCGTTCCACCGGCTACAATTCCGTCACTCGGTCCGCGCGATGAAGCCTTACCTCGAACACATTGCGGCCTCGAAAGAGGGTTCATGGACTCTGTTTGATCGCCGCTTGCCGGCAATTCCATTCGAGTGGCATTACAACAGCGAATACGAGCTGACTCTCACTCTGAACAGTCGAGGGCAGCGCTTCATCGGAGACAACATTGCTGCGTATGACGACGGGGATCTCGTCCTCATCGGCCCGAAAATCCCCCATACCTGGTGCTCCAGCGCAGATTGTGGAGCGGGTCCCACGCATCAGGCCCTTGTCTTGTGGTTCAGTGAGGCGTTCGTGCAAAACCTGATTCGGTCACACGTCGAACTCCGCCCCATACAGGTGCTTCTTGAAAAGTCGACGCGGGCAATCGAGTTTTCCAAAGAGGTAAGAGCACGAGCCAATCCCATCATTTGCGCCATGCTCAACCAGACCGCAGAGGACAGGTTGCCGGCGTTGCTGCAGCTCCTGATCCTGCTGTCGCGAGACGCGAAAGCGAGACCTCTGACCTCGGCGCCGGCCCATACCATGCCCGACGCAGGGCAGGAGCGGATCGGTCGCGTTCTCTCTTACATGCACGAACACTATCGGGAGCAGAACGCGGTTCATCGACTCAGTCAAATCGCGGCTTTGAGCCGAAGTTCTCTCCATCGACTGTTCAGGCTTCAGACGGGAATGACGACCACCGAATACATCTTGAGGCTGCGCATCGGGAATGCTTGCGCCCTCTTGATCAATACGGAGAAGCCGATCTCCTGGATAGCGGACCACGTCGGCTATCGAAATCTCGCCAACTTCAATCGTCAGTTCAAGGCGGCAAAGGGTCAGACACCCAGGCAGTTCCGCTCCGCATTCAAGGCTGGATCACCGAACGGCCAGAAACCATGAGCCCAGGGGTCATCTATCGTTATCAGTATCGACAGCCGCGCTTCTCGACAGTAGCGGTTCTAGATTGATCCAATCCCGGCTAATTCATCCCTCCTGTTTCTTTGCTTGGGTTGCACACACCGTTCGTCGGCTGCGTAGGCAGGAAGGTGGTCCATCCTCCACCCGTAGAAGCGGGTGGGTTGAGCAACGCTGGAGTGCTGAAGTCAAAGAAATCACTCATGTCCCCGTTCTGCAGCCAGTGTTTATCCCGGTTGGTCAGCGGCGGAACATTAAATGTCTTCTCAATAAATGCCAGGATGGCAGTGTGGTCCATTGGAACGTGCGAGACGTAGTGCGGCTTCGAATACGGCGAAATCACCATCAGGGGCAATCGAACACCGCTCAGGTTGAACATATCGTAGCCTCCGTTAGCGGGAGTGGGAGCGGTGAAAGCCTTCGCGTCGTTGCCCAGGTGGCAGTAGCCATAGGAGCCGTTGTTCGGATCCGGGCACTCCCCTTGCGAGTAAGCATCCGGGGTCGGGACCATGATCGGCGGCACATGATCGTACAGCCCGCCTCCCTCGTCGTAGGTCAGAATGAATACTGAGTCCTTCCAGGCGTCGCTATTCATCAGGGCACTGATAATGGACTGAACATAAGCCGCGCCTTTTTGAATATTGTTGTCGGGATGCTCGTCAAGACCGCTTTTACCAGAGGCGGATTCGATGAAGATAACCTGAGGCAATGCCTTGTCGGGATCGCAGGGCCCACCGCTGCAATTGCCGGCAAGCCGATTCATCAGATCATTGATGTTGTAGACCTTGTCTTGAATTGCGGGAATGTTCCAGTCCGTAAAATTGGGCAGGAAAGTGCCATCCTTGTAATAGATAAGCCAGCTCACGTTGGCTTGATTCATCGCGCGGAAAATGGTCTCGGCGCTGTACTGTGGATGGCTCGAGTCCTCATCCCCGAGTTCGTGACCGAACGAGCTTGCGGCGAACAAGTACATGCGGTTGGGATAGGTTGCCGATAGGATAGGCGAAAACCAGCGATCACTGGTGGCGAAGAACGTCGCCAGATCGTAATAGTACGGGATATCGTTCTGGTTGTAATAGCCTATGGCGCGGCTGCCTTCGGGATCGTAATTGGTCTCGTTGCCGGAAAGGCCGCCGTTGGGTGTGTCCAGGAAATTATTCATGGCAAATGAGTTGTTTGTGTACGTGCTGGTCTTTAGCCATGCGTTGTCCCCGCCCTTGAGCGCCACATCATGATGGCTTTCGTCCCATGCAGGCGTCGGGTTCTGGATACAGACCGTTTGCTGGTGGAATGGCTGGATTTTCGTGCCGTCATGATGATTCGTGAGCACCACGCTTGGATTGAAACCATCTACATCGGATGGGCTGGCCGGAATGCCGAATTGCTGTAAACGTTGCGCGCGATAAGGGCCGAGCGCACCGAAGTAGTTGTCGAACGACCGGTTCTCCTGCAGCATGAAAAAGATGTGCTTGATCTTGCCGACTGCTCCTGAATTCACCGTTACCGTAACGGTTTGTTTTAACTGTGTGCCGTCTGCGAGCGTGGCCGTCGCCGTGTAGGTGGTTGTCGCGCTCGGTGTCACCGTGATGGAGCCCTTGGGCAGTGGCGTGCACGGGGCGCAGCCGCCATTGTCAATCGTAAGCGTGGTTACAGAGGGATCGACATTCCATAAAAGCTGGACCGGTTGATTGGGCGTGGAGGTGGCCGGGGATGCAGTCAGACTTACATTGACTGCAGTAATGGTGACCGTGGCCGGCAGACTCTGCTCGCCTCCGGTATTGTGGGCGACCATGGTGTATGTCACCGTCGCCGGGACTGGAATCGGGGTGCCGGCAAGATTTGAAACTGGCAAAGCGCCACCCTCCTCCGGATCACCCCCGGGGATCGCAGGTGTGAAGACCACCGAGGTGGCGTTGCGCGTGTCCCAGGTCAACGTTGTGGATGCGCCCGCAACAACGGTCGTGGGACTTGCGCTGAATTGTGTTATCTGCGGCACGCCGTCGTTAACCGTAACGGATACGGTCTGCGGCGCAGTGCTGCCGCCTGGCCCCGTGGCTACGGCAGTGTAGGTGGTATCTTCTGTCGGCTCGTCCGGAGCTGGATTTTGCGCCGTGGAGATCTGCCTGGTAACTCCATCCGCGCCCAAAGCTGTGATTGTGATCGAGGTGGCATTGGTCGTTTGCCAGCTCAGGTACACAGTTGCCCCTTGTCCAATGGTGCTACTGCTTGCGCTGAAAATTAAGGTCGGCAGTCCTTGCGTCACCGTGACCGTCACCTGCTGCGGACTGCTCTTGCCGCCCTGTCCGGTTGCGGCTGCAGTGTAGGTCGTCGTCGTCATGGGAGTGACGGCTTGTGTGCCGCCAGTCGAAGGCACGGTGTAGGTGCTGCCGTCCGAGCCGGTGAGCGTTACCGCAGTCGCATTCGTCGCGATGACAGTCAGGGTGGACGAGCTCCCCGCAGCAATCGAGGTGGGATTGGCCGTGATGGTCACCGTAGGGGCGGGGGCCGCGGTCACTGTCACGGTTGCCGTTCCGGAAGCCTTTCCTCCCGTGCCGCTGGCATTGGCGGTGTAGGTGGTTGTCGCAGCGGGGGTTACGGCCTGGTTGCCGCCGTTTGCGGACAGGTTGTAACTGCTGCCATCCGAGCCGCTAACCGAGACCTGAGTCGCGTTCGTCGCACTCACGGTCAACATGGATGAAGCTCCGGCGGCGATCGAAGCCGGGCTTGCGGCGATGGTCACCGCCGGTGTGACAACCGGATTTGTGGGTGGAGTGCCGGACTTGGCTGCGCCGCAGCCCGCGAGTGTCAGGAAGAGTGGGAACAGCAATATCGTCGCCAGGGAGGAGAGGCTGCAGAGAGACCGGTACGGACGCGTCTTCATAGCGGTGCGATTGCTCACTTGGGAATTCGGGGAACGCAATAGGGGCCCAAAGCAGAAAAATCGATCAGAAGGCTCCCCGCTCTATCGGAGGGGTTGGCAACGTGCCTGCCTTGCTGCGCCGGTAGTCAGCGCATTTTCCTGATGCCGTAAAGTGGCGAGACTTTCTCGGTGTGGCCTTCTTTAATGGGAGGCCACGGAAGCTTCTGTTGGCCGCTCTACACCTACAGGAAACAAATGCTCTAGTGCCCGGCGAATAAGTCGGCGATGGGGGGCGCAGACTTCTACTAATTACTGGTATCTCAAATCATTCGGCCCGTCCACCAATCTCTGGTTTCAGTCCTCTCGACCGTACCGCAGATCGGTAATAGAGAGAGTTGTTACGCAGGCCGATCAAGCGGAACCATGGACAATATATTGCCTAAACGTCCTGTAGTTTGAAGTGAGAGCTCCGAGTGATCAAGGGCGGATCACCGTGTTTACACTTGTGCGCATGAGCACGCGGCAGCGCTTCAGTTCTCTGCTGAAACCCGACGGCACTAACCTGAAGTGGGTCATCGCGCATATCCCCTTTGCACCCGCCCAGGTCTGGAAGACGCGCAATCGCATGCGTGTCAAGGGCACCATCAACGGCTTTGCCTTTCGCACTTCGCTCTTCGGCTCGGCGGAAAAGGGCTACGTCGTCCTGGTCAACAAGACCATGCAGAAAGGCGCTCAGGCCTATGCGGGCGAGATGGCGGAATTTACCCTCGAACCGGATCTCGACGAGCGCGCCGCCGCCGTCCCGCCGGAGCTCGCAAAGCTGCTGAAGCAGGAACGCGCACTCGAACGCTGGTTCAACGCACTCAGCTACTCCTATCGCAAGTACATGGCCGATGATGTGCGCAAGCCAAAAAGCGCGGAGGCACGGCAGCGGCGAGCCGAACAGTTGGCCGAGCGCATGATGCTCGCCATGGAAGGCGAGCACACTCTCCCGCCCATCCTGCAGGTCGCCTTTCGCCGCGCGCCGCTGGCGCAACGCGGCTGGGACGCGATGACCGCGGTGCAGCGGCGCGGCCATCTGCTGGGCATCTTCTATTACCAAAGCCCGGAAGCCCGCGAGCGCCGCGCCGGAAAAGCCGTCGAAGAAGCGCTCCGCGTCGCCGAAGGCCGCAGCGTGAAATCGAACACGTCACTCGGCGAGTGACGTATCGTCATTCCTCGCATGCCACGCGCGCTGCGCCACCTCTGCCACCATCATGGACTCGCCCATCACGCGATCAAACAGCGCCCTGGGCTCCAGCACACGGGCGCGCAGTCCCAGCCCCAGAACCACAAACCGCGCCTGATCCTCGCTCTCAAACTCCACCCGCATTGCCTTCCAATCAGGTGTAGGGCCTTTCGCATGGCGCACCTTTGCCGGTTTCATCACGCACCACTCAGTCAGCGACTGCACGGCCTCCGGCGAGAGCAGAAGCGTGGCTTCGTAGTGCCGCCGCAACGCCTCGAATTCGCTGACGGCCTTCTTCCAGTGCTTGGCCAGGTCGAAGCGCGCCGGCCGCTGAAACGGGATCGCCAGCGGCGTAACCGCGCGCATCCGCGACAAGCGATAGGTGCGCATGCCGCGCGGCGTCCGCGCCACCAGGTACCAGGTCACGCCCTTCACCACCAGGCCCAGAGGATCGACCACGCGCGGGCCGCTTTCTCCATCGGCGCGCGTGTATTCAAAGCTCAGCCGGCAATCCCGCGCCACTGAATCCTGCACCGTTGGCAGCATCGAAAGGTCTTCGCTCACCGGCCGCCAATCGGTGGAATCGACATGCAGGCGCTCCCGCATCGCAGCCGCCTGTTCCCGCATGTTGCCGGGCAGCGACGCCATCAGCTTGCCCAGCGCGCGCTCTGCAGCCGCAGCCAGCTTCGGCTCACGCAGCGCGCGCGGCTGCGCCATCAGCAGCGCGCTCAGCTCCGCGGCATCGAGGCCAGGCACCTGTGTGCGCCAGCCTTTTTCCAGTTGCCACCCGCCCTGTTGTCCGCGCAACGCCGTGATCGGAACCCCCGCCACGCTCAGCGCCTCCATGTCCCGATGCATCGTTCGCTGCGACACCTCCAGGCGTTCCGCCAGCTCGCGGCCGGTCATGCGGCCGTGTGCCTGAAGCAGCAATAACGCGGAAAGCAAACGGTCCGATTTCAGAGCTCACCTCGGTAACCCTATTTTCTTTTTGAATTATGACATCCGTTGTCATAAATGGATTTTTACTCTTGTCCTCGTAGCGACAGATTTGGAGGAAAAGATGGAACTGAAAGAGTTTTTTCTGAAGCAGCTGGAGCAGGAAACCACCCTCAACCGCAAAGTGCTCGAGCGCGTGCCCGAGGGGCGAAACGACTGGAAGCCACATCAGAAGTCCATGGCCCTTGGGCACTTAGCGGCGCTCGTGGCCGCGATGCCCGGCTGGGTGGCCTTCATGATTGAGGGCGATCAGCTGGACTTCGAAGACCCGAAGGCCGATAAATTCCGCACCCGAGCAGTCGAAACCCGTGCGCAACTGCTGCAATTACTGGAAGATGGCTACGCCAAGGCAAAACGGGCGCTCGAAGGCACGGACGAGCAGCACTTTTTCGGCCGCTGGAGACTGGTTTCCGGCAATCGCGTGCTCGCGGAAGACGCTCGTTACGTCATGATCTCCGATGCCGTTTTCAGCCATCTGGCCCACCACCGCGGGCAGTTGACCGTGTACCTGCGGCTGAATGAAGCCGCAGTACCGGCCCTGTATGGCCCGTCCGCCGATGAAGGACAGTAGTTGGGCTGAGCGCCACAGAATATTTCTCACAATCCAGTGAACATTTCTGGCCGCCCAATCGTTGTTGGTTAGAGACATCGGGCGGGCGACAACATGGCAGCTCTTCGGCAGGACTTTGCATACACACTCCGGCGGCTTTCCGCGTCGCCGGGCTTCGTGCTGGCGGTGGTGCTTTCCATCGGTATCGGCATCGCCACCAACGCCACCATCTTTTCCATCGTCAGCCGATTCGTGCTGCAGCCGGCACCGGTGAGCAATCCCGGCACGCTCCTCACCCTCCACACCACGCACGACGGCGGCGCGTGTTGCAACAACTTCTCCTGGCCGACCTATAGTGACGTGCGCGACCAGGCAAAGTCATTTTCGGGCATCGCGGCCTATTATGAGCTGCTGCCAGCCTCAATCAGTGGCAAAGGCGAGCCGGAGCGCGTTTGGGGTCAGGCCGCAACGGCCAACTACTTCGAGGTCGCCCAGCCTGGTATGGCTCTCGGCCGTGGTTTTGCCTCAAATGAAGAGCACGCGCCTGTCGTTGTCCTCGGCTACGGCTTGTGGCAACGCCGCTTCGGTTCCGATCCTGCCATCATCGGCAAGCCGATCAATCTCTCCGGCCACGTCTTTACGGTCGTTGGTGTGGCTCCGCCGGCTTTCCATGGGCTTGACCTGATTCTCGATCCGGAGTTCTGGGTGCCGCTCGGCAACCTTGAACAGCTCGCGGCAAACGCGCCAAAACGTGACGAGCGCGGCGATCACTGGCTCGCCGTTATCGGACGTCTGAATCCAGGCGTTACCTCTTCTGAAGCTTCTGCACAACTCACCACGCTGGCGACCCGCTATGCCAAGGCATATCCGGCCACCGACAAAGGGAATGGCTTCCTCCTGACGCAGGCCGGTTCCCTGCCCCCACGCGATCGGTCGACCGTCATGGCCTTCCTGGCAATGCTCTCCATCGCCGTCCTGCTCGTGTTATGCATCGCGTGCGCGAATGTCGCCAATCTGCTGCTTGCGAAGGGTGTGGCGCGGCAGCGTGAGATGGCTATCCGTCTCGCACTCGGCGCAGCGCGGCCGCAGTTGCTGCGCCAGATGTTGATGGAAAGCGTTCTGCTCGCACTGGGCGGAGGTGTTGTGGGAACCCTGCTGGCTCTGTGGGCCACCGGCGCGCTCTCCGCCTTCCATATGCCTGCCCCTATTCCGCTCGACCTGAGCGTTGCGGTGGACTGGCGAGTTCTCGTCTACACCTTTGCGCTCAGCGTCGCGACTGGCTTCTTTCTGGGCATTGTTCCGGCATGGATCGCCTCACGTCCGGTTCTCACCAGCGCCCTGAAGGGCGAGGACGCGCTGGCGCGCCCAGGACGCCGCGTGAATCTGCGCAACATTCTGGTGGTGGCGCAGATCGCCATGTCGCTCATCCTGCTATGCGGCACCGGACTGCTGCTGCGCAGCCTGCAAAATGCGTCGAGCATCGATATCGGATTCCGCTCGCGCGGGCTGCTGATGATGTCCGTCGATCCGCGTGTGCACGGCTACACGCCGGAACGCACTGTACAGTTCCTCACGCAGGCGCGCGAGCGCATCGCCGCTCTTCCGGGCGTGCAGTCAGTTGCCGCTACCGATTTCATTCCGCTTTCCGGCGGACATCGCAGCGATGGCTTTTCCGTTGTCGGCCAACCGAGCCCGCAAACGCCGCCGACTGTCGATCTCTATATGGCATCGCCGGGCTATTTTGAAACACTCGGCATTCCTCGCCTCGTGGGTCGAGACTTCGCGCGCGAAGCCCCCAACGGACAGAAGGTCGGCATCGTGAATGAAGCGTTCGTGCAAAAGCTCTTCCAGGGCGAGAATCCGATCGGGCGGCACGTCAGCGGCGCAGGTATGGACTATGAGATCGTCGGCGTCGTCGGAAACATCAAATCACGCACCATCGGCGAGGACACGCGGCCGGTTCTCTTCCGTTCGCTGGCACAGAGCATCGGCAGCGATCCATCTTTCCTGGGATACCAACTCATCGTCCGCCACGATGGCGACTCCGCCGCAGTGGCCAATGAGGTCCGCCACCAGATCCATACGCTCGATCCGGCATTAGCGGTCTACAACGAGGAAACGATGGAGGAGCATCTGCGCAGCGCGCTCTTCCTGCCGCGCCTTGCCGGAACGCTCTTCGGCATCTTCGGCATCATCGGACTGGTGCTGGCCATTGTGGGACTCTACGGCATCATGAGTTACTCGGTCAGCCGACGCACTCGCGAGATCGGCATCCGCATCGCGCTGGGATCACCGCTTGGCGCGGTCGAGCGGCTCATCGTGCGCCAGGGCATGCTGCTGACGGCGTTCGCGGTGGCCCTGGGATTGCCCGCGGCGCTCGTCGGCGCGAGGTTTTCGAGCAGTTTCCTCTACGGCGTGCGGCCGCACGATGCCGTGACTTTCCTGAGCGTGCCGTTGTGCCTGATCGGCGTCGCGCTGCTTGCCTGCTGGATTCCCGCACGGCGCGCAGCGCGCGTGGATGCGCAAACCGCATTGCGCTATGAGTAGGGGGTGGATCAAAGTTTGCAAAAGACCATCCATTTTGCCCTGTCTGGGGCGCTGCGAATCTAAAATGGAGTGAGTGCGCGCATTGGTGTTAACGCGACGGCCGGCGCCCGGTACCCTTCCTGACGTTCTGCAGATGATGGAAGTCGCTCAACCTGTGCCTCGTGCTCAGGAAGTGCTCGTAAAGGTTCACGCTTCCACCATCAACATCGACGATATCCACGTTGCCGAAAGGACATTCTACGGAGGCATTCCCATCGGCAAACGCCCTCGGCCGGATCGACCGGTGACACCGGGCAGCGATCTTTCTGGAGTCGTCGTCGCAGTCGGACAAGCCGTGCGCTCGGTCCACGTCGGCGACGCCGTATTCGGCGTGCAGATGGCGTTCCGCGCCAAAGGGGCATGGGCAGAATTCTGTGCCGTTGATCAGCGATGGGTTACGAAGAAGCCCGATACCCTTTCGTTCGGAACCGCCGCGGCATGTGGAGTTTCGGGTCTGGTGGCCCACTCGGCGATGGATGCGCTGAAGCTGCATGCAAAACAGCGGATTGTCGTCGTCGGTGCATCGGGTGGAATCGGCGCCATGGCAGTGCAGCTTGCCCATCGCGCTGGAGCTGAGGTCATCGGGGTCTGCGGCCCGGCCAACTTAGAGCGCGCCTGCCAACTCGGCTGCTCGCGCGTACTCGATTACAAACGTGGCGAATGGGATCGTGCTCTGCTGGCGGAAGGAGATCCGCACATCGATCGCGTGCTTGATGTTGTGGGTGGGCGTGAAACGGAGCGAATGGCAGAGCGGGTTCTCCGGAAAGACGGTGTCTTTGTGACTGTCGTTGGTCCCGAGCGGTTTATTGGCGATCAACCCCTGGGCTGGAAACGAATCCTGTCTGTTTTTCTTCACATCGGATACCGGATCGTCAGTTCTCATCTTCGCGGGCCGCGCTATATTCTGACCGGACCGGGACCGGGCGGAGGCAAAGCGCTTAGCAACGTCGCAAGTGCGGCAGCGGCAGGCGTGCTGCCGCCAGTCGACTGGACAGTCCCATTCCACCTGGAAGCGATGCGACAAGGCATACGACGCGCCGCAGCCCATCAAAACAACGGCCGTATAGTGATCGAAATGGAATCGGTGACGTAACCTCCCGGCCGCATCCTTCCATCCACTGGATCGCTTTTTGATCCACCTGTCTTTGACCATGCGCCAAGCCACGTGAAGCGATACGTCACCAGTTGATTAGATGGCCATCCAGTCAACCAGGCCGCGCACGCCCGTCCTGTGTGCAAAGACTCAGGACACTAGAAGCTGATCTTCAGAATCTGGCCGTTGTTGCCGACGAACCATCCGGCTTCCGGATTCGCAAATGCGACCGCCCAGTAACCGCTCACCTTGCGGCAGTTTGAACCAGGTTTGTCCTTCATCGGGAGTCCATGCGGCTGCGCCGGAGCTGAAGTTCGGCTGTGTTTCGGTCGTGATCACAACGGTCCGATCATGTTCATGGCCGAAGTGGTCTCGTTCGCTCCAGGGATTTTGGTGTTCGAGTCCACGCGCATACGCGAGACAGAAGATCGCTCCCGGAATGGGAGGCTTCGTGGTAAGCCTCCACGTCTGGCCGCCATTATCCGAGGTTGCGGCCTGGGCAGAGCTGTTCGAGGTCAGGTCGCCGCCCCCCACAATGCCGTGCCATGGATCGCGAAACGCCACCGAGAGGCCGCCCGCATTGGGGTTGCTTACGAGCGGAGTATCGTACGCATTCCAGCTATCGCCGCCATCGCGAGTCGCCAGAATCCGTGCGACGCTGGAGCCGCCGGTAGCAATCCAGGCGTCTTGCCATCCCAGCGTGGTGATGCAGGTTCCGCTCGAGGAGAACGATGCTTCTCCAGTCAGCGCAGGTGGCATATTGCCGGCGATCGAGTGCCAGGTCGCGCCATTGGTGGTGCGAATGTCGGGAAAGACTCCGTTGACCGAATCGCTGTGCGCGACGCCTCGATCCGGCGTCCAGAAAGCGAAGCAGTCATAGAAGGCGTTCGCCGTCTTGTTCTTAAACTGAATGGTCCAGTGCGCGCCGCCGTCTTCCGTCTTGTAAATACGAAAATCTCCGGTATTGTTCCCGATGGACATGAGATACGCGACCCGCTCGCTCACGCCTTGCACATCACGGAATTGCAGGCTCTCCGCTCCCGGCACAACGCCTGATTTCCAATGCGAGCCACCATCGGTCGTAACGACGTACGTGCCTCCGGCTCCCGCTGCCCAAACGATTCGGGAGTTCACCGGACTGACGGCAATCAGCAGCTGCGTCGTGCCGCTGTGCTGTGGAATCAGGGCGGGTGGATGACCTTTCCATGCGTCTTCTGCAGACCCGATAGTAGCGGCGGTGGCAATCAAGACAATGAGCCCCAGCGAACGCTTCAACATAGACTTCCTCCCTGAATTGGTTTTCCAGACCGGCATCTTGAGCGTGGTGAAGTATAGGAACGCCATCGAAGCCTCGTCAAATAGGGACAGCTAACTCGTTACGTCGCAAACGCTCGGCACAACGAAAATTCAGCAGTTCCGGATGGACGCACTTCTCGTGACTTACTCCGGGTTTTCGGCAAACAGGAAGGAAGGCACGAGCCTTTCGCTCTGCTACCCTTAAGAGTTTGCAAGATTCGCTCTAAAGGACACGGCTGCGCAATGGCTTTCAAGTTCAAGAACGTCGACTTCATCGGCTTCGACACCATGCTTTCCGACGACGAGCGGCTGGTCCGCGACACCGCCCGCCGCTTCATTGATGACAACCTGATCCCCATCATCGAAGAGTGCAACCGCGAAGGCCGCTTTCCGCGCGAGCTGGTGAAGCCGATGGCCGAGATGGGTTTCTTCGGCGCGAACCTGCATGGCTACGGCTGCGCCGGCATGTCGAATGTGGAATACGGCCTGGTCACGCAGGAGATGGAGCGCGGCGACTCCGGCATCCGCTCCTTCGTCAGCGTGCAATCCGCGCTGGTGATGTATCCCATCTACACCTTCGGCTCCGACGAGCAGAAGAACGAATGGCTGCCCGCGATGGCCAAGGGCGAAAAGCTCGGCTGCTTCGGTCTGACCGAACCGGATTTCGGGTCCAACCCCGGCGGCATGCGGATGCGCGCAAAGCGCGATGGCACCGACTACATCCTGAACGGCGAGAAGATGTGGATCACCTCCGGCTCCATCGCGGATGTCGCCGTGATCTGGGCCAAGGTCGAGGACGAGGACGACCGCGTTCGCGGCTTCCTGGTACCGACCAAAACGCCGGGCTTCCGCGCCTTCGATGTGCACGGCAAATGGTCGCTGCGTGCCTCCGTCACCTCTGGACTCTCGCTGCAGGATGTCCGGCTGCCCGCTTCGGCGGTGCTGCCCGGCTCCGGCGGCCTGAAGTCGCCGCTGATGTGCCTTAACCAGGCGCGCTATGGCATCGGCTGGGGCGCCCTGGGCGCGGCGATGTCCTGCTATGACACGGCGCTGCAGTACTCGCTGATGCGCAAGCAGTTCCGCGATCAGCCCATCGCCAGCCACCAGATGGTGCAGGAAAAGCTTGCCTGGATGATCACCGAAATCACCAAGGGCCAGCTGCTTTCGCTCCAGGTAGGCCGCCTCAAAGACGCCGGCAAGGTGAGCCACGAGCACATCTCCATGGCGAAGCGGAACAATGTTGCCATTGCGCTGGAATGCGCGCGGATGGCGCGCGATGTTCTGGGCGCCAATGGCATCAGCGACGACTACCCGGTGATGCGGCACATGATGAACCTGGAATCCGTGAAGACCTACGAAGGCACACAGGATATCCACACGCTGATCATCGGCCAGGCCATCACGGGCATCGCTGCGTTCTGAACGAAACGCTCTCCCTACGCCTTTTTTTCAAATAGGGCGTCGTGCCGGCAGCCGCGATGAGTTCTGTGCCGGGACTCCATACCCTTTATGAAACCGGCCTATGCCCCTGACGATGCATAAATTTGGCGAAGATTCTGGTCTACATTAGATAGCAACTTGCCCCGCCGAATTCCGTCTAAGCCCCTAAGGGGAAGTGTTTCTTGACGCTGAAGACCACATCCGTCGCCGTCGTGAAAAGCATGCAGCTTCCGCGTAAGCCGGAGTTTGATGCGCTGCGCGGCCTGTTTCTGGTGTGGATGACGCTGACGCATCTGCCCACGCGGCTGAGCGATCTGGTCAACCAGCCTTTTGGCTTTATCTCCTCGGCGGAGGGCTTCGTCTTTCTATCCGCCCTGCTGGTCGGCCGCGTCTACATGCGGCAGGCACTCGAAAATCCGGGCGGCCTGCGCAGCAAGCTCTGGAAGCGCGCTCTGCGTGTCTATGCGTATCACGTGACATTGCTGCTGCTGGCCTTCACCTTCGCGGCGGCTTTCGCCGTCTACCGGCATCACGCTGCGCTGGAACATCTGCTGGATTTCTACATCGCGCATCCGGCGGTCGCCATCATCGGCTCGCTGCTGCTCATTTACTGCCCGCCGCTCCTGGATATTCTGCCGATCTACGTCATCTTCCTGCTGGCTTCACCGTTTGCGTTTTCAATTGCGGTAAAGCGAAGCTGGCGGCCGGTGATTGCCGGCAGCACTATCATCTGGCTGCTGGCCCAGTTCCATCTGCGCATCTACGTCCATGACGTGGTGGTGCGTGTGACGCATCTGCCGATCCCGTTGCAGCAGTGGGGCGCATTCAACCTATTCGCGTGGCAATGGATCTGGATCATGGGCATGTGGATGGGCGCTCGCTCCGTGGAAGGCGAGCTGCCGCTGCATTCCCTGCCAAAATGGACGAACTGGATCGCCGGCGCGCTCTGCGTCTTCTTCATCGGCGTGCGGCACGACTGGCTGGGTGCGCAGCTGACGCAGGAAAATCTCGAGATCCTGGTGGATAAGTGGCAGCTTGGGCCGCTGCGCCTGCTGAATCTTATTGCTTTTGTCTGCCTGCTCTATAGCCTGCGCGGCGCGGTGCGCTGGGCCATCTCGCACGAGCCGCTCATCACGCTGGGCCGCGCCTCCATTGAGGTCTTCTGCGCGCACCTGCTGTTTGTCTTCGTGGGCCTGGCGCTGCTCTACGGCGAAGTACCCCAGCTCCACGGCATTTACGCGCTCTCGCTGCTGGTCGCAACCTTCATCGGTCTGCTGTACGTCGCGCAGCGACAGGTGCGTCGAAAGCATGCGCAAAAAACGCGCTCAGCACGAGCTCCATCCCCCATCGCCGATACGGCAGCCTGATTAAGCTAAACAGCAACCGTAAAGCTGTCTTCTGTGCGGATCACCGGCCGGTAGAGTGTGTCGCGCTCGAAGGGCTCGCGGCCCGCTTCGCGGATAAGGCGGATCAGATCGCTGCGGCGCATGCCTTGCGGCGTGCTTGCACCGGCATCGTGGTAGATCTTCTCTTCAATCACCGTGCCGTCGATGTCGTCCGCACCAAAGCGGAGCGCCACCTGGGCGATGCCCGCGGTCATCATCTGCCAGTACGCCTTGATATGCGCGAAGTTGTCGAGCAGCAGGCGTCCGACCGCGATCTGACGCAGGTCTGTAAGCCCGGTAGTGCGCGGCAGATGTTGAAGCGGCGTATTGTCCGGATGAAAGGCCAGCGGGATGAAGGTCTGGAAGCCGCCGGTATCGTCCTGTACCGTGCGCAGCCGAAGCATGTGGTCCACGCGGTCCTCGTCGTTCTCGACATGCCCGTAGAGCATCGTGGCATTGGACCGCAGGCCGAGCTTATGCGCGGCGCGCGCCGTCTCCAGCCACTCGTCGCCGTCGATTTTGTGATCGCAGATGATGTGGCGCACGCGGTCGGAGAAGATTTCCGCCCCGCCGCCGGGCATGGAGTCCACGCCCGCCTCTTTGAGCTTCACCAGCACTTCCGGGATCGTGATCTTCGCGCGGCGCGCAAGGAAGGAGACCTCGACCATGGTGAAGGCCTTGATGTGGACCTTCGGAAAGCGCTCCTTCAGGCCACGCACCAGGTCGAGGAAGTATTCGAGCGGCAGATCGGGATGCAGACCGCCGACAATGTGGAACTCCGTCACCGCCTCGTGATAGCCGGAGGCTGCAGTGGCCCACGCTTCGTCGAGCGCCATGGTGTACGCATGGGCATCGTCCTTCTTGCGGCCGAAGGCGCAAAGACGGCATGCCGCTACGCACACATTTGTCGGATTGATGTGGCGGTTGACGTTGAAATAGGTGATGTCGCCATAGAGCGATTCGCGCACCCAGTTGGCCAGCCAGCCGACGGCGAGAATATCCGAGCTGCGGTAAAGCGCCAAGCCATCGTCGAAGCTGAGGCGCTGCCCGGCAAAAACCTTCTCTGCAATGGGGTGCAGTTGCTCGTCGTGCGTGCGGAAATCATCCCTCACGCGGCGCTGTGAAGTAGACTGGCTCACTCCTTCATCATACGCTGGCGGGCACTGCCTCAGCGACATCGCAACAGCAGATCGGTCCTGCTGTTACCATGCGGTTCAGCGTTCTCCGTTTATCCGCTAACTTCATCCAAGTGAGTCGTCGCCGAGACATGCGCTCCCTGAAACTCTGGATTGTTCTGTTCGCACTGACGGCGATAGCGGTTGCGCGCGCGGCTGAACCGGCTCGTTCTTCCGAAGGTCAGCTCCGATACCTTGAACAAGCAACACCTCACGCTGCCGGCAGATTTCCACACGGACCGCAATCTGCTGCTGCTTTATTTCGATCTGACCCAGCAGCCGGATGTCGATAGCTGGGATACCGTCATCGACCGCTGGCGGGCGAACGACCCATCGTTGACGGCCTATACTTCCCTGGTTTCATCGCAGAAGAACTTTCTCTCGCGCTGGTGGCAGAATGCCTCAATGCGCAGCGCAGCGCCTGATTCCAGCCGCTGGCCCACCACTCTCCCGCTGTATGTCGATAAGCACGCCTTCGAACGCCCGTTGCAAATTTCGTCGGAGAAGCAAGTGGTGCTGCTTCTTCTCGATCGCAAGGGCCGCGTGTTGAGCCGGGTCAGCGGGCCGCCGAACGACAACAGCCGGAACGCAATGCTCGCCGCACTGAACGCCGCTGGTTCACCAGCCACACCTGCTCCGCCAAGTGCGGTCACGCACTGAACTGCACTGAACACACTGCGGCGCTGGTCAACCGGCCGAATCCAGCGCCTTCCGCAGTACCAATGCGTCCGTGCCGTCTGCGTAGTACCCGGGAATCCGCCCCATCTCCCGATAGCCGAGACGCTCATAGAAGGCCTGCGCGTCGTCATTGTTGACGGCTACTTCAAGCGCGATTGCGAAGCAGCCCATCGCCGCCAGCTCCGCCTCGCCGGCCTGCATCAACAGCCGTCCCAGGCCATTGCGGCGGACTTCAGGCGCAATGTCGATGGTGATGAAGTGGCCCAGCTTGCGACCGGCCTCCTGCTTCCAGTCCACCACGCAGAAGCCGGCGATCTGCCCCTCGCGCTCCGCTACGACAGTGGTGCTGCGCGGATGCCGCACAAAATACTGCAGCTCGGCGCGCGAGTAGGCAATCCGCGGCGGAAAGCAGCGCGCATCCAGACGCAGCAGCTCGGGCAGATCGCTGGTCTCAAAGGGACGCAGGCGAATCTGCGAGAGGTCTGGAACTCTTTCTCTGTGGACGTCCGCGGTCAAGCGTGAATGCTTCTGAGCTCCTCTGCTCCACACTAACAGCGATGCGTTCTACTGCGCTCCGCCCATGCCGCCATTCCGCTTTGCCACAACGGCATTCGAGACGCCACTTTGCGGCTGCATCACGACGCCGTTGTAGAGCGAGGCTGCCAGCAGCCGGCCGGCATTGGAGCGCACGCCGCGCACGTGCCAGCCTGCGTCCCACCACTTCCAGCTCTTGTCCGCTTCGTTCACCGCCATAACCCAGGTCGAGCTCCAGGAGGTGATCACGATGCGCTTCAGCTCACCGTCGTACTCGATGCTGTTGATGTCCGAGATCGGCAAGGTGGACATGAACGTCCAGTTGGCGCCGTTGTCTGTGCTGTAGTAGACGCCTTCACGGCCGCCCGCCCACATGCTGCCGCCCGGAGCGATAGTGCTGGTGCGCACCGAGGTCAGCTTGCCGGGCAGCGGTTCCGGCTGCCAGGTCTTGCCGCCATCCTGCGAGATCGCGATGCCGGTACGGTAGGTCGCCAACACAATCGGGCCCGCGGAGTGCACGCTGAGGTAGTCCGTCTGTCCCAGCACCGGTCCGCCTGTCCACAGCTTGCCCTGGTCCGCGCTCTGGTACACGCCGGCAGAGGTCGCAGCGAACCAGGTGCTGTGCCTCAGATCGAGCTGATGGATGCGTCCGTCAATCTCTCCCGCCGGCTTCGCAATGGTCTTCGTCGTCTTGACGCGCTTGCCTTTGCGGCGCTCGTACACCGTCTTCTCTTCCATCTGAACGACATGTCCGGCGGCCTGCCAGCGCCCGTCCTGCCACGCAAAGATGCCGTGGCTGGTGCCCGCCAGCAGCGTGCCGTCCGGGCTCTCGGCAAGGCTGAAGACATCGCGGCCGTCCAGCCCCTGGCTCTGCTGCTGCCACGTGCTGCCGGCGTCGCCGGAGGTGAAGACGCCGCCGTACATCTTGTCATTGACCACGCCGGCATACAGGCGGTTCGGGTCCTTCACATCCTGCGCCAGCGCAACCACCTGCCGCTGCGAAAAGCCTCGGTTCGATTCGGCAAAGGTGACGGCCTGATCGTTGCTCATCAGCACGCCGCTGCGGTCTGTCGCCAGCAGCACATGATTGTGGTTCTTCGGATCGACGTAGACGTCATTGATGATGACATCCGGCCCGGTCAGGCGCGACCAGTTGGTGCCCGCGGCGGTTGTGCGATAGAGACCCTCGGTCGTTCCGGCGTAGACGATCGCGTGATCGACCGGGTCCTGCATCAGCACGCGTGTGCGGCGCGCGGTCGAAGGAATTCCCTGAATCTTGTGGTACTGCTCGCCGCCGTTGTCGCTCTTATAAATGCCCGAGCAGGCGCTGGTATAGACCGTCTGCGGCGTTACCGGATCGATGATGATCGAGAAGACGTCCGAGTCGTCGATCAGCCCCTGCTTGATGTTGTGCCAGTTCGCGCCGCCATCGGTGGTCTTCCACGGCAGGTGCCAGGTGCCGGCGTAAATCGTCTTCGCGTCCTTCGGATCGATAGCGATCGATTCGACCTCGTGCAGCTCCGCGCTGTTCACCGGGCTGATCTGGTCCCAGTGTTGACCGCCGTCCTCGCTGCGGAAGACGCCTTTCAGCGTGCCCACCACCAGCATCTTCGGATTGGAAGGCGCCTGCGCCAGAGCGCGAATCGACTGGCCGTCCATGGCCGGGCTCTTGGCCCAGGTCTTTCCTGAGTCATGGCTGATGAAGAGTCCTCCATCCGGATGATCGACCACCCAGGCTGCCACATAGATCGTCTTCGCGTCCGCTTCATCGACGGTGATGTTATCGAGAATCAGGTCGTCTTTCGGCGAGAGCTTCGCCAGCCGATGCCACGATGCGCCATCGTCGCGGCTCTCGTAGAGCCAGCTGTTCGTGGTTCCCAGGTAGAGGTGACGGCTATCCGAGGGATCGGCGGCAAAGCTGCGGGCGTCTCCGCCATCCGGGCCAACCGGAACCCACGCCGTGGCGATCGGATTTGCATTCGTCGCCGCCTGCGGAGGCAGCGCCAGAAGCGGCAGGGAACAGGCAGAGAGCAGAAGCAGAGAAGCGAAACGGCGATTCATCGGGATGGCACGACCTCATTTACGAAAGAACTGTTGGTGTGTTCAGGAAAGAACTGTTGGTGCAAGAGTAAAGGGCATAGGCAGGGGTGACAATCCCACGAAGGGGCCCGTACCAAGCTGAGCATCTAGGAGTGACCCGGCAGCTCCGCATGGATGTTGCAACAAAGAAAAAGGGCTGACCGGAGAACCGGTCAGCCCTTTGTTGCGGAACAACGCCTTACTGTTGCGGGGCGGCAGCCGCCTTCTTGTGACGGGCATGGTGGGCGGCGCGGCCAGTGCGGGCTTGAGGCCGCACACTTTCCTCGTTCACCTGGGTTGTACCCTGCACGTCGTTGTCGAAGTTGGCACCGGACGGAACCAGGTAGTTCTGCTCCTGCTTGCCGGGCTCGCTGCCAGTCCGAACCTGGACGCGGGAGGCATCGATGCCCTTCTCCTTGACCAGGTAGTCCTTGGTGTTGACGGCGCGCTGCGCTGCCAGCTTCGGACCATTCTTTTCGCCGGTTGCCGAGTCGCCAACCACAACAGCAGTCGCATCCGACTGACGCTGCAGGTTGAGGGCTACGTCATCCAGGCAGGCCTTGGCTTCGTTGTCGACGCGGGCCGGACGGCGCTTGTCACGATCGAAGTTGATCGAGCAGAGCGTCTGCGTCTTGGGCTGCGGCGGCGGTGGCGGCTGCTCTACGTTGACCGAGGTCGTCGAGGAGGCCGTCTGCCCCTTGTCGTCAGACACGTTGCAGGTCACGGTGATCGGACCAGCAGGCGCGCCAGACGTGTTCAGGGTAGCCGAGGTGTTGTTGCCGTTGATCTGACCAGCCGAGGTGGAGTAGGTGTAGGTCAGCGGACGGTTCTGCGGGCTTACGCCCTGGGCAGTGATCGTCGCACTGTCACCCGGCTTCACAGTGGTCGGGTTGGCCGAGCAGCTGATGGTCGGCGGCTCGAACTGCTTGACTTCGAAGTTCGCGGTGCAATCGGCGAACTGGCCGGCCTTCTGGCCCTGCGTAACGTGGCCGGTCACCGTATAGCTGCCCGGATTCAGACCGTTGGTATCCACATTGCCCGTTGCCGAGTCGCCAGAAACCTTGACGCCATTCGTGGCCGTCCAGGAATAGGTGGCATTCTTCTTCGGGTTCAGGTTGGTTGCGGTACCGGTGATGGTGACAGGATCGCCAGGATAGACCGACGCCGGGCTCGCTGCGCACTGGTAGGTGACGGGCGGAGGCGGCGTGATGTTGCCGATCCGATAGACCAGACCAGCGCTCAGCCGGGCTACGTTCAAATTGGCGCGCCCGCCGGTCGGGAATGGATTCTGCGGACCAAAATTGACGTGGTAGTACTGATAATCCGCCTGGAAGACGCGGATGGCGAAATGATGGCCGATGCCGTAATCCAGACCGCCGCCGGCCGTGAGTGCCGGACCCCAGGTGTATGGCTGCTTGAAGGGACCGCCCAGCCGAACCGCGCCCGCCTCAAAGTGCACGAACGGGGTGACGTCTTCGGTCGGATAGCGGAACACGATACCGCCTGAAGCGACGGAGGCGCCATCGTTGTTTCCATCGGGATGAACGCTCAACTCAGCCTGGGCGCCGACATACCGGTTGAAGTAGTAAGTGCCGCTTCCGATCGCACCGTAGTCGATGGACGAATACGACACCGGGCCGGTAATGCCGACGAACTGACCGCCGGGAATGGTGACGGAACCATGCGGCGCCAGATACGAATAACCTGCAAAGATGTCGATCCGCGAAGCGTAAGGCGCCTGCGGAGCGGTTGATGCAGGGGCAGGGGCGGCAGGCGCAGCCGCCGGAGCGCTGCTCGACGACTGGTCTTGTGTGGGCTGAGCCGGAGGCTGCGTCGTGTTTGTGTCCTGCGCAAAGAGAGCCGTTGTTCCCAGGCCTACCGCACAGGTTACGAGCAGGATCCGGCTCAGAGAATGCAACGGACGTAAATGCATGCGTCTATCCTCCGCAACCGTACTGAAAGTCATACAAATCAATTACGAATGGCACTCAAGTGTCCCATCATACCCCAGAACACTCTCGCCACCCGGAAGGCACCGAGCAGGCAGCGCAAGGGAAAGCTACCACGCGTTGCCTAGATTAGTGCACATTTTAGTGGGTGCGTTGCCTAGAATTTTCAATAGCTTATCCAGAGCATCACTAGAGTAACCGGACCTATGACCAATCTGACAGCCGCCCTAAAAAATGTGCACCCGCCCGGAACGAAATTCCGGACTGCACCATCCTAACGGCAGAATCGACGATTTCAAGCACTATTTCGCCTGAAAATGATGGTATTTACACGGTTTTCCAGAATGTCGCACCACTCTTGCAGGCGAGCAGCGGCAGCTTTCCCCCGCTCACACATTTTTGAAAACGCTTTAGCTCAGATTCAGCGCCCGTTTCAACGTGCCCCGCTCCCGCTGGATCTTCTCCTGCAGCAGCGTGATGGCGTAAATGAGCTGTTCCGGCCGCGGAGGGCAGCCGGGAACGTAAACATCCACCGGAATGATCTGATTGACGCCCTGCACCAGCGCGTAGTTGTTGAAAACTCCGCCGGAGGTCGCGCAGGCGCCCATGGAGATGACCCACTTCGGCTCCGGCATCTGCTCCCAGAGCCGCCGGATGACCGGCGCCATCTTCTGCGAGACGCGGCCCGCAATCACCATCAGGTCCGATTGCCGCGGCGACGGACGAAAGACCTCCGCGCCAAAGCGCGCCACGTCGAAACGCGCAGCGCCCATCGACATCATCTCGATCGCGCAGCACGCCAGCCCGAATGTCATGGGCCACACAGAGCTTTTGCGGATCCAGTTCACAGCAAAATCCAGCGAGGTCAGAATGATGCCCTCCGGCGGCGCTTCGCCGAAGTTCGCCTCCTGCACCTTCATCTGGTTCTTGGCGCTGCTCTCGAGTGAGCCGAAGAGATATTGATCGCGCGGCGCTGCTGTGCTCATAGCGCCAGTATAAACGGCTCGGGAGACTCAGCGAGTCGCGGGCGCCGGCTTCGCGTTTCCAGCGGGCGTAGCGCGCGGAGTGCCATTGTTGCAGCACGATCACCTGGTCGGGGCGCGTGTAGCGCAGGCGCATGTGCGCCTCGTATTCGATGGCGTCGGGATCTGTTTTCAGATGCTCGACATGGGCCTTCAGGCGGTCGTTCTCCTGCTTCAGCTTTTCCAGCTTCTGCGCGAGCACGCGATCTTCACTCTGCTTTGCGCGGTAAGCCACAACGCCGTTCGCGCCGAAGAGCGCGTGATACGCGAGCAGAGCGGCAATCACTGCGGCGAACACGGTGGCGATGCGCCGCCGCTGCCCATACGCAGCCGTGGCGACGGAGAAACGCCGCGCCAGCCTGCCTGGCTGCGTGTGGGGCTGCGATTGCGGGGACATCGGATTCACTCTGTTTCCTTCTCCTACTGCAAGACCCAGTTCTTGGCGGCCTCGGTGAGCTTTGCGCTCTCCTGCTGATCGCGCGCCTCGGTGTAAACCCGCACCACCGGCTCGGTGCCGGAGAGGCGATAGCAGACCCAGGAGCCATCGTCGAAGATCAGCTTCAGGCCATCGGTCCGCACCACCTGCTTCACCTTCTGCCCGGCAAGCTCGGTCGGATCCTTCTTTACCTTTTCAGTGAACTTCTGCTTCACCTCGCCGGTCAAGCGGAAGTTCTCGCGCACCGGGTAGAAGGAACCATATTTGCCAAATAGATCCTTGAGCTGCTCGCCGATCGTGTGGCCGCGGCGCGCCACCATCTCCGCCATCAGCAGGCCGGCGATAATGCCGTCTTTCTCCGGCACGTGCCCGCGGATGGTGAGGCCCGCGCTCTCCTCGCCGCCAATCGCGATCTCGTCCTTGATGATCAGCTCGCCGATGTACTTGAAGCCCACCGGCGTCTCATACAGCGGCACGCCCTGCTTCTCCGCGATGGCGTTGATGAGATTCGTCGTCGCGACCGACTTCGCGACGCCATTCTTCCAGCCGCGTGTCTCGATCAGGTATTCGAAGAGCAGCGCGATCACGTAATTCGGCTGGATGAAAGTGCCATCCGCATCGAGCACGCCAAAGCGGTCGGCATCGCCATCGGTCGCAATGCCGATGTGCGCGCCCGTCTCGCGCATCTTTTTCTTTGCGTCGCCCAGCAGATGATCGTCCGGCTCGGGTGCGTGTCCGCCAAAGAGCACATCGCGGTAGTCGTGCACGCAACTCACGTCGATGCCATGGCTGCGCAGAATCTCTGAGCTGTAACCGCGCGCTGCGCCCCAGAAAGGATCGAAGACGATCTTGATCTTCGCTGCCTGGATGGTTTTGAAATCCACGAGCTCGCCCAGGCGCTTCAGATAATCCGGCTTCACGTCCACGGTCTCGGGCTTTTCGAGCGGCTTCGCCTGCGCCACCGGCGTATCGCCGAGCGCGCGAATCTCCGCCTCGATCTTGCCGGTCGTCTCGGGCAGAGCAGGCGCTCCGTCCGGCGTCGAAAATTTGATGCCGTTGTATTCCGGCGGATTGTGCGATGCCGTGAAGTTGATGCCGCCGCTCGCCTTCTGCTCGCGAATGGCATAGGCGATGGCGGGCGTGGGGGCAGGCTCCGGGATCACGACCGGCGTGACGCCATGCTGCGCCAGCAGCCGCGCCGCCTCGTCGACAAACATCTCCCCCAGAAAGCGCGGGTCCCGGCCCACCAGCACGCGATGGCTGCCCGGCTGGGCGGCAACATACTTCGCGATGCCGGTGACGGCGCGACGTATGTTGGCAAGCGTAAACTCCTCCGCAACGATGGCTCGCCAGCCCGAGGTTCCGAACTTGATCTCTGTGGCCATATCTCTCCTGTCTCTTTCCCCGCTCTGCACGATGTCATTGCATGGGATGCGGCTCGCCGAGGATTGTATGGCAGAGCGCGGCTCTGCCGCATGCACCACAACCATCGAGCGTATCGCATGACGGACACTCGCCTCATTCTGGTGACCACTTCGCCGCGCGCGGAGGCAAAGCGTATCGCGCATGCGCTGGTCGAGGAGCATCTGGCCGCCTGCGTGAACCTCATCGGCGGAGTGCATTCCGTTTACCGCTGGAAAGAAGCGGTAGAGACAGCCGACGAGGTGCTGCTGCTGATCAAGACCCTCCAGCAGAAAGTCGATGCGGTCCGCACCCGCGTTCACGAGCTGCACAGCTATGAGCTGCCGGAATTCCTGGTGCTGGATGTGGCCGACGGCAGCGAGGCCTACCTGGCCTGGATCGCCGCGAACGTGCGCTGACGATGAAACGGGAAATGCTTTATCCTGACAGAGCCCCGGAAGGACTGATCCCTCACGCATGCGCTGGTTGTTTGCTGTCTTCGTTGTAAGTCTGTGCGCGCTGCTGTGGGCGGCCATCTCGGTGGCGCGGCACGTCCGTCGCGATCGCGCGCAATTGCCCGCCGACGCAGGCGCCGCTGCCGAGACGGACCTGAAGCAGGACAACTGATTCGACGAACGATTCGCAGCAGTTCAGGAGACGAGAACCCATGATGCCCCGGACAGCCATCCAGACAGCCGCTGCACAAGACCGGAGCGCCGCTGCCGGCGGCGCGCGTCACCTCGCCCGGCAGGGCGGAATTGCTATCGCCGCCACTGCTTTCGTGGCGCTCTGCGCGCACATCTCCATTCCACTGGGCTTTACGCCGGTGCCCATCACGCTGCAGCCCTTTGCCGTCGTGCTGCTGGGCCTGCTGCTCGCGCCCGGGCTCAGCTTTGCCGCACTGTGCCTGTATCTGCTGGAAGGCGCGTCCGGCCTGCCGGTCTTCAGCCCGCATGGGCTGGGCGGCGTCGCGCAGCTCTTCGGACCCACCGGCGGCTACCTGCTGGCAGCCCCCTTCGCCGCTGCCGTGGCAGGACTGATTTATCGCGACGGCAAACGGAAGTTTCTCTTCGCCATCGCCGGCGCCGCTGTGGGTGACATCATTCTTCTCGCCATCGGTGCCCTGTGGCTCGGCATGATGGTGAACACCAGCTTCTCCGTGTTGTTGAACGAGTCGGTCATTCCCTTCCTGGCCAGCGACGCTGCCAAGGTGATCGCCGCCGCGGCCTGCGCCCAGACGTTCGCGTCATTCTCCAGGCGTTCTTCGCAACCGAAATAGTTACGAAATCCGACCGGCATTCTCTAGATCGAAAAGGACCCAAGCAGCGTGAGCAGCACCCATTCTTTAGAACAGACGCAGACCGGCATTCGTGAGATCAAGATCGCGCACTCGCCGGACTCCGATGACGCCTTCATGTTTTACGGCCTCGCCACCAACAAGGTGCGCGTGCCCGGCCTGAAGTTCACCCACACGCTGACCGACATCGAGACGCTGAATCAGAAGGCGATTCACGAAGCCTTCTACGATGTCACCGCGATCTCGTTCCACGCCTACCCCTACCTGCAGGACAACTACACGCTGATGGCGTGCGGCGGCAGCGTGGGCGAGGGCTACGGCCCGATGATCGTTGCCGGCAAGCACTTCTCGCTCGACGAGATCAAGCAGGTGCGCATCGCGATTCCCGGCGAGCTGACCACAGCAGCGCTCTCGCTGAAGCTCTTCGCGCCGGACGTTCGCACCACCATCGTTCCCTTCGACCAGATCATCCCGCAGGTGCTCGCCGGCAAGCACGAAGCCGGGCTCATCATCCACGAGGGGCAGCTCACCTACTCCACCAGCGGGCTCTTCAAGGTGCTCGATCTCGGTCAGTGGTGGCGCGAGGAAACCGGACTGCCGCTGCCGCTCGGCGGCAACGCCATCCGCCGCAGCCTGGGCGAAGAGACCATGCGCGTCGTGACCAAGGCGCTGCGCGAGAGCATCCAGCATGGGCTCGATCATCGCGAAGAGGCGCTGGCGTACGCGATGCAGTTCGCCCGCGATCTGGACACGCAGCTCGCAAACCGCTTCGTCAGCATGTATGTCAACGAGCGCACGCTGAATTACGGCGAGGACGGCAGGCAGGCGATCCGCAAGTTGCTCGAACTCGGCCACGAGCGCGGCATCATCCCGCATCCGGTGAAGGTGGACTTCGTCGGTTAGCCGGCCGCTCTAATCGTCGTCATCATCCTTGTGATGTTTCACCGGCGTCAGCAGCGCCGCCGGCAGCGGCGCGTCGCCCTTCGCGTCCTTCCACAGGATCACGTTCAGCTTCTGCGGATCGGCGCGGTCTTCGTGCCGGAAGTCCATCTTTGCCGGACTCCTTCGCGCCGGGCGCGTTCGGCTTGTTCGCCGTATAGATCAGTCCGTTATCGCGATTGGAATAATCCGCATCGAACGGCGGCTGATCGCCCGCGCCGGCGAAGACGCTCGCAATTGGCGGCGCGAAGGCATCGTTGTTGTTCATCGGCGGCAGGTCCAGCAGGTCTTCCATCGTCCGCACCATACTGACCGTCGTATAGAAGTGGTGATCGACCAGCGGCGTCGCCTGCCGCGGCGCGTACTTGCTGATGATCAGCGCCGTGCTGCGGTGCGCGTCCACATGATCTGCGCCGTTCTGCGCATCGTCCTCCAGGATGAAGAACGCTGTGTCGTCCCAGTAGGCGCTGTGCGAGACGGCTTCGACCGCGCGGCCCACTGCGAGATCGTTATCGGCCACGGAGGCATTCGGTGTCGGCATTGCCCACCCGCGTGCCTGCGGTGTGATCGTTGGGCAGGCGCAGCATCACGAAATCCGGCATTTCGTCATGGCCGTTGTTACGTTCCGCGACCCACTTCTTGAAGTAGGTGTCGAATTCCTCAAAGCGCATCTGGTCCGGAAAGTCGAGCTGGAAGTCGGGATAGTTCGGATCGAAGTGCCCCACCAGCTCCGGCTTGGTGGCCACATTCTGCGCGATCAGCGGAATGCCCCACGGATACTTGCTTGTCCCGCCGCCATAATTCTCCGGCACGGCGGTGCCCGGCCGAATACCGGACCTGCGCGCACTTCTGTCTCTCCGGCTCCGGTGTGCCTTCTGTCGGGCTTTGCCGCGGCACAGGCTCATCGCTGCCGCAGAAATGCGTTGCGATGAACTCAGCGAAATGGAAATACGTCTTGTGATGCCGCGCGAGATTCGTCCACAGATAGCTGCTCTCCGGCTCATTCACATCCGGAATCTTCTCCGTCAGCGGGAACCCATTCTCCACCACGCCTTCGTAGTCGTAGACGCGCTCCTTGCCGCGATACGCCTGCTGCCAGGTGCGCTCCGTGTAGTCGCTGGAGATTGCAGCGGTGGACCACACATGCCCGTCACCGGAAACTTCGCCTGAGTCATAGAAGTTGTCGAGGATGCCAAACCGCTCCGCCAGCTTGTGCTCATTTGGCGTAATGCTCTTGCCATACATCACCAGGCTGGGATCGTTGTTGCCCGCCGGCAGGTCGCCGAAGATCTGATCGTAGGTGCGATTCTCCTTGATGATGTAGATCACGTGGCGGATAGGATTGTGCCCGCTCTGAAACTGAATATGCACGGCTGCTGCATCCTGCATGTTGCTGGCAACGGTCTGCTTCGTCAGCTCGGGCAAATGTGCGTCGAGCTGTGCCAAATCGACCGAAGCCACCGAACCATAGAGCAGCGTCGCAATGTAGGTCGTAGGCCGATGCGAGCGTGCAACGCCCGGCACACGCCGCTGCGGCATGCCGTTCGGGCCGGTACCTGTTCCCTTTCCGGTCGCAATGTAGAGATGGCCGGCATCCATCGCGAGCCCCGTGGGCAGCCACTCCGTGGGAACAAAGCCTTCGGGCTGCTTCGGCGTGCCGCTATGAACTCCGCGCGTGCGAAAGATAGCAACGGAATCCGTCCCCGCATTCGCGGCGTACAGATGCTGCCCATCCCTGGAGAGCGCGAGCGCGTTCGGCTCGGCGCCGAAGTACTGCTGCCCGGGCAGCCGCGTATCGAAGATGCCGGCCAGCTTCATCCGTCCGCGACGCAGCGAGACCGCTGCCACAGCATCACGATTGGCGAGCGCAACATAGAGCGTCTTCTGATTTGGCGCGAGCGCAAGCGCCGCCGGATGCGAGCCGGGCGCGGTTGCTTCCGTAGGCCGCAGCAGCGGCAGTGTGCCGATGACCTTTCCGGAACGCAGATCGAGCTCCGCGACAGCCGAGCCATTCCACAACGCGGCGAATCCCCGCTTGCCGTCGCGGGTGGCTGTCACCGCGATCGGGTAGGCGGACGGCACGACAGGCCCTGTCGACAGGTCGAAACGGTATCGAATGTTGCCGCTCGCCGCATCGATCAGCAGCACATCATCGGAAAGCACATCCGCTACCAGCAACTGGTCCCCGCCGCTTCCCTTCACCACGGCCAGGCCCGCCGGCGCAGGAATCGCCTTGCCCGCAGGCACGCGCGCATCGAGATGGTTCTGCATACGGCCTTGAGCCAGCGTCTGCAGCGGAATCGGAATCAGGCGCTCCGGTGTCACGCGTCCGGCATCGACGCGATACACGGCGATCGCGTTTCCGGTCTGCTTCGGTGTTTCCGCAACAGGCGCGGAGAGCGAATCGAACGATGCATACAGATGCGTGCCGTCGCTCGAAAAAGCGAGCCCCTGGTACAACGTCTGGGGCATGCCGGGCGCAGTGCGCGCCTCTGGATAGTCAGTCACCTTGCCGGTTGTCGTATCCAGCACAGCGATCGACTGCTGGTATTCGGACTCATACGTTCCATAGCCCGCATTCAGCAGCGCGAGATAACGGCCATCCGGGGAAGCAGCAATCGCCATGGGCAGGCTGTTGGTGCGCTGCGGCGTGCCCGGCACCGGCATCAGTTGCTTGCTCGTCGGCAGGTCGATGGGCGATTGCTGGGCAGGAGCTACCGTTGCCGCCATCGCAAGTACAAGACCCAGATAGATTTCGCGCTTCATCCCTGGAAACTCTCCGTAACACCTTTGTCTCATGCTTACCCGAGTGCTGCGATTACAAAACTCTTACGCTGGCCCTGCCAGCATCGCTGTTAGGGTCGAAATAGAGACATTCTCTCCAAAAGGTTCCCCTACATGCTGGTTGAAACACCTTCCGAGATTACCGTTGCAGCACCCGCCCCACACGCCGCCGCGCGCACGCGCAGCAAGCAGGAAGTGCCGGTGCTGGGCCGCGCCGGCCAGAACTTCCGCCGCAACTGGGTGACGACGGGCTTCATGCTCGCCTTCCATATCGGCGCAGTGGCTGCGCTCTTCTTTTTCAGTTGGCCGGCGCTCATCGCCGCCGTTGTTCTCTACGTGCTATCGATCAACGTCGGCATTGGCATGTGCTATCACCGGCTGCTGACGCACCGCGGCTACAAGGTGCCGAAGTGGCTGGAATACGCGATGACCGTCTGCGCCACGCTCTCGCTCGAAGGCGGCCCGATCTTCTGGGTAGCCACGCACCGCGTGCATCATCAGCTCAGCGATCACGAAGGCGATCCGCACACGCCGCACGACGGCGGATGGTGGGCGCACGTTGACTGGATTCTGAAGGGCGATGCGCTGCATCACGAAACCGCGCTGCTGGCCCGCTACGCACCCGACCTTGCAAAGGATCCAGTGCATCGCTGGTTGAGCCGCTATCACTGGCTGCCCATCGTTGTGGCAGGAATCGTGCTGCTTGCGATCGGCGGATGGCCATGCCTGCTGTGGGGCATCTTCCTGCGCACCACGCTCGGCCTGCACGCCACCTGGCTGGTCAATTCAGCGACCCACATGTGGGGCTCGCGCCGCTTCGAGACGCGGGATGAGTCGCGCAACCTGTGGTGGGTGGCCCTGCTGAGCGGTGGCGAAGGCTGGCACAACAACCATCATGCGCATCCCGTCTCCGCGCGCCATGGCTTTGCCTGGTACGAGGTCGATCCCAACTACTACGGCATCTGGATGCTGAAGAAGCTCGGCCTGGCCAAGCAGGTGAAGCTCGCGCAGTATGATCCTGCCAATCCTCGTCCCGCTGGCGCTGCCTGACCGGCATCACGGCTACGACTGTCGATAGCGGCGTCCAATTTGGACGCCGCTATACTTTTCCTTGCCTATGCGGATCACCCGGCGCGGTCGTGCCATGTTCTTCTTCATCGCGCTCGGTGTCTGCCTGGTCGGAGTTGCCGTCGCGCTCCAGCTTGGCTGGATCATTCTCAACTGGCGCCGCCTCGCCCCGCTGGTCATCGGCATCCCGTTTTTCGCTCTCCTGATCGTCGGACTTATCCTCAATACCGTCTTCCTGGTCCGCGAAGTGCGCCGCAACGAGCAGCAGGACAGCTTCCTGAATGCCGTTACGCACGAGCTGAAGACACCCATCACCTCCATCCGTCTGTATCTGGACACCATGCGCCGCCGCGACGTCTCCCGCGAGCAGCAGCAGCAGTTCCTCGCCGTGATGAGCGAGGACACCGACCGGCTGATGGCCACCGTCGAGCAGGTTCTCAAAGCCGGTGAGCTGGGCCAGCGCGCGCGCAGCCAGGTCCGCGTCCGCGTCGATATGGATGAGTTGGTCGAGGAGGCGGTAGCCACCGCAACGGTCCGCTATCACCTCGATGCGGACGCGATCCGCATCGATCGGCGGGAACTGCACGCCGGTTCCAGCTTTGCCGTCGCCGGCAACCCGGAAGATCTCCGCACCGCCGTGCTGAATATCATCGACAACGCAGTGAAGTATTCGCCGAACGGCGCGCATCTCACCATCGTGCTCTCGGTCGAAAGCGATGCCTGGGTGATGGTAAGCATCGCGGACCAGGGCCTCGGCATTCCGCAGCCGCAACTCAAGCGCATCTTCCGCCGCTTTTATCGCGTGCCCAACCGCAGCATCCTGCGCGTGAAAGGCACCGGCCTTGGTCTCTTCCTGGTGCGCTCCATCGCGCGGCAGCACGGCGGAGATGCCTTTGCCGAGAGCGCCGGTGAAGGCCGCGGCTCCACCATCCATCTGCAACTGCCGCGTATTCTTACCCCCGGCGGCACGGTGGAGGGCGGAGCTACCGTATGAGCGTTCCAGCGCATGTCCTCATCGTGGAAGACGAGGAGCATCTCGCTCAGGGTCTGAAGTTCAATCTGGAAGCCGAAGGCTATCGGGCCAGCATTGCGCGGGACGGCGAAACCGCGCTTGAGCTCGCCGCCGCTCCCGATGCGGCAATCGACGTCATCGTGCTCGACGTGATGCTCCCCGGCTGCGATGGCTTCTCGGTGGTGGAGCAGTTGCGCGAGCGCGACGATCGCACGCCGGTGCTGATGCTGACTGCCCGCGGGCGTCCGGAAGATGTGCTGCGGGGTTTCGCGGCAGGCGCCGACGACTACCTGCCGAAGCCCTTCGATCTCTCCATCCTGCTGGCGCGGCTGCATGGCCTCTTGCGGCGCTGGGCATGGCAGAGACGCGAGCCCAACAGCACAGTGCCGGCGGGCGCGGAATCCTCCTTCAGCTTTGCCGGACGCACCATCGATTTCGCCGCCCTGGAGCTGCGCGTTGACGGGCGCGACATCCGCCTCACCGTCATGGAGACGGACCTGTTGCGCTATCTCGTGCGCCACCAGGGACGCACCATCTCGCGCAAGGAGCTGCTCGAGCAGGTCTGGCGCATGCGCGAGGACACCGACACCCGCGCCATCGACAACTTCATCGTGCGCCTGCGCCGCTATCTCGAAGACGATCCGGCGAATCCGGTCTTTCTCAAGACCGTGCGCGGCATCGGCTACCGCTTCGACCCGCAGCCGCCGCCCGGCAAGACGGATTGAGATCCTTGCATCCTGCGGGCAGAATCCCGCATCCTATACGCATAGGGGGTAGGGGTATATGACAGAGCTGCTCTTCCAGATCGATGGCATGCACTGCGGTGCGTGCGTGCAGCGCGTCACCCGTGCGCTGAGCCAGGTGCCGGGCACCCAGGTGGATGAAGTCCGCGTGGGCGCAGCCCGGTTGCACAGCGAAACGCCGCAGCCAGACGCGTACCTCACGGCAATTCGCAAAGCCGGATTCGAGGCGCACCTTGTCGAATAGCGCAGCCGTTTCCGACCGGCAGCAGGACGCGACTGTCGAGACGCCGGTGGAGACCATAGTCCTGCCGATTCACGGCATGACCTGCGCTGCCTGCCAGGCGCATGTCGAGCGCTCGCTGCGCGCAGCGCCCGGCGTCGTGGATGCTACCGTCAACCTGCTGGCTCACTCCGCACGCGTGATGTACGCGCCGGCCGAGTCCTCGCCGAACGCTCTCGTCGCTGTCGTGAGTGAATCCGGCTACGAGGCAAATCTTCCCACGCAGGCCGGCTCCGCCGGTCATCCTCCAAAACATGAAGCCGGACGCGAAGACGCGACCCGGCAAGAACGCCGGCTGCTCGTCACTGCGCTGCTTACGATCGCGGCGGCCATCGCCGTGATGCTGGCCAGCATGCGCACCATGACGCCCAGCCCGCTGTTCGCAATTGCGCTGGGCGCAGTCACCTTGCTCGGGATGGCGACTGCCGGCGCTCCGGTCTATCAGCGTGCCTGGCGGGCCGCGCGCCACCGCAGCACCAACATGCACACGCTGGTCGCGCTGGGCACGCTTGCAGCCTTCGGCTACTCCGTGGCAGCCACGTTCTGGCCCGCCCTGCTCACGCGCCACCACATCCAAGCCGGTCTCTATTACGACTCGGTTCTCTTCATCCTTGGCTTTCTTCTGCTGGGCAACTGGCTGGAAACCCGCGCACGCAAGCGCGCGCTGGACGCGGTTCGCTCGCTCGCCGAGCTGGAGCCTGCACAGACGCGCGTGCTCAAAGAGGGGCGCGAGCTGACCGTGCCCACCGCAACCGTGCTCCCCGATGACGTCGTCGTCCTTCGCCCCGGCGAGCGTATCCCGGTCGACGGCATCGTGCTCCGCGGCGCCACCACCGTCGACGAGTCGCTGCTGACCGGCGAGTCGCAGCCGGTCGCGAAGAATATCGGAGACGCGCTGATCGGCGGCTCGCTCAACTACGACGGCGCCATCGAATATCGCGCCACTGCCGTCGGCGCAGAAAGCCGCCTGGGACAGATCCTGCGGCTGGTCGAGCAGGCGCAGTCCTCGCGCGCCCCCATGCAGCAACTGGCTGACCGTGTCAGCGCCATCTTTGTCCCGGCAATCATCGCGCTCGCGATTGCCACCTTCGTGGTCTGGTCGTTCTTCGATGTCAGCCGCGGATTCGCCGTTGCCATCGCAGTGCTCGTGATTGCCTGCCCCTGCGCGATGGGTCTCGCGGTGCCGGCCGCCTTGACCGTCGCCATCGGACGCGGCGCGCAGCTTGGCGTCCTGTTCAAAGGCGGCGAAGCACTGGAGAGGCTGGCGCACGTCGATACCGTCCTGCTGGACAAGACCGGCACGCTGACCGAAGGCAAGCCGAGCGTTGTCGCCGTCGCGCCCGCTGCCGGATGGTCGGAAGAGCGGCTGCTCGAACTCGCCGCGTCGGCAGAACAGCGCTCCGAGCATCCGCTGGCGCACGCCGTGCTGCGCGCCGCTCAGGATCGCGGGCTCGCGCTCCTGCCCATCGATCGATTTCAGGCCATGCCCGGCATGGGGCTCGAAGCGACGATCGCCGGCGCGGAGGTTCTTGCCGGAAACACGCGGCTCTTCGAGGAGCACAACATCGCCATCCCTGAGACAGTCCGTCGAACCCGGCGGAACGATGCTGCACATCGCGCACGCGGGCGTCTATGCGGGAACAATCGTCTGCCGCGATACTGTTCGCGCGGATGCTGCGAACGCTCTGCGCGCACTCGAAGCGCTGCGCCTGAAACCCGCCATCCTGACCGGCGACACGGCAGCCGCAGCACAGCCGCTGGCCGATGCCCTCGGTATTCGCGAGGTCTACGCCGGGCTGTCGCCGGAGCAGAAGCTGGAGCGCATCCGCGAGCTGCAGCGGCAGGGCAGGCGCGTCCTGATGGTCGGCGACGGCATCAACGACGCGGCGGCTATCGCGCAGGCAGACTCCGGTATCGGGATGGGAAGCGGCACGGAGCTGGCGCGCGAGGCAGGCGACGCCATCCTGCTGCACAGCGATCTTGGCGCCATCGTCGCGGCCGTGAAGCTGGCGCGCGCCACGCGCCGCATCATGAAGCAGAACCTCGGCTGGGCCGCGGGCTACAACCTGCTCGCCGTGCCGGTCGCTGCGGGCGCGCTCTGGGCCGCCTTCGGCATCCTGCTGTCGCCGGCAGTGGCCGCCGCAGCCATGGCGCTCAGTTCCGTAAGTGTGTTGTTGAACAGCCTGCGCCTCAGGCGCTGGAGGGCAGCATGAAGCAGACCAAGACGCAACAGCAGCCGGCAGCGTCATGCAATACCGATGAAAAGCTGGCAGTCGCCGTCGACCCCGAGCTGAAAGGCGCCGCCGTCCGTCGGCTGCGCCGCATCGCCGGCCAGGTACGCGGCCTCGAATCGATGGTCGAGCAGGAGCGCTACTGCGCCGACATCCTGGTACAAATCGCCTCGGTGCAGGAAGCGCTGCGCGGCGTCAGCCGTCTGCTGATGCGCAATCACCTGGAGCACTGCGCCACCATGGCGATCCGCGATGGCGGCGACAGCGCCAGCGCCATGTATGACGAGCTGCTCGATCTCGTGTACCGGCATGCGCGCTAAGGCGCACGACGGAAGCCCGATAAAGCTAATTGTCATCCTGAACGTAACCCAAGAGTCTGGAGTGAAGAACCTGCTTTACCTTCCGTTCCGTTCGGCACGTAGCGCCGCAACAACCAATGCCGCGAACTTCGTGAGTTCAGCTCAACCAGCCTGCGCGCACCTGTAAACTAAGCGCAAGGCCGACTGCCGTGCGCATCCTGCGACGCTACATCCTGAGTGAAGTGATCTCGCACGCCCTTATCGGTGGCGCGCTGTTCACCTTCATTCTGTTCATGCGCCCGCTGACGGACATCCTGGGCGTGATTGTGCGGGAGAGCGCATCGCTGGCCAGCATGGCGGAGATCTTTCTCTTCACTCTGCCCAACACCTTTACCATGACCATCCCGATGGCGGTGCTGGTCGGTGTGCTGCTGGGGCTCAGCCGCATGGCAGCGGACAGCGAGATCACCGCGATGCGCGCAGCCGGCATCGGCGTCTGGCGCTTCGTCGGCATCGTCTCGCTGGTTGCGGTTCTCGGCTGGGGCGTTTCGCTCCTCAATGCGCTTTACCTCGCGCCCAAGGCGGCGGAGTCGCTTCTCGATCTCGAGAACGCGCTGAAGACATCGCAGGCTTCCTTTGAGATTCAGCCGCGTGTCTTCTACGAAGATTTCAAGAACTACGTACTGTATGTGCAGAACGTGCGCGGCTCGGTAGGCGCATCGCAGTGGCAGCATGTCTTTCTCGCCGACCTCACCAATCCCGCCTCGCCGCTCATCATCACCGCGGCCACGGCCACGGTGGTCAATGGCGGCAACGGCGAGCTTCGCATGCGCCTGCGCAACGGCACGCGGCATGAATTCGTGGCCAATGACCCGAACCAGTACTCCGTCTCTACCTTTACAGAAGCCGATCTTCCGCTGGAGACCGGCAACCAGGAAGACACGCACATCAGCCACGCGGACGCGCCGGTGCTTGCCATGTCCACGCCCGAGCTTTGGCGGAAGTCGCAGCGCCATGGCGGGCAGTGGTATCGCATCGAGTTCTACAAGCGCCTCGCCTTCCCCGCTTCCTGCATTGTCCTCATGCTGGTGGGCGTTCCGCTCGGGCTTTCGTCGCGCCGCGGCGGCAAAAGCGCCGGCTTCGTCCTCACCATCGCGCTGGTCTTCGTCTACTACTTCCTCTCGCTCACCGGCGTCTCGCTGGCACGCCAGGGCAAGATCACTCCGTTCCTCGGCGTCTGGGCGGCCAACATCATCTTCGCCGCCTTCGGCCTGCTCCTTCTGCGGCAGCTCAGCCGCGGCGGCGTCGCCAATCTCTCCTTCAATTTCAGCGGAGCGCGCGCGGCCGGGAAGGTCCTGAAGCCGCGCCTGCCCATCCTGGACACCACACTGCGCCATGAGCGCTCCGGCCGCCGCAGCTTTCCCCTCATCCTGGATGACTACGTGCTGCGCGAGTTCCTCGGCACCTTCATCATGGTGCTGTGGACCTTCGTGATGCTCATGCTCGTCTTCACCTTCTTCGAGCGGCTCGGCGACATCATCCGCAACCGCACGCCGCTCGTAACCGTGGGCGCATATCTCTTCAACCTGATCCCCAGCATGGTCTACACGCTGCTGCCGCTCGGCGTACTCGTCGCCGTGCTGGTGACATTTGGCGTGCTCAACCGCTCCAGCGAGCTCACCGCGATGAAGGCCACCGGCATCAGCATCTATCGCGTCATCGTGCCGGTGCTGGTCATTGCCGCGATCCTCGCGGTCGGCTTGTTCCTCTTTGACGAGAGCTATCTGCCCGGCGCGAACCGCCGTCAGGAAGCCCTGCTGAGCGTCATCAAGGGCAAGCCCGCGCAGACCTTCCTGCGCCCGGACCAGAAGTGGATCTTCGGCGAGCAGGAGCCGGGAAGGCCCGGCCGCATCTACTACTACCAGTTCTTCGATCCGGACCACGATCGCTTCGCGAATCTCTCCGTCTTCGAATTCGATCCGGACAGCTTCTCACTGACGCGGCGCATCTTTGCCGACACCGCGCACTGGGACCCGCCCCTGAAGCAATGGATCTTCGAAGATGGATGGGACCGCCACTTCCAGGGCGAGGCCGTCAGCAGCTACGACCGCTTCTCGCTCAGCACATTCGCCACGCTCACGGAGCAGCCTTCCTATTTCAAGAAGGAGAACCGTCAGTCGTCGGAGATGAGCTTCATTGAGCTGTCGCGCTACATCCACGACCTGCGGCAGAGCGGCTTCGACACCATGCGGCTGCGCGTGCAGCTCGATCACAAGATCGCATATCCGCTTATCACGCTGATCATGGCCATACTGGCGGTTCCCTTCGCGCTTTCGATGGGCAAGCGAGGCTCGCTCACCGGCATCGCCGCAGCCATCGGTGTCGCCATCGCCTACTGGGTGGTGGCCGGAACATTTGAGGCGATGGGCAACGTCAACATGCTGCCCGCATTTTTGGCGGCCTGGTCGCCCGACCTGCTCTTCGGCCTCGCCGGCGGCTATCTGCTGCTGAAAACCCCGACCTAACGGCCCTGACGAGCGTTATGAAATCGAACCACGGAGGCATTTCCATGAGTCGTCATCGCATCGCCGCACTCGCTCTCATCACCGCCGCAACCTCTCTATCGAGCGCCTACGCTCAAAGTGCAGCGAAGACCGTCGCATCCGCCCAGCGCGAAGTCCTGCTGCAAGCCGATCATTCCTGGAATGGCGTCCCATACACGCAGTACCCCAAGGGCCGCTCCGCAACTGACCATGCTCAAGCTCACCATTGCGCCGCATAGTGCGTTGCCGTGGCATACGCATCCCTTTCCCAACGCCGGCTACGTGCTTTCAGGCACGCTCACGGTGCACGACAAGGTAAGCGGCAAGACAAAGGTCTTTCATCAGGGAGACGCATTCGCCGAAACCGTGAACGACGTTCATCGCGGCGAAACCGGGGATGAACCCGTCGTCCTGCTCGTGACATACGCCGGCACGCCCGGGTGTCCCAACCTCCGTCCCGGCCAAGGGACAGCAGGCGGAATATTAGGTTGGTTATGGTGCAGGGCGCTACTTGATCGAGTCCGACTGCGCCTGCGTAGCGCCGGGCAGTGCGATCTGCGGCACCAGCATGTCTTCTTTGCGGTAGATCATGTTCGTGGCGTTCAGCGACGCCAGCTCAAAGCCATGCCCGTGCGTAATCGCGTCCGTCGGGCAGGCCTCCACGCAATACCCGCAGAAAATGCAGCGGTTGTAGTCGATGTTGTAGACCTTCGCGTACCGCTCGGCGCTGGAGATGCGCTTCTCTTCCGTGTTGTCCGCAGCTTCGATGTAAATGCAGTTCGATGGGCAGGCGGCCGCGCACAGGAAGCAGGCCACACACTTCTCCAGGCCATTCTCATCGCGCTGCAGCACATGCGCCCCGCGGAAGCGGTCCTGAAAGTGCGCGCCGCGGTTCGGGCCCGGTCCGTCGGGATAATTTTCCACCTCGGTCGGCTTGAACATCTCGCCGAAGGTGATCGACATCCCCTTGGCCACGCCGGCAATGTTGCGCACGATAGACATACCAGCAGTATACGACGTTCGCTGCACATCGGAAGAGCGCTATCCGCGCCATCCCTCGACCGTTGCAGACGGATTTGAGCCCGAGCGTAGCGAAAAACAGATATGTCGTGATACGATATATTTATGAAAGACGGACGATCCTCCTCGTCCAGCCTGGTCGAGCGGCTGGCCGAATTTCGCTATCGCCTTCGCGCCTTTGTGCAGTTCAGTGAGCAGGCGGCGCACGCCGCCGGCCTGCAGCCGCAGCAGCATCAATTGCTTTTGCAGATTGCCGGAGCCCCGGCCAACGCCGTTCCCACCATCGCCTACGCCGCCGAGCGCCTTGGCCTTCGCCACAACAGCGTCGTCGAGCTGGCGAACCGCTCCGAAGAAGAAGGTCTGCTCGAGCGCACCAGCGACGAGACCGACGCCCGCCGCGTCCTGCTGCGCATCACTTCCAAGGGCTCGCGGCTGCTCCACAAGCTCGCAGCCCACCATCGCAGCGAGTTGGATGTCATGGGACCGGACCTGATCGAGGCCCTCACCCGCATCGAACATTGGCAGGACGATCCGCTGCCCGGTGCGCACTCCGCAGCGACGCACTGCGGCGCGAGGTGCTCGATGAAAAGCCACTCCTCCACACTGCGCGACTTCACGGTCGACCGCCGCGTCTGGCTGATCTCCGGCCTGGCCATCATCGTCGGCATCGGCGGCGCAGGACTGGCCGTGATCCTGCTGCGGCTCATCGCCTTCTTTACCAACCTCTTCTACTATCACCGCCTCAGTTGGGCGATGGTCGGCCCCGCCGGCAGCCCGCTTGGCTATTGGATGGTGCTGGTGCCCATCGTCGGCGGCGTCATCGTCGGCATCATGGCGCGCTACGGCTCGGACAAGATCCGCGGCCACGGCATTCCCGAAGCCATTGAAGCCATCCTGCTGAACGGCGCACGCATCGAGCCGCGCATCGCCGTGCTCAAACCCATCTCGGCCGCCATCGCCATCGGCTCCGGTGGTCCGTTCGGCGCGGAAGGTCCCATCATCATGACCGGCGGCGCCTTCGGTTCGCTGCTGGCGCAATGGGTCAAGCTCACCGATGCCGAACGCACCACGCTGCTCGTCGCCGGCGCTGCTGCCGGCATGTCCGCGACCTTCGCCGCGCCGTTCGCTGCTATCCTGCTCGCCGTCGAGCTTCTGCTTTTCGAGTGGCGTCCCCGCTCGCTGGTTCCTGTGGCTTTCGCCAGCGTCACCGCTGCCGTGCTCCGTGTCATCTGGCTCGGCGCCGGCCCGCTCTTCCCGCTCTCCTCGCAGGCCATCCCCGGCGGCATTCACTTCGCCCTGTTGGCCGCAATCCTCGGAGCACTCGTTGGCCTCTGCGCCGCAGCACTCAGCGGCATGATGTACGGCATTGAAGACCTGTTCGGCAAACTCCCTGTGCACTGGATGTGGTGGCCCGCCATCGGCGGACTCGGCGTCGGTATCGGCGGCTTGTTCTTTCCCCACGGCCTCGGCGTCGGCTATGACAACATCGCCGTCTTGCTGGCCGGGCACGCAACCATGGCGCTCATCTTCGGCGTCATCGTTTTCAAATCGCTGATGTGGGCCTTTTCGCTCGGCTCCGGCACCTCAGGTGGTGTGCTCGCCCCGCTGCTCATGATCGGCGCATCGCTCGGCGCGCTCTCCGCGCATCTGCTCCACATGCCGGAGGGCACGCTGGCGCTGATCGGCATGGGCGCCATGCTCGCCGGCGCGCTCGGCTCTCCACTCACCGCCATCGTCTTCTCCATCGAGCTCACGCACGCCTTGCCCGCGCTGCTTGCCGCTCGTGGTCGCGTGCATCGCCGCTTACACCATCACCTCGCTCATCATGCCGCGCTCCATCCTCACGGAAAAGCTCGGCCGCCGCGGACATCACCTCACCCGCGAATACGGCGTCGATCCGCTCGAGATGGTCAGCGTGGAAGATGCGATGACCGACATTGCCGACGAACACACGCCGGTCCTTGCCGAGCTGCCGCCGGTCTACACCTTCGGCGATGAGACCTGCCGCAGCGCAGCCGAGCGCATGGCCACCACCGGACAGATCCGCCTGCTCGTGCTCGACCGCGAAACCATGCATCCACGCGGCTATGTCTCATTGCAGGACCTCCTGATTGGCCGCCGCCGCTTCATCAAACGCGAAGAGGCGCGGGAGCGCGTCTTCCGCCTGGCGTCCTCGCGAGCCACCGAGCACGATCCCGTCGTCGACCACGAGGAGCCCGTCGAGCACGCCGAACGCTAGCTGAACGATTCGGTGCCCTCATATCTGAGAGATATGCGATAAGTCAGGTCACGCGCCACATTGGGCGTGAGCGACAACGGAGCGAACCCAGCAACAGGCGCCGCAGGCGCGCCCGCCCGTGCGGCAACCACTAGCCGCCCAGCTTGACTAGCGCCGCCGCGCTGGTCAGCCGGCGCTCCAGGTGCCGCTCCAGCGTCTGCACCGAAAATCGCCGCAGGTCGCGCGCACGCTCCCGCGGCCACGGCTCATCGAGCAGCGCCGCCGCGGGCTCATGAAAAATGCGTGCCGCCAGCCGCTGCGACTCCACACTCAGCGTTCCCGATGCAAGCCGCTTGTGATGCACACACACCAGTCCGTCGGAAAGCGCGTGGAAGTACGCGGGCGCGCCATCCAGCAGCTCACTGCAAATCATGCAGCGGCGCAGTTCCGGCAGCCAGCCCATCAGGCGTGTGATCCACAACGCGAAGTAGGTCACCGGCATCCACACGCTGCCGCGTTCTGCCGCCTCCAGGACCGCGAGCACCAGGCGGAAGACCGCATCGTTCGGATCGTGGTCCGGCTGCGTCTCGTCGATCACCTCCGCGAAGAACGCCAACGCGCTCAACCGCGTGTAATCCACCGCCATTGATAGCGGCGAGCGCAGAATCTCAAAATAATCCAGCCGCACCAGCTCCTGCCGCGGCTTTTCGAGAAAGCTGGCGCGCACGTGCGTCATCGGCTCCAGCGCGCCGCCAAAGCGCCGCCGGCTCTTCGCCGCCGACTTCGCTACGCCCTTCAGCTTGCCGAATTCACGCGTAAACAGCGCGACAATCTGGTCGGCCTCGCGGATAGGCCAGGTGCGCAGCACGATAGCTTCAGCGTTCATCTGACGATTTCCGGCCGCCCAAACAACAACGCGCAACCCGAAGGCTGCGCGTTGAAACAAGCAATTTTGTTCGGTGCTTAGCGGCCAAAGTGCGAAGCATTCTTCTCCGTGTAAGCCGCCCACTTTTCCGGCAGGTCGTCGCCCGCGAAGATGGCGGAAACCGGGCACACCGGCACGCACGCGCCGCAGTCGATACACTCCACCGGGTCGATGAACAGTTGCTCCACGTTAGCGTGATCCGCCTCGTCCTTCTTGGGATGAATGCAGTCGACGGGGCAGGCATCGACGCAAGCCGAGTCCTTAGTACCGATGCAAGGTTCTGCAATGATGTAAGCCATGAAACCGATCTCCAGTGCGGGTGGGGTCGCTTCAATTGTAGCAGCGTTTTTCGGACTTTCCGCACCGCCGGTCTCCCAGGTTTTTCATTCCGCACGGACTGCGCCGTCATGCGCGGCGAACGCACCCAGGAATTTGCTTCGAGCTATGACTTCGGACATAGCCCCGAGCGACGCGCAGCCCTTTTTTGAGAGAGATGCACGCCGGCTAAGTTCCTCAGTATGTGCCCATCCGGATCCGAACCACCGTATCCTCGTGATGCAGATTGATCCCGCGGTCCGTCTGATCGCCGTTCAGGATGCGCAGCGCGTGCCACTCGCCATTCTCGTACTTACCTTCCTCGGCGCGCACAATCTGCGCATGGCCGGGCACATTGTCGGCAAGCCGCAGCGTCACCCGCGTGTCGAAGCCCGCCAGCATAAACGTATCCGGATCGATCTGCGCAATCAGCACGCGGCCCATATGGTCCGGTGTTCCCGGCGCGTGACCGCCATCGCGCTGCGGAAATCCAAATCCCACCTCGGCAACCCACCGGCCCAGCCGCATCGAGTCTTCGGTATCACCCACCTCCTCGGTCACGGCATGCAGCTTTCCCTCAAAATCCCACTCCGCCAGGTCGCGGTCCATCGGCTCGAGCAGCTTGTAGTTCTCCGCATGCAGCTTCGGCACCTCGCCCGGCTGCAATGACCAGCCAGTCTGGTCCGTCGCAAACGGCGAATAGCCAATGCCGCCATAACCCAGGTCGTAAAAAACACCCTTCGCAAACGCATCGCCCAGCCCCGTCTCCGGAATCCATATCGGGTTGTCGGGTCTGTTATACGCACCAAGAATCTCCAGGAACGCCTTCGTATCGCTGCTGTAAATGTCCGGCCCGATCATGTCGATGTGCGTCGCCGTCGCCTTCCAGATATCGAGCACCGGCTGCGCCGGGCCGCCGCTCGGATAATCGAATCCCGGCCGGTCCCATCCGCGAATCCGATACCCATGCGGATACTGCATCCACACGTTGCAGTACATCGGCAACTGCATCTCGGCCTTGCCCGCCGCCGCCACTTCGCTGATGTAGCGCGACACGGAGTACGCCTGAAAACTCTTCGTCCGCATCCGGCCCGAAGACCTCGCTCCATGTACCGCCATGCTTTCCCAGAGCCTTCACCAGCGCAGCCGGCACCTGTCCTTTGAACTGCTTCTCCGCCGCAGGCGAGTGATCCCGCACCGCATTGATGGCCCCCGATTCGTTCTCCACCTGCACCAGGATCGATGGTATGCTGCTCGCCGTCGATCTCATGCACGTGACGCATCAGCGCGCGAAACGCCGCCTTGTCTGCCTCAAGATTCACATCCGAGTTTGCCGAGAGCACCTGCACCGGCTCACCGCGCTCGTTGATCATCCGCGGATACTTCTCCGGATGCGTCTTCACCCACTCCGGTACATAGTGGTCTTCGCCGTTCTTCCACGTTCCGAACCACAGCAGCACCATGCGCAGATTATGCTGGCGCGCGCCGGTCACGAGCGCATCCACGCGTTGAGAAATCAAATTGACCGGGCGACGGCTCCATCTGCTCCCAGTACACCGGCGCTTCCACGGTATTCGCGTGCATCGCGGTCAGCGTCGGCCACACATCCGGCAGCGTCGACGGCCACGAGCTCGAATTGTTGATCTGCCCACCCAGCACAAAGAACGGTTTGCCATCGACCATCAGGGCAAAGCGGCCGTCGCGTTTCACAAGCGAGGGCGCTTCAGCAGCCAGGTGGGAAGCGTGAGTGCAAGGGCGGCAAGCGGAGCAATAAACCATTTCAGCGCGCGCATGTAAGGCCTTTCATCAGCACCAACACCATACCGCAAAGCGCCAGGACACGAGTAGTCCGGCTGTCCGGATCTCTAGAAGGATCGGGTCACCGCACAGATCCAAGTGCGAGCGACCAGAGGAAGCGAACTACAATCACCAGGCGCGCTTCACCCGCGCGGCCAGCACCTCAGCCTTGGAACGCCTTGCGCCGCGCGGCAAACTCCGCAGGCGTCGGCACCGGCTCGATGTCGCGCCCCGCAAACATATCCTGAAAAAACTTCTGCAATTCCGGCAGCAGCAATCCATTCGTCGCCAGCACTTCCTTGCTGTCCAGCCGGAAAGGCTCGCCCTCGAATGTTGTCATCTTCCCGCCCGCCTCGGTCACCATCAGCGCGCCGGCGCTCGTATCCCAGGGGTTCAGGTTGAACTCCCAATACGCATCGAAGCGACCTGCCGCCGTGTACGCCAGATCCAGTGCCGCCGCACCCGCACGCCGCACCCCATGCGAGCGCAGCGTGAGCTGCTGATAGAAGTGTATGTTCGGATTCTCATGCCGCTTGTGGCTGGGAAAACCCGTCGCCAGCAGCGCCTCCTGCAACTGCGCTGTCTTCGACACGTGCAGCCGCCGCCCGTTCAGGTACGCGCCGCTGCCCTTCTCCGCGACGAACAGCTCGTTGTGCATCGGCTGATAGATGACGCCCGCCACGATCTCGCCATCCTGGTCCGGCGTCAGCCCCGCGGGCCGGTGCTCCAGCCCCAGCGACACACAGAAATACGGGAACCCATGCGCGAAGTTCGTCGTGCCGTCCAGCGGATCGACATACCAGCGATACTCCGCCTCCAGGCCGTCGCGCGTGCCTTCCTCGCCGTAAATGCCATGATTCGGAAATGCGATGTGCAGCTTCTCGACAATCAGCTTCTCGCTCGCGCGGTCCGCCTCCGTCACCAGGTCTACGTCGCCCTTGTACTCGGTGAGCACGCCGCGCTCGTAAAAGTCATGAATCAGCAGTCCGGCTTCAATCGCAATCGCCGCCGCCGGCACAGCCAGCCCCAGGTTCAGCGAATCAGGTAGTTGGCTAATCACGGCGTCCGTCCCTCGATTCTTCTGCGAAATTCTGTCCGGCGCTGCTCAGTCCTGCGCCGCTCTTTGGCCCGCGCCTTCCCTTTTCCGTAATCGTGCGGATCTGCTGCTTGTAGATGAACAGGTTTGGCCGCCCTTCGCGCGTCAGCCGGATCATGCGGTCGTCGAAGTACTCGATCCACCCGGAGACGCTCTCCCCGTCGCGCAGCTTCACCGTCACCGGCACCTGCTTGTCTGAGAGGAAGCGAAGATACGCTGCCTCCTGCCCGGTATCGCCGGGCGGCGGCAGCTTACGGCTGCGGCGCGTTGCATTCTCACTCGCCATGCCGCGATTGTAGCCGAGGCTTATTGGAGCCTGCTCATTCCAAAGTTCAGACGGAAACGCATTCGATCAAACCTACAAAGAAGAGGATCAGAGACGTCGCCACCAACACAGTAGTCAACCTCTTGTCAGCCCCGCGCACAGCCGCGAGCACGCACACGATGATGCCAAAAGGAGCCGTGAAGAACAAAAGAGCGAGATCCAGCGTTTCCGGATCCTTCCAGGGCGGGAGGTTCGAAGGCCAAACGGAATAGTGGAGGAACGTGAAAGCTGCATATACCGCGTTCGCAGTGACGATGCAAATAGACCATATCGTGAAACCGCTAAGCGGTCGCGATCGCCTCTGCCGCCAAAATTTCCAGCCCGCAAACAGCGCAAGCACGAGAGGACCACAGGTTAAAAGCAGCGGAACAATACGTATGGACATAGAAAGGGCCGTGTCATTCAAAGAGAACTTCAGCGGCCAGCATCCGCATAATACCCCGGCCGATTCCGCACGCTGTATTTCGCGCTGTTCGCAACGCTGCTCATCTTCACCGCAATCGAGCGGAAACCGCCCGGGTCTTCCGGCGGACGCTTTGGCGGGTAGTAGCCCAGCAGATATTGCGTCCGCAGATCATCCGCAATGCGATGAAAGATCTGGTCCAGCGATGCCTGATCGGCGTAGTACGCGCGCCCGCCCGTCTGCTCCGCCAGCGTGATCATGGCGTGCTCGCCCGCCAGATCGCGCCCCGCGCTCGCCGCCACCGGCACGTCGATGATGCTGTAGATCATCACCTCATCGCGCACCGCCTCATCCAGCGCATCCTGGTAGCTCACGTCATTCACCGTGTTGTCGCCGTCGGAGATCACCACCAGCACGCGTCGGCCATGCTCCGGCCGCAGCAGTTGCGAGCCCAGCGAGATGCCTCCATAGAACGCCGTGCCGCCGCTGCCTGGACGCAGTCCGCCCAGTCCGGCGGCAATCCGCTTGGGGTTGGGGGTAAAGCCGGTCACCTCGCGTGCGCTGTCGGCAAACGCCACCACATCGGCGCGGTCCTGCGAACGCAGCACATCCTTCGCGAAGCGCTGTGCCGCCGACTGCTCCTGCGCAAAGTCCTTGTACACGCTCCCGCTCAGGTCCACGGACAACACAATCGCCAGCGGCGCGGACGTGTCGCGCTCAAAGACCGCGATCTTCTCGAGCTTGCCGTCCTCATAGAGCTGGAAATCATCGCGCGTCAGCCCGCCGATCGGCGCGCCTGCCTTATCTGTCACACTGACGAATACGTTTACCAGCGGGGCTTCGACATGAAACGTAGGTTCCTTCTGCGCCCCGGCAGAGGCCGCAAGCAGCGCCAGCGCGAACGCCGTGGCCACGCGATTCATGCCGATGTACCGGACCCGAGGTCCGCCGGAAATGGCTCCCCATCCGTCCACACCGCGCCGTCCGCGAAGTGTTCCTTCTTCCATATCGGCACCGTGCGCTTCAGCGTATCGATCAGCCAGCGGCACGCATCGAAGCGCCGCCGCGCGATGCGCCGACGTGACCACAATCACGATGCTGCTCTCGCCGATCTCCAGCCTGCCCAGCCGATGCACAATACCCAACGCGGTCGATGGGATATTTCTCTGCCGCCTCACGCGCCAGCTTCTGCATCTGCGCCAGCGCCATCTCTTCGTACGCCTCGTAGTCGAGATAGAGCGTCTTCCGCCCGCGCGTGTTATCGCGCACGATGCCGTCAAAGACCACCACCGCGCCATCCGACGGCTGCTTCAGATTCTCCACCAGCGCATCGCGATCGATCCGCTCCCGAGTCAGCACCACCAGATTCCGATGCGCATTTGCATCCTCGGTCCCGCCCGATACCGGCGGCAGCAGCGCCACCTCATCGCCTTCGTGCAGTACCACGGAGCGGTTCGCGTATTCACGGTTCACCGCCACCGCCAGCGCGCCCCACACCGGATGCTCCGCGCTCCCAGATCCGTGTGTACCGATCCCATTCCGAAGCTGCTCCGTCAATTGCCCCACGGTGGCACCCTCCGGCAGCGTTACCGTCGCGCCGCTCGACGAAAGAAGGTCCTTGAGCACACCAAAGAAGAGAACGCGCACCTGCATGCTGTTCAGCTTAGACGGATGCCAGGTTGGGAAGGTAGTTGGGAGGGCAATGAGGATGCAATTCCGCACATCGCCGGTGTACCTTCAGTTTCGGAGAGACGTTGCCCACGGGAGAGATCGAAGACATGGCCCAGCCGATGCTGATCGCAAAACAGACCGATACCAAAGCCGACCTCGTGCTGTTGCCCTCGCTCACCAACCGCCACGGCCTGGTCGCCGGCGCTACGGGCACCGGCAAAACCGTCACCCTCCAGGTCATCGCCGAAGCGCTCAGCCGCATCGGCGTTCCCGTCTTCGCTGCGGACGTGAAGGGCGATCTTTCCGGTATCAGCCAGCCCGGCCAGAACACCCCCAAACTCGCCGAGCGCCTCAAGACAATGGGCATGGACGCGCCCGCATTCGCCGGCTGCCCCGTCACCTTCTGGGATGTCTTCGGCGAACAGGGCCATCCCGTCCGCGCCACCATTTCGGAGATGGGCCCGCTGCTGCTCAGCCGCATCCTCAACCTCAATGACACGCAGGCCGGCGTCCTCACCCTCGTCTTCAAAATCGCCGACGACCAGGGTCTTCTGCTGCTCGACCTGAAAGACCTCCGCGCGATGCTGCAGCATACCGGCGACAACGCCGCGGAGTACAAGACGCAGTACGGCAACATCTCGCCGGCGAGCATCGGCGCCATCCAGCGCAACCTCATCGCGCTCGAGCAGCAGGGCGGCGACAAGTTCTTTGGCGAGCCCGCGCTCAACATCGACGACCTGCTCCAGACCGATCAGAACGGCCACGGCGTCGTCAACATCCTCGCCGCCGACAAGCTCATGCAGTCGCCGCAGCTCTACGCCACCTTCCTGCTCTGGCTGCTCTCTGAGCTCTTCGAGCGCATGCCCGAAGTCGGCGATCCCGAAAAACCGAAGCTCGTCTTCTTCTTCGACGAAGCGCATCTGCTCTTCAACGATCTGCCGACCGCCCTCGGCGCGCGCATCGAGCAGGTCGTCCGCCTCATCCGCTCCAAAGGCATCGGCGTCTACTTCGTCACCCAGAACCCCAACGATGTCTCGCAGGTCGTCCTCAGCCAGCTCGGCAACCGCGTGCAGCACGCGCTGCGCGCCTTCACGCCCAACGACCAGAAGGCCGTCAAAGCTGCCGCCGACACCTTCCGCACCAACCCCAAGCTCGACACCGCCACCGTCATCACCCAGCTCGCGGTGGGTGAAGCGTTGGTGTCCTTTTTAGACGAGAGCGGAACCCCCGGCATCGTCCAGCGTGCGATGGTCGTGCCGCCAGCCAGCCAGATCGGCCCCATCACGCCTGCACAGCGCCAGCAGATCATCGCCGGCTCGCCCGTCGCGGGCGTCTACGAAAAAGCCATCGACCGCGAATCCGCCTACGAGCGCCTCACCGGCAAAGCCGAGCACACACCCACCGACGGCCAGATGCAGCAGCGCGAAACGGTGCAGCAACAGGCACAGACAACAACCGCCGGCTCCGGCGGCCTGCTCGGTGAAGCCATGGGCGCACTCTTCGGCAGCGGCAACTCCCGCCGCATGTCCCCCGGTCAGGCGATGGTCAACAGCGCCGCACGCGCCATCGGCTCGCAGGTAGGACGGCAATTGATCCGTGGCGCGCTCGGTTCGCTGCTGGGAGGAAGCAGCCGCCGCTAATCGGCTATTCGCAGGAAATGTCCGTTGTGCTTTCCGATTCCCTGTTCCCTAGTTCCCGGCTCACATAAGCGACCCGAAACGAAGCTGGTCCGGAGACAGTATCGCGGCCAAGATGCGAAATCTTTACTACCACTCGCGAACTCTGGTTGTTGTTGGTTAAATTCCAACAAAGGTACGTAAAGTCCCACAGGAATTTGACCTGCTGAGGGGCGGTATGGTCAATCAATGATCGCGATCGCGTCAACTTCGATCAGGTAGTCAGGGGACAGCGTCGCTACGCCGAGCACCACGTCCGCTGGCTTGTGATCTCCGAACAGCGCTATCCGGGCCCTTTCAATAATCGGCAAGCATTCGTCGCGTTTGTAATTGACGACGTAGATTGTGATCCTGGTGGCCTGCGCAGGCCGCGCACCGGCAGCAGCAAGTGCTCGGCCGAGATTGCCAAACACCTGGCGCGCCTGAGTAGCAAGATCACCAGGGCCAACAAGCTTGCCATGTATGTCTTCGGGCTCCTGGCCCGAGACGAATACCATCTTGCTTCCCGTCGCAACGACGACCTGGGTGTACGTTTGCGGAGTAGGCAGATCCTTGGGATTGATGCATTCGAGCGTCATTGAATGGGTCTCCTGCTATGCGACATACCGGCCTTCTCGCGGTAGCCTTGAACAATTTGCTGGATGCGGCGCGTGGTGAACGGCCCGAACCGACGGGTCTCGAATAGGTAGCGATTGCGGGGCGTGGCACTGAGGTGGCCGGGTGCCCCATCCTACCGCAGGTGGGTTGCGAAAAAGGAAGCGCGCAGGCGCCGCCATCTCTTGCGCTACCGGGGCACCAGCACAGCATGCTCCGGAATCTCTTCATCCGTGTGCGCCTTCAATCCGCCATAGCGCCGCTCGCGCTGCTGGTACTCGGCAATCGCCTCCAGCAGATGCACGCCGCGAAAATCCGGCCAGAACCGCTCGGTCACAAAAATCTCTGAGTAGGCAATCTGCCACAGCAGGAAATTCGAAATCCGCATCTCGCCCGAGGTCCGGATCACCAGGTCCGGATCCGGCATGTGCGCCGTGTACAGATGCTTATGCAAATCCTCTTCCGTGATCCCCTCTGCGTTCCGCCCCTGGGCCGCGCGCTCGCGCGACAGCGCAGCAAACGCATCGATAATCTCCGATCGCGCGCCGTAGTTCAGCGCCAGCGTCAGCACGGTGCCGGTATTGCGCGCCGTCGCCTCGGCAGCAGTCTGCATCTGCTCCTGCACTTCGGTGGGCAGCTCGTGTGTGCGGCCGATATAGGCAATCCGCACGTTGTTGTCGTTCATGCGCTGCACATTGTTGATGAGGTAAGAGCGCAGCAGCCGCATCAGGAAGTTCACTTCCGTCTTGGGCCGCTTCAGATTGTTTTCCAGCGAGAAGGCATAGAGCGTCAGCCACGGCAGGCCGATGCGCGACGAAGTCTCCACGACATACTGCACCGCCTCAGCGCCCTGTTGGTGGCCCAGGAATCGCTTCAGACTGCGGCGTCCGGCCCAGCGGCCGTTGCCGTCCATGATGATCGCAATGTGTTCTGGCATTCGCTCAGGATCGAGCGACCGGTAGATAGCCCGCTCCTCCGGCGAGAGCTCATGGGCCCGGCTGGCTGACTTCATTTGAGAATGCCCTTCCCTCTCAGCCTTCGACCGTAGCACATGCCCGGAGCGCGTCGCAATGCGCACAGGCGGTCTGGAGAAAACCGCCCGTGCGCGCTGCAATGCGACATCTAACGCAAGCTGAAGGGACCCGGCAACTTTAAGCGACTGCCGTGCGCCGGCGGCCCATCGCCATATCGCGCACCTGGTTCAGGAACATGGACCGCTGCAGGGCATCAAGCTTGGAAATCAGCGGCGCAATCTCCGACAGGAACGGGTCGTCCAGGATCGAGAACGACTCGTCATGCTGGCGGTTGCGTGCGTCATGCAGCAGGTTGCACATGTCCACTTCGAGCGCCGTCGCCAGCCGTTCGAGCGACGACAAGGTCGGCATCGCCTTGCCGTTCTCGATCTTCGAGATGTAGGTGCGTGGCACCTGCATCCGGCCGGCAAGCTGCCGCTGCGAAAGATTGCGGCCGCGCCGGGCGTCGCGCACTGCGCGCGCCACCTGCAGACCGCCCTCTACCGCCTCGGGCTCCCGAGTAGCAGAGGTCGCGGCCGGCATGACCGGTTCGGGCTCTTCCATTTCCAGGGATTTGTGGCACCGCCTGCAGAGGGCATTCATCGTGCGAAATTGCACGAGCTGGCAGTGACCGCAACGTAGTACCTCGCGCGCCTCGACGCTTGCTAAGGTAGTTGCCATATGTTGTACGGAGGCCAGAGCGGGCTTCCCACGCAGCGGAAATACACCGTCGCGCATAGCTACAGTGCCCGAGTATTGATTTTCATGTCAAGTGAAAATGCGGTGGAAAGTACCGTGATCTTCTCGAAACATGGCACAAAACCCGAAGAGAACAGCAATACTCTCGCTTTACGCATGACCCGGAGGTGGAATGACTAACCAGATACCTGCCCTTCTCCCCACGCGCGAGGCTGCCTGGGCCCTGCTCAACGAGTTCACCCAGGGCCCCAGCCTCATCAAGCACGCGCTCGCCGTCGAAAGCTGCGTCCGCGCCTATGGCGAGCAGGAAGCCGCGCGCCTCGGCCTCACCGGCAGCGACGCAGACGGCCTCGTCAACCTCTACAGCGCCACCGGCCTCCTGCATGATTTCGATTACGAGCGCTACCCCTCCGCAGAAGAGCATCCATAGATCGGCGTCCGCGTGCTCGAAGAACGCGGCTGGCCCGAAGAGATCCGCCACGCCATCCTTGGCCACGCCGAATACACCGGCACGCCGCGCATCTCGCACCTGGACAAGACGCTCTTCGCCTGCGACGAGCTGGCCGGCTTTCTCACCGCCTGCGCGCTCGTCAAGCCCACGAAATCCATCCATGATGTCGAAGTAGCCGGCGTCAAAAAGAAGCTCAAGGACAAAGCCTTCGCCCGCGGCGTCAACCGCGATGATGTCCTCAACGGCGCTGCCGAAATGGGAATCGACCTCGGACAACACATCGCCTTCTGCCTCGCCGCGATGCAGCGCGATGCGGAAGCATTAGGGCTTTCCGGCCCGCCGCTTGAGTCTGCCCCAACGACCTGATACCAACCTGCTATGCTGGCCAGTCTCCCATGCCCACTCCTGACAAGCCATCGCCGCAGCCTGCCGCGCTGAACAACACGCTCGCCTCGAAGCTCGACCCCAAAGCCAGGCGCCAGCAGTCCAACGCCGCCGGCATGCTCGCGCTCCTCTCTGCGCTCCGGCAGCAGGAAGCCGCCATCCGCGAAGGCGGCGGCGCGAAAGCCATCGACGCACAGCACGCCAAGCAGCGCCTCACCGCGCGCGAGCGCATCGCGCTCCTCCTCGATCCCGGCACCGAACTCTTTGAACTGGGCGCTGTTCGCCGCATTTGGCATGTACGAGGAATGGGGCGGCGCGCCCGCCGCCGGCGTCATCTGCGGCCTCGGCCGCGTCGCCGGCCGTCTCTGCGATGATCGTCGCCAACGACGCCACCGTGAAGGCCGGCGCCTTCTTCCCCATGACCGCCAAGAAGGTTCTCCGCGCGCAGCACATCGCGATGGAAAACCCATCCCCACCCTCTATCTCGTCGACTCCTCCGGCATTTTTCTGCCTCTGCAGGAAGACGTCTTCCCCGACCAGGACGACTTCGGCCGCATCTTCCGCAACAACGCGCGCATGTCCGCCATGGGCATCCCGCAGATCACCGCCATCATGGGCATGTGCGTCGCCGGCGGCGCCTATCTCCCGGTTATGACCGATCACGTCCTCATGACCGAGGGCAGCGGCCTCTTCCTCGCCGGGCCCGCGCTGGTCGAAGCCGCCATCGGACAAAAATATTCGGCCGAAGAGCTCGGCGGCGCCACCATGCACGCGGAAATCTCCGGCACCGTCGATTTCAAGGAGCCCAACGATCATCTGTGCCTGGCGCGGTTACGTTCGCTCGTCGGCAAGCTCGGCCATCCCGCCCGCGCCCCCTTCGATCGCGCCGCCTTCGACCCGCAAAAGGACGCGCCGAAGTATCCCGCCGAAGATCTCTACACCCTCATCGATTCCGATCCCGCACGCGCCGCCAGCAACACCTACGACATGCATGAAGTCATCGCGCGTCTCGTCGATCGCTCCGAGTTCGACGAGTACAAGCCCGACTACGGCCGCACCGTCCTCTGCGGCTACGCGCGCATCGGCGGCTTTGCCGTCGGCATCGTCGCCAACCAGAAGCAGCACCAGCCGCAGACCAGCCACTCCGGCGAAAAGCGCATCGAGTTCGGCGGCGTCATCTATGCCGAAAGCGCCGACAAAGCCGCGCGCTTCATCCTCGACTGCAACCAGAACCTCATCCCGCTCGATCTTCATCCACGACGTCAACGGCTTCATGGTGGGCCGCGACGCCGAATGGACCGGCATCATCCGCTCCGGCGCCAAGATGGTCGCCGCCGTCTCCAACTCCACCGTCCCCAAGATCACCGTGATCGTCGGCGGCTCCTTCGGCGCAGGCAACTACGCCATGTGCGGCAAGGCCTACGATCCCCGCTTCATCTTCGCCTGGCCCACCGCGCGTTACGCCGTCATGTCCGGCGCGTCCGCGGCAAACACGCTGGTCGAAATCCGCATCCGCGCACTCGAACGCGGCGGACGCAAGCTCAGCGACGAAGAGAAGCAGGAGATCCGCGCCAGCATCCAGGCCACCTACGACGCCCAGACCGACTCCCGCTACGCCGCCGCGCGCCTCTGGGTCGACGCCATCCTCGACCCCGCAAAAACCCGCGAAGCCGTCCTGCTCGCCCTCGAAGCCGCCGCCCACAACCCCAACGTGGAGCGCTTCCACCCCGGCGTCCTGCAGACTTAAAGTATTGCTTCAATTTCTGGAGTGCCCCATCCTGAGCGAAGCGCGGGGTGGGTCCAAAAATATGGGCGCCCCGCTCTGATGGATACCGTTGGCGAATTCTCAGCGAGTCTCCGCAGTTACCGTTTACCGGGATCGCGCCTTGGTCTAACCTCGATTCAGAGAGAAAAGGCGACATGCAGAAGTGTTCTTCTTCATCTATCGACGGGGAGCGATGTCATGCGCGCCCCTAAGCGACTGGTGGGATACTAGCGAGTTTCGCGAGCGCCTCACTCATCTATCTGGCCTGGTTTGTGATTTGGAACAGGGCGGCCGACAGCCACGTCAGCATTCGATTCAGGATTGGGATTGCAGTCTTCTTCTGGCTTTTGGTGGGATGGCTGCGGCACTCGTGTTGATAGCCGGACCTTGGTGCTTGGCTGTGATCTTGTTTGACCGGTTGCAGCGTTTTGGATTGCTGTACTTCTGTCTGATTGGTGCCGTGTTCACACTTGCCATGGGGTCCGCGACGTCGTCACTCTCTCCCAAGCCCCTCTTTATCGAGGACCAGACATTCCTCGAAGGATGCATGATTGCAGTCCAGCGGCAGGGAGCTGGTCTGGTGCTTACGGGACTTGTGTTCGGGCTGACTTTCTGGCTTGTAAGTGAGCGTCAGCGGCAATCCATCGCTGGGACGGACCGCCAGGCTGTAGTCACTGCTGACTCCGGGTCCATCAATAGGTCCTGGAAAGTCTGGTTTTTCGGACACTTCAGCGGCTCCGCCTGAATTCGCTCAACAAGTATCCTGAATAAGATCAGCCCCTCATTGATCAGCCAGATGCGGGCACCGATCCAAGCCGCATGAAACCGGCGCACCCCGCTATCCTCAAATCATGGCGTCACGCGCAGAAGCATTCCCCCGGCAAAGAACAGCAGCCCGCAAGAAGCCGCAGCAAATCTCCCCTCGCCTGGGGCGTCGTCTGGGCGCTCGTCCTTGCCGGCATCGTCGCCGCCTACTTTACCGTCCGTTATGCGGAAGTCGCACCGCTGCTCGGCCAGAACGGCCTCTTCCGTCTCCGCCTCATCGCGCCGCTCGCCATGCTGGCGCATCAGCCGCAGCTCGGCATTCCCGATGCCATGGCCGACACCGTCGCGCAGGTGCTGATGTACGTGCAGTTCCCGCTTTACGGACTGTTGCTTGGCCTCCTCTGGCGCGCCGCCGGCTTCCTCCGCGCCTCCAGCGCCGTCGTACTCACCCACGCACTCGCCATCGCCGCCGTCCTCGTTCTCGCCCAGCTCTAGCCGGATTCGTTCAGATCCGGCAACACGCGCCCCGGCGGAACTTCCCGCCCGCCGCCTCCGCGTCCGAATCGTCGTCTTCACGCACAGGCGGATAGCCCGCCTCGACGGTCGCGACCACGCCGTCCCCTCTTCTCTGCAACATCCCATGTTGGGGTGTTCCGCAAGCGGGACAAGCCTCGGCCTTTGGCCCGATCTCTGCTCCACAGCACGCACAAAAAGCGGCCATCATTCATCTCCTGTTGTCGGTCTTAGGGAATGGATGACCCACCTGCCGCATGGGATTCGCCCTGGAAGTGGATCGTTGATATTGCCCTACAGCCAACATCGCTGAGATTCGCGTCCATCGGAAGCGTTAAATCAGCATGCGCGCGTCTCATATGCAGCACGATTCGTTTTGTGCGCTATGACGCCATGATTTTCTCGATCAACTCGCGCACCTACGTGGGACATCTTGTAGATCTACGCGAAGGCCCATGAAGTACCTTCCCGTTGCGCCAGATACCCGCTCGCACGCATCACTCGTTTTGTTATCTCATCTGTCCGATGACCGACACCGTAAAAATCATCGAGTGCCCCCGCGACGCCTGGCAGGGCCTCCCGCAGACCATCCCAGCCGAGGTCAAGGCCGACTACCTCCGCGCCCTCGTCACCGCCGGCTTCCGCCACATCGACGCCGCCTCCTTCGTCTCCGCCAAAGCCGTCCCGCAGATGGCCGACTCCGAGCAGGTCCTCGCCCTCGCTGATCTACCCTCACTCGCCCCGACAGACGATCTCGAAGTCATCGGCATCGTCGTCAACACCAAAGGCGCGGAGCGCGCCATCAATAGCGGCGGCGTCAGCACTCTCGGATTTCCCTATTCCATCTCGCCCGGCTTCCTCGAACGCAACCAGCATCAGACCCCCGAGGAAGCCGTCGATGCCCTCGAAACCGTCGGCTCGCTCGCCTACAAAGCCGGCCTCGATGTCGTCGCCTACATCTCGATGGCCTTCGGCAATCCCTATGGCGATCCCTGGAGCGTCGACGAGGTCGTCGCCGCCTGCGATCTCCTCGCCGACTCCGGCATCGAGAGCATCTCGCTCGCCGATACCGTCGGCCTCGCCACGCCCGAGTTTGTCGAAGAAGTTGTCGCCGCCGTGCTCGCGGCCGCGGTCTCCAAAGATCTGCGCATCGAGCTCGGCGTCCACCTGCATGCGCGTCCCGATGATGCCGCCGCAAAGATAACCGCCGCCTGGCGCGCCGGCTGCCGCCGCTTCGACTCCGCCATCGGCGGCCTCGGCGGCTGCCCCTTCGCGCAGGATGTTCTGGTCGGCAACGTGGCCACCGAGACGGTCATCGCAACACTCAGCGCGCTCGGCGCGTCGCTGCCTCCACTCGGCGATCTCGCGCCGGTCGTCGCCGCCAATCGCGCCATTGCGGAAAAGTACGCCGGCGTGAAACAGTAGCGCTTCGTTGAACAATGCGCTAAGAAGCATCGTCATCCCGACCGGAGCCGTGGCGCGCGGCGCCACCCGCGTAGTGGAGGGATCTGCTTTTCGCCGATCGAGAGGAAACAAGAGACCCCATGGCGAACTACACAACCATCCTCGTTGAAGAAAAAGAAGTCGAAACCGGCCGCGTCCTCACCATCACGCTCAACCGCCCACAGCGGCGCAACGCGCTCACCTCCGCCATGATCCACGAGCTCACCCTCGCGCTGCGTGCGGCAGAAGACAGCCCCGCCGGCGTCGTCGTGCTGCGCGGTGAAGGCGAGCACTTCTGCTCCGGCCTCGATCTCTCCGAGCTGCGCGCCATGGCCGGCCGCACCCGGGAGCAGCATCAGCTCGACTCTATGAATATCGCGGAGCTCTTCCGCACCCTCTACTCGCTCTCGATACCCAGCATTGCCGAAGTCCGCGGCTTCGCCCTGGCCGGCGGCATGGGCCTCGCGACGCTCTGCGACTTCACCCTCGCCGCCGACGACGCGCGCCTCGGCTACACCGAAGTCAAAATCGGCTTCGTCCCCGCCATCGTCTCGTCCTTCCTGCTGCTGCAAGTGGGCGAAAAACAGGCGCGCGATCTCCTGCTCACCGGTCGCATCCTCGACGCCGCCGAAGCCCGCACACTTGGTTTGATCACGAAGGTCGTGCCCGCCGCCAGAACTCGACGCCGCCGTCACGGAGCTATCCACATCCCTGCTCGCCAACAGCCCCAGCTCCATGCGCGCCACCAAGCACCTCCTGCACCGCCAGGAGATCGAGCGCCTCAGCCGCAACCTGCGCGCCGGTGTCAACATCAACGCTGAGCTTCGCTCCACAGACGATTTCCGCGAAGGCGTCACCGCGTTTCTGGAAAAGCGCAAACCAGTCTGGCCCTCGCGCAGTTGAGTTCTTAGACTAAGTTCTCATCATCCCGGCCGGAGCAACGAAAAGTGGAAGGACCTGCGGTTTCTCAATTCGCCCGCTACCTTGTCCGTGAGCGACCGAAGGAAGCGAACCCCGCAAAACGCGCCGAACGCGCAATCGCCCGGACGGCCAGTCCCGCATGACCACACTGGACTGGCTGCTCGATTCCGACCCCGCCATCCGCTGGCAGGTTTTGCGCGATCTCGTCCATGCCCCCGCTGAAGTCGTCGCGGCGGAGCGAGCGCGCATCGCCACCGAAGGATGGGGCGCCAGACTCCTCGCCTTGCAGGGCGAAGACGGTCAGTGGGCGGGAGGCGCGTGTTTCCCAGCGAACTTCAAATGGTCCGACGAGGACCAGGGACAACCCTGGACCTCCACCCTGCCCACACTCCAGTTGCTGCATGATTTCGGAATCGATCCGCACACTGACCGCATGCGCCACGCCGTCGCGCTCGTCAAAGAGCATTGCCGTTGGGAGCATGCCGGCCAGCCATTCTTCTCGGGCGAGGTCGAGCCCTGCATCAACGGCCGCACCGTCACCCTGGGCGTCTACTTCGGTCAGGATGTCGATGGAATAGTCGCCCGCCTGCTCGGTGAACAGCTCGAGGACGGCGGCTGGAACTGCGAAGTGGAGAACGGTTCCGTCCGCTCATCGTTCGCCACCACCATCAACGTCCTCGAAGGCCTGTTGGCGCACGAGCGCGCCACCGGCGGCTCTCGGGAATCCATCGCCGCCCGGCGCCGCGGCGAGGAGTACCTCCTCGAACGAAAGCTCCTCCGCCGCAAGAGCACCGGCGAAATCGTCAACCCGGCCTGGCTCCAATTCTCGTTTCCCGTCCGCTGGCAATACGACGTGCTGCGTGCGCTTGAATACTTCCGCTCCGTCGGCGATCAGGCCGGACCCGCGAATCGACGAAGCCATCGATTTGCTCCGATCCAAACAGCAGCGCGATGGCACCTGGCTGCTGGAGAACACGCATCCCGGCAAGATCCATTTCGCGCTCGAGGACGGCGACGGTCAGCCGAGCCGGTGGAACACGCTGCGGGCGCTGCGTGTCCTCAGTTGGTACGAGCAGTCCGCCGCCTGAGCCGTATGCCGTAACAAGGCGTCGCCGTCATCAATTTTGCTGGCCGGATATCCCGGTGCCGAGGGTTTGACGTTACGCTGGGAGCGAGCAGGACTCCGCGCGATATTCTGGTCGGCCTACTACCACTGGTGCAGGCGCCCCTTGGCACGCGGTTTCATGGAGGAGAGCTTCATGAGCAGCAAACAGTCCTTAACATCGATTGGCCAGCTGGTGCCGGAACTGCCCGTTACCGATGTGGAACGCGCGCAGCAGCACTATCGGGATGCACTCGGCTTTGAGATTGGCTGGCTCTATCCCGGCGGCGAAATTGGCGCCGTGTCACGCGGAAACGTGGCGATATTCTTTCGCAAGACCACCCCGCCATTTGAAGCTGCGGTTCACTGGGTGTTCGCCGAAGAAATCGATGCGACATACAGCGAGTTGAAATCTCTGGGTGCAAACATTGTTGAGCCCTTGGAAAAGAAACCTTGGGGTTTAAGACAGTTCACCGTGGAGGACATCGACGGAAACCGCTTCTATTTTCACCACGACTGACGCGCCGTATTAGAACGCTTGCAGACGACGCGCGAAACTCAAGGGTCTGATCATTCGAACCAATACTCCAGCGTTGCCTTGGACCCGCCTTTTCCAAACTCGCCTTCAAAGCCGCCCTCGCCGCGCAGTCCGGAAAGCTCACCTTCCCCGATCGGGGGACGACAAACCATCTCGCCTTGATCTTGCCGTTCTCGATGATTTCCGAACCTTGAAGCACAAAAGTGCCCTGGCGTCCGCCCAGTTTTCCCCGGACCCGTTGCACGCTGACCATGCTGGCAGATCGATCGTCGCGTACAACCTGTAAAGCCCGAACCGTGGATTCACCCTCGATATCTCCGCTGAACGTCTCGCTCAAATGGAGTTCCATCAATGCCGGGCTCGCGGTCTGGTCGTAGGGCTTGGCTTCAGAGCTGTGAACGGTAGTCTTTGCTTCAGCTCTTACGTGCGCGTGCGTAGGCATATGTGCCCCCTTTTCCGACTGAGCGCTCGCCGCCAGCCACGTGCCGAGACAGAAGATCGTCAGGAATGCGAGAGTTCGGACGCTCATCGTGCTTCTCCTCCCTCCTATTTTGATGATCGGCTTGGCTGCCATCGGGAGCAATGACCGAACCGCCGCGTGAGGTGTCGGTCTAGGTACAAGTACCCAAGGCAGCCCTCTTCGACATGATGACCTATCTCGTTCAGATGACCGGCAAGGCAATCACTGAAATTTCGGGAAGAACGTGCCGGGTGCCGGCATCCTACGCGAAGCGTAGGGAGGTGAGTCACGTCGACGCGTAGCGTCCACCTTCCAGGTTCGTCATCCCGCCACCAGGCGCCGTCACTCAGGAATCCCCTGGGCTCACCACCGAAGCGTTCCGCCATCGACAGATCTATCGTTCAAGAACAGTTGCCCAAAAGAGTCGGATCACTTCTCAAGAACGCCTGGACGAGCCGGATGTCCGCACACTTCGGAGATTTCTTTTCGAAGACCACGGAAACGGAAGAGCGCGGCGATTTCCGTGCCCAGACCCTTTGCGGGCTCCTGGGTTGGCTGCGGGCTCAGCTTGCTAGATGGCTTCTTCCGCTTTTTTAACATTGAACCTACCGTGAAGCCACAAATGCAATGAACCCCGGGTGTCCCATCCTACGCAAAGCGTAGGGTGGGTGAATCAAGTCGACGCGTAGCGTCCACCTTCGATCTTCATGTTCGATGCTGTGGCTGTTCGTGATCGTAGGATAGTCTGCCGTAGCAAGTCATTTAGGATATTTGGCATGATGACGTCAGATAAAGGCGCCGTAGAGAGAGAATTCCGCAGAAGCAAGTTGTGCCTTTTGGCATTGCTTGTCTTACTTGTACCTTTTACGCTTGTCGCATCCAAGCTCAGTGATGTCCTTAAGTCAGACCTAGTGTTTGGTTCCATTGAAGCTATCTTCATGATTGGTTTTGTCTTGGCTTCCATATGGGCTTATGTCGCGCATTGCAGATTGACAGGCAAATATCCCTTTTATTGGCTGCGTCGGAAATAGGTCCAAATAATCCCGATCCAAACACTGTCTCCGACAGGTCCCGCTGTGCTGGTGCCAACCCGGGTGCCCATCCTACGCAAAGCGTAGGGCTGGTTAGTCAAGTCGATGCGTAGCGTCCATCTTCCATTTTTCGTGTTAAGGGCTGTGGCTGTTCGTGAAATATCCTGATCCCTTCCCATCGCGGGAATATCCACAACAAAATTGCCAGTTCATTCCACTCGATTCGTTACAATAGAAATAGAGAATCAAAGAACAAAAGCCACCGCTGCGGTGGCTTTTTCTATTTGTCCTCCAACTAACTTCTCTGCAATGACGAATTTAGCGATAACTCCTTTAGAAAGACGAATTTGATGCTCGGAACAGCTCATATCTTCATGATTCGGCAAATCATATACCACAGTCTCCCGCACCGGGAGGGGGGAGGAGGTACGGATAACGTGACCGACCCGAAGCAGGAGTTCCGCCGTCAGCTCCGCATCGTCATCCGCAACCCAAAGCTCGTCGGCGACCTCTTCCGCGTTTACACCCGGTCACGACCTCGACGTCACCGCCGCGCTCCGCCTCCACCGGACTCAGGCGCGCCCCCACGCTCGGCATCTCGCGGCCATAGCTGCGGTGCCACAAAGAGCGGTAGTACAAGAGTACGGGTGCACCACATCTCGCAGAGATGTGGGTCTCAGTCAGGTCGCCCACAACTCCAGACGTGAGCGACCAAAGGGAGCGAACCTCTCAGAATGCGCCACCGGCGCCGTTGCCCGGGACGGCGAGTCCCTGCTCATGCGCCCGCAGCTCCGCCACAATCGTCGCCGCCGCCTCCCGCGCCTCATCCGAGCGGTCCGGCGGAAAGGAGATCGCCCCCACCCGGGCATGGCCGCCTCCGCCGTAGCGCTCGCAGATCGTCGCCAGGTTCACCATCTCTTCGGGCTTCCGCTTCGTCCACGGGTTCGAGCCCACCGCCACCTTGGTCCGGAAGCTCGATTTGCTCAGCCCGATGTTGTATGTCGCCTCCGGGTACAGGTAGTACGGAATGAACTTGTTGTAACCCTCAAGCTGCCGGTCGGTGATGTCGAAGTAGATCACGCCGTCTTTGTACTCGGCGCGCTCGCGAATCAGCTTCATCCCTTCGTGGTGCCGTTCCAGCAGCGGCGGCAGCAAGGGCGCGATGAACGGCTCCTTGAGCACCGCCGCGAGCGGCTCCTCGGTCAACAGCGGAATCATCCGCGGAATCAGCGCCGGGTCGGCGGTCGCTTCGATGATCAGCGGTCAGCTTCATCGCCGGCTCGGCCATCTCCACCGCGGACTCCGCGCTCTCGTACAGCGCACCATCCACGATGTCGGCCCACTTCACCAGCTCCGCAACCGGGGCGGCATCAAAACCGAAGCGCGTCGCCGCAATGTGCGTCAGAAACCCAGCGCAGGAGGTGTAGCTCGGATCATAGAACCGCCGCGTCACGTAGCGGCCGTCGGCCATGCCGCGCTTGTAATCTTCGTGGTCCTCCGGCGTCAGAAAGGCGCTCAGGTGGTGATCGAACCACCACGTAATCTTCGGCGACGCCGAATATTTGAAGTCGACGATCGCGTTCTCGTCGCCGATAAAATCCGCTTCGTTGAACAGCGCACCGGCGCGATGCACCAGCCCGTGATAGCTGTATGCCGCTGACGGCGCAATGCACTCGCGGTGAAACCGGGTGAACAGCGAGGCGGAACACGCCCCATCGAAACACTTGTCGTGATAGAAAACGCGAACGTTCAACAGCACTCCTTGGACGCAGGTAGAGAATGATTAGAATTGCCGGGGTTTCGCCCGGTGTCAAGCAGCAGCCCACGACAGCTCCCGATCAGGGTTGCGATATCGTGTGTGTGGCACCCGCTCCCTGAAACTCTATGCATTCGAGTGAGAGACCATCTTGAGACGCAACCGCGGCTGGTTCTTCCGGCTACTGAGCATCTGCGTCGTGCTGCTGATCCTCGTGGCCCTGGCCGCGGCTGCCGGCGCGCTGTGGCTGCGCCATGCCATGCAGGCGCAGCTCCCGCAGCTCGACGGCGACCGCCGCACCATCGCCGTCACGCAGCCGGTCACCGTCCAGCGCGATCACCAGGGCGTCCCGCACATTGCGGCCGCGTCGCTCGATGACCTGATCGCCGCCCAGGGCTACGTCGCCGCGCAGGACCGCCTCTGGCAAATGGACATGATGCGCCGCATCGCCGCCGGCGAAGTCGCCGAAGTCCTCGGCAGCAAGTTCGTCGAGCACGACCGCGTGCAGCGCGTCCTCGAGTTCCGCCAGACAGCCGAGCGGCTCACCGCCAGCCTTTCGCCCGAGGACCGCCGCCTCTGGGAGGACTACGCGCGCGGCGTCAACGCCTACATCAGCGAGGCCGATGCCCTGCCTGCGGAGTTCCGCCTGCTCGACTATCAGCCACGCCGCTGGCAACCCGTCGATTCCATGCTCATCGTGCTCAACATGGTGCAGACGCTCGACGAGCAATGGCCCACCAAGCTCAGCCGCGAGGCCATCACGAAGAAGCTCGGCCCCACGCTCGCCGCCGATCTCTATCCCACCGGCTCGTGGCGCGATCATCCGCCCACCCAGGCCGTGCCCGACCTGACCAAGCCGCCCACCGACGTGCCGCCCACGCTGCCCGATGAAGAGTCCTTCGACGGCATCGCCGGCGACCTCCTCCATCTGCGAAGTGCGCTCGGCAACGGCAGTCCCTGCCGTGACTGCATCGCCGGCTCCAACGAATGGGCACTCAGCGGCGCGCACACCGCCTCCGGCCGCCCCCTGCTCTCGAACGACATGCACCTCGACCACTCCGTCCCCGGAGTCTGGTACGAGATGGATCTGCGCGCGCCCGGCTTCCACGCCGCCGGTGTCGCGCTGCCCGGGGTGCCCCTGATCGTAGCCGGCCACAACGACCACATCGCCTGGGGCTTCACCGCTCTGTACGGTGACACGCAAGATCTCTATGTGGAGCGCACCAACGCGCAGGGCGAATACTGGGACGGCGGCGCGTGGCGCCCTATGGAGCGCGACCACGAAACCATCCAGGTGCGCTTCGGCAAGAATGAGGAGTTCGATGTACTGCGCACCAACCACGGCCCGGTGATTTCGTCGCTGGCGCCGCACGAGTCGCGCACCCTCGCGCTGCGCTGGACCGTCTACGATCCGCAGTTCGCCAGCGGCATTCCCGTCTATGCGCTGAACACCGCAAGCAACTGGCAGGAGTTCGAGACTGCCATGAGCCAATGGTGGGCGCCCACGCTCAACGTGGTCTACGCAGACGATCAGGGCCACATCGGCTATCAGGCGATCGGACACATCCCGCAGCGTCCCGGTGGCCTGATGGGCGTGCCCATTGCGGACAGCACACACGAGTGGCAGGGCGTGATCCCCTTCGCAACCTTGCCCTCTTCTCTTGACCCCCCGGGTGGCATCCTTGCCACCGCCAACTCGCGCATCACCCCCGACAACTACCCCACGCCGCTCTCGCTCGAATGGGCCTCGCCCTACCGCAACGAGCGCATCTGGAAGTGGCTCGCCGGCCACGAGAAGATGACCCGCTCCGACATGCTCTCGCTGCAAACCGATATCGACTCCGAGTTGAATCACGAACTGGCGCAACGCTTCGCCTACGCTATCGATCACGCGCGTCGCCCCTCTGCGCGTCTCCGCGCCGCTGCCGATATCCTTCGCTCCTGGGATGGCGTGATGCACACCACGGAAGCTGCACCCGCGATCGTCGCTGCTGCGCGTGACGCGCTGTGGCCGCTGCTGCTGGAACCCAAACTCGGCCCGGACTGGAAGCTCTACGAATGGCCGGAGAGCGCCTATGCCGAAGAGCAGCTCATCACGACCACGCCTGCTGCATGGCTGCCGAAAAAGTACGCAAGCTGGGACGATCTCCTCGCCGCCGCCGTCTCGCGCGGCCTCGACCAGCAACACGCTCCCTTGTCGCTCAAGAGTTGGCGTTACGGCGACGTGCACACCATCGCGCTCGCGCACCCGCTCTACGGCATGATTCCTTTCTTCGGCTGGACCGGTATCTCGCCCAAGCCGCAGTCCGGCGACACCACCACGGTCAAGCAGGTGGGCCGGGCCTTCGGTCCCTCGCAGCGATTCACCATGGACTGGAGTGACATCGACGGCTCGACGGAAAACGTCGTGATGGGCCAATCCGGCGATCCTGTCAGCCCGTATTACCGTGACCAGTGGCCTGCCTGGTACAACGCCACGACGTTTGCGTTGCCTTTCACGCCCACGGCCGTCAACGCAGCAACCGAACACACGCTGCGGCTCACGCCGTGACATTCAGCCGGGCGCAGTGGCTCTCGCTCGCGGCTCTGCTGTGTACCACGCTCGCAGCAACCGGCCTGCTGCTTGCCCGCGGACCCTCCTGCGGGCACGACTTCGACTTCCACTTCGTTTCGTGGCTCGAAGTCGCGCGCGCCTGGCACAGCGGACTTCTGTATCCGCATTGGGCACAGTCGGCCAACTTCGGCGCTGGCGAGCCGCGCTTCATCTTTTACCCGCCTGCGTCATGGATGCTCGGCGCCGCGCTGGGCGCCATCTTTGGTTGGCAAGCCGCACCCTGGCTCTTCACCGCGATCTGCCTGTTCTGCGCGGGGCTCGCGATGCGCCGCTTCGCCGAGGAATGGCTCACGCCTGTCGCTGCCACTGCCGCAGCGTGCCTCTACATCGCGAATCCCTACATGCTCTTCGTCGCGTATGAGCGCACGGCCTATGGCGAGCTCATGGCCGCGGCGCTCTTCCCGCTGCTGCTCTCCTTCGCGGTGCGGCCTCTGCCGCCCATCGCTGCGCTCGCCGCCACCATCACTGGCATCTGGCTCATGAACGCACCCTCCGGCGTGATGGCCTGCTATGCACTCCTATGGATCGCCCTGCTGCGCCTCGTGTTCGAACGGCAATGGCGAGCACCGCTCCGCATGGCCGCCTCCACCGCAATCGGCCTCGCGCTGGCCGGGTTCTATCTTGTCCCCGCCGCACATCAGGAGCACTGGGTCGAGATCGCGCGCGCCATCGGCCCCGACATGCGGTTCCAGGACAGCTTTCTCTTCCACCACACCGGCGAGCCCTTCCACGACACCGTCCTCCACACCGCATCCATTCTCGCGTGCATCCTGCTCGCGGTCGCCTTCGCCTCGATACCGCTCTGGCGCGACGCTCTGCGCCTGCGCCCACTGCTCTGGCTCGCCTCGTTTCCTCCCGCTGATCCTGCTACTGCTCGTGCCCCTCAGTTCGCCGCTCTGGCGCTACACGCCGCAGCTCGCCTACATGCAGTTTCCCTGGCGATGGCTGCTCGTGCTCGCGCCCGTGGCCGCGTTGTTCATCACCGGCAGCATCGCGCATCACACGCGTATGCCATGGCTCGTCGTATTTGGCTCGGTGCTTTGCATCGCCTCGATCGTCGCCTGCACGCGCCACTTCCATCAGTACTGCGATGAAGAAGACAATGTCGCGGCGCAGGTCGCGCTCATGCACGATGGAAGCGGTCAGGAAGGCACCGACGAGTACACGCCGCGCAACGATGACGATGCCGAGATCTATCAGGACATGCCGGAAGTCCGCATCCTGATCGCTCCCGATGCGGAAGAGCCGGACTCCGGCAAGCAGCAGAATCCTGAATGGCAGGCAAATCCCTCGGCCGAACGCCACGCTGCCATCCAGTTGCAGCATTGGAACGCGGAACGCTACGACGTAGTGATCGACTCGGCGACGCCGGGCTACGCTGTCCTCCGGCTGATGGACTATCCCACGTGGATAGTCCGCCGCAACGGCGTCGATGTCACCACTCGGCCGCGACGCGACGATGGCCTCATCACCATCCCCGTCCCGCAAGGCCGCTCGCAGATCGACATCCGCTGGCACATCACTCCGGATATCTGGATCGGCCGCGCCGTCTCGCTCCTCGGCCTCTTCATTTTCGGTTTGGTCTGGTATCGCGAGCGCCGCTCCATCGACTCGTCATCCTGAACGTAGCCGAAGGTGGAGTGAAGGACCTGCTGTATCTATCGTCCAATATCGGCGCGAAGCGCTGCTCAAACAATGAGTTGTTCTTCCGCCGCCGCATAGGTCTTGCGGATACCCTCCGCCAATCCGGTCTTCGCTCGCCAGCCCAGCGTATGGATGCGCGATACATCCAGCAGCTTGCGCGGCGTGCCATCCGGTTTGGTGGTATCGAACCGCAACTCGCCCGCAAATCCAAGCTCGTGCGCCACCAGCTCGGCCAGCTCGCGGATTGTCACATCCTCGCCTGTCCCGATGTTGATCAAGGGCGCCTGCTCCGTGCGGATGAGCGTCCGGAATTCGCTGTCCGGCAGCTGCATCAGGAAGACGCACGCCTCCGCCAGATCCTCGCTGTATAGCAGCTCGCGCCGCGGTGTTCCCGTTCCCCAAACCTCGATAAAGTCTTGGCCCGCTGCCTTCGCTTGCACCACCTTGCGCATCAGCGCCGGCAGCACGTGCGAGGTCTTCAGGTCGAAATTGTCATGCGGGCCATACAGATTCGTCGGCATTGCCGCCAGATATTGTGTTGCGTACTGGCGGTTATAGGACCAGCACATCTCGATGCCGGCAATCTTTGCAATCGCGTACGGGCGGTTCGTTGCTTCGAGCGGACCGGTCAGCAGATACTCTTCGCGGATCGGCTGCGGCGCCAACCGCGGATAGATGCAGCTCGAACCCAGGAACAGCAGCCGTTTCACTCCCACCTGACGGCTCGCTTCGATCACGTTGGTCTGCAGGATCAGGTTGTCGCGAATGAAGTCGGCCGGATAGGTATCGTTGGCCAGAATGCCGCCCACCTTCGCCGCCGCGAAAAAGACATACTCAGGCCGTTCCATGGCGAAGAACGCATCCACCGCCCGCGTGTCCAGCAAATCCAGCTCCGCCCGCGTGCGCAGCAGCAGGCGCGCAAAGCCCTTCTGCTTCAGATAAGCGGTAATCGCAGATCCCACCAGTCCACGATGCCCGGCCACAAAGATCCTGCTGTCGCGATTCATCAGCTCTCGTGATAGCGGAACGCGTTGAAGCCGTGCTTGTGGACTAGTGCATCCCGCTCCGCCTCCTTCAGGTCTTCTGTCACCATTTCGGATACGAGTTCCGCAAAGGTCACGCGCGGCTTCCATCCCAGCTCGCGATGGGCCTTCGATGCATCGCCCAGCAGCGTCTCCACCTCCGCCGGGCGGAAGTAGCGCGGGTCAACCTCCACAATCACACGGCCCTCCGCATCGATTCCCTGCTCCTCCGCGCCTTCGCCCTTCCAGTGCAGCTGCATGCCTAGGGGCTCCGCCGCGCGTTCTACGAAGTCGCGCACGCTGTACTGGTGCCCGGTGGCAATCACGTAATCCTGCGGCGTCTCCTGCTGCAGCATAAGCCACATGACCTCGACATAATCGCGCGCGTGTCCCCAGTCGCGCTTCGCATCCAGATTGCCCAGGTACAGCTTGTCCTGCAGCCCAACCTTGATACGTGCCAGCGCGCGCGTGATCTTGCGGGTCACAAACGTCTCGCCGCGGCGGGACGATTCGTGGTTGAACAGGATGCCGTTGGAGGCGTGAATCCCATACGACTCGCGATAGTTCACCGTGATCCAGTAGGCATAAAGCTTTGCCACGCCATACGGCGAGCGCGGATAAAACGGCGTCGTCTCGCGCTGCGGCATCTCCCGCACCAGGCCGAACATCTCCGACGTTGAGGCCTGATAGAAGCGCGTCTTGCTTTGGAGCCCCAGGGTGCGGATGGCTTCCAGCAGCCGCAGCGTGCCGATAGCATCGCTGTTCGCTGTGTACTCCGGCTCCTCAAACGACACCTTCACGTGGCTCTGCGCCGCCAGGTTATACAGCTCATCCGGCTGTACCTGCTGGATTACGCGGATCAGACTGGAGGTGTCGGTCAGGTCGCCATAGTGCAGCAGCAGCTTCTGGTGCTCCGTATGCGGGTCCTGGTAGAGGTGATCGATGCGCGCTGTGTTGAAGAGCGACGTCCGTCGCTTGATGCCGTGGACCTGGTACCCCTTGGCCAGCAGAAATTCCGCCAGGTAGGAGCCGTCCTGCCCGGTAATGCCAGTAATGAGTGCCTTTTTCATGCGTCAGGCATACGGTACCATGCGCAAACCCTGACCCCCTCTATTGTGGTTCGGGGGTACGGCGTCTCGCGATCGCCGCCGTCAGCTCGGCTTCAAAGCGTTCGAGCACCCGCTCCTTCCCCAGATGCTCCACCGCATGTGCGCGAGCCGCTACGCCCAGTGCGTGGCGCATCTCCGGTGCATCGGCCAGCGTGCGCACCGCGGCAAACAACGCAGGCTTGTCCAGCGGAGGCACCGCGATGCCGCACGAGTCCAGGGCCAGTGCCACCTGCGTTCCTGCTGCGGCCGTTGCAATCACCGGCCGGCCGCTGGCCAGCATCCCTGTCAGCTTCGATGGCATCACCAGGTCGGCCGCATCGGGCCTCTGCGGCAGCAGATGAATGTCCGCGGCATTCAACAGATCGTTCAGCCGGTCGTAGGGCTGCAGCGGCAGCATGGTTACGTTCGCGGCGCCGCGCAGCATACCGGCAAGCTGCGCGTGATACGCGCCATCGCCGCAGAAGACAAAATGGATGCGCGGATCCGGCGCAAATTCCTGCGCCAGCAGCGGCAGCAGCTCCAGCCCCTGCTTCATGCCCATGTTGCCCGCGTACATCAGCACCACCCGCTCCGGACCCAGGCCAAGCTGATGGCGCAGGCGGCTCGGCCCCGCGAGCGGAGCAATCGCACCGGTGTCCACCCAGTTCGGAAACAACACCGTCTTCTCGACCGGGATGCCTTTCTCCGGCAGCCGCTGCATCATCTTTTCGGACACGGTGGAGATGGCGTCGAACTGGTGCATGGTGCGCCGCTCGAGCATTTCGGCAACGCTGCGCGCAAGGCCTCCGCTCTCCAGCAGCCCCAGCCCGAACGCCGCATCCACTTCAAAATCCTGAATGTGCAGCCACGCCACTGCTTCGGCCATGCGCGCGGTCATCAACCCGGCCACCGAGGACATCAGCGTCGGCTCGATCGTCAACACCACGTCCGGCCGCCACTGCGCCTGTGACAGCATGATGGGCAGGCTGCTCAGCATGAAGGAGCCGAGATGCAGCAGGCGCGTCCGCCCGGAGGGCCGCCGCGGCACGTAGACCGGGCAACGGTAGACGCGCACATCCTCCGGCGCGGCACCCGGCTCTGTCCTATAGCTCCAGGCCTGATAGTCCGTGCGCACGCGCCATGCGGGATAGTAGGGCGGCGCCGTCACGACGCGCACGCCGTGGCCGCGGGCCGCCAGCCACTCCGCCATCTCTCCCGAGTACTTTCCGATACCCGTTAGCTCTGGTGAGTAGTTGATCCCATGCAGCAGGATGCGCAAGCAATACTGTCCTTTCTCCGGCGGGTCTCGTCCCAGAGCAAAGGCAAGCATACTTGATCGATTCCCGCTTCTTCCCGCTCAAAGGTAAGCGGTGCCGCGAAGCAAAACACCTTTGAAAGCTCAGGTATGATGACCCCAATGCAGACCGATATCCGTGCACTGCTGGAGAGCGGTGCCGCACGTACAGACCAGGCGTTGCAGCGCCTGCTTCCCTCTTCCGACCAGGTACCTGTCTCCATCCATCGCGCGATGCGGCACAGCGTCTTTGCCGGCGGCAAGCGCCTGCGGCCCATCCTGTGCATGGAAGCAGCACGCATGGTGGCGAACAGCGATGCCTATCCCGCGGGCGTGGAAGAGCTGGGCTCGGCCATCGAGATGATCCACACCTACTCGCTGATCCACGACGATCTGCCAGCGCTCGACAATGACGATCTCCGCCGCGGCAAGCCCACCTGCCACGTGGTCTACGGGGAGGCCATCGCCATCCTTGCCGGCGATGCATTGCAGACCCTCGCCTACTCCGTACTCGGCGGCCTGCGCTGCCCGCCCCAGGCTGCCATCCGCATCGTGCAGCTCATCGCGGAAGCCATCGGCACCGTCGAAGGCATGATCGGCGGCCAGGTGCTCGATCTCGAAGGCGAGCACTCCCAGCCCACTGAGGCCTCGGTACTGGCCATCCACCGCGCGAAGACCGGCGCGCTCATCCGCGTCAGCATCGTGAGCGGCAGCATCTTCGCCGGCGCTACTGAGCAGCAGGTCGCCGCGCTCACGAGCTTCGGCAGCAAGTTGGGTCTCGCCTTTCAGATCATGGATGACGTGCTCGATATGACCGGCGATACCGCCTCGCTGGGTAAAACCGCAGGCAAGGACGAGGCCAGCAGCAAAGCGACCTGGCCAGCCGTCCGCGGCATTCCTGCTTCCATTGCCGATGCACGAAAGCTCATCGACGAAGCCTTCGCCGAGCTGGCGATCTTCGGAGAGCGGGCCGATCCGCTCAAAGCAGTCGCCCGGTATCTAGTGGAGCGCACTAACTGATCGCAAGCATTTCGACCAGCGCTGTGGCATGCTGCGCACCCGCGAAGCGAAGGACCTGCTGTTTCATCCGAGCCGCACACTCACTGAACGTGAGCGAAGCAAGCGAACCTAACAGCACGCGCCGCAGGCGCAGTTGCCTCCGACGGCGAGTCGGTTAAGCGCGGGCTTGCTCGCGAATCACGCGACGGATGCGGTCGCCCTGTTCGGACAGGTCCTGAACGAAGTTCTCGAAGCGTCCCAGCGCTTGCTGCGCCGTCTGGATGTAGTCGGGCAGGTTGTCCCACAACTCGCGTATCTCATCCGACTCTTCCAGCATCGCGATCAGTGACCCTGCGATCGTCACGGCCAGCCCGCTCTTGCGCCGGCCGGTGGCCAGCAGCACCGCGCCGGTCAGCAGCGACCCCGCCGCCAGTCCGCGCGTCCACGCGCTAGCTCCTCCCGGCAGATTGTCGTCCAGAGAGTCCCTCAGTCGTGATGCCATCTTGTTCAATTCGCTCGCCATGGATCTTAGTCCTTTCCCTTCTGATTTTTTGCGGCGGATTCCGCAACCGGCTCAGTGATGGGATGCAGCGCCGCGCCGTGGCGGCCACCCGGCCCGATGAAAGCATCAATCCAGATCGAAATCCCGCAGCGGCTTGCCGGTCGTGGGATCATCCTTGGCGCGCTTCACCGCCTCAGCAAATCGGCGCTCCATGATGTCCTTCTTGTTTCGCTCGCTCTCCATCGATTGCCGGAAGATGCTCTCCTTGCGCTCTTCCTGCTCCCGCAGCGCGCGCCCTGCAGCCTCAAAGTCCTCAAAGGTCCGTTTGCGCGGAGCCGATTTGTGCCCGATGATCGAGCGAGTCTCCGGATCTACCGTCAGGATCGCCCCACAGTCCGGGCAAGCCACCTCGAATGCGCTCACCTGTTTCGCCATGGCTCACCATTGTAGCGGGAAGGGGGACGCGGGTGCCCGACATCTCGCAGAGATGTGGGTTTCCGGATTTTCACCTACAGGGGAAGCAGCTTATGCCCCGGGCAGGCATTTTCTGCCGTATGGATCAACATCTCCAGCAGTCCGTTCCCTTGCGTCGCAAGGAAGTAGATGCCCGCCACCTGGCGCTCCTGTAGATGACCGCCGGGATAGAGCGCCTGTGTGACCGCCTGCGCATGTCGCGCCAGGCTGGTTTCCTTCTCCATTTGGTAGCGGGCAGCCATCCGTCGCAGCCGGTCCATCTGGTAACGCATCTTCGAGGCCGCGGTGGAGGCAGAGCGCCCCAGTCCCGCGTCCATCTGCGCCATCCACTCCGTCACCGCGGCGAGTTCTCCGTCGAGTGAATTCCCGGCCGCCGCCAGCTTCCGCTTGCCCTCGATAGGCATGGCCCGTGCCCCAAGCCGTTGCGCCAGCGCATCCGGAGTGGTCAGGACGTCCGGCAGGCGTAACTCGTGGCGCTCCATCACGGTCGCTATCTTCGGCTCAACCAGCGTCGCCGAAAGCCGCGGCAACACCGCCGTCGCCCGGCCCAGGATCTCCCGGTAGAGCACCTCCGACTGCGCGAAGTACGCAATCTCCGCCGGCCCGGCGATGTATGCGGAGGTCGGAAGCACCGCATCCTGAAACACCGGGCGAAGCAAGGCATTTGGGCTACATCGTTCAGGTGTTGCTTGAAGTATTTTCAGCAGCTCATCGGAGGAGTAATGCCGGCCGCCAGCCTTCCATTGCGTCTCGCCGTTCGTCCGCACACGGCGCAGCGGCAATCGCGCCCCTGTCTTCTCGTCCAGCAGGAAGAGCAGACTCGACTGCTCCGCCACCTTGACCTGCGCGTGATATCCGCGGGCGATCAGTTCCGCGTCCCGGCTGACCAGCGCGGCATGGAGCGCATCCGCCTTGCGGATCGCATCCTCGAAGACCTTTGCCCCGAGCGCGTGGAATCCCCGGCCCGCCGCATCCATGACGATCAGCCCCCACGGCGCAAACAACCGCGCGATGAGCTTTCCGAAGGCCTCTGCCAGCGTCGCTTCGGGACGATAGCTCTCGCGCAGCAGCACCGTGGCGTCGCTCGTCCCCAGAATTTCTTCTACCTCAGCCAGCGCGGCCTCGATGCGCGCTCCCAGAGCAATGCCGCCCACCGGAAGAGGAAACTCCGGCGCCGGCACGATGCCCACCGGCTTCAGACCGTCCCCCTTGACTGCATCCTTCGACGGAAGATTCACCTGCGCGATTTCTGCGAAAGTCGTGGTCCTCGCTCGCCAGCCAGAAGACCGGCACTGTGTCGAACCCCGCCTCGGTCGCTTCACGCGCCCGCGCAATCGCAGTTGCCGCCTTCAGCAGCGTGTAGAGCGGGCCGCCGAACAGTCCCACCTGCTGCCCCGTGACAACCGCCGACGCCCCATCCCGAAGCCGCCGGATGTTTGCGGCCGCCACAACCCCGCCGCCGAACTGCGCGTTCTGCCCATCGAGTAAATCCGCCAGCCGCGCACGATGCTCCGCGCTCAACGGCCGTCCCTCGCGGAACCAACTCCTGCTCACCGCTGCCGTGGAATAAAACGGAGACAGCGGCCCGGCGCTTTCCGTGTAGTCCAGAAAAAGCCGGCTGCTGTGCGGCACAATCGAGCTGGGATAACACTCCGGTTCCACTGCGTCTCCTCAAAGCTTCTTCGGATGCCTTCTCGATTCTCTACCGAAACATCGCCGTGCGCAGCCGAAACATCGCCCAGCGCCGCTTCTATCGCCGGCCGATCCGCAGAGGGCAAATCCTTTGCCCCAAACCGCGCCAGCGAGTCGTACACCTGGGCCTCTAACGGATGCCCGGCCAGCGCCTTACGATGCAGTTTGATCGTTGCCGCGTCGCCGCGCGCAAGCGGCCCGCTGAAGCTCCGCGCCAGTCCCTGTTTCTGCACATTTGCTACCGTCGCCACAGCCATTGGTCCCAACAGTGCCAATGCATCTCTTTCCGTGACGCCCGCATGCTCCAGCACACGCACGCCGGCGGCGAGCGTCGCGACCAGCAGCGGCGAGCCGAACATTGCGCCCGCGTGGTACATCGCCTTGCCTTGGCTATCGATCGCGAACGGTTTGCCACCGAGACTCTTCAACAGCGCAAACAACTCCTTCCGCACTGCGGCATCTGCCGCTTCCACAGCGAAGCGGATTCCCTTCAGCGGGAACGATGCGCCGCGTCGGAAAGCTCATCATGGGATGCACCGAACCGGTCTGCGCGCCCGCGCGCTCGGCAGCCGCAAGCACGCTGCGGTCCAGCGCTCCGCTCGAATGCACCACCACCTGCCCGCGTAAGTCAGCGCGTTGTGCAACCAGCCACTCCGCCGTCCCTTGAATCGCAGCATCCGGTACCGCGAGCCACAGCACCCGCGCATCGAGTCTGGCGCGCGTGCTGCGATGCCGCGCATGTACCCGCTCCACCAGCAGGCCGGCAGTGTCGAGCGACGCGGCAAGCGACGATCCCCAGTTGCCCAAACCGATCACCGCAACGCCGCGCCTTCTCATCTCCATCCGTGATCCGCACCCTTCGAACAGGATGGTACCGTAGTGATGAGAGACAGGATGGCCACGAAGAAGAAGAGCGCAGCCAGGAAGCAACAACAATCCGACCGCAACTACCCCAAGGGAGTCGAAGTCCTCTCTTCCAAAGTCAGCTTCGAGGGTCCGGTCTTCCGCGTCGTCACCGAGGAAGTGCGCGAACCCGGCGGCCTGCCGCACCGCCGCGATGTCGTGCGTCATCCCGGATCGGTCGTTGTCCTCGCCGTCGATGATTCCAAAAGCAAACGCGATCCGCTCATCCTGCTGGAGCGCCAGTATCGTCATGCCGCTGCGCAGTATCTCTACGAGGTTCCCGCCGGCAGTCTCGATCCCGGCGAAGATCCGCTGGCCGGCGCAAAACGCGAGCTCCTCGAAGAGACCGGCTACAAGGCAAAGCAGTGGTCGAAGCTGGTGCGCTATTACGCCAGCCCCGGCTTTCTCGGCGAGTGGATGCAGATCTATCTGGCCGAAGGGCTCACGCCCGGCGACGCCGAACCGGAAGACGATGAGCAGATCGAGCTCTTCGCCGTCCCGCTGAGCGAGCTGCTGCGCCAGATCGACGCCGGACGCATCCACGACGGCAAGACCATCGCGGCCACGCTGCTCTACGATCGTCTCCGCAAGGAGCGCAAGCGTATGGAGCGCACCGCAGCCCGCGACCGCGGCTAGACGAAGCTTTTTTCACTATTTCCTTACGCCGCGACGCTCACTTTTTTTGCAAACCAAACCTACCCCCACTGCGTCACTACAGCTAGGCAGGCTGGGTTCCTACCCTTCCGTGGGCGAAGCACTGGGTTTCAGACTGTGCTCGTTCGAATCTGCTCTGAAGTGAGGTAATCGACACGTGTCCCAGTACAAAGGCAAGGTCAAGTGGTTCAATAATGCGAAGGGTTACGGATTCATCGGCAGGGACGATGGGCCGGATGTCTTCGTGCACTACAGCTCGATCCAGCTCGATGGCTACAAGAGTCTCAAAGAGGGAGACGAAGTCGAGTTCGACATCATTCAGGGGCAGAAGGGGCCGCAGGCGGACCAGGTGCTGCGCACCCAATCCGCGGCCTGACCCAGACCATCACTGAACATCACTTGAAGATGCCCGGCAGATATGTGTCTGTCGGGTGTTTCCTGTTGCGCGTGGCGGACGCAAGTCATCGCCCGCTTGCGATACAGTGCTTTCAGGGCACGTCGCACGCAATGGAAAACCGCGCCATCGCACAACTGCTTGCCGAAACCGCCGATCTGCTTGAGATCGGCGCAGGCGATCCCTTCCGCATCCGCTCCTATCGGCGCGCCGCCGAAGCCGTCGAGCAGAGCACGATTCCCCTCTCAACCATCGCGAATGACCCGAAGCGCCTGCTGGAAATCCCCGGCATCGGCAAGGGCATGGTGGCGAACATCCAGTCCATCGAGCAGCATGGCTCCCTGCCGCTCCGCGACGAACTCCTCATAAAGTACAAGCCCTCCATGCTGGAACTGCTGAAGCTGCCCGGCATGGGACCCAAGACCGTCTCGCTGATCTTTGAAGCCACCGGCGTCACTACCGTCGATGAACTCGCCGTCGCGATCGACGAAGGCCGCCTCGCCGACCTGCCGCGCGTCGGCGACAAGCTCATCCAGAAGCTGCGCAAAGGCATCGACGAGTACCACAAGAACACCGGCCGCTTCCATCTCGACGACGCGGAGACCGCAGCCGAGCGCCTCATGCTTTATCTCAAGGACTTTCCCGGCGTCGAAAGCATCACCCCCGCCGGCTCGCTCCGCCGCGGGCGCGACACCGTCGGCGACCTTGACATGCTCGTCACCGGCCCGGCCTGCGAAGAAGATGTCGTCTCCGCAGCCGTCGAGTACACCGCCGCGTATCCGCCCATCGCGGAGCTCCTCGCCCGCGGTCAGAACAAGGTCAGTTTCAGATTGCGAAGCGGTTTACAAATAGACGTCCGCCTGCTGCCGCGCGCATCCTTCGGCGCCGCGCTGCAGTACTTCACCGGCTCCAAGATGCACAACGTGACGCTGCGCCAGCGCGCGCTCAAACGCGGCTACACGCTCAGCGAGTACGCGCTCGCGCGCATCGATGATGGCACGCAGGTCGCCGCCGCAACCGAAGAGGACATCTATCGCGCACTCGATCTCGACTGGATCCCACCCGAGCTGCGCGAGAACTGCGGAGAGATCGAAGCCGCCGCACAGCACACCCTGCCACGCCTCATCGAGGAGCGCGATATCCGCGGCGACGTCCACATGCACACCGTCGCCACCGACGGCAAAAGCACCATCCGCGAAATGGCCGAGGCCGGCCTCGCGCGCGGCTACGAATACATCGCCATCACCGACCACTCGAAGAATCTCGCGATGACCTTCGGCCTCGACGACGAGCGCGCACTTGAACACGTCCGTAACATCCGTGAAGTGGATGCCGACATGGCCGGAAAGATCCGCGTCTTTGCCGGCATCGAGGTCGACATCCTCGGCGACGGTGCGCTCGATCTTTCCGACGAAGTCCTCGCGCAGATGGACATCGTCATCGCGAGCGTGCACTCGCTGTTCAGTCAGCCGCGCGAGGAGATGACCGCGCGCATCCTTCGCGCCATCGAGAACCCGTATGTCCGCATCCTCGGCCATCCCACCGGCCGCCAACTGCTCCGCCGCGAGCCTTACGATCTCGACCTGCCGGCCATCCTGCACCGCGCCGGCGAGCTCGGCGTCGCCGTCGAACACAACGCCGATCCCAACCGGCTCGATCTGTGCGACCGCGACCTCCGCATCGCAAAAGAGAATGGCTGCCGCGTGGTCGTCAACACCGATTCACATCACGTCTCCGCACTCGAAAAAATGCAGTACGGCATCCGCCAGTTGCGCCGCGCCTGGCTCACGCCCGAAGACGTCCTCAACACTCGCAGCGCAAAAGATTTCCTCGCCGCCCTTCGCCCGCGGCCCTGAGAACCTGCATAAATTGATTCGACGACCCGCCTGCGCGCGTGTTCTAATGGCACTCCCCTAAACAAGTAAGGGTCCGAGGTACATATGCGCAGTCGTGTCGCTGTGCTTCTCGTCTGTTGTCTGCCCATCTTCTGCTCCGCGCAGCAGAAGACCGACATCACTCTCGATCGCGTCAACGCCGCTCTGGCACAGCTCGATCCATATATCCGCTCCGCCATGGACAAGACCAAGGTCCCCGGAGCAGCGGTCGCCGTCATCTACAACGACCAGGTCGTCTTCCTCCGCGGCTATGGCGTCCGCAAGATCGGCGAGCCGGAAAAGATCGATCCGGATACCGTCTTTGAACTCGCATCGGTCTCGAAGCCAATCGCGTCCACCATCCTCGCCTCGCTGGTCGGTGAAGGAAAGATCAGTTGGGACGATCGCATCGCCGACCTCGAGCCCGGCTTCCAGTTATCCAGCCCGGAGACGACACGCGAGGTCACCATCCGCGACTTTCTCTCCCACCGCAGCGGCCTCGCCACCGAATCCGGCGACCTGCTCGAAGACCTCGGCTATTCCCGACCCAATATCCTCTACCGCATGCGGTATCTGCCGCTGCCCGGCACCTTTCGCAAGACATACGCCTACAGCAACTTTGGCTACACCACCGGAGCCATCGCCGCCGCCACAAAAATCGGCAAGCCCTGGGAGACCATCGCGGAAGAGCAGCTCTATGCGCCGCTCGGCATGACATCAACCAGCTCGCGTTTCTCCGACTACGAAAACCGCACCAACAAGGCCGCGCTCCACATCATGATCAATGGCCAACCGTTCAATCGATTCGTGCGCGAGGCTGATGCAGAAGCGCCCGCCGGCGGTGTCAGCTCCAGCGCCCGCGATCTCGCCAAATGGGTTCGCCTGCAACTCGATCAAGGCAAGTGGAACGGCAAACAGCTCGTCGATGCCAACGCGCTCGCCGAAACTCACAAGCCTCAGGTCTGCCGCGTGCCTGCCGACCCGTCAAAGCCCAAAGTATGTCCTGGCAATCAGTACTACGGTCTGGGCTGGGATGTTGGAAAAGACGCTCTGGGCCACGACCAGGTCGCCCACAGCGGTGCTTTCTTTCTCGGCACCGCGACCGCCGTCTACATCGTTCCCGAGGAGCACATCGGCATTCTTGCCCTGACCAACAGCACACCGGTCGGCCTGCCCGAGTCGATCTGCCTCACCTTTCTTGACTATCTCCACTACGGCAAGCAGCAGCGCGACTATCTCCCGCTCATCGCGCATGTTATGGACCAGATGATCGCCCAGACGCAGAACGCTTCGCCCGACTACGCGACCCTCCCGGCTCCTGCCACTCCCAAAGCCGCCCGTCCGCTCAGTGCGTATGCCGGTAAATACTCGAACGAATACTTCGGAACCCTTGAAGTCTCAGTCGCAGACAATCGCCTCGTCCTGCGTCTTCCGCCCCGCGGCGCCTACTACGAGCTCACCCACTGGGATGGCGATACGTTCACCTACTACTTCGCCAGTGAAAGCACCGGCCTCGGCCGCCGAGGTGCAAAGTTCTCGCCAGATAAAAATCAGGTTCTGATCGAAAACCTCGCACCCGAACACAGCTCAGTCTTCACCCGCTCCCAATAAGCTGGCGGCAGCACGCAGCGGTTCGCTACAGCAGGGTCACCGAGGTCACCTTCAGCATATCGCCCTCGACGTCGCCGTTCACATTGACGCGAAGATGATCTTTCTTCGAGGATGCCTTCAGCTCGTCCAGAATCTTTGCATTTCCGGCGGGATCGAACTTCAGGAAATGCTGGTCGCTGGTCACGATGCCGAAGCCGCTCTTCGCGCACGTCATCGCGCAATCGCGTGTATGCGCATCCGGGTTAGCGGCTGCCTTCTTTGAGCAGCCAACGTCCAGCAGCGGCACATTCTGATAGCTCGTCGCCGCACCAAGCGCAGGCACCGCCCACGCACCAAGCAACACCATCGCCGAAACAAGTTTCTTCATTACGTCCTCCGTTGCACTCTAACTTCAGAACAGAGCTACTGTATCCCTGCAAGCTGCGCCGTTGATACAGTAGCCGCCGACTCTTTCGTTTCCCCCTGCCGCTCGCGCGCCGCGGTCAATTGCGCCAGTGCAAATGCGCCGATAGCAATCTCTACGTCGCGCATCGCCAGGTCGTAGAACATCCCCGTCGTAACCAGGTTCAGCGCAATCGCCAACAGCCACGCCATCACGATGTAGCTTCCCACCCTGGTCCAGCGGCTCAGCACGATCAACCCCGCAACGATCTCCACCACGCCCACAATATGCATGAAGGTCGCGCCGCTGACCGGCAGAACCTTGATCGCCGCCGGGCTCAGATACATCTCCCAGTCCGCCAGCTTGTTGAAGTATTTATCCAGGCCCGCCACGATCGGCCCCACTCCAAGGCCGATCTTCAGCGCCCACCAGCCGACGTTAAGATTGCCGTCGAGACTATTGTTCAGACCATCCTCGGAATTCTTCATCGCTCGCCCTGCCCAGAAGAGCGGGCAGCCCCTGATTTGGTTACAACTGCAGGTCCTTTTTCATAAATTGCCGTCCTACTGTAACCTTTTCGCCTTTTGCGGCTCTATCCATTCAGAGTCATGGAAATTCTGGGAACGCTGGAACGCGCGCGGCTGGAGAGCTGGACCGATCAGGAAATCGTCACGCGCGTGCGCGCCGGAGACACCGGCCTGTACGAGATCATCATGCGCCGCTACAACCAGCGGCTCTATCGCGTGACGAGGGCCATTCTGCGGGACGAATCCGAAGCCGAAGATGTGATCCAGGATGCGTATGTTCGCGCGTACCAGCACCTCGACCAGTTCGCCGGACACGCGCCATTCTCCATCTGGCTGACCCGCATCGCGGTGCACGAGGCGCTCCGCCGGCTGCAACAGCGCAAGCGCAGCCAGCAGTTTGAAGAGAACGGTCGGGATGAGGATGGCTTCATGAATTCCAAAACCAGCACTGCAGACGCAGCGATTGCAGAAACCTCGCCTGATCCTGAGCAGCGGGCCGCCATCGCCGAGATGGGCAGGCTCCTCGAAGAAGCCGTCCTCGATCTTCCGGCGCCCTACCGCACCGTCATCATGCTGCGGGATATTGAAGAGCTCAGCACCGCGGAAACTGCGGCGGCGCTTGAATTGACGGAAGAGAATGTGAAAGTTCGCCTGCACCGCGGCCGCGCCCTCGTACGCGATCATCTCTTTGCGCGCGTAGGTCCGAGTCGCAAAAGCGCCTTCCCGTTTATGGGCGCCAATTGCGACCGTGTGGTCCTCGGTGTCTTTGACCGCCTTCGCGAACTCGACTCTGAGCTTTAAGCCTGGGCTACATCTGAAATCCAGTCGAACTGCGACACCCGCGTGATCTCAATTTATTGAGAAATCCTATCGACGAAAACTCACTTCCGCGATGGCGCTCAGTGACTTTGGCTAAGTTCGTGCCCCATATAATGCCCGCATGTACACGCCGCAGGCTGGAATCTTCGCTCTTGGAACTTCTTCTCACGCGTACCTGGAGTTCGACATTCTGGACGCGAAGAAAGGCAAAGAGTTCGCCTCTACAATCTCCGCGATCCGTGAACCACGGACCACCACGGGAGGAGTGAACTTCGTCATCGGCTTTCGGCCTGAGCTCTGGCGCGATGTTGTCCCGGAGGACGCCCCACCGGGCGTGGAGGGCTTCAACAACAAGGTCCAGGGCACGGAAGGATTCGTGATGCCGGCCACGCAACATGATGCGCTGGTATGGCTGTCCGGCAGTGCTTATGATGTTCTCTTCGATATGGCCCGCTCGGTCATTCATGACCTCGCTGGCCAGGCCTCGCTGGGTGAAGAGACCTCGAGTTGGCCTTACCGGCACGATCGCGATCTTACCGGCTTCATCGACGGCACAGAGAATCCGACGCTGCTCGACGCTCCTGGCGATGCACTGCTGCCTGAGGGCGTTCCCGGTGCCGCCGGCTCTGTCCTGTTGCTGCAAAAGTGGAAGCACAAGACAGCCGAGTGGGAAGCTCTGCCAGTCAAACAGCAGGAGCTCATCATGGGACGCACCAAGCTCGACAGCATCGAGCTTGAGAACAAGCCGGCGGACTCGCATGTCGCCAGCACGGATCAGGATGAGTTTGGGAATATCTTTCGTCGCAACATGCCCTACGGAAACGTCGACAACCATGGCACCATGTTCGTCGGATTCAGCGCAGACCAGAAGCGGCTTTCCAGAATGCTCGATAGCATGGCGGGCCTCGTCAACGGCACGCGTGATGCGCTCACACGCTATACCCAGCCGCTGACCGGGTCCTATTATTTCGTTCCTTCCGTCGAGAGTCTGCGGCGCTTACGCTAAGACCGTCACCGCTCTAACGGCTCTCCCATATCAGCACCGTTGCGGAGCACCTGTAAAAAAACGAGCCCCCGACCCGCCAGGAGCTCATCAGTCGCCTATCCGGCGGATACGGAAAGGCGGATCTGAAAACTCAACTGGCGGCCCGAGGGCTCGGGGTGACAAAGGGTTTATCGTGTAGCAGTCTCGGTGGATTGCGCCATCTGCGCCGACTGCACCGGCGGATGATGGCTTTCGAGGAAGTTTGCGACGTCCTGATGGAAGGCAGGACTGTTCTGCGGAATAGTCATCAGCGCCGGCAGCCCCGGGAACAACTCGCCCAGCGCCTTCATCAGCATCCCGTGCTCATCCAGGTAGAAGCGCGACAGCACGGTCTCCTGATGCGTGCTCTGGTCGAACGAGAGCGTCTCCCAGACCCAGGAAAGATGCGCTGCATTCGGCACGCCATGCTTTTCTGCCGTTTTGCGCATCGCATCCAGTTCCTCGCCCGGCTTCAGGTGCGAGCACAGCGAAACCACCACCGTGCCGTTCGAGAAGTAGGTCTTGTCGATATCGCTCGCGATGAAATGGGCCGCCAGCGGTGACTGGCCCACAAAAATGGAGGAAACCTCGCGTCCGAAGACGCTGCGTACAGCCACCGGCAGGTCAGAGAGCGGAGTCACCTGGCATGCGCCGCCGTTGAAGGCCTGCATCACAACCTTTTCACCCAGGGAATGCATGCTCATCAGGGTGTCAAAATCAACGCTCGCGCCCTGCAGGCTAGGGGTCTGCGCAGAAGCCGAGAGCCCGACAAGCATCACCAAAGCGGTCAGAGTCTTCATACGTCCACCTCGGTGCCAGATTGGGGCCGAGTCCCACTTTCGGCAAATTACCTCCGTAATCACAGTGCTTCCTTCGCTCGGCCCTGCCCCACGAATGTGTTATCTCCGTCACCGGTCGCCAAAGGACGCCAATACCCTCGGTATCCTTCTAGAAATGTTATATATACGACGATCCGTCCCGGGAACCTGCACCATCCGGACGGCTCACGCAATCCATGGACCACGCCACTCGTCTTCCATAACTTCCGTACCCTGAAGCGCCAATCGGCGAGCCAATATTCAATTCCCAGGTCGGGACTCTCCAGCGGAAACTCGCCGCTCACACATGCCGTACTCTACAGAACATGCCCGCCGTCCCCCGAATCTCCTGCCGTTTTCTGCTGACCGCCGCTCTCACCTTCGCCGCCGCGTGTCCCACGACCGCCTCTGGCGCCAGTTCCGATCCGGCATCGCTGGTCAACCCCCTCGTCGGCACCACCAACGGCGGCAACGTCTTCCCCGGCGCCACCATGCCCTTCGGCATGGTGCAGTTCAGCCCGGAAGCCACGCCGGTCAATACGAAGAGACCGATCGCCGCGCCCGGCGGTTATGAATACCGCGCAAAGCAGATTCGCGGCTTCAGCCTGACCAACGTCGAGGGTTGGGGCTGCGCAGGCGCCTCGGGCGACGTGCCGCTGATGCCCATCACCGAAGCGATCTCGGAATCGCCGTCGAAAGACTTCCGCCACACCTACGCGGCCGACTTCAGCCACGCCAATGAGAAGGCCGAACCCGGCTCGTATCAGATCAGGCTCGGCAATGGCGTCCAGGTTGCGCTCGCCGCCGCAACGCGCATGGGCGCCGCGACCTTCACCTTCCCCGCCGGCAAGCCGGCCCGCATCCTCGTGCGCACCTCGGATTCCGAAGTCGGCTCAACCGCAGCGCACACTCAGATCGATCGCGCCGCCGGAATCGTCACCGGGTCGGTGACGAGCGGCAACTTCTGCGGCTACATCGGCACGGAAGATCGTCGCCCGTACTACACCCTCTACTTCATCGCGAAGTTCGACCGGCCCATCACCGAGACCGGCGCATGGAAGGACACGACCGTCACGCCCGGACGGCACTACCTCCGAAGGAGGCACGGGCTTCGGCCCCAAAGGCTTTCCGGAGGCCGGGCACGGCTCCGGCGTATGGGTCGGCTTCGGCCAGGGTGGCAAGGTCCGCGTGCGCGTCGGCATCTCCTACGTCAGCGAGGCCAACGCCCGCACCAACCTCGAAGCCGAATCCATAGCCGCCACCACATACGAAGGGGTCGCCGCCCGCGCCCGCACTGCATGGAACAAGCAGCTCTCGCAAATCGAAATTGAAGGCGGCACAGACGAGCAGCGCCGCGTCTTCACCACGGCCCTCTACCATGCCAGCATGACGCCCACTACCTACAGCGACATCAACGGCGAATACACCGGCATGGACCACAAGGTCCACCACGTAGCCTCTGGCCAAACAGTCCAGTACGCCAACTTCTCCGGCTGGGATGTGTATCGGTCACAGTTTCAGTTGCTAACATGGCTCAATCCCAAGCGCGGCAGCGACATCGCGCAGAGCCTCTACAATCAGTCGCAGCAGGACCACGGCCGATGGGACCGCTGGACGCATCTCAGCGGCGCAACCCACGTGATGAATGGCGACCCGGCGGCTCCGGCCATCGCAGACATCTATGCCTTCGGCGGCCGCGCCTTCGACGCACGCGCGGCCCTGCAATCGCTGGTGCGTGCAGCCGACGTTCCCACGAAGGAAGATCTCAGCCACGACGGCTGTCCGGTCGAGTGCGTCGGCCAGCGCCCCGGCCTCGATCAGTGGCTCAAACTCCACTACATCCCCGCCGGCGCGCCCGCATGGGGTCCGGCCGCAGACACGCTCGAAGATGTCACCGCCGAGTTCTCCATCTCCGCGCTCGCCGGCCACCTAGGTGAGACCTCCGTCCAGCACCGCTTCCTCGAGCGCGCGCAGTACTGGAAGAACATCTGGAATCCAAACGCCGCACCCGACGGCGGCTACTTCATGAACCGCAATGCCGACGGCACCTGGCCCAAAGTGCAGGACGACAACGACAAGGCGCCGCGCGACTTCACTCCATCGACGGAAGACGGCTTCGTCGAAGGCAGCGCCGCACAATATGTCTGGATGGTCCCCTTCAACGTCGCCGGCCTCTTCGAGCAGATGGGCGGCCGCGACAAAGCGGTCGGCCGCCTGGACCGTTTCTTCTACGACGCAAAAGGTGCACCCGCGGTTACGAAAGCCGGCCCGCTCCACGCCGAGCTCGACAACGAGCCGTCCATCGAAACGCCATGGCTCTACGATTTCGCCGGCCAGCCCTGGAAAACGCAGCAGCTCGTCCGCCAGGTGCTCAACACCATCTGGAAGAACGCGCCCAACGGCATCCCGGGCAACGACGATCTCGGTGAGATGTCTTCATGGGCGGTCTTCGCCATGATGGGCTTCTATCCGGAAATCCCCGGCCGCGCCGAGCTCGTCCTTGGCAGCCCCATCTTTACCCAGGTCACCGTGCACCGTACCAATGGAGACGTGCACGTCATCGCCCGCGCCGCCGCAACGAATGCTCCCTACGTGCAATCGCTGAGGGTGAACGGGAGGCCGGCCACAGAGACCTGGCTCCCTGAAAGCTTTGCGCTCAAAGGCGGCACGCTTGAATTCGAGCTCGGCACAACGCCTAACAAGAGCTCGGGCTCAGAGAAAGGCGACGAGCCTCCATCCTTCGGAGCGCCGTAGAGCTTTCTCTATCACTCCTCGCGCAGCAACATCAGCGGACTGGCCTTGAGCGCGTTCCGCGCCGGAATCCACGCGGCAACCAGCCCCAGCAGCAGCATGATCAGCACCACGCCGCACAGCACCAGCGGATCGCGCGGCGAAGCCTGATACACGATGAACGCCGAGCACCTTCGTCGCCGCCAGCCCCAGCACCAGCCCTGCGACGGAGCCATACACCAGCAGCCGGAACGCCCGCCCCAGCGCCGCGCCCAGCACCTCCCTGCGCTGCGCCCCCAGCGCGATGCGAATGCCCAGTTCGCGCAGCCGCCGGCTCACCGAGTACGCCGCCATCCCGAAGATGCCCGTCACCGCCAGCATCGCCCCCAGCACTCCGAGCACGCCCAGCGAAACCGTCGCCATTCGCGAGGCAAACATCGCGCTGTCCAGCTCCTTTGTCCACGTCGTAATCGTGAACGGCAACCCCGCATCCAGCTTGTGCAGCGTGTCCTGCAGAGAAGTCACCAGTTGCTGCAGGCCACGGTCCGATCGCACCACCAGCGTGGTCGAGCTCGTCGGCATCTGCAGAATCGGAAAGAACATCGCCGGCTGCTGCTCTTCCGTCAGCGTCCCGTATCTTCCGTCCTCCACAATCCCCACCACCTGGATGCGCGCCCCGTCCCCTAGCTTGTAATACCCGCCCACCGCATTCTTCACAGAACCGAAGACCTTGCGCGCAAATTCTGCATTTACCACCGCGATATGCGGCGCATTCTTATCGTCATGCCAGGTCAACGTTCTCCCTGTCAGCAGCGTTGTTCCCGCGGCATGGATGTAGCCCGGCGAGATGTGGAATTGATATGCCTCGGCCGCTGCATTCGACGCCTTCGTATCTGTCACAGTGTCTTTGAAGACAGCCGAGGTGCTGAATCCCAGCCCCAGCGGCGGCCGGTCCACCAATCCTACGGCCGTCACGCCCGGAATTGCCGCTATCGCCTCGATCGCGCGCCGCTGCATGATCGACACCCGGTCACCGCTGTACCCCGCCATATCCAGATCGGTGTCCACCAGCATCGCGCCCTGCGGCATAAATCCAAAATTGCTGTGCAGCGAGCGCACCAGCCCCCGCACTGCCACCAGCGAGGACGTCACCAGCACCGCGCAGATCGCGATCTGCACCACCAGCAACAAGTCACGCACCGTGAACCGCCGCCCAGCCACGCCAGTCGAGCCCGCTTTCACCACCTCATAGGGATTCGCGCGCAGCACCTGCCGTACCGGAACCACGCCAAACAGCAGTCCGCTCGCCACCGCCAGCAGCACGGCGACTGCATACACGTGCCAATCCGGGCTCACCGGCACACGAACGGGAAAAGTCGACACCGGCTGCCACACGCTCAGCCACCGCAGCAGCAACACACTGCCCAGCAGCCCCGCAGCGCCTCCCATCAAGGAAACCAGCAACGCTTCCGTCAGCAGTTGCCGCAGAATCCGTTTGCGGCTCGATCCCAGCGCCAGCCGCAACGCAATCTCTCTCGACCGGTCGGCTGCGCGCGCAGCAAACAAGCTGCCCAGGTTTGCGCACGCCGCCAGCAGGATCAATCCCGCCAGCGCCATCAGCCCGGCAAGGAACGCCCGCACCGGCCCGCCAAGCACGTCGCCCACCAGCCCAGGCCGCGCCAGCTTGAAACTCATCCCGTCGTCATCCTTTGGATACGCCTTCTTCAAATACCCCGCCACAGAGTTCAGATCGGCGGTCGCCTTCCCCGGCGTCACACCCGCCTTCAGGTGTCCCACTAGTTCCATACTGCGGCTGCTACGCGATTTCACATTGCTCCAGCCATCCACCTGCTCCTGGTCAATCAACGGCACCCAGAAATCCGGCGTGAAAAACAACTCCGTTCCACGGAACTCTGGCGCAGCCACACCCAGAATGGTGTACGGATGCTTGTTCAACTGCACCGTGCGCCCCACCGCATCGCGATCTCCGCCAAAGTGGCTTGACCAGTACGCATAGCTCAGCACGATGTACGGGCTGCTGTTCGGGCCGTGCTCATCGGACAAGTGAAAGAATCGCCCGAGATACGGCTGAATGCCCAGCGCGTCGAAATAATTTCCGCTCGCCTCGTAGAGCCACGCCGGAACAGCGTTGCCTCCCTTTTCCAGCCCTGCGCGCGTGATCTGGTACGCGATCAGATCGTCGAAGCCGCGGTTGCGCTCACGCAGATCGAGATAATCCGGATACGAGTGCATCGGGGTACCATCACCCTGCTCAATCATGGCGATGCTCTTCGCCCGCGGCACATTTAAGGGCTGCAGCACCAGTCCATTGAGCATGCTGAACACCACGGCGTTCGCGCCAATCGCCAGCGCCAGCGTAAGAACCGCAACCACCGTGAAGCCCGGCGACTTCGCCAGCACGCGCGAAGCCCATACCGCACATCCTGCGCCAGCCGCTCGAAAAAATGGCTGTCCGCGGCTTCGTAGGTCTCCTGCCGGTAACGCTCATAGCCACCAAACTCCACACGCGCCCGCCGCTCGGCCTCGGCATGCGAAAGACCTGATCGCTCCAGATCATCCGCGCGATGCTGAATGTGCGAGCGCAGCTCCTCTTCCATCTCGGCGTTCTTCGACGAGCGATGAAAGAGCGATCTCAGGCAATCAACGAAGCTCATATCTCCTCCGGCCGGGCGGCCAGCGCAGTTGCAATCGCCGCAACCAGCCGGTTCCACCCATCTGTCTCTTCGCGCAGCCGTTTCCGGCCGCCGGTCGTTAACTCGTAAAACTTCGCGCGGCGATTGTTCTCGGACGTGCCCCAACTCGCTTTCAAGAGTCCTTGCCGTACCAGCCGGAAGAGCGCCGGATAGAGAGCTCCCTGCTCGATCAGCAGAGCGCTGCCGGTGATCTGACCGATGCGCAGCAGCACCCCATAGCCATGCAGCGGCCCCAGCGAGACCGCCTTCAGGATCAAAAGATCCAACGTCCCGGGAAGTAGCTGTGCCTGTTCGCCCAAGGATCCTCCTAAATTGCTTAGGAGTCTAGAATCGCCTCTCCTAAGCTGTCAAGGAGAGGTACGCGCGAAATCGACGCGTTCCAATAAAAGTTATCCGGGCAAGCCGAACCACACACTTCGAACGGCGCGAATCTTGTACTCGGAAGCTCAACCCACCCCAGACGGTCAGGATGGGATATATCGTCCATTCCCGAATTTCCCATTGGGTTGTTCAGTCTTGCTGTGTCGTTCCTTCTGGCCTCGCCCCTTCTCAGCCCCGGACTTGCTGCCCTTGTCCCAGCCCCCAAGCTCAAGCGTGACCGTCATACACGCCTCCCGAAGCTCATCCGCAACTTCGCGATTGTCCATTGCGCGAGCCACTACCATGCCGCCGACGCACAACGCTGCCATGGCCTGGGCGGTGATCCGGCGAGACCGTCCGTTCTCTTTCAAGCTGCGCTCCAGCACGCTGACCATTGCCTGAAACACAGTTTCGAAAGCACGCTTCGCACTCTCTCCGCTGCGCGAAACATCGGTCGGCAACGCCACCATGGGGCACGAATTCTCCACGTCCTCGAAATGCTGGCGAGAGAGATATGCGCGGACCACCTGCGGCCCTGCGTCCGCTGAGCTTAGATCAACGTCCACGCCTTCCCAGTAGTTCTTCCATTCCGGATCGGTGAAGAAGCATCCCAGCACCTCGACATAAAGATCGCTCTTGCTCTCGAAATAGCTATAGAATCCCCCGCGGGTCAATCCCGCCCCCGCCATGATCTGATCGACCGAAATACTATCGAAACCGTGACGGTTGAAGAGCCTGCGCGCGCTCTCAACAATCTTTTTCCTTGGTTCCGCGCGATGACCATTCGGATAAGGCATAGTTCTCCTTACTTCCGGTGCAGTATTCACCTATGGCTATTGCTGTGACGAGCGAAAAGATGATCTTGAACATAATTTCTCCGCGTGTTCCGATGCTTTGGGCTTAACCAGAAAACTCTTCGGAGGAAACATGCGAGTGAAAACGAATTCGGCACCGCAATATGGTGCTTCGTCCCAGCGCAGCCTGACCCGGCGGCAACTCGTCAACGGCGCTGCCATTGCTATCGGCAGGAATCCTCGCAAGTTCACTGCTTCTCGAATGAAACTCCGCATTACCATCGCGCCCCGGTAATGACTGGGTCTTCCGCCACTTCCATGCGCACATCGCTGCATGACGAAATCGTTCTCAAGACCTCTCCGCAGCGCATCTACGAATTGCTTCTCAGCTCAAAGCAGTTCGCTGCGCTCACCGGCGCGCCCGCCGAGATCGACCCCCGCGCAGGCGGCGCCTTCACTACTTTCGGCAAGCTCATCGAGGGTCGCAGCATAGAGCTGATCCCTAATCAGCGGATCGTCCAGGCATGGCGTCCTGCCTCATGGGAACCTGGCGTCTATTCAATCGTCAGATTCGAGCTGAGACCTCACGACTCCCAAACCACCGTCATTCTCGATCACACAGGTTTTCCGGAAGGTGACTTCCTTCATCTGGAGTGGGGGTGGAAGGCACACTACTGGGAGCCGCTGAAGAAGTCCTTCTCATAAACCGAACGAGAAATTGGCTGGAAGTCATTTCGAGTGCCACCCAAACAACTCCATCGACCGCAAGCTTGCACCGTGCAGGCAGTCCCAAAACCGAATTCAATCTTCATAATTCGTAACAAACCTGCCGGATCTGATGACCAATTTGCTAACCTTGAATCAGGGTTGAATGAAACTGAAAGCCACGGACTCGTGCCGTGGCTTTCGGTCTTTCATAACCCCTTTCTCCAGGAGGAATTTAGCGATAAATCCTTTAGAAAGACGAATTTAGCCTACGGAAGAGCTCCTAACCCGATGAAAATAGCCATTTATGAGCCAGCCTCCGGTGGCGGGAGGGGGAGGGGGGTCACCCCAGCCAGTCGTCGAAAGCCCCGGCACGAATCGCCGTCGCCAGCTTCGCAATGTCACCCGCCAGCACCCGGTCTTCGCGCAGCGGCGCAACAAACTCACGCACCCGTGCCCGTGCCGCCTCCACCTGCCGCGCGGCGCGCAACGGCAAACGAAATTCCAGCGCCTGCGCCGCTGTCATCAGTTCGATCCCCAGCACCGTCTCGGCATTCTCCACGACCTGGCGCAGTTTCAGCGCAGCGGTCATTCCCATCGAAACGTGGTCCTCCTTACCACCCGACGTTGGCACGGAATCCACACTCGCTGGATGCGCCAGCACCTTCGCCTCGTTCAACAGCGCAGCAGCGGTGACGTGGGCGATCATGAACCCCGACGAAATCCCTGGATGGTCCGACAGAAACGGGGGCAGGCCCTCATTGATGTCGGGATTGATCAGCCGGTCGATGCGCCGCTCGCTGATGCTGAGCAGATCGGCCAACCCGATCGCCGCATAATCCAGCGCAAACGCCAGCGGAGCGCCATGGAAGTTGCCGCCGGAGAGAATGTCCCCGCTATCACCGCCCGTCGTGAATATCAGCGGATTGTCCGTTGCGGAGCCGGTCTCTGTTTCAACAACCGCCGCCGCATGGTCCAGCACGCCGCGCACCGCGCCATGCACCTGCGGCATGCAGCGCAGGCAATACGCATCCTGAACGCGCGGATCGTTCAGCCGGTGCGATTCGCGGATCTCGCTCTGCTCCATCAACCCGCGCAGATGTGCCGCAGCCGCGATCTGCCCGGCATGCGGCCGCGCCTCGTGGATGCGCGCATCGAAGGCCGCCGGCGTGCCGCGCAGTCCTTCCAGCGACATCGCCCCCGCCAAGTCGAAGAGCCGCACGACGCGTTGCGCGTGAAACAAACTCAGCCCGCCCACAGAGGCCATCGCCTGCGTGCCGTTCAGCAGCGCCAACCCTTCTTTCGCCTGCAAACGCAGTGGCGAAAGCCCGGCAGTGGCCAGCGCAATCGCCGCCGGCGCACGCTTGCCTTCCACGAACAGTTCGCCTTCGCCGATCAGCGCCAGCGCCAGGTGCGCGAGCGGAGCAAGATCGCCGCTGGCGCCCACAGAACCGCGCGACGGCACCACAGGATGCATCCGATGCTCGAGCATCGCCACGAGCAAATCGGCCACTTGCGTGCGTACGCCACTGCAGCCCTTGGCCAGCACATTGGCGCGCAACAATAGCATGCCGCGGACTTCAGGCTCGCTCAGCGGCTCGCCGACACCGCAGCAATGGCTGCGCACCAGGTTCTGCTGCAGCGCGGCTACCTGATCGGGCAGAACGCGCACCTCGGCCAGTTTGCCGAAGCCGGTGTTGATGCCATACGCCGCGGCATCTCCCGCGGCAGCCCGATCGACAACCGCACGCGAAGCGAGCATTCGCTTCTGAGCAGCAGGAGCGATCTCCACATGCAGTCGCGCAGCAGCAACGGCATCGAGTTGCTCCAGCGTTAGAGGCGCACCATCAAGCAGAAGAGGAGCGGAAGGATTCGTCATAGTAGTGCATCAAGCAAACTCTTCACTATAACGATAGAAAGCGCTGCGGTCACGCGGCCCGAGCTAGGTCTGTGGGAGCCATCTGCGACGTCGGGCCGTTGTCTTCCCAACCTGCACCCACGCAAACAACCCGATCGCACAGACTGGCAGCAGCGCAAACACCCAAACCGTGCCGCGCAGCGCAGAGTGATCGCCCACCGTTAGATCGTCTGCCGTGCTGGCGTGGCGCCCCGCCTCGTTTACCTGAATGACGGCGCGCCATCGACCCGCATGCGGCAACTCGACGACCGCATCCTGGAGCAGGCGGTTTGTCGCATGCGCATGCGAGAGATGTGCGACGATAGGCTGGCTCTCCCCGTCCTCCGAAGTCAGCGTGATCACGACATCCGCATCCAGCAGAACGTTGCTACCGCCCTGCTCTTCAACCATCACGCTGAAGTCAGCCTGTCCGACGCCCAGCGATTCCGGCGTCGTGAACAGCGAGACGACAAACGGCCCCGCCGCCTGCCGCATCTGCAGCCTGCCGCCGTCAGCATGCGCTGCAGTCGCGGCGCCGGCGAGCATGAGAGCAACGATCAAGCGCTTCACATGCCACCCATCATCATGCCGCGCATCTGCATCGGTTGTAGGAGAAGCCAGAAGCCGAAGCCGTAGAGAGCGATGGTGAGAAGCGTAAGCGGCATTGCGGCGCGCAGGCGCTTCACCCCATCCGTATTCGCAGCCATCCGCCATGCCAGGTAAAGCGAGAGCAGCAGACCGCCATCCAGAAAGAGAAGTTGTAACTGCAACAGACCATTTCCCTGCAGCACACCTGCACCTGCATCCCAATGTGGCGCACCAAGCCAGCCGCAGGCCGAAATCCTGCCCCGCCTGCTGCACCAATGGCAGCCATGACGGCACGCCCATCAGCAGATGAAAGAGCAGATGTGCCGCCCACATCCCAAGGCCCAGTGGCGCCAGCGCCAACGCATTGCGGCAGAATGCCTCCCGCCGCGACTGGTCGCCGCGAACGATCTGAGAGACAAGCCACACAATGCCAATGGCCAGAAGCGTGCCCGCGACCACACCAGCAAAGCTCCCCAGGTTTGTTGCCAGCCACGGAACGCGCCTTCCCGCAGCCGCTAGAAATTCAGCTCCCGGCGCCACCATCACGGCCGCGTTGGCAAAGCCGGCCATCACCATCACAAGCGCTGCGATAGCTACGTCTGTCCTGCGCGATAAACGTCCCAGTGACGAAGTCGGCGTCTCGGCCAGCACATCTTGGGTCATGCTGCGCGGCAAGACTCCGATGTTGTCGTGCGGGCACGCCTTCACGCAATCCATGCACAGCGTGCAGTCCGCGTTGCTGCGCTTCTCCGGCAGATACAGTTCCAGTTCACAGCCCCGCTGCCGTTCATTGCCGCGAATGCAATCGCGGGTCGCGCATGTGCTGCACGTCGATGCGCTGCGTATCTTCAGCGTCGCAGGCGAGAACAGCGAACCAACAAAATTGAACTGCCCGATGGGGCAGACATATTTGCAGAAGCTGGCGCCGCGAAACAAGCTGTCCACCAGGAATGCAGTACCTGTATAGGCAATCAGGAGCCACGCGGTTCGCGCCGGACTGTTCCACCACGCAAAGCGCTCATAGCCGAAGAAAAATGCCAGCATCAATGCGATGCCAACCCATTTCACGCGCAGCCAGTGCGGCCATTTCAGGCGTGCCCAGCCCATGCGGCGCGCCAGCTCACGCGGCAACGTGAACGGGCAGGCCATGCAGAAGAGATTCCCCACGAACAACAGCGCCAGCACACCCAAGGCCCGCAGAATATTCCACGGCGCCACGCTGGCCAGGTTCATGGCCGCCATCGGATGCCCAATAAGGCCGTGAGCAATCACAATCACCATCACGATCAAACTGATCACCTGCAACGATTGCCTTCCGTAGCGCGTGCGTAGGAATCCGCCGATCATCGGCACTCGCAGCAGATCGAATCCATGCGGCCGAATTCTTCCCGCGGCCGGCGTGCCTCCGATGGTCACAAGGCCATGCCGCGGAGTGCGCCGCGACAACAGCGCCATCGTGACGCCGATGGCCGGCACCAGGTAGATCGCCGATCCGACGACCCACATGAATGCGCCCGCTGCCGCCTGGTCCTGCATGGCAGTCAATCCGAAAATGCGCGGCGCAGCCGCATACGTTGGATACAGCACGCGGCCGGAGAAGGCGAGGAATGCCGAAAGGGCCGTATTCACCAGGTCCGCCGTAATGAGATAGGGCACCGCCGCCCAGCGCGACCATCGCGTGCGGCTGGGCCACGGCTGCAAGACGGTCCACCAGAAAAGCAGCGAGGTAAATAGGAAACATGCGTGCTCAATCTCGTGCCATGCCGGAGAGCGCAGCGCAAGCTCATATGCCGGCGGCACGTGCCAACCGATATACGCTACGTTCATCGCAATCCATCCGGTCGCCGGATGCGTGAGAAAGCGACCGATCGCGTGAACTGTGCGCGATGAAAAGAGCGGCCCGAGTCCATCGCGCACCCAGCCACGCGGCAAACCGCGCAGCAACGGAACCGTGGGTGCACCCAGCAGCAGCAGCGGCGGCGCAACAGACATCAGCACCAGATGCTGCGCCATATGTGCCAGCAGCAGCCAATTGCCCAACACATCGAGCGGAGAAGCAATCGCAAGCCAGATTGCCGCAAGCCCCGCGAAGAAGGAAACGGCGCGCCAGCCCGGTAGTTTCACAGGGCGAGTGAGACGCGCAACACGCCATCCGCGCCAGTACACGATCGCTGTCAGTAACAACGATAGCGTGGCCCATAGGGGAAAGCTCCACGAGGCCGCAATCGCGTCTGACAGATCAGGATTCACCGCAAACTCCAAACGACAATACCGCCTAGACCGTTTTCACAAAGTGCCTGGCAACGCTGGCGCAGCTTTTCGTTAAAGAAAGCTGCGCCTCTCATGCACTGAGAACGCCATATTTGAAAACGGCCCTAAGGACGGACTGCCTCCACCGGTTCTTTGGGCGCCGGATTGTTTGTCTCCGCAACGTGCCGCGACGCATCAATGGCTACCGGCTGATTCGCAGGATGCAGCGTCTCCAGAAACGCTACCAGCGCTGTTACCTGTGGCGGAGACAGAGTTTTGCCATAGGCCGGCATATTCCCGCCGCCCTGTATCACCTGGCGCACCAACTGGTCTTCCGTAAGACGGGTCGCGACATCATCCAGCGACGGCCCACGCCGCCCTCCGAGCCCGCCTACCTGGTGACAGTTGCGGCACTGCTTTTCCTGGAAAACGATCGCGCCCTGCCGCTCCAATGGCGTTGTTCCCTGCACGAAGTGGATGGGAACCGGATCGGCGCTCCATCCATCCATCTGCGGGCTCCACGGAACATATGTGCCGAGGTGAGTAAGGGTCGCGAAACCGACAGCCATGACGACCAATACGATTACCGCCACCGGACGGCGATGCCAGCTCTTCTCGCCGACGCCGGCAATGAACGGCAGTGCCAGCATGGCAATCACTGCGATCGCCGGCGCGATAAACATGAGCGGCGTCTCAATCGCCGGCGGCAGGAAAGCGAGTGCCGAATAGATCCAGAGAAAGAAAAAATCCGGTTTGGGGACCGTCTGCACGATCGTCGGATCCGGCACGCCGGTCGGCCCGATCGGGCCAAGAATCAACGCGCAGATCGCAACCGCCAGAACGATGCCCGCGGCGAACATCGCGTCCTTCCACACCGCGCCGGGCACGAAGGGCACGCCATCCTTGTGCGAGAGCTCGTTGTACTCCTGGATATAGGTCTCGCGTTTTACCAGACGACCGGGCGTCGGCCACTCATTGATGCCAAGCTTCAGCACCAACCAGGTGTGGAGCGAGGCAAATGCCAGCATCAGCGCCGGGAGTACGAAAACGTGCAGGGTGAAGAAGCGAGTGAGCGTAGCGCCGGCAATGATGGGTCCGCCCAGCATGAACTGGACTAACTGACTGCCGATCCACGGGACGCGGCTCATAATGGATGCGCCGATCCCCAGACCCCAATAGGCATCCTGGTCGAAGCGAAGCACCTGGCCGGTGAACGCCATGCCTAGGGTAAACAGTAGAAGGAAGACGCCGAGTATCCAGGTAAGCTCCCGCGGAAACTTATATGCGCCGAACATGAAGACCTGGCACATGTGAATCAGCACGATGGCGACCATGAAGTTCGATCCCCAACCGTGCATACCGCGCAGAAACCAGCCCAGCGGTAATTGATGGTTCAAGACCTGCAGACTCTGCCACGCGGACCCGGCCGAGGGCACGTAGACCAGCGCCAGCAGGATGCCGGTGACGATCTGCAGCAGCAGCAGCACAAAGCTGGCGCTGCCGAAAACGTACCACCAGCTCGCAGTCTTGCTGGGCACCGGGTGCTCCATGGACTCCTTGACGAAGCCCTCGAGCTGCACACGGCGCTCTACCCAATCGTAGGCTTGCTTGTACCAGGGCATGGCAGGATTCCTTTAACCAGTTTGGCTTCGTTGGCGAGTGTCGGCATCTGCCCCGCGTCGATCATCAGCGTGTCGCCGTTCACGCGATAGTCATAGGTCCAAAGCCCGCGCTCCGGCGGCCCGGCGGCGCGTTCGCCGTTCGAGTAATACACACCCCCATGGCACGGGCACATAAACAACTCCGACTGCGGGAACCACCGCACCGGGCAGCCGAGATGCGCGCAGTTCACCGCAAAGACGGTGAATTTGCTGGCGCCCTCGCGCCGCACATAGCAGGCTACTTTCCCTGTGTCGCCATCCCAGGGGTTCGTGAATGGATTGCGATATGTAGCCAACGCGGTTTCGTTTTCACGAAAATCACTCACCTTGCCCAGCGCGATCCAGGAGTTATAGCGTCCCTTGCGCCGTATCGGCCCCAGCAGATATCCGACAACCGGGGTGGCAATGGCAGCCGCCACCAGCGCATTGATCGCGATGCTTACCTTGAACAGGAAAGTGCGCCGCGACACGCCCTCTTCTTTGTCGCTGGCGACATCCTTGGCGCGCTCCACAACGGATTTCCGGTCAGGCTCCGGTAAACCAGGCTCCGGATTCATCGCACTCCTCCACTCATCTTGGGCTGGTGTGCCACGCCCTGCTTTCCACCGTGAACATCTTCCGGCCCTTGTGATCTCTCCGGCGTCGGCGTGGGCTTCTGCGCCACCAGAAATGCCACCACGTCGCTTACCTCCTGCGGCGTCATCGGATCATCCTTCTGGTCGCGCCAGTCCGGCATCCCCAGGTCTGGACGACCTACAATGACTGTGGTCCGCAATGTCTGCGGCGCCACCAGGGCCAGAAAGGCCGGATCGAGGATCGAGCCCGCCTCGCCCACCTTGCCTCCTGCGGGTCCGTGACAGTTGGCGCAGTTGTCCGCATACACCTTCTCGCCCGCTTTGGCATTTCCCTTTCCGTCATCCGCGTAAGGTGGCGTCGTCGCGCCTGCCAGTGCATTCTCTTTGTGCCAGTTCGCACGTATGCCGTGCACCAGCGAATCGATCTGCGCATCCGTAAGCTCGCCGCCGAACCGTTGTGAGAATGGCGGCATCATCGAACCCGGCAACCCCTGGGAGACCACCTGGCGGATCCGCGCATCATCGACGAGCGCCTGATAAACCGGTGAAGCCAGCGGCGTAGAGGGGCCCTGCAGGCCATCCGCGCCGTGGCAGCCTGCACAGTTCTGCGCATACAGCACCTTCGACGACAGAACACTCTCGGGCCGTGGCACCTCCGGCCCCGGCGCCGGTTTTCCCGGCAGCTTGCTGCAGCCGCTTGCCAATAATGCGCATGAGAGCGCGAGCACGCCTGCTCTCATCGCTTGTCCTCGCCGTCCTGCCGCGGTGGCTCCGGCCGCTCCACGCCCATGCGCACCGACAGCGGCACGCCCTGCAGGCTCTTCAGGCGTCCTTCGCGCGCCACCACCCAGCCGGCCACGACTCCATATCCCACCTGGCTCACAGCAAACCAGTACCAGTTGATATGGTCGTCAAAGAACGGGTTGAGCAGCCCGAGTATGGAGTGCAGCAGTCCAGTCCACAACGCCGGCGCGATCAGTCCGCCGAGCACAATCGGATGCCGCGGCAGAATCGGCAGCAGCGCCCCGTAGAGCAATCCCACCAGAAATGACGATGCGGTATGGATCACGATCGCGATCAGGAATGCCGCAAGATGGAACTTAGCCAGATCGTGTTCCGTCGGCGTATTCCAGCCCGCAACGCCCGCGCCGCCCAGCAGGTTCACCACATACCAGATGCTGTGGAAGCGCACCACGCCGTAGATCTCCGCGAGCACGATCATCACCGTGCCCCCGGCGAAGCCGCCCTTGATGCCTGAAGAGATGGGATACGTCGTGATCGGCGTCATGCTGCGGCCGGAGACCGGATGCACATGCTCAAAGCGCGCCACGCGGCGCCCCTCGCGCTCAATCTCGATGTCTTCATCTGCCACTGGAAGCAATTCGTGCTCTTCCTGCGGCAGCACCTGCCGGAACCAGCCCACTGCCCCGGCGATCCCCATCACCACGCCGAGCAGAGAGATCATAAAATTCGTCACCAGGCCGGCGAAGATCAGCGTTAGTCCCACCGCCATGATCAGCGGCCATTGCGTGGGCGCCGGCATGTGGATCGCATTCTCCGCGTGGTAATGGCGGCCATCCTGCGGTGCGTGCTCGTGTTGTGCGTCCGTACTCATTCCTTATCGTCCAATCACGTACACCACGGTGAAGACCACGATCCACACTGCGTCTACAAAATGCCAGTAGAGCGCCAGCACTTCCACCTTTTCCGTGTGCTCTGGTTTCAGCGCGCCCATCAGCGCAAAGATCAGCACCGTTGTCAGCATGATTAGCCCGACAATCACGTGTGAGGCATGCAGCCCCACCAGCGAATAGAAGGTTGTTCCAAAAAGGTTTGTGCTGATCGTCAGCCCATCCTTCGTGATGAGCTTGTCCCATTCGATCCCGGTGCCCACCAGGAAGATCGTCCCCAGCACAATCGTGAGTGCCCACCACGCGCTGAATGCGGCCATCGCACGCTTCACCAGAGCGCGCTCCGCCAACATGATGGTGGCGCTGCTCGACAGCAGAAAGATTGTGTTAAAGATCGGAAGCTCGAGCACCTGCCGCGGCTGCGGACCGTAAGTGCTCTTCCCTATGTAGTACACATAGGCCACGACGAAGATCACAAAGATGGCCGACTCCGCAATGATCAGCGAGAACATGCCGACCCGGCCGCGCGACGGCAACTGCCAGTCGGGGTCGACAGCGTGCCCGTGTGCGTGCGTCATAGGAATCGTACTCATGGCAGTGACATTCCGATCAGCTCTATCATCCTTCTTGTTCCAGCGGTTCGTCCGGGTCGTCCGGATGTTTCAGATCCCAGAGTGGCCGGCGGCTGCTGACCACGGGTTCGGTCGCAAAGTTGTAGGGCGGCGGTGGAGAGGTAGTGGCCCACTCCAGCGTCCACGCGTCCCATGGATCGGGCCCGGCCTCGCGCCCCTTCAGCGCCGAGTGCACCAGGTTGTACACAAAGACTGCAATCGCAATTCCCTGTATAAGCGCGCCCACGCTCACAATCTGGTTCAGCAGCGTCCATCCGCGATCTGCCTCGTAGGTGTAAATCGAGCGCGGCATGCCCAGAATGCCGGGAATGTGCATGACATCGAAGCAGACGTGGAATCCAATAAGAAACAGCCAGAAGTGCCACTTGCCGAGCCGCTCATCCAGCATCCGTCCGGTCGCCTTGGGGAACCAGTAATAAATCCCGGAAAAGATCGCAAACAGGATTCCGCCAACGATCACATAGTGAAAGTGCGCGATCACAAAGTACGAATTGTGCAACTGCCAGTTGAACGGCGCGACGGACAGAATGATGCCGGTCAGGCCCGCGATCAGGAACTGCACCAGGAATCCGACGGCGAAGAGCATCGGGGTGCGATAACGAATCTTGCCGCCCCACATGGTCGCAATCCAGTTAAAAATTTTGATGCCTGTCGGAATGCCCACCAGCATGGTCGAAAGCACGAAGAAGGCATTTGAAATCGAGGTCATGCCGATGGTGAACATATGGTGTGCCCACACGCCCAGGCTTACAAAACCAATGCCCACCGATGCCGCCACCATTGCCGGATACCCGAAGATCGCCTTGCGCGAAAAAACCGGGATCACTTCGTTCATGACGGCAAACGCCGGCAGCACCAGCACATAGACTTCCGGATGCCCGAAGATCCAGAAGAAGTGCGCCCACACCACAGCGGAACCGCCCGCTTGCGTGTCGAAGAAATGGCCACCCAGATAGCGATCGATGGTGAGCATGACCTGCGCTGCGGTCAGTGGGCTAACGGCAACCAGTACCAGCCCCGACGTCACCACGTAGAGCCATACCAGCAGCGGCATGCGGAACAGCGTCATCCCTTTGCAACGCATGCAGAATGCGGTAGCGATGAAGTTGATCGCCGCGCCGATTGATCCGAATCCGGACACGATCAGCGATAAGGCCCAGTAGTCTGTCGAATGCCCGGGCGAGAACGCGCGCGCCGTCAACGGCGAATAAGCCCACCAGCCAACATCCGGCGCACTCCCCGCGCCCGGCAGCCCCACTCCGCCGATAAAGCTGTAGTACAGCAGGAGCCCGCCGAATGCCGACATCCAGAAGCTGAACGCGTTCAGGCGCGGGAACGCCATGTCCCGCACGCCCAGCATCAGCGGCATAAGGTAGTTTCCAAAACCGAAGACGATTGGCATGGCCACAAAAAAGATCATGGTGGTGCCATGCATCGTGAACACTCGGTTGAACGTCTCCGGGCTGACGAAGTGGTTGTCCGGGAAGAAGAGCTGGATGCGGATGATCATCGCTTCGATCCCGCCCACCACCAGGAAAAGCAGCGCGTACAACACGTACAGGATGCCCAGCTTCTTGTGGTCTACCGTGACCACCCAGCTGTGCAACGTCTCCAGCCATGTGCCGTCAACGACTTCGGGATGCGCGGTTTCTGGGATGCGTGCGCCGCCCAGGCCCCCAGGTACCGGTATGCTCCCTTCTGCCATCTGCGTCCTGCTCTCCTTCAAAACTGGGGCTACTGCAACGTGTTCAGATATGCGGTGATCTCATGCACCTGGTCCGGTGTTAAATGCATCGACGGCATCAGCGACCCTGGTTTAATCAGGTCCGGATCATCGATCCATTTCTCAAGGTCCTGGGTTGTATTATCTGTGGCGCCGGCCGCAAGTGTTTTGCGGCTCGCCAGATGGGTCAGGTCGGGCCCGAATTGTCCGTGCGCTGCCGTACCGGCCACCGTATGGCAGTTCATGCACGCCTGCGATTCAAACACCTGGCGTCCCGCGGCAACCGACGGATCCTGCACGCCCGGCTGCTGTTGGCGCTTCACCCATGCGGCAAACTGCTCCGGCGTGTCGACATACACGCGCAGCAGCATCTTCGCGTGTTCTACGCCGCAGAACTGCGCGCATTGCCCCAGGTACAAACCCGGCGTGTGCGGGTCCATCCAGAGTTCGTTGATCCGGTTCGGAATCACGTCCACCTTGCCGGCTAGGCGTGGAACCCAGAAGCTGTGAATGACATCGGCGGAAGTCAGTTTCATATACGTCGGACGAGGGGCTTCGGCCGGACTCACCGGGATGTGCAGCTCATTCGCTGTCGTGATGTGGAGCTCGGGATAACGAAACTCCCACCAGTACTGATGGCCGATCACGGTCACTTCCAGCGCGGCAGGTGGCCGCGGCGCATCCTGGATCGCAAAGATCATGCGCGCCGTGGCGAGAAAAAGCACGACCACAATGAGCACAGGAATGATCGTCCACGATAGCTCGATCTGATTGCTGCCGAAGATCTGCGGCGGCTCGCTGCCGTCGTCGTCCGTCCGCTGCCGAAAGCGCACGGCTGCATACAGGATCAGGCCGCCGACCACAACAAAAATGCCGGCCGTAATCGTGAGCACAAAGAGTGACAGGCTGTAGATCGCATGCGATGGCGTCGACGCCGGCGAAAAGATGCTCGTATTTGTGTTTGCGCCCAGGGCCAGCGCGCGTTGCGCACCAGCAGCGGCCACCACCGCTGCGCTCAGCATGCGGCGCGGGCAAATTGCGTAGCATTGCCTTGCACACGCACCTGATCGAGCCATACCTTCAGCATAACGCACTCTCGCTTCATGGCTATGTCTGATGTCACTGACAAATCCGAGCAACTCCTCTCTGCATCTGTAAACAACCGCGCCCGATGGAGCATCGCCTTTCTTCTCGGAGTTGGCGTGCTCATCAACTTTTTCGATCGCGTCAACCTATCGGTTGCGCATGATGCATTGCGCGACACCTTTCACATGGACGAGGTCGCCTTCGGCTATCTTGCAGGCGCGTACAACTGGACCTACGCCATCTGCCAGTTGCCTGTCGGCGCGCTGCTGGATGCAGTCGGCGTCGCCCTCGTGGGCCGCATCGGTTCGCTTCTCTGGGGCATAGCCACGCTTGCCGCCGCCGTGTCGCCGACCTACGGAACTCTTTTCGCTTCGCGCATGCTGCTCGGCATCGGCGAATCGCCCATCTTCCCCGCCAACGCAAAAGCCATCGGCCTCTGGTTTCCGCCCGAAGAACGCGGCCTGCCCACCGCCATCTTTGACGCGGCGGCAAAGTTCTCTACAGCTATCGGTGTTCCGCTCATCGGCATTCTGCTGCTGCATGCCGGCTGGCGATGGGCCTTCGCCGCCACCGCGTGTACCAGCCTGCTGTTTTTCGTAGCCTTCTATTTCATCTATCGCGATCCGCCGGCCGGCCAGCGATTCGGCGACACGGCCGAGGCGCACCATCCGCCGGTGCCCTTCACCTACCTGCTACGCCAGCGCAAGGTCTACGGCATCTTCATCGGATATGGTGCGTATAACTATGTCTTCTACCTCCTGCTCACCTGGCTGCCCACCTATCTCGCCGTCACTCTCCACATCAATCTTCTCCATTCCTTCCTCTACACCGGTGTGCCCTGGCTCATCGCCACCGCCACAGACCTCATCGCCGGCGGCTGGCTGGTCGACGCCCTTATGCGTCGCGGCTTTTCCTCTACCGTCGTCCGCCAGGCCATCCTGATCGCCGGAATGCTGCTCGGCATGGGACTGCTGGGCGCTGTCCATTCCAGCACGCCCGGATCGGCGCTCTTCTGGATCAGCATCTCCATCGGCGGACTCGCAGCTTCCGCGCCGGTCAGTTGGTCTCTGCCCGCGCTCATCGCGCCGCCCGGCGCGGTCGGTCGCGTCGCCGGTGTCATGAACCTTTCCAGCCAGATCTCCGCCATCGCAGCGCCCGTCATCACCGGCTATCTCTACGGCCACACGCATTCCTTCGCCATCGCCTTCAGCGTGCCCGTTCTCTACCTGCTCGCCGGAGTTGCCGGCTATATCTTCCTGCTCGGCCGCGTCGAGCCGATTCCAGCACCCGTTGCGCACTGATCCGCGTGCTTCCGGGCTGTATCCTTGTGCCAAAGTCCATGCTTTCGTCAGCTCTGGGTTGGTCACGTCTGGGTGGGTCACGTCTATGATGTGTCGACGCCGCGGCCGCACGCTCGCTGCGCTTGTGGTCCTGATTTTGCTGGCTGCCGGCACCCGTCCGTTGCTGGCCCTCGATCCCTCCCAGCCGCTTCGGCAGTACGGCCAGCAGCTTTGGCAGACAGACAATGGCCTGCCCCAGAACGCCGTTCACGCCATCCTCCAGACCAGGGACGGTTATCTCTGGCTGGCGACCGACGGAGGACTCGTCCGCTTCAATGGCGTGGACTTCACGCTCTTTGACCGGCGCTCCACGCCGCAGATGCGCAGCAACCTGATCGGCGCGCTCGCCGAAACAGCCGACGGCACGCTCTGGGCCGCCACCGCCGACGGCCTCCTCCGGCGCAACCGCGGCTCTCTGCAAATGCTCGGCGCCGCAAACGGGCTGCCCGCCGGACCCATCGCCGGCGTGCTCCCCGCCGGCAACGACAAGCTCTGGGTGCTCACCCCGGAGAGCGTTGCCTTCGGTGCCGGCGACCGCTTCACTCTTGTGTCCGGGCTGGACACTCCCGTGACCGGCCGTGACGGCACACCCATCGCCGCCAATGCGCCCGATGGGTCGCTCTGGGTGGCCACAGCACGCAACGTTGTCCAGATGCGAGACGGCCGCATCACAGCCACACTGCCCGGCTCCGCCGATCTTCTCGCCGTTTCGCGCGACGGCTCCCTCTGGCTCTCGCGCGGAGCCATGCTCTTCCACTACCGCGATGGCACGCTGGCGTCCGTCTCGCTCGGCCCATCAGCAGCAACGAATCGAGCCCGAGACGGGTTGAGCAGTAGCGCCCGCGGCAGGTTGAACAATGTAGACACCGCAATCCGCGCCCTCTACGCCGGCCCCAGCGGCGCCCTCTATCTCGCGACCTCGACCGCTCTCGGGATCCTCTCTCCCTCCGCTGCATCTCCCTCCGCTGCATTCGTCTGGAAGACCGCCGCCGATGGTCTGCCCGCAAGCCGCATTCTCCATGTCTTCGAAGACCGCCAGGGCGCCCTCTGGATTGGCACAGAGAGCTCGGTAGCGCGATACGCGAAGGGCCAATTCGAAGTGCTCGATGCCCGCAGCGGAGTTGCCGGAATCGAAGCCTTCTATGAAGACCGCGAGGGGAACCTGTGGCTCGGCACCGATGCTGCCGGCCTTCTGGAACTGCGCGAGCAGCGCTTCACCACCTTCACCACCGCCGACGGTCTGCCCGGCGACGTGATCCGCACCGTCTTTGCTGGCAGGAACGGGGTTTGGGCTGGGACCGACGGCAGCGGACTTGCCCATTTTTCCGGCTCCGCCTGGCAGACCTTTACCACCCGGCAGGGCCTCGCCAGCAACACCATCCTCTCCCTCGCCGCAGAGCGGGATGACACCCTCGCCGTCGGCACCCCGGACGGTCTCGACCATCTCGCGAACGGTCACGCCGCCCCGGCGCAGCACAGCGAGACCCTGCCCGACGACTTCGTTCGCTCCCTGCTCTACGATCCCGCGGACAACTCGCTTTGGATTGGAACCCGTCGCGGCCTCGCCCATCGCACCAGCAGCGGCACCACGCTCTGGAATCGCAGCAGCGGCCTTGGAAGCGACCTGGTCGGCGCTCTCGCGCTCGACCGCGCCCATGCCGGCGCCTTATGGATTGGCACCCGTGGCGGCCTCAGCCATCTGCTGGATGGACACATCGCCACGCTCACCACGCGCGACGGTCTTTCCTCCGATGTCATCACCGCGCTCCATCAGAACCAGTCGGAATCGCTCCCCGCTGAATTGTGGATCGGCACCAACGGCGGCGGGCTGAACCTGCTTCGCGATGGCCGTATCACCGCCTTTCCATCGGCTTCCACCGGTTTGCCTGAGGTCATCCACGCCATTGTCGAAGACGGCCGAGGCAACCTGTGGCTGGCGGCCGCCACCGGCATCTATCGCGTCGCGCGGCGGCAGTTGGAGGCTTTCGCGAGCCACACGCTCACCCACATCGACGTGGCTGCCTATGGTGTCGCGGACGGCATGCGCATCAACGAATGCTCCTCCGGCCACCCGGCCGCGGTCCGCACGCCGGACGGCATGCTTTGGTTTGCCACGCTGCGCGGCATCAGCGTGACCAATCCTGAGCATCAGCAGGAAAACCGCCTGCCGCCGCCGGTAGTCATCGAAAACGTAACTATCGATGATCAGCCTGCCAAAATAACCGCGCCCCAAAAGACTGACATGATCAAGGTGCAGCCTGGCCATACCCGCCTCGCGCTCCATTACGCCGGCCTCAGCTTCGTCGCGCCCGCGCGCGTGCGCTATCGTTACCGGCTCGAAGGCTTCGATGCCAAATGGATCGATGCCGGCGCGCGCCGCGTCGCCTACTACACCAACATTCCGCCGGGCCGCTACACCTTTCAGGTGCTAGCCGCCAACAATGACGGCGTCTGGAACGAGACTGGCGCGACACTCGAAGTTCACGTGCTGCCGCGCCTCTGGCAGACATGGTGGTTCCGCACGCTGCTCGGACTCGTCATCCTCCTGTTGGGCTATCAGATCTATCGCATGCGCGTGCGCGATGTGGAGCTACGCTTTAACGCGGTGCTCGGCGAGCGTACCCGCATCGCGCGTGAGATCCATGACACGCTCGCGCAGGACATCGTCGGCATCAGCGTACAACTTGAGCTGGTCTCGCGACTCCTCGGCTCCTCCGTCGATGCAGCCCGCACACAACTCGATGCCGCGCGCTCTCTGGTAAAAAGCAGCCTGGCCGAAGCGCGCAGCTCCATCTGGAACCTGCGCTCCGCCACCGCGGGCGCGGACGATTTGCCCGCGCGGATCCATCGCGTCGTCACCCAGGCTCGGCGCTCACGGCATTGCCCGCCTGCGCTTTCAGGTTCGCGGCACCTATCGCGCTGCCCCCGCTGAAGTGGAAGATCAGCTTCTCCGTGTCGCGCAGGAGGCCGTGAACAACGCCGTGCGTCACGCAGGCGCTTCCACCATCGACGTAACTCTCGGCTATGACACACGTGCGGTCGAACTTTCGATGGATGACGACGGCCGCGGTTTCATCTATGATCCACAGACCTTCGTCCAGGGCGGCCACTTTGGCTTGCAAGGCATGCGGGAGCGCGCGGCCGAGATCGGCGGCATCCTCCGCATCGATAGCCAGCCCGCGAAAGGTACGCGCATTTCTCTGCGCGTCGAGATACCATGAGGACGCTTGAGAATGCAGCCTGTGACCGCATCCGCTGAATCCGCTACCAAACCCGTGCGTCTGCTCGTCGTCGACGACCACCACATCGTCCGACGCGGCCTCATCGCGCTGCTCGCCACCGTGCCTGAGATGCAGGTCGTGGCAGAAGCCTCCGATGGCCAGCAGGCTCTTGCGCTCTATCGCCAGCATCAGCCGGATGTCACGCTGATGGATCTGCGCATGAACACCATGAACGGCGTCGAGACGACCCGCGCCATCCGCGCTGAGTTCCCCCATGCCCGCATCATCGTGCTCACTACCTTCGATGGCGACGAGGACATCTATCGCGCCCTGCAGGCGGGCGCGCGCGGCTATCTGCTGAAGGGCATGGATACCGAAGAACTGCTCTCGGCGATTCGTACCGTCCATAGTGGCAAATCCCGGATTCCCGCGCCGGTCGCCGAGCGCCTGGCAGAGCGCATGAACACCCCCTCGCTCACCGATCGCGAAACAGAGGTTCTGCGCCTCATCGTTGGCGGCAACAGCAATAAGGAGATTGCGGCGGCGCTTTTCATATCGGAAGCGACGGTGAAGACGCACATTAACAGCCTGCTCAGCAAGCTCGGCGTCACCGATCGCACCCAGGCCGCAACCACGGCTTTGCAGCGAGGCATCGTTCACTTTGATTAGCTTCCCTGCGCGCCGCCGCTTTCTGCATCTCGCCTTTTCCGCTGCCGTGACCCTGTCGCTCACACCCATGTCGCTGCACGCGCAACCTGCTGAGAACTGGCGCGCGGCGACGCCAGACGAGCTCAAGTCAGTGATCCCCGCACGCGCGCCCGTCATCTCCGAGCGCATCGAGACCGAATTCCGCACCGCCTCCGGCATCACCGATGGCAACGGCCACTTCATCGCCGGCGTGGTCATGATCACCGCCGGCTACTCGGCCGAAGGCAAGTACTCGCATTACTTTCTGGTGCAGGCGCCGCTACGGGTGGGCAGCGTCGATCTCTCGCCCGGCGATTATGTCTTCGGCTGGACACGCTCGCAGGACGCACTCAAGGTCAGCTTCTATCAGGCGCCTACAGGCAAACAGGTCGGTGAGGTCGATGCCGTGCGCAACCCGTCTGTCACCCGCGTCGAAAGCTTCCGCATCTGGCCACCGCACGGCGCAGGCAGCGAGCCGCACTCCGTGATTCAAATCGGCCGCTTCTCGTTTCCCTATACCGTAATCAAGTAGCTGGCATGCGGTTCACTTCTTCCACCCGCTCATGCTTTCGGTCTTCACCAGCTTGCCGCCCTCGGCGAGCACATACAGTTTGTTGGCGGCAAGGTTCTTCCACGTGTCTCGCTGGCCGGATGGCCAGCGAATTTCAACCGTATCCACCGTCTCCGCCTTGTCCAGCCCGAAGTGCAGTCGCAGATCATTCTGCGAGTAATAGCTTCCGCCGCTCCGCACCTCATCCACCTGCACCAGCGGCTTTGCTGCCTTAGGATCGGTCTTCGCCGTCACCGTTACGCGCGCTCCGATCCCCGTGCGGTTCGACTTCACCCCCACGGCTTTGATCTTGATCCAGTTGCGCTTTATGGTGGCATCGCATCGCAACAGTTGTGGATACGTATTGACGCAATTCACCACCACATCCACGTCGCCGTCGTTGTCGTAGTCGCCAAACGCGCATCCCCGCGCCGGCGCCGGCGCCGTGATTCCCGGGCCGCCCTGCGCGCTGACATCCTCGAAACGCCCATTACGCAGGTTGCGATAGAGATACTTATGCTCGGCATAGGGCGCCTCTGTTTTCGATGCGTTCACCTCCGGATAGACATGTCCGTTCGATACCAGCAGGTCCAGCCAGCCATCGTTGTCCATGTCGAAGAAGCCGATGCCCCAGCCCAAGTAGCGAGTATTTACGCCCAGACCCGCCTCGTAGGTGCGGTCTTCGAAGCTTCCGTCGCCCTGGTTTGCGTACAGCGAATCGGTATCTCCGGCAAAATTTGTCTTCGCTATGTCGAGTGTGCCGTCACGGTTGTAATCGCCCACCGACACGCCCATGCCGGCCTGCGGCTTCCCATCCGGCGACAACGCCGCGCCCGCTTCGATCGCAACATCTTTGAAGGTGCCGTCCTTCTGATTCTGATAGAGCGTGGCCGCGGTGGAGTCATTCGCAAGATAAATGTCAGGCCACCCATCGTTGTCCAGGTCAGCAACCGCAACGCTGAGCCCGTAGTTCCCGATGGTGTTCCACATCCCGGCCTTCTCTGAAACATCGGTAAAGGTGCCGTTGCCGTTGTTGTGGTACAGGATGTTCTTGCCGGGCTGCAGTCCCGGCGGGCCGCACGCCACCATGATGCCCTTATAGAGACATGGGCCCGACTCCGGCACCGGCGCTGTCTTCAGATCGAGATCGATGTAGTTGGCGACAAACAAATCCAGGTGGCCGTCGCGATCGTAGTCCAGAAATGCGCAGCCGGAGTTCCAGCGCGTCTTCGGCTGCGTCAGGCCGGCCTTCGCCGTGACATCGGTGAACGTGCCATCGCCGTTGTTGTGGAAGAGCGCGCATTGTCCGTAGTAGCTCACGAATAGGTCATCGTGACCGTCATTGTCGTAGTCGCCCACACAGCAGCCTTGCCCCCAGCCGCTGCGCCGCAGTCCCGCCTTGGCCGTCACATCGGTGAACGTGCCGTCGCGATTGTTCTTGAACAGATGACACGTTGGCTCCTGCCCTTTGGGAAAGCCCTCGAGCCGCCAGCCGTTCACCAGAAAGATGTCGATCCATCCGTCGGCATCGTAGTCATAAAACGCGACTCCGCAGCCCGTTGTCTCCAGCAGATACTTGTTCTTCCCCAACCCGCCGTAGATCGTCTCTGCATTCAATCCACTCTGCTTCGCCACGTCCACAAAACTCACTCCCAGCGGCGTGCCGGCGATGGGCGACACCGGTCCCGGCGGGGGCGCGACCGGTTTCGTTTCATACTCATGCTGCGCAGCCGGAGCCTGTTGCGCTTCCCCGCGTGTCCACGGTGGAACCGCCATCGCTAGAACCTCGGCGAACGGAAGCACCAGTGCCGTTCGGCTCAGCGAGCCAAGCACGCGTCGGCGTGTCCAACTCAATTCGAAAACCCCCTGAAATCTTTCTGCCAGAAATTTTTCTGGACGATGAGCGCAGCCAGTATATAGATCGCCTTAGAGCTCATTGTGTCTGTTTCGCGAGCGCCGCAGCCTTCTCTCGCTCTGTTGCGGCTTCCGCAGCGCGGCCCTGCCGCGCCAGCGCTGTCGCCAGCCCGATATGTGCGTCCGCATAGTTCGGATCGCTTGTCACCGCCTCCTGATAGCGTTCAATCGCGTCCGCCACCTGCCCCTTCGCCAACAGCATATTGCCAGTGTTGGTTGCGAACGTCGCACGCTGCCGGTTTACCGCGACACGTGTCAGCTCCGCGGCCTGCTTGCGCTCCGCCGCCGCATCCGCCTTCTGTCCCTTGGTCTGCCAGCACTCCTGCCAGCGTGATGTGTGGTCCCGGCTGGTTCGGCAAGAGCGCAATCGCATGACGCAGCGCATCCGCTGCCTCTGCCAGCTTGTTGTCCTGTTTGTAGACGCTCCCAAGCACCGCCCACGCATCGCCGTTCTGCGGTCGCAGCTCCAGCGTATGCCGCAGTTGCGCTTCCGCATCCGCGAAGCGCCCCGTCTGCATGTAGAGGATGCCCAGCGTGTATGCCGGATCGGGCGAGCTCGGATCCAGCCGCGCCGCCTGCTCCAGCTCCGGCACCGCGTGCGCCGTGTCGTCCTTCAACTTGTACGCCAGACCCAGGTTGTAATGCAGTTGCTGGCTGTCATTGTCCAGCTTCAGCCCGGCTTCGAACTCGCGAATCGCATCGTCAATATCGCTCTGCTGCAGATACGCCACTCCGAAATCTTCATGCACCACCGGATCATTCGGCGTCAGCTCAGTCGCGCGCTTGTACAGCGGAATCGCGTCCTTCGCGTTACCCTTGCTGCACCAGCGCCAGCGCATAGTTCGTCAGCGCGCTTGCATTTTTCGGTTCAGCCGCCACCACGCGCTCGAACAGCGGCGTCGCCTCACGCTCGCGTCCCAGCCCCTGCAGCGCCAGCGCGGCCTGATACGCCGCCGCAGAACTTTCCGGAGCCAGCCGCATCGCCTCCTGCGCCACCGGGAGCGCCTTATCGTAATTTCCCTGCGCGGAATAGGCGAGCGCCAGCTCGTTCAGCACCGCGACATCCTGCGGCTGCGCTGCGCGCGCAGCCTCGAGCGTCGCCGCTGCCTCCGCGGGCTGGTTCAACTGCATCAGCACCGTACCAAGATGCAGTCGCGCCGTCATCATCTGCGGATCGAGCTCCACGGCTCGCGCGAACTCCGCCTGCGCCCCTGTCCACTCCTGCTGCTGCGCCAGCAGCGACCCCAAAGCATCATGCAAAGCCGCGCTGTCCGGACTCGCTGCCAGTCCGGCTCGTATGCGCTCGACCGCCGCGGGCCGCTGCCCCGCCTCGGTCAATGCCTGCGCATATGCGATCTCGACCTCGGCAGGCAATGCCGCTGTCCCTCGCCGATAATTTCTGGAACAGCGGAAGCGCCTCCGCCGATTTGCCGGTGCGCACATCGGCGACCGCAAGGTTCATCTCCATCTCTGGATCGCCTGGCTTCAGCGCGAGCCCGCGCTTCAACTCGCTCGCGGCATCAGCCGGCTGCCCCAGATTCAACAAAACCGACCCCAGCGCCGCGTGTCCTTCCGGAATCCTCGGCTCCAGCCTCACAACCTCCATGAAGGAGCGCCGCGCCTTCTGGAGATCTCCGGCATTTGCAGCATCGTATCCCGCGCGGAACGCCGCATCGGCCTGCTTCGCGGCCGCACTGGCGTGAGCATTCGCAGCCTGCGCGATCGCACCAGTTCCGGACAGCAGACAAACATTGGTCGCCAACACAACCGCAATGGTCCCGCCCCTCATGGTTTCGAGAGCTTCGGCGCCGTCGCCGCCTGCAGCTCAACCGACTTCGCTGTCTCGCGCTCCGCATCGTCCCTGCGGCCGGCCGCGCGATACGCCTGCCCCAGCAGGCTGCGGATCATGTAATTGTTCGGATCCATATTGCGCGCCCGCTCCAGGTACATTGTTGCCATCGCGGCATTCCCCTGCTTCAGCAGCACCTTGCCCAATAGCATGTACGGCCCGGTAGAGGCGGGTTCCAGCAGCACCGCGCGATTCAGCGCCTGCTGCGACTTGTCATACTCGCCGGCGCGCAGATAAGCGTCGCCCAGCCGGTCATACACGCCGCCGTACAGCGGATTGATCGCCCGCTCCTGCTCGAACTCCGCGATCGCATCCCCGCCTCGCGATTGCGCCAGCGCCATCTCGCCCAGCAGCTCATGCACCAGCGGCATCTTCGGCGAGAGCGCCTCAGCCTTCTGCGCCGCCGTGATGGCCACCGGCAGATACTCCCGCCGGAAGAGCAGCCGCGCCGAAAGCAGATATGCCTCCGCACTATCGGGCGGAAAACCGTACTGCGCCGCGAAGGCCCGCCGCGCATCGTCGTAGCGGCGCGTGTCCATGTAGCAAAGACCGAGCACGTAGTTGCCGTCGACATTCGCGCTCGCCACCTTCTCGTTCCGCGACCGCTCCAGCAGCGGAATCGCATCGGCCGGCCGCCCCAGCCGGAACAGCGTGACCCCATCCATCTGCGCCGCTTCAATGTCGTGCGGGTCTGCGGCCGCCGCGCGCGCAAATGCAGCTTCAGCATCGCTCAGCTTGTTCTGCTGATAGAGCGCCATGCCGCGCAGCTTCTCGACCCCGGCAGGCTCCGGCTTTTGCGCAGCCAGTGCGTCGAGCGCGCGCAGCGCCTCATCCAGCCGGCCTTGCTGGACCAGCTTTTGTGCCGCGGCAAGGCTCACTCCGCTCGAAGCTTCCGACGGCGCCGCCGGCAGTTGTGCTGCGGCGCGAAGCAGCTTGTGCGAAGGAGATCGGAGCGCCCAGCAAGCCCACCAGCAGCAGCACGCTGCATCGGCCCAGAACATCAACACGGAACTTCATGGCTTCGACTGTATCCCAAAAGAAACGAGGAGAGCAGCTAGCTCTCCTCGTTGGTAAAGACTCGGCTCCGAGCTTAGAACTGCAGGCGCAACGAGAACTGCAGTTGCCGGGTTGGGAACTGGCTTCCGAATAGTCCGCCGATGGTCTGATCGCCATTGTCGATCGAACCGCCGGGGTTCCCAAGGCTCATATGGTTGAAAGCGTTGTATGCATCAACACGGAACTGCGCGAAGAGCGACTCACGAATTGGGAAGTTCTTCTGCAGCGCCAGGTCAGCGTCAAAGTAGTTCGGACCGAATGTGCTGTTTCTGCCGGTTGTACCGATCTGATCCAGGCCCGGAGCCGTGAAGCCATTGAACGGCTGGTCGGTCAGCGGGGTCGTGGCGCCGTGGAAGGCCACTCGGTTATGGTTCTTCGTGTTCAGACCCGAAATATGCAGCTTCAGATTGTTGCCATGCCCATTCGGGTAGCACGGTGCGCCACCTCCTGGAATGGCGCTGCTGCACTCCTGGTAAGTAAGGCTGAAAGGCAAGCCGCTCGCATACGTCACCACCGGGCTGATCTGCCATCCGCCGATGACTTCGTCAATGTAGCCCGGAACGTTCGAGGCGAACTGCGCATTCCGTCCAAAGGGCAACTGGTAAGTTCCATAGGACGTAAGCTGCTGCTCACGCTGCGAATCGTCACGACCCTTCTGGGCGCGCTTGATCCCATGTTGAATAGCCGCTTCCGAAGTTAATCGAACGCTGCCATGCATAGTTCGAGGTGAACGACAGCCCCTTGGTCAGCTGCTTCGCGACGGTGACTTGGAGTGCGTTGAAATGCGTGTCCATGTTGTCACCGTTGTACTGAATGCCCGAGTTCCAACCGCACATTCCTGGCTGGAGCCCTGCGAGTGTCGGTTGTGCGTAGTTGGGATCGCTAGCACGCCTGTAGCTTGCCGCCGTAATAGCGCTGCAACAAAGACGAGTTGTTCGTGCCGCCGTCGGGGTAGATGCCGAGCGAGTCGGGTGTTGCGCCACCTTCTGCGGTAGCGGTTGTGTAATGAAGAGTACGGCCTTCAATGCTGTACTGCGCGGGCAGGAAGATACCGGGCTCGTTGGGATTTGTGCTGTTGCCATCGCCAGCGGCTAGCGTATGTGTGCCTTTATTCCCCACGTACGCCATGGTCACGGAAAGCGTCGGAGTGATGGAGCGCTGAATGCTCAGATTCCAGGCATCGATCGTCGGCAGTCGCAGCGGATTCGGGCGTGCCTTGGAGTTTACGTTGAAGCCGGGATTCGGAAGCAATCCGCTCGCAGGAACAGGAGTAATCGGGGGTGTACCCGCCCCCGCAGCAAGGGCGAAAGCGGAAGAGTTTGGACCGCCCGCCTGAGGGATCGACTGGTTGGTCAGGATCGGCAAGTTCTGCGTCGCCGTATGGCCGAATATCGAGCCGAAATACGCCCAGATCGAAGCTCCGTCCATAGCCTGAGCGGATCACAGTCTTCGGATTCAGCTGATAGGCGATCCCGATACGCGGCTGAATTGCCTTATAACTGGGGTCCCAGCCCATGTTCGAACCGAAGTTTCCGTATTCGGCAACCTGTAGATATCCGGTGTCTAGGTTCAGCAGCGCGCCGTTGCCTTTCCCATTCACCGTTTCCGGGTAGTACAGCTCATAGCGAACCCCCAGATTTAACGTCAGGTTTGGCGTATAGCGCCATGTGTCCTGGGCGTAGAAGAAGAGCCTCTTCTGAAACTCCTTCGCATTCGTCGATGTGCTGGCGTATCGGGAGTAACTAGTCACATCACCGAGCACGAAGGTTGCGAAGCCCAGGCCTCCAGCTTGGTTCGAAGGACTCGAAGTCGGTCCGACTCCGAACTTGAACTCACCGGCGCGATTTACGTCGCTAGGCACCCGGAGGTTGCGTGCGTAGCGAAGATCGGCGCCGAATTTGATCGAATGATTGCCCAGGATCTTGGTCCAGTTGTTCACGACCTGATACTGGTCCTCGCGTTGCGACAGTGGGCAGTTGCAGCGGTTTACGTTAAGGCCGCTGCCATACTGCGGACCGACGCCGGAGCCTTGCGTTGAGGCAGCGAGCTCTCTCCTGCCTGGATCCTCAATATTGAAGGCCGCAGCGCCGCTGGTGAAGCGGTCTCCCAGATTGGAATTTGGAATACCCAGCTGGTCTTGGAGATTTGTCCCTTGATCGTATTTGCTGGTCACCGCGTTGTAGCGGTAATAGCCGAGACGGAAGTCCGTCAGCAGGGTGGCGTTCACTGCCATGTCTGCGCCTGCCGCCACGCTGTCATTGGCGCCCACGGACGTGCCGCCGTAGTTGTTGAGTCCGAAGCCTGTGCCTCCGGCCGGCCCGAAGATAGTCGTTCCTGTCAGGGTGTCTGTAAAGCGGCTGAACCGACCGAAAGCGTGGATTTTTTGGGTTACCTGGAAATCTACGCGGGCATCCCACTGGTCCGCATTGAAGATACCTTGGCCGCTCGCGTTGTAGTTGGCGGCGATGCCCGTGTTACCCGCGACGCCGCTTGGGGCCGTCGTGGGAGCGTATGGCTGCAGCAACTTGAAAAGCGCCAACGCCTGCGGTGACAGCTGCGCCGTTGGGATCACATTACCCGGATAAGCCTGGTGATAGGTGGGACTCGTCGGGTTGGTATTGTCATAGATGATCCCAGCGGGGCCTAACTGCTTCGCATACTCGCTGAAATCGCAACCCGGAATGCCGCTGGGGCCGACTTGAGTCCCAAGGCAGGTGTTCATCAGCAAGCTGGTGGGGACTGTTTGCTGGCCCGAAGTGCCCGCGCGTTGCCGTTGTCCCTGATAGTCGCCGAAGAAGAATGCACGGTCTTTCTTGATCGGACCGCCCACAGAACCGCCGAACTCGCTGTACAGTCCCGACGGAATCAGCCCGCCAAGTTTGTTAGGTGTGGCCGGGTTCGGCGACTGCGAGAACGGATTACGCGCCAGGTTCGCATTGCTTCGGCGATAGTCATACGCGCTGCCGTGGAAGTTGTTCGTGCCCGACTTGGTCTGCACCGTTACAACCGCCGAGACTGCCTTGCCGAACTCGGCGTCGAAATTCTGTGTTGCGATCTTCGATTCGGTGATCGCATCAAGCGCAGGGTTCACGACGATGATGCCCAAAATCGGATCCTGATTGTCCGTGCCGTCCAGCTCGTAAGCAACGCCGCCAAAGGCTTGGCCATCGATCTGAATCTGCTGGCTGGCCTGTGGGTTCTCATCGGAAGCGTGGCTCCAGCCCAGTTGCTGCGCACCCGGCAGCAGTAGCTCAAGGCTGGTAAAGTTGCGGCCGGAGATCGGTAGGTCCGCCACCGTCTTCTGATCGAACACCTGTGCCACGTCCGCGCGGTCGGTCTTCAACTGCGGAATGGCATCGGCGTTGACGTTGACCGTCTCACTCGCGCCGCCTGCCTGCATCGCGAGCATCCACCTTGGGCGACGTATCGGCCTGCACCTGCAGGTGGTTCGTCTCAAAAGTCTTGAAACCGGTCATCTCCACCTTCACGGTGTAGAGATCCGGGATCATGTGCTCCACGGTGTAATTGCCGGACTCATTAGTCTTGGCGGTTACGGAGGTGCCCTTGTTTTCGTCCGTTACAGTCACCGTCGCGCCTGGGATCGCCGCGCCGGACGCATCCGTCACTGTTCCGTTAATCGATCCGTAAACTGCCTGCGCGTGAACTGTAAGTGGAAGGAAAGCTAGCGCTGCACCAAGGCAAGCAGTCTGAACCGCCCGCATGTGTCTCGTCATATCGGTCTCCCTGAAAAAATGCTGCTTTGGCGCCCTGCTGTGTGCCCTCTGAAATCTGCACCAGCAGTTATGCGTTTGCTACCCGTTGCCCACTCGAGCGGTACTGCTTCTACCTCACCCAAAAGGATGATTACTGCTCGGAGTCGAACTATAAGGATCGAAGAATGCAGGTGTCAAAGAAAAAATCGTCCGCTATCGGACACGGCGGCTGCACCCTGTTCACTACAATCGGGAGGCGATGCGGCCTGAAGACAAACGTTATGCGAAAGCACTCATAGTTAGCGTTTACGCGACGATTCTCGCTCTTCGCCACGCATGCCCAGAGGGTATCCAAACCGTACCCTGCCGGCACGGCCCATCCCGCTCCGGCATGGTTTGAAGACGTCGCGCCCGAGGCCGGAATCAAGGTATTGAATGTTAACGGAGGGGTAACCTCCAAGCGTTACATCCTCGAAGCCACCGGTTCCGGGGTCGCCATCCTCGACTACGACGCGGACGGCTACCCCGACATCTTCCTCGTCAACGGCACCTGGCTGCATCCCGAAGCCAAAGAAGCCGGCCCGCCGCCCACCAGCCATCTCTTCCATAACAACCACGACGGCACCTTCACCGATGTCACGGCGAAAGCCGGCCTCACGGACACCGGCTGGGGCCAGGGCGCCTGCGTCGGCGACTACGACAACGACGGCCTGCCCGACCTGTACGTCACCGGCTACGGCAAGAACCGCCTCTATCACAACGAGGGGCACGGCCGCTTCCGCGAGGTCGCCGAGCAGGCCGGTGTCGCCGGCACCGGCAAGGAATGGGGCACCGGCTGCGCCTTCGTCGACTACGACCGCGACGGCAAGCTCGATATCGCCGTCGCCAACTACGTCCATTTCGATATCAAGGATGTCCCCGAGCCCGGCAAAGCCCCCGGCTGCATGTGGAAGGGCGTGCCCGTCATGTGCGGCCCGCGCGGTCTCGAATGGGCGTCGAACACGCTCTACCACAACCTGGGCAACGGCAAGTTCGAAGACGTCTCCGTCAAGAGCGGCTTCACCAAGACCAACGGCCACTACTGCTTCTCCGTCTCCACCATCGACGCCGACGAAGACGGCTGGCCGGACATCTACATGGCCTGCGACTCCACCCCCGCTATCCTCTACCGCAACAACCACGACGGCACCTTCACCGATCGCGCTGCCGACGCCGGCGTTGCCTTCAATGAAGATGGCCGGGAGCAGGCCGGTATGGGCTCCACTGTCGCCGATTACGATGGGGACGGCCACCTCGACATCTTCAAGACCAATTTCTCCGACGATACGGCCACGCTCTACCACGCCCACGGCGACGGCACCTTCGACGATGTGACCTATCCTGCCGGTCTCGGCATCAACACCGACAAACTCGGCTGGGGCACCATGTTCATCGACATCGACAACGACGGCTGGCCCGACATCATCTCCGCCAACGGCCACGTCTACCCCGAAGTCGACTCCAGCCATCTCGGCTCCGACTACCGCGAGCCCCGCCTGCTTTATCACAACCTCGGCAACGGCAAATTCGCCGACATCACCAAGGACTCCGGCCCCGGCATCACCACCCCCGCCTCCGCCCGCGGCCTCGCGATCGCCGATCTCTGGAACGACGGCCGCCAGGAGGTCGTCATCAACGACGTCAGCTCACTGCCCATGCTGCTCGTCAATCGCGCCCCAAACAGCAATCACTGGATCGAGCTCGCGCTCACCGGCACAAAATCCAACCGCAGTGCCATCGGTGCGCGCGTCACCGTGCGCGGCACAGCGGCCGGCAAAGATCGCGTGTGGGTCAACGAGGTGCGCAGCGGCTCCTCCTACAACTCGTCAAGCGACCTGCGCCTCCACTTCGGCCTCGGCCCCTCGCCGATGCTCAAGGAAATCGAAGTAAGCTGGCCCTCCGGTCTCACTGAAGTCTTCCCTGCTCTGCCCGTCGACCACACCACCGCACTGGTTGAGGGTACCGGCAAGCCGGCGAACAGAACGAAATAGCGCTGGGCTCTCGGCAATTTGAAAACTGCAGTGTCTGTGTCTAACTCGCGATGATTCAACACGGAGCCACCAAGCAAACCTCCGCAACAATCGCGAATCCAATGATCGTTTGCAGTCTGACGCGAAAACTCCAATGGAGCAGAATCACAAAATACCAATGAAAAGTTCCTCGGCTTCGAGTCCAGATACGCAGTCATCCACTACGGCGCGCGAGCGGAAGCTGGTGTGCACTGGCGTCCCTGGCTTTGACGAAATACTGCACGGCGGCCTGCCGAGAGGGCACCTCTACCTCATTGAAGGAAACCCCGGCACCGGCAAGACCACGCTTGGGCTTCAGTTTCTGCTCGAAGGCATCCGGAATGGCGAACGAGTGATGTACATTACGCTCTCCGAATCGGAGCTGGAGCTGAATGAAACCATCCACGAGCATGGGTGGACGGCTGAGTCCCTGCTGATCTGCGAAATGGTCACCCCGGAGGAGGATCTGAAGCGCGAGGCTCAGTACACCGTCTTCCATCCCTCGGAGGTCGAGCTGGCGGACACAATTGCTGCCATTTTCAACGAGATCGATGCGGTGCGCCCCCAGCGGCTTGTCTGTGACTCGCTCTCGGAGCTGCGCATGCTGGCCCGCGATCCGCTCAAATATCGCCGCCAGATCCTCGCTCTCAAGCGGCACCTCGCGGGACAGGATTGCACCACCCTCCTGCTCGACGATGGCACAGCCGAGGGCGGCAGCGATCTCCAGTTGCAGAGCATCGCGCATGGCGTGTTCCGGCTGGATACCGTCAACCGGGACTACGGGATAAATCGTCGCCGCGTTCAGATTTGCAAAGTACGCGGCTCGTACTTTAGTGAGGGCTTTCACGATTACACCATTCAGAAGGGGGGCATTTCTATCTATCCCAGGCTCGTCGCCGCGGAGCACAAACCGGGATTCGAGCGCAAGCCAGTGCCAAGCGGCATGAAGGAGCTCGATGATCTTTTCCGCGGTGGCATCGACACTGGTACCAGTACTCTGCTGATGGGGCCCGCGGGTTGCGGCAAATCGACCGTTGCCTTCCAGTACGCATATTCAGCCGCCCAGCGCGGCGAAAAGGCTTTGATCTTCACCTTTGACGAATCCGCGAATACCCTGCTGCATCGTGCCCGGCATCTCAACATGGATCCGGATCCGTTACTTAAGACAAGAATTCTCGAAGTGCAGCAAGTCGATCCGGCGGAGCTCTCGCCCGGTCAACTCGTCGCCCGGGTCCGGCGTGTGGTGGAGGAAGAAAACCTGCGCGTGCTCGTCATCGACAGTATGAATGGCTTGCTCAACGCCATGCCCCACGAGCAGTTTCTTGCGATGCAGCTCCATGAGCTCTTCGCCTACCTCGGCCAGCATGGAATCGCGACCATCATCACGCTCGCTCAGCACGGTTTGATAGGGGCTTCCATGAAGGCTCCGATCGACATCAGCTACCTCGCAGACACGGTCCTGCTTTTCCGGTACTTTGAAAGGGCCGGTCAAATACGCCAGGCGCTCTCCGTTCTGAAGAAGCGTAGCGGCTCCCATGAGCGTACGATTCGCGAACTCATCTTTGAAAAGGGCAGAGTCTATGTCGGTCAGCCGCTCGCGGACTTCGAAGGAGTCCTTACCGGAGTACCCCGATTCCTCGGCGGTACATCCTCCTCCAGCGAGCCGCCGCTCCTTGGAAGCTGAGCCGGAATCCACAGATCGCCGCGCTATCATCCTCGCCCCGACGGGCAGGGACAGTGAGCTTATTGCAGGACTGCTCCAGCGAGCCGCCCTGCCGGCCCATCCAGTCGGTTCTGTCGCCGAGTTAGCCGCTGACATTCAAGAGGGTGCGGGTGCCGCTATCGTCTCCGAAGAAGCGCTGGCCGGAAACGGGATAAAGGAGCTCCTCAGGGTTGTCAATCAACAGCCCACCTGGTCCGATTTCCCGCTGATCCTGCTCACCGTTGGGGGTCAGGTCACAGCGGAAAGTGAACGGCTCCGCGAGTTGCGGAGGCCGCTGGGGAATGTCCTTCTTCTGGAAAGACCGATCCGCCCCGAGACTCTGCTTGGGACTCTCGAAATTGCTTTAAGAGGACGCCAGCGGCAATACCAGATCCGCGATCAGATAGTGCAATACGAGCGGGCCCAGGAAGCGCTTCGCCGCTCCGAAAAGCTCGCGGTCACCGGCCGCCTTGCCGCCAGCATTGCACATGAGATCAACAATCCGCTTGAAGCGGTCACCAACCTGCTCTATCTCATGCGCACAGAGCCGGGCGGCGAAAAACAGCAGCGATATCTGCTGGAAGCGGAAAGCGAACTGGCGCGCGTGACCGAAATCACCACCCAGACCCTTCGCTTCTACCGTGAACCCAATAAGCCGGTGAAAACCTCGCTGGAAAACGTCCTGCAGTCAGTCCTGGTCCTCTATCACTCTCGACTAGGCGCAGCAGCCATCACCGTCGAGCACGAGGTCCGGACGCCTTCCGCCACCGTACTATCGAGCCCCGGGGAACTCCGCCAGATCATCGCCAACATCATGGGCAACGCCATTGACGCCATGCGCCACGGCGGCCGTATTCGCATCCGGATATCCGCCGTGAAGGCGTCATGACGGCTCGGCTGCCATCCGACTCTCTATCGCCGATACCGGCTCTGGAATTCGCTTCGGAGCTGCTGCCCCGGATCTTCGAACCGTTCGTCACTACCAAAGGCGAGACCGGGACGGGACTCGGACTGTGGGTCACCGAGGAGATCGTCAGACGGAATGGGTGGACAATCAAGGTTCGCAGCAGTCAGCGTCCGGGTAAGAGCGGAACAGTCTTCGTGCTGTGTATGCCTGCTGCCCGATCCCGCTAACGGCTTACGCGATCCCATTGCACGGTCTCTTAGCATGCGGGCGCACTCGTCGTCGCTGTCGCGATCCAGCCGGCCCTCGAAGTAAGCTGGCCCTCCGGTCTGACCGAAGTCTTCCCCGCCCCGCCCATCGACCACATCACCTCGCTTGTCGAAGGGGCCGGCAAACCGCTGCCCGCGAAGTTAGCAAGGGAAACGGGCTCTTTGTGATGAGCGCCGTGGCTTGGGCCCTTGATTCCCTTAACAGAGCGTTCAGGCGCCGCCCCTAAACTGTGAGCATGTCCCTGCTCAAGGTCATCGTCCTCGCCATCGTGCAAGGGCTCGCTGAACTCCTGCCAGTCTCCAGCTCCGCGCACGTGATTGTTGCGGAAAAGCTTATGGGCCTCGATCCATCCGCTCCGCAGATGACGCTGCTCCTCGTCATGCTCCACACCGGCACCATGTTTGCCGTCATCGCCTATTTCTGGAGCACCTGGAAGAGCGCCTACTTTTCGAGCAAGGACGTCTTCCGCCGCTTCCTCGTTCGTGTGATCTGGGCCACCGTACTCACGGGCATCATCGGCGAAGGCATCAAGAAACTCCTCGAGCACACAGTACTGCGCGGCGCCGCTAAAGCAGAGATTGAGCAGATGTTCAGCCATCTGGAATGGATCGCTCCCGCCCTGGCAGCCGTCGGCGTCCTCATCCTGATCGCCGGCATCGTCGAGCACCGCAAACATCCCGCTGCCAATGATCGCTCTGTACCCAGCAAGCTCACCTTGCAGCAGGCCGGATGGATGGGCGTCGTGCAGGGCCTCGCCCTTCCCTTCCGCGGATTCTCCCGCTCCGGCTCCACCATCTCCATCGGCATGCTCACCGGCACAGCAAAGGAGGATGCCGAGCGCTTCAGCTTCGCCCTCGCGGTCGTGCTCACGCCTGCCGTCGTCGCCCTGGAAGCGCTGCGCCTCTGGAAAGCAGCCCATCTCGCAGGCGCGCACATCGATCTCCACGCCTCGCTCCTCTCCAGCCTGCTCGGCATGGTCTTCTCATTCCTCGCTGGCCTGCTCGCGCTCAAATGGCTCAGCCGCTGGCTCGAAACCGGCCGCTGGTATCTCTTCGGCATCTACTGCCTCGCCGCCTCCGCCATCGTCTTCTACCTGCATGGAAGAGGCTTCTGACCAGCACTCGCGAGCGCGGTTAGACAACCCCGCGACAATCGCGGCGCGAAGGCGCTACATTGGTCGCACAATCCACATGCAGCCCCGCACCTCGGCCCCGTCGCTCCTCAGCCGCCGTCAGGCGATCTTTGCGTTTACCACCAGCCTAGGTGCGCTGCTCGCCGCACGTTTCACGTTCGCCGAAGACACCTTCATCTATGGCCAGGACGTCGACGGCCACAACATAACCACGCTCGCGGCGCCGGGCACAAAATTCATCGCCGCCATCTTCGTCGCCACGGATTGCCCCATCTCCAACCGCTATCTCCCGTCGCTGGGGAGGCTCTCAAAGCAGTTCGCGCCGCGCGGCATTCGCTTCTGGCTCGTGTATCCCAACCCGGACGACACGCTCGCCGCCGTTCGCGCGCACCAGAAGCAATACCCCGCCGCGGCGGCCATGTCAGAGCTCATCGCTCCCGATCCGCGCTTCCTCGCTCAGGCCCACGTTCATGTCACGCCCGAGGCTGCCATCTTCCATGGCGATGCCATCAGCCAGCCCGTCCTCTGGCACGGCCGCATCGATGACCGCTATCTCACCTTCGGCACCCAGCGTCCCGCCCCGACGCGCCACGATCTCGCCGACGGGCTCAATGCCGCACTCGCAGGGCGCCCTCCCGCATTACCCGCAGCGCCGCCCGTCGGCTGCGCCATCATCCCGCGCGCATGACACTCGCCTCCTTGCGACCTGCAGCCATTGCCCTCTCGCTCCTATTCGTATCCGTAACAGGCGCATATTCCCAGATGACGACGGCGGCGAAAGAACCCTCACCCACCTGGTCCAGGCAGATCGCGCCCATTCTCTACAAGAACTGCACCACCTGCCATCATCCCGGCGGCGCCGGTCCCTTCAGCCTGCTTACCTACGACGACGCGCGGCGCTGGTCCGCCCAAATCCTCACCGTCACGCAATCGCGCTATATGCCGCCGTGGCTGCCCGAGCCCGGATACGGCGACTTTGCCGACAGCCGCCGTCTCTCGGATCATGACCTCGCCGAAATCAAGCGCTGGGTCAACGCCAACATGCCCCAAGGCATCGCCGCTGAAGCGCCTTCCGCGCCCGAGTACAACTCCGAGTGGCAGCTCGGACCGCCGGACCTCGTCCTCACCGCGCCCCAGTCCTTCACCGTTCCCGCCGACGGCCAGGACCTCTTCCGCAACTTCATCTATCCGGTCAATGTCACGCGCACCCGCTATATCCGCGCTGTTGAGATCCTTCCCGGCAACGCGCGCGTCGTCCACCACGCCAACATCCTCATCGACCGCACTGCCGAGCTCCGCCGTCTATACCCCGGCGACTGGCGCGCCGGCATCCCCGGCATGGAGCTCGAAATCGGCTCCGGCGATCGCTTCGATCCCGACAGCCACTTCCTCTTCTGGAAGCCCGATACACCCGCCGTCGTCGAGCCGCCCGGCATGCCCTGGCGCATCGATCCCGGCAATGACCTCATCCTCAACACCCACCTCAAGCCCACCGGCCGCGTCGAAACTGTGCAGCCGCACATCGGCCTCTACTTCACCGACTCCCCGCCCACCCGCGCGCCCATGCTGCTGCAACTCGAGCACGATGCCGCACTCAACATTCCCGCCGGCGACAGCCACTTCGTCGTCGAAGACCAGCTGCGCCTGCCGATCGCCGTGTATGCGCTCGGCATCTATCCGCATGCGCACTACCTCGGCAAACAGCTTGAGGCGTGGTCGATCGCGCCCGACGGCAAGCGGACGCCGCTCATCCTTATTAAGGACTGGGACATCGACCGCCAATCGGTCTACAGCTACCGCAAGCCAGTGCTCCTGCCCGCGGGCTCGGTCCTGCACATGCGCTACGTCTACGACAACTCCGCAGCAAATCCGCGCAACCCCGCCAACCCGCCCGTGCGCGTGCGCAACGGCAACCGCTCCACCGACGAGATGGGCCATCTCTGGCTGCAGGTTCTGCCCGTCCATGCGACGGAACGACAACAGCGTGGTCACAGATATCGACAGCCGGATGCTGCTCGAGCGCGCCTGGATGGAGCACCGTCTCACTCGCGATCCCAGCGACTCTCTCGCCGCTTACAATCTCGCCTCGCTCGACACCATGAGCGGCAACCCCGCCGGCGCCATCGCCATCTATCGCAAGCTCGCCGCCGAGCAGCCAAACGACGCACGCATCGCCACGTCGCTCGGTGCCGCCCAGCAGCAAAGCGGCGACTGGCAATCCGCGCTCGCGTCCTATAAACGCGCGCTCACCCTGGACCCCAGCTATGCTGATGCACGCTACGATCTCGCTACGCTTGAGCTGCACCACGATCAATACGAAGCAGCAGCAGCCGATTACCGCGTCCTGAATCAGCAGCATCCCGAGGACGCAGCCGCACACGGCGGCCTCGCCGCAGCCCTCGCGCAACTCCAGCAAGATGACACCGCCCGCGCCGAATTCGAGCGCGCCCTTGCACTCGATCCCGCGCAGCCCGACACGCTGGTCAACTATGCTTCACTCGAACTTGCCGCGAACAACCCCGAGCACGCGCAGGAGCTGCTCACCCGAGCCGTCGCTGCCGGTGCGCACGACGCCGCGACATACCAGCAGTTAGCCTTTGCCGATCAGCAGACGCATCATCCCGAAGAAGCCGAAGCCGCACTGCATTCCGCTATCGCGGCCGATCCGGCAGACCCCACCAGCCACGCGCTCCTCGCGCAACTGCTCGCCGCGCGTGGCGATCTTAAGGCGGCAATCATCGAGCAGCAGGACGCACTGCGACTCAATGCAAAGGACGCAGACGGCTGGAGCAACCTCGGCGTTTTGCACGCACAAGCCGGTCAAAGCACAGAGGCGCGCAGCGACTTCGAGCACGCATTAGCCCTCGACCCGCACCACGCGCAAGCCCGCGCAAATCTGCAACGGCTGAATGCCGGCGCATCGAAACAATAAGTCCAGAACTCATCCGGAAAACCGCGGCTTGTCATCCTGGGTGAAGCGAGGACCTGTGGCCCCACCCTCCGCAAATCGTCATCCCGACCGGGACACCCGTTTTTCCAGAATTCGCATCCCGACCGGAGCGAAGCGAGTGGAGGGATCTGCTTCCGCGGTAGCGCACACCAACCGGGTGCTTCTAGCGAAGCTAGGGTGGGGTAGTTTCCAGAATTCTGTCGGCCCGAAGGGCCTTCCATCTTGTTCATCTTCGTAAGCAAAAAAAAGGTAACTCCCATCTCGGGAATCACACAAACTTACTGCCACTTCATACCAGCGAATTCGCTACACTGGAAATAGGCGAAAATACAGTTACATCTTGAGCACAAAGGAAAGCCACCATCACGGTGGCTTTTCTTATGCTGTAACTCCAATAGATGGACGAATTTAGCGGTAAGTCATTTGGAAAGACGATTTTAGCCCGCGGAAGGCCGCCTATCGCATCGCAGCATAACGACTTACGCGGCGTTCTCCGGTGACGGGAGGGGGGAGGGGTAGGCTTGGTTGCCATTGACTGAACGGTGTGACGAACTCATCTCTCCGGGCAGTCCCGCGCGCCACCCGCCAGGTCCGCGGCCAACGCGCGCGCCCGTTGATCGTCCGGCGCGAAGGTCAGCAGCCGTTTCAACGTAGCCTCGGCATCGTCTTTTCGGCCCAGCCGGCATTGCCCCAGCGCCAGGTTGTACCCGGCGGCCGCCTGCGCCGGATCAGCATTGAAGACCTGCTGCCACAGTCGCACGGCAGTCGAGTAGTCTCCAGTTTCGGCAAATAGCACCGCCAGGTCGCCGCGCGCGGTTCCATCGTTCGAATCGGCCTCCAGCGCCGCGCGATACTCGTGGTCCGCCGCATGAATATCACCAGCCTCTTGATTCAGAAAACCAAGCTCCGTATGCAGCTCTGCATCCTTGGTTCCCGGCGCCTGCTGCGCCTCTGCTTTGCGTAACAGCACCTGTGCCGTTTCGCCGCTCGCCCGGTCACCACGATGCGCCATTTGGGCATAGGCCAGGCCCAGTTCACGATCGCTTGTCTCCTCATGCCCAATCGGAATCAGCGCTCCGCCAACATGGGAATCCGCGTGACTCATCTGCGAAGCGGTGTTCACGATCTGTATGCGATGGTCCGTCACCTGCTCGTGAGCGATGTCCTCGCTTGCGGCGCGCGGCATGTGGCACGTCGCGCAGTCCTGCTGTTCCGGATGATGCTCTGTCGCATACTTCGCGCCGGTATGGCAGCTTAGGCACTTCGCGCGATAGTACGCAACCCGTTCCGCTGGTGCTGCGCTCGTCTGGCTCGCGTGAGGATCGTGACACGTCGTGCACGTCATCCGGTCGCCGCTTGCGCGCTTGCACGCGCTCTGCAGCAGCGCTTCATACTGCGAAGTCGCGCGTCCGTTCGCTCCGGCTTCACCTTGATGCACGAAATACGCAACGCTATCAAACAGCGCCTCGCCCGGCCGATACGTCGCGAGCGAATGCCCCAAACGGTAGACCGTCGTTTCGCCTTCGAGGTGGCACTGCAAACACACCGAATCGCGCCGCGCGGCGTCAAGCTTCGCCGGATTCAGCACTGGAGCCTTGCCCTTCGTCCGCACATGCTCCGTTGCATCGCCATGGCAGGACGCGCACCCAATCCCGCCACGCGCAAACGGCGCTGCTGCAAAATGGTTCCGAGCGCCGGGCAGCGCCGATGCAACAGCGCTCGCATGGCAGTGCAGGCAGTTTGCATCCACTGGAAGAGCCAGAGGCATCCCGCGTGCACTCAGATAATTCGGCGCCATGTCCCACACGCGATTCTTGGCATACCAGTTCACCGGCGTCTCGAACCAGTAGCCGTCCCGTTCAAACAGATATGTCCGCCCTCGGGTGTTCGAGCCGATGAAATACTCCAGCTTCACCTCGCCGTTGAGATATCCACCCGCCGTCGTGGCCGGCCGCGCATAGCTCAGCCAGCCGCCACCGTTGCGCTCAAATATTCTGTAGTGCACGCCGGAGGCCCGATGGTCAAAGCTCCCCTGCATCAGCCCATCCATTGCCGGGCCACTGGCCAGCGCCATCGGCGTCGCCTCATAGTGCTCATAGATCGCGCGATGGCATCCCGCGCATATTGCATCGGGAGAATTCGATCCAGCGGCCATGACCGGCTTCGTCGGCCGAGTTCCCCAGATGGCAAAGGCCAGCGCTGCCCCGGTCAAAGCCGCCGCCATCCAACTCGCCCGCAGACCCACCGCCATGCGCCGCCGCTCCCGTGGCCTGTATACCACCATGGCAGAGCATCTTTATATTGGCGTAACGAGCCCGGTTTCCCCTGAAGGAATCTGTTTGCTCCATTTGCATCCAACAGGAATACCCGACTCACCAGCCAGATCAAGGAGATCGTCATGCCGACCGCCGCAAAAGCGAAGCCCACTTCTTCTGCAACCGGCCCCGCAATCGAGCAGCCCGGCGGACTAGCAGCACGGAGCAATCCTCTAGATCAGCAGGAGCTCGAGCGGATGGACGCCTACTGGCGTGCCGCCAATTACCTCTCCGTCGGCCAGATCTACCTGAAGGAAAACCCGCTCCTGCGCCACCCGCTCACCCGCGACGACATCAAGCCGCGCCTCCTCGGCCACTTCGGCACCACCCCTGGGCTCAACTTCATCTATCTCCACCTCAACCGCATCATCCGCCACGAGCACGCCAACATGATGCTGGTCGTTGGTCCGGGACACGGCGCGCCTGGCATCGTCGCCAACACCTACCTCGAAGGCACCTACTCCGAGGTCTACCCCGACATCGAGCGCAACCACGACGGCTTGAAGCGTCTCTTCCGACAGTTCTCGTGGCCCTACGGCATCCCCTCGCACGATGCCCCGAATGTCCCTGGCTCGATCCATGAAGGCGGCGAGCTCGGTTACTCACTCCTCCACGCCTACGGCGCAGCCTTTGACAATCCCGACCTTATCGTCGCGTGCATCGTCGGCGACGGCGAAGCAGAGACCGGCTCGCTCGCCGCCTCCTGGCACTCCAACAAGTTCCTGAACCCCATCACCGACGGCGCCGTCCTACCCATCCTCCACCTCAACGGCTACAAGATCGCGAACCCTACTGTGCTCGCCCGGATCGAGCCGGAGGAGCTGAAGGCGCTTTTCGAGGGATACGGTTACACGCCGTACTTCCTCGAAGGCGCCGATCCCGTCGACATGCACCGTCGCATGGCAGAGACCCTCGACGCCATCTACGCCGAAATCCGCCGCATCCAGCAGCACGCCCGGGAGCACAACGACACCACCCGCCCCCGCTGGCCCGTGCTCATCCTGCGTACGCCGAAGGGCTGGACCGGTCCCAAAGTCGTCGATGGCAAACAGGTCGAAGGCACCTGGCGCGCCCATCAAGTCCCACTTGAAGAAGTGCGGACGAATCCTGAGCACCTCAAGCTTCTCGATGAGTGGCTCCGCTCCTATAAGCCGGAGGAACTCTTCGACGTGGAAGGTTGCCTGCGCGAGTCCATCGCCACCGTCGCGCCGCGCGGCCTTGAGCGCATGAGCGTCAACCCGAACGCCAACGGCGGGCTGCTCCTCCAGCCCCTTGACATGCCGGACTTCCGCGACTTCGCTGTGAAGGTCGATGCGCCGGGCGCGACAGAAAATTCCGCCACCACCATCCTCGGCAACATGCTGGAAGACGTGATGCGCCGCAATCTCGCGACCCGCAACTTCCGTATGTTCGCCCCCGACGAGAACGCCTCTAACCGCCTGCAGGCCGTCTACAAGGTGAGCGGCAAACGCTGGGAAGCGCGAATGCTCCCGGTGGATGAAAACCTCTCCGTCGATGGCCGCGTCATGGAAGTGCTCTCAGAAAATCTGTGCGAGGGCTGGCTGGAAGGCTACCTGCTAACCGGACGTCACGGCTTCTTCTCTTGCTATGAGGCCTTCATCCACATCATCGATGCAATGTTCAACCAGCACGCGAAGTGGATCAAGGCAACTCACTCGCTAACCTGGCGCAAACCCATCGCCTCTCTCAATTACCTGCTCACCTCGCACGTCTGGCGCCAGGACCACAATGGCTTCTCCCACCAGGATCCGGGCTTCATCGACCATGTCGCCAACAAAAAGGCGGACACGGTCCGCATCTATCTGCCTCCGGACGCCAACTGCCTGCTTTCCGTCGCCGACCACTGCCTCCGCTCGCGCAATTACGTCAATCTCATCATCGCCGGCAAACAGCCCTCGCCGCAGTGGCTCAATATTAACGATGCAGTCCGTCACTGCATCGCGGGCGTAGGTGAATGGGAATGGGCCTCGAACTCCGACGATCCTGAAGTTGTCATGGCCTGCGCCGGCGATGTGCCTACGCTTGAGACCCTTGCCGCCGTCACCGTGCTCCGCGACTGGGCGCCCGACCTCCGCCTCCGCGTCGTCAACATCGTCGATCTCTTCACTCTTGAAACCTTCGACCAGCACCCGCACGGCATCGAGAACGAAGCCTTCGACCGTCTCTTCACCGTGGACAAGCCCGTCATCTTCGCCTTCCACGGCTATCCAACAGTTGTCCACAAGCTCACCTACAAGCGCCACAACCACACTGGGTTCCATATCCACGGTTATAAAGAGGAAGGCACAACCACCACGCCATTCGACATGACCGTGCTCAACGGGCTCGACCGCTACACTCTCGCCCTTGATGCGCTCAAGTACATCCCTCGCTTCGAGCCACGCTTTTCGGAGTTCCGCCAACGCCACTCCGAGTTGATGCAGCGGCACAAACTCTACGTCTCCGAGCACGGCGAGGACATGCCCGAAGTGCGGACTTGGAAATGGTCACGGAGGTGACACAGCTTTGACTACCATCGCTTGACGACGTAGTGTATTCACCGAAGCGCGCCGCAAGGCAACGGCTCGCGTCCAGGCAGATTCGCTGCCCGAAAAGACGTACTGGCCAATCGGCCATCCTCCCCTACAATGAAGAGATACGAATGAGTTGAGCCAATCCTCATTTGCCTGGCTCATTCAGGATTATTCCCCGGAGGACTGCCTTGGGGCACCAGACTCTCATCGCGATCGCAGCCCTTGCTCTCACATCCTGCGCATCCGCCGTCCGCGCGCAGCAACCCGATGCAACTGCGAAGCCGGCCATTCTCACCAACATCCCCGCCGATTCATCTGTACCGCAAACTGCATCGCCGACTGAGCTGGCAACTCCCCCGGCACCCGTCCCGGAGCCAATCACGCCAGCTGCAAAGCCTGCCCTCCCGACACCCGCGCTAGAACCCTCCGTCGACAACCCCGCAGCCCAGGCCAGCGATCCCGACTTCCGGGCCGCTCTCTCCGCCGCCGTGCCGGTTGAGCCGGCCGCTTACGCCGCCGAGCCCTATCATCTGCGCCTGCACAATCTGCACACGCTCGAAGATATCGACATCGTCTACCGCATTGGCGATAACTACCAGGCTGAAGCCATCGCCCGCCTCAATTACTTTTTGCGCGACCACAACACCAACGACGTCATCGCCTACGACCCGCGCGAGTTCGATCTGCTGCACGACATCCTGATCCGTCTTCGTCGCCCCGGCGCCACCATCGACGTGGTCTGCGGGTACCGCACCCAGGAGACCAACGAGATCCTCCGCGCCTCCAGCCAAGGTGTCGCCGAGCACTCGCAGCACATCCTCGGCCATGCCATTGACATCCGCATCCCCGGCTCGACAACCACGCGCCTTCGCAATGCCGCGCTATCGCTCAATGAGGGGGGCGTCGGCTACTACCCGACCTCGCATTTCGTGCATGTCGATGTGGGTGCCATCCGCACCTGGACCTACGCCCCGCGCCGACACCGCCGCGGCCATCTTCGCCGCGTCAGTGCGCATCATCGGCAGATTGCACAGCGCCGTCACCATAGCAGCCGTACTGACGGGATGTAGCTGCCGTTGGTTTGTCAACCAACGGCAGCGCGATGTAGAAGACCGATGGTGATTCTGAGTCTTTGGGCTCGACCGACAACGCAGCGCGCTTGGAGCGGTTACGATTCTGTCGCGCTGAAGACAAGGCGTGCATTTTTGAGCAGTTCAGCGTGCGGAAGGAATAGCCCGTTGTGGGCCGTGCCGTTAAGAGCCACCCTGATTGTAGAAAGTGCCGGTGTGCCGGCGATGGGCATCCATGCGGATGGTGCGGCTGTCCGGCAAACGGATTTCTGCTGACGGAAACAAAGGCGCGCCGAGGGCCTACTCTGGCTTTCCCGGACAAAGTGCAATTCCAGCCAAGTCTGAAGACAAATTCAATGTAGACAGAGCCAAGTGACCGACCTCTTCGAACCGGTCGAACAAGTATGTTACCAAACCACCTTCATCCAAGACCACGGACGTCATGGCCCCGTTGAAAGGTTCGCTCACCCTCGCAGCCATAGCGGCAACGTGACTGCCCCCAGATCAAAGCTCAATATGATTGCTTTATCTGTTGAAATCGCCCGAGTATCAATCTCGGAATTGGAGAGATTTTGCGCATATTTGGCAATCTAGTTGGTAGGTGCTAGTTGCATTTCCGGGCGGGAGGGCCGGACAAAGGCCTTTACGGTAGCGCAGGTCGTTCCAGGCACAGATGGTCGAATCGTGTATGGCCCAACGGCCGCGGGCACGATGAATGATTCCGCGTAGTGGACGATAAATGGGGAAAACGCGCCGGTGGGGCTTTCAACAATCGCTTCCGAACCTTCGACAAGGTTGAGAACATTGAGGTTTCCTTCGGTATCGTGCGGCACGATTTCTGTAAACCAGTGACGTCGCGTTTCAATGAATTGTGATAAGTGAAGTCCGGTCTGCTCTTCGCGCCAACCATCTTTCTCTGCGATGATTTCCGAACGATTGATCAGGGCCTGCTCCACCCATTTTGTGGTGCGATCCCAGCAGATGTTCTCAATGCCGCGATCTAGGTGAATCGGTCTTGGAGTGCCATCGAGGCCGAGGCGACCCCAATCCCACAATTTGAAAGTGAAGATATAAGGCGTCGCGCTGATCTCAAGGACTACGGTGTCACGTCCGGAACAGTGGATCGTTCCAGCCGGGATAAGAAAATGATCGTGCTTACGGGCCATAAATCGGTTCACGTAGCGCTCGGCATCAAACTCGACATCATCGCATTCTTGTGCCTCCCTCAACTCCGTTTTCATGTTTGCGCGGTTGATATCTGCTTTTAAGCCGAGATAGACGCTCCCGTTTTGCTTGGCATCCAGTATGTAGTAGCTCTCATCCTGCGTGTACTTCATTCCAAATTCCCGTTGGATATATTCATTTTTGGGATGTACCTGCAGGGAAAGATTGCCGCCCTCGTAGGTGTCCAGAAGATCGAATCGGATCGGAAATTCCGCACCGAAGCGCGAAACGATTTCTTCTCCGAGCAACTCGATCGGATGCAGCAGCACGAGGTCCAGTGCAGGGATTTCGACTGTTATCTGTCCGAATCGGAAAAGGAGGCTGTTTTCTTCGGGGACGCAGTCAAAGCACCAAGCGTAGTTTGCCTGATCGCGTGGCAGGTTGCAGACTTCCTCCATCCAATGTCCACCCCATGGGCCTGGGTCAAAGAAAGGAACAACGCGAAACGGTTGGTGAAGAGCGGCGGTCAAACCTGCGTCGAAGTGCTCCGCTGTGATCATTTTGGGCATTAATGGAATGGTCGTATCCAGCAGGAAATCGGCCTTAGGCAGAACTTCAGTCTTCAGCCGATCTGCCGCGCGCCAATCGATGAAAAAGCTGCGTTTGTATTTGAGTGAAGCGCGTTCGGACTGATTTGCGACGCCCAGATTGCCGAGCTCACCTCGACGCTGGCGTTGTTGGATCTCCCAGCGCACCATGTCGGCATATATATGGACGTCGAATTGCGAACTCAGGAGTGATGCTCCCGTTCCCAACACGACCGTTATTTCTTTTGCGGACAGAGACAGCTCTGAGCGGGCCGTTTCTAGTTTTCGTGCATCGATAAAATCCCCGATCGCGAGCGCGTTCATTCGGCCGAAGACGGGATCGTCAGATAGGTATGGTTCGACCAACTTTTCAATTTGATCCGAGGAAAGGTACCAATCTGCGGACAAGATCTGTCGATGTGGACCCAGCTCTTCCTGAAGCGAGCGACTCAGTTCATCGATGAAAACCCCGGGATAGCATTCGATACAAACCAATCCTGATCCAGTTGGGAGGCAGGATCGGATCTTTTCTGCGATGGCTCGCCAACCCTGAATGCAATCGCCATCCTGCGCTGTCACCTTGAGATATGGGGTTTTGTCGTACATCTCGCCCTTGGCCCCTCCGTACCACGTATCTACCACACTACTCCATTACGATCGATATAGCCTAATTAGAAATACTTTAAAGATCGAAAATCGATATAACAACTATAACAGCACCGAAGCAATCGTATATTAGCGTCTTTGGCCGCGACCAGCATTGTATGGTTATCGATATGCCCCGGGGCAAAGAGAAACAAATCCAGAGACATGAGCAGATCCTAAGCCGCTTGCAAGAATCGGGAGAGGTGACGATCGAAGAGTTGTGTACACAATTGGGAGCATCTGTGGTCACGATCCGTCGTGATCTTGATGAACTCGAAAAGAGATCCCTCCTGAAGCGAACCCATGGTGGAGCAATCCCTATAGGGCCTCTCTTCTATGAACCATTCAAGAAGGATTCTTCTTTCCAAGACAAAATTGGCAGCTTTGCCGAAGAGAAACGGCGTATCGCGCGCAGAGCGTCCGAAATGATAACCCCAGGCGCGACAATCGCCCTGACTGGGGGAACGACTACAACCGAAATCATCCGCTGGCTGAATGCAATGAGCGGGATCACCATCGTGACGAACACCGTAAACGTCGCGATGGAATTGAGCTCGCGCAAAGACATCGATGTTGTTGTCACGGGGGGACATCTTCGCGGCAACTGGTTCACGCTTGTCGGCCCCCTCGCAACGGCGGCTGCCTCATTGCTATTTGCCGACATCATGTTTCTTGGAGTGGACGGCATCGAATTGAATCAAGGACTTACGTGTTCGCACCCGCAAGAGGCTGAGGTGCTACGAATGCTCGCTCGCCACTCGAAACATCTGGTCGTGGTCGCGGACTCAAGCAAGATCGGTTCCGTGTCGAAGTGGCTGTTGTGCCCTACCGCTGAGATCCACGAAATCATTACAGACACTGGCGCGATGGACGAGAAGATTGCGCCATTTGAGGCGATTGGGATCAAGGTACACCGGGTGTGACGAGCGCTTAAATAGCGCCAGGCAACCGCGTCGGTCGGTCATTCATTTGACTCAAGAGAAAACTCTCATCTAGTCTCGCATTTCTGAGCGCTCAAAATCAGGTCTGAGGAATACATTGCCATGCAGAATGAGTTTGCGGATTAGCCTTGCTGGTGCTGGCAGGCGCAATGAGTGGGTGCTTTGCCCTTCCCATGAAGCTAGTGAGAGGGTGGGCTTGGGAAAATACCTGGCTCGTATTTAGCGGATTTGCTCTTGTTCTCTTACCTCTTTTCAGCGCATTGTCGTTCGTTCCGTCTCTGGGAGTAGTGCAATTGGCAGGAGGGGCGCATCTCCTCCTGCTCATTGGAGCCTGCGGATTTGCGTGGGGTGTGGCTCAGGTCTTGTTTGGGCTCGCCATCGACATGATCGGCGTGACCCTTACATTTTCGATCGTGTTGGGGCTCTCCGCGGCGGCAGGAAGTATCGTACCGTTTCTGCAGATTGCGGTTCGACGCGGATTCGCGCCTACCGATCTGTTGTTTGTGAGCGCCCTTGCACTCGTAATATTCGGCGTCTTCCTCTGCGCATGTGCCGGCAGCGTCAGAGATCGGTCGAAGTCGGAGAGCCGGAGCATACATGCGGGCTCCCATTTCCGGCGAGGACTGATCTGTGCGGTTGTCAGTGGCCTCAGTGCCGCAGCCATGAACATTGGATTTTCTTTGGGAGGGCCTATCAATTCCCTCGCGAAGGCTCATGGAGCCAATCCAGGGTTGAGCAACACTGCCGTGTGGCTTCCTCTCTAGTCGACCCATGTAATGGTCAGTTAGGCCGGCTTATGGGGACTGATCTGGCTGTCGTCCCGGCAAGCTGCTCATTTTTAGGAATCGCTGGTCCCATCTCTACTAGAAACGCTGACGGTTCTTGCCTTCGTTGTAGCTTTTTCCTTCGGCTGCTACTAAACACTCCTTCATTGCGCGTGATGTCGACAGAGCGATTTTGCTGTTCTTCTTCCATCCATCCCAGGTCTCGGATTGACTCCTTCGTCAATCTCTGCAAACTCGGGAAAATCGACGGACGTTGCGTTGGCGGGACGAAACTGTGTATGTATATTGACCTTCACGCCGCGGCGCTCGACGACAGGTCGACCACAGAAACGGTGCCTGTGCTAGTCGAACCAGTCTGATTATCGGCGACAACCGGAGTGCCGTCAGAGTACTGCCGAGTGTCACTCTCTTGAGCAAGCCGACCGGCTTTGTTGGAGACGTATGCCGTCCTTCTGTCACTCGAGATCACGATGCTGTGCGGAACGTTTCCGACACGGAGCTGCGCACCCTCTACTGGGGTCGATGCAGTCAGATCGATCTTGATCAACGTATCGTTCACATCGAGCACGGAATATGCGGTCTTGCCATCCGGAGACACCGCGAGACCGAGCGGGTAAGCGGACGCGTTGGTCCCGACCGTGTGGCCGCAACCGTGAGCGTAGCTGCCATCAGTACCCGTAGCGGATTTTGTGAAGCAGTTGATGCCATTAAGTTGATAGTCGAACGCTGTTCCCTGAATTTTGTGAAGGCTGCCGTTGACCGGAACGCTGACGTGGGCGAGGTCGGAAAGTGTGCCGTCCGCAGCTACTTTTGCGATAGCAACAAAGCTGCTGTCCTGGCTGAATAGAAGATATTTGCCATCCGGGGTATAAGTAATGCCGACGTGGCTGCCACTTGAGTCGGTTCCCGCTACGCTGCTGTAGCTCTGTAGGACTGCACCGGTCTTTGTATTGAATATCTCAACCGCTCCATTGCCATTGCTCGTCGATGTACCCATCGTAAGGACGGCGGCGGTCTGATTGCCAGTAGGGTTAAGCGCAACGGCCTTGGCGCGAACTCGAATGCCGAGGTCAACCTGGGCGCCTACAGGGGTGATGATGCTGCCATTGCTGACGACGTACGAACCGTCCGGCTGAGGGCCGACGGTATAAGTCGGGAACGGCACGGACTGACCGAGCGCCGGAACGCTTAGCGCCATCGACAGCACACCTATCATTACAGCGAGATGACTGCTGCGGGATTTGTTTACAGGACTGTTTCCTGACTTGTGACGGTGCGTATTGCGAGACATGTGACGCTCTCCTCCAGGGTTGTTTCGTTAGGGAGCAAGAGTTTGGCGCGCACGTGTGAGATGGATATGTGGTCGGAGCCACGCACATTGCAGTCACCAAATCCTTACAAGCTGTAAACGGACATCTGCCAAGCGCTGCGATCTAACCGCGCGCGACTGGAGAGTAAAATCACGAGCCGGACAGCGGCGTGACAGCGAAATTACATTTTTGTCATCCGGTTCGACGAGCCGATTCCCTCTCACCTATCCCTTGTTCTTCTTGTTGGTCTGGTCATTTGGAGTTCTGTGAGCGGTCGCGATCTCGTGAGTCTCGCGTCGTAGAGCATAAAGGCTCTGACTGGGGTTCGCAGTGTCACCGGACCGAACCCAATTCGCCTCTGAACCTTAGGATGAGTCGCTCCAGCCAAACTCTGAGGCCGGTAGTCGCAATTTCGAGCCATTTGACGGTTTTTCCACCTACAACCGTTCGCCGAGGCTCGGTAAATGCTTCACTTGTTTGAAACCAAACAAAATCCGATCTCGTTATTAACAATCCGACCCCCGATCTTTAACAAAAGCAAAATAAGAGAAGTCGTAGATTACGACTTTGCAATGTCCATGATCAGTCCAGACATCGCCAAGTTTGCAGAAGTGGTCGCGGGTCCCCTTGGAGTTGAGCGACATCCGCTTGTCACTCACACCCGCCATTTAACTCTTCGAGGTCAACATTCAAAGATTCTTCTCCCCCTTCCCCCGCTCTGTGCTTGCCGTCTCCGCGATTTTGCTAATGGCTTTCGCATCGGAAACTTTCGCGCAGGTGGATCGCAGCGCTTTGACCGGCACGGTTACAGATCCATCGGGCAGGATGATGGGACAAACCCTCATCACTGCCGTCGAGAACTCGACCCAGCTGCGGCGTGAAGCGGTGTCGTACTCCGATGGAAGATATGACATTGCTGAGCTTCCGGTGGGGCGATACACCATCACGTTCGATCATCCCGGTTTCAAGACTCTGACGTTCGTCGATGTACAACAAGTAATTGGGGGAACACGCACCCTGGACGCGACCCTGCAGGTGTCGGGCGGCGAGGAGCGCGTGGAGGTTTCGGCCAGTTCAGCGTTGATAGACGGCAATACCAGCGCGGTGACGGGCCTGATTGAGAGAACGCAGGCCGATGAACTTCCATTGAATGGGCGCAACTGGGCGGCACTGACGGCATTCGTCCCTGGCGCAATCGACACCGGCGGCAGCAACCAGCGGTCGATCCGCTTCGCTGGACGGGGTCTTGATGACAGCAACTTCACCTACGACGGCGTTGATGTAACCAACGTGGCAAATCAGACGCAGCGCCCCTGGGCGCGGCTCTCCATTCCGCTGGATGCGATCGCGGAGTTCCGCGTTGATACGCTACTTGCAACCGCCGAGGAAGGTGCGACGGGCGGCGCCCAACTGGCTGTTAGTTCGCTTTCGGGTACAAATCGCTTTCACGGGCGCCTCTTTGAGTACCTGCGCAATGACTTCTTCGACGCGCCCGACCCCTCCTGGGCGTCCAATGGCGAGTCGCAGCAGCCGCTTCGTTTGAATCAGTTCGGCGGATCGCTGGACGGACCCGTTGTGCATGACAAGACCTTCTTCTACGTCGCCTCTGAAGCTTACCGGCAGGTCTGGGGGTACCCGGTGAGCGGTGATGTTCCGAGCGCGGCTTTCAAAGCAACGATTCCGAGTTCATCCCCGGTTTATGCGATCGTAAATGCCTATCCGGGAGCCGGTCCGAAGACGATCCTGACGCCCTACTCGCCGGCAAACGATCCGGGCGATCCAAACTACGCGGACTATGACCTGCTGACCTGTTCGTGCACACAGGTGGTGAACGAGAACTCGGCGATGCTGCGGCTGGACCAGCGCTTCTCGGCCAGGACCACTGCTTTCATGCGTTTCAATTACGACCGATCCGTCAATACGCAACCATTTGCGGCCGCCGCTACAGACTTGCAACAGAGGGTGACGACGCCAATCAATGGCGTGCTCGAACTGCTCCACATCTTCAATCCGAGCTTGTTGAATGAGGCAAAGTTTGGATTCAATCGCTCCACTTCGAATACCTATAATTCGAGTCGAACGGGCTCGATCTATCAGATCGCAGTCTCTTCGGGCCCTGGGCCTGGATTTGTCACGCAAAACTACGATTACAACAGCATCTATGTGGGCGACACGTTTTCGTGGATCGACAACCTGACCTGGATCCGTGGCCGGCAAACCTTCAAAGGCGGAGTAGAAGTCCGCCACATTCAGTTGAACCAGAACTACGGAGAACACGGAGCGGTTATATTTTCGACGTTGGAGGACTTGGCGGCGAACCAGGTGAAAAAGGCAACACTGACTGGCGCTCTGCCAGTCAACGATCTGCGCAAGAACTGGTTCATCGGCTATGTCCAGGACGAATTCAAGGTGCGGCCCAATTTCAACCTTAACCTTGGCGTGCGATACACAGTCTTCCAGATATTTAACGAGGCCCACGGAAAGGCCAATCCTTTTGATTTCGCCACCTGCGGGCCGCAAGGATTCTGCGGCGTGGGTGCCAGCTTCGGGCAGCAAAACTACGGCGACGTTGATCCTCGCGTGGGTCTGGCCTGGTCACCTATGCAAAGCGGAAAGACGACTCTTCGCGCAGGATTCGGAATCTACCATGAAGATGGCCAGTTGGACGATCAGAATCTGCCCGCCAAGAACGAAATCTCCTCATATTCGGTGAAGAACGTGGCATATCCCGTCGACCCATATTTCACTGGGTCCGGAACCATCTCACCGAATGCCGAACAACGGAACCGCAAGGATTCGTATGTTGAGCAATGGGATCTCTCCGTGCAGCATGAGTTGCCTGCGAACTTCGTGAGCACTATCTCCTACCTAGGTAGCCATGGCGTTCATCTGTTGGAAACCAACGTGGTGAACCTGATCGATCCGGCTACGGGACTTGCGCAATATCCAGCCTTCGCCCCCGCCATCCCCTGGCGCGGCTCAATCGGTGCTAGCTCGTACAACGGTCTTTCCATATCGCTTCGACGTCCGTTTTCCAACGGGCTCCTGATTGCAGCGAATTACGCATATACCCACGAGATCGACAACGGCTCTAATGGTAGCGGCGACGGCGACAATTTGTCGCCGCAGAACGCAATGTGTCTGGCTTGCGACTCGGCCAGCGGCGCCTGGGATGCGCGCCATGTGGTCAATGGCAATGCCGTCTACGAACTCCCCTTCGGCTTGGGCAAGCCGATGCTGAATGAACGTAGTGTTGCCAGCGCCATCGCCGGCAACTGGCAACTGACCACCACGGCGGTGGCGCGCACCGGCTTCCCGGTCAATGTACTTTTGCCTGACAGCTACATCGCGCCGGACGGTAACTCGGGCACGCAGCGTCCCAACCTCGTTCCCGGGGTCTCTCTCACTCCGCCAGGAGGCAGGAAAGTCGCAGAGTGGATCAATCCCGCGGCGTTCGCACTCCCGGCTGAAGAATTCGGGGATGCGTCGCGTAACCTCATTCGCGGGCCGGGCACATGGCAGGCCGATATCGGCGCCGCCAAGACGATTGCATTGAGAGAGCGCGCGCAATTGGAACTCCGCTCGGAGTTCTACAACATCTTCAATCACCCTCAGTTGGGTCAGCCGCAGTCCATCTTCAACCCGTCGAACACCACCGGGTTCGGCAGCATCATCAATACGGTCAACACCAGCATCGTGTCGCCGATAACCCCTGTCGGCTCTGGAACGCCCCGCGAGATGCAGTTTGCGCTGCGTCTGGAATTCTGACCAGAGAGAAGGCTGGCGGACGATGAGAATTCTGGTAATTGAAGATGAAGTCAAGACAGCAAAGTTCCTGAAGAAGGGACTTGGAGAAGCAGGTTTCATCATCGACGTCGTCGCACATGGCTTGAACGGGCTGTACCTCGCACAGCAATCGCATTTCGATCTCGTCATCCTTGATGTAATGCTACCGGGGCTGGATGGCTGGCAGGTTCTGACTCGCTTGCGGGAAAAAGGCGCGCCGCTGCTGGTGCTTCTTTTGACCGCTCGCGATGCAGTACACGAGCGTGTGCGAGGATTCGACCTCGGCGCCGACGATTATCTCGTGAAACCATTTGCCTTTTCCGAATTGCTGGCTCGCGTGCGTTCGCTGCTGCGCCGTGGTCCTCCGCGCGCGCAGGAGAAGATCCGCCTCGCCGACCTTGAAATTGATCTCCTGCGTCAGCGTGCTACGCGCGCAGGTCAACGATTGGAACTCACTTCGAAGGAATTCCTTCTCTTGTCCTTGCTGGTGAGACGTGCGGGGGAAGTGCTGTCGCGAACCCTGATAGCCGAAGCGGTATGGGACATGAACTTCGACAGCGACACCAATGTCGTCGACGTCAACGTGCGTAGGCTGCGTGGCAAAGTGGACGATCCTTTTCCCCTCAAGTTAATCCATACCGTTCGGGGCGCCGGCTATGTTCTGGAATCTGACCAATAGCCTCGCGCCGGTCTCACGCTTGTGGCGAACATTGTCCTTCCGGCTCATGGCTTGCTATGCACTTGTAGGCTTGTCTCTGGTCACATTCGCCATAGCCAGTCTCTATTTTGTGCTGCTGAACGAGTTGGAGAAGAGCACCGATTTGTTCCTCGCGGATAAAGTGCACGTGCTGCGCACCATGTTGCGAGAGAGACCTGATGACCAGGGCGGATTGCACGAGGAAGTTGAACTGGAATCGGCCGCGCGGCGATATGAACAATTTTATATTCGTCTGCTGGATGCTCGAAGCACGACATTGTTGATGACCCCAGGCATGGCGAATCAATTGGACCTGGCACAATTAACCACTCAAACCCGCCGTTGCCCTGATCGCACTATTCGGATGAAGGGCAAGGATGGCCGGGCTTTTCGCGTAACCAGCGCATCAGCGCGGGTCGGTTCGCTGCCTGGGCAAACGGATACTTTGCAGATAGCGGTGGATGTCTCGCAGAAAGAAACGTTGCTGGCGCGCTATCGCTTTTGGTTCTGGGCCATTCTGCTAACGACCTTCATCATTTTTCCATTGGTTGGTTATCAGATTGCGCGACATGGCATTCGCCCGGTGGAAGAAATGGCGACGACCGCGCGCCACATTAGTTCTACGAACCTGCGGGAGCGCATTCTTCCGGAAGGATATCCCTTCGAGTTGGCAACTCTGGCCAGTACCTTCAACGAAATGCTGGATCGCTTGGAAGAATCCTTCGAGCGCATTTCAAAATTCTCGGCGGACATAGCGCACGACCTCCGCACGCCAGTGAATAACATTCGTGGCGAGGCAGAAGTTGCCCTGGCCCGCGCACGGACTTCCAGCGAGTATCGCGACGTCATCGAATCCTGCCTCGAGGAAGCCGTGCGGCTATCAGATCTTATCGGTGACCTCCTCTTTCTGGCACGTGCGGAGAGCCCGCTGTCCCACTTGCGGCGCGAGCCGGTGGATGTAGGTGAACTGCTAAACAGGATGCGGGAATATTACGAAGCTTCAGCTACGGACATCGACGTCTCGCTCACCACCGCTGTGGACAGCGGGCCGCTAATTGCCGAATTGGACCGCACGCTCTTGCAGAGGGCCGTAGGCAACTTGGTCTCAAATGCCTTGGCATACACTCCGCCAGGCGGAGCGGTCGTCCTGAGCACAAATGCAGATCTTTCCACGATTCGCATCGAAGTATCCGACACGGGGATCGGTATTCCGTCGGAAGCCCTGCCGAGAGTTTTTGATCGCTTTTTCCGCGTTGACTCATCACGTTCGCATGGTTCGGGGGGCACTGGGCTAGGCTTGGCGATCGTGAAAAGCATTGCGGTGCTTCACGGCGGTAATGTGGAGATTGCGAGTCGACCGGGACAGGGCACTCAGGTCACGCTCCAGATGCCGATCTCCAGCGGAAGCTAACAAATTTAGTCCTCACGTCATGCTGGCATCTCTGGTCGGAACGAGCTAAGCAATGTGTTCAAAGACCGAGTTGGCCTTTGGTAAGCAAGTGCGTTGAGCGCGGGAAGAAGATCTCGTTGAGATTACTCACACCTTTGCTCCTCATCTGAAACTAACTGAGCATGACGAAAATGAATCCGACGCAAATTGCTCAAAGCGGTTCCGATCAAGGCTATGGACTATCCGGACCTGTCGTCTGCACGCCCACAACGATACAGCTGTGGTTATCGACCAGGTAGTTGTTGTAGTACCCCGTGCGTGCCGGCGTGCCACCTTTCGTCGCATAGGTGGCGTCCGGATCAGTGGTAAACACCTTGTCTTGATTATGCGTCGGCTCCTCTACCGGGTTCTACATTTCCAACTCAGCCAAGTACTCGCGCACCGTTCGATTAACCTGCGTAGCTTCGGCTAACTGTTCTCGTGGGATGCGGCTTTCCTTCGAGGCATTTGCCTCAACGAAGGTTCCGTCAACCGATAGCTTGTCTCCCCGAACCAGTCCAACCGACATGCATCGGACTACAACTTCCTCGAACATCTGCTCGAACAGCTTCGATTCCTGAAAGCGCCCGTGGCGGTTCTTCGAAAACGTGGAGTGATGCGGAACCTCCTGGTCGAAACCGAGAGCTATGAACCAGAGCCATACTAGATGCATGCGCAGTTCCTCCACGAGCTTGCGCTCGCTGCTGATGCCATACAGATAACCAATCATCAGAATCCGTAGCAGCAGCTCCGGGTCGATCGAAGGACGGCCAGTATCGCTGACGGCCAGTATCGCTATAGTTCTGCTTCAGCCGCTCGCGCACGAAGCCGAAGTCAATATGCTTATCGATCAACCGCAAGAGATTATTTTCCGGAATCCGATCCTCCAGTCGGAAGTAGTAGAACAGCGATTCAGAGCGGGCATGCTGGCCCATCATGAGCCTTAGAAAACATGGAAGCACGGAACAGCCGCTGCGATTCGAATCTTCGGCGGGATCTTTGGAATTGCTCCTATCGAAGTGTTTCAGCAGATGGTTGACAGCCAGGTTTCATCGGGTCTGGCGGGTGTGTCGTTGGGGCTTTCGATCGGGAGCCTCTTTCAATCGATTTTCATCTCACAAGTGCTCATTCCCGGCGGTGACATGAAGCTGAGCGTGAACTACACGTCGGTCACGACCGATCCTATTAACGGCATATGGGCGAGGACCACGTTGCTGCCAAAGATAGAGCGACGTAATCCGTTCGTCACGATCACAGGGCCGCAGTTAGTGACTCAGATCGGCACCGTCAAAGGCGCGTCAGGCACTTACACCGCGGTCCTGACGGATATCGACAATCTGACGTCAGCTGTTTGGTCTTTCGGCGCCAAGACATCGTTTACGCCTTCCCGGGATAAGGCCCAGTACCGCTTGAAGAAATTGCTACGTTCGCGATCATTTTCGGAAAGCCGGTATACCAGACAATTTCGGTTGAGGTGAATGACGATAGCGGATTGGATCCTTGCAAGGCGAGCCTGGTGATGATGGTTGTTCGATATACAGAGCCAGTTCCCGCAAAGCCGAAAATCCCTCAACGGCTCAATCCCACGCAAATTAGATAGGCACGTGGTTTTTGGCTCTCTGTACCCTGGCGGTCAGTTGACCTAGACGTAGCTCCGCTGCGCGCGCACTGCGCGAGCTGATCGATTCATCCTGCAAGCCACCCGTGATGACATTCGCTTCTACATCCGCCTCTTCGATGAACGCGGTGGAGGTAGCGTTCATGGGCTGCACTTGCTTCGTGCTGCTCTACCCGTTCAGGCGTAAGGGGAGTGATACCGTCGGACATTCAGGCCGTCGGTGCCGGAGCAGGAGTGTCTTTGATATCCGTCACGAGGGCTTTTGTGTCGCTCTCAAGCGTCGGAAGAACCTGCCGGCCACCGCATATGTCGAGATCACCCGATAGAGATCGACCGCACGAGCAAGCTGGTGCTGCGCTGGCTGGAGAAGAGTTTCGACACTACTTCTGCCAAGGGAATGGCTTCTCAGGATAAATTGCCCAGCTCGATAGCGTATCGCACCTTCGGGCGGCAATTCGCTCGTAGTATGACGGCAAGCGCGTGTCAATCGGACTAGGATCAGCCAAATCCAAGTAGCCATTTCACTGACACGAAGCCGTTCTCGGGAATCGGACGAAGGGTCGTCGATCCTGCTTGCGCCCCGCGGCGTTAAACCGACGACGTTGCCCGCCCGTTCTCTGATGGCGCAACGAAGTGACCTAACTCCAAAGTTTGGTCGGTAATTTTGACTGGACTAATTCTGGCGTTAAGTCAGTTGACGGTGATTGATTGAGCTTCTAATCCTCATCTCCTTCTTCCGGCATATTGGCAGGGCGCTGGTTTGGGTGAACGACGGGATGATGCTCGCGCTGCAGCAGGCGGTTCATCTCCGGTATCTGAGTCTGTTTGAAATTTTCCCAGCCCGGTAGAACCTCTTTGCCTTCCTGCTGGACTTGCGCAGCCGCGGCGAGAAGCGCGGCAGTTGGATTTGCATCTGCCTGTCCGAGCGCATTGTAGAGTTGAGCCGCTTCCCTGCTCACTTCATCGATGCCGGGAAGCCGCTTCGCCGCATCGGGCTTGGTGCCGTCCTTGGTTCCATCGAGGATTGATTCGAGCGCGGCGTGGAAGGTCGCAAGCTGGGCGGCAAGGGCTTTGCCCTGAACAGCGTTCATCTGCTCCATCACGGAATGCGCTTCGAGATCGGCCTTCGCGAGAGCATCCAGCGAAGCCGCCATGGTTGTCTGCGCTGCGTGCAACGACTCAAGATCGGCCTGCGACATATGGACGCGTGGATCCATCTTCACGGTAAGCGGAGCGGTCTCGCTTTTGCCATCGATCGTAAGCCTAACGGTATAGACTCCCGGCACCACGAGCGGCCCCTGCGGAGCAAGCGGCGTGCGATGCGGCACCGCCGCGATGGGATAGTCGTAGTGCGTGGCGGTGGGCGCCGCGGCGCGCAGGTCCCAGACCCATCGATGCATGCCCGCAGTTTTCGGTAGAGGACCATGACGCAGCGGCCAATAGGCCGGGATGAGTTGCGTGCGTAGCTCCGTTGGCGTCGGCGTCACCGGATCATCGCTGCTGTATTTGCGCAGCAGGTTGCCGGCGCTGTCGAGGACTTCTAGCGAGACGCTGCCGTGTGCATCCTGCGGCAGATCGTAATCGATGATGGCGCCATCGGGAGGGTTCCCGCCTGCAGGCTCGTCGGCCGGCAATGGCGTGTCGGTATTGGTGTCGCGGCGCACGCGCCATGCTGCGGCGGGTGCAAACAAATGATCCTTTATGTCCCCCGCGGCCGCGGCCAATTGGCGCAAGGGGCTCACGTCATCCAACACCCAGAAGGAACGGCCATGCGTTGCGACAATCAAGTCGTCAGCTTTGACGAGCAGATCGCGCATGGAAGTGGACGGCAGGTTGTATTGCAACGGACGCCAGAGGGCTCCGTCGTCGAACGAGGTCCACACGGCATGCTCGGTGGCCGCATACAGGAGACCGGGCTGCGCCGGATCGGCGCGCACTGCGTTCACGGGCGCATCGTCAGGCAGACCGGCGCTGATGGAAACCCAATCTTTGCCACCGTCGTGAGTGCGATAAATGTATGGCCGCAGATCATCGACGCGCATGCGATTCACCGCCACGTAGGCTGAGTCGTCATCAAAGCGAGATGCATCGATCTGCGCGATCTTGCTCCACGGCGCCACACCGGGTGGCGTGATGTTTTTCCAGTTAGAGCCGCCATTTTTTGTGATCCAGACCAGTCCATCATCGGTGCCCGCCCAGATCGTTTGCGCTGTCTTGTAGGACGCAGCGACCGAGTAGATGACGCCGCGCCGTTCCTTCATCTGATCAGGCGTGAGAGCCGGCACAGTCGTGAGTTGGCCAGTCGTCTCCTGGCTTAGATCCGGGCTGATTGTCTTCCAGTTCGCACCACCATCGGTTGTTGCGAAGAGGTGGTTCGCAGCGTAGTACATGGTGTGCGGATCGACCGGCGAGAACAGGATTGGCTCGGTGCGATCTGCACGGAATTCCTTCTTGTGCATGGGAAGAGGGGTTACGTTCTGGACCTGGCCGGTGACCGCATCGTAGCGCGAGACCTCCGTTCTACCCGCGCCGTAGATGATACCGGGATGGAGCGGATCGGGCGCTGCGTAGCCATATTCAATGATGCCGGCAGGATGCCACTCGCGAAAGGTGATCTGGCCGTCATTGCCGCGCGTGGAAGTGCAGACCGAACCGCTTTCCTGCTGCCCCGCGCACACCTGATAGGGGAAGCCATTGGTCGCTGCTACATGATACAGCTGCGCGGTGGGTTGGTTGTACCAGGAGCTCCAAGTTTCGCCGCCGTTCACGCTGACAACTGCTCCCTGGTCGCTGACAAGCAGCAGGATCTTTGGATCGCGTGGATTGATCCACAGGTTCTGGTAATCGTCGCCGCCCGGTGCACCGCGCAGGCTGGTCCACGTCTGGCCGCCATCAGTGGACTTACACGTAACGATGCTTGTGCTATAGACGACATCTGGATTTTGCGGATCGACTCTTGGAACTGGCAGGTCGCCGCCGCCTATCTTCATGGCTGGGCGTGGGTCATCGGTAATCTTGCGCCAACTCATCCCGGCGTCATCGGAACGATAGACGCCCAACCCTTTGCTGGATGCGTAGACGCCCTCTTCTTTCGTTGACAGGGTTGCGTAGATGCGGCTGGGATCACTTGCTGCGATGGCTATGTTGATCTGCACCAAGTCCTTGGGTAGGCCATCAGTCAGTTGCTTCCAGGTACTGCCTCCATCAGTGGATTTGAAGAGGCCGCCGTGCATTCCTTCGTAACTGTTCTTGTCTTCCCATGGACCCAGCCGCGCATCCCACATCGCCGCGTAAACGATCTGCGGATTCTTTGGATCGATAGCGATATCGGAGCCGCCTGTATTCTCGTCTTTGTAGAGGACTTTTTCCCAGGTCCCGCCGCCATCCTGCGAGCGGAAGATGCCACGTTCGGCGTTCGGTCCATACGGATGGCCCAGGACAGCAGCGAAGAGCCGATTGGGATTGGACGGATCGACAGCAAGCGCAGGAATCTGCTGCCCATCGCGAAGACCAAGATGTGTCCAGGTCCTGCCCGCATCGGCAGAGCGATAGATGCCATCGCCGACAGACAGATCAGGGCGATGCAGACCTTCTCCGCTCGCAACGTAAATCACGCTGCTATCGGATGGTGCGACAGCGATGGCTCCGATGGACTGCGTATCCTGGCCGTCGAAGATCGGGTTCCATGTGCTGCCGTAGTCAGCGGATTTCCAAACACCACCGTCAACCTGGCCTACGTAGAAGACATTGGGCTGATCGGGGACGCCCGCTGCCGCGCGCGTGCGGCCACCACGGAAGGGTCCGATCATGCGCCAACGCATCTCTGGCATCGGCGCCGAGTTATCCGTGGCGAAGCTAACAGCCGGGGCCAGAGCCGCCGCAGTTAAAAGGATTGCAGACGATATGAGCTTTGCAGCGGGGCAATTCCCGTTCATTCCGATTCCTACTCCTCCAAAGAGCTACTTGCGTGTCATCCTTAGTTCGATCATCATCCGCTCGCTGCCTTTGTCATCGATCAGAAAATGACGATGGACAAGAACGCGGCCATCTTCTTCAAGATGCGCGCGTGCGACTGTCTTGCGCCCGGGGTGATCGGGAGTGAGCGGTGTGTCCCATAAAACGATGTTCTTACCATCAAATGTGCCGTCGCTCTGACGAATCGACATCGTGGTCTGCCGCGAGTCATACCACACTGTGGTGAAGCGGTTCGTCTTGGAATCAAAACCGGAGATTCCAGTCCCGGTACTCTTGGTTCCGTCAGAACCGAAGAAAGTAAAATCCGACTCTAGAAACTTGCCACCTTGAACCATGTATTGCTTGCATTCGCCTTTCGTTACGATGGGCTTCCCGTTCATCGGGAAGAACGTCTTGACGACCTCCCAATTTCCCGCAAATTGCGCGAGCAACTTCTGACCGGCGCCTGGCGCGTTCGGCGGCTCGTACTGATTGTGGCCTTGTTGAGCGGCTGCTACGGTGGCAATCAGCAACGCGGCGGTAATCAATTTCTTCATAGCGCGTGATGATATGCGAAAATCGCAGGCTTTGCACCGCCACATGAATTTCTGCGAACTGCTTATTCATCTAGTGATAGCGTGGCGGTCCGAGCGCAAACTGCGGATTATTGATCTACCCGTCGATTCACCCTCCTGACCTTTCAAAATGACTGCACTCTAGAAACTTGCCTTCACCGAAAACTGCATCGCCCGTGGCGGTAATTGTGGCGTGACGCCGGGGAGCCGAGCTCCGAAGCCTATGCCAGGAGCCTTGCTGTTGCCATATGTTCCGCTATAGCCGACAAAGTTGGCGTGGTTGAAGACGTTAAAGGCCTCGGCGCGGAGATCAAGGACTACTCGATCGCTAAGGAGCGGGAAGGCGCGGGAAACGAACGGATCAATTGAGTACTGCCCGTTGCCGCGTCCGGCGTTGCGACCGATGACGGCTCCGTTGATAACGGGTCGATCGGTGGTGCCTCCTGCGTCGCCGCTGTTGGTGGTGCCGGTGACGATGTTGTAGGGAAGGCCGCCGCCAAAGGTGCCTACGCCGCCGAAGTGAACTTTGACGCCAGGGATGACGTAGACGCCGCTGAGGACGAAGCGATGACGCTGGTCGTAAATGGCCGGGCCATACTCCTGGCCCTGGGTGGAGTTGGTGTCGTTGGGATTCTGGGCGGTCGTGTCGGGATCCACGTTGTCGAGGGTGTGGGACCAGGTGTAGCTGGCGAGCATCTGGAGGCCGCTCGAGAAGCGGTGCGAGATGTCGAGGTCGAGCGCGTTGTAGTGGAGGTAGCCGTCTTGTACATCGGTCTGAATCAGGCCATAGGGAGGCACATGGCCGACGTTCTTGCTTGGGTCGCAGGTTCCACCGTTATGCGAGTAGAAATAGACCCAATAAGGGCGCGTGCAGTTGGCTGCCTGCGCGGTGCGTATCTGATTCTGTGCGGTGCGGATGAATGGCGAGGGGCCATCGACGTCGAGGGGGCGATTGATGCGCAGAGTATGTGCGCCTATGTAGTCCAGCGAGAGTGTCCAGGTGGATGCGAGTCCCTGTTCGATGCTTGCTGTCCATTGCTGTGAGTATGGATTGAGGAGAGCGCTTGGGTAGCCGTTGAGCGCGCTGGTGGGGAACCACTGCGAGAGATAGGCAGACTGTCCGGGGCGGACGTACAAGTTGCGTACGGGTATGACACCGCCGGGCGGAAACGCTGGGCGCGGTGCTGCGGAGATGCTTGTGGGGAAACCGACTTGCCCGCGTGTGGCAGTGTAGGTGAAGACGCCGCTGGGTTCGCCGAGAGCATAACTGGCGAAGGAATTGTCGACGATCTGCGAGTGATAGATGCCGTAGCCTGATCGGAAGATGGTGTTGCCGGTGCCGAAGACATCGTAGACGAAGCCGACGCGAGGAGCGAAGTTGAGAGTGGCGTTGGTCAGGGTCTGGCGCTCATAACGGAGGCCGAGGTTTATCGTAAAACGCCGAGTGGCGCGGTAGTTATCCTGCACAAAGACGCCAAGGAACTGATCGTCGACGGTGTAGGTCTGGTTCCCAAAGCTCTGCTGATAGTTGGCGACATTGTCAATGTTATTAAGAAAGGCGGGGCTCTCGCAGACGCTGGCGGGCTGGGTGCAAGTATTGTAGGTGAACTTGCCGAGGAAGATCGGGCCGCCGAATTCCTTGCTGTTGCCGCCGTTATGGGAGTCGATGATGCTGACGCCTAGATCAATCTGCTGACGGCTGCGAACGACGGAGAGCGTTTCGGAAAGCTCGTACTGGCGGTTCATTAGCAAGGCGTTCTGGGAGGTGCCGGAGGTGAACATTCCGCCGGAGGAGATGGGCACGACGAACTGCGTTCCGTAGATCACCGGGTCGAATTCGGTGATTGGCGAGCCGAGCTGGAATTGCAAACGGAGATTGTTTACGAGTCGTGGAGTGAGGGCTGCGATTTCGCCGAGTTCGCCAGAGTAAGTGCGGCGATGAAAGATGCGGGCGACAGTCGGGAGACTGGCTCCGCCGACGATTCCGTTGGGATTCGTGTCGGTGAAGTCATCGAAATTGGCGCGAACGAAGGCGTCGTTTGTGTTGTTGATTTGGTGATCGAGACGCAGGAAGCCGAGCCAGCCGCGGTAATGACCAACAAAGGTGCCGGGCGCGAGTGGCGAGGTGACAGGTGAGGCTCTGGCTTCGCGATTCCATTCGCCAGCGAGGAAGAAGTGCGTCTTTTGTGAGAGGAGTGGGCCGGAGATGGCGAGGGCGGTCTGCCCGAGGGTGTCACTGGTGATGTCGTTGCCGCTGGCGGCGTTTGTGGTCGTGAAGCCGGAGAGTGAGGCCTCGGTTTCTGCGGGACGCCAGAGTTCGAGGAACTGACCGTGAAAGTCGTTGCTGCCGCTGCGGGTGACGATGTTGACGACTGAGCCGGGGCCTCCACCATAGTCGGGAGTGAAGGCATTGGTAAGCACGGCCATCTCGCCGACGGCCATGAGGGGAAGGTTGGTGAAGACCGTTTGGCGGCCCCACATGTCGATGCTGTTTGCCCCGTCGATTTCGAACCATGCTTGGCGACGGCCCGCGCCGTTGGTGGTGATGAGGACCTGGTTCATGAAAATGTCGCCCTGATTGATAGCTGGACGGTTAGCCGAGTTCAGCAAGGGGAGACCGGTGATTCCGCCGATTGAACAAAGGTGTTTCTTCTACCTGTTCGCGTGAGAGGCTAACGCCCAGTTGCGGCTGGTCAACCCGGAGACCGGTTAATGTTCCCTTGACGGTAACAAAGGATGGTTTCCCAATGACACTAAGGGTAAATGAAATGGTCGCGCTGCTGCCGGGTATGAATTGGACGTGAGCTGCCTCCGCATTGGCGAATCCGTCCTTGGCAACTTGTATGGTATAGGCTCCTGAGGTCGGAAGACCGCCAATCGCAAAACGACCCATTGAACCGCTAGTACCTGCACGCACAAGCCCCGTGGTCTCATTCACGATCTTGATTCCGGCGCCCACTACCATCGAATGGGATGAATCGGTGACGATGCCGTGAACGGTAACTGTGTCAGGAGTTTGCGCACGGATAGTCCAGCAAAGGACCGCAATGGACATTATGGCGAAGAGAGATCGAGTCATACTTCTTCATCCAGGTCAGGAGAGTTCTCGCTCTAAATTGGCATCAAAGATTCGATCTAACAGGGCATGGTTCGTTAGCTACTATTCGTGCGTTCGTTCCAGGTCGCTCTGCCAACTTCCTGCTAGTCCAAATGTTGGCTAGTTGTTCGACCCCTAAACCGCTAGGGCGGCGTGCAATCTGCACGCCTGAAGTCTCCATCGAACCGGCATGAGCGACGCTTACTTGATTCTGCGCGTGAACGCAGAAGATAAGGTTAGATAGCGACCTAGTAAAGACTTACTTTGACTACAAACAATGATTGTCTCCAAGGTGCGAGTTTTTGGGGAAGCAGGATGAGGAACAGAGTCCTTCCAAAAACCAACAATGACTGTTGAGGCCGCAACTCACCAGCTGGCGGTGCAATCTGATATCACGCCTCAATATCCGGCGTCAATTCCAAAAGGGGGAGTCCCTTAAGGCTGTCCGATGGAGAATTGGATAAGTCAGAAGTCAATGATGCTCGGGAACTTGTCACTGCGGGAGGTTAAATCTCACAAGTGGATTGACAACGGTCATGCTCTTATGCCACATTTGCGCAATTGTAGCGCGAGGGCCATCATTGGGCGGCGCGCTTCTATCCGTTCCGCAAAGTATTTGGTGATAGATCTCACGCGGCGGCCCGCCGGATCACACAAGGCGCGCAAAGAGCAAAATACACTTACCCTGACCGCTCCCTTCGGCAACCCAGTTCTGCCTTGCACTTCGGAGGTCGATCATGTCGCGATGGCTACGCTTGCCTTCTACTGCGATAACTGCCTTCCTCTTACTTGCCCTTGTGTTCTCCGTGTTGCCTCACACTTGGATCGAATTCACCTTTGGGGTAGATCCCGACGGCGGCAGCGGCGCCTTAGAACTTCTGCTCATCATCGTTCCAGTCGCCGTAGTTTTCGCAGCCTATCTCTTTAGAAAACCTGTACGCGCTCCTCGTGTTGGCGAGCCCCGGTCTCTCTCACACAACGCTAAGTAACGCGGACCAGCGCGCAAGTTCTATCCTTGAAACCTCACGGGTACCCTTTCGACGCACCGCTTCCATTTTCGTCGCTCAAGATAGAGGATTCCATGAATCGCAAGCCATCGAAGGCGCCACCTCACGAATCACCCCAGAGAAACAAACGCGCACAATCCCGTTGGCCATCTGTGGAGCGTCAACTCATCGAATCAAAAGTCATCGCTGGCAGTGCGCTTGATCATCTCATCCGCGACAACCAGGATTTTTCCATGTTGCGCGCCGAAGAAGCTGACGACGGCCTCCCTTTCCCACCCTGGCTCCGTGTCTATTGGCGCAAAACCCATCCCGAACTCGACTTCTCCGGTCCGCGCGTAGGCTATCCGCTGATTCTGGGGAACATCTTGAACTGGATGATGCACCATCAGGACCTGCCAACAAATGAAACTCCTCGCTCCAACCCGAAGAAACCCGATCAGTCTGCGCGCCGGAACTGAACATGCCGACAAATATCGCCATCTCGCAAGACACAGCGAATCCCTTCAGCGAATGTGACATTCGCATCAATCCGAATAACACCCAGCAGATCATCGCTGGCTCGAATGCTAACAACGCCAGTACACAAGCACAATATTGGTCGAATGACGGCGGCACGACATGGAATCAGGTCAGCCTGCCTTCGGTCTCGCCGGATAATTTCCAGAGTGATCCCTCGGTGGACTGGACCTCTGACGGAACTGCCTGGGCTCTCACCATCGGAGTCCAAAGTGGAATTTCTTCCTCCACACTTACCGTCCGCTCCTTCAAATCCACCGATGGTGGGAAAACCTGGACCTCCGATTCCACCGTCTCGGGCACACAAACCGCTACGGACAAACCCACACTTTGGATCGACCACTCCGCCACCTCTTCTCACTTGGACAATATGTATGCGGTGTGGCATCTCAACGCGCAATGCTTCGTATCCGCCCGCAAAGGCTCATCCGGTTCGTGGGGAACGCCAACCCAAGTCAGCGGCAGCGAAACCACGTCCACCGCTGACGGTGGCGACGTCAAGACCAACTCATTCGGAGACGTATTTGTCTTTTGGCCCGATGCCGGCGGACAAACTCTGCGCGTCGCGAAGTCCACAGATGGCGGCGCAACCTTCTCGTCTCTTTCAGGCGGTCCCATCAAAATTGCCAGCACCTTCGGCTCATTCACCATCAAAGTTCCCGCCCAGGCCGCCCGGGCCACCAACAGCGGTACCATCGGCGCACTCATCGCCGTGTCCGGGGGCGCCTACCGCACCGCTTCGGAAGATCTTGTTTTCGCCTGCTGGCACGACCTTTCCGGCGACTCCGGCTGCACCGCCGAGTCTAACCAGCCCGGCAGCTCAGCCACCTCCACCTGCAAAACGCGCATCTGGTTCGCTCGCTCAACCGATGGCGGTAAGACCTGGAGCGCGGCGGTAAAAATCAATGATCAGTCCACATTGAACGATCAGTTTTTTCCGCACCTCGCGGTTGATGACACTACCGGCTACCTGATGATCGTTTACTACGACACAGTCAACGACCTGACCAACCGCGTCAAAACCGATATCTGGATGCAATATTCCATCGATGGCGGCCAAACCTGGTCCGGCGCACAGCAAGTCACTACGGCCGAAACCGATGAATCCTCCGGCTCCGAAGACAACAATCAAGAGTATGGCGATTACATCGGACTTTCCGGCTCAGGCGGCCGTTTCTTCGCCTGTTGGACCGATCGTCGAGGCGGCGGCGAAGAGGCAATCTGGGGCGCTCCACTCACGATTGCCAATATGCAATTCGCAATCGATCAGGACACTTACGGCAAAGATGAAGTTGCCGTGGGCCAACCGTTCGCTCCAGCCTACTGGCTCGCCATCAGCGGCCTGACGAACCCGTCCCTTGGGTTCAATTCGCCGTCGGACCTAAATGCTCCACCAAATCCTGCTCCCGCGATCACCGCGAGCATTGATGCGGCCTCTAACCCCTCGCTCACGGCCGCGCAAATCTCTACCATCGCCGCCAATCTTCCCACCATCAACACGTTTGGCCCCGGCCCGATCGTCCCCACCGATTCAACGTTGACCCTAGACGGCCAGGTCTTTTTCTACCCCTACACCGTTTCGTTCCCGAACAGCACAGCCTTCGCCACGCTCGGTCTACATCAGTTCGCCTTTGTCACCCTCACCGCCACATTCACCGCCGGCGGCGTTACCCTCACCGCGCAAGCGCTGATCGAACTGACCAACGCCGAGGACCCGCGCTTTAAAAATCTCGATCCCAGCAACCCACAGGCTTTCCCATCTTGGCTCAGCTTCGACCTGCGTTTCCTCACGATCTCGCCTACCACTACTCGTCAATATTTCAACGTCGCCAACCCCGTGGACGCTACTGGGGCCGGCTCCTACATTCAAAACGTCCTGACCAATCTCAATACTGCCGGCGCTATCACCAACGGCGACACTTTTGACTCCACACTGACGCAGAATGAGGAAAACTCTTCGCTAGGATTTTTACAGACAGATAAAGTCTTGAACTTCGCCATCGCCCGTGTCCGCATTCTCGCCCACACGGTCACCACCGTGAATAACGTCCGGATCTTTTTCCGGCTCTTTCAGGCCGCCAGTACAGTTTCAAATTTCGCGGAAGTCGGCACCAATCAAGGAACCTACCGTTGGGGCACGAACGGCACTGCCGGTCACAAGATTCCTCTGCTCGGCGTGCAAAAGGATCAAAACGGCAATCTCGAGTACGTCACCATCCCGTGCTTCGCGAGCGCGCGCATCGATCCAAGCTCCGCATCCATGAACACGCAGACCGATACGCCAAACGTCCAGGACATCACCACCGTCGCTGATACCGAAGTCGACACCTACTTCGGATGCTGGCTCGATCTAAATCAATCTACCAACGTGATCCTCGGTACCCCGCCTTCTGCTCAGTCTCAGTGGGACGGCCCGTGGAGTCCCAACGCCTCCATCAATAGTTCCATCGTGAATGCGCCGCACCAATGTCTCATCGCTGAAATTCGTTTCGATGACGTGCCGACGCCCCCCGGCGCCACCTGCTCCACGTCGGACAAGCTCGCTCAGCGCAACGTTGCCTGGATTGACGGTCCCAATCCCGGAACCGATCCCTCCCGCGTTATGCCGCATCCGTTCGAGATTCGTTCCACCTTGAACGCCCAGCAACCCGACGAGTTGATGATCACCTGGGGGAAGACTCCCGCAGGTAGTACCGCTTCGATCTATCTTCCCGCCGTGCAATCCAGCGCAGTCATCGCACTCGCGGATCGCCTCTATCCCGCGCATAACTTAACGGCCAGCGATTCACATACCATCGAATGTCCCACTGGCGGAGCCTCACTCGTTCCCGTTCCCCAGGGTATTGGCCGCTACGCCGGACTGCTTTCTGTGAACCTGCCGTTAGGTATCCACAAGGGCGACGTATACGACATCGCCGTTCGCCAGCTGCAAGTCGTCCAAGCTGTGAAGGCGCCGCCGCCCCCGCCGCCGCCCCAAATTTCCATAGCGCGTCCGAAGACCACCGCTCTTGCGGCGGTTGGCACGATAGGCCAACTTATCTCCTGGCGTCAGGCTTCCGGCGCGTTCCAGTTCACCATCACCATCAGCACTAAGAACCAGATCTTGCTCAAAGAAGAGCGCCTCCTCGCCTGGCTTAAGTGGCGTCTCGACGTCATGCCTCACACCAGTCGCTGGTTCCCGGTCCTCACTCGCTACCTGAAATTAATTTCGGGTCGCGTCGAAGGCTTCGGCGGGAACCCTGGCGCAATTCTCCCATCGCCGTACGGCTACGCTCCAGGACATCCCGGTCATACGCATCATCCAAGCCACCATCACGATCAACACTACACCGGTAAGGTCATCGGCATCGCCTACGACCGCTTCGGCGACTTTGCTGGCTTCACCCTCTTGACGGAACACGGCCACGAACACCATTTCCGCGGTCGCGAGAAAGAAATCGAAACTCTGGTCCGCCAAGCATGGCTCGACCGCTTCGTAATCTCGGTCTATCTCGAAGGCCATCACTCAGACTGGCCCTCCCGCATAGTCCTCCGCCACGCACCCTACAGATGACCGGGTGTCACACGAGTTGGGCGGGCCACCCCCTCAAGCGCTACGCATTGCGTAACCTGTAGGCTATTTGGATGATAATCACCCATATTGCGGTTGATTATCATCCACGAAGCCTGAATCCATGTCCTCTCGGGCATGGCGCGCTTCTCCTAGGTGAGTGTTTGGATAGGGAGAGCGGACAGCCGCTGGCCGTCCGCCCATTGGACTGGCGGACTAGCTGGCGACTGCCATTTCATCTTGTGTTTCCTGTTCCTCGAAGTCGGGCTTCGGCTCCAGTGCCGCCAGAATGACGGCGGACGCTCCCTGAACGACTTCAAGGCTCTCAGCTAACAGCGATGCGTTGCCGTGATAAAGCTGGATGTAATCGGCGCATGCAGTTCCGGTCTCCAACCCTACTGCCTTGCTCACCACAAACGCGATGGCCTCGGCCTCAGTCTCCCGGAGAACTTTCGTGGCGGTCGGGCGACCACGGTCCTCGACAGACTTTCGTCATCGGCAAATCCGCTGTGGCTGCGCGAAAAAGCGTCATTCTGGCTAGGCGCGGAGCGCGGGCGCAATGGTTACGTGGCGCTGAAGAAACTGGCGAGCGATCCCGATCCCGAGTTCCGCAAGAAACTCAGCTTCGATCTCTTTGTGAGTCACGATCCAGCAGCCGTCGATGACTTGACCGATATCTCATAAAGGGCTTGGTCTTTTGCTAGATAATATTGTGCCGATCCGCTCGTGCTATCGTTTTCTTAGACATTCCAGGTGCCCGCAAGGGCATAACAGGGAAGCCGGTGTAAGTCCGGCGCGGTCCCGCCACTGTAATCAGGACAATTGGTCTTCCAACAGCCACTCGGTTTACCGGGGAAGGCGGAAGACTTGAAGCCGTATCAAAGCGGCTTAGCCTGTAAGTCAGGAGACCTACCTGGGATGAGTTTGTAACTCTTCTCCGCGTGGAAGCGGGGACGATCGCTCATGAATCCCTGAGCTCTCGCGCCTTCCTTTTCTTCGCCCTGCGAGGTGCGTGTGCTCTGCCCGAGGCTGGGATTTCTTCTCACGGCCGCCCGAAAGGGCCGCCTATTACTTCTTCTATTTGGTTTGCTCGCAACCGCGCCAGCCTATGCCGCCAGTGGCGGCAGTGTCTCCGGAACCGTCGCGGACCCAATGGTGCCGTGATCGTGGGAGCGACGCTCAAACCGGTCAATACCCGGCAGCAGACAGTCTGGCAGGCCGTTTCGGACAAGCAAGGGCTCTATTCCTTCCCGAATCTTTCCGTAGGCCATTACGATCTCGCCATCACCGCCGCAGGATTTACCGCACAGAAAAAGACCCGGATCTCAGTCGATACCGATGCAGCAATCCGAATCGATCTCACCCTGCCCATTCGAAGTCAATCCGACACAGTTACGGTGACGAGCGACAATGGTGCACAGGTCGAAGCTGCTGCGACGCACCTGGGCGAGGTCGTGTCCAGGGCTCAAATTACTGCGCTGCCTCTCAACGGAAGAAGTTATACGGACTTGCTCGCGATCCAGCCCGGTGTCGCGCCGATCTCAACTCTTTTGCCTAGCTCCGTCATCATGGCCGGCGTCACCGGCAGCCTCGATCTTCAGGCGACCTCAATCCCGGCAATCTTGCCATCAACGGGCAGCGAGAGTCTTCCAATGGCTTTCTCGTCAATGGAATTGACGTTCAGGAGCACATGAACGGCGGAACCTCCATCATTCCCAATCTCGACTCGATCGATGAGTTTCGCGTGCTGAGCAACAATTTCGATCTGGAATATGGCAACTACAACGGCGGCATGATTACGGTCGTGAGTAAGTCGGGAGCGAGCCAGTTTCACGGCGAAGCCTTCGAGTTTCTGCGGAATACCGACCTTGGTGCGCGCGGATACTTCGATCCCACGCGCTCTGTTTTCCGGCAGAACCAGTTTGGCGGGACAGCCGGTGGTCCTATGAGGAAGGACAAGGTGTTCTTCTTCGTCGATTACCAAGGCACGCGGACAACCCAAGGCATCTCTACTGGCAACATCACGGTGCCGACACTTGCCCAACGTGGTGGCAATTTCCTCAACACATCGACAGGTCAAAGCCTGCTTACAGGCAACGTCAGCGGACCTTATCTTGCTTCCCTGCTTACCCAAGAGCTTGGTCATGCCGTTTCCGCAGGTGAAGCCTATTCGCAGGTCTTTCCGAACGGCTTAATTCCGCAAGCGGCATGGTCTGCTCCGGCCAAGAACCTGCTCCAGTACATCCCGAAGCCCAACACCGGCCCGAGCCAATTTGCAACTTCGGCCTATGCTCAGACCGTGCGCGACGACAAGGGCGCCGTGCGGATTGATGCAAATACACGCTTAGGTCAAGTTTTCGGCTACTACTTCATCGACGACTACGACCTCGACAATCCGTATCCGGGCTCTGTGGCCGGCGCCAGCATTCCCGGCTTCGACACATTGACGATCGGTCGTGCACAGCTGTTCTCTTTTGGCGACATCAAAGTCTTCGGCTCAAACACCGTCAATGAATTCCACCTCGGCTATCTGCGCAATGCAAACGTTATCGGCCAGCCGAAGGGCGGGCTAGGCGTAAGCATGTCTTCGTAGGGGTTTGCCTCGGGAGACCAGGGAGGATCAAGTATCTATGTGCAGGCGCCGCAGTACGAAGGCGCCGAGAACATCACCTTTCCGACCTTCGTCATGGGAGTTCCGATCACCAACATAGTCCAAGTAAACAACACCATCTATCTCAGCGATGGCCTTTCCCGGGTGATTCAAGCACACACGCTCAAGTTCGGCGATCAGTTCCAAGTCGACCAGGTCAACAATCATCCCAATGCCACTTTTAACGGCACCTTCAATATCGATGGCACGGAAACCGGCTCGCCCTACGCGGACTTCCTGATCGGCACTCCCAGCAACTTCACGCAATCCTCGGGCGCACCGTTCTATCTGCGCAACCCGTTAAAGGTGAGCGGCAGCCCGGCAATCATGAGCACCACGTGGTCGGCAATCGCTGCAACCCGCTGGTTAATTTCGCCGAGCAGGTCGCGGTACCGACGTCCCATTTCGAATGCTGGGACCACTCCGCTTCCGACCTCGTTGGAGACGAGAACAACAGAGCAGGGCGAAGTCTTCAATGCAGCGCATAGCGCGTCAATACTCGCGGCTATGCCGAGCGGATCTCCGCTGTGGACGTCGAGCAACTTTCCTGCAAAAAGCGTAAGACAGTCGATGACTAGCAGGTCGCAACTACGTGCCGAGCCGATTGCGGCAGCGAGATTAAGCGGCTCCTCGATCGTCGTCCAATGTTGCGGCCGCTCTGCTCGATGCCTCTCAATCTTGCGTTGCATCTCCTCGTCTTCGCGTCGTTCAGCGGTTGCGAGAAACGTGACTCGATGCACACGCGCGGCGAGTTGGAGCGCGTAACGGGTCTTACCGCTCCGGACACCGCCCAGGACGAGTGTAACCTCCCGAGTCGAACCTGAATGCACGCGCTGCTCTCCGGCGTTTGGCAATACAAACGCTCAAAGACTAAGCGGGAAGTGATCTTGAGGCAGCTACCACGCGATCCTGTGTCTGAATTCCGTGGTCATGCTCTTCAACTCTCCCATCGAAGTTGAACAAGCCAGACTGGCATCTGGCCGGTCTCCTGACTTGCGCTTCATCGAGATCGGGCAGCCATCCCAGGGCCTAAAGCCCCAGTGGCTTACAGCAGAGTGCCGATCTCTCAGCGTTCACAGTTACGGGGTAGTGGCGGAATCGCACCGCCTTCCCGAAACACCAGATGCCTTGAACGATACCGTCTGGGCAAGTCTGCGGTCAACGAAGGCCTGCCACCCGAGTGAGGCAATGCTGAACCCGAGTGGGATCAAGCTCAGTTCGACATTGTGGAGATCCGAATTCGTTTCCAGGCAATGATGATGCCCGTAGCTGACAGCCATGTTCCGCCCAAAAGGCAAAAGATGACAACCACATCCCATAGAGGCCGGTAACGGTACAGCCACGGGATTTCAACGTCATGAAGCCCTTCGTAGAGCCAATGATTAAGACGATCCCAGCGACGGTAGCTGGCCGCAAGTTTCCCAGTATGCAGATCGACGTAGAGAATGGTTTGCTGGGGGTCATTGAGCTGCAAATAAAGTGCGGGAAAGCCGCAACCTGTTTTCGCGATCAAAGTAGTAGGCTTCGTATTTGGTAACCAGACGTGAGCGGGAGATGGAGTACGGTCGCGCCGCTTTGGCTACTACCGATTCAACGGAGTGCTCACTAATTAGTGCCTGCGGGCCGCCCTCTTTGAAAATTACTGCCGTCGCAGAGGGGCTACTGGTGGCGGTGTACGCCGGTTGGCTACCGAAGTAGGTAAGTGTCAGTTCGCGCGCGTGCAACTGGTTCTGCACCTTCGACAAACTGTTGCTAACCCAGTTAAAGTCGCCGCCGTTCCAGTCTGCTCCAACGAGACCGTCATTGATTTTTCCCTCAATTGTGTTCTCGGGCCATCGAATCGGGTCCATCGAGAACAGGCCACTCAAAATCCAAGCGAACGTCACAAAGCCGAAAGTCAGACCGAGAATCATGTGCCAGCGCGTCTGGCACGAATAAGGAATATGAGATGGGGTCCCTCGGGGACGATAGCGTTTCGTTGGCGAATACATCCAGAAGCCTACGGTCAAGCCCAGTAATGTCAGTATCGTTCCGGCGCCAGAAACAGGATCACTACCCAGCTCCACGTCGCGGCATCTCTTCGCAACTGAGTGATATATATCCAGTGCGGAATAGCCCCCAAGTATGCGCCGAGCCGAGATCGGGCGTCGTGTATTGAACGACTTCCCCACTCACATCCGAAACATATGTGACCTCACCACTAGGCCAGGAGAATTTCCATAGCGGCCGGTACATCAAATATTGCGACTGAACGGTCCACTGATCTACCTCTTGAGTCTGCCTGAACTCGAGCGTGCCCTCTTCAGGCCGTCGGTGACCCCACGCGGCACCAACCGCCGCGGCCTGCGACTGTTGAAATCCTCTAAAAACTTCTCCAGAATCCGCGAACACAGCCATAATTCTTCGCCTGGACCGAAATCGATAGACGGGACGAGTGAGTATTGACGAAAGGCGAACATCGTCCGGATTTGATGCACCAGATAGCTTGGCGGCCTCCTCCGGCGAAACCTTGACCAACGCTTGATTCAGCATCACTAGATGATTCAGACGACTCTCATCGGAGATCGCCGGATAGTTGCAGTACATCAGGACAACGCCGGACAAAAACCAGATCAGAAACGGTACACACAGAACAATCCCTATCCAGCAGTCTAAAAGTACGAAATATTTCTTGATGGCCACGTCACAACATTAATAGACCGCACGGCTGGCCAATGTGGCTCGGTCTCCAAAATGTCGGCATGACCTCGCATTTGCTTGGCTTAAAGGAAGCCTCTAAAGCGGAAATGACGTCGCTCTTGTCATTAGGGCGCAGCGAGGGCAGGCTTGCTTCAACGGGTAACCCACCGCCGCTGTTTCCGGATCACTTCGCGTGCGGCCGGCTATACGAACTCTGCCAATCCATCTACAAAAATCCGTACTTCCATTTCGGGAATTAGCCCGGAGCCAGGTGTTCGCCTCGATGAGTGACTCGGCGATTATCCTCGCAGGATTCAAACGCGCTGTTACCTTTCGAGCTGCCGACAGTTCGACTTCTATTTCAGTTGACGAACCGTCGAGGAGATTCAGCTCGGCGGTGTAATGGCCCACGTCGTGCTGCGCGTCGGCGAGAACCTCATTGAAAGCGTGATCACCAGAAGAAGCGCCGAAGAGATGTCGCTCAAGCAAGGTGATGTTGTCAAAGTGGTGATCAAGTCAACTGAAGTGATGCTCCAAAGGGACTGAGCACACCGCTACCAGAGAAGTTTCAACGCGAATTGAACCTGTCGGGAGGTCGTTGCCGTGCTGGTGATCGCTCCGGCTGTTCCGGAGAGTCCTGATGGGGTGAATACGATCAGGTTCGGCGTGTTGAAATTCGCGCGGTTCAGGAGATTGAAAAGCTCTCCGCGGAACCGGAGAGTGAGACCCTCGCGGATCATGGTGTCCTTCCGTCCGGCGAAATCCCAGGTCGCGAGCCCCGGTCCGTCCGTTATGTTCGTCATGGGGAAAGAAGCCAGGCACGGCAGAAAACTGGCGGCCACATCCGGCAACATTGGACTGTAGTTCTCAACCGGAGTGCGGCCAGAAGCAACGATGGATGGCTTTCTCGAAAAGTGGTAAGGCGATTTGGCGCGAATCGAGAATCCATTCCTGACGACAAGCGCGTTTTTGAGGACTCAACCTTAGACCCGCGCCTTTACTCATGCAACTCATGGAAATCACCGTCGACCCTTGCCAGTAAGTGGCGCTGATTACTCAACCTCGAAATGCCTTGACATCGTCTGAGCTCGCTCATTGAATGCCTGCATGAAATATTTCGCGCTCGCGGCGCTATTGTCCCTTTCCATTCCGCAGTTTGCTCAAGAAGCGATGCCCGAGATCAAGTTCCAGGCCCAGACGGATTTCTTCAAGCTGCCGCCGGACCTGTATTTCGGAGAGGTTGCAGGCGTGGCGGTCAATTCAAAGGGACATGTTTTCGTCGTTTCTCGTGGCAGCACAACTGGTCCCGCCTATGGCGCGGCAGCGGCTCAGTTGCTTGAGTTTGACTCTGACGGAAAGTACATTCGCGAGATCGGTCATCATCTGTATGCATGGAGCTTTGCGCACGCGGTAAAGGTCGACAAGGAAGATAACATCTGGGTCGCCGACAAGGGTTCGGATATGGTCATCAAGTTCAGTCCGGAAGGCCGGGTGTTGATGGTCTTCGGACGCAGGCAGGAGGCTTCTGACGAGGGCACTGGTCCGCTCAAGCATCCGAAGCCGCCGCTTGCGCCGATCGACGGAGAGTTTCGCCAGGTCACTGACACGGCCTGGGACGCGGCAGGCAACACCTATATTAGCGACGGTTACATCAATTCCCGGATCGCCAAGATCGATAAAGACGGAAACTGGGTAAAGTCCTGGGGTGAGCCGGGGATGGGTCCGGGCCAGTTCAATACGCCGCACAGTATCGCTACCGATCACGCAGGAAACGTGTATGTAGCTGATCGTGGCAACGGGCGCATACAGGTCTTCGATGGAGATGGCAAATTCCTCCGCGAGATCCACATCAATTTGCCGTACGATCACAAGATTCATCCGTGGATGGGAGACATGCCCTCCGAAATGCCTGCCACTTCGGAGGCACCAGCGCCACTGAACAAGACGATGTTGAATGGCTCGCCATGGGCGATTTGCATCACGCCAGGACCTCATCAGGTGCTCTTTGCATCGGATGGTTACCCCGGACGCATCTATAAACTCACGCTGGATGGCAAAGTGCTCGGCATGCTCGGCACCAGTGGTCATGGTCCCGGCCAGTTCGGTTGGATTCACGAAATAGCTTGCCCGTCCGAGAGCGTTCTCTTTGCTGCCGAATTGTTAAATTGGCGGGTGCAGAAGTTGACTCTGGAACCTACGCAATAATCGAATTGGGCAACCCGCTCCCGGCTCAGTCGTCGTTGAATGAGTGCCTTGGCGATAATGCGCTCATTGACGAATCACATATTCGGCTTTCGCTTCTCGATGATGAGTTTTCCTGTTCCGTTCGAGGCGACGGAAAAGCGCGGAAACGTCCGCACGGTCTCTGGCGCCGAACGATGAGCCCGCCCTCACAACTCCTTCCGATTTCCTTCAGGAGGCCGAGGACGCGGTGAACGAGCGGGTCTGCATTGCCACGCGACTCGAAGCCGCCATTGATGTTCGGCATCGCGGAGCACACCGTCCCTAACCGCGCCTCTTATTGAGTTGGGTTCGAAGCGGTTTTTTTATTGCAAAACACTGTGGGGACTTTTGTGGGTAGTCCAGTTCAAAAACGGGGTATTTGTGGGTAGTACCCACAATTTGGGCGTTGCCACATGTTCCGGTAAATTACTGAAAGCAGGAAGCATATAGCGATTGCGAACAACGCCGAAAGATGGAATTCGCTAGCTGTTACCGAAGGGTTGTAGGTTCGAGTCCTACCTGAGGTAGCCATAAAATCAATGACTTACAGTCAATTTGAACGCAGTTGTTTTAGCTGCTGTGCCCATTTTTGTGCCCACCACAAAATTCTCTGTGCCTAAAGGCTCGTTACAAATCCGCAAATTCGGGCTGCGGAACGAACTAAGTTATTCTCCATCAGAGCCTTACAAATAGGCGTTACGCTGTTTCGAATCCGCTAACACCGTAGGCGAGTCTGAGTTTTCTTTTGTCTACCGAAGGGTTACAGACAATGCTCAGAATTGCGTCCATCCGGCGAGCCTGCCCACGGAAGTGTCCACAATCGTGCCCGCGAGCCGACGGCTGTCTTCTTGTGGCTTGTTCACCGGAGCCTACAAAATTTTTAGGTGTCTGAGCAATGCAGTTATCGGCATTCTTTATAACCACTCTCTCCGCTTGCGTTCTCGCTGGCAACAGCCTCCTCGCGATTCCGTTCTTCATGACGGTGCGGAAACAGGTTGTGTCCTCCTGAGGTTCCAAGCAATAGTTGGAGCGTTCTACCCCGAAGAGATTGGCGTAGGGCATGCTCTCTTGTTGGCAGAGCTACAACCGGACCAGCAGGAGAAGGGACTCGCGGAGTGCTTCCGCGAAGAGTGGGCAGCGGGAGGCAAGAATGCGACGCCGATTATGCTTCCAGCTCGGCACCTCAAACAGTGGATAGAGCATCAACTCCTACTCCTCCTCAAATTGGCACCCTTCGACAAACGCGATACCCAACTCGTACCCGCTGGGGGAAGTTGCCTTGATTGCCCAAGCGCACGGGCCACGACACGCTGCTTATCGCGGATACTCCCAGCGCGATGACGGCAAGTTCGCGAATGCAAAGATGTGAAAACATAATGTCCCTTCCCTGACTCCGAGTTCGCTCTAAGCTTCTGGGCTTTGAAAGGCCGCTAGCCTACGACGCCAAGCGACGAATCCTGGTTGCTGAGTTTTGCCCAGATGAAGCCGTAAAGAGCGACAAACACGAAACAGACCAGTGGTACAGCAAAGCCAATGCGCAACGAATGCCGATCCGCAATATGGCCCATGAACGGCGGGGCAATTGCTCCACCGACAATAGACATGACAATAAGCGATGAGCCCAGTTTCGTGTGTTCGCCCAACCCGCGGATGCCAAGCGCGAAGATTGTGGGGAAGCCTACTGACATAAAAAAGAACGTTGCGAACATCGCATACAATCCCGCTTTGCCGCCGCCCATCGTTACCGCGACAAGCGCCACGTTGATAGCCGCGTACGTGGCAAGCACCCGGTGCGGCTTGAATTGACTAATCACTGCGCTGCCACCCAGGCGGCCGATCATGAACAAACCAAAACCGATCGCACCCAGCCATTTGGACGCTTGCAACCGAGTCACACCCGGATCATTCTCAAGAATGTAGTTCACGCAAAAGCTGAATATTCCGGTTTGCGCCGCAACATAAAAAAACTGGGCGGCAATTCCGAGGGTGAAATGCTTGCGCCGGAACAGATCCCAGTTTCTTGAAACCAAGAGGAAGGCTGCCACATAGGCGACGATCAGAATGGCGACTTTTGATGGTTGAAGCAAGGCTTCCCCCATGTGCAGCAAGCGCCACATCAGCGTGAGAATCGGGGCGATGAAGAAATACAGCAACCCGCAAACAGCAGCCAAAATCAGAGCGATGCCGGCCTGCTGAGTTCCTGATGGTTTAACCTCGTCCTGCCTCTCGACGAATCTTCGGTCCTCATCCTCGACGTGCAAATCGGGTACTCGCGACAGAAAAAAGATGATGAGCAGCAAGGCCACAAAGATGCCGATAGCCAGATAAGGTGTGGTCAGCCCTGCATTAGCGTTCGCTCGATCGCTGCCGGAGAAGACAAAGTGGCCCCCGACAACCGGACCAAGTATCCAACCGAGACCGTTGACGGTCTGGGCGATGTTAATGCGGGTAGGCCCAGATTCGGGCGCGCCTAGAGCCGTGGCATACGGATTCGCAATCGTTTCCAGGCACGTCATGCCCACGGCGATAACAAACAATCCCAGCAGAAACGCCCAATACGTGCCGATGTTTACCGCGGGAATGAACCAGAAGGCCCCAGCAGCAATCAATGACAGTCCGGCCAGGATACCGCCTTTATAACCAAACCTCTTGGCAATCAAACCTGCTGGTATCGCCATCAGGAAGTAGCCCAGATAATTTGCCGCCTGGACTAGACCCGACTGCTCCTTGTTGATCCGCAGCGTGTCTTGAAAGTGTTTATTGAGGATGTCGATCATCCCATTACAGAAGCCCCATAGCAGGAAAAGCGACGTGATTAGAACAAACGTGAGGACTAAGCTTGTGCCATCGGCAGCGCGAAACAAGCCGCCCTTATTGACGTGAGAAGTGATTGCGCTCGTTGATTCACTCGTGTCGATATTCATGTCTAGCCCACAGAGACGAGGATCTTCTTGAAGCGCGATGGATTCTCACTCCAAGAGCGCAGTGCGCGTGCAGCTTTCTCGAGCGGCACAATCAGGCTTACTGCCTGATCAATCGGAAATTTGGCACTCTCGAGAAGATGAACTACAGCATGGAAGTCCTCCGGCTGCGCATTTCTAGAGCCGAGGACGTCCAATTCTTTTTGAACAAACAGTCTTGTCTCATAACTCACCGGCTCTTTGGCATACCCGATGTACACAACCCTGCCAGTGAACGCAACTTCTTCGACGGCGGCGCGGAACGTCGCCGGCCTTCCCACAGCCTCAATCACAACGTCTGGCCCTCGGCCCCCGGTTAGCTCCAGTAACCGCTCGTGTAGGGGTTCACGGGTACTGTTGATCGTGTGCGAACCACCCACCGCCTGCGCGACTTCCAATTTTTCGTCATCGACATCCACGCAGATCGTCCTCGCACCGCGACAGTTCGAGCCCGCTATGGCGCCAAGCCCAACTCCTCCACAACCGAAGACTGCGACCATATCGTCCGCTGTGACCCGTCCGCGCGCAACTGCATGAAAACCAATAGTGAGTGGTTCAACGAAACACAGTTCCTTCGGTGTAAGCCTTGCCGGAAACAACTTCTCTCGTGGCATGACGATGAACTGAGTGAGGGCACCATCCCTCTGCACGCCAAGAGTCTGGTTGAACTGGCAGGCATTCGGACGTCCCCGTCGGCACGATGCGCATTGACCGCAGCTTGTGTAGGGCAAGAGAGCGACATCCGTCCCAGCAGGAAGGTCGCTGTCCCCCCGCACGACTGTGGCACACACCTCATGGCCAAGAATTCTCGGAAAGTAAACGAGTGGGTTTAATCCGCGAAACGAATTTAGATCGCTTCCACAGAGTCCCACCATTCGTACTCTCAGCAATACGCCTTCATCCAGCACTGGTTCGGGGACGGTTCCAACGAAGGCCATTCCTGGGCTTTGAAGCACGAGAGCGTTCATGTTTGAAGGTGATCTAGGATTCAGCGACGAGGGCCTTCCGCCCGGCTTGGGACATCCGGCTCTTGGTTTTTGGCCCGCATTGCAGCACGGAGTCTATCTTCGGCTTGCGCATTCCAGTATCCACAATCCAGTTCGACAAACACCGAGGTATATGGAATTCGCATTTTTGTCTTGATCGAGAGCACTCGAAAGACTTCGCTCATCCGATCAAGTCTGGAAATGATCTCTTCGTGCAACAGGGCCTGAACTTCATATCCACTCAGAAGATCACTGAGCTGTTTCCTGTACGAAGTGATACCTGGTGCATCCTCCTCCAAGACGAACGTCAATTCTGTGTCGGTGTAGATCCTTGGTCTGATGTGCTTGCATTCATGAAGAATCTCGAACGTCTGAACGAGAGCAGTTGTTTGCTCTTCGTCCGCCACAATCGTTTCGATACCGTGCCTTGACTGTGCCGGATAGGCTGAGTCTGCAATGACCAGCCAGTTGCGATGCCCAAAGAGTTGCAGGCGATCCTTCAGAAGAGCTTGCCAGCCTGAGCTCATTTGAGGGCCAACTCCTCATCGAAACAAACAGCAACCTTGCCGCACTTGCCCGCAGCCATGAGCGAATATGCTTCAGCGGCGTCCTGAAGGCCAAAGCGATGCGTGATGATGTCAGCCGGGTGCAGATCCCAACGGACAAGGCGGTCCACCAATTCATCCATCAGCCAAGTCGATGTCACCCACGAGCCGTAGATCGTTTTCTGATCGTGAATGATGTCGGGAGATGGGTTGAACTCGACTGTCCCTCCCTCACCGACAAACGCAATTTTTCCCCACTTGCTCGTGGCTCGAATGGCGGTAGCGCGGGCCGCTTTGTTAGCCGAGCAATCCACTGCCCGCTCGACTCCATGACTGTGGGTTAGGTCTCTGACTTCAGTCACGTTGTCGGGACCGGAGCCGAGGACGAAGTCACACAGCCGGAGCGATCGCGCCAGTTCGAGGCGTTCGGGAACAACGTCAACTCCGATGATCATGTGGGCACCCAGCTTCCGGCATAATGCTGCGGCAGCGAGGCCTACCGGTCCAAGTCCGGTGATGAGAACGGAGTGATTGCCGTTGATCCCAATCTTTTCCAGTGCTTCGTATACTGTTCCGAAGCCACACGCAACCTGGGCACCGTCGGCGTAGGAGAGTTCGTCCGGAAGCGCAATGAGGTCCTTCTCTTCCGCGATCATGTAGTCGGCCATTCCGCCGTCGCGCTGCCAGCCATAGGCGCGACGATACTTCTCGCTTGTGCAAGAAATCATGTATCCCCGCCGACAATCATTGCAAACGCCGCAACCGGAAATGTGATACACGATTACGCGATTACCGACAGCAAACCGACGGCAGCCAGGCCCGACTTCTACGATTTGCCCGCTGGGCTCATGGCCCGCAACGACTCCCTGATATCCTTCGGGACCCTTGCCAAGATGCTCGTGATAAATGCAGCGAATGTCGGAACCACAAATGGTGGACGCCTTCATCCGGAGCAAAACTTCCCCGTGGGCGGGGCGAGGTATCGGCAAAGTGTGAAGTTCGACTTTGTCATTTCCCGGCAGGAACGCAGCCCGCATCTTCTGCTGTGTAATCGCCATATGCTCGACGTTTCGCAAGGTCGTGGAATTCCACGTCATGGAGGTGTGATCTCCCCGTTCACGTCCCAAAGATCCTCCCACGACTGTCCTTCCTTCCACAGAAACACCTGGCCTTTGATAAGTCGGCACTTACGGTCAATCGCTGTGATCTCACGAATGTCGACGTCTGTAAGCGGCTCGCTCACAATGCCCTCCAGATTGGCGAGATAATGATTGCGATTGATTGAGAACGGAATCGGCACTTGTCCGCGCTGGACAGCCCATTTCACACATACCACTGCGGGGTGGACCCCCAGCCGATCCGCGATTTTGACAATCACCGGATCCTGAGTCGGCACACTGTCTTCGGCCGTACGATCTCGATCTGGACGCCCTGGCGAACCGATCGGAGAATAGCCCACCGGGACAATGGCGTTAGCTCGCAGGAACTCGAACAGCTCCGGCTGCTGAAAGTGCGGATGCGACTCCATTTCATTTACGGCGGGCTTAATACGGGCGTCAGAGAGCAGGAGCTTCAGTTTGGGAATCGTCATATTGGATGTGCCAATGTGTCGAACCAAACCCGACTCCACCAACTCCTCCATCTTTCGCCAGGTCTTCATGAACTCCGTGTGGATGTAGGGCTTGGAATCTTCGCTGCGGGAAGTCACCTCGCAGCCTGGAGGGTGGTGATTCGGGAAAGGCCAGTGCACCAGGTAGAGATCGAGGTAATCCAGCCTCAGATCCGATAGAGACTGCCTGCAGGAAGGGATCACGTCATCTTCCCCGTGCTTGTCATTCCAAAGCTTCGATGTGATCCATAGCTGCTCGCGCTTGATACCGGCCCCCAAAGCTTGTTGGAGTGCGTACCCAATCTGGTACTCGTTGCCGTAAATTGATGCGCAATCGAAATGCCGGTAGCCGACCTCCGCGGCCCCCTCCACAGCCGCCGCAACTTCAGCGGGTGAAACATGGTCAGACCCAAATGTTCCCAAACCGATGGCTGGCATCTTGGCTCCGCTGTACAGAACTTGCTGGGGCACAAGTGCGGGATCAACAGAGCCATTTGTCAACAACCCGGATGCGCTCGGAACCTTCATCCTGTTCCTCACAATCTCCTTTAGCTGAGTCACGCAAATATCCAGATCGGATGCGGGACATCTGCTGGCATGACGATAACCGGTACAGTTACCGGTGTCAATCGCATGCTTTCTCTCTCACTCCTCGCCAGCGAGCAAGGCCAGGACTCTTACAATCACGATCCGATCGGCTAGGTGAGAGGCATTATTTGCCATGCCAACGCCTTGGAAGTTGGGAATCGGGGAACCAAATCAGGGAGGATCTTGGCAATCGGCCTGTACTAGATCAGCAATAGGAGTCAATCGGGGCCCTCGGATGGAGAGTGAAGCTGCGATAAAGTCATCACTTTGCATTCGCTATTGACGTTCTATACTCGGTGGAAGTTTATGAGTATACGGATGAAGGACATCGCCAGGGACCTTGGGGTATCGGTGATCACCATTTCCAAGGTGCTACGCAATCATCCCGACGTAGGAGACGAGACTCGAGAGCGAGTCCTGGCCCGGGTGAAAGAGCTTGATTACCGCCCAAACTTGGCGGCTCGGAGCCTCGCTACCGGACGAACATACTTGATCGGTTTGGTAGTTCCAGACCTGCTCCATCCCTTCTTCGCGGAGATTGCCAAAGCTCTCTCTGAAGTTTTGCGGGAGAGCGGCTATTACTTAATCGTCTCTTCCTCCGACGAAGACCCGGATCTTGAGGAACAGGAGATCAACCAACTTCTGGCTCGGCGCCTCGATACATTGATCATCGCCTCCTGTCGTTCCACCGTGGACCTATTTTTTCGCATTGAAAGACAGAAAACACCATATGTTTTGATAGATCGCGCTTTGCCCGGACTTCCGGCTAATTTCGTCGGAGTGGACGATGAAGCGGTTGGCGCCCTTGCCACTAAGCATCTGATCGAAATGGGTTGCAAAAAAATCGCGCACATTCGGGGACCAGAAACGAGTCCCGGCATTCGTCGATTGGAAGGATACAAACGCACGCTGAGTCGAAGCGGTCTTAAAGTCATCGATGATTACATCATCTCGGAACCTAAAGGAGATGTAGAAACAAGACAGCGCGGCGCAGAAGCCATGCGCCAGCTCCTGAGGGTCAAGCCACGTCCTGACGGAGTGTTCTGCTTCAATGATCCCATAGCAATGGGTGCAATGAACTACGCATTGGATCAGGGAGTACGCATCCCGGAGGATCTCGCAGTCATCGGTTGCGGAAATCTTCACTACGACGACGCGCTCAGCGTACCACTTTCAAGTATCAACCAACATAGCCGGCGAATTGGACAGGAAGCTGCGCGTATTGCGCTCGGGATACTGAACTCGAAAGTCTCACCAAAACTGGAAAACGTCGTAATGCAACCAGAGTTGGTCGTGCGCAGGTCAACGCAACGGCGTGGGAGCAGGGGGGCGCGTTTGAAAAGAGAACACGCGGACGCAGCTCGTGCGCAATCTAGAAGTAAATGAGATTCCACAATTGCCATTGAAGGACAGCGTGCACTCTCAACGGCAATATAGTGGCCATTTCGATGCAGTTCTCGATTTCGATAAAGTGATGGCCGATCCTGCGCATCCGGATCATCTCCGTCGGGACTATGACTGTGGCGACCATCTGCATCCGTCGCCCGGCGGAGGCCTCAAGTGCAGCCTAACTTAAGGTCTGCTCAATCTCGACCAAGGCTCTCCTGATGTTGTGACGGAAGATCTGATCTCCCGCTCACAGAACGGCAGCTTCGATCCCGGCATCGAAGCCCTAGATTCTGCGAGTAGGTTGCTGGCGCATCTCGATAGGGTTGTCTGCGATCGTCATACCTGTGCTTCGGATGGGTGTTCCCTCAGTTCGATCTACCGGACATTCGATATAGGTACCGGCAATTCGCCACGCAATCCCACCTAAAGAACGTCCTTGACATCACCATATTGATTGATATTGAATGCTGACACTCCGGTACAGTTACCGGTAACCGTAGAAAGCCTTTTCCGGATCATAGTGGGCGAGGGTCAGAGAACAGCCGCTGGCAGTCCCTTAGGAGGAATGATGCTGCGAAGAAGCAAGAACGTCCTCGGGTATTTGCTGTTGGGAATGTCAATCGTGTGCATTTGTGGCTTGTCCCGCACTGGCTTAGCGCAAGTCATACACGGATCCATCTATGGGCAGGTGACCGACGCCTCCGGTGCCGCCGTTCCTAATGCCACCATCACGGTAACCGACGTGAGCAAGGGAACATCCGTCCAGGCGACCACCAATGAGTCGGGCGAGTACACCGTGCAGAATCTTATTCCGGACGTGTACAACGTCAAGGCATCCGCCACGGGTTTCGGTACCGTCGAGCAGCCTGGAATCCAGGTCGCGGCTGATACATCACCGAAAATCGATCTGAAGCTCACTGTCGGCAACGCCAGCGAAACTGTGACTGTCACCACCCAGCCTCCACAGCTTCAAACCGACAAAGCGGAAGTGGGAAGCGTTTTTAATGAAAGAACCATTTCCGGTCTGCCCATACCAAATCGCAACTTCGCCAGCCTTCAACTGTTGATTCCCGGCGCTCAGGCGATGGGATGGACGCAGAATAACGCCGAGGACGCGCAGGGCAGCCCGACGGTCAACATTCAGGGACAGTTCTTCGCCGGTGTCGGGTATCTGCTCGACGGTGCCTCGAATCAGGACCCGATTCTGGGCCAGATCGTCATCAATCCGCCACTGGATGCTATCGGAGAGGCCAAAATCCTGGTGCAAAGCTACGACGCGGAGTTCGGGCAGTCGGTCGCCGCCGTGGTGAGCGCGCAAACGAAGTCGGGAACCAATAACTTCCACGGGAACGCATTCTTGTACAGGCGAAGCGGGGCCCAGTTGGCACGAAATCCTTATAACCAGTTTGCGCCGTATTCCGCTACGTCAACTCGCTTGACTCCGCCGGCGCTCTACAACCAATTTGGAGGGTCGGTGGGTGGGCCGATTCTGAAGAACAAACTGTTCTTCTTCGGCGACTACCAGGGTGTCAGGCAACGGAACGGAGCTTCCGCTCAAGAGACCGTTCCAACGGCCCTCGCACACAATTCGTGTTTGTCAGGAACTGGATGCGATCTGAGCGAATTCTTGGTGGGTCGCGGGGCACTCCAGGGGCAGATCTACAACCCCCGTATCATCGATCCGGTTACAGGCCCGGCGCCTTTTGTGAACAACTTCATTCCGAGCCAATATGTCTCTCCGCAGGCGCTTTACCTCCTCAACCTGATTCCGCTACCGAATGCGCCGGGTACGCAGGATGGCACGGCCAATAACTACAATGCAGGCGGCACTGGGGTGACGAACCAGAACCAGTTCGATGTACGCGTCGACCACGAGGTTCGCGAGGCCATGCACGCCTTTGGCCGCTACAGCTATTTCGACAATGCAAACTCGGCTAACGTTATCTTTGGAGCGGCCGGGGGCACGGGGTTCTCGTCCATCACAAACAACTTTGGCGGTTCCGCCGCCGCGCGCAACCAAAGCGCGGTCGCCGGCATGGACATCGCGTTGAATCCTAAGTTCCTCACCGACTTCCGTTTGGGATATTTGCGCTATCACGTCTCCACTGAAAAGTATGATGGCGAACAGGATCTGGCCACCATGGCAGGCATCCCCGGCCTCAATCTGGGGACGACCTTTACCTCTGGGGCCCCTGGCTTCTTCATAAACAATACGAGCGGAACTGCCGGAGACGGACTGTCAAGTTTCGGTTCGAGTTTGCAGGTAAATGCGTGCAATTGCCATCTGCTTGAGACGGAAGACCAGTATCAGATAGTGAATAACTGGACGAAGATCATTGGCAATCACAGCGTCAGGTTCGGCGCGGATCTACGCTATGCCCGGAATCTGCGTGTCCCAAGCGATAGCAATCGAGCCGGCGAGGTGACCTTCAGCGCCACCGACACGGAGAACACAGCCCTGAGCACACCCGGAGGGCTGGGGCTGGCAACTTTCCTGTTGGGCGATGTCACAAATCTCGCCCGTTACGTGAGCACTTCAACAAATGCGAAGGAAACGCAGAAGATTCTCTTCAGTTACGCGCAGGACACCTGGCGTGTCACTCCCAATTTGACCCTTAACCTGGGGCTCCGTTGGGAGATCTATTTCCCCGAGGCAGTCAACGGCAGAGGGCAGGGTGGCTTCGCCGACCTCACAACCGGCGCAATTCGCGTTGCGGGCTATGGCCCGTATAGCACAGCAATGAATGTTAAGAAGGACTTGCGCAAATTTGCTCCGCGTGTCGGCATCACCTACCAGCTGGATCCCAAAACGGTGATTCGTAGCGGCTATGGAAGAAGCTTCGACATAGGAGTCTTCGGCACGCTCTTCGGTCACGTGGTGACCCAGAATCTCCCGGTGTTGGCCAATCAAAACCTCACCAACTCGGGCGCGAATACCGCCGCATTCAATCTCGCGGTCGGCCCCGCCCCGTTTGTTTTTCCCGCTATTCCCTCCAACGGCCAAATCCCAATCCCGAATGGCCTGAGTGCCAAAGTCCGCGATAACCCCCAGCTTTTACCCACCGTGGACGCATGGAACCTAAGCATCCAGCGGCAACTGACCCAGTCGGTGTCCGCGACGCTCGCTTACGTCGGCAACAAGGGCACCCACACCTTTGCCGGTGACGGGCAAACTCTTAATCTAAATGCGGTTGCCGCCTGCATTCCGGCAAACGAGAGTATTACCGGTCAAGGACTCTGCTGGAATCCCGCAGCCCCCGCGGGTTCGCTAACCGAGACCAGCAACACAAACTACCTCCGTAAGTACTATTCCCAGTTCGGTTGGACCCAAGACCTAACCTACTACCGCGATGCATTCGACTCTCATTACAACGCACTGCAGGCGACATTGGATAAGCGCTTCTCGCAAGGTTTGCAATTTACCGCGAGGTACACGTGGCAAGCGGCGTTCAACTACGGAAACAACGATTACGCCCTGATCGACAAAAGGGTCGTTTACCAAAGAAACGATGACCTGCGGCAGCAAGAGTTCCAGCTCTATGGGAACTACAATCTGCCTTTTGGCAATAACCAGAGGTTTTTCAGCGGAGCTCCGAAGTGGACGAATTACCTCATCGGCGGATACCAGCTAAACCCGTCTCTGAACTGGTCGAGCGGCCTGCCCTACACTCCGAGCTATGGCGAGTGCGGATCCGACATACCGAACGGTCCCTGCATGCCCAACAAAGCAGGTGGGCGTCTGCCAACGCATCTCACCTCTTTCAGTACCACTTCCCACAGCCGGACCTTCTTCACTCCAGTTGCTCCAATGCTCGCAAACGGATCGGTTTCCGGACCATTTTCCAGGCCTAACCTCGATCAATTCGGTAATGTCGGACGTAACAATTACTTTGGCCCATCGTTCTTCAACACCGACCTGTCCGTATCGAAGAACACTCCGATTCATGAGAACATCACAGCCCAGTTCCGTATGGATGCCTTCAATGTATTCAACTACATCGGTCCGGGAAATCCGGGAAACACTTGCATCGATTGCAGCGGCGCCGGGGTCATCACCGGGATGGCCCTCGGACAAAGTCCGCGGCAATTGGAGTTTTCGGTGACACTTAGCTTTTGAGTTGCCCATGCGACTCGCGAGATCGGCGATCGGCAGATTGTTGTTGAAGCCCAGGTGCCTCGGCTCAACCGCAAGCCCGGCGATCGCCGTAAGGTGTAGGCCTCCCAAGCCGCGCTTTGTTTGTTCAACATCGCGCGGCCTCTTTTTGGGCCATCCTGGACTCGCTTTATTAAAGGAACGGAAATCCGTTCATGACGATTCTTGGCAGCTAGGTGAGAAATGCGACTTTTGTGCTTGATGTATGGCCTGACGCCGCGAGAGTGGTTTTGTTTGATGGGCAAGTTTCTTGCACACGGGATGAGCGCGACGCTCCTGATGGTGTTGCTGGGCAGCGTGGCGATGGCCCAGGGTGACCCGCTGGTGCTGGAGCGCGAGGGGCGAGTGATTTCGCTGGTGCCCTATGCTCCGAACATTGTGCGGGTAACCATGAGCATCGACAAAGCTGCGGCTGCGGGCGATCCGGGATACGGGTTTGTGGCTAAGCCGTCGGCAGAGGGATGGACGCACGAGCGCGATGCCGAGGGATACGATGTGTACCGATCCGCCCGGATGGCAGTGCGCGTGACTCCGGGAGATTTGCCGCCGGAGAAGCTGCCGCGGCCGATGCCGCTGGACGCGTTGAATCTGGAGCTGCGCCAACACTACTTTGGAGGCGGTGGTGGAGGGAACGGTCCAAACGACGGTGGCCGTGGTCCGCACAACGATGCCTTGCTGGTAACAACGAGGGAAGGCAAGACACTCTTGCATATGCGCACCTGGGAAATGACTTCGGAGCGCGCGGAAGTGGCGGCGACAGACACGGGCACAAAAGGTTATCGGGTCGCGGCCATGTTCGACTCGCCGGCAGACGAGCACTACTACGGATTAGGGCAGCAGCAGAAAGGCTGGATGGACCTGCGTGATCACCAGATCCGCTGCTGGCATGACTACACGGCGATTGGCGGCCAGGATGTATGTGTGCCGTTCATGATATCGAGCCGTGGCTATGGGCTAGTGTGGGATAACCCTTCAAAGACGACGGTGGACTTGGGGTTCAATGGCCGAAACGTGTGGTCATCGGAGGTTGGAAACCGGGTGTCGTATTTCATCATTGCGGGGAAGACCAGCGACGAAATTTACCAGGGCTATCGCCTGTTGACGGGAGTGACCCACCTGCTGCCAAGGGCCGTGTACGGTTACATCCAGAGTAAGGCGATCTATCCGACCCAGGAACAGATTCTGGATGTGGCGAAGGGATATCGAGAGAGGAAGTTGCCGCTGGATGTAGTAGTGGTTGACTTCTTGAACATGACGAAACAGGGCGAACTGGACCTGGATCCGAAGCGCTGGCCGGATCCGGCGGCCATGAATCGTGAACTGCATACGATGGATATTCGGACGCTGTTGAGCGTGTGGCCGCACTTTGCGCCGGGAACCCAGTTCTATGACATGCTGCAGGCGAAAGGCTGGCTGGTGCATACGCCGGACGGAAAGCCGGACTCGGGAACCTTCAAAGATTCGATCGGGCCGAACATCGATACGACGAATCCGGACGCAGCGAAGTGGTTCTGGGAGGAGATCCGCGACCGGTATGTAAAGCCGTACGGCTTCGATTACCTATGGCTGGATGAAACGGAGCCGGATATCGACCCTGCGAAAGACGTGTTCTCAATCGGTTCGGGCACGCATTTTTACAATGCATATCCGCTGTTTCACACGGCTTCGGTGTACGAAGGCTTTCGCCGAGATTTTGGGGATAGCCGGAGGGTAATGATCCTGGCGCGGGCCGCGTACCTGGGGGCACAGCGCAATGGCACAGTGTTCTGGTCGAGCGATATCGTTTCGACCTGGGACATGCTCAGGCGCTCAATTCCGACGGGGCTGAACTTCACCGCGACCGGAATGCCGTACTGGGATACGGATATCGCAGGCTTCTTCTCGCCATCCATACCGGCCGACTATCATCCGGCACACAAACCGCTGATCGACGGGTCGGATGTACGTGGCACGATTGGGAACTATGAGGATTATCCCGAGCTGTTTGTGCGGTGGTTTGAATGGGGTTCGTTTCAGCCGGTGATGCGCGCGCACGGCGAGCGAAATCATAACGAGGTATGGTCGTACGGCAAGCAGGCGGAGCCGATTTTGGCAAAGTATCTGAAGCTGCGCTACGAGCTTCTGCCATACACATACTCTGTTGCCTATCGCAGCTACCAGACCGGCGCTCCCTATATGCGGGCGCTCTTCATGGATTTTCCGGGGGATCCGAAGGCCGCGGACATTCCGGATGAATATATGTACGGACCGGCTTTCCTCGTGGCTCCGGTCACGGAGCAGGGTGCGACTCAACGGACGGTCTATCTGCCGGCGGGCTGTGACTGGTACAACTATTGGACGAATGAGCGGCTGCATGGCGGACAGACGATTGTTGCGGATGCTCCGATCGATACGCTGCCGCTGTTTGTAAGAGCAGGAAGCATTGTGCCGCTTGGATCCGAGGTACAGAGCGCACAGCAGCCGCAGACGATTACGTCAGTACGCGTGTATCCGGGAACGAATGGAGAGTTCACGCTCTTCCAGGACGACGGGAAAACTTATGCCTACGAGAAGGACGGTGGCAAGGTCACCAAGCTGATGTGGGACGAGGCGGCGCATCAGCTGAAACATGAAGGAGTGCCAGCGTGGAGTGGATCGGATGAGTCCGTCGTGACGGTGGTGGGTAGGTAGACGGGACAACAGAGGTCAGCTTGAGTCATTCCGGTCGAAGAAACCCGCTCCTGTTTCTATATCCGGCGATCCTTGCGGGGATTCTTGCGTCGTCGGCAGTTCCTGGCGCAGCCGCTCAGGACTCTTCGAGGGCAGCCGTTCGGCGGATGGAGTCTGGCGTGGTAATAAGCACAGACGCTTGCGTCCTTACCATACGCCCGCTTACTGCAAGTGCGATGCGTGTTCGCTGCGCAAAGGAAGGGGCGGTTGAGAGCCCGAGCCTTGTTCTGCTTCCACAACCCTCGGCGCCGGCCTTCCAGGTCTCGCAGGACGAGACGAGCATTGTGATTGCGACAGCAAAGATGAGAGTCGTCTTCGATCGTCACGATGACGCTCTCCACTTTACCGATAGCTCGGGAAAGACGTTCTTGTCCGAAGTTGCTGGCACGCGCCGCTTAGATCCAGCCACGATACAGGGCGAAGCGACCTTTGCCGCGGAGCAGGCCTTTGTCTCCCCGTCTGGCGAACACCTGTTCGGAACTGGAGAATTTCAGGACGGTTTCCTAGATGTTCGAGATCTTCCCCGGCGCCTGACTCAGGTCAATAGCCAGATCGCCATCCCGTTCCTGCTGTCGAGCAGAGGATACGGAATTCTCTGGCATAACTATGGTTTGACTGACTTGAACCCGGCGGACGAGCGTGTGCTGCTGACGCGAACGTCGACTGGCAGCGAAACAATGGCTAGCGTGACCACCGCCGACGGTGCGAGACGAGAAATCCGGCGCGAGGGAGAATTTGCCGGAACTCTGGAGATTCCCCGCGCTGGACGATATGCCTTCATGCTGGATGTGGGGCAAAAGATGGCCCGCCGGTACCATGTTGAGATCGACGGAAAGGTCGTCATCGACTTTGCCAACTTCTGGCTTCCTCCCACGACGAGCTGGTTTGGCGATCTCTCTTCGGGCCGCCATAGCATCCGGGTTATCGGCGCGCAAGATGACCATCCGGTGCTGTTTTGGAGGGCCGCCGACGACCGCACGGTATTGCGTTCTCCTGTAGCCGACGCAGTTGACTATGTTGTCTTCGCCGGGCCGACTCCCGATGAGGTGATCTCCGGTTATCGGCAGGTAACAGGGCCAGCACCGTTGATGCCGTTGTGGGCCTATGGCTATATTCACTGCCGGGAGCGGTTCCATTCAAGTCAGGAGATTCTGGACACGGCGGAGGAGTTCAGAAAGCGCCAATTGCCGCTCGATCTCATAGTGCAGGACTGGCAGTACTGGGGCAAGTACGGCTGGAATGCAATGAAATGGGACGAACGGTACTATCCAGATCCTGCGGGTATGATCGAGCGCCTCCATGCCATGAACGTAAAGTTGATGGTTTCGGTGTGGTCCAAAATTGATCCAGAGACCGAGGTAGGAAAGCAATTTACGGCGAAGGGATATTACATACCGGGAACTCAGTGGATCGACTTCTTCAATCCCGCCGCTGCAGCGCTTTATTGGAAGAATTTCAGTGAACGCATGTTATCGCTCGGAATCGATGCTTGGTGGCAAGACGCTACCGAACCGGAGAATGATGACCTGGCTGGGAGAAGCACTTTCGCAGGCCCAGGGGAAAAGGTGCGCCTGCTTTTTCCGTTACTTGTGAACAAGACCGTTTACGAGGGGCAAAGAAAAGATGCGCCCATGAAGCGAGTTTTCATCTTAAGCCGTTGCGCCTTCTTGGGCCAACAGCGTTATGCCTCCGCGACATGGTCCGGCGACGTCGGCAACAGTTGGGAGACACTTCGGAGGCAAGTCATTGCCGGCCTGGGTTACGCCGCGAGTGGGTTACCCTACTGGACTACGGATGCCGGGGGTTTTTTCCGTCCGGGTCCTGATCAATATACCGATCCCGAATATCACGAGCGGTTCCTGAGGTGGTTTCAGTTCTCAACCTTTTCACCTCTGCAACGTGTTCATGGCTTCCAAACGGATACAGAACCCTGGCGCTATGGCGACAAGGTTGAACGCGAAGTGCGCAGCTATCTCGACCTTCGTCAACAGTTGCTGCCCTACATCTATTCTCAGGCAGCCGCAGTGACCTTTCAGGGATCGACGCTGATGCGTCCCCTTGTGATGGATTTCGCGCACGACGATCTGGCGCTCACGCAGAAATATGAGTACATGTTCGGTCCCGCCTTCCTGGTCTCTCCGGTGCTGCAAGCGGGAGCGGTGCGCTGGCCTGTCTACGCACCCGCTACTCCGGGAGGTTGGTACAACTTCTGGACGGGGAGCCCGGTGCCGTCAGGGATCGCCGACATCGCCGCTCCTCTTGAGCAGATACCGTTGCTTGTCAGAGCCGGGAGCATCGTTCCAATCGGTCCTATCGCGCAGTACGCCGGTGAGAAGCAGGCCACAGACCTGGAGATCCGCGTCTACCCCGGGCGCGGACGGAGACTTCACCCTGTATGAAGACGAAGGCACGAATTACAACTACGAAAAGGGAATGCGAAGCACGATCCACTTTCACTGGAACGACGCCAAGAGAGAGCTCTCGATAGAACAGCGTAATGGGCAGTTCTCTGGAATGTTGCGGTCCAGGCGATTCAATGTCAGAACCTTACCTTCAGGCGTTTCGCACCAGGTTTCATATAAGGGAGGAAAGATAATGTGCCGTCTACCCAGATGATCATTGCCACCGCCACAAGACAAGAAGACGCTCGATCCCTCGGTCGAAGACATCGATTGAGAGACGGCTGCCGCTGCACGAGGCGGTTCTGTCGGTTTGCGCTCCTGGCAATATTTGGAACGGTCGTACAGCTAGCTGTTCCGTGCGTGTATTCGCAAACCGCGAGACCTGCGGAGACTGCGGAAGCGCAAAAGCTCCTCGAGCAAGGCCAGTTTGACGATGCATTGAAGATTCTGGCCACCCTCGCCGTTCAGCAACCGGAACCGCCGGGAACAGAGCGCCTGCGTGGCATGGCTTTCTACAGCAAAGTCCAAATGCAGTCAGCGGAAGAGGCTTTTGCGAAAGCTGTTGCCCAGGATCCTGCCGACCGCGAAGCCATGCAGATGGAGGGCGTTGCGCTGTTCCGCATGGGCAGATCGGCAGCCGCCATTCCTCTCCTCGAGAAAGCCAACCTCGCCATACCCGGCAGCAATATCGACAACAATTATGTATTGGGTCTCTGCTATCTCGATACTCGGCGTTATGACGATGCTCGCCACGCCTTTGCCGTCCAATACCATTTTCCCCCAGACTCCGCCTCAGCTTATCTGCTCACCGCGAGGATGATGCTGCGACGGGACTATCTTCCAACAGCCGAGAGCGCCGCGCAAAAAGCGCTTGCCCTCAGTCCAAATCTGCCGATGGCACATCTTCTGCTGGGGCAGATACGGTTGGCGCGATCCCAATTCCCTGAAGCGCTAGCGGAGTTCGAGGCGGAGCGTACTTTAAATCCGCTTTTCGGCGAAGTATACGACCGGCTCGGAGACACCTACATCCGTACCGGCGAATACTTAAAGGCGCAGGAAGCGCTCGATCAGGCTGTTCTCCTTGAACCGACTTCTCCGGTTCCGTTCATCCTGCTCGGCAAGGTGCTATTGAAAGAACGGGACTTGGTGATGGCCCAGCAGTACCTCCAGAAGGCGCTCGCGATGGATCCACGAAGCTACATTGCGCATGCCTTGCTTGGGCAGACTTACCGCTCGCTCGGCCGAACCGACCAGGCTTCGCACGAGTTTCAGCTGGCCGAGGAAATCCAAGCCGCCGCCCAACCGAAAATCGAGCCGTTCAAGTAACTACCAGTAGTAGGCTGCGACAACGTGCGGTGGTCGGAGGTGAACGCATGTATCTTTCGCAAAGTTGTGGCAAGGGCCTGTACACGACGGTCGAAATGCACGAGCAGAGACCTTGCGACTATGCAATTGCGCTCAAGGTAACGTAGCAGTGGTAGTGACCATTCGGCGCTTCACCCGGAATGAGTTTTTACCGATCTGGATATCGTTGACTTGGTTCTAAATGCCGAATAATGGACTTTAGTCAACCCGCTGCGTGAGATGTGGGAATAAGGGAACTTTCAAATGAAGAGTAGGTCGGGCCGCTTGAACCGGAGACAATTCGTGACAGGCAGCGCGGGTCTGCTTGGCCTCTCCGGCATGGCCATCGATGAGCAGAGATCATTCGACGATCATGACGCATACACCGATCCCAATTTCACAGGCAAGCCGATCGAGGGGCCATTTCGGCCGAATTGGGAGTCGCTGAAGGCATACCGATGCCCGGACTGGTTCCGGGACGCGAAGTTCGGGATCTGGGCTCACTGGAGTCCCCAGTGCGTTCCAGAGCAGGGAGATTGGTATGCCCGCGGAATGTATGTAGAGGGCAGCTCCCAATATGACTACCACGTCAAGACGTATGGACATCCCTCCCGCTTCGGGTACAAGGACATCTGCAATATCTGGCGAGCAGAAAACTGGGACCCGGAAGAGCTCATTAGGCTGTATGCAAAGACCGGAGCTAAGTACTTCGTCGCGCTTGCCAATCATCACGGCAACTTTGACTGCTGGTATTCGAAATATCATCCATGGAACAGCGTTAACGTCGGTCCCAAAAGGGACATCGTCGGAACCTGGGAAAAGGCCGCTCGGTCACAAGGTCTTCGGTTCGGGATCACGTACCATGGCACGCCCGCGCGGGTGTGGAGAGAATTCATGCCAGTTCGGTACGGCAGTGATGAAACTGGTCCTCTAAAAGGCGTTCCATATGACGGGATTCTGACTAAAGCGGACGGCAAAGGCAAGTGGTGGGAGGATATGGACCCCCGGCAGTTCAATGGGTACCCGCATGATAAAGACGATCCCTGTCCCGGCTTTGTCGAGAATTTTATGCTGCGAGTCCAGGACCTGATCGATCAACACAATCCAGACCTTCTGTATTTCGACGATAACTGCGACTGGTCGTTCGATGCCGGTTCCCCGGCCGGCAGAGAACTCAAAGTATGGCTCGGCATGCCTGAGCTCACACCTCCAATCATGGCGTACTACTACAACGCAAATATCCGGAGAAATGGGGGCAAACTGGGGGCAATATTCAACATAAAAACAGTGCCTCAAGCGGTTTTGAGCACTCTGGTTCTCGATTTCGAGATGAGCCAGGCCGACTCTCTGCAGCCCAATCCATGGCAGACGGACGCCTGCATCGGAGGGTGGCATTACAGCCGTGCCATTTTCGAACAACATCGGTATCGAACACCTGAGTCCATGGTTCATCTTCTTGTTGATGTAGTGAGCAAGAACGGAAATCTGCTGCTGAACATCCCTCTACCAGGCGATGGCAGACCGGACAACGACGAACTTGCCTTCCTGGACGGATTTGGCCGTTGGATGACGCTTAATGGCGAGGCGATTTATTCCACTCGTCCGTGGAAAATTCATGGGGAAGGTCCGACAACCGGCCCAGGTACATCTTTGTATAAGAGTGCGATTCCGACCTATGCCCCTGGTGATATCCGATTCACAACTAAGGGCGACGCGCTGTACGCGATAGCTCTGGCATGGCCTGATGAAGACAAGTTAGTTATTAAGTCACTCGCTTCGAATTCCCCATATTACCGTGGGGAAATCGCCAGAGTAGGGCTTCTGGGAGCGGAGTCCAATCTTCAATGGTCGGGTAACATCGATGGGCTTACGGTCAAGTTGCCGCCGAGGCCGCCAGGTGACTACGCCTATGCATTCAGGATTAATCCTTCAGGAGAGTGATCGTCGCCAGTTAGCCCTGATGTTCATCACAAGTAGGGGCCGATTGCTACCGCTTATCTGGAAGTCCCACTTTGAATAGGAGAGATTCGTGTCAAAGAGAATCAGGCTAGTGCCTGACGCAAGTGGTACAGTGCCGCCTTCCCTGATATGCATAGTGCTCGCATTTATCTTGAGTGTCAGTTGCCTCGCACAGAATAGTCCCGAACACCCAAACTGGCCCGGCCCAGGGCAGTTATTTGTAGGCACATGCTATCAACCGATCGATCGCTCTCCAGAACAGATCGATCGGGACATCGCCATCATGAAGCGGGCCGGCTTCAATGTCGTTCGCATGGAGACCTTTCCTGGGATTCGTTCGAGCCGTCCCAGGGCAAATTCGATTTCGAATGGTTCGACAAGATTATGGACAAGATGCAAGCCAGCGGAATCCGGGTTATTGTCGATATTCCTGGCTTGCCGGCGCCGATTTGGCTGCATCGCACCTACCCTGGTGTCGATCTCGTCAGCGCGGCTCCCACCGGCAGAGCGCTACATGGATGACATCAGCGACCCGAATTACATACGCGAAGTGGGCATACTTGCCGATAGGATCACGAACCGGTACGCGCATCATCTGGCGGTTATCGCCGTAGGCTACGACAATGAGATCGGAAACGGCTTCATGTCATATTCCGAAGCCGACAGACACCGATTTATCGAGTGGCTCAAAAAGAAATACGCAACAATCGATGAACTGAATAAGGCATGGGCAACCCAGCGGTGGTCCCGACGCCTGAATAGCTTCGAAGATGTTGATTTACCCCTCGCAAATGGCCCGGGACCTTCAGAGCGTTACCTGGATCTTCATCGCTACTGGTCTGATGTCACGGTGGAGCGGCTACGCGAACTCAACGCAATCCGTGCCCGTAACATGCCGGATGTTCTTGCGATCTCCAACCTCTGGGATACAGCATCCAGGAAAGGCTTTGATTATCTGAGCACATACAAGTCCTATGTCCCCTACGGAGCTGAAGGATTCTATCCGGGAGACCCGATCAGCGGCGCGTTTGGCGCCTTGATGATCAAAGGGGACCTGAAAACCCCGATCTGGTTCAACGAGTTCACCGCCGGAGGTGGGGGTGATTACGGGACCCCGGGGAGAAGCCGCATGTATGCCAATTTGGCACTCCTGATGGGAACTCAGGCGATTCTTGCATGGACCTTCAACAGTCAACTTGGAGGCGAAGAACAGGCGCTGTTTGGCCTCGTCGACCACGACGATACTCCTTCATGGAAGGTCGATGAGTTTGCTGACATCGCCTCAGAATTCAAAAAGCTTCAGAAATTCGGATTCCCGCGATATCCGCATCCTGAAGTCGCCATCGCGTACTCATTCGATTCTTTTATCGATTCGCACCCGAACGGCCCGTCGAGCACGACGCTTCAATACTTCAAGCCCTCTTATACGGAGCAGGTGCAAGGCGCCTTCGAGCCTCTGTTTCGGGCGAACATTGTCGTTATGTCACCGGCGGACTATCTGTGGACGTCGCGAGCGCCGAAGCAATTCGAGGTTACGCGAGCCGCGGCGGGGTACCGTTTTGATGACGGCTTTCTCAGGCGAAGGTAGATGAGCACGGACAATGGTTTAACACGCCGCTTCCCGGACTCTTAACCGACGTTTTCGGCATGAAGACAAATGCATTCTACGATGCTGAATCGCCCCTGAAGTTCGATCTGGATGGCAAAGAAGTCGGAACTGGCGTGCATCGATATGAGGTGCTCGAGCCTTCGACTGCCACTGTTCTCACGCGGTTTACCAATACTGCAGATCACTCACCTGCTATTACGATCAACAAATTCGGCGAAGGAAATGCAATTTACTTGGCAATTGAATCGAATGCATCGGCGGTTGGCCCTGTTCTGAATCACGTCTACAAGATTACCCGCATCCGGCTCGGGCCACAGACCCCGGACGGAGTTTATGCCAGAGTTGTCGATGGTCGAACACTGTATGTGAATACAACCAGCGAAGAAAAAAGCATCCCTATTTCCGGCAAGAGACAAGGAATCATTAGCCGTAAGGTCTACGAAGGGACTGTAATTCTAGGCCCCGAAGAGACAGATCTGATTCACTGATCAACATCGCTGCTGGAATTCGCGCTGCTTCAAAAAGTTCAATGTTGAATCAATAAGCGCAGCTCATCACTGAAGTTAAGGACGCAATCGTGTGGTCAATTTGTGATCGATGTGCGATTTCAGGTCGCCTGGATGGCCATTCCGAATCTCGGAAACCATATGCCGTATCTGTGATAGAAGAGGAAGCTCGATTGCTGATTCTCCCTGACCAGCGTGGAATTTGGCTTGTCGCACGGTCGCTATGGCTGGTATATGGCGGTTTTGGATCGCTAAAACAGGCTCTATCAAGTGAGTGCGATGGAACTGCCGCTCGATGCGTGTGCCTCTGCTCCGAAGACGCCAGCTTCCAGCGCCTTGCCTGGGCCAAGACGAGTTACAGCACGGCGTTAATTTGGTGCATTCCCTAACATCCTGAACGAAGGACCCACTTCAGCGGTGCAATAACAAGAGATTGGCGGTGCCGATACAAGCA
>CAWBPB010000027.1:0-245110 GCA_963790555.1 uncultured Acidobacteriaceae bacterium | reverse complement strand
TGTACCACTCTTCTGTCGCAGCGATGTTCGCCGTGCCGAGCGAGTTGATTTTCAATCCGATCGCCGAGCCCCATGGAACCGAATCCTTCACGAAATCCATCCGCTTTCCGTTCCACGCAAAGAGAAACGGACACGAGCCCTTCAGCCTCTGCTCGGTGACAATCTGCTGGTCAGCCTTCAACCCGAACTCGGCGCGCACCGAGCCGTTCGGCCACACGATTCGCGCGACATCCACGCCCTGCTGCTCGCCTAGCCCGAAGTGAAGCACCGGACCTGTGATCGCCTGCTTCTGTAGGAGCAGTGCGGAACGGATTTCTATCTCGCCGCCGACGCCGAAAGGATTGATCCGCTGATCTCCACTGACCTGGCGCGCGCGTGGACGGATCGTCTGCCAGTGATAGCTTGTCGTGCCATGATTGCGCGCATCCACGACTTTGCCGGAGTTATCCAGACCTATCAGGTCAAGGCGGCCGTCTTCCATGCAGATCGGCTGTGTCGAAGACTATCGCCGGGCCTTGCGGCTGCGGCATCGGCTTGAATGTGCCGGCCTCATCCTGAAGCCAGATATCTGCTCCTCGTGCGTTTGTTCCTGCTGCGACCGGCACCACCAGCAGATCGACTGCGCCGTTGTTGTCGATATCCGCCGCACGCAACCGGACCTCACCGTTGACCGGGCCACTCATCTGCGCAAGCTGGTGCTCAGCCCATGTCTGGCCATTGTCGTTATAGGAGAGCGAGAGAATACGACCATCGGCTGACAAGAGGTGCAGGCGGAGCAGATCGTCGTTGCCCGTATCCGCAACGCAGATCGCGCTCACGCCCGTAAAGGCCCGAGGCAGGGTAGCTTCGGTGAACCTCCCTGTGCGCTCGTTAAGAAAAATGTGCAGCGTACCCGAACCGTCGATCAGCGATGCATCGGGATTGCCGTCGCCGTTGAGATCCGCCCAGGCGAGTTGGCGAATGCCGGATATTCCGGCAAAAGGATGCTCCACAACAAATGTTCCATCGCCATTGTTCCTCAACACGGACGGGAGCCCGGTCTTCGTGCCCAGCACAACGTCGAGGTCGCCATCAGCCTCCAGATCGATGGCCCAGGCGCCCGTGTATGCCGCATTCGTAACAGCCGTGGGAAGCTTCATGCCCGCGGTCACATCTGTTAAGTGATCGGGGCTGTCCTGGCGAAAGAGCCGGACACCTTTATCGCCGGCGAGCAGCAAGTCAGTCTTGAAATCGTAATTGAAGTCGAAGGGAAGAATGCTCTCCGGCGATAAGTTTGCCGTCGCGGAGCCCGGAAATGGCATGTCCGCGCCGGTTGCCAGATGCACTCGCCGAGCATTTGCTTCGGCAATGACTGGCGCGTCCGATCCATTCAGCGCAATGGCACCCGCCCATGTCCACGGCTCCGCAATGGCGGATGCTACCGGCTCATTCGCGAAGGTCATTGCAAAGTCCGGAGCGGCCGGGCGCGAAGGCGGATTCGGCAACTTGAGGAATCGCGTGACCGGCTGGGCCTCCTCGCCGGGCTGCGCCATGATCTGGGAGAGGTCGGCGCGAAACTCCGGCTCGCGCATTAGCACGTTGCGAAGAAACGTGGAGCGGGTTGCGGCGGAGCGCGGCGACGCACCGGCGGCGGCGGTTTGCAACTGTTGGAGCTGCTGCTGGATCTCTGGCGGCCATTTCTGGGAACGGGTTTCAATCTCCGCGACCGTTGCACGCAGTGTCGCCGCATCGCCGCGCTTTGCAGCCACACGGCACAGATCGACCAGCACGGCAAGATTTCCCGGTTGCACTTTCAGAATCTGCTCAAGGATCGTCTGCAACTCTGCATCGCTATTCTCGCTTCCCTGCCGCTCCACCTGGGTGGCAAGGGTGTAGAGCGCGCGCAGATTGCGGGGGTTCCGCGCGATTGCCTGATGCAGATAGGAAATGGACGCATCGGAATTTCCGCGATCTCCTTCCAGTAGACCGAGCAGATAGTCGATGCGGTCATCGTTCGGAGCCAGCGTGTGAGCGCGTTCCAGCCTTTGTGCTGCGGGATCGAAATTGCGTTGCCGCAAGGCAAGCACACCCCAGTCGATCCAGCCCGCCGGCTCCGCGGGGACAAGCTCGGTAGCCTGCTGGAGCTTCGCATCCGCGCGCACATCGTCTCCCACCTGCAGCCCCGCAAGACCGACGTAGAACGCGGAAACAAAATCGGTATATGTTTTCGATTTCACGTCCGGCAGGCGCTCCTTGGAGCGACAGCCGGAAATGGCGGCCGACATCGTGCACATCGCCACAATCAGCAGGATGCAAGCGCCGTTGCGGCTTCCCCTTTGGCGCAGAGTTAAAGCTGTATCCACCGGATCGCCGAAACCGGCGCAACCGCGCCCCTGAACTGCCAGACTCTTCATGCCTCCACAATCCTAACTTTGTTCAGGCCGCTTGATGCGTGAACTCGCGCAACAGCTCGTTTCCATGCATATTCCTCGGCTGGGATGCTCGCGAAGCCAGTGACAGAAGCGCGCATACTGGGACTGGCAACCGAAAGAGCCATCTTTGCCAGCCTCATGAGCATGGGCAAGCGTCTTTAGGATGACATCGAGCTAAACCTTTCGGTCGATTCCACAACGAACGTACCCAGTTAGGATCGTACGAAATCTCAAACCTTTCCGGTCACTCGTGCGAAGCAGCTACAGCAATGAAAAAGGGAGAACAACGGAGTTGAAACTGCTCGTTCGGCTTCGTCCCGTGATTTTCATTGCCATCCTGCTTGCCGTCTGGCAGATCGCGATTATGCGGCATCCGGGACAACTGCTGCCCAGCCCGTGGCAGGTCGCCATCGGGCTTGTCGATCTGTTGCGGCACGGCTTGCTCTTCAAGTACGTGGTCGCTTCCCTGTTCCGCGTTACCTGGGGCTTCGGCCTTGCGGTTGTGCTCGCGATTCCTCTTGGTCTCGCCATCGGGTGGTACAGGCGTGCTGAACTGGCGTTGAGCCCGGTGGTGGAAGTACTGCGGCCCATCTCGCCGCTGGCCTGGATTCCGATTGCCATCCTGTGGTTCGGCGTTGGCGACATGTCCGCCATCTTTCTCATTTTCCTGGGCTGCTTTTTCCCGCTGTTACTTACCGCGATCAATGCTGTGCGGAGCATCCCGGATGTGTACGTGAATGCGGGCCGGAATTTCGGCCTGCGCCCCTTTGACCTCATGCGACGTGTTCTCTACCCCGCGGTGGTCCCGCAACTACTCATTGGTCTGCGGATTTCGCTCGGTGTGGCGTGGTTGGTGGTGGTCGCGGCGGAGATGATCGCGGTCAACTCCGGCCTTGGCTTTCTCATTGTCGATGCCCGCAACGCAGGCAATCGCTACGACCTGGTTGTTGCCGGTATGGTGGTCATTGGCGTCATTGGGCTATTGCTCGATATAGCCATGCGCTCGCTCGAAAAGATCAAATCTTTCCGGTGGAGCTATTCGGAGGACTAGCAACACATGTCAACGCAAGCCGCGGACGCATATGCAACAACACGGAGGGCCGCTCGGCAGGCCAAACTGAGCACGCACGGCGTCGGCATGGTCTTCCATCGCGACGGCAACGCGGTGCCCGTGCTGGAGAATATCAATCTCAACGTCGCGGATGGCGAGTTCGTCTGCCTTCTGGGTCCCTCCGGCTGCGGGAAGTCTACGCTGCTGAATACCATGGCCGGATTTCTCTCCCCCACAAGCGGCGAAGTGCGCGTGGACAACGAAGTCGTACAAGGTCCCGACCCGCGGCGCATCTTCGTATTTCAGGAGCGCGGCGTCTTTCCCTGGCTCACCGTCGAAGGAAACATCGGCTTCGGGCTTGCGAAGCTCGCCCGCGATAAGCGCGAGCGGCGCATCGCGCACTACATTCACATGGTCGGCCTTGAGGGATTCGAAAAGGCTTATCCGTCGGAGCTATCCGGCGGCATGAAGCAGCGCCTGGAAGTGGCCCGCGCCCTGGCGGTGAATCCGGACATGCTCTTGCTCGATGAGCCCTTCGGCGCGCTCGATTCCATCACCCGGCTTACCATGCGCCGCGAGCTGCTGCGCATCTGGGAGGCTGAGCGAAAGACGATCGTCTTCGTCACTCACGATATCGATGAGGCGGTGCAGCTTGCCGATCGCGTTGTGGTCATGAGCGCCCGTCCCGCCACCATCCAGCAAATCGTCACTATCGATGTTGCACATCCGCGCGATATCAGCTCGGCTCGTTATCTGGAGCTTCGTGACGGCATCTTTGAGCAGATCGGACTGGCTCACAGGATATGAAGCCGCTCCAGTCTCCGAAAAAATGGGAGAAATTCGTATTGCCGGCGATCACTTTCGTGTTGTTGCTCGCCGGCTGGTACCTGGCCGTGCGGTGGTCCGGCACAAAGGTCCTTCCATCTCCTCTCGAGGTGAAGAAAGGCCTGATGGAGCTGGTTCAGGCGCATGTCCTCTGGGCCGATATCGCCGATTCCCTCCGCCGCGTTGCCATCGGCTTCGGACTGGGCGCCGTTCTCGGCATCCCGCTTGGGCTCGCCCTGGGCTGGTACCCGGAGCTCAATAAGGTCGTCAACCCCGTCATCCAGCTACTCCGCCCCATCAGCCCCATCGCGTGGATTCCGGTTGCCATCCTCTTCCTCGGCATTGGCGACCACGCGGCCACCGCGCTCATCTTTCTCGGCGCTTTCTTTCCTATCGTGGTCTCCTGCGTGGATGGGGTAAACAACGTCTCCTCGGTCTTCCGCCGCGCTGGACGTAACTTTGGCCTGAGTCCGCTGCAACTACTCAGGCGCGTCGTCTTTCCCGCGGCTCTGCCCAATATTCTTGTCGGCCTGCGTATCGCCTTTGGCATCGCGTGGCTCGTCGTCGTTGCCGCCGAAATGGTCGCCGTAGAGTCCGGCCTCGGCTTTCTCATCATCGACTCGCGTAATTCCGGCAAGCGCTACGATCTTGTCGTTGCCGCCATGCTGCTCATCGGCATTATCGGGCTTGCGCTCGATTATCTTTTCCGCGGACTGGAGCGGATCAAGTCCGTTCGCTGGGGCTTTCGCCATGAGTCTTAAAGCCAAACTGATTGTCCTCGCCGTCGCATGGATGGCGGTGATCACCGCGTTGCACGGCTGGCTGAACGTGAACTGGGCCACCATCCTTAACGACTACCGCCCGCTTGCTCAGCGCAAGATCGTCGTCGCTTATGTTCCGGTGACCTGCCAGCTTACCTGCCCGGTCACCGATTACATCTCCAAGTTTTCGCACAATGGCGAGATCTTCATCCCGCGTTTGTTCCAGGGCTTCCCGGAGATCAAGGAAGCGCTCATTTCCAACAAGGTGCAGGCCGCCTTCCTGGTTGCTCCGCTCGCTATCGCGCTCAGGGCGCAGGGCGTGCCCATCAAAGTGGTTTATCTCGGCCATCGCTATGGCAGCGCCATGGTCGTACAGAAGGATGGCCCCATCCATTCCGTTGCCGATCTCCGCGGCCGGACCGTAGCCATTCCCAGCCGTTTCTCCGACGAACGCCTTATGCTGTATCGCGCGATGAAGATCGCGGGACTCAAACCGGGCGACGTCAAGATGCTGGAGATGGCTCCCCCCGATGTGGCGGGCGCGCTGCGGGCCAAAGCGATCGATGGATTCGTGATGGGCGAGCCATTTCCGTCGCAGGCTGAGATGGCTGGCTTCGGCCGCGTGCTGTTTCAGGCAAAGGAGTACTGGCCTGACTATATGTCCTGCATTCTTGTCGTCCGTCAGGACCTGATCGATCAGCGCCCCGAAGTGGTGCAACAGCTGGTAGACGGCATCGCGCGCTCCGGCTTATGGCTGGATAAAGGCAAGCCGCAGCGCGAAGACGCTGCGGATTTCGTGGGCCGCTTCTACTACAACCAGAAGCCGGCGCTGCTGCGCTGGGCGCTGACCAAGCCGCTGGACCGCGTTGTCTACAGCCAGCTCGCGCCGCGCAAAGCTGATTTCGATCTGGTGCGCGACCTCATGATCGAGACCGGCGTGCTGAAGAAGAAGATTGAATTTTCTGAATACACCGACACTCGTTTTTCGAGTGCTGCCAGCAGCCAGACCCCATGGCGCTACCAGCCCGGACTGGCAGCTGCGCGATAACTACGGAGGCCAATATGATTCGCAGACGATTCCTCGGAATGATGACGCTCGCCGGAGTTGGTGGAGTGGTGGCCATGGAAGGCATCGACCTGGCCGAGCAGAAGACCGTTACCTTCCGCATCAGCGGATTTACCTGCATCACCTGCGCGGTCGGCCTGGAGACGCTGCTCGAAAAGGAAAGAGGCGTCATCCGGGTAAAGGCCAGCTATCCGGAGAGCATCGCGACGGTGACCTATCACCCGAAATTGACCTCTGAGCAGTCCGTGGTGAAGTTCATTGAGAGCGCCGGATTCAAAGCCACCCGGCAAGCCTGACCGAGGGCCCCACGTATTCTATTACTTTACGACTATAACGAGCAATGTATTACGGACCGTATTGCCGCTGGTCGCCTGCAAGGTGAAGGGATACGTTCCCGGCTGAATGCTGGCGGTACTTCCATTACTGCCGCATCCGTTTATGCCGCCGAGCAGCACCAGCGCAATGACGCACCCCAGAATCGTCTGCCGCATACGCGCGCGTTGCAGAGATGCAATGGCCAACGCCGCTACCAGAAGCATCAGCAGCCACTTGATTTTTCCTGATGTACCAGACGGCGGCCCTCCGATTCCAGCAGCGGACACTCCTCCATTGGTGTTGACCGTGACGGTTACACGAGACTGGCTGGACCCATCGAGGGTCACGGATGGCGAGCTGAAGGAGCAGACGATCCCCGGCTGTGCGCCCATGCAGGCGAGCGAAACCTTGCCGACGAATCCGCCAGTGGGCGTGACGGCAAGCACATACGACGCCGGACTGCCGGCTGAGACCGTCGCGGAAGACGGCGACGTCGTCAACGAGAAGCCGCTGGATCCGCAATTGAGGACAACGCCGGCCTGACTGGTGAGTTGGTTCACGCTGGCGGCGGTGACTCCACTCTCGCCGGCGGCTGCCAACTGCTGCATATATGCACCCAACGTGGTGTTTCCCGCATCGGTCTGGCCCTGCTGAAAGTCTTGAGAGGCTGTGTTGAGCACAGCGAGCAGATCGCTGCGGAGTGAGGCGTCAGTGATGCTGGCGGTCTCGGTGGAGTTAATCAGCGCCTGCACAAAGTCCGCGGGCTTGAGCGTCACGCTGGTGGCGGCGCTGGCCTGGATGCCGGGCGACCCGTTGAGCCATGCCTTGGCGTAAAGACTGTGGGCGCCGCAGGTATCAGGAGTGAAAAACGACCGGTGATAGTAGGGCACTGCGGGGTCCATGTACGAGATGGTCTGCACATCGAACAGCTTTCCGTTTTTGGCCGGATCGCCGTCGTAATAGGCGATATTGATCGATTGCATGGGTGCGCCTACTGACTGCAGCGTCGCTACGACTTTGGTCCGCTGACCCAGCTCAATCTGCGCATTCGAGGAGAGGGAGAGACGCTGGAGAGAGCCGCTGCCTGGTGTCGCTCCCGGGGCGCCCTGCGGGAGAATAAAGAACGGCTGGTGCACCGGGTACATGCCGACATTGTTGCTGTGAATCTCGGTCGCCACCTGGGTAATTTGTGTGAGACCGGAACCCGGAGTTGCGGTCAAACCATGGTCCAGCATCTCGGGAATCAGTTTGCCCTTTGCGTCCTGCATCCAGACCACGACCCAGAAGACCATGTTGACCTTGCCGTTTTTGGTGGCAGGGAAGGCGCTGGGCAGGAAGTCCACGCTGGTTAGTTGCCAGTTCGGCGCATCGTTTCCATCGGGAGATTCGAAGCCTCGTATCAACGGGATAGTCTGGTCTTGCCCAATCGGAAAGCTATCGCCGCACAGATTCCCGGCGTTACACCCGGCGCCGGTCTTCCAGTTCTTGCAACTCGCCTCGCTCGAACCTGAACCGCTGCAGTAAAGCTGGCCGTAGAAGCGCACGTGCACCGGAGCCGTCGTATCCACCAGGCTGTAGTTGTAGACGCGAGCGGTCAGCTTCAATGCATCATCAGGGCTCGCTTCGGCAAGGTTGGGGCTGGAAGGCAGGCTGAGATTCTGAAAACCTCCCGCGCTCTCCCTGCTGATATAGAAGCCCTTCATGAAATAGAACTGCTGGTCTATCGGAGACGTGCCGCCGGAATTGGGATATGTGCGATCGGCCAGGTTGAAGGTCACCTGCTGTTGATTCTTGTCCCAGTTCCAGCGCTCGGGATGGTTCAGGGCGACATCCGGTTGGGTATAGATGTTTTGCCACCAGGAATCATTTCCGGAGCAGGTCAACTCACTGCCGTGGGAGCCGAGCGGGTTGGCGACGTATCCGGTGAAAAGCGGCCCGAGACCGCCGACAACAACCGGTTTCTTGCCTTCCGGATCCCCCACGGCAATGCAGCCATTCACGGCAGGTGTCTGCCCGGCCTCGCAGGCATTCTCGGAAGCAGGATTTGTCGTGTTTTTGAGACCGAAGATGTACTGGCCAAATCCATAGGTGCAGCACTGGGACGTGTAACCGAAATCCGGTTTGGTGATGGTGATGCCCTGCGAGGAGCTCAGCGAGGCGGTGGATTCGTTAAGCGTATTGAGAGAGCTGATGGCCGCGATGTCCAGGCTGAAGTTGAAATTCGCTGCATCCACTCCCGAGACTCCGGCGCCTTCTGAATAACTCATCGCAAGCTCGTTGGAGAAGGAGTTGGTCGAGCCGCTGCTCCGGGTGGTGCCTTCGCCCTGATTCCATGTTGTGTTGGCAGTCTGCGTGCCGCTTCCGTTGGACATGCATGTCGCTGTCGTGGTCAGCTGCATGAGCTGGTCTGTGAAGCGGGATTCCAGTTGCGCCAGACTCCAGGGATAGGAAAGCACATTGCCGGGCTCGTGAACCGGCTGATACCAGTCCTGCGTGTTGCTGTCCACTTCGTTGTAGACAACTTTGTCGGGGACTGAAAACACTACGTAAGTCGGGGTACTCATACCATCCTTTGAACAGTTTGTGCCGTCGGTGTCACACCCCAGCACAGGGTAGTAATAAACGTTCATCTCCCTTTGGGTATAGAAGATGAAATCGGAAAATCCGGTGGTTGCGCTTAGACTCTGGACAGTCCCAGTGTAGGTATTGTAGGTTTTGCTCACCGACTCGTCGTGAGCGATCTTCGTTGTGTCTTTGATGCTTCCACTGGCATTCTCCAGGCCATCATTGAAGGTAAAACTTGCCCCCGCGGATTCCTTGACGGAAACACCCCAGCTGGTGGTGCTCGATTGCTTCGCGGAGCTGCTGGAGCTGGCGTCGAATTTGAAGGTAGTCGCAAACCCTACCGCACTTGTCGATGGCGGCACACTCGGCTTCACCGACACATTCAACACACATGGAGTGTTCGGATCATTGCATCCGGGAATCGTCTGCGGAGGAATCGCATAGGGTTTGATCCAGTCCACATGCATGGGCGGGATGGCCATCACCAGATCGGGCTGCATCTGCTTTGGTATTCGGACAATCGTGGGCGATCCCAGCCCCAGCGAGCGGCCCTGCATGTCGCTGGGCGTCAAAAATCCCGGGCTGGGCATCGGCAGATGACTCGGGTCGCCCAAAAAGGACGGCAATCCGGATGTGTTATCGCTCGTCTGTGAAAGCCAGTTTGTTGTCTTCGGGGGCGCCGGCGGGAACGGCGAGGGCACGTTCACATTGAAGATATTGATATGGGGCTGAAAGAGAAGAAAAGGACTTAATACAAGTTCGTAAGTTTCAATCTGTAAGCCGGCATTGTGAGTCCCGTCTGAGTTCTGATGGTCGAAATTCCCCACCCACATGTTCTGCAGATAATCGGAACTGGCGTCATATACCCGCTCAGTTTCTGATTCCCAGTCGAACGTGTCGAGCTGGCCATCATCCGGCAGGAAGCTGCCGATCATGATGTAACTCGCGCCTTCGGTCGTTCGGATGCCGAGGACCAGTTGTTCATCCGTCTGTTGCGGCCACACGGCCAGCGGCGCTGCCTGGGCCAGCGCGCCGTTTTCGCCGTAATAGTTCGTGAAACGGTAAAAGGGCTTGTCATCCGTGGCGTTCTGCTGCTTCACATACGCCGCCGTAAAAGTCCCGCTGCCATTGGAGTCCGGAGTTATTTTGATAGGGATAACGCTGTATCCATACCAGCTGGACCCTCCGTAATTAATCTGACCAAAGACAACAAGATCGGCATTGGTAACACCACTGGCCAGGCACGGATTTCCGTTGCCGCCACATTGACGGAAGCGTCCAGCGGCCAGGGTTACCTGTCCACTAACCATGGGATACGGCAGCTTGACCGTAGTAGTGGGCGTGATCGCAAGGGTCTGGGGGTCGACGGAATAAAAGGCGATGGTTTGGTAGTCGGTGAGCAGCGCCGCAATCTCATCGCGGCCGTCGCCATTGAAATCGCCAACCACAATGCTGTCCGTCACCGGCACCGGCTGCGTATTGCCGTACATCTCCGGTCCAATGGTCAGCGATCCGCGGGTTTTAGGGTCGGCGGCGGTCATCGCTCTCATGCCCCACTCGGCCGCGCCTCCATCGACGCTGGCGTAGAAGACCAGCGGATCAGCCAGCCCATCGCCGTTGAAATCGCCCATCACTACCTGGGTGTACACGGTGCCGTGGGGCTGGAGCCTGCTCTGCAGCACATGGCTCGACTGAATGCCCGCCGAGTCGGCGAGCGTAAGCAGCCAGATGTGTGACCCCAGTGCTGGCGGTTGATCGCAATTATCGCCGGCATTCAACAAGGCGACCGTATCGGTCTTGATGTTGTACATCCTGCCGGACGCTTCCGATGCCACCACGCCGGCATTGGGATTGAAAAGCCCTGTATTGACGCATTTCGCAACCGTGGTGGACTGCTGCATGCCGGAGAGCTTGGAGCCGGAGGAATTCATGGTGGCCAGCGATGTGGTCGCCGTGCCGTCTGAGCCCACACTGACCTGCACCATCGCCAGATCGTCATTCCGGAGCAGATATTTCATGCCGCCGGCGACATCGTTGACGTTCGTCATCGTGGGCTCGCCGGTATCGTTGGTCTGCGCACGGACAGCCGGGCACACGAGTGTGCCCACAAACAGTGCAAGGATTGTCAGCTTTAGGATTCGATGGAATTTGCTGAGGACTGCGTCGCTACGCTTTGCACTCCGAATGCTTAGCCCACTCCCACACCACATCCACATCGAGCCCATAGAGGTCCCCTGCGGTCCGAAATGTTTCCGGAAGCCGTTCTGAAGTCATTCGCAGATCGGGGTTTCGACTGAAGGCAAAAAAAAGATGCCGGCGATGTTCATAGACCGGCACTGAAACGGGACCGGACATTCTGCCAGGCGATGGCCAAATGGCGGCATCGATGCCTGTTCAGACAGCCAGCCCTGCCATTCCATGGAGTGGACAGGCCACGGGTCCGATGTCCCCAGGCTCTCGCGCAGATGCGCAATGCCTGCCCGGTTGGAAGAGCGAGGCTAAAGTTTGTTCCGCATATCCGGTGAATGTCAAGTAAAAAGGTAAGCGCACCGGTTACAAGGCGAGTGATCGCGGCGTTTTGGCCAGTGACACCAATTGCAACATCATTAATGTTTGATGATTGCCGGTCAGCGCTGGTAGGCCTGCCTGCACCTACCTGCCTACGACCGTCACGATTGACTGATCCGGTCTGCTCCACGCCGACGCACCCGTGTGTTTCAACTGACGCGCCGCGTCATCCCATGTCAGTCTCGTGACCGAGCCGCCGCTCTTCTCGTACGCATATGTTTTTCCGTCGTCTTGAAAAAGCGTAAAGCTTCCATCGGCTCCCGGATACACACGTACCGACGCGATGGTTTGCGGTTGTTGTGCGCTCTGCACATCGGACCCAAGCGGCACGATGCTTCCCGCCCTTACAAACAGCGGCAGCATATCGATCGGAGCATCCGCCACGATGGTCTGTCCGCCGTGCAGCCGCTCATTGGTCCAGTAGTTGTACCAGTCGCAACCTGCCGGCAGATACACCGCCCGGTGCGTCGCGCCCTGCTCCGTCACGGGGGCGACCAGGAAAGCGGGCCCGTACATATACTCATCCGGAATGTTCGCGGCCTTCGCATCTTCCGGGAAGTCCATGAAGAGCGCCCGCATATACGGAGCGCCAGTCTGATAGCTGCGATAGGCAACTGAGTATGTGTACGGCAGAAGCTGGTAGCGCAGCTTTAGATATTTCGCCAGAATCGGCTCCGCCTGTTTGCCGTACGACCACACCTCGTTGTGATTTCTCTCTCCATGCGCACGCATGATGGGTTGAAACGAGCCCCATTCAAACCACCGCACAAACAACTCGGGATAATCCTCATAGTTCCCAATCGTGCCGCGGACATCCGATCCGTCGATCAGCGGCTTGTGTGCCGCATGATAGTCCGCTGGTACGGATGGCGAGAAGAATCCTGCGATATCCGTGTCCCAGTACGGAAATCCAGTTGCGGTGAAGTTCAGCCCCGTAGGAATGGAACGCCTCAGCATGTCCCATGTCGAGACAATATCGCTCGACCAGAACACGGTGCCGTTGCGCTGTGCCCCCAGATACGCGGCTCGCGCCAGGATCATCACCCTCCGGCTATCCCCGGTGCGATCGACGTTTTGCGTTCCAGCACGACCAGCGCCGGACAATACACGGTGGAGACACCTGACTTTGACAACTGGGCCAAGGCAAATCTCCCAAATAACATCGCGATGCAAGCACTGACGCTAGCTCCGCCCCTTAGCTTTCCTACGTCGAATATCCAGACAGTCGCCAGCTTGCTGCGTCCACTCCGGGATACTACCCCCTGCCTGTGGGCATTCCCGGCGATTTACCCGCGGTCGGAAAGGCCAACATCAGCTACTCCGTCCCCAAGAATGGTTACCAGTGGAGCGTGCGCGGCGACTATTACATCAAGCAAAGTGATCGGCTTTATGTAACTGCGATTCGCACCTATGTCACATCCGTGGGGACATCTCCCCGATCCACGCTCAACAACGATCAAGCCAACAGCTCTGATTTTGCCAATGCGAACTGGACGCATACTTTTTCACCGCGTTTGCTGAATGAGGCGGCTGTCAACATCATCCGTCCATACGGGGCAGACCTGGCCGTGGACACGATGGCGATTCCCTTCATCAACGTGGTGGGACTGCAGAACTTTTCTGTATGGGGTCCGGGCAACTTCACCCAGCAGACACTCGGCTGGCACGACGTGATGACTGCCACCGTCAAAAACCATACCCTGAAGTTCGGCTTCGACCAGTTCAACATCCGGGAGAACGATCAGCAGAGGGGTGCATACGATCGGCGCCGTTCTCGACTCCTCCTGAGACGGGACCGCATGGAACGGGAGTTTGAATCGTCAGATTTTGTTGAGCTGGTGCGCAGCCGATCCGGAATAGTTCAATTCCATGATCAGATTGCCTCGCAGGCCTCGTTCTGCACATCACGAATTTGAAAGGAAGTTGATCGACGGAAACCGAATCAATCTGTAGGTCTAGGCGGAGGCCACTTGATTCCGCCCGGAGACCTTGGCCGAGTAGAGTGCCTGATCCGCCAACCTCATCAGATCGATCGGAATCTGGCCATCCAGCGGCACGCGAACCGCGACTCCGATGCTGACCGTCTGTACGCCGTAGGGACTCGACGAATGTGCAAGAGCGAGACCTTCTATGGAGCGCCGAATCTCCTCAGCGACTTTTTGAGCATGGAGCTGCGTGGCGTCGGGCAAGATCACGGCGAACTCCTCGCCGCCGATTCGCGCTGCGATCGCTTTGGTCGGGTCCACTATTCCGGCGACCACCCGGGCAATCGAACGGAGACATGCATCTCCGCCGAGATGACCGACGTCGTCGTTGTATTGCTTGAAAAGATCGGCATCGAGGATGAGAAGGGCCAGTCCTTTGCCGCTGGTGAAAGCGTCCGTCCATGCGTTCTCGAGCCGGAGATTAAAGGCGCGCCGATTCGGCAGGCCGGTCAACTCGTCTACGTGGGCGAGCTTGCGAAATCTTGCCTCGCTCGCGGCGAGTGAGTTCTTGAGCTCCTCCTTCTCCTCGAGCAGCGCCGCAACAGGAAACATAGTGAAAATTGCGACCGCCGCGAAAAGTTGAGCAATGACGATGCGATGCAGCAACATATGCTCCCCGGCGATGAGCATCAACGGGCCGTGGCCCTTAACGGTAAAACCGATGGCCATGAGGGTGACGAGAAGGATGTTTGCTGTAGTGCCAGGCAGCCCAAGGCGGAATGCCACCAGCAAGAACACAGGAAAGATGAAGAAAATCAGTGGGTCTTTGCCGTACATGAAGACCAGCGTAGTGACAACTACGGAAGCGGAAAGAACGGACAGTGTATGGAGCAGGTGTCTGCGTTCGAACATCGAGAAGAACGCAGGGCGCTGCACCATGATGACCATCGGGGCCAGTACCGCCATGCCCAGCAGGTCTCCGAGATACCAGGTGCGAAACATCTGCCCCCAAGGGGCACCGCCCACCAGCAGCACTGTCCACCAGGCGCCGAGCGAGCTCGCTATCGCTGTCGCACCGAGAACAGAGATGAGTAAAAAGCCAACTAGTGACCTGCGCTTGGACAGGTCAAGAGGCGAGTGGAACCATAAGGTGAGCAGGATGCAGGAGATGACTACCTCGACGGAGTTCGCAAGCGAAACGCCAATCGCGACCTGAAACGGATCGCCGTAGAGAAGATCGGCTAGCGTGTCTGCGGTAAGCCCGGCTAAGAAGTAGGCCAGCCACAGGCGTTTCGGCTGCGTAATGAGCAGACCGAAGATCAGCCCGTTCGATAGCCAGATGGTGGCGACGCCTTCTGACTGACGGGAAAGCACGATGCCCAGCCAAGAACAGAGGATGGCGAGCGCAAACACCCACGAGAGGCGGAGCAGGCTGGCACGAGTCCAGGAGTCGCGCCGCCAACATCCCTGCCAGATCGCCCTGAAAAGAGTAACTGCGCCGGCCGGAGGCTCAGCAACGGAGATAGAGAAATCTCCAGGCGGGGGAAGCGTACCTTCAGCGGCGTTTGCAGCGGGGGAGGACGGATTCATCACGAGACAGGTCGTCCTCAAGAGCGTTTGATCTCATGCAGGCGTGCCTCGATGCTGAGGCTCGCCTGCAGGCTGAGAGTTTACCGTTCTTGCTGCCACATGCAAAGAAGATTGATGATCTGTTTGCTTCATCGCGAATCAAGTCGCGAAGCTATGCTTAGGTCAGGCGAACCACGGGCTTCTTACTGGCTCCGCCTTTTGATCTCGTCCTCGATCAGCACTCAATGCATGCATTGGCGATTTTGCGCTCGCTGACCGCTTTGAACCAGCGTGAGTCGTCCGCTCCACGTTTATTCATCGCGCAGCAGGATCATCGGATCGACGGCCAGCGCGCGACGGGCCGGGAGCCACGCCGCGAGGAGACCCACACAGAGCATCGTCAGAACGACGCCACCGAGAATTACCGGGTCCTTTGGCGTGGCCTGATGGACGATGAACGAAAGCACGCGAGTAGCGAGTACACCTAGGATCATCCCCGCCGCTGAGCCGATGGCGAGCAACCGGAAAGAGCGTCCCAGCGCTGAGCCGAGCACCTTACGTTGATTGGCGCCGAGAGCGATCCGGATGCCGAACTCGCGCAGGCGTTTGCTTACGGTATAGGAGGCCATGCCGAAGATACCGGTGATGGCGAGCATTGCGCCCAGCATGCCCAGGACGCCTAATGCCACGGTGGCGACCCGCGCGGCAAACAGCGCGGAATCCAGTTCACGACTCCAGGTTCTGATTTCGAGCGGCAATGCGGGATCGAGGCTGTGCATCGACCGCCGCAGCGCGGTAGCAATCTCTGCCGGGTCGCGTTCGGATCGAACGACAATCCAGGTGTCTGAGGATCGCTGCTGGAGGAACGAAAAGAACATGGCCGGTTTTTGATCTTCGGTAAGCGTTTCGTACTTGCCGTCCTCCACCACGCCGACAACTTCCGCCCGTTTGCCGCCCCAGAATTTGAAATGCCCGCCCATCGCCTTGTCGGCGGACCCGAAAACCTTGCGCGCAAATTCGCGATTCACCACCGCGACCAGGGGAGCCTTGTCATCGTCATGCATGGTGAAGGCCCGCCCACTCAGAAATGCGGTCCCCGCCGCACGGAAATACTCCGGCGAGACCTGGAAATTCTGAGCGTCGGCTACGGAATTCGTCGGCCGAAAGTCGGTTGTCGCGTCGCGGTACACGCTCGAATCTCCGCCGCCGATGCTCAGCGGGAGCCGGTCGGCATATCCCGTCGCTGTAACCCCCGGAATCGCCGCGGCAGCACTCGCCGCGCGAGTCGTCAGTCGCAGCGAAAGTTGCTGGCATTCTCCGTGTCTCCATGCCCGGCGTACTCTGCGTGTCTGGGATAGGCGCAGAGAGGACGGCTGCGCCCAGGGAATGCGCTTCCGGTGGCGATCACAGAATCCGGCGCCACCCCTTTCTCGACCCAATTCACTACGGCACTCAACATGTCGAAATGATCAAGAGAGGGACCGCCGCCGCAGTGGCTCATTCCGGGGACGAGAAATAGCCGACTCCACGTAGCAACCTTCTCCGCGGCGTCATTGCTCGCAGCGAGGGACTTGTAATAATCAAGGGTATCGAGGGGCGAGAACCACGGATCGCTATCCCCGTGGAAGAAGATGAGCTTGCCGCCATTGCCGGAAAAGGTAGACAGATTCGTCGAGGCAGGCTCGACCAATGGATCGGAGACGTGCAGCGCTTCCTTATCCACGTCGATGGTAGTTGCGATGGTGTATGGACCGAAAAGTCCATTGGCCCGCGGATTCAGCAGGCCTGGTATGGGACCGCTGGCTGCGATGCCGGTGTCATACAGAAAACCGGGGTACACCTGCGTACCATAGGCATTTTTCGGACCGGAGAATGCTTTCTTGATAGCCGCAATCTTCTCCGGCGCGATGCATGCTTCGCTCTGACCGGGTTTGCAGGCCACGGCTGCAGGATCGAAATCGCAGCCTAGCGGATTGAAGATCATTCCGTCTGCTACTCCATCCTTCGCATCGCATCTCTTCAGCAGCGCATCCATGAAGAGCTTGCGATCGCTGTCGGTGAGAAACTTGTCGATTTCCGGCTTGCCTGATGCGTCCTTCGGCGCGGCCTGGTTATAGGCCACCGGAATCCACTTGCCGATCGCCAGGTTGGAAAGCCCGGTCCGCATTGCCGGATCACCCGAAACGATGCCGTTGAACATGGTGGGATAGCGTTGGGACAGGATCATCCCTTCGCGGCCGCCGGTCGAACAGCCGACAAAATACGAGTACGCTGCAGGCCTTGTGTAGTATCTGGCGACGATCTGCCTGGCCACTTCGGCGACTTGGGCATTGGCGAGGAAAGCAAAATCGAGATACGCCTGCTGGTCGCGCATGAAGGAGAAGTCGAAGGGCCGCTTCGCCTTATGCCCGCTATCCGTGCTGGCCACCGCAAATCCGCGAACTAGCGCAGGCTTGTCGCCCGTATAGGAAGCTCCGACCGGATAGTTGATGACACCATTACTGCCACCTCCTCCCTGCATCATGAAGTCGCTGTTCCAGGCTTCCTTCGCGGGCAGAGCTAACGCAAACCCGATCCCGAACTCCTCGCCACCAACACCCTTGCGGCGATGAATCACACCTTCTACGCGGCAATGCGCGGGAAGCCATCCGGTGTAGCGCGGATACGAGGATGGAATCGGCGCTCCCGCCGGGACGTTCACGGCATTTGTCATTTCCACTCCATGAATGCTGAGCTTCGTGAGGTCCGCGCAGGACCACTCAGTTTGCGCCCTGGCCGCGAGAGCCGCGCACCAGGCTGCGATCATCAATGCAAGGAGCTTGTGCTTTCTCATACAACTCCACCTTTTACGCAGCAGGACTGGAAATGTTGTTTGGTGCCACGATTCGCCCAACCGGATCGCGGCGCAGCCGAAGGAACGAACTGCCGGACATCCGCTTTGAGTGTGCTGTCTCCGTTATGGGGAACCGATATACATTAATGCTGATGGGTGCAACGGTCAACGAGTGCGGATTGTCGCGTCTGAAAGCAGTGAGCCGCGCCCACGACTTGAATTCGTCGCGATGATTCTACCTGCGAATCCATCCTACGAAACCACCACGCGGCCGCAGATCCACGGTGATGTGGTCGGCTCGCGTGACGTTGCCGTCTTTGCGATCCCACGCATCGGGTTTATCCTTCGTGTCCCGAAGCTGACTCGACTTCCACGTTCCCGTCCCGAGAAAATCCAGCGGAAGGTGGACACTCGTAGCGTCGGCCCCATTCATGACCGCGACGAACCACTGATCCCCCGAGCGCCGCGCCTCAGCAACCACTTTGCCGGGCTCGCTGCCATTTAGAACACGAGTCTCGTCCCACACCGGAGGAATCGCAGTAAGCACGTCCCGCGCCGGGTTGGCCAGGTACTCTTGCGGATGCCCGCCAAAGCACAGGAACGGCGACGTAAAGATGACCGCCTGCGCCAGCTCATGCCCCCAGGTATTACCTTGCAATTCCTTGCTCGTGAATACGGTGGGCGTGTAATCGCCCGGGCCAGCAATATATCGGGTGAACGGCAGAATCACGTCATGATCGGGCTGCAGCAGACGTCCATAGCGTGTGATCTGGTACTCATGTCCGCGCAGGCCCTCCCGCGTCAGCACGTTAGGCCAGGTGCGGTCCATACCCGTCGGCTTGTTCGCTCCATGAAAATCGACTAAGAGATGCGCGTCGGCCGCGTCCTTCGCGACGTCGTAATACCATTTGGACACTTCGCGATTGCACGCCGGCGGAAAATCTATTTTGACCCCCACAACTCCCGCTGCGACGGCCTTGCGGAAGAACTCCTTCCTCGCCTGCGGATCTCTCACCTCCCGGCTGTGTACCCAAATCCAGACCTTTACGTTCTGCGTCTTGCCATAGGCGCTGGCGGACGCGATCGCCGTCCAGGGATCTTTCCACTTCGACCAGCCCTCATCAATCAGGTAGTACTCGAATCCAAGCTGGCTGGTCCAGTCCACCCACTTTTTTTGCTCCTCCTCGCGTGGATCCCCGGTCGCCAGCCACTGCCATGAAGATCTGCCGGGCTTGATCCAGTCTGCGTGGATCAAGTGAGGGTCCGTCGGAGGGTTCAGGTCCTCGACCAATGTTGTATTCACCAGGTCCGTCAAATTGCGCCCAATGATCGTAACTCGCCAAGGCTGCGTAACAGCATCGTCCGTAGTCCATCCCAGAGGATCGGCGTAGAGTTGGCCTTCCAATGCGCCATCCGCATTAAGCTTCACCGCAAGATCGCCATAGTCCCTCACCATCGCTTCGGTCAACGTAACGTAGAGGTCTCCGACGCGCGCCGTCAGCGGAAAACCGAACATGCCAGTGCCTAGCTCTTTGAGCCTAGTGGTGTGATACGGGCTCTCATATCCAAAGTCCAGCTTATCCACCCACATGGCGGGATCACCGTCCAGCGCCCATATGGAACGGTCTGCCTGAATCTTTCTTCCGTGCTTGGCCGGCAGCCTCAGACGAACACCTACTCCGTCATTCGCGACATGCACATCAACAAAGTAAGACTCGCCATGCGACTGTGCTGGGATTAAAGCCTCATTCGCACGATTAGTCGCCATCCCATGTGCGCCGAAGAAACGATACTGCTCGTTGATCTTGCGCACGCGAGCAGCGCCCAGCGTGACGTCCTGTTCCAGCTCCACGTCATCTGTCTGAATCCCCAGCTTCGATGCCCCGAGGACCTGCTTGCCGTCCGCGGTAACGCGATAGCTCAAAACTCCATCCGTCACGCTGAGTTCAGCTCGCACCTTCGCGTCGGGACTCACGACCACGATCGTCTTTTTCGCTGGCTGGCTTGCCAGCACAGGAAGACACAGGACAATCGAGAAGAGAAGCGCGGATGTCGCAGCGAATTTTGAGATCAACACATTAGCTCCTTACACTCGCACGGATCGGAGAAGGTTCGATAGCGGCGGTTTCGCGCCAAGAAGCCGCTTTAGGCTAATGTCAATTTGAGGGCAGCCGCGTAATCTGCCTCCGGCCGGTATCCGTTCGGCAGCTCCACCCGCAGGCTGTCATTCTGTTGGCGCCAATTCACCCTAGTGCCTGTTCCAAGAAGCTCGACTTTGGCTACTTTGCCCGGGCGAGTTGGGGCGGAATATCCCAGAGATTGCACCGAAATGCTCTCCGTCGGCCAACCTAGAACGATTGCATAAATAACGTTGTTCGCCTTGTTACGAATGAATCGGATGTCCTTTGGCCCCAGCTTACTGATGCTGTTTCCCTGAAAGGATCCAGCTTTCACGCTATTCGGTCCTTCACCATAGATCTTCCATGGCCGGGTCTCGTAGATAGCCTCACCGTTGACCTGCATCCACGAGCTTATGCCATCGAGTACTGCAATCTCCTTGCTGTCGATGGTGCCATCCGGCTTGCCCGGAACGTTGAGAATGAATGTGCCATTCTTACTCACCGTATCGATCATCCAGTGGATAACATCGCGCGGAGACAGATACCCGCCATATTCACCTGGCTTTTCGTAAAGCGCGCGATCATAGTGCCATCCACCAATACAGGTTTCCGACTGCCACGGATATTTCATGATTCCGCTGGTAAGTCCGCGCTCGTAGTCCGCAACTACGGATTTGACCAGGCGGTTTGGAACATCCTTTACATTCAGGACCGCTTCCATTTTGCCACTGTGGGTCTTGAGATTGTTGTTATAGAAATACGCGCCGACGTTCATTCCGCCCCAGCCCAACGGCAACAGCGAATTGTCGAAATAGAGAAGATCGGGATTGTGCTGGTCGATGAGATCGCGCGTCCTGTCGTAGAAATTCTTCACGTAGGAGATATCGGGTAGTGCGTCGAACGGGTGTTTCACCCCATAGAGGCGTTGCGGATTGAGGCTCTGCCACCACTGTTCTTTACCCTCAATCTCGGTAAGATCACCGTCATAAGCAACGCCGGCGAGTGGGCCGGATTTGTCAGCGCCATGGGATGGCTGGAACCACCACCAGTTACGCGCCTGGTGTACTGTGACGCCGAAGCGCAGCCCCTGATTGCGCGCTGCAGTAGCCCAGGTGCCGACCACATCGCGATGCGGACCAATGGCGGCAGAGTTCCACGGTTGGTGTTTCGAGTTCCATGCGTCGAAGCCATCGTGATGATTGGCAAGCGCAATGAAGAGCTTTGCGCCGGCCCTCTTGTAACGAGCGATTAGCTCGTCGGGCTCCCAGTTCAGCAGTGTCCACTGGGCGCAGAGGTCTTTGTATCCAAACCGAGATGGCGGCCCATAATGTTCGACCTGGTACTTGTACTGCCGTTGCCCTTCGATGTACATATTGCGCGCGTACCAATCGCCGGCTTCCGGGACGCACTGCGGGCTCCAGTGCGCCCAGATTCCAAACTTTGCATCGCGGTACCAGTCAGGCGCGTCATACTCGAGCAGTGAATCCCACGTAGGCTTATACGGTCCGTCGCCAGCCAGGTTCGGAATTGGTGATTCCATGGGCACGCCATCCCACGAGCCACCAGGAATGGGAAGCGCGGGCGGCTTGCCCCATTCCGCCGCTTTCCATGTGCCGTTATCAAGCCTTGCCTGGACAATTCTGCCGCCGTCCACGGCATAGAAGATTCTTTTCTGCGGCGGCAACGCACAGAACTGGGCATAGTCCTGGGTGTATTGATCGAATCCCACCGGCAATTCCGATTGGGCCGCCGGCTGAGTTTGCCCTAATGCCGGTACGGCTTTTGACGCAGCCGCAATTGCCATAATCTTGCAAAAATCTCTTCGTAACACAATTAGCTCCTCTCACTTGTGGAACAACGTGTCATCCCAGGCGAGCTATGACTTACGCGCGTGCAGCAGGCCTATTACAGTGAACTTCGCGATACGTGCTGAAGGCGTTCAGCGGACACTCGCCGTCAGGCAGATCTATTGACATCAATCGAGGCTAATCATGATCTTGGTGAACTTGCCTGGCTCAGCGCTCCAGGCACGCAGAAGCTCCGGGGTCTGATCCATCGGAGCCACTGTACTGATGGCGGCGCGGATCGGAAAGCGAGGCTGCTCGAGCATGCGAATGACCTGCCGGAAATCCTCCGGCAGTGCATTGCGCGCACCCAAGATATTCAACTCTTTCTGTACGAAGAGGCGGGTTTCATAAGTCACCGGCTCCTTGGCGTAACCGATGTAAACAACACGCCCGGTGAAAGCCACCAGTTCGACTGCCGCCCGAAACGTTTCCGGGGTTCCTACTGCTTCGATGACAACGTCCGGTCCGGCTCCGTCCGTCAATTCCAAGAGAATTTTCGCCGGATCCTGCCGGCCGGTATGGATGACGTGGGTGGCTCCGGCCTGGCGCGCGATAGCCACCTTCGCGTCGTCAATATCCATCGCGATTGTTCTGGCGCCGCGGAAGGCGGAAGCGGCCACCGCACCAAGGCCAACGCCTCCGCATCCGAAGATCGCTACTGTGTCTTTCTGTGTCACCTCCGCGCGGGCGACAGCATGGCAACCGACCGTGAGAGGTTCCACCAGACACAGCTCTTCGAGATTCAGGTTTGCGACATACAATTTCTCCGCCGGAACAGCTATATATTCTGCCAGTGCGCCATTCCGCTGCACGCCTAGAGTCTGGTTGTTCTTGCAGGCATTTGTTCTTCCATTCCGGCAGGGAGTGCACTGACCGCAACTGCTATACGGAGAAAGAGTGACATCCATTCCCGCGGCCAGACCGGGATGTCCCTCTTCAATCTCAACGATGGTAGCGGCGACTTCATGTCCGGGGATTCGAGGAAACGACACGAGGGGATTTCTTCCGCGGTAGGAGTTCAGGTCGCTGCCGCAAAGCCCAATCCGGCGCACCCGTAACAGCGCCTCACCTGGATTTCGGACGGGATCAGAGACCGTTTCTATGCCAACCTCCCCCGGTCCATGCATCACCACGGCTTTCATGCAGCACCCTTTCACAGCCAACGTTTCATTTGCAATTCTTCGTGGCAGACCTGCGACATCTGGATAAACCACTCCTGTCACGAGAGACATTTGTTGAATTACTTACCATTAACGAGCAGCGACGCTGAATGGTTTGCAATAGACTCCCGCAAGCGATTTTCAGCATCTGCACTCCAATAACCACAGGCCAACTCTAAGAACACCGAGCTGTAGGGGATCGTTAGCGTGGTCTTAAGCACGAGAACCTGGAAGAGCGCACCAGCACTATCGAGCATTGAAATGATTCGTTCGTGCTCGAGTTCGCGAACTGTCCGCCCGCGCAAGGCTTTATCGCGCAAGCTACGATATTCAAACACTCTTGGAGCATCGCGCTCAGTAACATATTGGAGCTCCATGTCCGTGTAGATCATCGCTTGAACGTGCGCGGATTCATCGATGGCTTTGAGAGAATGATGGAGAACATCAATAAGATCGTCTCCTGTTGCCACCGTGGTCACTCCATGATTTGATTGAGCAGGGTAAGCCGCGTCGGTTATGGCAAGCCAATTTCGATGACCAAGCAATGGCAGGCGGTTAGTTAACTCCGTTTTCCATTGGCTCGTGACCGACGGTTGGGAACTATTCACGATGCACCTCGTAAAGCCAACTGGAGTCACCGGCGTGAGCGATCAGACCTACATTCTCCCAAGCGAAACGAACGTTGCCGCGAGTCGATAGAAGCATGGAATGCGTTCTCTACTCCACTGTGGGACAGATAGCGACCTTCCCACAGCGGCCGCTCGCCATGAGAGCGTACGCTTGATTTGCTTCTTGCAATGAAAATCGATGCGTGATGATTTCCTCTGGGTGCAGATTCCAGCGGACAAGGCGCTCTACCAACTCTTCCATCAGCCAAGTTTAGGTTACCCAAGAACCATAGATCGTCTTTTGATCATGGATGACGTCAGGAGAGGGATTGAATGCCACAGTATCTCCCTCGCCAATCATCACCATCCTTCCCCATTTGCGTGTTGCACGAATAGCCGTTGTTCGGGCATCTGGGTTGGCGGAGCGATCGACGGCGCGTTCTGCACCGTAGCCGCCCGTCAGCTCGCGTACCTGCTCCACGTTGTCTACCCCAGCAGCTAGGACGAAATCGCACAAACCCAGTCGCAATGCAATGTCGCGTCGTTCAGACGAAATGTCGATTCCGATAATCTTTTCGGCGCCCATTTTGCGGCATAATGCACCGGCGGCAAGTCCGACGGGGCCCAAGCCCGTAATGAGCACCGCGTGATCTCCGTTGATCCCGATCTTTGAGAGAGCTTCGTAGACGGTCCCGAAGCCGCAGGCTACCTGAGCGCCATCGAGATAGGTGAGCGCATCGGGCAACGGGATGAGATCCTTTTCTTCAGCGAGCAGATACTCTGCCATCCCGCCGTCTCGCTGCCAACCGTACGCGCGACGGTACTCCTGATTGCTGCAGGAGATCATATAACCTCGACGGCAGTCGTTACAGACGCCGCACCCCGAGATGTGATAGACGATTACCCGATCGCCCGTCCTAAACCTTCTGCAACCTGGACCTGCTTCGACGATTATTCCTGACGGTTCGTGACCCGCTATCACGCCTTGATAGCCCTCGGGGCCCCTTCCGACATGTTCGTGGTAAATGCAGCGGATGTCCGAACCACAAATCGTAGATGGCTTTATCTCTATAAGAACCTCCCCATGGCTGGGCGTCGGAACGGCTTCGGAGACGAGATCTACGCTGCTATTGCCCGGGAGATAAGCCGCCTGCATGGTTTTGGACATCGTGCCTCCTCTCGTTATCTTGGTTTGGACTTGAATAATTGGGCGAGAGATGGCCGGGTGCCATTGACTCCACACACTGACGCGTCACCGACTCATTGCCGGGTCATAAGCTAACGAGGTGTTATCTCCCCGTTCAGATCCCAGAGATCCTCCCAGGATTGACCATCTTTCCAAAGAAAGACCTGGCCCTCGATCAAACGACAGTTGCGGTCGGTTTTCTCTATTGCCTCCATGTCGTCTTGGGATAAGGGCTCCGAGATGACCCCTCCTAGATTGCTCAAGATGTTGCGCGGATTTGTTGAGAACGGAATTGGAACCTGCCCTCGCTGAACAGCCCATTTGACACAGACCACAGCTGGATGCAGACCGCGTCTTTCCGCGATCTGGCGTATTACAGGACCTTCAATGGGCGAAGTGTCTTGCGGTGTTCGATCGCGCTCCGGACGGCCCGGCGAGCCGATGGGAGAGAAGGCGACGGGCTGAATGCGATTCTCAAACAAATACCTGACGAACTCCGTCTGTTGAAAATGCGGGTGCAGTTCCATCTCATTCGCGACAGGTTTAATCCGTGCGTCTCGAACAAGAAGCTTCATCTTAGGAATTGTCATGTTCGATGTGCCGATGTGACGAACCAAGCCTCGATCGACTAGCTCCTCCATCTTCCGCCACGTTCTCATATATCTTTCGTGGACGTAGGAAACCGCGTTAGGGTTACGCGAGGAAACCTCACAACCTGGCGGATGGTGGTTTGGAAATGGCCAATGAATTAGATAGAGATCGAGATACTCGACTTGTAGATCCGCCAAAGTCTTTTCGCAGGACGCGGAAACATCGTCTTCGCCATGCTTCTCGTTCCAAAGCTTCGAAGTTAGCCAAATGTCGTCGCGGCGAATGCCGGATCTAAAAAGACCGCTTAGGACGCCACCGATCTGGTTTTCATTGCCGTACACCGATGCGCAATCAAAATGACGGTGGCCGGCGAAAGCGGCGTACTTCACTGCATTGGCTACGACAGCATGATTGACATGGTCAGAGCCGAACGTGCCAAAACCGATGGATGGCATTCGGGATCCCGAACTCAAAGTCCGATATGGAATGCGCAAAGGATCGACGGCTTCGGTTGGCCAGCCCAGCGGTTCAACAAAATGTCCTAGACTCGTCATTTGCTCGCCAGTCAACGCTAACTGAAACGTTGTTATCCTATCGGGGTATCATGAACTTGTCAAGGATTGGATTTCATTCAGGAGCTTGGCTGCTCCAACTGCGCATAGGAGAACTCGATTCATGGCAACCCGCTTGAAAGACATTGCAGATGATCTAGGCCTCTCGATCGTGACTGTCTCGAAGGTAGTACGAGATCATCCCGACATCGCCGCAGAGACACGGCGGCGAGTCTTGAAGCGCATGAAGGAGTTGAACTACCAGCCAAACATGGCTGCGCGTTCTCTAGTCACAGGGCGAACATCAACGCTGGGTCTGGTGGTTCCCGATCTACTTCATCCCTTCTTCGCTGAGATCGCGAAAGCAATATCCTCTGAAGCGAGGAAACAGGGCTACAGCCTCCTGATCTCCTCGTCGGATGAGGACCCAGAGTTGGAGGTTCAGGAGATTAAGCAGCTGCTGGCCAGACGAGTGGACGTGATCATCGTGGCGTCCGTGCAGTGGACAGTGAACAGCTTCCGCCAGATTGAAGAGCAGAAGACCCCCTACATAATGCTGGACCGCCGGCTCGTGGGACTGGATGCAAATTTCGTAGGCGTCGATGATGAGGCAGTTGGGGTCTTGGCGACGTCACATCTTGTCGAGCAGGGATGCCGCCGCATTGCTCATATCCGAGGTCCAGAGGTGAGCACCGCGATTGGCCGGTTGGAAGGTTATAAGCAAGTTCTTGCATCGTACGGTTTGATGCCGCTGCCTGGACATATTGTCTCTTTGGGGTTTTCAGGCGATCATCTGGGGGAAAAGGGTGGCTATGACGCCGCAAAGCTCCTAGTAGCAACGAATCCACGTCCCGACGCCATCTTCTGCTTCAATGATCCGTCAGCACTTGGCGCGATGCGCGCAATTCTCGAGTCAGGTTTGCGGATCCCGGAAGACCTGGCGATTATCGGTTGCGGAAATCTCTCTTATTCTGATTTCCTTCGTGTCCCACTCTCGTCAGTCGATCAAGGGAGTCAGAGCATCGGAAAGCAAGCTGCGGAACTCGCTCTCAAGATCGCTCGGAAAAAGGGGACATTCCGACCGAAGACCGAGCTCATTGCCCCACGCGTAGTGGCCCGAGCCTCCAGCATGCGGCTTGCAACAGCTCAATAGCATCCAGCGTGGGAGCCACCGTTTGCTTTTCGGGTAACGCAAAATCACCGCATTCATAGCGCTAACTGTGACGGCAACATTTCTCCAGCAGTAAGGCTCAGTGGACTTTCCCGGGATTTTTGAAACCAGAAAGACTCGACTCGCATTGTTGTAGGAGTCGGGCAGCCTGCTGATTGTCCGGCTCCAGCAATAAGACCCCTCGAAGCTCCGATGCTGCGCCCACTACATCATTTGCCTGAAAAAGCAGGGACGCGAGTGCCATACGGGCTTTCACCGAATTCGGCGAGCTCCGCAGGACCGTTCTTAGTTCAAATTCAGCTCGCTCAAATTGCCCTATCTGGGTTTCCGTCACGGCCAGACTGTAACGAATGTCGTTACGTCCAGGTTCAAGCGCCAAGGCCCTCAGCATTTCTCCGATCGCGCCTACAAAGTCTCCTTCGGTACTTAATTGAGTCGCAAATGCAAAGTGATCATCCGCTGTATCAGACGACGCACCAAAAGGAAATCGGTCGGAGTTATGAATCGTTTGGCGCTGCGATCCTTTGGGGCTACTCTCATTAAGCTCTTTCAATCTCGCTTGAAGAGCAGCCTCCGTGGGACTGGCGCGAATCGCTGAGCGAATAGTCTTCAGCGCGCCATTGCGGTCACCCGCGCGTTCCTGCGCTTTGGATAAATCAACGTAGAAGACGGTTCTGAAGGCGGCAAGCGAAATCGCTTTGCGGAATTGAAGGACGGCAGCCTCCAAGTCGCCCTCATCCGCCAGCAATAGGGCCAGGTTATAGTCGGCAACGGCATTTGCCGGATTCAGCCATACGGCAGTTCTGGCCAGTTGGACTGCAGCCGGGATTTCGCCGTTCTTAGCACGGTTCAGGCTTTCATTACTGAGATGCGATGACATGATTGCATCGGACTGCCTCTGCAGCAGCATTTCTGACTCTTCGAGTTCCAGCCGTGACGCTGCCACTCTTCCCTGGCTCTTCAAAGCCCTCGCCAAGCCATAGTGCGCGTCCTCCATATCCGGCTTGGCGACCAACGCCGCGTTGAAGTGTTCCGCTGCAGCATCACGCTGTCCTTCATTGAGCAAAAGCATTCCGAGCGCGCTGTCCGCTTCGGGATAGGGCGACTTGTGCGCCAGCGCAGCGGCGTATTCTGATTTGGCCTCAGCCCGGTTGCCGAGAATTGCGAGCGCGCGTCCGATGTCGAAATGGATTTTAGCAGACGCAGGATTTAATCTGAGCGCCGCCTTCAGCTCCGGAATCGCCCCCTGCGCATCCCCTGATTCCAACGAGCAGACGCCCGCCATCCTCAGAGCTTGCGGAAACTGGGGTCGTACTTTGATCGCAGCTCTGAATTCCTTGAGAGCCTCTGTCCATGGGGGGACATTGTCGGCGCCTGCAAGCAAAGCCAGACCCAGATCGTAGTGGGCATCCGCGAAGTCTTGCTGTATTTCAAGTGCATGCCGGAATGCCGTAGCCGCACCTGAGAAATCTCCGGCCTGTCCTCGCAGTAGGCCGATTCGCAGACTTAGCTGCGCATTTTGCGGATGAGATTGCAACGCGGTTCCGTATTCACCCAATGTTTGTGAGAACTCGCGGCGGACCTCGTTCTCTTGTTCCCCAGCGACACCGGTCGGCGCTTGTCCCTCAGGCTCGGCTTGTTGCGATGAGCTATTCAACGTATTGCCCAGCAACAGCAGAAGCAATATCCAGACGGCATACCGAGTTGGAGCGAAAGTCATATCCTGCTGGCGGTCACGTTGATCGATCGCCGCTCCGAATTAGACTACGATTGAGCGATAGCTATGCAAACGGCAAGTTGACTGAAGCATTTGACAGAACACCGCTGGAAAGGCGTGCTTTGAAAAACACGCCTTTCCAGCGAACAATTCGCGGAGGGGCGTCAAGACACCCATCCGGGATTGTCGTCAGAATTTAAAGGTCCCCGCGAATTGCCACTCCCTTGGGGAGCTGCTTCCGTTGGTTGAGGTGATCTTTCCAAAGTTCGAATCCTCCAAGGTTGAATCTGGATTTGCAAAGTTCGGATGATTGAAGAGATTGAAGGATTCCGCTCTGAACTGGAAAGTGTAGCGTTCGAGGAATGTGAAGTTCCTGAACAATGAAAAGTCGACGTCGGTATATCCGGGTCCGCGAAGGCTGTTACGTCCCGCGTTGCCATAGGTGTAGGGCGCTGGCACTGAAAACGCAGCGGTATTGAAATACTGTTGAAGCGTTTTTGGACCCGTGGTAGAGCCAGACACATTGGGTCGATTCGATGCGCCATTCGAATTCGAGTTATCGAAATTAATGTGAGGTGTGAAAGGTTGGCCGTTTCGCGCGCTGACAATGCCGTTGATTTGCCATCCGCCAAACAGCTTCGACTCTGGTCCCGAGATCGCAAACGATTTGCCGGCACCAAATGGTAACTCGTAAACGGACGAAAATGTGAACACGAGCGGTACATCGATGTCATCTACGCTTCGGTTGGACCGCATGTCGTATGGATCCTGGATGTTGCAGCCTTCCCAGTAAGAAGCGCACCCAACATTTATATTCTTAGACCATGTGAAAGCAGTTCTGTACGCAAGACCATTCGTGTACTGCTTCGAGTATTGGGCCTGGAACGCGTTATAGCTCATATGCCCGATGCTCTCGAGCTCGTTGAACCCAAATTGCATCTGAGGGAACGGAAGCGTCTGCGTGGGCCCAAGTACGGTGGACACATTTGCAGGTACCTGGATGGGAGAACGACTCGTGGACGACCCGACATAACTGAGCTTCAACACTCCCGCATTTCCCAGTTGCTGCTGCAGCTCTAGGTTCCATTGCCATGAATAAGCATTCTTCCAGGCAGTATCCAGGAATCCGCCTCCGCTTGGGTACGGTGAAGCCGGAATCGTTGGCGATGTATTTCCGAACGGATTTTGGGCGGTGGCTCCGGGTGTGATGCCGGCAATATTCAGATTCGCTGGGGACTGTGAAGAGCCGGATGGCCATGCGCCTCGAGCGTTCTGAGCGGCCTGGAGAGCACCGGACCAATTATCATAAACGACGCCAACGCCGGTGCTGACGACGGTGTTGGGTCTTACCTGATAGGTGAAGCCCAGACGGGGTGCGAAATTGCGATAGTTGGGCGTGGTAATCGTGTTCCTTGATAGAACCGTTACCCCAGCCGGCAAATTCCCCGCTGGAGTGTCTGCGTCATTCTTCGTGACATACCACTGTCCGCTATGAACATCGAATCCGGAGAAGCGGTTATTGGTTTCGCCAATCGGCGTCGTGTAATCCCAGCGAACCCCATAGTTGACAGTAAGTCGCGGGTTCAGCTTCCAGGAGTCCTGAGCGAAAATTCCGCTCACATCAGAGTAGAGGTTAACGCCGGCATTACCGAGCTGCCGGGAAGCAGAGTTCGGAAGGCCAATCAGCATACTCGCGAGCGAGTTGCCTCCGGCGCCCACGCAGCTACCCCCACTGGTGCTGCCGCAGGGATTCCAAGTTCCCTGCTGGTTGAACGAGATGTCGTTTTCGGACCAATTTGTGTACATCCACGTGTGATAAAAGGAAGCCCCGAATAGCAAACTGTGGCTACCCATCTGCTTGTTCACTGAACCGGAGACCTGATACAGGCGCTGCGGCCCAATTGGTCCCCAACCTCCATTCAGATCAAAGAATCCGCTCGGATGCAGGCCCGGGGTTTTCGGGACTAGAATGCCACCTGGGTTAGGCGTGAATCCTGCACCGAAGCCGCCTGCTTGGAAGACAGCTGCTGCATCCGGCTCGAGGAATTCCTGAGGATGGTCAACGGAGTTATATCCGGCGGTAATTTGCATCGCCAGAGTCGGCGAGAAGGTATGGACCCACGATCCACCCGAGTTGTTACCGTTGAAACCAGTTACGAACGGGTTGAGAGGAAGCTGCCCTGGACTCGTACTGGTGTTTTCGTTTACTGACCATCGGACGAAGAGCGAATCCTTCGGATTAATGCTGTAGTCAACACGCGCACTATATTGATCCTGGTTGTTCGTACTACTGGCAGTATTTACGAAGTTGTTGGCACTAGGTGTATTCGAGGTGGGAGTTGGAACGTAAGCCTTGAGAACCGCGAGGATGCCCTGATTCAGGCGACTCGCCGGAATGATATTTCCGGGGAAAGGCTGTGACTGCCCTGTTGTCACATTGTAAGTCGCAGGATCGTAAATGACTGTGTTTGGCAAGAGAGCGCTGAAATCACCGCCCAGCTCTGCCGTTGTTGGCAAAATTGCAAAATTGTTGGCCGCCTGAGACTGGCGGTAACCGTCATAATAGCCGAATAAAAACAGCTTATTGTGAATGATGGGGCCGCCCAACGTCCCGCCAAATTGGTTTTGGTGATACCCGCCCTTGTGGGTCGCAAAATAGGGTGTTGCCGCGATTCGGTCACTACGGAAGAATTCGTAAGCGCTTCCATGGAGTTGGTTGGTGCCACCCTTCGTCGCCAGGTTTACAGTACCGCCCGTCGCACCCCCAAACTGAGCTTGGTCGGTATGCGTCTGCTCCTGAAATTCTTGAATCGCGTCGACAGAGGGGCTGATGGATAAAGACGTAAAGAACGGGTCCGTAGCGTAGAGCCCATCAACAAAGAAAAGATTGCTGCGGCCGGTCCCTCCATTGATGGAGGGCGTAACATTAGAACCCGCTGATCCAATCGCCGACACTGCAGTCTGTGAGACGCTGACCGGTACTGTTCCCGGCGCAAGCTGCAATAGCTGGATAAACTGGCGCCCGTTCAGCGGGAGATCATTGATTTCCCTTGTCCCAATAACTGATCCGAGGCCCGCCGTCTCCGTCTGCAATTCCGGTCTTGCGCCCGTCACGTTTACTGTCTGCTGAACGCCACCCACCGTAAGTGAAAAGTTGAGATTCGCCAACTGATTCACCTGTAGCTGAATATGTTCCGCAGTTGTCTGAAATCCTTGTTTCGAGACGGTCACGTCGTACTGCCCAGGTTGAAGTAGCGGCACATTGAAGAATCCGCCCTCGTTGGTCACGACTGTTCGCGAAATGCCGGTTGTCGCTTGCAGCGCGACGACCGAGGCGCCACTAAGGGCAGCTCCCGACGAATCCTTGACATTCCCGGACAGGGTGGCGGTATTTATTTGGCAATATCCGTTGATCTGCACGGCGAACACCATGCCGACCAGGATCATGGATACAGCGACCATCTTTCTGATTCCGCACCTTGGGGGTGCGAACTTCGAAGCAGAGGTCTTGGAGAATCCTCTCAGCATCACATCCTCCCTTAGTCAACGCTTATTTGGCGGGCCTCTCGGATTGCATATCTGCCTCGCTCGCTGTTGCAAGCGACACTCGCAATCAGGTCTTTCTACCTGGCCCAATGCCTACTTATATCTTTCGGATATCCGCCGATCCGACCCGTGTACGAGCGCCACGCCGGTGCAACCAATCGCGCCAATGGACAGAGCCGTTGCGCAAAATACCTACGTTGCAGTTAACGTTGTCTATTCCGGGGACAAACTTACGTTTCGGTACCGAGAGTTGTCAAGAGCAAACTTGTAGGTTAGCGGGAGCGCTTGGTTGCAATCGTCGCAAAGAATGCAGAATGAAGCGGATCGTACTGATTGCAGACAGGTTCCGCATCGTCGTCTCAGCCCACTCCGCCACTAAGGCAATTCTTCAGGCCAAATCAACGAGAGATCATTATGGGTGCGCCAAAGCCTGTGCGCGGCACGGCGTGGTCCGGAGTATCCGATGAATAGCATCAGCGGGCAGGTCCCAAACGTTGGTTTCTGAGTTGTCTTCATCCCTTCCCTGCTCTCGGTGCAACGCAAGGAACCGCTGCATCTCCGCCTTACTCTCATCTGGTTTGTGGTCTCTTTTGTACGCTTGTGCCAGCCGATAGTGCGCTTCTGCGTTTTCCGGCTCTGATTTCACAGCCAGGAGCAGTTCTTTCTCTGCGCTCGATAGGTCATTGACAGTCGAGTCGATCACTCCGAGCAGAAAGTGGGCTCGCGCGGTGTTGGGATTCGCCGCCAGCGCAAGCTTCAACTGTGATTGGATTTCGACAGCCGATGTGCCGTCTACATGCATTCTCTGCTGCTTCCACAAGCCCAGTGCGTAATCGTAATGCGCCTCGGCGCTGCTCGGATGCGCCACAACAAATTCCGCCAGCCTCTTCCGGATCTCCGCGGCGCGTTCAGACGATGCATCGGCGAGACCTGCCAGAAGGAAATAAGGGGGCCCATAGTCCGGCTCAATAGCGATTGACCGGAGCAGCGATTGGATCGCCTCTTGTTTCTGCCGTTGAATATTTTGCACTAGCCCAAGACCCAACCACAACTTGGACGCGTTGGGATGGGCGACCGTCGCAGCGGCGAAGAGCTTGGCCGCGTCCTCCGGTGCCCAAGCCCCGAGCAGGCCGAGACCGCAGTCGAACTGATTGTTAATGTCCCCAGCAGCTGCCGCAGATGCGCGCTGATATGCCTGAATGGAGTTGTCCCGCTGTCCGGAAAGCCGGTACGCAAGAGCCAGAAGTCTCAGGAGAACCGCATCGTTTCTGTCACTCCTGTTTGCGCCTTCAAGGAGTGTTACTGCTTCAGAGTTCCTCTGCGTTCCGAGCAGTGCTAATGCCAGCGCACGTGAATTGTCGATATCTGCTGGCTGCGCGTGCCTTGCTGATTCAAGAAATCCGATGCTTCGCGCGAAATCGCCATGCGTCAGATAAAAGAAACCCAACACGTGATTGGGACCGAACGCATTTGGGTCTCCTTCTGCAGCGCTTATTAATGCGGGCGCGCGGGCGCAGTCTTCCACATGTTCCTGCGGAATAAGCCCCGAAAAGAGGCCATCGTTAAGGTCACTGACGCCTTTCATCACCGCGGAGGTCTCCTCACGAGCAAGTCCGCTGGAATAACCACTAGGTGCCGTACTTCCCTGGATCCCTGCCGCGCTAAATGCCGGTGGCTGTTTTCCTTGAGCAGCTTTGTCCGCCGAAACATCGTTATTTGGAGACGAATTACCGGTTTGAGCATATGCCGACACCGAAGCAAGAACCAGCACCACAAAGGGCCAGACTAGCCGCCAATGCCTTCCGGAATCAGTAGAGGACCATCTCACCTTCTGTTGTCCACCTCTTGCAATGCCTGGCGAACGTCCGCATTGTCCGGCCACTTTACGAGAAAGTCCGACAGCAGCGCGTGCGCGTCTTCGATCTTGCCGGCATTCATGTACAGTACAGCCATATTTAAATAGGGTCGGTCATAGCTGGGATTGAGACGCCGGCACCTCTCAAATACCTCGATCGCTTTGGCCGATTCACCCATCTGCATATACACAACGCCCAGACCATTAAGCATCTCGACATTTTGGGGTTCAAGTTCGGTAGCCTTCTCAAACTCGGATCTCGCCTGAGTGAGATCTTTCTCTTCAACAAACAACATTGCCAGACCCTGATGAAATTCGGCCTGCGTCGGGTCGATGGATATTACTCTATTGAGAAGAGATTGTGCAGCGTTCGCCTTTCCCTGGAAACGAAAGAGCTTGACCATGTTCTGGATTGCGAGCAAATGCGTCGGCTGCAGATCGAGGGCTTTCTGGAAATCGCTTTGCGCTCGAACGTAATCGGCCTGTTGGCCATGCACCACGCCCAGATTATTCCAGGCATCGGCGTTGGCAGGGTCCAGTTCGACGGCCTTTTCTAAACTCGTCCGGGCATCTTCGAACATGCCTTTGTTTAGATAGATCAACCCGACATTGTAGTAAGCAGCGCCGCTCGATCCGCCATGTTCGATGGATTGCTGAAAGGCGACAAGTGCCTCGTCGAGATACCCATATTGCAGATACGCCACCCCGTAAGTGAAGTAATTGTGGTCGAGTTGCCCCCTAAAATACCGCCCTGGGAATGGAAGCCCGCGGCGCAACCGTTCTTCAGCGGTCATCGGCAGAGATTGCGCATCCTCCATGATCTGCGCCGGATCTACATAGCCGGTATAAACGCGAACGGCCTTCCCCTCGGTGTCGATGAGGAATGAGGTTGGCAATTCGATCTCCCGCCGGCGATCGAATAGATAGCGATAGAAGATGCTATAGATGCTGGCTGTTTTATCGTCCGAAATGAGTACAGGAAAGGAGACCTGCGGGAGAACGCCCGAAATCCCCTCCTTAGCTCCTGCGCTGTCGGGCAGGTGTACCGCAAGGACACGAATGCCACTCTTCTCCGATTCGGCATTCATGCAATTCAATGCAAGAAGGTATTCTGCGCTCCTGTCGCATCCTGTTGTCCAGAAGACGAGGAACTGTACCTTTCCCGCGCCATCGGACAGGCCGCGCATTGTGTTCTGCTGATCGGGCAGCCTGAGAGCCGGTGGCGTAATCGGTTCCAGCAACCAGGTCGCGTGAACCGTCGGAAGCTCTGCCACCGGATGCTGTTCCGGCACGTTGAGCATCTCGCGGAATGGCCTGAACGGAGTGGCATGAAAGCCGGATGATCCTTCCTGGACTTCGATTCGGTGCCCGGACGGAATATTCTCGAGGATCTGCTTGGCGCCGGTGGGCCATTCGATAACTGCTCGAACAGCTTCCGTTGTTTCTCCGAGGCCAAAATGCAACAGTTTTGTATTCTGCGCTAGGAAGCCCGATCCGGCCCGTACCGTCTTGCGCTGGCGACCGGCAGATGTGACGACCTCGACCACCGATCCGATTGCATCTCGATTGCTCTTCGTTCCCCGCAGGGCAAAAGTGATCGCTGCGCCAATCGGATCCAATTCATTGTGAAAGACCCTGAGCTGCGGAGCATTTCGACTCTTCAGGATGACCTCCAGCCTGCCGTCTCCGTCGATATCGCTGAGCACAAATGATCGGCTGTCTTCGATACAGCCCACACCAAGAGCGCCCGCTGCTTCAGTAAAGGTTGCGTCTCGATTATTCAGATAGAAATTGTTTCGCTGATACCCGCTCCACGTGTAGTCGGAGCGAATGAACTCGTTGATCGCGCTCCAGGCATCTGCGTATGTCTTTGACTGGCCGCCGGAGTCCAGAGAACGTGCAGCCACGTGACGCCAATAGAAACTTGAGAGATCTTCTTTCTTTGTTCCCGAGATGAAGCCGTTCGCAATGTATAAGTCTGGATATCCATCGTGATCGAAATCCCAGGCATCGCTGCCCCAGTTCCACCCACCAAACTGGGTGCCGGATTTTTCGGTGACATCTCGGAACTTGCCACTCGCCCCCTCGTTGTGCAGTAGGGTATTGCCGACGGCATCCAGCCAGTACACCCGCTTTATGTTCTCGGGCGCTCGAGGCATAAATTCAGGCTGTTTTGTGACCCTCCTGCCGGCTGTTTCCCACATATTGACAACGTACATGTCATCAGAGCCATCGTTGTCGCAGTCGAGCCAGGTCATGCTCATGCCTTCGCCCGGATCTTCCACACCCGCCTCGGCGCTCACGTCCGTAAATGTGCCATTTCCGTTGTTCTTGTAGAGGACTTTGCGCCCGAAATCATTGACAACATACAGGTCCGGCCATCCATCGCCGTTATAGTCATTCCACACCCCGGCAAAACTGAAGCGGTTATTACTTACATCGAGTCCCGCCGCCGTCGTGACGTCTTCAAAGGTGTAATCGCCGCGGTTTTTAAGAAGAAAGTTGGGCGGACCGTTCTGCGCGTCGTAGTACGGTTTCGGGAACTCGTACTCGCTTAAGCCCTGATAGAAGCTGTAGGTGCAGAAATAAACGTCAAGTAAGCCGTCACGATCATAGTCAGCAACTGCGGTGCCGGTAAATGTGCCCTGCGGCGGCTTGGCGAAATGAAAAGCATCTGGCTTCAACTCAAACGTGCCGTCGCCTCGATTAATAAAGAGGAGCGGGCCACCGGTACGTACGACAATCAAATCCTGACGTCCACTATTGCTGAGGTCGGCAAATATTGCGCTCGATGTGCCATCAAGCACGCCAACACCCGCTGTCTCGGTCACATCGACAAATGTGCCGTCGCCCCGATTTCGGTACAGGCGGTTTGGAAGACCAGCGGGCTGGCAAACGTAAAGATCGTCGTAACCGTCACCATCGAAATCACCGGCACAAATGCCGTTGTTGCCATATATGTCGATCCCAGTGGCTCCATCCAGTGTGGTTCGCCAATGATCGAGGCCGCGAGACATTTGCGTCCGGTAAGAATCTGCGCCAGCAAAAGCGGCTGCGGAAATATCAATGAAACCACGCCCAGTGACACAGGCGCGTAACTCGGCTCCCGCAGACCAGCCCTCGACACGCCACCTTCCAGTTTCATCCTTCAACCAGGACAATTCCCATTCCCCTGTCCTCTCTTCCCGGCAGTTCGTATCCAGCTCGCCGACGATGTCGAAATGAATCTGGGTTCTGAGCCGGTCGTGCGAGGTTCCGCTGATTTCAATCAGATCGATCTGAAGATCCGCGGTTTCTATGCTCCTGAATGGCGCCAGGTACTGGCTGAGACTCTGAATGAATACGCCGCGGCTTAAACGCTCCGGTCGGGGAAAGATCACCCGGTCTGATTGCACAGGTGGTTTAGCGCGAACTCGTATGAGGTTCGGCCGGTTTAGAAGAGAACCTTCCAGATTCTCCGAAAGCGTGTCATGAATGGATTGCAGGCCGCGCGGGGAAGCACGAAACGCCTCTTGCCACAAGTTAAGCGAAACCTCGATTTCTGCGGCATACTTCTCGCCGATGAAGTCGTCGGAGCCTGGGCGGATCAACGGCAGGAATGTATCAATAAAAGGCGCATATCCCGATCCGGTGTGGAGAAGACAGGGGGCTGGCGACACATCGGTGAAAGGTAGCGAAAAGCCGCGCAGACGTGACGCCCAGAACGTTGTTGCCATGCCTGTGGCCTGAATGAACCGTCGCCGCGAGCAATACATCTCTTCTCCCAAGCTCGTAAACAGCCGGGAATAACTTCAAGGCCGTTCCGCCACGATGCTCCGGATTCTAGTGCAGATTGTCAAGCTTTGACAACGCTACAGTTAAAGTTAACTAAATGGGTTAGAATTCGCACATGACAAACGGGAGTTGCTGTGACCACGCATCTCACAGCCTGGATCGTGCCAAGCAGGATATGCGATACGCACTGCGCGGAATTCTCGCCCACCGTTGGTTCTCGGCCCCGGGCTGCCGAGCACAACCGATGTGATCTCCTCCGGAAGATGGATCGTTGATTCGAAGTCGGGGCGAAGGTGAAGTACGGTCACATCTCCGGGATGAATCGTTAGGGTCGCAACACGCGCCGGAGTGCCGGTATTGGCTGCGAACAGTGGAAGCGAAACAAGGAACGCCAACGGCACAAGACGGACCTGCCTGATCATGGTTGACCTCCCGGCAGACTGGCTGCCGACGACATTCGCTGCTGATAGCGCCTGCGCACGGACTCGACGTACGCGACGACATCCGGGTTGCGATAACCGAGCTGTTTCTTCGCGACCCACCGGTCGCCGACATAATACGCAGCGGCAACGAGCCGCATGTCTCCGTGGAACTCCCACATCAGCTTGGTGATGTAGCGGGTGCCGGCCGCAATGTTCTGCTCGGGATCGAAGGGGTCGCGTGCTCCGAATCGCTCTGCCGTTGCAGGCATCAGTTGCATCAGCCCCGCCGCGCCTTTGTTTGAGACCGCCCGCGGGTTCCACCGTGATTCAACATCGATGAACGCGGCGATCAGCTCTGGCGGCACGTTGTAATGCGCCGCATAGCGCTTGACGAATACTGATGTGACGGCCGTCCTCTGCGCGTCTGCGCGGCTGAGCGCGCCGCATATCAGCAGCAGACACAGCCCAACTGACCGTTTCATGCCGCGTCGCCTTCTGCCGCGCTATGTAACCGGCTTGCAAACGCCTCGCCGTCATCGAGCAGGTGCTTGAACCCAGAGCGCAGCAGCAGATGTCGCCGATCTTTGTCCGTCTTCATCAAGCATGGGCAGGAGAAGATCGCGGCTCTCTTCCGTCACCTCCTCGGTACCCAGAATCTGTAGGCCCTTCGCGAGATCGATCATCTCGGAGACAGAGGGCGGTTTTTCGAGCGAGTAGTTGCGGAAGGCGAGAGCGATCCCGGCAATGCGACGATGGAAGCTGCTGCTGGCGTCCGGAGTGCGGCTGGCGATGATCTCCGCTTCGCGCTCCGGTGTCGGATGTTTGACACGGACGTAGAGACTGCGGCGGCGAATCGGATCGCCCAGCCGGCGCTCTTCGTTACTGGTCAGGACAACGAACGGAGTGCTGCGGGCAGAGACGGTGCCAAACTCGGGAATGGAGAGTTGCCAGGCGGAGAGGATCTCTAGCAGTAAGGCCTCAAAACCTTCATCCACTTTATCCAACTCGTCAATCAGCAGGACACACGGCTTATCGTACTCAAGCGCCCGCATCAGCGGACCGGCACGAAAAAAGTCTCGCCCCTTCAGGCTGGTCTGCAAGTCCTTCCAGCTACCATGCTGTCCCTTGGCGTACTCCATGTAGAGCCGCTGCAAGCTCTCATCGAAGCGGCCGATCGCCTGCTCCTCGCTGGCCCCGCGATAGCACCGCAACCGTTCCACGTGTGTGCCGGCAGCCGCAGCCACAGAGATTGCTAATTGAGTTTTGCCCGAGCCTGCAGGCCCTTCCAAAAGAAGCGGCTTCTTCATCTGATCCGCCAGAAAGACCACTTTGGTCATGGTTGGGTCGATGAAGTACCCGGTCTCTGACAGCTTCTGCGACAACTCTTCCACGGATTGAAACATGCACGCTTCCTTTCGCCGGAGAACGGATTTCTGTGAAACGCAGCATCTCCCGGCTCGGAACCTCGGTCAAATCGATGAAATCGGCGGGACCAATATGGACTGCGACTGGCGAGCAGCCTAGTTCTTGGGCATCTCCCGAAGCGCCTCCAGGATGGCCACAAAGCCCTGGCTCGCATACAGAAACCCGTTTCATACCGTAGGCGCGGAGGCACTCGAGAGCGAAATAGCGGCCGAAGACTTCGGCGATGCGCTGCGGTGGCAGGCAGGTAGGGGCACTCCGGTATCGGTCGACCAGAAGTTCCAGCTCAGTCTCGAAGACCGCAACACCTTTATCGGCTAGTGTCGGCATTCCAGTCATTTTCGCCTTCATCAATGTGAAAGGACTACGACCGAATGCCCGCAAGCATAAAGCCCGCTGCGTAGCTCCAGCGAAGGCTGGTCGGTTCCTCAGCATGGTCGCGATGCTATGGTCGGTTCGCGCGTCGGCCAAACCCATGCCAGAATGCAGCCCATGGCTTCTCTCCTGCGGCGCGTCTTTTCCCGACTCCTCGATTCGACGCCCAATTACATCGAGGTCACCGCTGTTCTCGCCGTCGCGTTGATTGCAAGGCTGCTGTACCTACCGGACATCTGGAAAGCCAGCCCCCAACCCTGTGTAGTTGTTGCTCTCTTCGTCAGAGTATCCGTCTATGTCTGCGTCGATCGAGGGCGCCTTTTCACCTATTTCGGGTGGGCTAAACCACCCCGACTTGTCTTCTGGCTCTACGCTCTGCTGAGCGGCGTCTTAGCTGCGGTAGGCGTGCTCTCCGTAGTGCGGGTCGCTCACATGTCTCTGGGAGCCGCTTCTCGGGAGAGGTTGCTCTACGGTGTCACCCTGGGCCCCATCCTCGAAGAGCTTCTCTTCCGCGGGGCAGCAATCATCGGCTCTTCCCTCTTCTTCGCGCTTGCGCACACGAAAACCGTTGGAATCCCGTTGTTTTTGTTCTTTGGGACGGGAACACTTTACGCGATGACGCGCTGGCGATCCAATTCAACCGCCACCGCAGCTCTCATGCACGCTACCTACAACGCAGTGATTGCGCTGACGATGCTTAATGTTTAGTTCGATTTGACCGAGTCTCGAACCTGTTCTACACATTCATCACTGATTTTCAACAACCGTGCGCGGTCGCTGAAAACAATCCCACAGTCGGTTCATTAGTCAACTGATTCGACAATCGCAGAGGTGAAGCATGTCTGGAGCTCCGGCTGAAAATGCAGCCATTTCCGCCCGGTTTCCCCGGAAGAGGGCTGATCATCGCCCTTCGTCCGCGCAACATACGACGAAGAAATTGCCCCATTCTCAGGAGCGAGCAGAACTCAGCTCCAATGGCATGTCGGCCAACTTGGATGATGTCACATTCTTGCGTCTTCCCGAGATCAAGGTCTCTCGAAGACAAGCCTCTTGCGCTGATCCGGAATAGGAGCTTTCCTGCGCCGGTCCGCCTTGGCCCCCGCGCAGTCGCATGGGTAAGGTCCGAAGTCAGGCAGTGGGCTGTAGAGCGTGTGCATGCGTCACGATCGGTAGCCTGACTCGGCCGCCGAGCTTCATGCGAGCCATCTTTGCCGGAATCGCGGTCCGTTTCCGGCTTATCCTGCTATCGCTTTCCTCGGCTTTGGCTAATTGAGCATCGAGGTAATCGGCCCACCACTGCATCATCGCTGCGCGCCGACTCAGGTATTTCGCATGATTGTATGCAGCGGCTACTTTGTTGCGCTTCTGGTGAGCGAGCTGCAATTCAATGTGTTCGGCCGCAAAGTCGTTCTCGTGCAAAATTGTAGATGCCAGTCCTCGGAAACCGTGGCCAGTCATACGGCCTCGGTAGCCAAGACGATACAGCGCAAACAGAATCGTGTTGTTGCTCATCGGTTTGTTTTTGTTGTTCGCGCCAGGGAATACGAACCGGCCTTTCCCCGTAAGCAGTTTGAGAGCGCGCAGAATTTCTATAGCCTGTCGCGACAGGGGCACGATATGGGGCGTCTCCATCTTCATGCGCACGGCCGGAATGTCCCAACGTGCATTGTCCAAGTCAAACTCCGGCCATTGTGACTCGATAAGTTCGGACGTGCGCACGAAGGTATAGGCCATGAGTCGCATGGCAAGCCGTGTGAGCGCATCTCCGTCGTAGCTCTCCATCTTAACCAGCAAGGTGGGCAGGTCTTTGGCATCCACGCGAGCAAAGTTCTCTGAGCTGGCTTCGGCCAGAATGTCGCGCGGCTTGAAATCAGCGGCAGGATTCCGCGTGGCGATACCGCGGGCAATTGCATAGCGGAAAATTTGGCCTGTGGTCTCGTGGGAGCGTTTTGCAACGTCTCTGGCACCGCGACTTTCGATCGCGAGCATGAGTTCCCGAATATCGGCGGCCGCTACATCGTCAATGTACTTATGACCCAACGCTGGGAAGACGTCCGCTTCCAAGCGCCGCAACACGTAGTCGGTGTGACGCGGAGACTTGCCAGGAGACCACCATTCCCACCATTTGCGAGCGATATTCTCAAAGCTGTGTTCGGCCTGACGCTGCAATACTTCGGCTTCCCGTTGCCGGGTCTCGGCTTCGGCTTTGCGTTCCGCCATGGGATCAAGGCCGACGGCCAACTTCTTGCGCGCCGCAAGCTGACGTTCGCGGGCCTGCGCGAGATTCACAACCGGGTACTCGCCTAGCGCCATCAGCTTTTCCTTGCCGCCAAAACAATAGCGCCAGCGCCAAAGCTTTGAACCGCAGGGATTGATCAGCAAAAACAGGCCGTCGCGATCGTAAACCTTGTAGGGCCGCTTGCCTGGTTTCGTTGCTCGAATTGCGGTGTCCGTCAGCGCCATCCGTCCCGCTCCAAGTAGAAATTAGGGTCGTACCCCACTTCGTGGGAAATTGTACCCCAATCCGTACCCCCGGATTTTGGATGGCTCCCGACGCACTTCTGCGAACGCTAACGAACGTGAAAGCGCCAAATTTCCTTGTTTTATGCGGATTTTGGTTGAACTAGGGAGTTCAGGAGAGTGCGGGGAAGTATTTGTTTGGTTGCCCCCCAGGGATTCGAACCCCGATATGCTGATCCAGAGTCAGCTGTCCTACCATTGAACGAGGGGGCAATGAGGCTGGAGCACTTGGAACGTTGTGCCTTCCTGATGATAAGTGCACCGGCTCGCGCGGTCAATGCTCCATCGTTGCTAACCCTTTTGTTACAGCCTCTTAAGCTGTTCTAAACGGTTTTCTCCCCGTCGTTCCATTACAATCCCAGCAGGTGGAAATCCTCCTCAATTGTCTGTGGCTACTCCTTGGGCTGTCGCTGATCTCAGCGTGGTCTGCCCACGCATGGCGCACCCGCTCATGCCGGCCAGATACCCTGCTGCCCTCTCGCGGGCTGCAATTTACAGCCCTGCTGCTGCTGGTCATTCTGCTCTTCCCGGTCATTTCGCTTACCGACGATATAGCCATGTGCACGGCTCCGCGCGACGCGGAGCGCGCGCTCCGTCTTCACGATCCTCTTGATGGGCTACAGCCTGTGCAGGCCCTGCTGCCATCGACGATGGCCTGGATGGATTTGCTTGCTGTGATGCTGCATATGGGACCCAGCCGTCCGGTCGAGCAGGAAGCAAAGCTAGTCACCCAGCTTGGCGGAACGCGGGTTCCTGTCGAATCGCGTCCACCGCCGGCCTCGCTCCAGCCGATCGCACAGTAACGCGGCGGATCCTGCCGCGCCCCGATCCATCACTCACACGACGACACTCCTAAATCCCAGAGCGCGGATATGAGTGTCCGCAGAGGTTCATTTGTTCAAAGCCCAATTGAGTTTCTCGCGCCCGTTCCGATGGACGCGCGGAGTTCTTTCATCGGCGTGCCGCCGAATCACGCCCCTGCTGCTGTTCACGACCGCATGCATCGCCCAGACGCCAGCTCCCTTGTCGATGCAGCAGGCAGTCGATCTTGCCCGCCTGCAGAACCCTTCCCTGCTTGCCGCTCAGGCGCACGTCACCGCTACCAGGCAGTCAGAGATCACCGCCGGGCTGCGCGTGAATCCGAACTTCAATCTCACCGGTTCCGACGTCTCGCTCGCGGCCGATTCAAACAACCCCTACTTTTATTCCGCACAGGTCTCCCGGCTCTTTGAGCGAGGACAGAAGCGCCGCTGGCGTCTGGACGTTGCCCGTTCCACTACAGACGTGACGCGCAGTCAGTATGCCGATCAGGAGCGCCAGGTGGTGCTTGCCGCAAAAACCGCCTTCACCCAGATGCTGGGCGCGAAAGGCGCGTTCAATTTGGCGAAGCAGAACCTGGATGACTATCGCAAGACCATCGACTTGAGCCGTGAGCGCCTGCGAGCCGGAGACATCAGCGCCACAGACTTCAAGCGCCTCGACCTGCAACTGGCGCAGTTCGAATCCGACTACGACAACGCGCATACCAACGTGGTACAGGCCTCGGAGCAGTTACAGACGCTGCTCGGCTACGACCGTCCTCATCCAGGATTCGATATCACGGGCTCGCTTGATCCGCCGGACGTGACCGCAACCCTTCCTGATACCGAGCAAAAAGCACTGCAGGCACGCCCTGACTACTTAGCGGCACAACAGTCTGTCCGACTCGCAGATTCGAATGTCAAGCTCGCCTATGCCGAAGGGACGACCGATCCGACGCTTGAAGGCGAATACGACCGCGCGGGAACAGCAAACTCGGCCGGCTTCCAGATCGGCATCCCGCTGCGCATCTTCGATCGCAATCAGGGCGAGAAGGCGCGCACGAAATATGAAGCGCAGTCCAGCCGCTTTGCCGAAACGGCCGCGCGGAACCAGGTGATCTCGGATGTGGACCAGGCCTGGGCTGGCTATGAAGACGCTCTCTCCCTTGCTCGCCGGTACAACGGCCACTATCTGCAAGAGGCGCACGAGGTGCGTGACAACCTGGAGTACAGCTATCGCCACGGCGGCACCACGCTGCTCGATTACCTGAGCGCATTGCAGGACTACCGGCAGGTGAACCTGGACGCGCTGAACGCCAACATGCAGGTGTGGCTCAGCCTGCACCAGGTCAGCTTTGCCGCCGCTACGGAGATCGTCCCATGAGACCTTTGCAATTCTGTTCCCTTCTTTTCGCCGCTTCGGCATTGCTGGTATTCACCGGCTGTGAGGGTCATAAGGCCGCCGACGCATCGGACACTCCGGCGCCGCAGTATCGCGTGCTGGACACCGTTGTTGCACACGTGCAGCCGGTGCACGATGCACTGACTCTATCTGCGCGCGTCCAGGCGAATCCGACGACAGTCGTGCACATTTATCCGCCCATCAGCGGACGTGTCCTTGCCCTCAAGGTTCTTCCGGGCCAGGAAGTTGCGAAGGGACAGATCGTCGGCATGCTGCAGAGCACCGATCTTCAGCAGGCGCGGTCTGACTATGAGAAGGCGAAGATTGAGGCGGCTCGCGCCGATCTGCAGTTAAATCGCGGTCGCGATCTTTTGCAGCACCAGGTGATGGCGCAAAAGGACTTCGACGATCTGAATGCAGTCGATGAGGCTGCACACGCGGAGCTGGCGCGCGCGCTCCAGACGCTCCACATCCTCGGATACAAGGAGACCGACACATCGGACCTGGTGGCAATCCGCTCTCCGATTCAGGGCGTGGTGCTGGACGTGAACACTGCCAGCGGCGAGTTGCAGCGTTCGCTTGACAATGCCACGTCCATCGCCACCATCGCCAACATCAACGATGTGTGGGTCATTGCCGATCTCTACCCACGCGATGTGCAGGCCGTCCGCCGCGGACAGCCTGTTGAGGTGCGCGTGAACGGCTATCCGGACGCGGTCTATCACGGCGTGGTTGATAACATCTCCGACGCAGTGGACCCGCAGACCCTGACTCTGAAGGTGCGGGTCGTTCTGCCCAATCCGCATCACCGGCTCAAGCCGCAGATGTACGCCACCGTATCGATTACAAATCAGAGCCGCAACGCGATCGTAGTGCCGGCCACGGCAGTCATCCGCGACGGTGTCAGCACCTATGTGTTCCTAGAGACCCGCGAAAACAAATATGACCGTCGCGAAGTGCGAGTGGGCGAAACGCACGATGGGACGGTGGAGATCACGGGCGGCTTGAATGAGGGCGACCGCGTCATCAGCACCGGCGCGGAGCTGTTGCGCGGCGCGGGGTCGGAGTAGTCATGCAGGGACTCACACGCGCGTTGTTGCAGTACCGGACGATTGTCCTGATCCTGTTTCTGGTGGCGCTGGCTGCCGGCGGGTTCGCCTTCTCGCAGCTCGATATCGAAGCGTATCCGGACCCATCGCCCCCGATGGTCGAGTTCATCACGCAGAACCCTGCGTGGTCCGCGGAGGAGATGGAACAGCAGGTCACCATTCCGGTAGAGACCGTGTTGAATGGCACGCCCAAGCTAACGGAGATCCGCTCTATCAGCATCTTCGGGCTGAGTGACGTCAAACTTTACTTCGACTTCAGCTCCTCCTACTTCATCGACCGGCAGGAGGCATTGAACCGGCTGCAGTCGCTCACGCTGCCCAACAATCTGCAACCGCAGTTGTCGCCGGAATCGCCGATCGGAGAAATCTATCGCTACCAGCTCATCGGACCCAACTACTCGCTCAACGAGCTGAAGGCGGAGCAGGACTGGTTCGTTGTGCGCCAGATCAAATCCGTACCGGGCATCATCGACGTCGCCACGTTCGGGGGCACTACGCGGCAGTATCAGGCGGAGATCGATCCCAACCGCATCCTGGCCATGGGCGTCACCATGACCCAGGTGGTGAATGCCATCCAGAACAGCAATGCGAATGCCGGCGGAAACTATCTGACCATGGGTAGCCAGAGTGTGAACGTGCGCGGCATCGGGCTATTGAAGTCGCTGACGGACATGAACAACATTGTCGTCGCCGAGCACAACGGAACGCCGATCCTGCTGCGAGATGTGGCAACGGTGAAGGAAGGGCATCTCCCTCGGCTGGGTAAGGTTGGTTACAACGAGAACCCGGACATCGTCGAAGGGATCGTGCTGCTGCAAAAAGGCGAGCAATCGCTTCCCGCCCTAAAAGCTCTGCGAAAGAAGATAGCCGAGCTCAACTCCGGCAACCTGCTGCCGCCCGGCATGCAGATCAAGACCATCTACAACCGCAGCAGGCTGGTGAACCGCACGACGGAGACCGTGCAGCACATTGTGCTGATGGGCATGATTCTGGTCACCATTGTGCTCTACATCACTCTCGGCGACGTGCGCATCACCACCATCGCAGCGCTCACGATACCCTTTGCGCTGCTCTTCGCCTTCAGCCTCATGGTGCTCGAAGGCAGTTCGGCCAATCTCATCTCCATCGGCGCGATCGACTTCGGCATACTCGTCGACGCGTCGATCATTATTCTCGAAAACATCTATCGCAAGCTGAGTCGCCGCCGTCACGGAGAGACGCTCTCGGATGTCATCGTGGCCGGCGTCGCGGATGGATCGCGGCCCGTCATCTTCGCCACGCTGATCATCCTGGTTTCGTTCATTCCGCTGTTCACGATGCAGGGCGTGCCCGGTAAGATCTTCGCGCCCATGTCCCAGGCGTACGGCTTCGCGCTTATCGGGGCGCTGCTCTATGCGTTTCTGTTCGCGCCGGTCCTATGCTTCCTCTCTTCGCCAAAGCATGTCTCAGGAAAAGAAACATGGCTCATCGCGCATGTCCGCAGTGCCTATGAGAAAGCGCTGCACTTCGCGCTCAGAAAATCTTTCCTGGTCTGGATTGCGGCAATCCTGCTCCTGATCTGCGCCAGCTTCGCATTCACGCAGATTGGCGGCGAGTTTATGCCAGCCCTCGAGGAAGGCAACCTGTGGATTCGTGCGACCATGCAGCAGGACATGGCATTTCCGCAATCAGCGGACCTCGCCGACCAGATCCGCAGCGTGCTGCGCAGCTTCCCTGAAGTGACGCAATGCCTCTCGCAGATGGGCCGGCCCGACGACGGCACCGATGTGAGCACCTTCAACAACATTGAGTTTCTCGCCGACCTGAAGCCAGCGGACGAATGGCGGCCGCAGTTCCATGGCAAAAAAGAGGAGCTGATCGCTGCCATCCAGAAGAAATTCCGGCAGTATCCTGGCATCGACTTCAACTTTTCCCAGAACATTCAGGACAACGTGGAAGAGGCGATGTCCGGCGTCAAAGGCGAGAATTCGCTGAAGCTCTTCGGCGACGATTTCGACACGCTCACCAGCACTGCGGACAGGATTTACCAGATCATGACCCACGTTCGCGGGGTGACTGACGTGGGTGTCTTCAACGTGGGCGGCCAGCCCAGTCTGCTCATCTCCATCAACCGGGCAGAAGCAGCCCGCTACGGCATCGCCGCGGCTGATATCAACACTGCTGTCCAGGCCGCTGTCGGTGGCGCGGCAGTTACACAGATTATCGAAGGCGAGCGTCGCTTCGACTTCGCGGTTCGCTTCAGCCCGCAATACCGAGACACGCCGGAGGCAATCCGGAAGATACTGCTGCCCACGCCGGATGGTAACCAGGTCCCGCTGGGCAACGTCGCCGACGTCACGCTGCACAATGGCGCCTTCATGATTTACCGCGAGGGCGGCCGGCGCTACATCCCCATCAAGTTCAGCGTGCGCGGGCGCGATCTGCAGAGCACCATCGAAGAACTGAAGAGCGTTCTGGCACACCAGATCAAGCTGCCCGCGGGGTACACCTACACCTGGGCCGGTGAATACGACAGCCTGCAGAAGGAGCTGCACCGTCTCGCCTTCATCGTTCCGATCTCGCTGCTCATCGTGCTGCTGCTGCTTTATCTTCTCTTTCAGTCCTTCCGCGACGCACTGATCGTGCTCGCAACACTTCCCTTCGGTGCCATCGGTGGCATTTTCACCCTTGGACTCACTCACACGTCCTTCAGCATCTCGGCAGCGGTCGGCTTTACCTCACTGCTCGGTCTGAATACATTGTGCACGGTTGTCTTCCTCACCGGACTGCGTCACCAGCAGCATGATCATGGGCGGGAGCGCGGTGTTTTCCTCGGCGCGCTTGACGAGATGCGGCCCATCGTCATGGCCTGCATGGCTGCCGGATTAGGTTTGCTACCGGCCGCGGTCGCATCCGGTATCGGCTCCCAGACCCAGAAACCGCTCGCGCGCGTCGTCGTGGGCGGCACCGTTACTACTGTGTTTGCGGTTCTCTTTCTCGTTCCGCTGATGGCACGCAAATGGGCGCCGGTAGACCGCAACCCTGACCGTGGCGATGAGGACAACGGCGGCAACGATGAGCCGCAGGATGGTGGTCCGCCCAGTCCGCTCGAGCTGGGAAAGCTACTCCTCGCGCAGCACTTCCAGAGGTCGCTGCCCGAGGATGCGGATACTGGCGAGCCACCCGGTAAGGACGGCTAAAACCGCAGTCCCCGCTGCAGCCACAAGCGCGGCCAGCCATTCCGGACGGTACGATACGTCCAGCCGGTGCAACAAAATGAACGTAAGCAAGTTGGCGAAGAGGACGCCGACACATCCGGCCAACAAACCCAGCACCGTAAACTCCACGCTGAACACCGCCGCTACTCGCGCGCGGCGTGCTCCGAGTGTCTTCAGCACCACCACCTCGCGAATGCGCCGGAAGCGCGTGCTGGCCACGCTGGATGCGAGGATCACCAATCCGGAGAGAATCGAAAAGGCCGCCAGGAAGCGCACAATCATCGTCACCTGATGAACGATCCCCGCCACCGTGTCCAGCAGATCGGCAATATTGATGACGGTTACAGTCGGATACGCAGCGAACAGCGCTCGCTGCATTTCTGGAATCTGCACTGTGTCCACGTGTACGGCTCCGTACCAGACCACCGGCAGATGAACCAGCGAGCGCTCGGAAAGAATGAATTCGCTTCGCCCGAAGACGTGCTGCCCGTCGTTTGCATAGAGCGCAGCTACGGTTACAGGAATGCGCCGCTCCTGCACTGTAAAGACCAGCGTCGAGCCAATTCCCACATGCATTCGCTTCGCCAAGCCTTCCCTAACGGCAATTTTGCCCTCCTCACCCGGCTTCCACCACGTTCCCGCGTGGAGCTTCGTGCCCGCCGGAACACGATCGGACCAGGTCAGGCTCACCGACTGCAGAAGATGTCGTGGCACGTTCTCCTGCTTCAATTGATCGGCCGCCTTGCCGTTGACTTCCTGCAATCGCCCTGCAACCAAGGGCAAACGCTCGATCGCTCCACGCACGCCCGGCTGTTTTGCAATCAGCGAAGACACGCCCTCCAACTCGTCGGTCGCTATATCGATCAGAAAGATGTTCGGCAAACCCCGGCCGAGCGTCTGTTGCAGATCACGAAGCACCGCGTTCTGCATGAGAAAGACGGTGAGGATCAGCATGATGCCCGCGCCGAGAGCGGTCAGTACCGCAGTTGACTGGTTGCCAGGCCGGTAGAGATTCGACAATCCATGGCGCACAGCGGACGGCAGGCCGAGCCGCGTGCGTGTCAGCGCAGTCCGCAACATTCGCAGCAGCGTCCGCGCGAGCAGCGTGATGAACAGGAGCAGCGCGACCAGCGCAACCGTAAACCAGGCGGCGACCATGAGCGAACTGGTCAGTCCGGCGGCAATCGCCGCAAGCGCGAGCAGAATGACGACGGTCAGGATCCACTGCATGCGCCGCCGCTGCCAGCGCTCCCTGAGCGTCATCTCCGGCGCAGCCTCCACCTGCCGTCGCAACACCAGGTTGGGCTTCACCCTTCGGATATCGAGCAGTGGTGGCAGGCAGAACAGCAGTGTCGTCAGCATGCCGGTGCCCAGACCAGCAAGACCAGCGCGGACAGGCAGGCGCAGCGTCGGCTCTATGGGCAGCAGCTTTGCCGCCAGCAGCGGGATTGTCCACTCCACGCCGAAGCCCGCCACAACACCCACGAGGCCGCCGATCAATCCAAGAAGCAATGTCTGCAGCAGATAAATACGCAGAATGTCGGAGGAGCGCGCGCCGATGGACTTCATGGTCGCCAGAATGTCCATCCGTTGCTCCAGGTGAGCGCGCATCGACATCGCCACGCCGATGGCGCCCAGCACCATCGCAACCAGGCAGATCAGGCTCAGCATGCTGCTCGCCCGGTCCAGCCCCTGCGTCAGCGCGGGGTTGGCTTCGCGGAAATCCGTCACCTGCGCATCAGGCAGGATCTTTTCCACGCGAGCGTGAAGATCCTTTATGCTCATTGCACTGGGATCGAGACGCATCAGGAAGCGCTCCCCAGCGCGGCTTCCCGGCTGCAGCAACCCGCTTTCCGCCAGTCCCTGACGTGTGATCAGAACGCGCGGCCCAATGCCCATGCTCGAATTCATTCGGTCCGGCTCGCGCTCGATCACGCCCCCAATACGGAATGTGCTGTTGCCCACTTTCAGGGAGTCGCCGATCCGCGCATGCAGCCGGATAAGCAGGTCCTCGCCTACCAGGACCGTCTGCGGCTTCAACTCTGTGTGTAGCGTGCCAGCCGGACGAAGCTTGTAGTCGCCGTAGAAGGGATATTTCGCGGGATCAACTGCTTTCAAGGAGACCAGCAGCGGAATCGGATCCGATGATGTTGAGGCCATCGACACCATCTCTGTCACCTGCGTGCGATCGACGCCCTGCAACGCGTTCAGCCCGGCGATCTCCTTTTCCGTTGGCTGGCGGAACATGCGGGCAGAAACGTCGGCGGCCATGATGGTACGCGCCTGGGCAGTCAGTGTCTTCTGAAAGGAATTGACGAAGCCGCGCACCCCGGTCAGCGCCGCGACTCCAATTGCTACCGATACGATGACAAATAGAAACTTCGCTGGTGCCGCCTGAAATTCGCGCCATGCGATGCGCAAAGCCGTGCTCCAGCCAAGAGCACCTCGCGCGCCACTCTTTGCCGCGCTCACAGCTCCACCTCCGCCGCAGCGAGCGGGCGGTTAGCGAGTATGTCTTCAATCACCAAGCCGTCGCGCAGTATGATCCGCCGCTCCGCCCGCTCAGAGATTTGCGGATCGTGCGTTACCATGACGAGCGTTGTCCGGCTCTCGCGATGGCGGCGCAGCAGCAGTTCCAGCACGTGCTCGCCATTCTGCGAATCGAGGTTGCCGGTCGGCTCATCTGCCAGCACAATCGGCGGTTCCAGCATGAAAGCGCGCGCCAGGGCCACGCGCTGCTGCTCTCCGCCGGAGAGCTGCACCGGATAATGATGCAATCGCTCCGCCAGGCCTACGCTTTCCAGCAGTTCGGTCGCGCGCGCGCGGCCATTGCCCGAACCGTTCAGCTCAAACGGCAGCAAGACATTTTCGAGCGCCGTGAGCATTGGGATCAATTGGTAGGACTGGAAGACGAACCCCAGCTTTCTGCCGCGAATCTCCGCAAGCTCATCCTCGTTCAAACGCGAGATCGGCGTGCCGTCCAGAATCACCTCGCCCTCTGTCGGCGCGTCCAGTCCTGCCAGCAGGCCCAGCAGCGTGCTCTTCCCGCTCCCTGAAGCGCCCATGATCGCGGCAAACTGACCTTCGGGAATCGTCAGGTCGATGCCGCGAAGAATCTCCACCAGGTTCGTGCCGTTATGAATCGACTTCTTCAAGCCCCGCACTTCGATCATGCTGCCCCTTCACCTCTCGCGCCTTCATCCCGCCGGCGCTCTGCTGCTAGATTGAACGTGTGATGTGCTTCCGGAGTTCCCGTCTGCGGCTTTGCCTTGGTGTTGCGCTCGCGATTGCTGTCGCTGGCTGCAAGGGAAAATCCGCTCCGTCGCCTGCGCCGGAAGCCGCCACACCGGCCGCTGCGCCTGCCCCATCCACTCCGCAGGCCCATGACGATCGTCCGGTCATTGTCGCATTCGGCGACAGCCTTACAGCAGGCTATGGGACGGATGCCGGCAACAGCTATCCGGATTTTTTGGAGAAGGACCTCAACAAGAAGGGCTTTCACTATCGCGTGGTGAACGCCGGCATTAGCGGAAACACAACCAAAGACGGTCTTGACCGGCTGGACGATGTGCTTGCGCTCAAGCCTGTTGTTGTCATCGTCGCCTTCGGCGGCAATGATGGCCTGCGCGGCCTTCCCATCGACAGCACGCGCAGGAATCTCGATCAAATCGTCTCTACGCTGCAGCATGCTGGAGTTAAGGTTGTGCTCGGCGGCATCACGCTGCCTCCCAATTATGGAGCGGACTACATCGGCCAGTTCAACGAGATCTATGCGATGCTGGGCCGTCAGTATCATGTGCCGCTGCTCCCTTTTCTGCTCAAGGACGTCTACGGTGTTCCCGGCAGCATGCAGGGGGATGGAATCCACGCCACCGCGCAGGGCAACCAGCAGGTCGCGCGCAATCTGCTGCCGCTGCTCACTCCGTTGCTTCATAAGCCGTAAGCCTTAACCGATCACCACGACCGGCTGAAACATTGTGCCGGCAACGCGTTGCGCAATGCCGATGAGTTCGTGCCGGTTCGCAAATACCTTGACGTGCGTAGCGGCGGAAAAGTCAGCCAGGTTGCACATCGCGCCATTCCGCATGCGACCGGCCGTATGGGTATCCGCAGTGGTCGCGGGTAACTCCGGCAGCAGTGTGCGCGGATGCGGCAGATGCCGCTCCACCTCGCCGGCCTCGGCCAGCGTAGCCAGCTCTTCCAGGGTAATCGCCGCCTGCTCCGTAAACGGCCCCGCGGCAACACGTCGCAGCGATGCCAGGTGGGCTCCGCAGCCCATCCGCTGACCTAGATCGTGGGCCAGTGAACGGATATATCCACCTGCAGAAACCGTTGCGCGAAATGTGGCAGTGTCACCTTCCACAGAAGTGATCGCAAACTCGTGAACCTGAATGCGCACGGGCGTAAGCTCGACTGCAGCACCGGCCCGGGCGAGCGAGTACGCCGCGCGACCGCCGATCTTCTTGGCGCTGTATGCAGGTGGAGTCTGCAGCAGTTCACCGCGGAAGTGCTCCGTGAGCTCGCTCAGTTCTATTGTATCCAGCGCGACCGGCGTATACGGACCCGCGGCTTCGCCATCCGCATCGTAGGTAGTCGTCGCCTGTCCGAAACGGATCGTACCGGTATACGACTTCTCCATCCGTCCGAAAAATTGCGCCAGGCGCGTGTAGCGTCCCAGCAGCAGCGGCAGCACTCCTGTAGCCATGGGATCAAGCGTTCCCAGATGTCCGATGGAGCGCTCATTCAGGATGCGGCGCGTGCGCGCCACCACATCATGCGAGGTCAAGCCCGCCGGCTTGTCGAGAATCAGCAGGCCGTTCACTTCCCCACTATACCGGCCTCGCTCTAGAAGGAGCCGCGCCCGTGGTCGCGCACCAGCGACAGGAACTCCGCGCGCGTCTTGTCCTCGAGAAATACACCGGACATCGCCGATGTGACCGTCGATGAATTCTGCTTTTCCACTCCGCGCATCATCATGCAGAGGTGCCGCGCCTCGACGACGACGCCCACGCCCTGCGGCGCAATCGCCTCCTGCAAGGCATTTGCGATCTCGCGCGTCATGCGCTCCTGCACCTGGAGCCTTCGCGCAAAGACGTCCACCAGCCGCGGCAGCTTACTCAGACCCACGACTTTGCCCTTTGGGATATATGCAATATGCACCTTGCCAAAGAACGGCAGCAAATGGTGCTCGCATAGGGAGAACATCTCGATGTCCTTCACCATCACCATCTCGTCGTAGTCCACGTCGAACAGCGCAGAACGTAGAAGCTCCTGCGGATGCTGCCGGTAGCCTTGCGTCAGAAAGGTCATCGCCTTTTCGACGCGCTCGGGCGTCTTCAACAACCCATCGCGCGTCGGGTCTTCGTCGAAGCGCGTGAGCAATTCCGCATAGAGCTGCTGTGTGGTGTAGCGTTCCAAGCCTTCAGCAGGGACGCACGGTGCCTGCTTGCGCCCTGGTCACCGGCAGCTTGTGTATCGTCTGGATGGTTGCCCCCGAGTGTGCTGCTGCACGTCTTTCTTTAGCCACGCGTCGCCTCCCCTGCATACTCAAAGAAATTGTTCTCCGTCTCTTCAATCCGTATCCGATAGAGTTTGCCGGGCGGCAGTTCCGTGGCCAGCAGACGATAAATGACCCGGCACAGATTCTCCGTCGTTGGCACTTCCTGCTGGAACAGCCCGTCCACGTTGAGATTCGCAAGATGAAACCGTGCCACGATTGACTTGTCCACCACAGCATCCAGATCCGCCATGTTCATCACCATGCCTGTCGCTCGATCCACCGGACCGCGCACGGAAACTTCCAGCCGGTAATTGTGCCCATGGCCATGAGGATTGTTGCACTTTCCGTAGACGTTACGGTTCTCCTCTGGGCTGAACGCCGCGCAGTCCAGCCGATGCGACGCACTGAAATGGTACCGGCGTGTGAAGGTCACCTTCATCCTGCAGCCTCAGGCCCGAAATAATCCGCATACAGGTCGGGTGTTTCATACACGCGCACGCGTTCGAGCTTGGCGCCCGGAATCTTCCCCTCCAGCCGCTCCCATGCGCTCACCGCAATGTTCTCGACTGTCGGCACCCGCTCCCGGAAATCCGGAACTTCCAGGTTCAGGTGGCGGTGATCATAGACGTCCACCACTTCGCGATGCATCACGTCCTTCAGTTGCTTCAGGTCCACTACAAACCCCGTTTGCGGATCGACCGCCCCGGCTACCGTTACTTCCAGCGTGTAGTTATGGCCGTGCCCGTTGCGATTGGCGCATTTCCCGAAGACGCGCTGATTCTCCGACTCGCTCCAGGCGTCATTCCAGTAGTAGTGCGCCGAAGAAAACTCAGCTTTCCGGGTCAGTAAAATCATGTTTTGTCCGTCATTCTGTCCTATATGGATGTTCCGCGCGGCCGATTGGCTTCATCGCCCCCCAGTCCGGGGGTTCACCGTATCATGAGTTCAGTGAAGCACGCCTGTTTCATCCTGATTGCTTTTCTGCTCCTAACTACCGGCTGCGACCGGGGCAGCCATCCCCGTCAGACGGGCCGCCGGGCGCCTGATTTCACAGTAACGGACGGCAACCGCAGCGTCCATCTTGCCGACTACCGGGGACGGGTTGTCGTGCTCAACTTCTGGGCGACCTGGTGCGTGCCCTGCATCGCCGAGCTGCCCTCCCTCATGGACATGCAGCGGCAGCTTCCGAACGTCCAGGTGCTGGCCGTCAGCGTGGATGTGGACCCGCAAGCCTATCGGGATTATCTGGTCCAGCACAAGATCACTCTGCTGACGGTGAATGATGCGGCACATCGCTCCGCCGACCTGTTCGGCACCTACAGGTGGCCGGAAACCTACGTCATCGACCAGCATGGAGTGATCCGGCGCAAGTTCATCGGAGCGCAGGACTGGACCAGCCCCGAGGTCCTCGATTACCTGCGGCGTCTCTAGACTATCCCGGGTCGCAGACTGTCGGCTTGCTGCGGCCAATCTTCCGGAAAATGATCTATGATGCCGCTAACGGCTCCCATCCGAATCAACGGCAGATTCGGTGCTCATGCAATCTTCCGTCCACGACAGTCGCCTCACCTTCGCTCGTTCAGGATCTTGCAACAGGGGGAATGCTCCATGACGAACGTCGATGTTCTATTCCGGTATGAGCAGCAGCCCTCTGAGGCCGCGATGTTCGCGCTCGGCAATCTCAAGGAGGTATACGGCATCCGCCGCATTGAGATCGATCAGCCGGGGAAGACGATTCGCGTGGAATACGATGCCACCCGCCTGACACGCGCCGTCGTCGCAAATCTGCTGCGCCGCGGCGGCATCAGTGTTCTGGAAGAGGTGCCGTTAGTCGCGCCGCAAAATCCGACAGAGCACCCGGACGCCTCGCAGCCGCCCGTTGCCGTCAAGTAGTCGATCTTCTCTAAGTCTTGTAATTCGAAAGAGACGGTGTCAGGCAGCAGCCTGCGCCGGCGTCCATTGTTCCCGCCTGCGTCGCAGCAGCCAGTCCAGCGCAAACCGGCCCGGCCCGAAGATGAGGATAAGCAGCGACGCGAATAGAAACGTGTACGGGTCGGCGTTATAGAACTTCCCAGGATCGGAAAAAATGGCGCGCAGCGCCTCCGGATCCGCTGTGAGATAGGCAACGATCATGTCACACGCCAGCAGCAGGCCTATCACACGAGACCCTAGACCAAGGATGAGTAGTATGCCGCCGATGAACTCCAGGGTGGAGACGAAGATTACGTTCGCGCCGGGAAACGGAATGTGAAGACTGGCGAAGAACTGTGTCGCCTGCGGAAGATGATGCAGCCTTCCCCAGCCCGACTGCGCAAACTGCCAACCCCAATAGAGCCGCACCAGCAACAGAAACGGCGATTGCAGCGACGAGGCAGCGCGGCGGAACTGCGCATAGAGCGCAAGCATGCGATTCGAACCTGTGGCTTGCGTCATTCAGTTCACGCGCTTTCTCGCCAGCCGCCTGGAGGCAGCCGGTTTGTGGCGGCAGAACCAGCCCAGTTCCGCCCAATTCGCAAACCACGCCTGCACACGCGCGGGGCGATCTTCTTCCGGCAGCGTCGATGACACAAACGCCCGATCGAGCGCTTCTCCGAGCGTGCTCCCCTCGCTCAGCGCAAACAGCAATTGGTACTCTTCGCGCTCAAGCCGCTTGTAGTAGACAGCATTCTCGTACCGATGCACGCACAGAAAAATCTCGCTGCGCTTGAGGGAGAGTGGCAGACGGCGGCTTCGCGAGTGCTTCGCCTCTGTCACGGCGTTGCTGGCTACGCCTTGTGACCCCTGTTGCCGGTGCACCTCGATGACAAAATCATCCACCGCGTGCGCCAGATGCAGCAGACGCAGGTGCGGCTGCAGCAAAAGCTGCGACTCACCATCGAGCTGGCCCATGTCGGCGAGCGTAAGCGCGCGCTCCTCCGCATTGTCAAAGGCTTCAATGTAGGCCCACTCAAGGCGTACAACATCGAGGGCCAGTGCAATCTTCTTTCCCGCATACTCGGGATGATTCTCGAGCCAGCCTTCGAGTTGCGATCCCAGGTTGCGCAGCGTGAAGGACTGCGACGGGCACTCTGCAAGATATGCACGAGTGAGCCGGTCGAACGCCGCTTGACCGATGACCGCAGCCAGCCCGGGAAAATCCTCTGCGAATGCGGAGATGATACGGAACCAGTACTGGCGGTTGTAGATCTCCAGCCGCTCAAACGATGTCAGACGGCTATTCGGCTTGATGAAAGCTGCAGCCTCCGCTTTCATCGAGCGGCCGTCGCGGGTCTTCCGCCGCATGGTCTCATCGCGCGTCAGCGGCAGCATCACTGCATCGGCCATCCTGCGTTGCAACTCCAGCAGAGTCATCGCGCAGACTCCGCCGGCCGGCTCTCTTCACGCTGCACCGTCATCGGCAAAGCCGGCGCCTCTGCTCTTTTCAGATAACGATTCGCCTTCAGCGCTTCCGCATGCACTTCTTCAAAACTGGGGATGTTGTCGTCCCACTCCAGCAGGGTCGCGGTTGGGCCGCAGCGTTCGATCGCGCGCGCATAGAGCGCCCATACCGGATCGATCACCGGGTGATCATGCGTATCCAGAATGTATTTGCGGTATTTCGAATGGCCGGCAATGTGGATCTGCGCCACGCGCCAGGCTGGAACGCTGTTCACGTAGGTCAGCGGATCGAAATCGTGGTTCTGCGAGGAAACGTAGATATTGTTCACGTCCAGCAGAATGCCGCAGTCCGCCGCCTCCACCACTTCGTTCAGAAACTCCCACTCCGTCATCTCGCTCTCGTGATACTCGGCGTAGCTGCTCACGTTCTCTACCACGATGGGCAATTCGAGATAGTCCTGCACCTGGCGAATGCGCTTCGCCGTTACCTTCACTGCCTCCCATGTATATGGGATCGGCAACAGGTCGTGTGTGTAGCGGCCATCCACGCTGCCCCAGCAGAGGTGGTCGGAAAGCCACGGCGTGTTGGTCCGGCGCACCAGTGTTTTCAGCCGCTTCAGGTGCTCGCGACTCAACGGCTGCGCCGAGCCGAAGTACATGGAAACACCATGCTGCACCACGCGGTATCGATCCAGTATCTGGTCCAGCACCTGCAGCGGACGTCCCCCGTCCACCATGTAGTTCTCGGAGATGATCTCGAACCAGTCGACGACCGGCTTCTTTTCGAAGATGTGCTGATAGTGCGGGATTCGCAGTCCGATCCCGACACCGTAATCCGTAAATCCATTGAAACGATTGGCAGGCATTCGTTAATCCTGGTCAGCTACGGTACTTGCACTGCAGTCACGTTTGCAGCGGAGAGATATGCGCGAGAGCCACCTTCCACCGGCGGCCCTCGCACAGGTGGTACGTGATTACTGCAGGCATCTTGGAGCCGTCAGTCGCGCAGCCGCCCTTGCCCTTGCAGCTGTTCTTGCCTTTGCAGCCGTTATCGCTCGATTTGCATCCGCCCTGGCCCTTACAGTCGTTCTTGCCTTTACAGGAGTGCTTGCTGGTGTCCTGGTAGTTGCTCTTCAGGTGCACGGCGGTGCCCACATTCGAGCTTGCGCTCACGCTTGTCTGTCCGTTCGGCTGGGCAGCGGGCTGAGCATTGAGGCGAGCGGAAGTGCCACCGAAGAGACCGGTCACGGCCGCAGTCAGAATCAGAGTCTTAACACTGGAGTTCATCGCAAAACCTTCCTTGTTGAAATTCCGCAGATTGTTTGAACCTGCAGGGTTGGACCATTCGGAGTACGTTCGGTACCGCGTCTGCGGATTGCATATCATCTGGCAATCCGGTCGGAAAACAGCCCCGGCACAACCATCTCCAACGAGACCGCAATGCCTGGCATCCCGTAAGAGTCGATTGCGCCGATGAGGTTACAGCCCCCGCGCAGTTTTATTCCTCTTGGAGGCAGGCACGCAATAGAGGAAAATCTCGCCTGGTGCGAACGTCGCCGCCGGAGTTTTGACCGCGCCAGCCACAGGGCCGGAATACTGGATTTCATCGATAACTTCGCGCAAGCCGCCCTTTACGCTTCCGCCGCTTCTGCTCGCGAACGATGGATAAGGATGGAGGCCAACCGCGAAGCAACCAGCACGAGCGCAAGTCCCACCGCAATCCATACCGCATAGAGCACATGCACAACCCACAGGGGTGCGGCGCCGACATGGCGCAGCAGCGACGGCAGAAAATTCCAGGTCGTGATGTGCATCGCATCCCATGGGTCCTGGAACATCGATGGCGTATTCAGTCCCCACGCAGCCCGCTTGTGCAACGCGAAGGCGACTATGTTCTTGATGCGCAGGAACACCACCCAAGTCGGATGGCCGAAGGTTTCCATCTGATAAATTTCCAGCGGCACCCAGAAGGCCAGCGATGCGCACTGAATCACGAAGCTGACCGCCGTGATCGCCAGCCCCAGAGCCCAGATCGCCTTCCCCAGATGTTTTCGATAGCGCAGCAGCAGCGCGATCGCCGGCAGGGTCGCGAGTTCCACCGCGCTCGATATGTAGCGGTCGCCCCAGGCAAAATCACCGGCCCACCAGTTGTAGCGCGCGTAGAAGACGATGTATGCCGCAAGCATGATGAAGCTCGCGACAAGAAAAGCGCGTACCGCCGGCATTAGCCGCTTCCACAACACAATCGTGAGCAGCAGGGTCAACACGAAGAGCGGGTCAAACAGAAAGATCGTCTTCTCCGGCATGAAAAATGGCCCGAGAATGCCGGAGTGCAATCCACCCTCGAACCAGCCGCGGTTGAATGGAAAATTCGCCGGCAGTGTCGGGTCCATCTGCCGCTGCTCTCGCGCAAAGACAGCAACGTAGGTATTCGTCCACGAACCGAACCGGACATATTGGTAGATTCGGTCGAGCAGCAGGAACACCGCATATATGGGAACAGCACTGCGTAGATATTCGCCCGCGAACGCCGGTCGAGACAGTCCTTCGCGAGTAGGATCACGCCTGGCGAAGATCACGGCCAGCAGGATGAAGCAGGCTGCTGCGAAGAGATCCAGGATGGTAGTAAGCCGCGTCAGCAGATTCAGCCCCAGCGCCGCCGAACCCCAGAACAACGCGCGTCGATCGCCTGTTTTCAACCACTTGTATTGCAGTGCGAAGCCGGTAATCGTCAGCAGCAGGACGTAGTTGTTCTCCTGCATGTTCTGCGCGTAGTGCAGATGGGTGGTGGCGCAGAGCAGGCCCAGCGTCCCAGCCACGGATTCAGCGTCCGAAAACCCAAACAATTCCAGTAGACGGAACGCGGCAAGCGCCGTCAGGACATTCACCAGAATATTTGTGCTGAAGCTGACGATGATGCTGCGGACGGCCGGATCTGCCTGGCTGTCAACGTACTCACGCCAGAACGGGAGATGATTCGCAGCCGAACCAACGAGGTCAGCCGGCAGCATAAGCAGTGATTGCCCGATCCCGTACCAGGCGTAGAGCTGGCCGCCGCGACCATGCAACCCGAACTCCGGGTACTCGCTAGGAAAGACCTGCGGCTGCCCGGTCCACAATGAGTGCGCGACCTGGAGCCGGTGCGTCGTGTCGGACGTGCCAAGCTCGCCCGATTGGATCAGGAAAGTAAAGAGTCCGGTAACAAGAAGCAGCAGGAAAAGTGGACGGGAAAGTGGCCGAGGCGGCATCTGCCCCCATAGTACAGGCGAGCTTCAGGGCAAAGCGCGATCATCCAAGTCTTCGGTGATGACCCGAAAGATGCTGTCAACTGACTTGATGTGAATGGTGCGCCCAGAAGGATTCGAACCTCCGGCCTACTGATTCGTAGTCAGTCGCTCTATCCAACTGAGCTATGGGCGCACAACAGGTGGGACTCACTGAGGATAGCAAGAGGAGTGGACGAAATCAAACGAGCGGAGACGTTGCACTCCGCTCATTCGCGAGCTCAGTAGATATGGAAATTGACTTCGATGGTGATCTCTACGGGGACGGGTTTTCCCTGGTATGTGGAGGGCTTGAACTTGTACTGGCGCACGGCTTCGATCGCCTTCTCGTCCAGCCCCATGCCCAGCTTGCGCACCACGCGGATGCGCTGCGGCATGCCGTGCGCGTCCACGATCAAGCTGACCACCGAGACGCCCTGATACTTGGCGCGGCGCGCTTCGTCGGAGAACTCGGCATCGACGGAGTAGATCAGCACCGGCGGCGAGACTCCGCCACCGACGTGATAGAGGCCGCCGCCGTAGCCGCCGCCTTCACCCGGTCCGTAGCCTGCGCCGGAGCCGGAACCGATGCCGCCGCCGTCACCCGAGCCCAGGCCTGCGCCCGAGCCGGTGCCGTTCGCCGCCGGGCCCACGATGTTGGTCCGCGGATCGCCCAGGTTGGGCAGGTTGTTGTTGGGCAGCGCGATGTTGGGCGGCATCTTGATGGTCGGCTCGACCGCCAGCTTGGGATGCGGGTTCACCGCCAGCATGGGCGGCGTGATGGGGGTCTCAGAAAACTTGGGCAGACGGCCCTTGGGCGCCTGCACCAGCTCGTGCGCGCCGCCGCCGCCGCCACCGCCCATGGCCGGACCTTTGGGCGCGATGGGACGGAAGGGCGAGATATCGATATTGGCCACCTGCGGCTTGGGCGGCACCGGCTTGGGATGCATCCGCGCTTCGATGATGAGAAAGATGATCAGCGCGATGATGACGACGTGCGCCCCCACCGACAGCGAGGTCGACAATGGGCTGCGCTTGACGCGGAAGGGATCCGCCACCGCTACCGCATGCGAGGTCAGCACCAGCGGCGGCAGCTTCTCCCGCTGGAACAAGCCGCGCACATTGCCCAGCATCGTCCGCCATACCGGCTCGTCCACCACCGGATTGAACAATAATGGCTCCGGCGGAGCTGTGCGTATTTCGGATTCAACGTCGGGCGGGGGCAGGACCTGATTTGTCATATGCACTTCTTGACCTTACCGGCCAGCAGCCTGCGGCATGCCGGCTGTGATTTGTCGATTATCTATGAACGCGCTCCCCAATGTCTTCGATTTGACCGGGTCTCCTACACCAAATGGATGCCAACAGGTAACGGGAGTCATGTGGAACTCCTGCCCGGCAATCAACCAATACTGATTGAGACGAGTGGTTGCTCCGATTGGTCACTTACAAAAGTGACCGGGCGGCGACGTTCTACAATAGACCTTTCCAGATCATGACTTTGCGTGACCCAGTGACCACCCAAGAGCCCAAATCAGAGCTGAAGTCTACGCTTCTGCTGCCCCGTACCGCCTTCCCCATGAAGGCCAACCTGCCCGAAAATGAGCCAAAACGGCTCCAGGAGTGGCAGAAAGCGGGCCTGTACGGGCAGATTCGCCAGGCGCGCAGGGGCGCTCCGCAGTACATCCTGCACGATGGGCCACCCTACGCCAACGGCCCTATCCATCTGGGCCACGCCCTCAACAAGTGCCTTAAGGACTTCGTCGTAAAGTCGAAGACCATGGCCGGTTTCGACTCCCCCTATGTCCCGGGATGGGACTGCCATGGGCTGCCCATCGAAATCAAGGTAGACGAACAGTTGGGCCGCAAAAAGCTCGAAATGGACCCCATCGCGGTCCGTGCTGCCTGCCGCGCCTACGCCCAGAAATACATCGACCTGCAGCGCAGCCAGTTTGAGCGCATCGGCGTCTTCGGCCGCTGGCAGGACCCCTACACCACCATGTCCAACCGGTACGAGGCCACCACGCTCAAGGCTTTCTACGAGCTGTTCGAGCGCGGCTTCGTCTATCGCGGGCTCAAGCCCGTCTACTGGTGCTGGCACGATCGCACCGCGCTGGCCGAGGCCGAAGTCGAGTACGAGATGCACACCAGCCCCAGCATCTACGTGCGCTACGCGCTCACCAGCTCGCCGGAAGCGCTCTCGCCCACGCTCGCCGGCAAGCCGGTCTACGCGATCATCTGGACCACCACGCCGTGGACGCTGCCCGCCTCGTTAGCCATCGCCTTCCAGCCGGAGTTCGAATACGTCGCGCTCGAAAACACCGACGGCAACGTCTACCTGGTCGCCGCAGCATTGGCTGATGCTGTGAAGGCGGCCTGCCATCTCGAGTCCGCAAAGGAAGTCGCACGCCTCAAAGGCACACAGCTCGAGCGCGCCACCTTCCAGCATCCCTTTCTCGACCGCTCCATCCTCGGCGTGCTGGCGAACTACGTCACGGCGGACCAGGGCACCGGCGCCGTCCACACTGCGCCCGCCCATGGCGTGGACGACTTCTACACCGGCGAACGTTACGGCCTGGACCAGACGACAAAGGTCGATGCCGCAGGCCGCATCCAGGATGGCCTGCCCGAGTACAACGGCCTGCAGGTCTTCAAAGCCAATCCGGAGATCGTCAAGCTGCTGGAGGCACGCGGCGCGCTGCTCGCCCGCAACGACATCTATCACTCCTATCCGCACTGCTGGCGCTGCCATAACCCGGTGATCTTCCGCGCCACCGAGCAGTGGTTCATCTCCATGGAGACGCCGATCGTGCGGCCGGATGGAAGCACCGTCAGCTTCCGCCAGCGCGCGCTCGACGAGATCAAGCGCGTCAAGTGGGACCCGGCGTGGGGAGAAGAGCGCATCTCCAACATGATCGCCACCCGGCCCGACTGGTGCATCTCCCGCCAGCGCATCTGGGGTGTGCCCATCGCGCTCTTCCTGTGCACGAAGTGCAATCAGCCGCTGCAGTCGCCTGAGACTTACGCGCGAGTCGTCGAGCTATTCCGGGAGCACGGCGCTGACGCCTGGTACGACGGCACATCCGAGAGTGTGCTGCCCGCAAACGCGAAATGCGCCGGCTGCGGCGGCACCGAGTTCCGCCGCGAGACCGATATCCTCGATGTCTGGATCGATTCCGGCACAAGCTGGGCCGCGGTGCTCGAAACCGAGCCCGAGCTGCGCTTCCCCTGCGACCTTTACACCGAGGGCGGCGATCAGCATCGGGGATGGTTCCACTCGTCCTTATTGTTTTCGGTGGGCCTGCGCGATACCGCGCCCTACAAAGTCGTCGCCACCTCCGGCTGGACGCTGGACGAGCAGGGCCGGGCCTTCTCCAAGTCGCTCGGCAACGGCGTCGATCCGGTCGATATCGCAAAGCGGCTGGGCGGCGAGATCGTGCGCCTGTGGGTTGCCTCGGTCGACTTCCGCGAAGACGTCTCGGCCAGCGAGAACCTGATGCAGCGCGTTGCCGACAACTACAAAAAGCTGCGCAACACCTTCAAATTCCTGCTCGGCAACCTGCACGACTTCGATCCCGCAAAGGACGCCGTCGCGTGGGACAAGCTCGAACCGCTGGATCAGTACATGCTGGCGCGCGCGCGCGAGCTCACCATCGAAAGTGCTCGCGTGGTACGAAGAGTTTGAGTTCCATCGGATCTATCACGCAGTCAACGAATTCGCGATCGTCGATCTCAGCGCGTTCTATATGGATGTGCTCAAGGACCGGCTCTACACCTTCGCGCCAAATAGTCGTGAGCGCCGTGCCGCGCAGACGGTGCTGTGGAAGATCACCGACGCACTGGCGCGGCTGGTAGCGCCGATCCTGAGCTTCCTCGCCGATGAGGTCTGGCAGTATCTGCCGGCGGATGCGAATCGCAGTGCGAGCATCCACACCGCGCTCTTCCCTGCTCCGATGAACTTGCGCGCAGCAGAATCAAGAGCACTGCTCGAAGACTGGCGAAACTGCTCAGACATTCGCGACGAGGCCTTGGTTGCGTTGAGAGGCAGCGCGTAAGGCAAAAGAGGATCGGTAAAGCTCTTGAAGCAAAGTTAGATGATCGCAATTGCTTCTCACGCGGCGAAGAGTATCAACTCTTGAAAGCTACGAGAATAGCGCTCAAAGAATTATTTAACGTCTCAGATGCAGTGTCTCTGAGATCGTGGATTACGTTTGAGCCGGACTTGGACTGAAGTTGCACACTTCAGCAGACGATAGACCTGATCGAATGGAGGATTTCAGACCGTGCACAGTTGTCTCCCAGCCGACGGCAGCGAAATGCGCCCGCTGCTGGAACTACCGCACCGATGTCGGCATCGATCCGCGCTGGTCCACGGTCTGCGGCCGATGCGCCGGCGCGCTCGACGAAATCGGCTTTCCGCCGCTCAACGAACGAGGACGCCGACTGATGGCTGACGCAACCACCACCGTGGCGCGTCCGGCCGACCGCCGCGGCATCCTCTTCCTCATCTCCGCGCTGGTCATCCTGCTCGACCGCGTCACCAAGATCGCGGTCGCACACATGCTGCCTCTGGGCGGCGAGCATGCGGTGATCCCGAAAGTCTTCTGGATTTCGCACGTGCTCAACACCGGCGCGGCCTTCTCGCTCTTCGGCGACACCGCCTCGCCCGAACGCGTGCGCTGGTTGCTGGTCGGCTTCTCGCTGATCGCCGCCATCATCATCGTGGCTCGTGCTCTTGCGCATCGGCCGACGCATCACCGCAACCACCTTCGGGCTTGCGCTGATCCTCGGCGGAGCCATCGGCAACGTGTACGATCGGATCCGCACCGGCGCGGTCATCGACTTTCTGGAAGTCCACATCGTGCACTACCACTGGCCGGACTTCAATGTCGCCGACTCCTGCATCGTGATCGGCGGCATCCTGCTGGTGCTGCACTCGCTGGTGGCTGCGCGAGAACAATAAGCCCGCGGGCAAGCGACCAACGGGAGCGCCTCACAAATCGCGCCGCAGACGCCTTTGCCCGGCCGGCAAGCCCTATACTGAAGAGTGCATCCCAAACCCCCGAAGGCCATTACGGATACGCCCCCAGTGAACGACGCCATCGTGATCCGCGGCGCGCGGACCCACAACCTGAAAGGCATCGACTGCGAGATCCCGCACGGGAAGCTCACGGTCGTCTCCGGCGTCTCCGGCTCGGGCAAATCCTCGCTGGCCTTTGACACGATCTATGCCGAGGGGCAGCGCCGCTACGTCGAATCGCTCTCCGCCTACGCGCGGCAGTTCCTGGAACGCATCGAAAAGCCCGATGTCGATCTGATCGACGGCCTGGCTCCGGCCATCGCCATCAAGCAGAAGAACACGACGCGCAATCCGCGCTCCACCGTCGCGACTGCGACCGAGATCTACGATTACATGCGGCTGCTCTACGCGCGCTGCGGCACGATGCACTGCATCGTCTGCAACAACCTGGTGCGGCGCGACTCGGTGGATGAGATCGCCGCGGCGATCCTTGCGCTCGGCGACGGCACGCGGCTGCACGCGCTGTTCCCCGTGGAGCAAAGGCGTCCGCCGGCTTCGGAAGACCTTGCCGTCAGCGATCATCCCAAGGACGAGCCGGCGAAGCCGAAGCGTGCTGCAAAGAAAACCAAGGTCGCAGAGAAGTCCGCTCCAGAACCGATCTCGGATGCATTACGCCAGCGGCTCACCGACCTGCGCACGCGTGGCTTCAACCGCCTCTATCAGCAGAACCGCATCTTCGAGTTTTCCACGCCCGAGTCGCTGCTCGAGATCGACTTCACGCAGCCGGTCTTCGTGCTGGTCGATCGCATTGCTGTCTCCCCCGAATCTCGCCCGCGCATCGTCGATGCCGCCGAGATCGGCTACCGCGAATCCGGCGAGATCGTCTACGAAATCGTTCCTCGTGATGATGACGGGCAGCCACGGCAGCGCCTCCGCTTTTCGCGCGAGTACGAGTGCAAGCACTGCCATCGCCTCTATCGCGAGCCGGAGCCGCGGCTCTTTTCTTTCAACAATCCCTATGGCGCATGCCCGCGCTGCCAGGGCTTCGGCAACACCATCGACTTCGATCTCGACCTCATCATTCCGGACAAGGGCAAGACTCTCGACGATGGCGCGATCGATCCATGGACGCGGCCGAAGTATCGCCCGTATCACACCGAGATGCGCCGCGCGGCGCGTGAGCAAGGTGTTCCGCTGAACGTGCCGTGGTTCGATCTGACCGCTGCGCAGCAGAGTTTTGTGCTGGAAGGCAAAGGCACCTTCCCGGGCGTGCATGGATTTTTCCAGCTCATGGAGCGCAAGAAGTACAAGTTGCACGTCCGCGTCATGCTCTCGAAATACCGCGGCTATGCGCGCTGCCCGGAGTGCAAAGGCGAGCGTTTGCGCGCCGAAGCCCGTGCCGTCCTGCTCGACGGGCGCAACATCTGCCAGGCCGCCGCACTCACCATCGGGGCCGCACACCAGTTCTTCTCCGCCCTGCAGCTCACGAGGGAGCAGGAAGAGATTGCCGGGTCTATTCTCAAAGAGGTGCAGCAGCGATTGCGTTTTCTCGATGCTGTCGGCCTCGATTACCTCACGCTCGACCGTCTCGCCTCCACGCTTTCCGGCGGCGAGGCGCAGCGCATCCAGCTCGCCACATCGCTTGGCTCGCAGCTCGTCGGCGCGCTCTACGTGCTGGACGAGCCCTCCATCGGCCTGCATACGCGCGACACCGCGAAGCTCATCCGCATCCTCGAAAATCTGCGCGATCTTGGCAACACCATCCTGGTTGTCGAGCACGATCCCGATGTCCTGCGTGCGGCTGACTATCTGATGGACCTTGGTCCCGGCGCGGGCGAGTATGGCGGAAAGCTTCTCGCCGCAGGCACGGTTGAGGAGGTCGAGCGCAATCACGACTCGCTGACCGGCCGCTATCTCTCCGGAGCGCTCACCATCCCGGTGCCGACGCGCCGCCGCGAGCCGGGACGCGAAAAGCTCGTCCTTCGTGGAGCGCGCGTCCACAATTTGCGCGGCATCGATGTCGAAATCCCGCTCGGCCTGCTGGTCTGCGTCACCGGCGTCTCCGGCTCGGGCAAGTCCACGCTCGTCCACCAGGTGCTGTACCGCGCCATCGCCCATGCGCTTGGCCAGACGGAAGGCGGCGATCCGACCGGCCTCTACCGGGAACTCACCGGCGTGGAGCGGCTGAACGACGTTGTGCTGGTCGACCAGAATCCCATCGGCCGCACGCCGCGATCCAACCCCGTCACCTACATCAAGGCGTTCGACGCCATCCGCGAGCTCTTTGCCTCCCAGCCGGAAGCGGAGCGCCGCGGCTACGCCGCCGGGCATTTCTCCTTCAATGTCCCGGGCGGCCGCTGCGATGTCTGCGAAGGCGACGGGACGGTCACCGTCGAGATGCAGTTCCTCGCCGACGTCGAACTTCCCTGCGAGGAATGCAACGCCACGCGCTACAAAGCCTCCACGCTGGAGGTGAAGTACAAAGGCAGGAACATCTCCGAGGTGCTGCAGCTCTCGGTCAAGGAGGCGCTGCGCTTCTTCGCCGGGCACCCCCGTATCCTCGACAAGCTGGCAGTCCTCGACGAAGTCGGTCTGGGCTACGTCCGGCTTGGCCAGTCCGCCACCACGCTTTCGGGCGGCGAGGCGCAGCGCGTCAAGCTTGCCGCTCACCTCGCCAACGTTCGCACCGCAAACGGCAAGGCCGGGCGCTCGCGCACGCTTTATATCCTGGACGAGCCCACCACCGGTCTGCACTTCGACGACGTGGGCAAGCTCCTCCACGCCTTCCGCAAGCTGATCGATGGCGGCGGCTCGCTGCTGGTCATCGAGCACAATCTGGACGTCATCAAGTCCGCCGACTGGGTTATCGACATGGGGCCCGAAGGCGGCAACGGCGGAGGCGAGATCGTGGCCACCGGAACCCCGGAGGAGATCGCCGCAACCAGGGGCTCGCACACCGGATTCTGGCTCAGCCGCCTGCTTAAAACGATGCCCGAGCAGACCGAAGTAGCAGTTTAAGGATGTTGATGAAGTATTTGTCTCTATGTGGCTTATTCCTGTGTCTGAGCGCTATTGCCCAGCAGACTTCCCTCCCGCCCGGCACGCACGACCCTGACGAGCAGAATCCCGCCTTCGGCTGCGCTCCCGTCTGCAAAGCCGGCCGGGATCGCGCCTGCGCTCGCCGCTGCTGAGGACAAGATCGAGGCCCACGACTATGATGGCGCCCGCCCCCTGCTGCTCTCGTATCTCGAACAGCACTCGACGGATGCCCGCGGGCTCTTCGATCTCGGATTCGTGGAGGACTCCACGGGGCAGCAGGATGCGGCGGAGCGCGAATACAACAAGGCCATTGCGGCCGATCCGAAGCAATTTGAATCTCACGCCGCGCTGGGGTTGCTCTATGCGCAGACCAACCGGACCGACAAGGCGCTCCCTGAGCTCGAGGCTGCCAGCCAGCTCGATCCGGCAAGCCACGATCCGGCGGCCAAGGCGCAGGTCTGGCGGAGCCTCGCCCAGCTCCAACTCTCGTCCGATCCGGCAGCCGCGAAGCAGTCCCTGCTCAAGGCTCTGCAGCTTGTTCCCGGCCAGGACACCCCGGCCGACCTGATCCTTACCGGCCAAATCGCCGAAGCCAACGGCGATCCGGACGACGCCGCGACCGCCTACAAACGCGCCCTGGCGCAGGATCCGACCTCGGCGGGAGCGACCTCCGGCCTTGCGCATCTTCTGCTGAAGGAACAGAAGCCGCAGGAAGCTGAGCCGCTGCTGCGCGCCGCCATCGCCAAGCATCCAGAAGACGCCGGGCTGACCGCACAGCTTGCCACAGCGCTTTCGGCTGAAGGCAACGATGCCGAGGCCATTACGACGCTCGAAAAGCTGCACCAGCTTCAGCCGGTCAACGCCGATGTCAGCGGCATGCTGGCCGATGCCTACCTGCGCAATGGCGCCCCGGAGAAGGCCGCTCCGCTGCTTGCGGAAGCCGTGCAGGCCTCACCGACGAACGCCGGCCTGCTGACCAGCTACGGCCAGAGCCTGATCTACACCAAGCAATTCGCCGCTGCCGTTCCCATTTTGGAGCGCGCGGTCGCCGCCGACCCCAACGATCAGGAGGCGTGGGGCGGCCTGGCCTTTGCGCATTCCCAGCTCCACCAGGACTCCGCGGTGCTCCAGGATCTTGCAGCCCGACAAAAAATCGCGCAGGATACACCAGAAACATTGTTTCTGCGGGCAACTTCGTACGATAATCTGCACCAGATAAAGCAGGCGACCGAGTATTATGAAAAGTTCCTCGCGGCCGCCCGTGGGAAGTATCCGAACGAGGAATGGCAAGCGAAACACCGGCTGGTGACCCTGGGACACGGCCACTGACCGCGCACGGAAAGTCCGAGGTGCGCTATGCGTCCAATCGGTCTGCTCCTGTTTACCGCGCTTCTTCTCGTTCCCCTGTGTCATGCCTCCAGCATGGATAAAAAGCCGATCGATCCGGTCGCGCTCACCGCATTAGCAGCCAAGGCCAGCCTTGCGCAACCCAAGGACCAGTGCTTCCTGTATGCGGAGCTAGTGCACCAGATGACCGAGTTTGCCGGCCACCAACTGAGCCAGGGAGAAGATCCGTCCGCTACGCTGCGCGCTGTGCGCGACTACACACAGAAAATCCATCTGGGCGAAGTTCACGACAACAAGAAGCTCAAGAACGCTCAGATCCTGATGGAACACACCTCCTTCCGGCTGAACGAGATTCTGCACTCAGCGGCGCTCGATGACCGGCCGCTGCTCGAATCGACGTTGAAGACACTGAATCAGGTGCAGAACGAGCTTATGATGCAGGTGTTTCGTCACTGAGCCTCTTGCCCACCCGGACACCAACACGCAGCCCGCGCGGAATCCTCAAAATCGCAATTCCGCTTGCGGCTGCGTTTTTCTTTGTCTCCACCGCCGTGCGCGCGCAGCAGCCGAAAGATCCGCTGACGCCGGACCAGGAGGAGCAGGTCCGCGCGGTTGCCGATCAGCCTGACGAGCGCGTCAAGCTCTTCATCAAGTTCATCGAGCAGCGCACGGATGCGATCCATCACGCCGTGCTGCGCCCGGCCACGCAGCATCCCGGCGCGCAGATTCACGACGCTCTGGGCGAATTCACCAGCCTGGTGGACGAGCTGCAGGACAACCTTGACGCATACGACGAGTCACATGACGATGTCCGCAAGTCGCTCAAGGTCCTGCTGGAGCATGCACCGAAGTGGCAGACCACGCTGCGCGAACCGCCGGAATCCCCGGCGTACGAGTTTGGCCGCAAAAGCGCGATGGATGCGACGGACAATCTCATTCAATCGGCAACCGAGCTGCAGAAGTCGCAGGAGGAGTACTTCAGCAAGCACAAGCCTGGGAAGGCCGCTCCAAAGACTCCGGAGGGATAGCGACGGTTGCGTCTTCGCCACGCCTGGCGCATCTATTCATCCAAAGGGAAATCTATGGAAGTCGCTTTGCCTTTTCTTGAACGGCTTTTGCTGGCCACCGTGGGTGTCTTTGCGCTGTACCAGTGCTTTCAGATTGCAGACAGCGGCCGCCTCGCCCGCCCGGCTTCTGCCTGGGCCGTGCGCATCGGCCTGATCGCCGTTGCCGGGCTTTGTTTCTTCACCGTCGCACGCCTCCTCTGGAACCGGATGACCTGGCTCGGTGTGTATCCATCGCGATGTCATGTTCGCTCGTACAAAATGCTAGGCTGACCTTGTCGTGAGTCCCGAGTTGCAGCAGATTTTCCAGGACGAATACCGCGTTGTCCGCCCGCGCGCGCCCATGCCGGCCCTCCATGTGCGCTTCCGCCGCTTCACCACCCTCAACACCACCATCCGGCTGCGCGAAGGCTGCCTGCACGTTTCGCTCTCCGACATCCTGGAAGGCGCGCCGGAACCGGTGCTGCGGGCCATTGCGCACATCCTGATCGCGAAGCTCTATCGCAAGCCGCTCGATCGGCGTCATACGCGCCGCTACCGGGTTTTCTCGTCCAGTGAGTCCGTCATGCGGCAGACGGAACTCGTCCGGCAGACGCGCGGCCGCAAGACCATCCTCGGCCCGAAAGGCCAGTATTACGATCTGGAAGAGGTCTTCGAGACCCTGAACCAGCGCTTCTTTTACGGGCTGATGGGCCGCCCGCTGCTGACCTGGAGCAGTCACATGGCCCGCCGCAGCCTGGGCCACTACGATGCTGCGCACAACACCATCGTGGTCAGCCGCGTCTTCGACCGCCGCAACACGCCGCGCTGCGCGGTTGAATATCTCGTCTATCACGAGATGCTGCACCTGAAACATCCGGTGACGGTGCGGGCCGGACGGCGCTGCGTGCACTCGCGCGCGTTTCAGGAGGACGAGCGGCGCTTCCCGGAACTGGAAGCGGCGAAGCGCTATCTGAAGCAGCTTTAAGTCCTCTACCGTGGTGTGTGTCGCATTTGATCCAGCCGCAGCCATGTTCCCGGTCCGGACACCGGTACCCTACCCCCTACCCCCCTCCCGTCACCGGAGGCTGGTTTGTAACTCTTCTGGTTGCTATAGGATAGGCGGCCTCCCGAGGGCCAAATTCGTCTTTCTAAAGGGTTTATCGGTTCATTCGTCATTCCAAAGGACTTAGGAGCAGCAAATCTCTCACCAAATGAAAAAGCCACCGCTGGGTGGCTTTCCCTCTCGTGGAGGAGGTCTATTTCCAGTCTAGCGAATTGACCTAAATAAAGTGGCAGGATTTTGAAACTGCCGTGGATACAGTTCCGAAAACGGAATCCGTCAGGCCGGGGCTGCCACACGTGTGGCGGCATGGCGTCGTGCCCACACGATCATCGCGATACCCACGATCATGGAGCCAATGCTCGCCACCTGGGCGTTGCTCATGCCGAAGTAAATCCGCGGGTTGATGCGGATGAACTCCACCAGGAAGCGCGCGAGGCCGGAGAGCACGAGGTAATCGCCGGTGATTTCGCCGGTTGGCTGCTTGCCGCGCTTCCACAGGATGAACGCAATGATCAGCGCGGCGATCAGTTCGTAGATCGGCGTCGGATGCACATGCTGCGTCGTGGGCACCAGCCCATGGGGAAAGCTCATGCCCCAGGGCAGACTGGTCGGAATGCCGTAATCGCCATCGCCTGAGGTGAGGCAGCCGATGCGGCCCACCCCATATCCTACGGCAGCTGCCGGAGCGGCCAGGTCCAGCATGCCGAGAGCGCCCGTCTTCGCCGCGCGTCCCTGCCACATCAGCGTCAGAATGCCGGCGATCAGACCGCCGTACCAGGCGAAGCCGGCGCGGTCGAAGAGCATGCCGGCCGGATCGTGGAAGAGCGCGGACGGATCTTCGAAGACGTGCCACAGCTTGGCGCCGATCACGCCGATCACCGTGACGAACGCGACCACGCTGATGGCATCTGCCTCGACATGAAAACGCCGGAAATTCAGATGAAGCACCCAGGCCGCGCAGACCGCGGCAAGCCAGAGCATGAGGCCGAAGGTGCCGACGGTGAGCGGGCCAAGATGAATATATGGATACATGCGCGGGTTCTCTATGAGTATAGCCAGCCCGCGCTGGTAGAAGATGTGGCCATGGGAGAAGATGGGTCATGGCCACACCTATCCGCCACGCGCAGCCGGCTGTTTACCCGCCGGTTCTGATCAGCCGCGAGGCCATCCGAGACCGCATCGCGGAGATTGGCGCGGAGATCGACCGCGACCTTGCAGGCGAGTCCGTTCTGCTGGTCGGGGTGCTCAAAGGCGCGGCCATCTTTCTCTCCGACCTCGCACGCGCCATCAGCATTCAGTGCACCTTCGACTTCGTCGCGGTCTCCAGCTACGGCAAAGGCACGCGATCGAGCGGCGCGGTCAGGCTGATCAAAGATCTCGACCAACCGATCGAGGGTCGCAACATCATCCTCGTCGAAGACATCCTGGACACAGGTCTTACGCTCTCGTTTTTGAAACGTATGCTCCAGCATCATGGGCCACGCTCCTTGCGCGTGGCCGCGCTTCTCGACAAGCCAGAGCGGCGCATCGAACCGATCCAGGCGGAATACGTGGGTTTCAGCATCCCCAACCATTTCGTGATTGGCTACGGCATGGACTACGCCGAGCGCTTCCGCAACCTGCCGGACATCTGCATTTTTCCACCGGATGCCGCCGATTGAAAATCATCGGGCAACTCTGCTACACCTCGTGCGTCCATCATGATGGGCGAGCTTGCCCAGGGAGTGGATGCGAAAATGAGAGTGATGGAACCGAACACCGCGGATGAAGTTGTTGCAGCGGCGCGCGGCGCATTTGATGCAGCCGCCTTTGCAAATAAAACATTGGAGACGCCCGCCAGCCTGGCCGCCGTCCTCGATCACACACTGCTGAAGCCGGAGGCGACGCGCGACCAGGTGCTCGCTGTATGCCGCGAGGCCGCGGAACACCACTTCGCCTGCGCCATGGTGAATCCAACGTGGGTTCCGCTGGCGACGTCGATCCTTGGCGGGACCGGGGTACCTGTCGGGGTGGTCATCGGATTCCCGCTGGGCGCGAATCTATCCACCACGAAGCGCGACGAGGCCCGCGAGATGGTCAAGCTCGGCGCGCGCGAGCTCGACATGGTCGCTGAACATCGGCATGCTGAAGAGCGGTTTGTACGATCAGGTGGAGACGGACATCCGTTCGGTGGTTGAGGTCGGCCACGCCGCGGGCGCGCTGGTCAAAGTGATTCTGGAAACCTGCCTGCTCTCCATTCCCGAAAAGCTGCGCGCAGCCGAGATCGTCATCGCCGCCGGCGCAGACTTCCTGAAAACCAGCACCGGATTTTCCACCGGCGGAGCCACCGCGGCCGACGTGGCGCTGCTGCGAGGGATTGCCGGCGACTGCTGCGGCGTGAAGGCTTCCGGAGGCATCCGCACCCTGAGCGATGCCCGCACCATGCTCGAAGCCGGCGCCAGCCGCATCGGCGCCAGCGCCAGCGTGCGTATTGTGGAGGAGCTGAGCGCCTCGCTCGCCGTTGCGGAGACGACGGCACCCGTCTAAGCACCTCCGGGCAACCTCTCTGCCGCCTGTCCCGTGTCTTCCGCTGAGCTATGATGACTCGATTGCCCGCCCTGTTTTGGGGCGTCAGGTGATGGAGCGCTTTGTGAAGGATGACGGCCAGCAGGATCGGCCACGTGACCGGTCTGGGGAAAGCTTTGAAGGCGACTACCGCCCCGCGCGCGAGGGCGTCACGCCACGTGTGCAAGCACGCACGGAGCCGGTGCAGCTCGCATTTCTCATGCGGCTGGCCAACGCGCTCAACGCCACGCTGGACCTGCAGACCATCATGCAGCAGACGGCGGAGCTGGTGCGCGCCGTTCTCGATTTCCGCATCTTCGCCATCCTGCTGCTGAACGACCGCACCAACGATCTGCGCATGCGTTACCAGATCGGCCACACGCCGGAGACGGAGCGCCGCCGCTTCCGCATCGGCGAAGGCATCATCGGCGAGGCCGCCTCGCGCAAAGAGCCTGTGCTGGTGAACGACGTGCGCACCGCGAAGAACTATGTCTCCGCGAACGACGCCGTGCGCTCCGAGCTGGCGGTGCCGCTCATCGTGAAGGGGCGCGTGATCGGAGTCATCGACATCGAGAGCGAGGAGGTCGGCTACTTCCAGGAAGAACAGCTCCGCCTGCTGGAGTTGACCGCATCGCGCGTCGCTGTGGCCATCGAGAACGCGCGCCTTTACACGCGCGTCTCCCGCCAGGCGCAGACGCTTGCGGTGCTCACCGAAATCTCCCGCGACATCAGCTCCATCCTCGATCTGGACGAGCTGCTGGAGCGCATCGGGCAACTGCTCCGGCGGCTCATCGATTACCAGATGTTCTCCATCCTGCTGCTGAATGAGCGCGACCAGGTGCTGGAGACGCAGTTTGCCGTCCGCTTCGGCGAGCGATACGTGCCGCTGGAGCGCGTGCCGCGCGGACGCGGCCTGGTGGGTGTGGCGATGAAGACGCATGCGCCGGTGTATTCGCCGGATGTGCGGCGCGACCAGCGCTATCACATGGTCAATCCGCTCACGCGCTCGGAGCTGGCGGTTCCGCTGATCTACAAGAAGAAGGTGATCGGCGTGCTCGACCTGGAGCACACGCGCTCGAACTACTTCAACGAAGACCATCAGCGCATCATCGTCACGCTGGCGGCGCAGATCGCCATCGCCATTGAGAACGCACGGCTCTACCAGCGCGTCGCGCAGCAGGAGCAGCGGCTGGAGCACGATCTGGAGATGGCTCGCGAGGTGCAGCTTCGTCTGCTGCCGCAGTCGCTTCCGAAGCTTCATGCCGCCGAGTTTGCCGCCCGCTTCCTGCCGGCGCGCACCATCGGCGGCGATATGTATGACTTTCTTCCGTACGGCAATCGGCGCACCGGCATCGCGCTGGGCGACGCCAGCGGCAAGGCCGCGCCGGCGGCGCTCTACGCGGCGCTGGTCAGCGGCATCATGCGTGCGGCTGCGCCGCGTGCGCTGCATCCGGAAGAGATGCTGCGCCTGCTGAACGATTCCCTGCAGGAGCGCCGCGTGGACGCACAGTACGTCACCATGGTCTATGCGGTGTGGAACGACGAGGACCAGACGCTGGAGATTGCGAACGCCGGCGCGGTGCAGCCGCTGATCTCCCGCAACGGCGAGGTGGAGACCATCCATGCGGAGGGCTTTCCGCTCGGCCTGTTCCCGGCTGTTTCCTACGAGCAGTTCACGCTATCGCTGCGCCCCGGCGATTCCGTCGTATTTTTCAGCGATGGCCTGGCCGACGCGCAGAATCCCGAGGGCGAGATGTTCGGGACCGAGCAGCTCTGCGAGCTGGTCCAGCAGAATGCCTCGCTCGGCGCGAATGAGCTGGCCGACCTGGTGATGGATGCAATCAGCAACTTTCAGGCGGGCGCCGAGCATTTCGACGACGAGACGCTGATCGTGCTGCGCGTCCATGATGCGGTGAACACCTCTGCATCCGTTGTACCCTGAAGAGGAATCCACTGGATGGGAGCCTCCTCGCTTGTCTCTTGCAACAGCGACCCGCGTCATCGCGCCAGCCCGCAACCTGCTCGGCAGCCTGCGCCTGCCTGGCGATAAGAGCATCTCGCACCGCTACGCCCTGCTCGGCGGTCTGGCCCACGGCACGACGCGGCTGGAAAATTTCTCGACCGGCGCGGACCCGGCGAGCAGCCTGGGATGCGTTGCCGCGCTGGGCGCGAAGGTGCAGCGCGACGGCGCGAGCGTCACGATTGAAGGTTGCGATGGACGCTTCCAGCCGGCCGGAGCGCCGCTCGACTGCGGCAACTCCGGCTCGACCATGCGCATGCTCGCCGGCCTGCTCGCCGCCCAGAAAGGCAGCTTCACGCTGGTCGGCGATGCCTCGCTGAGCCGCCGGCCGATGGAGCGCATCCGCAAGCCGCTCGAAGCCATGGGCGCGCGCATTGCGCTGACCGACGGACGCGCTCCTCTCATCATCGAAGGCCGGCCGCTGAAGGCGATCGACTACACGACGCCTGTGCCCAGCGCGCAGGTGAAGACGGCTGTGCTCTTTGCCGGCCTGAGTGCCGAGGGCACGACGACTGTCCGCGAGTCCGTGCGCACGCGCGACCACGGCGAGATTGCGCTTGAAGCCTTCGGCGTGACGCTCGCGCGCAAGCAGGAGGCGGTGAGCATTGCCGGCGGGCAGCAGTTGCAAGGCGTCGATGCCGTGATCCCCGGCGACATCTCCTCGGCTGCGTTTTTCCTTTGCGCTGCTGCGCTCTTTCCTGACTCCGGGCTGCTGCTGGACAACCTGGGCCTGAATCCGACGCGCGCCACGCTGCTGGATGTGCTGGCTACGCTCGGCGCGAAGACATCGGTGCTCAACCTGGAACAGCGCAACGGGGAGCTCGCCGGGACGGTGCAGTTGATCGCTCCGAAGGATGGATTGGGCGGCGCTACGATCTCCGGCGCGCTGGCCGCGCAGCTCATTGATGAGCTGCCGGTGCTTGCGGCCATCGCGCCGTATACGCGCAACGGCATTCGCATTCGCGATGCAAAGGAGCTGCGCGTGAAGGAGTCCGACCGCATCGCGCTGGTCGCTGAAAATCTGCGCCGCATGGGCGCGGAAGTGACCGAGGTGGAAGATGGGATGGATGTCCCGGGCGGCCAGGCGCTGCATGGCGCTGAGATCGATTCCGGCGGCGATCATCGCATCGCCATGGCATTTTCGGTGGCTGCACTGCGCGCGAGCGGCGAGTCGACGATCCAGGGCGCGGAGTCGGCAGACATATCGTTTCCGGAGTTCTTCAGTCTGCTCGATCAGGTCGCTGTGCGTTAGGGGCTGTCATGCATATCGTGCACAAATCCGAGCTACCCCTGGTTGGCATGTCCCATGAGTTTGTCGGGAAGGAGCAGGGGCAGACGGGTATCTCGTTCTTCCTGGTCAACACAACCGAGCCGGGCAAGCGTGTGCGGCTGCACAAACACGATTACGACGAGGTTGTGCACGTCCTTGAAGGCCAGTCCACATGGACGATCGGAGAAGAGCAGGTGGTCGCCACGGCGGGCGATACCGTCGTGGTGCATGCCGGAGAGCCGCACGGCTTTGTGAACAGCGGTGAGGGGCAGTTGCGTCAGATCGACATCCACCTGCACCCCACCTTCGAGACCACCTGGCTGGAAGACTGATCCGTTCTACTGCTGCGGCGGCGCCTGTTGCTGTTGCGGCTGTTGCGCCGGCGGCAGCGGCGCGGGCGGCTGGACCGGCGGAGTATGCAACTGCTGCTGTTGCGAAGGCAGCGTTAGTCTCCGGGGCGCTTGGGCGCGGCCTCGAGGCCCGGAATGGTGACCTGCTGCGTGACGGTGCCGGAGACGCCATCGCCGATGCTGATGTTGTACTTCTGCAGCGTGTTGGCGAGTATCTGCTCCAGTGAGGCGCGGTCCTTCGCATAGGTCGCCATCGCGGAAGTCACGGTGTTCTCCGCCGCCGCCAGGCTGCGCTCCTGCTGCAGCACCAGCGCGGTGGTCGAAGCACCATACTTGAACTTCTTCTTCTCCGCGTCGAGCGCCTGGGTGTTGTACTCGCGCGTGGCTGTCGCCGCCTGCACCGCGGCGCGATCGTTGGTCAACGCGTACTGCGCATTGATGACCCCAATGCGGATTTGGTGTATAGAGCTGCTGCAAGCTTGAGCTGGTCCTGACGAAATTCGAGAAGAGACCGCTCATGCCAGGGCCTGCGCAGGACGATTCCGCAATGGAATTGTGACGTTGACGCCCACGCCACGGTCCGGAGTATTCCCGTTGAACATACCGGTGAATACATCTCCATAATTTCCGCCGGGGTGATCGTCGCAGCCTTCCGGGCCCGTTCTCCGTACGGACTGCAATTCGGATTCGCGGCGCCGCCCAATGCGGTCGATCCGTAGAACCCATACAGATCGACGGTGGGCAGCAACCCATTCTTCACGCCTTTGAGCGTGATCCGGTCGTTCTTCAGATTCAGAACGGCTTGCTCCAACTCAGGCCGGTTCTGGTCAGCCTCTTTCACCAAGTCTTCCACGGCCGCGGTCTCTTCCGGCATTTCGACGAGAGAAACGCGATCCGTCGGAATCACTGGGGCCTGCGATAGCGCCGGATCGTCGAGGTTTCGGGCAATAGCCTGCTTAATGATCAGTTGCTGAAACTCCAAAGTGGACTGCGCTGAAATGAGGGTCTGCTTGTCTTGGGCGACTTGATTGTCAGCGTTCAGAACATCCAGCGGCGCCAGCGTTCCAATCTGCAGTTGCTTGCGATTATCGGAAGCAACCTGAGTGGACTGATCGAGAGCACGCTGCGCTGACTGAACGCTTTCGTACGCACTCACCAGGTTCCAGTAAATGTTCTCCACCTGGTTGATGGTGTAGAGCAACTGCTGACGGAACGCAGAGTCAGTGATGCGCCGGTTGTTGATCGCCTGCGCCATGAACCGCGTATTCACCCCGATGCCAAAGCCATTGAGGAGGTGTTGTGTGACCGTTGCCTTGAAGTTGGAGGCGAGTTCAGGGCTGTAGCCGCTGCGGAAGCTGTTGGTCGTGACGCGCGAATTTTGAAAGCCGACGGCGAGTGTAGTGCCTGTCCGATAGCCCTGCTGATACTGAAAATTGTACGAATTCGTGTTCTGAATCAGGGTCGGGGCGCCGGTGATGAATGAATTGGGCTCTGGCGTCGTGGCGCGCTCAAACTGCACCGTACCACTCAGCGCTGGATCTGAAATGGTCGGCGCCGGACCTTGACCGTTGGCCGTCAAAACCAGGCCGCTTGCGCCAGCACCGGCACCTGAAGCGCCCGCCGATGTGCCTCCAGGACCGCCGCCGGCCGTGATGGTGGTGCTGTTCCCGCTGATCGTGCCCGTCACCAAACCAGCCGGTGAACCCAGGAGTGATGCGCCGGCACGAGAACGCACGATATCCGTGTCGGAGATATTGAGGTTGTAGCGGGCGATCGCGATATCGAAGTTGTTCTCCAGCGCAAGCATGACGGCGTCGCCCAGGCTTAGGTAGATCTTTCCGTTCTTCAGCAGATCTGCAAGGCGTGGAGAATTGAAGACGCTGGGAGTATCGATCGAAGTCCCGAGATAGGGAGCAATTGGATTCGGGAAGTGCGACGGCGTGTCCTGGAAGTCGCGCCCAGGCGGCCGCATATAGAGCGGCAGGGTGGCATTTGGCGCAGGCTCGGAGGGCAGACCTTGCGTTGCTAAGCCGGGATTGATCTGCTGCTGATTGCTTTGCTGCTGGGCTTCCGCAACCGGCGCGAGTGTGGAGAGCATGGTCGCGGCAATCGCGGCCCATCCTGCCAACCGCCGTGCGCTCAAACCATAATCATTGCTGGTCAACCGGCTGCCTTCATGCTGCTTCAAAGAGTTCATTCGCCCCCATCCCATCCAAATGCCCCGCCGCCACACAGACGGCACAAGCCACTCCCGGGACTCCGCCAGGCGGCTGGAATCCGTAAAACGAATCCATACCGTGCCTCGGTGTCAAGACTGGAACCAGGGCTGGTAGATCATGCGATCGGCTGTCACTGCTGGTAGTTCTTACGTTCGAGCACCGCTGCTCGTTCCCTCAAAAAATCCCCTGCACGCGTGCAGGAAATCGTTCGTAAGCGGCAGCAAAAGTATATCCCAGTGGCCCCTTCTCCCCTGCGCTATGCTCAGGCTGCATATGGAGTTGTCCCCGTCTCATGTAAGTTTGCAGGTGTGGAAGCTGGTGCTGGGGTACGACGGCACGGACTTTCACGGTTGGCAGGTGCAGCCCGGCCTCATCACGATTCAGGGTGAGCTGGCGGCGGCCATCGAGCGTGTGTGCGGGGAGCGAACGCTGCCGCAGGGCTCCGGCCGCACCGATGCCGGGGTGCACGCGCTGGCGCAAGTCGCATCCGTCGCGCTCCAGTCCCGCATTCCGCCGGCGAATCTTCAGCGCGCGCTGAACCGTACGCTTCCTGAATCGATCCGCGTTCTGGACGCCGCGCACGCGCCCCCCGGCTTCCACGCACGCCATTCGGCCATCGCCAAGCAGTATGAGTACCGCATCTATCGCGGCGAGATCTGCCCTCCACACCTGGCGCGCTATGTTCTGGCCATGCCCCAGCCACTCGACATTCCCGCCATGCAGCAGGCCGCGGCGATGGTGGTTGGCACGCATGATTTCTCCTCCTTCGCCGCATTCGATCCCGATCGCGCCACGCGCATGGCAGAAGATCCGGAGGTCAACAACGTGCGCACGCTTACACAGTCTGCCTGGCATGAGGATGGCGATCTGCTGGTCTACACGGTGCGCGGCAACGGATTCCTGCACCACATGGTGCGCAATCTTGCCGGCACATTTCTTGAAGTCGGTCGCGGGCGCCGCCGCGCCGCCGATCTTCCTGAGCTGCTCGCGTGTTGCAATCGTATGGCTGCCGGAGCGACCGCTCCGGGGCGCGGTCTGTTTCTGCACTCCGTCACCTACCCGGAGAGCGATGCTACGCTTGGCTAAGGCTGAAGCCTATGCAGTCGTTTCTTTCTCTCAATCCGCTCGGCCAGGTGCCCCAGCTTGCCGCGCAGCGGCGAGTGCACCAGGCCTTTCGCTGGCTCCATCTGCATGATGGGTTGCTGATGGACTGGCAGCGTACGCTGGTCGGCATCCCGGCACCGCCCTTCGGCGAAGCTGGCCGCGCCGCGTGGCTGCTGGAGCAATTCCGGTCGCTGGGCCTTGCGGAAACCAGCATCGACGACGAAGGAAATGTGCTGGGACTGCTTCCCGCGCCGGACGCAAAGGTCAGTGCCAAGCAGGCGGTCGTGCTCTCCGCGCATATCGATACCGTCTTTCCCGCCGGAACGGAGATCGCTCCGCAGAACAGTGGGACACGCCTGGTGGCGCCGGGCGCGTGCGATAACGCGGCGGGTGTTACCGGGCTGCTTGCCATTGCCGCCGCGCTGATCGACGCCTCGATCACGCTCCCCTGCCAGGTGCTTTTTGTCGGCAACGTCGGCGAGGAAGGCGAGGGCGACCTTCGCGGCATGCGCTATCTCTATCAGCGCTCGCCGTGGCGCGATCGCATCGCGGCCCACATCGTTCTGGACGGAGCGGGACATGAAGTTGCCGTCACGGAGGCGCTGGGCAGCCGACGCTTTCTCGCATCGGTAACCGGCCCCGGTGGCCATTCCTGGACGGACTCCGGCGCGCCCAATCCGATCGTCATTCTCAGCCACGCCATCGCTGCCCTCAGCGCGACGGGGCAGCCGCGCGAGACGCGGACGACGCTGAACGTTGGCACCATCGAGGGCGGCAGCTCCGTCAACGCAATTCCGGAGCACGCGAGTGCGCGCTTCGATCTCCGCTCGACATCGGCTGAGGAGCTGGTCTGCCTGGAAGTCGAGTTGCATCGAGCGATTGAAGATGCCGTGCTGGCGGCCAACGCGGCCGCCGCCGAGCTGCGCAAACGTCGCCCGAATGCACAGGCTGCTTTCACCATCGAGCGCATCGGGGACCGTCCCGCAGGCCGGCTGGCCGCGACTGCCAATGGCGCAGCGCTCTATGACGATCTGCTCGCCGTCGACCGCCACCTCAGCATTCGCACCGAGCCGCGCATCGCCTCGACGGACGCAAACACTCCACTCTCGCTCGGCATTGCGGCTATCAGCATCGGCGCCGGGGGCGACGGCGGAGGCATCCACACCAGCAATGAGTGGTACGACGCAGCACACCGCGAGCTTGCGCTGAAGCGCATTCTGCTGCTGTTGATGCTGACGGCGGAGCGCACGTAGTCGCAGTCTGAGCGAGGTCCATCGAATGGACGAACCTCACTCGGCTGGGCCTCCGTCAGTGACCGAACGGGGGCAGGGGCAGTGCGCGAATGCCGAGCTGGTTTGCGTCGTAACGCTCGGCTCCGCCGCTGGGCTTGTTCACGATCGTTACGCCACCGCGACCGTTATCTTCCACCAGGTCGGTCGATCCGCCGCCATCCAGATTGATCGCCGTGTATGCACCGAACGCGAGCATGATGTCGGCTGTCTCTGTCGATGTCGTACCTACGCTGTAACCGGGTTGCCGGCCATCGATGACAACGACGTAAAGGTAACGTCCATCCTGAGAGAGTCCTACCGACGTGCGCGGATTGGGGTCCGCACCATCACCGTATGGCGTATCTCCGCCTACGTTCAGGCCGTCCTCGACAATGATCCCAGAACCTGTGACCGCATTGAAGACGTTGGATATGTCGGTCGTATCGGTGGTCTCGGCAATCGTTGCATGGTTCTTCTGGTCGATCAACAGGGATGCATTCTGCCCCGGCGTTCCGTCGGGCGCAGACACTGTATTGCCATCTGAGACAGCGAGTCCCAGCACTGTCTTCTCCTCGGAGGCCGCATTGCAGCAGGGGGCGAAGAAGTTGGCGTTGATTGCGGCCTGCAGTCCATATTTTTGCAGGAACTGGCTGGTGGTCGAGGCCACCGTGTTCAGGCTGCCCTGGCGGGGCGCGGTGTAGAAACGAATGCCGGGCGCATGCAGGTCAATACGCAGCGCATAGGCGACGCTCGCATCGGAGCCATCGATCGATCCGCTGGCCTGATCGATGCCGATGAAAGCCGGGCGCCAGCGCGTGGTCTTTACAGTTGCGGCGTTGGCACTGGTGCAGAAGACGGAGACAAGAAGTAAGAGCCAGACAAGACGCTTCATGGGGGAGGGCCCTCCGGTGGGATTTGTGGTGCCCACCGATCATGCGCTTCGCGTTGTCGCCCATGGTTGCACCGCGATGAAACTACGGTGACTCCGCTGCTAAACTCCGAGCCATGCCCCACCTGGTCACCGTTGCTGCTCTGTTATCCATCGCGCTCCCACTGGCCGCACAGCCGCCGGCGCCGGATGCCATCTACTATCACGGCCACATCCTGACCGGGGTCGGGCTGGGCCAGGGCAGGTTTGATTTCGTAAGCGCCATCGCCATGCGCGACGGCGTCATCACGGCGACCGGCGCCGATGAGGATGTGCTCAAGACGAAAGGGCCGAAGACACAAGTCGTGAACCTTGGCGGGTCGTTTGTGATGCCCGGCTTCAACGACGCGCACACGCATCTCGGCGATGCGGGCCGTCTTCAGCTTTCGGTCGATCTCACGGGCAGCAAATCGCTGCAGGATATGCTCGGCCGCGTTGAGCGCGCCGCGAAAGCTGCGCCAGCAGCCAAATGGCTGCAGGGCGGTGGGTGGGACCACACACTGTGGCCTGAGAAGGTGCTGCCTACTCGACAGGAGCTTGATGCTGTGACAGATGGCCATCCGGCGATCTTCGAGCGCGTCGACGGCCACATCGCGATTGCAGATACCGCAGCGCTTCAGGCGGCCGGGATCACGCGGACCACGGCCGATCCGCAGGGCGGCAAGTTTGACCACGACGCAAAGGGCGACCTCACCGGGATCGTGCGCGAAGATCCCGCGATGGAGATGGTCTTCAAAGTCATCCCGCCACCGACACCCGCTGAGCGCAAACGTGCGCTGTCGCTCGCGCTTTCTGACGCGTCGATCCACGGGATCACCAGCGCGCAGGACTACTCCGAGTGGGACGACTTCCTGGTGATGGAACAGTTGGAGCGGGAAGATCATCTGCCGGTGCGCATCTCGGAATGGCTGGCCTTCAACGATTCGATTGAGACGCTGAAGGAGCATCGCGCGCATCATCCGGCAGACGACCGCATGCTGCACACCGGCATGCTGAAGGGATTTATGGATGGGTCGCTGGGCTCGCGTACTGCGGCGCTGAACGCACCTTACTCCGATGATCCCGGCAACAGCGGGATTCCGCGGTACGACCAGGCGAAGCTCGATGCGATGACGAAGGAGCGCGCTGCCGCGCAATTCCAGATGGGTTTTCATGCCATTGGCGACCGCGCGGTTGAAATGGCGTTGGACGCTTTCGAGCGGGCCACGGCCAACGAAGCCTCAGGAGCATGCGCCTTCGATAAACGCGCCGCGCTCACAGAAACTCCTGCAGGCTGCATTCCCCGGCCGCGCATCGAGCACTCGCAAGTACTCGATGCCCCAGATTTCGCCCGTTACAAACAGCTAGGCGTTATTGCTTCGATGCAACCCAACCACCTGCTCACCGACATGGCGTGGGCCCAGCAGCGGCTTGGCCACGATCGCGCACGCTACTCCTATGCGTGGAAGAGTTTCCTCGATCATGGCGTTCCGCTCGCCTTCGGCACCGACTATCCTGTCGAACCCATCACGCCCTTTCGCGGCGTCTATGCGGCGGTCACGCGCGAGAACGAAGCCGGCACGCAGAGCTACTTTCCGGAAGAGAAGCTGACCATCGAACAAGCGCTCTATGCCTATACGCAGGGCTCGGCTTACGCAGAATTCAGTGAGAGTTACAAAGGCATCCTGCGGCCCGGGATGGTTGCGGATTTTGTTGTACTCGATCGCGATCTTACGAAAATTCCGCCGCACGACATTCTCGGCACGAAGGTGCTGCGCACTGTCGTCGCCGGACATCCAACATACTTCGCCAACGTGGTAACGCGGTAGATGGCGAAGCACACGCGCACCGCATCCTTGCTGCTGATCGTCACAGCCGCCATCTGGGGCTCGACGTTCGTTGTTGTCAAAGACGCCCTGCGCGACGCATCGCCGCTACTTTTCAATCTGCTGCGCATGGTTGTTGCCACAGCTGTTCTTGCGGCGATTTACCATCGCGACCTGCGCCGTCTGAAGGGAAGCTATCTTTTCGGCGGCGCGCTGGTGGGCCTCTGCCTGGCCGCGGGCTACAGCTTTCAGACCGCGGGTCTGGCTCGCACCACGCCGGCCAAGTCTGCATTCATCACCGGACTCATCGTCGTTATCGTGCCGCTGCTCTGTGCCATTCCTCTGCTCCGTCCCGCGACCATGCACCGGCCGGGCATCCCGGCGTTCAGCGGCGCGGTCATGGCCTTCGCCGGCATCCTGCTGCTCACCACGCCAGCCCATACACCGTGGGCCTCTCTGCTCGGCAGTATCAATACCGGCGACCTGCTTACGCTGTTCTGCGCACTCGGTTTTGCCCTGCATGTGGTCGCGCTGGCGCATGTTTCACCGCGCCTGCCGCTGGGCGCGTTGGCGGTGCTGCAGCTGGCTTTTTGCACCGTCATTATGGGCGTCGCCCTTCCTGTGTTTGAACAGCCGCGGCTCAATTTGTCACCGCGGCTGGTTGCAGCCCTGCTGATCACCGGCGTGCTGGCCACGGCCGTCGCCTTCACCGTGCAATCCTGGGCGCAGCAGCGGCTTTCCGCCACGCGAACTGCGCTGATCCTGGCTCTGGAACCAGTCTTTGCCTTCCTGACTTCTTATCTGTTTTATGACGAGAGACTTTCCGCCCGTGCTTCTCTTGGCGCTTTATTGATCCTGGGCGGCATCGCATTTACGGAACTCCTGCCGGCGGGAGCGCACGCTACCGCGCACGAGGCTCCGGTTGCCTGAGAACTGAAAACAGCTGTAATGACAGACAAAACCGATTTCGCGAAACTACGTCTAAGAAAACAGCGATGTCTCCCCATCAAGGGAGCATTTATACTGAATTGTCTAGGCAATTCCACATCCCGGCGCATTCGCCCCAACGCGACAGCTATCGCGAAATCTCATGAGGTTAGACCTGCATATGAATTCTTTTTTGAGACGGATCAAGCTCAACCGTCTAGCTCCAACGTTTGTTGTACTGTCCACTCTCTCCGCCGGCATCCTCATCGGCTCGGTAGCCGTCCACGGCGTGAAGGGTAGCGAGAATCAAGTCAACAGCTCCGACGCCACCCCACTGAAGGTTCCTCCCGATCCCGTGCACCTGGGCACGCAATTCACCAAAATAGCCGAGCAGGTTGGCCCGGCGGTGGTAAATATCTACACCGAGCAGTTGCCGAAAGAACATCGCGCGCAGCGCCGTCGCGGAATGCCGATGCAGCCTAATCCGCAGTCGCCTGACGATCAGCAGGGCCCGGGCGATGACGACCAGCAGCAGGGTCCGGACAACAACTTCCAGGATTTCTTTAACCGCTTCTTCGGCGGCCCGGGCGGGCAGGGGCCGGATGACGGTGGCGGCATGGGCGGCGGCATCCGTGAATCGCTCGGCTCCGGCTTCATCGTCGACTCGCGCGGCTACATCATCACCAACAATCACGTGGTCGACAAGGCCGACAAAATCTACGTGAAGCTTGCTACCGATCCCGACAATCCGACCGACCACGGCCGTCCGGCCAAAGTTGTCGGCGTCGATCCCGATACCGACATTGCGGTCATCAAGATTGATTCCCCGGGCTCGCTTCCTACAGTCAAGATGGGCAACTCCGACAGCACGCAGGTCGGTGAATGGGTCGTCGCCATCGGTGAGCCATTCGAGCTTTCGAAGACGGTCACCGCCGGCATCATCTCCGCCAAGAACCGCACCATTGAGCCCGGCGCCAAAGGTCAGTTCCAGCACTTTATTCAGACCGATGCGGCGATCAATCCCGGCAACTCCGGCGGTCCGCTCATCAACATGGACGGCCAGGTCATTGGCGTGAACACGGCCATCTACACGCAGTCCGCGGGCTACCAGGGCATCGGCTTCGCTATGCCTTCCAATACCGTCATTGAGACCTATAACGATCTCATCGGACCGGAGCACAAGGTTGTCCGCGGCTCCATTGGAATATCCTTCCAGCCGGATCTGCCGGCCGCCGTCGGCCGTGTCTACGGCTTCAAGTCAGGCGTGCTGATCAGCAGTGTCGCCAAGGGCGGACCCGCGGAACAGGCGGGCCTCAAGGTGGGTGACATCATCACCTCCATCGATGGCAAACCAATCAAGAACGGCGACGACCTGGTAAATATCATCACGGCGCGTCATCCCGGAACTACCGTCAAGGTCGGGTATCTGCGTAGCGGACAGCAGCAGACCGCAACCGTCGGCATCGCGGATCGCACCAAGACCGTTGGCGCACTCACTGGTCAGAACAACGCGCCTAACGAAAATGGGCCGGGAGGCGAAGAACAGATCCGGTCCGGACAAGCTGGGCATCACGGCGGTGAACCTGCCGCAGCAGTTCGCCAGCAAAGGCATCCACGGCGTGCTGATCCAGCAGGTGAAGCCGGGCTCGTTCGCCGACGAGATCGGTCTCTCCTCCGGCGCCGTCATCACCGAAATCAACAAGACGCAGATCAACAACAAGAGCGACTACACCAACGCTGTCTCTTCTCTGAAGAGCGGACAGGATGTTGTGGTCAGCATTGTGGATCCGCGCCAGCCTAGCGGCGGCAACTTCTACCGCGGTGGAACTCTGCCCTAAAAAGGGTTCAAGTGTTTCACGCGAAACACCACAAGTAACACGTTTGTGTTACCCAAGAAGATCGGCACCCACAACTTTCGTGGGTGCCGATCTCTGTTGGGTTGCAATCTCATGAATATGCCGATAGTCTCACCAGAACGCGACCTTCCTACCCCCGGACGAGGAACCCGCATGATTCGTTTTTCTGCCGGCTCGACGTTGGCCCTTACCCTGGCACTCATCGCGGGTCCCGCCTTCGCAGCCACTTCGCATCACGCCTCCAAGAGCAGCGCCGTGCGGCGTGTTGGCCATCGCATCCGTCATCGCATTGCCCATCCGATGGGCCAGCGCGGCATTGCGCCGGAGCGCGCGACCCAGATCCAGACCGCGCTCATTCACGCAAACTATCTGACCGGCGCGCCGAGCGGCCAGTGGGACTCCGAGACTGAGACCGCGATGCAGAAGTACCAGGCCGATCATGGCTGGCAGACCAAGCTGACGCCGGATTCACGCGCGCTGATTGCGCTTGGCCTTGGGCCCAGCACTGCAAGCAGCCAGCCCCTGCCGGCGAACACCTACCGGGCTCCCGCTGCCGAGTCTGCCGAAGCCGGAACACTGGCCTCTGTGCATTCGATCTCACAGTAACCGCAGCCACAGGCAATAGCAGAAAAGGCCCGCTGAGCGGGCCTTTTCTCTTGCTTGCAGCAACAGCTTTCCTGCTTCCCTACACCTCAAACAGCAACTGGTCCTCGATAGTCTCTCGACGCCGCACCAGCTTCGCCTTCTTTCCGTCCACCAAGCACTTCGGCGGCGCGGCCGCGTGAATTGTAATTCGACGCAATCGACATCGCGTAGGCGCCAGTATCCAGCAACGCGATCAGCGCGCCTGGCTGTACATCGGGCATCGCGCGATCGCGCGCGAAGAAGTCCCCTGTCTCGCACACCGGTCCTACCACATCCATCGTGGCGTTCTGCGACGCGTTGCTCGGCGGCTGCTCGACCGGAACGATCTCGTGATGCGCGCCATAGAGCGCCGGCCGGATCAGGTCATTCATGCCGGCATCCGTGATGAGAAATTCCTTTGCGCCATTGCGCTTACGGTAGAGCACGCGCGCCAGTAGCGCGCCTGCCTGCGCCACGAGAAAGCGGCCCGGTTCGAGCAGCAGCCGCACCCGCAGACCGCGGAGTCCCTCGGCCAGGGCCGCTGCATATTCGGCAACTTCTTTCTCCGCATCGAACTCCTCGGCTCCGAGCCGCGCCGTGTAATCGATGCCCAGGCCGCCACCCGCATCGACGGAGCGAATGCGGACGCCGTCTGCCGCCAGCTCCTCCACCAGAGCTCGCACGCGGGCAAGCGCGGCGCCGAAGGGCGCGGCACTGCGAATCTGCGAGCCGATGTGCACACTCACGCCCTCCGGCGAGAGCCATTTGCTCTTCGCCGCGCGGGCGTACACCGCGCGCGCGCGACTGATATCGATGCCGAACTTGTGCTCGCGCAGTCCGGTTGAGATGTACGGATGCGTCTCCGCGAAGACATCCGGGTTTACCCGCAGCGCAATCCGCGCGAGTTTGCGCAGCTTAGACGCGCGTTCCGCCAGCAGCTCCAGCTCCTGCTCGCTCTCCACGTTGAACAGCAGGATGTCCGCACGCAGCGCCAGATCCATCTCTTCGGCGGTCTTGCCGACTCCAGAGAAAGACGGTGCGCTTCACCGCGCGTTTGTCTGCCCGCCGAACCCGCTCCAGCTCGCCGCCGGAAACAATATCGAAGCCCGCGCCCTGGCGCGCGATCATGCGCAGCAGCGATAGATTTGAATTCGCCTTCACCGCATAGCAGATCAAATGCTCCTGCCGGGCGAAATGCTTGCTGAAGAGTGCAAGCCGCTCACGCACCTGCGAAGCGCTATAGCAGTAGAGCGGCGTGCCGTATCGGTCGGCCAGCTTCTCCAGCGGAACGGCGTCACAGGAAAGCTGGCCATCTCTGTTGTAGCGAAAGGGCCGTGCCGCGATCTTTTCGGCTTTCTTCTTTGATCTCTGGGGCAAGAGAATCCCTCGTGTGGTCAAAAGATGTTCCCATCTTTTCACACACGAGCGGCGCGCACTCAGCGGTTAATCAGCGGGTATTTCGTCGGCGAAGCGGCGCAGCAGCGCGCCCACCAGGCGCGGCTGTTCATATGGCGCGTAGTGTCCCATCTCCTGCAAGAGATAGAAGGTTGAACCGGGAATCGTATTCGCCAGCTCCCGCATCTCCGCCGGGCTGGAGCCGCGATCGAGCGCCGCAGCCAGCACAGCGGTCGGCACGCGTATGGTCGCTGCAGTGGCGCGCGAATCGGGCCGCGCTGCCAGTGCACGCTGCACGGCGATCGCCGATTCCGCAGACATGCGCTCCATCATGATGCAGAGCCGGTGCACGATATCCGGATCGCGCTCCTTCGCGGGCGCACCGACAAGGGTGTCGAGCATGGCATTGAAAAACGGCTCAGTGCCCCGCTGCTCGATGCTCGCGATGGATTGCGCACGGGCGTGCCGCGTCTCCTCTGTATCGGCGTGCGGCTTCGCGCTGCAGATGGCGAGCGCGCGAATGCGCTCCGGCGCCTGCCTCCACAACTCGTACAGCAGATAGCCACCGATGGAGCAGCCACAGAAGATCGCCCGGTCGATCGAAAGGGCATCCAGCAGGTGAACGACGGCGCGCCCCATGGTCTCCATGCTGGCGGTCTCACTGCCCAGCGGCGAAAGTCCATGGCCGGGCAGGTCGGGCAGGATGACGCGGTAATCGGGCTCGAACAGCTCCGCCACCGGACGCCAGAAGCAATGATCGACAGGTGTGGGGTGCAGGAAGACTACGCACGGGCCGACGCCGCGGTCCTCGTAATGGAGGAGTTCGCTCATCTGTCGAAAAGGTTCAGCTCCGTGAGGCCGTTATGCCTGCGGGTTCGCCGGCGGGGGATAGGTAGCCGCCGTCTGCAGCAGGAACGGTTCCTCCGGCGCGGCGATCCAGAGCACGACATAAAGGATCAGTCCGACGCCGCTGAAACACGCCAGCAGCACAAAGATCACGCGCACCAGCGTGGGATCCCAGTGGTACGTAAGGGCGACTCCCTGGCAGACTCCGGCGATCATGCGCCCAACCCGCGGACGCACGAGGCGACGCTGTGCGCCGGGCGGCGGCACGCTCTGCGCTCCGCTGAAAGCCCCGCCCACGGCTTGTCCGCAATTTGGACAATGCCGCGCATCGATCGGTATTGGTTTGCCGCAACTGCTGCAGTAGTACGCCATCGCCTCACTCCCCCTGTAGGAATCAGCTTTTTGAGTTCTCGCCGATATGACGCAAATACAATGCTTGAAGTTCCAGGAAGTCAGCGCGTCAGCCCTTGTAGGGCGTCTTCAGATAGCGTCGCGCGTCCGAAGCCTGGGCGCTGTCTCCCAGAGCCAACACATCACGATACGCCGCTTCGGCCTGTTCACGCTTGCCCAATAAGTCGTACTCCATGCCCGCTCCCAGTTGGGCCCGCCGCTTGAGATCGGGGCTGAGGGTCGGCTGCGCCAGGACCTGCTCGAAGGCGTCCGCGGAACCGGCGGCGTCCCTCTGCCCGCGCAGCGTATCGGCCAGACCATACCAGGCCAGCTCCAGGTGCGCGTTCGTGAAGTAGCCCGTGTGCTCAGCCTGATGCAGCAGGGTGCGGTAGAGGGCAATCGCTTCGTGTGCCCTGCCGGAATCCTTCTGCAGGTTCGCCGACTCCAGCCAGAACAGAAAATTATGCGGGTACTGCTTCTTCAGGGACTCATTCCACTGCGCGGCTTCGTCGTATTTCGCCTCGCGCCGCAGAAACAGTGCCAGCGCCGTTCGCGCTTCTACTGACGTGGTCACGCCGCGCTCGCCGTCATCGCGCAGCAGCGCCAGCCCTTTCTCCTTGCTGCCATGAATGCCGGCCAGGCCGGCCATCAGCTTGATGGGCAGGGGCAGCGAGCCGACGACGTATTGGTGGACGCCTACTACCAGTTCCGCATCGACATAGTCCGGATCGAGATCGAGCACCTTGTCATCGTCAGCGCGCGCCTGCAGTGCAACCCGCAGGGCCGAGATGAACGAGCGCTGCACCAGCCCCATGTAGGTGGCGCGCAGACTCTTCGACCAACCCCGCGCATACAGGGCATCCACATCTTTGGGGTTCGCCTTGAGCCGGGCTTCGGCCAGTTGGACGGCTTTGCCGGAAAGCTCCTCGATGTGGGCCGAAAACGCTTTGTCTTCCACGACCGGATGTTTGCCGCTCAGGAAGCCGTCGTGTGCATACAGCGTCGTATCCAGCAGATCCAGGTTATAGAGTTCGTGGAAGAGCACGGTCTCCAGAACATAGTCCGTGGCCATTGGATCGTCGGGATGCGCCTGCACCACCTGCTCAAAGCCACGGAGAGCGCCTTCATAATCCAGCGTGTAGAAGCGGTCGTAAGCCGCGCGCACCTCCGGCTCCCGGTTCAGCGGATTCGTATGTACGACACGCTGCTGGGCTCCTGCCGGGAGCAGGCATACCGCGGCAAGGACCGCCCCGGCGAGGCAGATCCACCGCATTCCGGTCTGTTGGGAACTCTCCCTCATCTTCAACAGTGCCAATGGCCTCAAAGTCGCCGCCCTGCTTTCATTTGTCCAAACTACCTGTTCCATGGTCCAGGTGCGAATGGCGGAGCGGGCACTTCTCTCTCATCAACAGACGGAAACTATCGGCTATCGGACGCCGCACAATTTGGGTATGCTTGCAGAAATTTCACGTCCGCGTTCAACCGCTCACCCCCCAACCGCTTTTACCCCGGGAGGACGGACATGACCAGGCAGGAAGTGCTTCGGCACATCGTTTTGCAGGCGCGCTCCAACGGGTTCGACTTCCGCGCCTGGTATCGTGCCTATGCCGCGCCGGAATGGCTGGGCTTCGATGAGGCCATCGACCACCTCTGCCAGGGCCGCAACTGCTATCTCCTGCTCTTCTCCCATGAATTTGCGCAGGCCTTTTGGAAGGGCGGCCAGCAGATGAGCTTCATGGTGCCGGCCGTGAGTTATCCCCAGCGACGGAAAGACGGCCAGATCGTGACGGTGCACCGGCGCGCCTTTGCCCGGCGCACGCTCAAAGCCGACTCCTGGATCTACCACCTGCGCGAGATGGTGGAAGCACCCCACGCGCTCAAGTACATCCGCCGCTTCGTCGTGCTGCAGGAGGACATCCTCGCGGCACAGCAGGCACGGGCCCGGGTGTTGCCGGTCGATCCTCCGATTCAAGATGTAGCCCCGGCCGTGGGCCCTGCTCCGCACACGATCGCCCGGCTCAACTAGCAGACGGCTTGTACGCAAACAGGTGATGCAGCGGGCCATGGCCCTGGCCGACGGGATAGGCAGCACGCAAAGCTTCGCGGACATATCCCTTCGCCCCCCCATTCGACGGCTTCACTGCCGGAGCGCCGCAGCACAAGCTCGGCCAGAAGCGCGCTGGAAAAGGCGCATCCTGTGCCGTGGGTAGAAGGCGTCTCAATCCGCTCGCCGGCCAGCCAGCTTCCCTGCCCGTCCTGAAGCAGGAAATCATCCGGCCGGTCGAGATGACCGCCTGTCACCACAATCGCAAGGCCGGGATTCCCGGCATTCGCCGCCTGGCGGGCAAGCCGCTTCGCAGCAGCCTCCATCTGCTCCCGGCTTCGCACTTCGACACCGGTCAGCAGCGCCAGCTCATCCAGATTGGGCGTAATCCACCCCACCACACCGAGCAGCCGCTCGCGCAGCAGCGCCGTTCCCTCCGCATCCAGCAATGCCGCGCCGGAGCTTGATCGCAGCACCGGATCCAGCACTGCGCGGCTTCGCAGATCAGGCCGCGTCCGCAGAAAATGCTCCGCTTCCGCCACCACGCCCGCACTGGCCAGCATGCCCAGCTTCACGCCGGCGAGTTCGACATCCGACGCCAGACACTCGAGCGTTTCGCGAAGCAGCGAGGGTCGTACCGGATCGATCTCCCGCACACCCTGCGTCGATTGAACGGTCAGCGCGGTGATCGCCGCGACCCCATAAATTCCGTATGCGGCAAAGGTCTTGAGGTCGGCGGTAATGCCGGCGCCGGATGAGGGATCAAAGCCTGCGATCGTGAGACACACCGGCGGTGTCGCGGAAGAATCGCGTGGCGCCCCGCTCAGTGTCCTGTCCATGAGCCTATTGTAGATTTGCAAATTTGCTGCGAGGGGGAAGAGAGACCGCCGAAACGCTATAAGGTCAGGCGGTCTTGTGTACAGTCTGGCCCCGCCGCCGCGCGGCTCCCTTCGCCTGGCGTGACAATGCGCTGTGAGAAGCAGTGCTTTTGGGCTCGCGCTTCAGAGCAGCCACGCGGGCCCGACCACGTTTCGTTGAACCCTCCTCACGAGTCTTCGGTTCGCTCTGCCCCTTTTCATAGTCGCGCTCAGACCGCTTCCGCGTCGCCTCGCTGGTTTTTCCGCGGGCTGGCGGTTTCAAGGGGACGCCCGCTCGCCGTGCCTTGCTCAAACCAATCGCGATGGCCTGCTGGGGCGATCTCGCTCCATGCTTGCCCTCGCGCACATGCTCGATCTCTTCATGCACGAATTCCCCGGCGGCGGTCGATGCCGATTTCCCCTCGCGCAGGTCTTCCTTGGCTGCTTCTACAGTCGATTTCGTCGGCATGGTGAACCTCCGAAGTGGTTGAAAAGTGAGATGCGCTTCCTTTCGAGGAATGCCGCCAGAAGGCATCCGCAGCCTGCGGAACCGCATCGCTTTTATGAGGATCTCCATAGATGTTCCAGGACCGCAGAGATGCCGGGCGAGTGCTGGCGCGGATCGTCGCGAAGACGCACGATCTCCAGGACGCGATTGTGCTCGGATTACCGCGCGGAGGTGTTCCGGTCGCCTATGAAGTGGCGTGCCAACTGAATCTGCCGCTGGATGTCTTTATCGTGCGCAAGCTCGGCGTGCCGGGAGAGGAAGAGCTGGCCATGGGTGCCGTCGCGAGTGGTGGAACCGTGGTCATCAATCCGTCGATTGTCCATCATCTGGGCATTTCTCAGGATGTCGTCCAGGCGGCCATCCAGCGGGAGGAGATCGAAATCAAGCGCCGTGAACGAGCCTACCGCGATGGGCATCGTCCGATGCGTATCGATGGCCGCACAGCAATCCTGATCGATGATGGGCTGGCGACCGGGGCAACCATGTTCGCAGCCGCGCGTGCGCTGCAACCGAAAGCGGAGCGGGTCGTCGTTGCGGTGCCCATAGCCGCGGAGAGCACCTGCAACGAGCTCCGCAATGAAGTGGACGAGGTGATCTGCGCCAACACACCACGGAATTTCTTTGCCGTTGGCGCGTTCTATCGTGATTTTTCACAGACGACCGACGAGGAAGTCCGAACACTGATATCCAAAGCGCGCACCCGACCTGGTCTGCAGGTGGCATAGGGGCGCATCGGGTTGATCGGCGCGATCAGGAAGTCTGCTCCATTCAGCTTTCGCCCGCTGTTCATGTCGCGTGGAGCACGCCAACACGGCGCAGAATGCGGCGCACTTTTTTGGGCGAGATGGAGAGCCGTTCGGCAACGCGGGAGACCTTCTTCCCTTCGCGTAGCCACACCTGCGGTATCACCACCTCGGCAAACTCCTCGGTCATTTGCTGAAATGTTTTGCGGCCAACAATGCCCTGCGACCATGCGCGCAATGTCTCATCGATACCGATGGAGCGCATGATTTTCGATTTCAGAATTGCCAGCTCTTCTCCCAGATGATCGCGATCGTACGACCGTAGCAGGGCGGCGGACTCCATCTCGCAGCGGCGGGCTTCTTCCCACTCGCAGAAGAAATCGCTTGCCGCCACCATGCCGCAGGCGATGTGCGCGCCGGCCAGCAGGCGGCGGTTCTGGGTCTGCAGTGCGAGCTGCACCGCCTCCTCGGCATACCGGCGAGCCTGGTGGGCGTGGGTGGCGATGTTCGCGTCTTCACCGAGCTCCTCTTCCACGCGGGCATTCTCCGCATAGGCCTCGAGGATGCGCGCACGAGCCATCAGGATGAGGTCGTGCTTGCTACGCGCCAGCTCGTATGCCTTCGCGCCTTCCACTGCGGCGCGTTCGATATCGCCGAGATCGAGATGCAGATGTCCACCGTTGACCAGCACGGAGCCCGTGCCGCCGTGATGCTGGTGCAGAGCGTAGATCCTTCCCGCCTCCTCCAGATCGGCGAGGGCCTGATGGCACAGCGCCATGTAGCGGCGCTTCACGCTTCCGTTGCCACTCGACGTGTTTGGACCGCCATTCGCCGGCTTGCGCGCAGGCCTGTCCAACTGCTTGCGCAGATTGAGCGCGAGCAGGCGTTTTACATAGGCCGCATTCACCAGCGTGCGGGCAAGGTTGCGATGATCCGCATTGTGCCGCTGGTAGATGGCGACCGCGCGCTCATAATGCGCCAGAGACTCGGCATATTCACCCGTGCGGCGCACGATTCTGCCGCGAGCGGAGCTGATGTTGCCGAGCGAAATATCGTCGTCTGTTGTGCGGAGCTGTTCTTCGGCCTGGTCGAGCAACGAACAGGCTTCCTTTGGCTCTGCACGCTGAAAGGCCAGCCACGCTTCCTGTATCTGGATGGCCGCGGCCAGCTTCTTCAGCTCTAGATGCTGAGCCAACTGGCGCGCGGCGACGATGTCCTCTGAGGCTTTCTGGTACTCGCCTTTCTTGCGGTGCGCGCGTCCTTTCCAGAAATGCGCCAGCACGCTGAGGTGCTCGCTTCCCAATTCGCGCTCCGCCGCCAGTACGAAGGCAAGCAGATCGATCGCGCGGTCCGTGTCCTCGTGCGCCATGGCGGCGAACGCCTCGGCCATGCGAACCATCAGAAAGTCGCGCAGCGGCATCTGTGCCCGGCTTTCCGGAGAAAGCTGCTGCATTAGATCGTCCACCATTTGCGGAGATTCGTAGCCCAGATCCACCCATTGCGCCAGGCACAACAGGAATGGGGCTTGCAGCGTACCCGATGCGCTCAACCTGATCTGCTTGCAATCGAGGCGTCCGAGCAGAGCGACCCCTTCCTGCACGCGGCGCTCTTCGATCGCGTCGTTCAACTCCTGAAGCAGCCGTGGGGTGATGGGGACAGCAGGCATGGCGCTCCATTGTAGGGTGCGCATCCGAAACGGTCGAGGAGAAAACGAACATCTTTTATGGTTTTGTGCAAATTAATGGGCACTCGTCCGAATCGGACGAGTGCCCATTTGGCCCTCCCGCGCTTGCCCTCAAGCTCGCCCCTCGCGTCTACTCCACGAGTCGGCCGCAATACGGAGTCGGCGGCGATACGCCAGTCATTTATCCAGTCATTTGTCTAGGAGTCAGCAATGTCCATCGCGTCTATGACCACGTCGGAGAACAAGTCCGGGAGCAAGTCCAGCATTTATCGCTTCAGCGCAGAGACCGCCGACGGAGACGGATCCATGAAGGCCCTGCTCGGGGGGAAAGGCGCTGGATTGGCGGTGATGGCGCGGCTCGGCATTCCTGTGCCTCCCGGCTTCACGATCCCGACCAGCGCTTGCCGACACTACCTGAAGCGCAAACGGCTACCGGAAGGCCTGGGGCGCGCCGTGGATGCGGCCATTTCATGGCTGGAAAAGAAACAGAACCAGAAATTCGGCGGCGTCGAGCAACCGCTGCTGGTGAGCGTGCGCTCCGGCGCAGCGGTATCGATGCCGGGGATGATGGACACCATCCTGAACGTGGGGCTGACCGAAGCCAATGTGGACGGACTGGCCGCAGCCAATGGCGGTTTACGCTTTGCGCTCGATTCCTACCGCCGATTGATCCAGATGTTTGGCGCGGTGGTCCTGCAGGTTCCGAAGACGCAGTTCGACGAAATCCTGGAGCGAGTGAAGCGTGAATACAACGCCGCATTTGATTTCGAACTGAACGAAGAAGCTCTGCGCACCATCATCACCGAATTCAAGGCATGTGTGCTGCGTCATGCAGGCCGGCCATTTCCGGAGGACGCGCGGGAGCAGCTTCTGATGGCGACTGAAGCGGTCTTTCAATCGTGGACGAATACGCGCGCCCAGCACTACCGCCGCATGTACGACATTCCGGAGGATGCGGGGACAGCGGTGACCGTGCAGGCGATGGTCTTTGGCAACTCCGGAATGGACAGCGGCACGGGAGTGGGTTTCACGCGCAACCCCATCACGGGTGACTCGGAGATCTTTGGCGAATTTCTGCCCAATGCACAGGGGGAGGACATCGTCGCGGGCATCCGCACGCCACTGCCGATTTCCGAGCTCGCAAAGACGATGCCGGAGATATACCGGCAGCTTCGTTCCGTCACGAAGAGGCTGGAAACGCACCTGCACGAGGTGCAGGATTTCGAGTTTACGGTGCAGAAGGGCGAGCTCTTCCTGCTGCAGACGAGGACGGCGAAGCGCAGTGCGCTTGCAGCGCTCAAGTGTGCGGTCGATATGGCCCATGAGGGGCTTATCTCCAGAACAGAAGCGCTGCAGCGCGTAAAACCGGAGCAGGTTGGCGAGATTCTGTCCCCGCAGCTCGATCTCTCCGAGGTGGATGTGGCGCCGATAACGCGCGGACTGCCGGCATCTCCCGGCTCGGCCGTAGGCAAGATTGCGCTGACAGCCGATCGTGCTGTAACGATGGCCGGCAAACATCGCGAGACGCCCATCATTCTTGTTCGGCAGGAGACAGTAGCGGACGATATTCACGGCATGGAGGCCTCCGTCGGATTTCTGACGGCGCATGGCGGAGCGACCAGCCACGCCGCGGTGGTCGCACGCGGCATGGGCAAGTGCTGCATTACCGGCGCCGCCGCGGTGCTGGTGAACGAGCAGGCGCACACGGTAAAGATCGGCGACCTGCTGCTGCGTGAAGGCGACTGGCTATCACTCGACGGGCTCACCGGCCAAGTATTTGCTTGCAAAGTGCCGGTGCGGGCGGCCTCGCTGCACAATGCGACGCTGCATGAATTTCTGGGCTGGGCGAAGTGCGCCAGCGTGACACCCATTCGGGCCAATGCAGATACGCCGGAAGATGCGGAGCGGGCAAGACGTGCTGGGGCCACGGGCATCGGGCTGTGCCGGACGGAGCATATGTTTTTCGCCCCCGAGCGCCTGGAATGGATTCGCGCCATGATCCTGACCGAGGACCCCGATCAGCGACAGCAGGCGCTCAACCATTTGCTACCGATGCAGAAGGCCGACTTTGAGGCGCTCTTCCGCAGCATGGATGGCCTGCCGGTCACCATCCGGCTGATCGATCCGCCGCTGCACGAATTTCTGCCGCGGCTGGAAGAGATCGACGAGCGCCTCCGCCGCGCACGTCAGCGCGGTCTCCATGTGGGCGAAGTCGCCGCGCTCGAACGGCTGCGCGCACGTACGCGCGACCTGCAGGAGACCAATCCGATGATGGGACATCGCGGCTGCCGGCTGGGCATCACGCATCCGGAGATCATCGTGATGCAGGTGAGAGCGATCCTGGAGGCGGCAATTGCTGTGCAGAGAAAGGGTGTGCGCACGGTGCCGGAGATCATGGTGCCGCTGGTCGCCGGTGTGGAGGAGGTTCGCGCGATGCGCAGGCTCGTGAACGAGACAGCGGAAGCTGTCTTCGCCGAGCTGCGGCATTCCACGCTGTACAAGTTCGGCGCGATGATCGAGCTTCCACGAGCGGCGGTGTGCGCCCGGTCGATTGCGAAGGAGGTGGACTTCCTCTCCTTCGGCACGAATGACTTAACGCAGATGACGTTCGGCTTCTCGCGGGACGATGCGCGCAAATATCTGGATGCATACCTTGAGGCCGGACTCCTCAAGAAAGACCCCTTCATCACGCTGGATCGCGAAGGTGTGGGAGCGCTGATGCAGATGGCAATCGAGCAAGCGCGCCAGGCCAACCCGGCCATCAAAATCGGCGTTTGCGGCGAACATGGAGGCGATCCGGAGTCGATCGAATTCCTGCTGACGCTCGAGTTAGACTACGTGTCCTGTTCGCCGGCACGTATTCCGGCAGCACAAGTGGCAATTGCGCAGACTTCCATCAGCAGTGACACGCATGCCTCCACACTCGTGCCGATGGAGGCGCGCGAGGAGACCCTTAGAGTCGCGATGTAGACGGCGGCCGTTCTGATTCTCCGGGCAAAGAACTTCTCAGCCTCGCCTGAGGCGGTTTCTTCGTGTTGGAAGGGGACTCAGAACACTGCGCCGCTATTCCACCTCGAAGGCAACGTATTGCATGACGCCGCGCCGTTCGACCGCAAGCGCAACTGCATCGCCGGGCTTGAAGCCGACGATATCCTGCCGAAGGTGCTCCGTATCGCTGACAGGCTGGCCGTTGACGGAGGTGATCACGTCTCCAACTCGAAGGTCGGCGAGTGTAGCCGGCTCTCCGCTGAGCAAACCAGCCACGATCACACCGGACTCGGCGCGAGTTCCCATGGCATCTGCCAGCGGCCGTTTCAGATCGAGCACAAAAATGCCGAGAGGACCGATCAGATCCGTCTTGGGATTGATCAGATCAGAGAGGTTTTCAATTGTCTGAATCGCCGGGACGGGCGTGAGCACCGCCGAGACCTCTTTGCCGTTGCGCAGCACTTGCATTTCCATGCGCCGGCCTCGCGGATGCAGGTAGAGAAACGCAGCATATTTGGGCAGAGAGTCAATCGGAACTCCATCGATAGACAGGACCAGGTCCTTGGGTTGGAGACCTGCAGCCGCGGCCGGCCCCTTTTCGTCCACATCGGAAAGCAGTACACCCCAGTCCTGAGGAAGCTTGAGGCCGGCAGCCAGCGTAGGCGTGATGGTCTGTGCATGTGCTCCGATGGTGGACGCTGGAATGGTGCCGAACTGCCTGAGTTGCAGATATGCAAATCGGACAATCGGCTCCGGAATAGCAAAGCCGAGGCCTTCGCTTCCGCCACCGGAAGTAAAGATAAAGGTATTGATCCCGACGAGGTTCCCGTTGCGATCGATAAGTGGGCCGCCGCTGTTGCCCGGATTGATCGGCGCGTCCGTTTGAACGTAGACCATGGGGCGGTCGGCTTCCGGTTGGCGGCCAAGGGCGCTGATGATTCCCTTGGTCACCGTATGGTCCAGCCCTTCCGGTGATCCGATCGCGATCACAGTCTGCCCCAGCCGTATATCGTAGTTTTCCTGAAGCGGAATGACGGGCAGATTCTTCTCTTCAATCTTGATGACTGCCAGATCGGCATAGCGATTGGTGCCGATGAGCTTCGCATCATAGACGCGTTCCTTGCGGGAAAGAACGGTGCGCCCCGTTACCAGTTCGATTGTTGCCGGTGAGATTGTTACTCGAATCCGCAGTGCTCCGGAGACGACGTGATTGTTGGTGACGATATATCCATCCGGATCAACAATCACACCTGAGCCCAGGGCGCGCTGGCGCTGAAAGTTCTGCGAATCCTCGCCCTGGCCCTGGCCATGCTCCGGCAGGCTGTAACTGGTGACGTCGATTTGAACCACCGACCGCATTGCGCGCTCGGCAATCTGATCGAGCGCCTGATCGTACTCCTGCAGAATGGATGAACCGGCAGCATGCGGCGTCGGACTCTCCGGTTTTTGCTGTCCGCAAAGTGACAGCGGAAACACGGCCGAGGCGATCACAAGTGCAAACTGTAGTCCGACTTTCATCTTCACTTCCTTCACACAACAGAGATATTCAGAGCTCCGGGGCGCCGGCTGCGACCGCCACCGGCTGCGTCTCCACCGTCTTCCATTCCAGCACCTTCAGATCAAGCACAAAGATTGCATACATGACAGGCACCTGAAGCTTGGTCACAATGGTGGCTACCAGGAGGCCTCCTATCTGCGCATAGCAAAGAGGCTTCCAGAGCGGGCCGCCATGCAGCGCGAGTGGGAAAAGGGCGAGCACCGTCGCAAAGACGGTAATCAGTACCGGCCGGAGCCGGAGGATTCCTGCGTCAATCAGCGCATTTTCAAAATCGTCGCCCGCATAGTGCCGCTCCTCAATAAAGTCGAAGAGCACGATGGAGTGACTCACAATGACCCCGACGAGGCTGGCGACGCCGAGAAATGCCATAAACCCGAAGGGCTCATGCATGATCCACAAAGCACAGAAAGCGCCGATCATCCCGTAAGGAGCCGCCGCCAGAACCAGCAGAGGCTTGATGGCGTTCTTGAATTGAAAGAGCAGCGCGAGAAATACGGCGAAGGAAGAGATGGCCATCACCATCGCTAAATTCTTGAAGCCGGACTTCGTCTTGTCATATTCGCCGCCAATCTGCATCTGATATCCCGGCGGCAACGAAGCTTGCAGTGCCTGCAAACGCGGCATGACGTCTTTGATTACCTCGGAACTCAAATGCCCGGCGATGGGAAAGCTGCGTATGTTCATCGTGCGGAACTGTTCGAGGCGAATGATGCGCCCGTTCACCAGGTCGTGATCGATCTGCGAGAGCTGCGTGAGCGGGACCTTGGAGCTGTCCTGGGACGCATAGACATAGAGATTTTGAATATCGGAGAGGCGCGCGCGCTCGTCCATGCGCATTCGGGCCACGACTGGAATCTGCTTCTGACCTTCCTGAAGAGCGGCGACGGTGGTTCCGCTGATTCCCGCAACAGAAGAGTTAGCAACATCCATATTCGTGATGCCCGCCAGATTCGCGCGATCCGGATCCACCGTGAGCGCGACCTGCGCATTCTCGTCTCCCCATTCGTTGCGTGTGCGCTCAGACAAAGGCGACGAGCGCAGGATGTCTTCGACCTGGCCGGCAATCTTGCGCAACTGCCGAATATCCTCGCCCTCCTGCGCGGCGTTGACGTCGGCGGTGCTGGAAACGCGAATCTCAATTGGATAGTCGATCGGATTGGTCAGCAGTTGCCGTGCGTCCATGCGCGCCCCGGGAATCGACGCCGAGAGGACCGGCTGTAACTCGCGGATGAACTGCGGCGTGATCTCTTTGTCAGTAACTTCGATCAGCACCTGCGCGTAGTTCAACTGCTGGAGCTGAGGGGACGCGGAGAACCAGAACCGCGGACCTCCGCCGCCTACGAAAGTTGTGACGTAGCGCAGCACTGGACCGGAATGGCCGTCGTGGTTTGGGTGCTCTTGCGCGAACCTGGCCGCCTGCGCTTTGACTGTCTCCTCCACTTTGCGCGCGGTATCGTTGGTGGCGCTCAGATTCGCATCATTGGGCAACCAGACGTCGATGTACGACCAGTACTGCACGTCCTCGGGGAAGAACGCGGCATTCAAACGCGAAAACACAAAGGCCCCGAAGGCGAGAAAGGCCAGAGAGCCGATGAAGAACTTCCAGCGGTGTTCGATGGAGTACCGCGCGATCCGCGCATACCATCCATAAAAACCTACGCTGCGCATTTGCTCAATCGTCTTCTCCGGCTTCTTCTCCGGACGCAGAAGATAGTAGGCGAGAAACGGCAGAAAGGTCATCGAAACCAGCCGCGAAGCGACCAGGGAGCAGGTCATGACGATCGGCAAACTATGCAGGAACTCGCCTGTGCTTCCGGTCACCATCAGGAACGGCAGATAGGCGACGATATTCGTAACCGTCGCATACATGATTGCGGTCGCAAGCCTTGTTGGCCCCAGCCAGGCGGCTATGATCCTGGGCTGGCCCTCGGCAAGCGCGCGCTTGATGGAATCTCCAGCGAGTACAGGATCGTCAACCAGAAGGCCCAGGGCGATGATCAGCGTAGCCACGGAGACCTGCTGGATATCGATGCCGAGCAGGTACATGGCGCCAAATGTCATGGCCAGAGTGACCGGCATCGAGATTGCCATCAGCAAGGCGGAACGCCACTCCCAGAAGCCCAGCCATGAGACCAGCACCACCAGGAGAATGGCCTCGTACAGCGCGTCCATGAAGAGGCTGATGTTCTCCTTCACCTGCAGGGGCTGATCCGAGGTACGGGCGATGACGAGATCTTCGGGCAGATAGCGTCTTACAGCGGCGAGCTTTGCATCGACGCTTTTTCCAAAGGCCCCGATCTGTGCCGCATCCTTCATCGGCATGGCCAGTGTGACGGCGCGGCTGCGATGCCATGCACCATTCTTGTCAGCCCAGGTCAGATAGTTCAGATACCGCGCAGGACTCTGATATCCACGCGAGATATCGACCAGGTCCCTGAGATAGACCGGGCTTTGCGCGGCGGATGAAGACGCACTGATGATGACGTTGCCTATTTCGCGAGCGCTGCTGAATTTTCCCGAAGGATCAATCTGTATTGATTTTGTTCCGACTTCCAGCTGCCCTCCGGGCAGCGTGATGTTGCGGGCTCCGAGAATGCTTTTTAGATTGGAGGGCTGCAAGCCATAGGCCGCGAGCCGTTCCTGCGAGTAGTCCAGGTAGATCTGCTCCGACAGGACACCCTTGCGATCTACCTTGGCAACCTCTGGCGCTCCCTGCAGGGTTCGCGCGATCAGATCGGTATAGTCGTCCAACTCACGATAGGAGTACTTATCGCCGGCGACTGCGGCGAGGCGCGCTTCGGTGTCTCCAGGGTCACGGATGAAGGCTGCCTTCCACGCGTCAGGATGAATTTCCGAACGATGCAGATTTTCTTCCACCCACTCGTCGCCCAGCGTGCTCAGTTGCTCGTCGCTCAGCCTGGACGTTATGTCGACGCCAATGAATCCGCTGCCTTCGAAGAAGTGGGGATCGCGAATTGCGCCACTCGTCCTTTGCCGAAGCGATAACAGCCGCCAGTGAGTCGCGCACCAGGTCGGCGGAAACGGAGGCGGGGAAGGCGTATACGACGCTGATGCGCGGCCCGGCGGAGCGCTTTGATTCGGCCTCCCGTGTCTTCCGAATTGCATCCTCTACAGATCTGGCACGTAAGGCGATGTCGACCTGACTGGCGGGAGGACTTGCAACCGTCAGCATCAGGGCGGCGGTGTCGCCGAAGTCGCTGTTGAACTGGATGGGGCCGGCCCCTTGCGGCAACTTATCGTTGAGCGCGTTGAGTTTGAGATTGATGTCGGCGAATTGTTTCTTGGTATCGGTGACGCTGTCGTCGAGTTGTACGTAGACAAGCGACAGCCCCGGAAAGCTAATCGAACGAATGCCGAAATCGGATGGCAACGGCGCTTTGATGAACGGATTCTGCGCCATCGTCTGTTCTACCGGCCGGCTCACGAGTTGCTCCACCTCTTCGGCAGTCGCGCCCGGCCATTGCGTGCTGGCCACGGCCACGCGAACCGGGATCTTCGGATCCTTGCGCTTGGACATGTGCTGGTAGCCGTACCAGCCCCACAGCGCCACAGCGATCAGCAGCACAAAGGCAACCTGGCGGTGTTCGGTGAAGAACCGCGCGGTGTTGTGCGTCTGAGCGATGTATTCGGTTTCGGACTTGTGACTCATGCTTTTCACTCGCTGATGAAACGGTGCCCGGTATCTCGGTTTGTTCTCTCTAAGGAATCACGCGGACGGAATCTCCATCCTTGATCAGAGAAACTCCAGTCGTTACGACTCGTTCTCCCGATTGAATGCCGTTGTTGGCGGCGATCATGTTTCCGTAAACATTGCCGAGAGTCACCGGGCGCAACCGCACGGACTCGATCTCGGAATCACCTTGAGCGATCATGACGGCAAACCCGTCGGCGCTCTGCGGATTGCGCACCACCGCGGAAAGTGGGATGGCCAGCACAGAATGCTCGAGCGGTTCGCCCTGGAGTGCCAGCGACGCGATCATGCCCGACTTCAACTGGTTCCTGGAGTTGGGAATCGTCACTTCCACTGAGAACACGCGGCTCTTGGGATCCGCGGCCGGAGAGATCGCCGTGATCTTTCCGGCAAACGGCTGCGCGAGTGCATCGGTAGAAACGTTCAGACGCTGACCAAGTCTCACGCGGCCGACCGCCGTGTCAGGAAGGCCGAAGACTGCTTTTACGGTCTGCGTGTTCGCAATCGTAAAGCCGTTGGTCGCCAGTCCGACGAAGCTGCCGGTATCGACGCTTCGCTTGACGATCCAGCCATCGAAGGGCGCTCGCAGCGAGCAGTACCCGAGTGCCGTCGTGGCCTCGTTCACATCCGCCTTTGCACCGGACACAGCAGCCGTCGTGCTGTCCAGTTGTGCTTGTGCTGAGTCGAAGTCCGGCTTGGTGGCACTTTGGGATGCGTAAAGCGCAGAGACGCGGTCAAAGCTGAGCTTCGCCTTCTCATATTCGGCCTGGGAGCGTGACAACTGCGCGTTAGCCTGCTGGAGTTTGTCGCGGTAGCTCTGCTCGCGTACCACGGCAAGGACGGTTCCCTTCTGTACGAAGTCACCCTGATCGATGTTGCGCATTCCACCGCTGGCGCTCTTCACCTGGCGGACATGATCGATATAGCCGCCGGATTGGAAGGCCAGGTCCACTTGCGAATAGGGAACGATGCTGGCCGAGTACCGCACGCTGTTGCCGATGACGATGTTCTGCACCATGGCCGTGCGGACAGGCACTGGCGATTTTGCAGAGATCGTGGCTTCTTTGCATGCGGCAAGCATCAGAGCGGCGACTGATGTGGCAACCGCAATTTCGCGAAAGATTTTGCGTCTCATATTCACTCTTCCCCGAGAGCTTTCTCAAAGTTCGCCTTCGCGCTCCAGAAGGCCAACAGGCTCTGTTGGTATTCATGATCCGCATTGGCGGCGGCTGCCTGTTGCTCCAGGAGGTCGCGCAAGAGTACGACGGATTTGCCGAACTGGTCGGTCACCTCGCGCAATTTCTCATCGGCTGCATCTCGCGCCGCGCCGGCCACCACCACCAGCGAGCGGCTTTCGCTCAACTTGCGGAAGGTATTGTCGACGTCCAGCAATATTTGCGAACGCGTCTCCTGCAACTGGTATTTGCTTTGTTCGACGGTGGCTTCTTTCTGCTTCACATCGTCCCGGCGCGCTCCCCACTCAAAGGGATCCCATTTCATCTCGACGCCGGCAGAGGCGATGTTCTGGGGCAGCACCTGGGTGTTGATTGGGCTTAGATAATGAAAGGCTGCGCCGATATCTGGAATGTATTGCGACTTAGCCAGCTTGCGATCGTAGTCCGCCCGGCGCACATCGATCTCTGCTTCCTTGATTTCCGGACGCTGCGTGAGAGAGGTCTGCCGCGCCAGCTTCAGATCCATTTCTTCCGGCGATATGGGCGGGACCTGCTCTGTACGGAATGGCGTATCCAGGTCGCGGCCGAGAAGGTTGTTCAAATATTCCTTTTGCGTAGTCAGCGTATCGCGCAACTGAACCACCTGATATTGCGATTGCGCCAGTTTGGCTTTTACTTCGAGGCTGCTCGATTGGAGCGCCGACCGCTGTGCGACGTAATCGAGGACCACCCTATCTGTTTCCTGATACTGCTTGACCGTCACCTGCGCGACATGAAGCGCGCTTTCCGTTTGCAGCACGGCGTAGTAGGCCTGTCGTACATCCGCCACCACTGACTGCCGTTTGGCCTGATACTTTTGTCCGGCCAGATCGGCGCCCAATTCCTGTTCGCGAATCGCCAGATGGATTTTGTAGAGCTGAGTGACAGGCTGCGCGACCTGCGCGACCGCGTAGCCGGTGAATCCCTGAGACAGTTTGATATGCGTGTCCTGCGAGGGCGAGGGAGCGTTGTTAACGGTTCCGAAGATTCCCTTCTTAAAGGTGAAGGACGGCGAGGTCAGGTTCCCCGATCCAAAGAAGTAAGTGCTGATCTCCGGGAATCGCTTGCTTTTCGCTTGTGCCACCTGCCAACGCGCCTTTGTGATGTCGAGCTGAGAGATCTTCACAGGCCGGTTGTGATCGATCGCAAGTTGGACCGCCTGTGAGAGGGTGAGCTCGGGCAAATCATCCGCCGGCTCCTGCGCCCGCAGACAGTTGCCCATCAGGAGCGCGGATACCAGGAGGACGACACTGCATGACCATGCGAGTCTTATCACCCTCATTGTCTTGACCGTTTCTGCCTTAGCCGCTGCTGCGCTCGAAAGAGAACATTGCCTTGCAACGGCTGAAGGACGCCTGCTCTAGCCACGGCGTCGCATGCCGCCGCCGCCCTGCGGTCCCAGATTGTTCAGGTCGTCCAGCACGGCCTGGCGATCCTGATCGCGGAAAGATCCGGCATTCATCACGCTCTCGATCTCGCCCTTCGACTTATTGAGTCCCCGCAAGGCCTGCAGGGGGCGTCCGGAATCCTTCTTCACTTGCTGCAGATCGTTCAAGCTGTCCTGAAGCTGTTTGACCTGGGCTTCGGTCGGCTTGCCGAACATGACGGCGGTGAAGATGTCCTTGCCCAGTTTCTGTCCGGCATTCGGAGGATCGGCTGAAACAGTTTGCGGCTTCTGGTTCGCCAGGAGAGCCTGCACATCTTCCTGCAGAATCTCGCGATCCTGCGGCTTGACTGTCGCCATGATTGCCTTCATGCGAGATACGGCGCGGTAGGGCGTCAGAAGATCGACCGGGGCGCCGGGCCGCTGATTTTCCTTCACCGCCTTCAAGGTCTCGGCATTTGTCTGCAATTCTTTGAGCTGGGGCACGGTGATGCTGCCGTTCAGCACAGCCGTCTTCATGTCCGCTTTGAACTTATCCATCGCTGGACTGGAGGCTGCGGCCTGGGCCTTTGCCGAAGGCACCGGATGCAGAGTAAAGAGGATGATCGACAACGAAAGTGCTCGCAAAATGTTCTTCATGGTTCCTTCCTTCTCAGTAGGTCTCTTGCTCATTGCAGGCGAAAACTTCTAACGGACCGAATAGCCTCGAGCATCCAGGCAGGCCGAAGTGGCCCGCTTGAAGTCGTCCTTCTTCTTGTCCTGCGCTGTCTTTTTGTCGTCGGCTTGCTGGGTGGACTTGGCGTCCTTCTTCTGTTCGCGCTTGGACCGCATTCCGGCGATGATTGCCCCGCGTCTGGCTCCCGCCGCAGCATCGCCGCCGGTCGCGCCGGAAATGATGGCGCCGTGCGCTGCTCCTTTTGCTACGCCATGGTCGTCACTGCCGCTCTTTTGATCTTTTGTTTTCGTCGCCGGAGCGGTGGCGTTTGGATCGTACCCGGTCTGCGTCTTCGCGGAGTTGTAGCACTGCTGCTCGTCCGTGAGCTGTTGTGTGGCGCTCTGATTCTTCTGCGGGTAAACGAAAAGTCCGACGGTGCTCGCCATTCCCTTCACCGGGGGCTGAGCGCCAGTCTGCTGCGCCATGGAAAAGCTGGAAGCTGCAGCGATCAACAGCGGGACGAGCGCATATTTAGACCATGGGTTCACGCTGCTCTCCTCGGGAACGATTTTTGGCTCTACAGCGATGAAATGCAGGGGGACATGAACGGTGCTACGGCACAACTTCGCCTTTGTCGTTGAGCTTGATCCAGCCCTGATCGGCCATCAGCTTGATGATTTCTTTCGCTGAGGCGTCTGCCGTCTTCGAAACATAGTGATTGAGCGTCTTTCTGCGGTCGGTTACAACTGACTTGGTCGCGACAGCAGCGGGGTTAGCGCCCGCCACAGCCGGAACCACCGCTCCAACATTCTTGGCTGTCGTCGTTTCGGTCTGGAATTGCGACACGAGGACCGCTTCATCGGAAGTCTTCAAACGGACATCGATCTTCGTCTGCACCTGGGCCGAGCCGAGGGTCATGCCAACAGTCACGCGCTGGGTCTTGTCTCCTTCCCGGAGAGCCACAAATGTTCCTTGAATCACAAGTGAGTTGTCGGAGGGCGCGGTGTCTGCGGTGACGTGTTGCACTGGAATGCCGGTCTTTGGCGAGTTTCTTGCCGAGCTCTTCGGAAAAAGTGCTTTCGGACTTCCTGGAGATCGCATCCGGATTTTCATCTCCGGCAATTAAATGCCGGGGACGAAGTTTTTGCGATTTGTCGACCTGTATGTCGGTACCGGGGACAAGGTCGTAGACCAGGATCTTGTCTGGCTTCGGCAACGCGCTGCCCTTGTAACTTTGCAGTGTTGTCAGTTTCACTTTTGCCGCCAGCGGGCCGTCAGCTCGGGCGACTGCCGTCCAGCATGAAGCGGTCGCGGCAAATAGAAGCAGCGCCGTTGCCGAGGCAACAGCCAGATCTTTCGTTGTTCCAGGCTGGATTCCGGTCATTCTTCACAGGCAAATCCCCTTCTGTGCGGGCTCGAATGTTCCACGGTTAGAGTTGACGCGGAGTCTGGTGTGCGGCGGGACGAGAAGTCAATGCAGACGATCTAGAGAGCAAGTCAAGTCGATCTAAAGACGCAAACGCCTTGTTATCAATGTCCGGCGCCTTATTTTTGTCTACAGACCCATTCCTCGGCGCTATACTCCTCTCACTTCCTCCGCACATGACCAGAGGCGGATACTTCTCATCCTCTGGCGATTCGTCTCTCACTGGGCCTCGCGAGGCTGCGCCAGATGCCAGAGCCATCCTTACGCTTTGAAGAATTCGAGCTGGACATCGAGGGCTGCGAACTGCGGCGATCCGGGCGTCCTGTCAAGCTCGAACGGATCCCGATGGAACTGCTCGTCCTGCTGCTGCAGAATCCAGGAAAGCTGCTCCGCAGAGAGACCATTGAGCAAAAGCTCTGGGGCGAAAACGGGATGCTCGAAACCGAGCACAGCATTAACACGGCGGTTAACAAGCTTCGGGCGACACTCCGGGATGATTCGCGGGATCCGCACTTTATCCGGACCGTCATCGGGCAGGGCTATCGCTTCATTGCCGATGTGACACCTGCGGAGCCGATCCGCGGGCCGGCGACATCTGCGCAGTCTGCCGGTTTCTTTTCTCTCGGATGTCGCGCCCGCCATCGCGGATGTTGCGGAACCACAGGCCAATGGCCAACCGGCTCACGTGACCAACAACGCGGTACAAGAACAGGCGGTTTCTCCGGAAGCGGCGCCGATGCCGCCTCAGCTTCCCATTCCTGCTCCCGCCCTTGATACGTCTCGACCCAAGGAACACCGTCCGGCCGCCAGCAAATGGTTCATCGCGGGATCCCTTGTATCCCTGGCCGCCATCCTGATCATTACGGCGGCAGTTCATCTCCTGCGCACTGGCGGAACGCCACCACGCACATCCGAAGCGGCTTCCGGATTCCATTCGATAGCCGTGCTGCCTTTCCAGGACCTCGCGCAAGACTCCGGGCAGGGCTATCTGGCCGATGGCATGACCGACCAGCTTATTTCCGACCTCGCGATGAGCACGCCGCTGCGCGTGATCTCTCGCCGGTCGGTGATGCAGTACAAGGGCGTGCACATGCCGCTCAAGGAAATTGCGAAGGCCCTCAACGTCGACGCAATTGTGGAAGGCTCCTACCTTCGCCAGGGAAACGAGATTCGCATCACGGCGCAGTTGCTGGATGCGCAAAACGACCGCCATTTGTGGGCGCAGACCTATCGCGAGAGCGATCGCAACCTGCTGGCCATGCAGGACCAGGTGACGAGCGACATTGCCCGCGAAGTCGCCCTGGTCGTGGGCAGTTCGTATACGGGATTGAAGCCGCGCAGCGTGAACGAGCAGGCGAGGAATGCCTATCTGCGCGGGCGGTATCTCTGGAACGAGCGAACCCCCAGCGGTCTCACCAAATCCATCGAATACTATACCGAGGCAATCCGCGCGGACCGCAACTATGCCGAGGCTTATGCGGCGCTCTCGGAGTCATATATAACGCTGGCCGTATATGGGGGCCCCGATCCTGCGGCTGCGCTTTGGAAAGCCCAGTTCGCCGCCGAGCGCGCTCTCCAGCTCGACAGCAGCCTGAGCGCGGCGCACACCGCCCTGGGAGGCGTGAAGACCGACCGGGATTGGGATTGGAAGGGAGCCGAGGATGAATACCGGCAAGCCATCGCGATCAACCCGTCGGATTCGACGGCGCATCACTGGTACGGTCTGCATCTTGTGCGCATGGGAAGAGGCCAGCAAGGGCTCTCCGAGTTAGAGCGAGCGCTTGCTCTCGATCCCCTGTCTCTGATCATTGCGACGGATCTGGCGGAAACTTACTATCTGCTGCGTAAGCCTGACGCAGCGATGACCCGGATCAACGAGGTCCTGGCGCTCAATCCTGATTTCGCGCAGGCCCATGTGGTCAAAGGAAAGATTCTGGAAGAATTGCACCGGTACCCGGAGGCTGAAAGGGAGTTCGAAGAAGCGAACCGCGCTTTTGGCAGAGGGAACAGTCTCGATTTTCTGCGCGGCCACGCTCTCGCGCTCGGCGGGGAACGGGAAGAAGCCCTGAAGATTGCCCAGGACATTGAAGCTGCGTCGGAACAGCAATATATCTCGGGCGTCAATGTTGCGCAGGTCTACTGTGCACTCGGAGAAACCGATACGGCTATGAAGTGGCTGAATCGCGCCTACAAGCGCCATGACACTGCCATGAACATGCTCGGGGTTGATCCACTCTTCGACGGCTGCCGTGCGGACCCGCGCTTTCAGGAACTGCTCAGGCGGATCAAGCTGACTCAATAACAACACTCGGATCCCAGCCGTTCCGAGCGGCTCATGTGGCTTCGGCCCGGTCTCATAGGCGAGAACCGGTCTCTTCGCGAGCAGCGATGAAGAATGAACAGAACTGAAATAAAGCCCGAGGCTTCAACGAGTTGAATTGTCACGGCAATGTCATTTGCTGTGAATCGTCGATGAAAGCGCTTGACTGCGTCGAATGATGGTATATCTTTCGGACGATGGAACCGGGAGACAAAAGTTATCGCGCAACTTGAGGCCAATTTGTAATGAACTGACGGCTTCCAATGCTTGCCTCGGCCAAGTCCGCAGGCTTGGCGACCCCGGTTTCGGCGTGAGTTTCGCGACTCCAAGGTTCCGAAGAGGCAACTGCAATGAACTCTCCTCTTCGTGCTCTGTCCGCCCTTCTGGGTATCTTCGTCTACCTCTGCATTCCTAGTGGAATCTGTTTTGCCGGCACGCCTTCGCCGGTTGCCGGCGCCGATCCGCCGGTTGAATCGCAACCGACGGTCGCGATACCGGGACCACTCCGGTCGTTTGAACGCATGGCGGCAATCAGCCAGAAGGTTCCTGCGGACAAGGTATTGCCGCTGCTGGCGCGCAATGTCTTCGTGCAAGGCTACGACAACGGAAGACCCACCGAGTTTCTGCTGCTGGTTGACCGTTATTTGCAGCAGGCCAGAGAGCTCCAGGCGCTGACTGATCCCACCGGCACGATTCATATTCCAGACTGCGACCACGCTGGACCGCTGTTGCAAACCCTTGGCTACCGGCTGCAATCGGGATGTGGGCAAAAACAGGTCTACTTAACAACTTCGAGCTCTGAAAGAGCTTTTTTGACGATCGATTCCGGTTTCCCACTTACCGAGCTGGAACAAGATCTCCGCAAGAATGCTCCGTTCACGTATCGCTTCCCCACATCACGAATACCGGTATTGATCAATGAGAGCACCTGGTCGGCGCTCGGCGGCAAGAAAAACACGCGGAGCCTGATTGACATGATGGTTCGTGATCAGTCGGTCGCGCGGCTCTACTGGGCCTTCTCCAAAATGGACGCCGAGACCCGGACCGCTCTGGCGAAGTTCGCCAGGACTGTCCCGGCTGCTCCCTTACGGAGGGGTGCTGGACTTTTATGGAAGCCAGATTTGTATCCAGTCCGGGCGGGTGCTGGTGCCCGGAGGAGCCGCCGCCGAAGCCGCATGGAAGGATCTGGTAGGTGCGAGTCCAACCTCACCGGGCGATTTTGTCTTGCATCTGGTTTCAAAAGATAACGGATGGCTTGCCGAGTACTATGACGCACTGGCTCGCGTCAATCCAAGCCAGCAGGCCCACCTCACACAAGCGTCACGGCTGAAGCCTCTGTATGAAGCATTCCGCGCGCCCGATCCGGAAGATCGTTCCGCACGAGCAGCGTTTCGCAAGGCGCCGGGGCTCCTGGTGTTATTCACACGAGTGCGCTGGGATGCAAACGGAGACCCTTATGTCCCGGGCAATCTGGATGCCTGGAAGGATCTGCCGAAGGAGAGGATCGACTCGAAGATCATGCGCGACTGGAGCAAGCGGGCCCGAAGATGGAATCGACCCGATCAGTTGCTGGAAGCAATGGCGGCCTGCTCGCGCATTCCTACGGATTCAGGGCCGCTGCAGATCTATTTGACGTTGAGCGAAGTGGACGGCGTGCGACCTGCTGGAAGGCGGCTGTCTCCGCAGACGGTGCGGATGCTGAACGCCCGCTACTCCGAGCTGGGCCGGTGGTACCTGATCTTCTCTGAATTTCCGGAGCTGAACGAGGACTCCATGACGCGTTTTGTCGGCATGGTGGACGCGATCAACGGAATTTCACGCCTTCCTCTTCGCGGAAATACATTGGGAGCGTTTCAGGCGGACGTCGGGCTATGGGAAATACTGGCGCGGCAGCACGAAATCCCTGCGAGCCAGTTGAATGCATCCTGGCAGAAAACCATTGTGCCCTTTGCCAGAATTGCAACCGAGCAACAGCTGCTGGATGCAACGCACAGCTCGCTGGAGGCGCTCGTTTTGGTTACGACCGGCCGGCGAAGCTGGTCTCAGGATGACCTTATCGAACTGCTGGCCGGGCCTTCGCAAACCACCGCCAGCGGCAGGCGGGTGCACGCGGAGATTGCCAATCGCATTCGCGCGGTGCTTGAGGATCAGCGGCTTGTATCACTTGACACTTTGTTCGCACTGAGCGACGGCTTACAGCAAATGGAGCACGGCGCGGCGGTTGGGAAGACTCTGGTGCCGCTCGCGGAAGATTTGCGCGGGTTTGAGATGCCGCAGCAGATCTTCAGCAAGAGCGAGAAGGTGGAATGGGCTCCCACAATTTACTCCAGCCGTCATGCCGAACTTCAGATAAAGACTGATCTGACGAAGACGCTCAAGACGCCGGCCACTCACGCGCAGCTCGAAGCGGCACGAGGGCAGCTCGCACCCTTTGTCAGGGATACTCTGGTGGGCCTGAACTACGCATACTATGAACCGCCGGGCGCGCAGGTCCTGCATAACAATCCACTCTTTGTGCGCTCGCATGATTTCTCCGGCTTCTCCATTGTGGGGGCGGAGCGTCCGTGGCAGCCGCCTGAGTTGTTCGGTATCGGTGTGCCCGCAGGCGGAGGCGCATATCTCATCGGGTCTCTTGCTGATCTGCCATACGCGCTTGCAACAACCGAGGAAGATTTCATAGCGCCTGAGAATGTTCAGGCCTTGATCTGGAAAGAGGTCGTGCCTGATCTGCTGGTAAGCGCCACGCTGCCGCGGTGGTGGAACGTCAGCCCGAATGAGCTTCATGCCGCGGCCCTTTATCAGGAATCGGGGGAAGAGCTATTGGCTGCATCCGTTCAAAATGAATTGTTGCGGCGCAAGGTGCTGTTGATTCTTTCTGAACGCATGAGTCCGCAGCGGCTGGAACAGACGTCGTCGTCATTGCACAACGGATCGCCTCCCCGCTTGTTGCCGGCGGATAATTTCTATCTTGCCTCGGAATTCCACGATAAATTTCCGGACGAGGATATGGCCTCATTTGGATCGGCGAACCGTGAGCTGGAACATTTGCGGCGTCAACATCCTTCAGAGACCAGCCCGCAACGCATTTCCAGAGATTTTGGAACACCACACCCGATTCTTGCCCAGACGAATGCGCTGGAGTTGCTGAACGTGAAGCCATTCCCTGCTTCCGGAGGCGACGACAGCCGGCTGTTTGGCGAGTCCTGGGATTCGAACAATCTGTACTGGGCGCGTCTGGCAGATGAAATGGGTTACTCCCCTGCCGCGCTCAATCAACTGGTGCCGGAGTTGACGCGGCGGATGATTTCAAAGATTTTTGCGACGGACCTGGAGGACTGGTCTGCCGTGCAGCGCGCAATGCAGGAGACGGGCGACGAATTTCGGCAAGGCAAGGTTGCGCTGCAGTCAGTGGCCAGCGACACGCCGGGCCATTGAGTTGCTTCGACAGCACTAAGGACGGGATTTCGGAAACGGTTATGGGCAAAAGATACCTTCTATTCTTCTTGATATCTCTCGCGCTCTGCTCGAATGCGGACACCCGCGCAACCGCACAGGAAGGCAACGGCCGCATTCTGGTGAACGTGAACCTGGTGCAGTTGAACGTTGCCGTGACCGACAGCAAGGGGCGCTATGTCACTGGCCTTAATCCCCAGGACTTCATCATCACCGAAGACAAAATCCCCCAGAAGATTGCCACATTTGAGGAAGGCAACGGTATAACCCGCAGCCTGATCGATGAGCCTTCACTGGCCAGCACTTCTCCGGCACAGCCGGACAATGCAACTGGAACAACTCAGCCTGGTGCGGGCTCGCCCCGCTCCCTCGCATCGGGCGGCCAGAATCTATCTGCGCAGCTTAATGGCGCGAATGTCTTCATCCTTTTCGATACGAGCAACTACATGTATCGGGGATTCGCTTTTGCCCAGGACTCCATTGCCGATTTTGTTCGCTCGCTCGAAGAAGCGAACAAGATCGCTTTTTATTCCTACAGCCGCGATCTTTCCCGCGCGGCAACACTCACGGGGGATCGCGACCAGGTTCTGCGGGGCGTGCGCAGCACGGTCGCCGGCGACGATGCTGCCCTCTATAACTGCCTCCTGCTTACAGTGAAGGACACGGCCCACTACACCGGACGAAAAGTGATCGTGGTCTTTTCCAATGGTCCCGACAATGCAAGTCTGGTTCCGCCGGAGGACGTCGCCGAACTGGCGCAGTCGACGGGAACCATCATTTATATGATCAGCACCCAGGCTGCCCGGGATGAACCCGTTTCTACGGCCGTATTTGAACGCATGAGTAAGGCCACCGGCGGCAAAGCTTATTTTTCAAAGAACTGGAAAGATGAGGCCCGCGCTTTCGCTTCCATTCGCGACGATCTGGCACACCTCTACACGCTCACTTACTATCCGGCGGCAAATCCAAATCGAGGATGGCGGCGCATCACCGTGAAGCTCGCCGGCAAAGATCAGCAAAAATATCGCATTCGTACGCGTGATGGATATCGTCTGCTTCAACAAGCGCAGTTGTCTTCCGGCTTGTCCTCCGTATCCACAGCGGAGCCCGATCCACAGGAATAAGCGCCGATAACGTTCAAGCCTCTCTGGTGAAGAGAGGCTCGCGCGCAGCGGTGCCCAATCCACCTTTGCCATCCCAAAGAAGACCGTCGATTGGGCTATCGGAGCCCTCCGGTGTATTGTTGGTAACGGTTCCTGCTGCAGCGCGATTTGCGGATTGAGCTATCTAAGTGAGCGCGCCTGCGCCGTAATGCCAAACCAATGGGAAAGTGAGACATCTTTGACGATGCTGGATCGCAGAAAGTTCATACAGACCGCGGCGCTGGCCGCGACCGCCACCCAGTTGAAGCCGCTGCTGGCGCAGGCCGCGCCGCCGCGCTCTCCGAACGACAACATCCAACTGGCTCTCATCGGAGCAGGCATCCAGGGTCAGCACGATACCGGCATCGCGATTCAGGTGCCGGGGGTCAAGCTGGTTGCCGCTGCTGACTGCTACGACGGCCGCCTGACCCACTGTAAAGAGCTGTGGGGGCAGGACGTGTTCACCACTCGCGACTACCGTGAGATTCTGGCGCGCAAGGATGTCGACGCCGTGCTGATCGCGACACCCGACCACTGGCACAAGACCGCCGCGACCGATGCGATGAAGGCCGGCAAGGACGTTTACCTCGAAAAGCCGATGATCCACATCTATCCGGACGGCCCGGAGATCATCGAGACCGCGCGCTCGACCAACCGGATCATTCAGGTCGGCAGCCAGCGTGTCAGCTCGGTGATCTACGCGAAGGCGAAGGAACTGCTTGCTTCCGGGGTCATCGGCAAGCTCAACATGGTGAGCGCGTACTGGGACCGCAACTCCGCGATCGGCGCGTGGGACTACTCCATCCCGCTGGACGCCAGCACCACCACCTGCGACTGGCCGCGCTTTCTCGGCTCCGCGCCGAAGATTCCGTGGAATGCGGAACACTTCTTCCAGTGGCGCAAGTGGAAGGCGTACGGATCGGGTGTGGCCGGCGATCTCTTCGTGCATCTCTTCAGCGGCACGCACTTCATCACGGGATCGCACGGTCCCACGCGCGCCATGGCAACCGGCGCGATTCGCTACTGGAAAGACGGCCGCGACGCGGACGATGTGCTGCTCGCGCTCTTCGATTATCCGGAAGGCTTCAATCTCAGCCTGCATGTGAACTTTGTGGATGGCGGCGAGGAGAGCGAAGGCTTCCTCTTCACCGGCGATGAGGGGCTGATGACCATCGCCGGCAACACGGTCACGGTTGCGCGCACGCCGCGCGAAACCGAGCCGGGCTACACCGTTTCCACCTTCGCCGATGCAATGCAGCAGGAGTACATCGAGAACTATCGAAAGAAGTATCCGGAGAAGCACTTCACTGGTCCTATGCCGGAAAATGTGCAGAAATTCACCGCACCGGAGGACTACTCCGACAGCTATGACCACTTCCACAACTTCTTTAACTCCGTCCGCAGCCGTCAGCCCGTGGTCGAGGATGCGGTATTCGGATTCCGTGCGGCCGGCGCTGCCCTGCTCAGCAATCTGAGCGTGGAGCGCGGCAATGTCGTCCATTGGGACCCTGAAACGATGAAGATCGAGCGCAGCTAATCGACCTGGAGACTACATGATGATTTCTTTCAAGCATGTTGCACCATTGCTGGCTTTGCCTCTGCTTGCACCCGCGCTGGGCCATGCACAGGATCCGTCGCACGCCACCGAGTTCCGTATGCAGCATCCCGGCAACGGACCCGGCGGCGAGCCGCGCATCGCTTTTCTCTCGCACCGTCTCGGCAACGATCACGCGGAAGGCATCTCTCTGCTGGATATGAACGGAGACGGCTTCCCTGACCTGCTCAGCGGCGCTTACTGGTACGAGAATCCGGGCGCCAATGGCGGCGAGTGGAAGCGGCACCAGTTCCGCACGGTTGGCATTCACAATGAATTTGTTTCCGACTGCGGCGAGTGGATCGTGGATGTCGACCATGATGGCCTGCCCGATCTGGTCACCACTGGCTGGATTGCGAACGGCGTCTGGGTCTATCACAACCCAGGCGTGAAGGCGACCGCAGCCGGAACCATGTGGAAGGCTGAAAAGATCGCCGACAGTTACGATACCGAAGGCGGCGCGTTTGCCGACATCAATGGCGACGGCAAGCCCGACCTGGCGCTGGCGCATTACAACCGCTCCGGTATTCTCTGGATCGATTTCAGCAAGGACAAGCCGCGAGTCCATCACCTTGGCGGGAAAGAAGAGGACGGCCACGGCATTGGCGTTGCCGATATCAACGGCGACGGCAAGGCCGACGTGCTCACGACGCACGGATGGTTCGAGCAGGTCGATGCCGACAACGATCAGTGGAAGTGGCACGGCGACTGGGACCTTGGCGATACCGGCTTCCCCATCCTTGGCTACGACGTAAACCACGATGGCAAGCTCGACCTGATCTATGGTCAGGGACACGGGTACGGCCTCTACTGGCTGGAGCAATCCGGCACTCCTGACAAACCGCTCTGGATCCGCCACACCATCGACGAGTCGTTCTCGCAGTCGCACGCGCTTCTGCTGGCTGACATCGACGGCGACGGCGTTCCCGAGCTGATCACCGGCAAGCGCTATCGCGGTCACTCCGGCGAGGACCCCGGCTCGTACGATCCTGTCGTGGTCTATGCGTACAAGCTGCCCACCAAGGCTCAGCTTGACGCGGCTAAGTCGAGCGGCGAGGGCACGAAGGCCGCAATGGAAACGATGCGAATTGCCGACAGTGCAGCCGATCCGGTCTTCACTCGCTATGGGCTGTCGGTCAACGGAACAGCCAGCGCAGGCACGCAGTTCATCGCGACCGATCTTGACCACGATGGCGACATCGACATTGCCAGCGCGGGTAAACTCGGCGTGCATGTGCTCGAAAATCTGAAGGTGAACAAGGTGCCCAAGAACATCCGCGAGGAGATGCAGCCGCTCGAACGCAAGTGGCCCTTCCCCGGCGAAGGCAAAGAAGTCCCGCAGGAGGATGGCCCAACTCCGAAGTAGTTTCGGCTGCTAACACCTACATGCCCGGTCGCGAGACCGGGCATTTTTCTGCACGAAAGGGCCTTACAGGATCAGCGTGGTCACGGAGTTTGCCGGCAGCATGACTTCAAGCGACTTATCTTCGAGCACACACTGAACCTGCCGGTCCTGGCCGCGATTCGTGAGCACGAGCACTCCAGTGTTGTCCTGGTTTTGCGCGGCGATGTGGTCCAGGCCGGGAACTTCGCCGTTGGTGGAGAAGATGCGCGCGCCAGGTTTGATGAACTTCGAGTAGTGAGCCAGCGCCCAATACATTCCGCTGCGCGTGAGCTGATGTGTCTCTGAATGCAGCGTGAGTAGACCGCCGCAGGAGAACGGGCCGATGTTCGGTTTCCCGTGCTCATCGAGCACCAGGTTCCAGCTCACGATGCACCGCGACCAGTTGTTGAGGATACCGGCGAAGGTGCCGGACCACTTTGCCCAGTCCGTCGTGTAGTCCGGCGCGGTGACGTCAGACCCGCCCTCGGTCCAGTAAGCATTCTTCAGCGGGAACATGTTGTGGACCCGCGTCATCGCCGCGGGCGAGCCGAAATAGCCATGCCAGGCGACACCGTCGACATACTTCGAGAGACCCGGGTCTTCAAACTCATCCGCTACGCGCCCCCACAGGTTGTAATTGTGGTCGAGTATCCAGATCTTCGTGTCGAGCGAGTTCTTCTCAAGCGCCGGTCCCAGGAACTCCTTCACGAATTTGATCTCGTATTCCTGTCCCCACATGCATTGCGGCATGCGGCCGTCCTGGTCGGTGTCGATCTCGTTCTGGATGGTCACCGCGCGGATCGGAATGCCCGCGGCTGCATATTCCTTGAGGAACTTCACGAAATATTCCGCGTACGGCTCGAAGTAGCGGCTCTGCATGGAGCCGCCCAGCAGCGAGTTCCCTGCCTTCATCCACGCCGGCGGGCTCCATGGGGAGGAGAAGTAGAAGATCTCCGGGTTCGCCTGCTGCGTCTCGCGCAGCATGGGCAGAATGTACTGACGGTCATGCTCGATGCTGAAGTGCTGCAAGTCGGGATCAGGCTGTGAGCTGTCGTCGTAGGTGTAGGCATTGCGGGAGTAATCGCTGGAGCCGATGGTGGTGCGCCCGATCGACAAACCAAGACCATCGGCGCCGAAACACTCCTTCAGAAGCGCCGCACGCGTAGAGCCCGGCATCTGCGCGAGCAGGTAGCAGGAGGCGTCTGTGAGCGCGGCGCCAAAGCCCAGCACGTCCTGACAGCGCTCCTCCGGGTTCAGCCGGATAACAGACGAGCCGGTGGCCGAGCCGCTGCGCCACGCAGGCGCCTCCACGCGCTCGCAGCGCTGCTTGTCTGAGGTGCGCCACGCCTGGACAGGCCTGCTGGAGAGTGTGGCCGGCGCCATGCCCCACGCCGCGAGCGAACCGAAAGATGTGACGGAAGGGGCAGCCATCGCTGCGAATTTCAGGAAGGTGCGCCGGCTGGTTGAGTCCATGACTTTATCGATCTTTCTGCGGGTATCTGTTGATTCCGCTGAAGACAAAGGATTGTCTTAGCATACGCAGCAAAGATTTCTCTTGACAATGCTGTTCTCAAATTGTTCTGATCTGCAACGATCACCGGGGACCCTCTTGTCTCGGCGTGAAGGCAAACCGTTGTCTTGCATTCCATGCCGGGGGCACAGAAGAAGTTCTTCTTGTCCAAAGGGGTTTCGATGATCAACGGAGCGGGTTGAGGCGATCTGCGGTCCTTCCCTTCCGTGATCGGGGAGTCGTGGGCTTACTGCGGAATTGGCAGTAGCCCGATGCATTAAAGAAGAGCGCAAACCCGCCGCATTAGCGGGGCGGAGCGCAGGCAGAAGTAGTTTTCAGGAGGCAATATGAAGAAGTGGATACGCGCCAGCCTTGGCGTCGCCCTATTGTGGCCGGCCGTTGCAGCGGTCGCACAGAACACGAACTCCGGTGATATTCGCGGGGTGGTTACCGACTCAACGGGCGCCGTCATTCCTGGCGCCACCGTGAAGGTCGACGACGTGGACAAGGGGATCTCCCACACCTACACGACCGACGGAGCCGGACTGTATGACACGGGCTCGATCGTTCCGGATCATTACCTGATCACCGTCACCGCATCGGGCTTTCAGACCTACGTCCGTGGACCGATTACACTGCGGTAGAAACCGTAACCGTAGATGCGTCCATGACCGTGGGCGGGGCTCAACAGCAGGTCGTCGTAAAGACGGACCTGCCGCTGCTGCAGACCGAAACCGGCGCACAGACGCAGACGCTGGATTCGAAGCAACTCTTGCAGTTGCCACAGGTCGGCGCGGACTGGCAGAACTTCGTCACTCTCCTGCCTGGCGCGTCCAGCCACGATCTACAACGGTCGCACTGGGCCAGACGGCTTCCATCAATGGCAACTTGCCCTACAACACAGTTTTGGCCGACGGCGCGACGACCACGCTGCCCGATGAGCCAGAACTCCGACGTGATGGTGCTGGAAACCGTATCAGAGGTAAAAATCGACGATTCGGCCTTTTCGGCGCAATACGGAATCGGCGGCGCGACCTTCAACCAGATCAGCAAAGGCGGCACCAACCGGTTCCACGGCGCAGCTTATGAATACTTCCAAAACGATGCACTGAATGCCGCGGATTATGCCTTTGGCGCGAAGAGCACCGTTCCTGCTCCGCGTACAACAACTTCGGCTTCTCGGTTGGCGGTCCAATCTTGAGAGACAAGGTCTTCTTCTACTTCAACTACGACAAGACGATCAACCCGGGAACAGCTTCGACGCGGCTTCGAGAACGTTCCGACCGCCGCAATGCTCGGACGGCGACTTCACTGGCTTCCCGACGCTCTATGATCCAACGACGCAGACCGTAGATAGCGCCGGCGTCTTGCATCGGAAGGACATTCCGCGGAGGAATACGGCACGCAACACTATTCCTGCAAATCTGATCGATCCAGTTGCAGCCGCGATCTCGAAGTACTATCCGAGCGCCGAATGTTGCGGGCGCTTCCGGGTTCAGCAACAACTTCTTCTTCAACGTCCCAACTCCAACCCATTCACGAAGTACTTCGGGCGGCTCGATTGGCAGATCAATCAAAACAACCACTTCATCGCTTCCGAAACGGAGCAGCGATAACCCCGCGCAGTATCACAACGAAGGGATTTGCCCGATCAACTGCCAAAGCGGCGACGTCAGCCGCGACAATGCGCAGGTTTCGTGGGTATGGACGATCAGCCCGCAAACCATCAATGAAGCCCGCATGGGATTCACCGACCAGCTGAATTTCTTCCCGCCTTACTCCCTCGGCCAGGGCTTTCCCGCCAAACTGGGCTGGAAATTCGCCAAGGCCGACACTGTTCCCTGACATCAATGTGGCTGGGAATGGCGGAACATGTACGAACTGCAGCCGAATCGAACGCCGTCTACAAAGAATTCGTCTTCGATCCTTCGGATGTGGTCACTCTGATCCGTGGCCGCCATGTTCTGCACTTCGGCGGTGAGTTCCTCATCAATCGCGCAGATTCGACTGCATGGGGTAACCAAGTCGCCGGGCACTTCAATTTACACCGGCGCTATACACGGCAGCCACGGCGGGAGATACGTCAAGCGGCATGGGGTTCGCCGACTTCCTGCTGGGGTATACGACGAGTGGGATGCCAAGGTAACACCGGAGTGGGGCGGCCGCTTGAAGAGTCCGCAGCTCTTTGTGCAGGACGACATCAAGCTTCGTCCGAACCTGACATTGAATGTCGGCCTTCGCTGGCAGGGAATGACCGGATGGCATGAGGTGAAAGGGAATATGCTCTCCTTCGACCCACGGTCACAAATCCCGCCGATGGCTCGATCGGCGCGATATGGTACGGCACAACGAAGGCAAACGGCCGTGACAGCCTGCAGGCGCCAAACTGGAGCACCTTCCTGCCTCGTGTCGGATTCTCCTACGGTCACGGCCCCAAGACTGTCGTTCGCGTGGGGGCATCGGGCTCTATGGTTACACCTGGAGCGACGACACCTACGGACCGGGTATCGGGAGCGCCCTCGGATCCAATGGCAGCTCAATGACACCACAAACGGTAACTTCCCCGTTGTACTTCTCGGCTCCGACGGAAATACCATCTACCAAGGACCCGGCGGCTGAGCGTAAATCAGGCCTATCTCACTGCACCGACAACCGCGCTGCTCTGAACGGGCAGGGCATTTCCGTATCAGGAGTACCACACGCCTGTTCCCAAGATCCTGGAGTGGAACTTTGAAGTGCAGCAGCAAATCGGCACCGACATGGTTGTGAAGGTAGCTTATGTCGCGAGCCACGGCTATAACCTGCTCTTTCCCGCGGATATCAATCAGGTGCCGAAGCAGATCTGGGACCTAACGACCAAAACAGCGACCCTACCCGCTGTTCCAGGGCAATCAACGAGTGGAAACCGGCGCCGGCGGCACGAACAACGGTGTCTCCAATTACAACTCGCTGCAGACCACGCATCAACAAACGCTTCTCGAATGGGCTGCAATTCAATGTGCAACTACGTCTGGTCGCACATGCTGGACAGCATCGACTCGTCTGGCTGGGGCAGCAGCTCAGGAAATGACTACTACCAGCGGTCCTATGATGTCGGCGCAAACTACGGAGCATCGAACTTCGATATCCGCAACTCCTTCAAAGACCGCTGCCATTTACGACCTGCCGGTGGGTAAGGGACGCCAATTCCTGAACAACAACTGGCTGGTCGATGAAACCATCGGCGGATGGCAAGTTGCACCGACCATCATCTGGAGTTCTGGCATTCCGTATACCCTGAATAATGAGCTCGACAACTCGCTTCATCTGCAAGGCCAACAGCCCACCCAGTATCCGGATCAGGTCGGCAATCCCAACCCGGCCCACCGCAGCATTCAACGAATGGTTCGATCCTGCTGCCTTTATGCAACCGAATCCCGGCACATTCGGAAACAACGCGACGGAATAACCTGTACGGACCGCAGTATCTTCTCGTGAATGCCGGCCGTCGGCAAGACCTTCCATATTCCGTGGGAAAACATCGGCCTAGAAATTCGTGCTTCCGCAAACAACGTCCTCAACCATCCCAGCTTTGATGCGCCCGGCAATCAGGGAAGTCACGGCAACGTCATACGGTGGTACCGAACGCGGCGTGATCAACAGCGTGACCGTAGAAGGCCGCACCATGCAGCTTTACGGTCGTATCTCCTTCTAACCCGCAATCCCTCCCCACCAAGAGAACGGCGCATTGCCGTTCTCTTGTTTTTTGTGCATCGCTTGCCACCTTATGATGGATGAGTCATGATCCGCCGCGTTGTTCTTTTTGGCCTTCTGCTTCTTCCCTGCGCCGCACCCTCCGCGGTAAGCCAATCTGTCCCTTCGAAGAAGCAGCAGGCGGAGCAGCATATCCGGGCGTCGCAGCAGTATCTGCAGCAGCAGCGGCCGGACCTCGCGATTCCCGAACTGCAAAAAGCCGTCGCGCTCGAACCGCAAAATGTGGACGCGCGCGGCAATCTTGGCGTGCTGCTGTTCTTCCGCGGCGACTATGCCGGCGCGGTTCCGGAGCTTCGCGTAGCCGTAAAGCTGAAACCCGACCTCTGGAAGCTGCAGGGGCTTCTGGGACTGGCGGAAGAACACACAGGCGAGCTTCAGGCGGCCCGCGCTGACCTGGAAAATGCCTTGCCGCACCTGACGGAACAGAAATTCAAGGCTGAAGTGGGTGACGCGCTGGTGACGAGTTATACCAGCACCGGCGACACAGAAAAGGCAGCGGCTATCGTTTCGCAACTGCTCGCCGATCAGCCGACGAATACCGAGCTCCTCTACACATCGTACCGGCTGTATTCAGACCTGTCGGACAAGGCCCTGCTGACCATGGCGCTTACCGATCCGGATGGTGCCCGGATGCATGAGATGATGGGCCGCGAGCTGGCGCGGCACGGAGACGAGGCGCAGGCCATCGTGAATCTGCGCGAGGCGCTGAAGATCAATCCGCATCTTCCGGGTGCGCACTTTGAGCTTGGCGAGCTACTCTACAACTCCTCGAACGAACAACTGCAGGCGCAGGCGGCGCCCGAGTTGCAAGCGGCGCTCGCTGACAATCCAAATGATGAAAAGGCACACCTGCTGATGGGAGAGGCTGCAGCAAAACGCGGCGACACAAAGAGCGCCTTCAGTGAGGACTCGCGCGCCGTGGAATTGCAGCCGGACGATGCGGACGCGCTGGTGGAGCTGGGCAAAGTGCTGATGACCACGAACGAGGACGCGAAGGCGCAGGAGATGTTTGAACGAGCCGTGAAGACGGACCCATCCAACACGGTCGCACACTACCGGCTGAGCATGCTCTATCGCCGCCAAGGAAAGACTGATGAAGCCGCGCAGCATATGGCCGACTACAAGAAGTACAAGGAGATGCAAAGCAAGCTCGAAAAGATCTTCCACGATATGCGGGTGGGCTCGCTTCAGAAGAATGCAGATGCAGATGAACAGCGCTGAGCGGCGAGGTCGCGCCCGACTGTGTTGCCATGTGCTGTCGTTTCTTGTTTGCCTGTGCGGACTGGCGGCCATGGCTCAGCCGACTCATACCACGAAGGCGCCTGCGCCGCCCGCAAGCGCCGCGACGCAGTTGCTGGACATCACAGCGCACACCGGCATTCACTTCAGTCACATGTCTACTCCTGACGCGCGCTACATCGTGGAGTCGATGAGCGGCGGCGTTGCATTGATCGACTACGACCAGGACGGCTATCCGGACATCTACTTCACCAACGCGTCCAGCGTGGAAATGGCGCTGGCCGGCAAAAAGGCCAAGGGCGCGCTCTACCACAACAATCACGACGGCACATTCACCGACGTCACCGACAAGGCAGGCGTCGGCTATCCCTGCTGGGCGATGGGCGCCGCGGTGGGCGACTACAACAACGACGGCCGTCCCGATCTGCTGGTTACCTGCTTCGGCGGTGTGGTTCTATATCGTAACAACGGCGATGGCACGTTCACGGACGTCACCAAACAGGCAGGACTGAGCGGAGACAACGGCTGGGCTACCGGCGCATCGTTTGGAGACTACGACGGCGATGGGTGGCCGGACCTCTTCGTGGCGCACTATGTCGACTTCCATCTCAACGATCTGCCGACATTCGGGTCGAAGAAGACCTGCCAGTATCACGATGTGGCGGTGCAGTGCGGTCCGCGCGGGCTGAAGGGCACCAGCGACAATCTCTACCACAACCGCGGTGACGGGACCTTCGAGGATGTTTCCAAACAGGCGGGCGTGGACGATCCTCATGGCTTCTTCGGGCTGACAGCAGTTTGGGCGCACTTGAATGGCGATGGGCCAACGAACCTCTTTGTCGCCAATGACGGCGAGCCGAATTTTCTATACGTGAACGATGGTCATGGGCACTTCTCCGACGTGGCCTATCCGTCAGGGGTCGCCGTCAACCAGGACGGCACCGAGCAGGCGAACATGGGCGTGGCGCTGGGCGACTATATGCACTCCGGTCGCTTTTCAATTGCGATTTCCCACTTCAGCGAAGAGTACGCGACGCTCTATCGCAATGATGGCGGAATGAATTTCACCGATGTTTCTTATCCGTCGGGCATTGCGCGGGCGACTACGCCGTACGTTGGATGGGGCGATGCATTCATCGATCTGAACAACAGCGGCTGGCTCGATTTCATCCTGGTGAACGGGCATGTCTATCCACAGGTGGGAGCGTCGGGCATTGGGACGGTTTATCGCGAGCCCAAACTGATTTATGCCAACCAGCACAACGGAACATTTCGCGACGTCAGCAAGCTGAGCGGTCCGGCGGTGCAGATACCCCAGGTAAGCCGGGGGCTTGCCGTAGGCGATCTCTTCAATGATGGGCATCTGGAGGTCGTCATCGAAAATCTGGAGGGCCAGCCGATGATTCTGCGTGCCGAAGCCGATCCGCAGAACCACTGGATCAGCCTGGAGATGCATGGAGCCAAAGGAAACCTGCTGGCGCTGAACGCGGTCGTCAAGGTGACGGCAGGCGACCTGCTGCAGATAGACGAGGTGCGCAGCGGGGGTAGTTATCTATCGCAGAATGATCTACGTCTGCATTTCGGCCTGGGAAAACATGCGGCCGCGGACAAGGTTGAGGTGACCTGGCCATCTGGCGCGAAGGAAACGCTGACGAATCTTGCGGCCGATCGCTTCTATGTCGTGCAGGAAGGCAAAGGGATCGTGTCGACACATCCAGCCGTAAAGTCACCGTCGCTGGCACATTAGCTTCTTGCAGAACAACCTGTAGCTAATCTCGTCACTGTGCGCGCTTTGTCTGGCTCAAAGCATCCAGGGCGATGTTCAGTTCCAGCACGTTGACACGCGGTTCGCCAAGAAGACCCAACTCGCGTGGCGTGGTATGCGCCTCCACTAAGGTGCGCACTGCGTCCTCGGACAAGCCTCTGGCCATGGCGATGCGATGCACCTGATAGTATGCCGCTGCCGGAGAGATGTCCGGATCAAGTCCGGAAGCCGATGCTGTCACAAGGTCCACGGGAACCGGCCCGGCGCCTTGTTCAGAGGAGACACTCTGCGCAACTCGCTGAATCAGCGACTTATTGGTTGGCGCAAGATTGGAACCGGAAGACGCACCCGCATCGTATCCTGTGCCTGCTGCCGATGGACGTGAATGAAAATAGCCGGCGCCTGTGAACGGCTGGCCGATCAATCGCGAGCCAATGAGCACACCACCGTGCCGTATGAGCTCGCCGGAGGCCTGTGCCGGAAAGGCAAGATGCGCAATTCCAGTGATCACAAGCGGGTAGACGATGCCCAGAAGCACCGCTGTGATGGCGGTGTAGAGAAAAGCTGTGACCAGATGGCGTTTCATCATGGATTCTCCTAGGCAAGCCCGATCGCAGTAATGACGATGTCGATGGCCTTGATGCCGATGAACGGCACCACAATGCCGCCCACACCATAGATCAGCAGATTGCGCTGCAGCATGGCCGCGGCGGAGGAAGGACGGTACTTAACGCCGCGCAGCGCCAGCGGGATCAGCAGAATGATGATCAGAGCGTTGAAGATGATGGCCGAGAGCACAGCGGACTGGGGCGTCCGCAGATGCATGATGTTTAACGCACCCAGCACAGGAAATGCGCCGGCGAACATCGCCGGAATAATCGCGAAGTATTTTGCGACATCGTTGGCGATTGAAAACGTCGTCAAAGCGCCTCGTGTCATCAGGAGTTGCTTCCCGATGGCCACAATCTCGATGAGTTTGGTTGGGTTGGAATCGAGATCGACCATGTTCCCTGCTTCCTTCGCCGCCTGTGTACCGCTGTTCATCGCAACGCCGACATCCGCCTGGGCAAGCGCGGGCGCGTCATTGGTGCCGTCGCCCGTCATGGCAACCAGCTTGCCCTGTGCCTGCTCGCGGCGGATCAGGTCCATCTTGTCCTTGGGCTTTGCCTCGGCAAGAAAATCGTCGACACCTGCTTCGCGTGCAATAGCCGCGGCGGTCAGCGGATTATCGCCCGTGATCATGACGGTGCGAATGCCCATAGCCCGAAGCTGATGAAAGCGCTCGCGCATGCCGCCCTTGACGATGTCTTTGAGGTGAATCACACCAAGCGCACGACCATTTTCGGCAACCACCAGCGGCGTGCCGCCCCCACGCGAGATGGTTTCAACGGTGGCCTGAATATCTTTAGGCAATGCGCCGCCAAACTCGCGGAGATAGCGCGCGATTGCATCCGCCGCACCTTTGCGGATTACTCGGCCTTCAACATCGATTCCGGACATTCGCGTCATTGCGCTGAACGGAACAAATACCGCACTGAGCTGACCGAGTTCCCTGCCGCGGAGCCCATATCTCTCCTTCGCCAGCACGACAATCGATCGCCCTTCCGGAGTTTCATCCGCCAGCGAAGATAGCTGTGCTGCATCGGCCAGCCGCTCACTTGAGACACCGGTAGCCGGAATCAGATCGGCAGCCTGACGATTGCCGATCGTGATAGTGCCGGTCTTATCGAGAAGGAGCGTGTTCACATCGCCGGCGGCTTCGACGGCGCGCCCGCTCGTCGCCAGCACGTTATGTTGCACCAGTCGATCCATACCCGCAATTCCAATGGCGGAAAGCAAGCCGCCAATCGTCGTAGGGATAAGGCAGACCAACAGGGCGATCAGCACAAATACCGATTGCGGCGCCTTGGAGTAGATGGCGAATGGCTGCAGGGTCACAACGGCCAGCAGAAAAATGATCGTGAGCCCGGCGAGCAGAATGTTCAGCGCGATCTCGTTCGGAGTCTTATGACGCTCCGCTCCTTCCACCAGCGCAATCATGCGATCAAGAAAGGTTTCTCCGGGATTTGAACTAATGCGCACCGTGATCTCATCACTCAGCACCCGCGTTCCGCCGGTTACGGCGGAGCGATCGCCGCCTGCTTCGCGTATCACCGGCGCAGACTCGCCGGTGATGGCCGACTCGTCCACGGAAGCTACACCTTCGATCACTTCTCCATCGCCCGGAATCATTTGGCCGGCTGCAACGCGTACCAGATCTCCGACGCGCAGCCGGGAACTCGCTATCTCCTCGATGGACCCGGAACGTATTCGATACGCGGTCGTTTCCGACTTGGCCTGGCGCAGCGCATCGGCCTGTGCCTTGCCGCGTCCTTCGGCCATAGCTTCAGCGAAGTTTGCGAAAAGGACCGTGAACCAGAGCCACAGCGTGATCTGAAGATCGAAAGCCGAGCTTCCACGATGATGGACGATGTCCAGGACCAGCAGAATTGTGGTCAGTACGCTGCCCACCTCCACCACGAACATGACCGGATTGCGCATCATGGCGGCGGGGTTGAGCTTGCGCAGAGCATCGATCGCGGCGCGGCGCGCGATCGATGCGTTCATGATCGAGAGGCGTGATCTTCCGGGGCTGACGATGTTGTCCATGAGTTCCAGATGGTTAGAAGAGCTGACCGGCGTGCATCAGAAGGTGTTCGAGAACAGGTCCGAGGCTGAGCGCCGGCACAAATGTAAGCGCGCCGACGATCAGGATGACGCCCGTGAGCAGAGTGGTGAACAGAATGCCGGTGACGGGAAAGGTGCCGGCAGATGCCGGAACGCGACGCTTGCCGGCGAGATTACCGGCGATGGCAAGCATCGGCACGATCATCAGAAAACGACCGGCAAACATCGCGATGCCGAGCGTGACGTTGTACCAGGAAGTATTCGCATTGAGCCCGGCGAATGCAGAGCCGTTGTTTCCTGTCGCCGACGTGTAGGCGTAAAGGATCTCCGATAGCCCATGCGGGCCCTGGTTTGCAAGACTGGACAGGCCAAAGCTCGGCGCCAGAACAGAAACGGCCGTGAAGCCGAGAATAATCAGCGGAAAAATCAGCAGATACAACATCGAGAGCTGGACATCGTACGATTCGATTTTCTTGCCGAGATACTCCGGCGTTCTGCCAACCATCAGTCCGGCGATGAAAACGGAGAGGATGACGAAAATCAACATGCCGTAGAGTCCCGCACCTACGCCGCCGAAAACAACTTCTCCCAGCAGGATGTTGATCATCGGCACCATCCCACCCAGCGGCATGAAGGAGTCGTGCATCGCGTTGACAGCGCCGCAACTCGCATCGGTAGTTACGGTGGCGAAGAGGGCGGAGTTCGCAATGCCGAAGCGGACTTCTTTGCCCTCCATGTTTCCTCCTGATTGTTCTGCGGAGACATGCTGGTTGACGCCATGGAACTGCGGATTCGGCTGCGACTCCGCCCAGTAGCAGGTCAGCACTCCTGCGAACCACAGGATCGACATCGCCGCGAAGACAGCCCAACCATGGCGCGGTGATCCGGTCATTTGCCCAAGCGTCACCGTCAGCCCTGCGGGAATGAGGAAAATCACAAACATCTCCAGCAGATTGCTGAACGGGGTCGGGTTCTCAAAGGGATGCGCGCTGTTCGTGTTGAAGAATCCCCCGCCATTGGTGCCGAGCATCTTGATGGCTTCCTGCGATGCGACCGGCCCCTGGGCGATGGTTTGTGTTCGCGTCGTCGTGGTCGCAGACTTGCCGTCCTGGCCGGTGACCGTTTGGGTCTGCGGTTCGAGGATGTGCGCCACATCGTACGGGCGAAGATTCTGAATCACCCCCTGAGACACGAGAGCGACCGCAAGCACCGTGGATATCGGCAGCAGCACCCAGAGCGTCGCTCGCGTCAGATCCACCCAGAAGTTGCCCAGCGTCTTCCTCTCGCGCCGCGCGATGCCACGAATGAATGCCACGGCAAGCGCGATCCCGGTAGCCGCAGACCAGAAGTTATGTGTGGCCAGGCCGAGCATCTGGGTGAGATAGCTCATCGTCTGTTCCGGCACGTAGGACTGCCAATTTGTGTTGGTCGTAAACGAGACCGCCGTATTCCACGCCAGCGCAGACGGCACTCCGGGTAGGTGCTGCGGATTCCAGGGCAGAATGCTCTGCGCCCTCTCCACTACGTAGGTCAGCAGCAGCGTTGCGAAGCTAAAAAGGAGCATCGCTGCACCGTATTCCGTCCAGCACATCTCCTCATCGGCACGAACACCAGTTGCGCGATAGATCAGGCGCTCGATGGGTAGCAACAACCGATCGAGCCACGTGCCACGCCCGTCAAAAACGCGGGCCATATAGCTGCCCATGGGCTTCGCGGACAGCAATATGAGAGCGAAGAAGACGGCTATCTGCAGCCAGCCATTGAGTGTCATTCAGAGCTTCTCCGGCCACAGCAGCGCGTAGATGAGATAGACGAGCAGAATAGCGGAGATGAAAAGAAGAACCGCACCCTCATGCATGGCGTTCCCTTTTCAGAGCAACACAGGCTTTGATATAGATGAGTCCTAGAGCAAAGCAGAGCGCGGTTCCCAACAGCGCGAATATATCCGGCACGGAGTTTGTCTTGACCTCCGGATGCATGGGCGTGCTCGCCGATGCGTCCTGGCTTTAGTAAAAGCCACGCGCCGGTAGGAAGTCCGTTCGTAAGCCGTTAAGAAATCGTAATGTCAGCGGATTCGGCAGCACTTTGATCAGGATCGAATCTGTAACCGACCCAAGGCTCATTGAGGATGTATCGAGGCTCGGCCGTCGTCTCTATCTTCTTGCGCAGTTGTGCGATCAGCACGCGAAGATACTCCGGCTGGTCCTCGCCGGCCGCGCCCCACACGGCCTTCAGCAGTGTCCGGTGAGTCAGAACGCGGCTTGGATGGCGTGCAAACACCAGCAGCAGTGCGAACTCTTTCGGCGTCAGGTGTACCTCCTGCTGGCGGATGCGCACACTGTGCTGTTCCGTATCAATTTCAAAATCTCCGACGGAAATCTGCGCCGCTTCCTGCGGTTGCCGTGCGGATTTCCGCAATTGTGCTCGCACGCGGGCCAACAGTTCCTGCATGCTGAAGGGCTTGGTGACGTAATCGTCCGCTCCTTCATCCAATGCCGCCACCTTCATGGTTTCCTGTTCGCGCACGGAGAGAATGATGATGGGTGTATCGCCTAACTGGCGAATCGCACGCGTCAGCTCGATTCCGTCCATCCGCGGCATGAACAAATCAGTAATCACCAGGTCCGGCGCGGACTCGCGAAACAAGTCGAACGCCTCAACTCCGTCTCGCGCCAGGAGCACTTCATAACCGCTGCTGGACAGTGAAGCTCGCAGCACCCGGGTAATTTGCGGTTCGTCATCGACGACCAGAATGCGCATTGTGCCTCTCAGTGAGTGCGACAGCAACTCTAATCTATCTCGAATCCATTCCTCAGCATATTTCGGCTGCTCACGCAACTGCCTGCCCGTAAAATCCTCGTGTGATCTCTCCGCGTCTCATCGCGCCTCTTCGCTGGACGGCTGCCGGCGCCATCCTGGCTGCGATTGTAGCTATCTACCGGCTATGGCTCCATGTCAACCCTACAACGGTCGCCTTAACTCTGCTGCTCTTTACTCTTTCACTGGCGGCGCGCTGGGGGCTGCGTTATGCGGTCGTCATTTCCATCGCCGCCACCCTCTGCTATAACTTTTTCTTTCTCCCCCCTCTGGGCACATGGGCAATTACCGAGCCCCACAACTGGATCGCGCTGCTTGCCTTTCTTATCACCTCCGTGATCGCCAGCAGGCTCTCCACACGCATCCGCGAAGAGGCGCTTGAAGCACGACGGCGTGAACACGAGGTGGAAGTTCTCTTCCGGCTCAGCCGCGAGCTGCTGCAGACGGACAACGTGGTGGAGCTGCTGCGCACGGTTCCCGATTCCATTGCGAGAGTCACAGGAATGCCGTCCGTTGCCGTATATCTGACTGACGATAACTACCTCTACCGGTCGGCCGAGTTTACAAATGTGCTCGCAGAAGAGCGCCCGCAGGAGCTGATGCTGCTGCCGCGCGTCACCCGGTTGAGAGCAAATGCCGGCGCGGCCGTTCCGCTGCGCACCGGAGTGCGGCCCCGCGGTGTGCTGTTGCTGGGACCGACGATCCTCTCTGACGAAACGCTCGAGGCTCTGGGCGGACTTATCTCGATCTCCATTGATCGCGTGCAGGCACTGGAGAACGCGGCCCGCAGCGAGGCCGCAAAAGAGAACGAGCGGCTGCGCAGTTTGATGCTGGACTCCATTACCCATGAGCTACGCACGCCGCTGACCGCCATTAAAGCATCCGCCACAACGATGCTTTCTTCAGAGTCGCTCAGGAAGGAGGACCGGCACGAACTCCTGACCGTGATCAACGAGGAGACGGACCGCCTGAACCGGCTGATCGCACAGGCGGTCGAGATGGCGCAACTGGATACGCAGGAAATTCACATGAATCTGCAGCCGGCCAGTGTGGAAGATGTTGTGAGGCAAAGTCTGCGTGCATGCGCAACGCAACTCGCATCGAGACCAGTCCACGTAGCAAGCGATTCCAACTTGCCCCGCGCTCTAGCCGATGAAACGTGGCTCCAGAAGGCGTTTTGCAACTTGATTGAAAATGCCGCGAAGTATTCGCCGCCCGGATCGCCGATAACCCTGAGAACGGCCGCTGACGGCGAGATGATTGCCGTGCATGTTACAGATCACGGTGTAGGCATCCCGGTTTCGGAACAGGTGTTGATCTTTGAGAAGTTCTATCGCGGACGCGCGCAGGCCAATCGGCTACCGGGCACCGGCATGGGACTCGCAATCTCTCGCGCCATCATCGAGGCGCATCACGGCACGCTTCGGGTATTGAGCGCGCGGGGCGAAGGATCGACCTTTACCGTCGAGCTTCCCGTCTGGCGCGGAGCCACCAGATCCAGCGCCAACCAGCATTGAAGCTGATTTCCGGGCACGTTACCTATCCAATTCGCGCTCCAGTAGCATTTCCGTGGCATCCATGAATAACTGGTTGGCTGAGAAATGTAAGATGCTTGACAGCATTTCGCGTTGGATGTAATTCTCGTGTACGTTACCGTTCGAGGAGTATCCTCCCACCTTGAGTGTCTCCGGTTTCTTTTCGCACGCTCCGGAGGCGCAAGAGCGTTGCGTGACAGGCATGTCTGGAGAGTCCGTTTCACCTCCATTTCGATTGGAGCTGCCACCCGCCCCCCCTGAGGAGAAGGGCGAGGTGAAAGCGTGGCGCCAGCCGGTCGTGCTCCGCACTTACATGCCGCATCCGGCCGATCGAAATCCGATGTTTCTTGAGACACGCGTCTATCAGGGCAGCAGCGGGCGGGTCTATCCCATCCCGTTCGTAGATCGGATCGCTGAAACGCCGGGCGAGCGTTCGTGGGATGCGGTGCACATTGAGAACGCCTGGCTGCGCCTGATGGTGCTGCCGCAGATTGGCGGTCGCATCCACATTGGACTCGACAAGACAAACGGATACGATTTCTTCTATCGGCAGAATGTGATCAAGCCGGCGCTGGTCGGTCTGGCCGGACCGTGGATCTCCGGCGGTGTCGAATTCAACTGGCCGCAACACCACCGGCCCGCCACCTTCATGCCCGTCGAGACCGAGATCGAGCGTCATCCGGATGGCTCGGTCACGGTCTGGTGCAGCGACCACGATCCAATGCAGCGCATGAAAGGCATGCATGGCATATGCCTGCATCCGGACAAGGCCGTCGTCGAAGCTGAAGGTCCGCCTGTACAACCGCACGCCTTACCAGCAGACATTTCTATGGTGGGCCAACGCAGCCGTGCGAGTGCACGAGAAGTATCAATCGTTTTTCCCTCCCGATGTTCGTTACGTTGCCGACCATGCAAAGCGGGCCATCACCGCATTTCCGCACAGTGATCGTCCGTACTACGGCGTTGATTATCCTGCGCGCGCGCGCGACGGAGTGCCGAAAGAAGATCGGCCGCGCCAGTTTTGCCCCGATGGCTCGTATTCGCCGGACGACCTGAGCTGGTACGCGAACATTCCAGTCCCGACCAGCTACATGATCACGTCCACCAAAGAAGATTTCTTCGGAGGCTACGATCATCGTGCGCAGGCCGGTGTGTTGCACATTGCAGACCACCACATCGCGCCCGGCAAGAAGCAGTGGACGTGGGGCAATCACGAATTCGGGTATGCATGGGACCGGAGCCTGACCGACAGCGACGGCCCGTATATCGAGTTGATGGCCGGTGTGTACACCGACAACCAGCCGGACTTCTCGTTTCTGGCGCCCGGCGAAACCAAGAGCTTTTCACAGTTCTGGTATCCGCTCCAGCGCATCGGGGCGCCACAGGCAGCGAATCTGCAGTGCGCGCTGAGCCTCACGCTAAACGAGCACCAGGTCCGCATCGGCGTGCAGTCTACGCAGAACCTGAAGAATGTAACCGCTACGCTAACGTACCAAGGCTCGGCTGTCGCGCAGTGGACGCAGGACATTCCGATCGGCAAGCCTCTGATTCTTGAACACACATTTCCGAATGAGGTTTCCGAGAGCGGCCTGGCCGTCACCCTTGCGCAGGACGGCGCGTTGCTGCTCCACTATGCGCCCGGCGAGATCGTTCCGGCGCCCGCACCCAGGGTAGCAACGGAGCCGCCCGCTCCATCCGACATCGCGAGCATCGAAGAACTTTACCTCACCGGGGTGCATCTCGCTCAGTACAGGCACGCGACCCGCCCCCCGGAGATCTACTGGCAGGAGGCGTTGCGTCGCGATCCGCTCGACTCGCGAGCCAGCACGGCTCTCGGCGAATGGCACATGCTGCGCGGCGAGTTCGGCGCAGCGGAAGCGTTGCTGCGCAAGGCCATCGAGCGCGTCACTGCGCTCAACCCAAATCCCGCCGAAGGACGGCCGTTCTATCTGCTCGGACTGTTGCTTCGCTTCATGCAGCGAGCCCCGGAGAGCTACGATGCCTTCTCCAAAGCAACGTGGAACGCCGGGTGGAAGGCCGCAGCGCATTATGCGCTGGCGCAGGCGGATGCAGCCGGCGCCCGCTGGGAAGCGGCGCTTCAGCATACGCGCCGTAGTCTGGCCTGTGATGCGGAGAACCTGAATGCACGCAACCTGGCTGTGCTCGCCCTGCGCGCACTCCGCCGCGAGAACGAAGCGGGCACCCTGCTGGCCGAAACACGCGCCATCGATCCGCTCGACCACTGGAGTCGCCACCTGGCGTTGGGCGACGTGCCCGCTGACAATCGCGTGCTTCTGGACCTGGTGTGGGACTATGCCTACTGCGGCCAGTACGAAACAGCCGTAGCTCTGCTTCAGTCCGCCGATCTGTCGGCCCGGGATGGCAGCGCACCTCTTGTGCTCTACACGCTCGGCTACCTGTTGCATCGCATGGGTCGCAGCGAACAAGGCGATCAGGCGTGGCAGTCAGCCGCCGCAGCGCCGCCAGATTATTGCTTCCCGCATCGGCTGGAAGAGATGCTCGTTCTTCAGGCCGTCATCGACGCCGTCCCGCAGGATGCGCATGCGCCGTATTACCTCGGCAACCTGCTCTACGATCGGCGTCGATACGAAGAGGCCATCGAGCTCTGGGAGCGCGCCGCGATGCTCGACCCCGGCTTCCCGACTGTGCATCGCAACCTTGGCATTGCACTCTTTAACGTGCGCCACGAGGCGGCCGCCGCGATGGCCGCCTTCGACCGCGCCCAGGCTGCCGATCCGCAGGATGGCCGCATTCTGTATGAGCGCGACCAGCTCTGGAAGCGCACTGGTATCTCTCCGGAGCGCCGTCTTGCAGAGTTGCTTCGTCATTCTGCTTTAGTCGCAGCGCGCGATGATCTGTCCGTTGAGCTGGCAACGCTCTATAACCAGACAGGCGAACCGGAGCGCGCACTTGCCGGCTTGCTCGAGCGAAATTTTCAGCCATGGGAGGGCGGCGAGGGACTTGTGCTCGGCCAATTCGTTCGCGCTCGCCTGCTGCTGGCGCGACGCGCGATTGCAACCGGCAATAGTGCGGATGCCATCAATCATCTCGAAGCCGCGCTGCACCCTCCGCCATCGCTTGGCGAAGCTCGGCATCTTCTCGCCAACAAGAGCGATATCGAATACGCGCTTGGCGTTGCGCACGCAGCAGCCGGTAATCTGCAGGAAGCCGAGCAGTGGTGGCGTCGCGCCGCGCGGGAGGCAGGCGACTTCCAGCAGATGAGCGTGCTCACCGTCTCCGACATGACCTACTGGCGCGGCGCAGCGCTCGAAAAGCTGCAACAGCCGAAAGAGGCACGGCAGGTCTTCAAGAGCATTGCCGCTCACGCAGACACGCTTGAGCAACAGGAACCGAAGATCGACTACTTCGCGACTTCCCTGCCTACGATGCTGCTCTTCCACGAAGACATTGCTCATCGGAATCGTGTGCTCGCCGCATTTCTACGCGCGCAGGCTGCCTACGGACTCAACGGTGCGGAAGCCGCGATCCCGCTGCTGCGCACGGTCCTCTCGCTTGACAGCAATCATGCCGGAGCAGCGGATCTTCTTCAGCAGGCCGAGTTCGTCTCGCAGGACTCGCAAAGCGCGTCCAGGGCGCGATAACCGTGCACTCCGCTCCGTCCGCTGCTTCCTCCTCCGAGCCTCACGCGCAGCAGCTTCGCCTTGGATATCTCGCCTGGATCGCGGCTGTCGCCGCACTCGGCGGCTTTCTCTTCGGCTACGACTGGGTTGTCATCGGGGGTGCAAAGCCTTTCTACGAAGCGTACTTCCATCTCACGACAGACACGCTCATCGGCTGGGCCAACAGTTGCGCGCTGGTCGGTTGCCTCGCGGGATCGCTGCTCTCCGGCATGCTCGGCGACCGCTTGGGCCGCAAGCGTTCGCTGCTGCTTGCCGGAGCGCTGTTCGCTGTTTCTTCTGTACTCACCGGATGGGCCTTCTCATTCTCTGCATTCATCGCATGGCGTATTGTGGGCGGCCTTGCCATCGGGCTCGCCTCCAATATTTCGCCCATGTACATTGCCGAAATCAGCCCGGCGCAGTGGCGGGGCCGCCTGGTCAGCCTCAATCAACTGGCGATTGTCTGCGGCATTCTGGGCGCGCAAATCTTGGACTGGCAGATCGGCACGCGCGGCGCCAGCCTCTTCAGCGGCACACTTTCAGCCGCGGCATGGAACGCGCAATACGGCTGGCGCTGGATGTTTACCGCGGTCGCATTGCCGGCGGTGCTGCTCTTCCTTCTGGCCGGCATCATTCCGGAGAGCCCGCGCTGGCTGCTCTCTCGCCAACGCACTACGGATGCGGAAACTGTGCTTGCGCGCATGGGCGGACGCGACTACGCGCGCGACATGGCGCGGACAATCGCGGAGCACCTGCAGCGCGATCGCACCCAGACTGCAGGCTGGCGGGATCTGGCTTCACCCGGCATCCGGAACCTGGTGCTCATCGGCATCGGCCTGGCGGTGCTGCAGCAGTGGAGCGGCATCAACATCCTCTTCAACTATGCGGAAGAGGTCTATCGCAGTGCCGGATACGGTGTGAACGACATTCTGTTCAACATCGTCATCACCGGCACCATCAATCTCGTCTTCACACTGCTGGCCATGCTCTTTGTCGATCGCATCGGCCGCCGCTTCCTCATGCTGCTTGGGTGCGCCAGCGTGGGCGCGGTCCACATCGCACTGGCCATCGTGTATCACCTGCATCTGCGCGGCCTGCCCATTCTTCTGCTCACGCTCTGCGCCATCGGCTGCTACGCCATGACGCTCGCGCCCGTCACCTGGGTGCTGATTACGGAAATCTTTCCCAACCGCATCCGCGCGCGCGGCGTCTCCGCAGCCGTGTCGGCGTTATGGGCTTCGTCCTTCCTGCTCACTTTCTCCTTTCCGGCACTCACCCGCGCCTTCGGACAGTCAGGAGCATTCGTCGTCTACGGCGTCACTTGCGTGCTTGGATGGGTCGGCGTGCGCGCGCTGGTGCCGGAAACGAAGGGGCGCACTCTGGAGCAGATAGAAGATACCGCAGCCGCCTGATGCCGTCAGCCGCTGCGCGCCTCTACGGCGGCAGTGCGCGCCTTGCTCCGCACGCGATCGGCAAAGAGCGGCAGGTTGCTGCGGAAGATGGTGTGCGGGGCCAGCCGCATTGGCCGCTCCGGCCGCACGCGTTCCACCAGGTAACGCAGCAGTATCTCGAACGCTGTTTTGCCCTGCGCGAATGGCCGCTGATAGAGCGTTGCGAGAATGCGGCCGGTCTCCAGCAGCGGAATCAGCTCTGGAAACAGATCCGTGCAGAGCACCTGCACCTTTCCCAATAGCTGCTGCTCTTCCAGCACGCGCAGCACCGGCAGGCTGTTCGCGGTGCTCACATAAATGCCGCCAACATCGGGATGCCGCTTCAACAGATTGCGTGTTTGCCGCAGCGCTTCCTGCGCGCTCTCATGCGATTCCACCGCCGGAAGCAGCGACAGGTGCGGGGCCAGCAGCGCGAGATTGGCGGCAAAGCCGCGCAGCTTCTCCGCGTGGTCCAGCACATGAAGCTCGCCGGTGATCATCGCCACCGAACCTGAACGCTGCATGGTGCGGCCCAGCAGCTCGGCAGCCAGCGCTCCGCTCACATACGCGTCGACCGACACGGCGGCCATGCGCTCGCTATGCGGCGCGTCCGTCGCGACACAGACCATCGCGGTGCCCGACCGGCTAAGGCGGTTGATCGCCGGCTCGAATTTCGCGGGATCACCAGGGGTGAAAATGACGCCGTCGAACCGTCCCTCCGGAATCGATTCGAGCAGCGCCAGGTCGCCTTCGCCCATGCGTGGGTAAGTGCGATATTCGGCATCGATCTCCACGCCGAAAACACTGTCCAACGCCGATCTCACGCCTTCGAGCAGCGGCCCGAAGAACGAATGGATCTGCTCCGGCAGATAGACCGCGATGCTCAGCCGGCGGTTCAGTTTCAGGTTGCGCGCGGCAATGTTGGGCCGGTAGTTCAGCTTCTGCGCCATCGCCAGCACGCGGGCCCGCGTCTTCGGGTTCACCCCGGGCCGATCGTGAAAGGCCCGGTCCACCGTGGCGATAGAGATTCCGAGCGCGCGGGCGACGTCCTTGATGCCTGCCGGCTTTTTCGCTTTGTCCATGCAACCTGCATCCTAGAGCATCCTTGTGCTTTTCGAGATGTACCTGCGGACTTCTCGTGCACGTTACCGATAAAGTGGGTCAGGAATTGCGATTTTCCGGGAAGATTCCGCCGGACGGGGGCTCCCGCGCACTTCCGGCTTGGGAACGAATCACGATCCGTCCATTCCCCATCCTCTTGACAAGGCCTTGCTACACCGCCTAATCTCGCATCGTTTTCATAATTTGCCGGGAACGTACCCGAAATTAACCAGCAGAGGCCAATCGATGCACTTCACACACAGAGACAGTTTTCCGACGGGCTCCTGGCTTATTCGCATTACCCTGTTGCTCGCGCTATGGATCGGTTTGCCCCTAACTGTGCTGGCGCAAATCGATCAGGGCACCATCACCGGCACGGTGACCGATGCCTCCGGCGCGGTAGTGCCCAATGCTAAAGTCACGCTGACAGAGAACGATACCGGCCTGGTGCTGCAAAGCACGGCCAACAAGGCCGGGGTATACGTCTTCTCCCCGGTGAAGATCGGCAACTACACGGTGACCGCGTCCGCAGCTGGATTTTCCACTGCTTCGTTGCCCGGCCTGGTACTGAATGTGAACCAGAGGCTCTCGGCCGATGTGAAGCTGCAGGCCGGCAACGTAGCGCAAACCGTGACGGTGAACTCCGGCGCGGCGCAGCTCCTGGAGACACAGCAGTCGTCGACCGGACAAGTGATCAGCTCGCAGGTGATCAATGACACCCCTCTCAATGGCCGCAACTACGTTTTCATCGCGCAATTGACGGCCGGCGTAACCCAATCCAATGGATCGCGCGGCGAGGGCAAGGGCGACTTCAACGCCAACGGGCAGCGCGCGGAGCAGAACAATTTTGTGCTGGATGGCGTAGATAACAACTCGAACGCCGTGGACTTCCTGAATGGCGCAAGCTTTGTGGTAAAGCCTCCGCCCGATGCCCTGGCCGAGTTCAAAGTGCAGACCAGCAACTACGACGCGCAGTTCGGCCACTCTGCGGGCGGCGTGATCAACGCCTCCATCAAGAGCGGCTCCAATGGATTGCACGGCAATCTGTGGGAGTACTGGCGCAACGATGCGCTGGACGCAGTGGACTACTTCGCGCAGAACAAACCGAAGTACCGGCAGAACCAGTTCGGCGGCACCATCGGCGGTCCGATCGTCAAAAACCACCTGTTCTTCTTCGGTGACGTCGAGGCCAACCGCATCATCTTCGGCGAGACCGATACCTACACCGTGCCCACCACGCTGATGCGCCAGGGCAACTTCAGCGAGCTGCTGGACCCCACTCTGAGTGGCAAGAGCCAGCCGACGCTGCTGTACCAGCCGGGATCGAAAGGCTCGGCGCCCCTGGCCTGCAATGGCCAGCAGAATGTGTTCTGTCCGAACCAGATCAATTCCATCGCGCAGGGCCTTCTCAATCTCTATCCGCTGCCCAACGCCAATGGCGGCAAGACATATAACAACTACGTTCTGAACCGCAACAACCTCGACAACACCGTGCAGTGGGACGGCCGCATCGACTGGAATGCGACCGCCCACGACCAGGCCTTCTTCCGCATGAGCTACTACAACGAGCGCGGCAATTATGCTCCGCCGCTCGGCCCGATCCTCGACGGCGGCAGTTATGGAGCCGACGGATCGACCATCAACATGGGCGAGAACTACGCGCTGAGCGAGACCCACGAGTTCACCGACACCCTGGCGAACGAGTTCCGCTTTGGCTACAACTGGGGCCACTTCCAGTTTCTGCAGCCGGGCGCGCAGCAGAATATTGCGCCCACCGTGGGGCTGGGCGGCATTCCCTTCCAGAAGAACAATGGCGGCCTGCCCAGCACCAGCATCACCGGCATCAGCAGCTTCGGCTCGCCAGGCTTTTATCCGGCAATCGAATACGAGAACGTCTTCCAGATCCTGGACAACGTCACGAAGGTCGCCGGCAACCACACCCTGAAGGCGGGCGTCGCCTTCCAGCATGTGCGCTTCTCCACCACGGCGCCCACCAACCCGCACGGCGGCTATAACTACAACGGCTTCTACACCTCGATCCCGGGGCAGAGCTTTACCGGCTGGGGCGTGGCCGACTTCCTCGCCGATCAACAGAACAGCGCCGGGCTCTCCAACTACTTCAACATCGACAACGTGCGCTGGTACAACTCCGGCTATTTTCAGGACGACTGGAAGATCATGCCACGGCTCACTCTGAATCTGGGTATCCGCTACGACTACTACCAGCCGACGCAGGAGCGCCACGATAACCAGGCGAACTGGTATCCCACGGCTATCAATGGCCCGGGCTCCGGCACGGCAAACTATGTGCTGATCAGCAGCAAACGCAACGTGCCGCTCGCGCCCACCTTCCTTGACCTGATCGCCAAGAACAATATCAACCTGGTGTACAGCGGCAATCGATCCCTGGTGGACTCGCAATACACCAACGTCAGCCCGCGCGTGGGCTTCGCCTACAGTCCCGACCGATCGCTTCGTCGTGCGCGGCGGCTTCGGCCTGTTCTACGGCGGACTGGAAAGCATCGGCGGCGCGCCGAATCCGGGCTTCAACTATCCCTTCTCCTTCTCCTCCGGCTTCACCGCGCCGGGCTGCAGCACCACCGCCAATGTGTGCCCCACCGACGGCCTGACTCTGGCGACAGGCTTTCAGAACGCAATCAATCAGGGGCTTCAGAACTTCCTCAGCACGCCGGGCCTGGTCGGATCGCAGACACAGTTCCGCTCGTCGTACAGCGAGCAGTTCAACCTGTCGACGCAGTATGCTTTTTCCTCCACGCTCAGTCTGACCACCGGGCTATGTCGGGAACGTCTCGCGCCGCCTGACCGCCTTCGCAGACCAGAATGCTCCGTTCGGACTGGTAGGTCCGCAGGACAACTCGCAGAACATCCGGCCCTTCCCGGGATTCGGCGGCTCGCAGTTCGACAGCTACGAAGGCGTGGGCAGCTACAACTCCGGCCAGGTGACGCTGGAGAAGCGGAACGCAAAAGGGCTGTACTTCCTCGCCACCTATACCTACAGTCACGCGCTGGATGACACCGCCACGCCGCTCGACGGGGGCGCAGGCGTCTATCGCAGTCCGCTGGTGCTGCCCATCGGTTACGAATATACGAACTCCGATTGGGATGTCCGTCATCGCGTCACTCTGAACGCCAGCTATCAACTGCCCTTCGGCAGAGGACGCGAGTTCCTCAACCGGGGCGGGCTTATGAACGAGGTAGCAGGTGGCTGGTCCGCGGATCTCGTGTTCGTGGCGCAGACCGGCAATCCGTTCACTGTGAGCCCGAACAACTCCAAAGCGAACGGCGCCAACACCGCGCGCGCGGTGCTGCTGCGCGATCCCTATGCCAGCGGCGGCTCACCCGACCCTTCGAACGCGGGAACCGAGTGCGCAACCAAGACCCGGAACGTCACCAACTGGTTCAATCCGTGCGCCTTTGGCAATCCACTGCCGGCCAGCGATATTCCCAACACGCAAACCGCGGCCGATCCCATCGGGCAGCCGCTCACCACGCTGAGCGCCGTGCTGCCCTATGTGGGCACAGCGCGCAACCAGATCTATGGGCCCGGCTATCAGCGCATCAACATGAGCGTGTTCAAGAACTTCGATACCTTCGAGCACCAGTATCTGCAGGTGCGCGCCGATATCTTCAACCTGTTCAACACTCCGGCCTTCGGCCAACCGGGGAACGGCAGCGCGAATGACAACGCCAAGGCGGCCAGATCATCAATACGCGCTCGCTCGGCCAGTTCACCCCCAACCCGCGCTTCTTCCAGCTCGCGGCAAAGTATTACTTTTAGCCATACCACTGCGGCAGGCCAGTCTCCCAAACCGCTTGTCGGCTGCCGCAGTGGTGCTTTTTCAAACTACGCTTCATCAAGCTTTGCCGAATACCAGGATTCTGTTCCGGCATGAGCGATCAGGTGACACATAACGATGCACGCGCGCGTCTCTCTCGCACTTTTTCTCTGCTCTCTGGCTACCGTCACTCTGGCGCAGTCTGTCTCGGTGACCATCGACCCCGCCGGCCCCGGCCGCACCTTCGATGGTCTGGGCGCCGTCAGTGCGGGCGCATCGTCGCGCCTGCTCTACGACTATCCGGAGCCTTACCGCTCGCAGGTGCTCGACTATCTCTTCCTGCCGCATTACGGCGCCTCATTGCAGCACCTGAAGGTCGAGATCGGCGGAGATGTGAACTCCACCGACGGCTCCGAGCCCAGCCACATGCGCTCGCCGGACGATAAAAACTTCACTCGCGGTTACGAATGGTGGCTGATGCAGGAAGCCCATCGCCGCAATCCGAAGATCCTGCTCGACACGCTCGCCTGGGGCGCACCCGGGTGGATCGGGCCGGACGGAGCTGGCAAACGCAGCCTCTACACTCCGGCCATGGCCCACTACGTTGCCGTCTTCCTCAATGGCGGGCAGTCCCAATATCACCTCAACATTCCCTACACCGGCGTCTGGAATGAGACACCGTTCGATCGCGCAATACGTGAAGACTCTGCGCGGCGTGCTGGACAAGGAGCGCCCCGGCACGAAGATCGTCTGCTGCGATGAGTATCCGCACGAAGGCGGAGGTCAGTGGAACATCCTCGACGCCATGCGTAAGGATCCTGCGCTCGCAAAGGCGGTAGATGTCATCAGCGTCCACTACCCGCGCGAGAAGGGCAAGCTCACCACGCCGGCCGATGCTACCAGCTTCGGCAAGCCGCTATGGTCCAGCGAGGACCAGCCAGAATCCAGCGCCTCCAACATCCTTTCGCGCGACTGGGCCATCGGCGGCCGCAGCCTCGCTCACCTCTACAACGAAAACTATCTGCAGGGCCATTTCACCAAGACGGAAATCTGGAGCCCCGTCACCTCCTACTACGACATCCTCGCCGCGCCCAACTCCGGCCTGATGTATGCGAACACGCCCTGGTCCGGCCACTACGACGTGCAGGGAGCCATCTGGGCCACCGCGCACACCACGCAGTTCGCCGATCCCGGATGGCGCTATCTGGACAACGCCTCCGGCCAGCTCTCGCCCGGCAGCTATGTCACGCTCATCGCGCCCAACGGCCACGACTGGAGCATGGTGGTCGAAACCATCCATAGCAAGCAGCCAACAACGCTGAAAGTCGCGGTCAAAGGCTCGCTCGGCCACGGCCCGCTGCACATCTGGGAGACCAATGGGCAACGCACCTTCGACCACGTCGGCGACATCACACCGCGCGGCGACAGCTTCACCTACACGTTCGATCCGGACTCGCTCTACACCATCACCACCACCACCGGCCAGCACAAGGGCACAGCCGTGCCGCCGCCCGGCAAGCCCTTTCCCTTCCCCTACCGCGAGTCCTTCGAGAAGACGCCGATGCTGCGCTCGCCCGCCTTCCTCTCCGATCAGGACGGCGCCTACGAGGTCCACCGCTGCGCAGGCAGGCCCGGCCGCTGCCTGGAGCAGGTCATCACCCAGAAGCCGATTCCCTGGGGTCCGCTTCCCGGACCCGTGGACGCTGGCCGGCGACATCCACTGGACCGACTACCGCGAGCGTGCCGACTTCCGCGTTCCCGCCGGCGGCATCGCAACGCTGATCGGCCGCATCGACTCCGCCGATGTTTTTCAGGACCAGAAGGCGCGTTATCCCAGCGGCTATGTCCTGCGTGTCGAGGCCGACGGCCACTGGGCGCTGCTCGCCACCGCCTACAAAAAGCCTGAGAAGCAGCTCGCAGCCGGTCAGACGGCGCTGGATACCTCGCGCTGGCACAGCATGGAGCTGAATTTCCAGGGCAGCACCATCCGCGCCTCCATTGACGGAAAAGCCGTCGCCAACCTCCAGGACCAGACCCACACCCACGGGATGATCGGGATCGGCTCCGGCTGGGACCACACCGCATTCGACAACCTCGCGGTCGACAAGTCGGAATAACAGCGGGCAGCCAATCACGCCTGCTCGGAATCACAGCGTCCATGGCGCGACCTACATGGCAGGGGCAGATTCAGATATCGCTTGTCTCCTTTGGAGTCAGCGTTGTGCCGGCGAGCACGTCGGCGCGGCAGATAGCCTTTCACGAAGTCGATCGCAAAACCGGCGAACGCATCCACCATCGCAAGGTAGCCGATGGCGACGAAGCTGTGGAAACCGAAGATATCGCCAAGGGCTACGAGTATGAGAAAGGCAAATATCTCGTGATCGAGCCCGAGGATCTCAAGCGCCTTCGCCTGCCGGGCCAGAAGACCATGACGCTGGAGCACTTCGTCCCGCGCGATTCTGTCGATCCCGCCTACTTCGAGCGTCCCTACTTCCTCATCCCCAAAGATGAGGCGCAGGCGCGCACCATGGCGACCATCAGCCGCGCATTGCGCGAGAGCAACCGCGTTGGCTTGTCCGAGATCACCTTCAGCGGCCGCGAGCACTTCGTCGCCGTCGCGCCGCCTGCCGATGACGACGGGCCCCGGCTCAACCTGTATCTTCTTCGCTATGAGGAGGAGCTTCGCGACCCGGCCAAGTATTATGGCGATCAGAAGAAGCCCTCCATCGATAAGAGACAGCTCGCCATGGCACAGCAACTGATCGAGTCCTACAGCGAAGCCTTCGATCCGTCGGCCTTCAAGGACGACTTCGAAGCCGCGCTCCGCGAATTTGTCGAGGCCAAGCTCAAGCACAAACCGCTGCCCAAGCGTCCGCCGGAAGCGAAGCCGGGCAAGGTCATCGACCTGATGGACGCATTGAAGCGCAGCCTCGCCGAACGGAAGACCGAGCATCCCGCGGCCAAAACCCGCCGCCGTAAGGCCGCCTGACGATGCCGGCGCGCGCAAAGAAGTCCCAGACTCCCTCCGCCGCGGTGGATGCGCAGCTCGCCCGCTATCGCGAGATGCGCGATTTTTCGACGACAGCGGAACCGTCCGGGTCCACTCAGGAAAACCAGCAAGGCCGCGAGGCCTCAAACAGACGGTCTGCCTTTTGTGATTCAGAAGCACGCGGCCACGCGCCTGCATTACGACTTCCGCCTGGGCTGGAACGGCGTGCTCAAAAGCTGGGCCGTCGCCAAAGGCCCAAGCTATGTCGTCGCAGACAAGCGCCTCGCCGTGCAGGTCGAAGATCACCCGATGGAATACGGCGGCTTCGAAGGCACCATCCCGAAAGGACAATACGGCGGCGGCACCGTCATGCTGTGGGATACCGGCACCTGGGAGCCGGTCGGCGATGCGAACGAAGGCTTCCGCACCGGACGCCTCAAGTTCATCCTGCACGGACACAAGCTCAAAGGCCATTGGACCCTGATACGCATGGGCGGCAAGGCCGCGCAGGAATCGAAGCCGAACTGGCTCCTGATCAAAGAACACGACGAATACGAGCGCAGCGCGGACGATCCCGCGATCGTCGACGAAGCTCCCAAAAGCGTCATCACAAGTCGCGATCTCGACGCCATCGCCAGCGCCTCCGATCACGTCTGGGACTCGCGCAGCGGCCTTGCCGCCGATGAAAGAGCCAAAGCGTCTCCCTCGCAGAAGAAACCTGCAAAGAAACGCAGCAGCATCTCGGTTCCAAAAGACGCTAAAAAAGAAGCGCTGCCAAAGTTCATTGCGCCACAGCTCGCTTCGTCATCGGAGCAGCCGCCCACCGGCAAGGGCTGGCTGCACGAGCTGAAGCTCGACGGCTATCGCATGCAGGCGCGCCTGGAAAACGGGAAGGTGCAACTGCTCACGCGCAGCGGCCTCGACTGGACGCATCGCATGCGCTCGCTCGCCACATCGCTCGAAGAGCTGCCGGCAAAGACCGCCCTGCTGGATGGGGAAGCAATCGTTCTCGATGAGCGCGGCATCAGCAGCTTCGCCGCACTGCAGGCCGCTTTTCAGGAAGGCGCCAAGCACGCCCTCCATTACTATGTCTTCGATCTCCTCCATCTGGATGGTTATTCCCTGCGCACCCTGCCGCTCGTCGAGCGCAAGAAGGTGCTGGCAGACCTGCTCGATGGCCTTGACGATGAGGCCATTCGCATCAGCGAACATGTGCAGGACGAGAAAGCAGCCATCTTCGAGGAAGCCTGCCGCCATGGCGCGGAAGGCATCGTCTCGAAACGCGCCGACAGCCAGTACATCTCCGGGCGCAGCGCAAGCTGGGTGAAGGTGAAATGTGGCCTGCGGCAGGAGTTCGTCATCGGCGGCTTCACCCTGCCCTCGAACGGCAGCCACGGCATCGGCGCGCTCCTGCTTGGCTATTACCAGGACCGCAAGCTCATCTATGCCGGCCGCACCGGCACCGGCTTCACGCAAAAGCTACAGAAGCAGATACGAGACCGGCTGGATAGCCTCCGCTCGAACACAAATCCGTTTCTCGCCATCGGTACTGCGGAGCGCAAAGGCGCGCTGTGGGTCAAGCCCGAGCTGGTTGCGGAGGTCGCCTTCAGCACCTGGACCGCCGACAATTTGGTGCGGCAGGCCTCCTTCAAAGGTCTGCGCGAAGACAAACCGGCAACGGAGGTCGTCCGCGAAAAACCCACAGGAATTCCGAACGCGCGCTCCTCCGTCCGCGCCACCAAAACCAGCGATCACCAAGCACGTGCCGAAGCACAGACCGCAACACCGATGCCGCGCATCACCCATCCTGAAAAAATCGTCGATAAAGAAAGCGGACTGACCAAAGAGCAGTTCGTCGCGTACTATGCCGAGGCTGCAGAACACATCCTGCCGCACATCGCAGACCGCCCGCTCAGCATCGTGCGCTGCCCTGCCGGGACAGCCGCAAAGTGCTTCTTCCAGAAGCACGTCAAGACCGGTCTGCCCAAAGGGATCGGATCAGTCGAGATCGTCGATCGCAAAAGCGGCAAGCCGGAACCATACATCACGCTCTCCGACGCGGCAGTGATCCCGGAGCTTGGACAGCTCAATGTTTTCGAGCTGCACCCCTGGGGCGCCCCGGCAAGCGACTTCGAGCATCCCGACCGCCTCATCTTCGATCTCGATCCCGACGCGAGCATCGAATGGCAGACGCTCGCGGCCACCGCCTCAGAAGTCCGCGCCCGCCTCAAAAAGCTCGGCCTGGAAACATTTCTGAAGAGCACCGGCGGCAAGGGCCTGCACGTCGTCGCCCCGATCAAGTGCGAGCACGACTGGCCCACCGTCAAGGAGTTCGCGCACCAATTCGTTCTCGCCATGGAGGCGGACAACCCCTCGCTCTACATCACGAAGATGACGAAGGCCGCGCGCGCCGGCCGCATCTATCTCGACTATCTCCGCAACGAGCGTGGAGCCACGGCCGTCGCGCCCTACTCGCCGCGCAGCCGGAGCGGTGTTCCCGTCTCCGTACCGATGGCATGGAGCGAGCTCAAAGCCGACGGGCCGCCTCGCTGCTTAGTCGCAGACTTCGCTGAATGGCGCAAGCGCCTTTCACACGATCCCTGGATCGATCTGCCAAAGACAAAACAGCGGCTCACGCAGAAGGCCATCGATGCCGTCGCGCCAAAAAGAAAATAGCGCGCTGATGCCTCTCAGCAGCGCACAATCTTCGGCGAGTCGATCCCGCGCGTAGCATTGCGCGTATCCACCACCAGTTGCGCCTCACGAACAATCGCCTTGTAGTCGTAGCTGGAGTGGTCGGTCACGATCATCACGCAGTCGTACTCGCCGATCTTGTCCAGCGGCGTGCTCTTCATGTGCAGATCGTAATGCCGGCCGCGCCCAACCGTGGGAAAGAACGGATCGTTGTAGTCCACCAGCGCGCCGCGCCGCTGCAACAGCTCAATAATGGTCAGTGACGGCGACTCGCGCAGGTCGTCGATGTCGCGCTTGTACGCCATGCCCAGCACCAGCACGCGTGAGCCCTTCAGCGGCTTGCGATGCTCATTCAACGCGGCTGCAGTCGCGTCCACAACGTAGTACGGCATCTGGCCGTTGATCTCGCCCGCCAGCTCGATAAAGCGGGTGTGGAAGTCGTACTGCTTCGCCTTCCACGAGAGATAGAACGGATCGATCGGAATACAGTGGCCGCCCAGTCCCGGCCCCGGATAAAACGGCTGGAAGCCGAAGGGCTTGGTCTTCGCCGCGTCAATCACCTCGAAGATATCGATGTCCATGCGCGCGCAGAGCTGCTTCAGTTCATTGACCAGCGCAATATTCACCGAGCGATAGATGTTTTCGAGCAGCTTGGTCATCTCCGCTACGGCCGGCTTGCTCACCGGCACGGTCCGGTTGAAGATACTGCCGTACAGAGCGCAGCCCAACTCCGTAGCCGTGCGATCCACGCCGCCTACGACCTTCGGAATATCCCGCCGCGCCACCGCGTCGTTGCCTGGATCTTCCCGCTCCGGCGAAAACGCGACGTACACATCGCCCATTCCGTCATCGCCCCGCACCACACGCAGACCCGCGCCATTGCCTTTCTCCAGCAGCGGCACCACGACTTCTTCTGTCGTGCCCGGATAGGTCGTGCTCTCCAGCACGATCAACTGCCCAGCGCGCAAACGAGGCGCCAGCGCCTGAACGGTGTCGGTGATGTAGCTCAGGTCCGGCTCGTGGTATTCATTCAGCGGAGTGGGCACGCAGATCAGCACCACGTCCATCTCGCGCAGACGGTCGTAGTCACTGGTGGCCTCAAAGCCGTTGGTCCGTGCGCTCGCAATCTCCTCAGACGTGATGCGGACGATATAGGAGCCGCCGCCGTTCAGCGTCTTGACCTTGGCTTCATCGATATCGAAGCCGGTCACGCGAAAGCGTTCGGCGCTGAAGAGCAATGCCAGTGGCAGCCCGACATAGCCGAGTCCAATGATGCCCACACGGGCCGTGCGGTCCTCGATGCGCCGCTTCAGTTCCTGCGTCTGATCTCCAGCCATGCTCCGTCTTTCTCAATGAGCAGGAAACTCAGCGCCCGCTCGATCCAAAGCCGCGTTCTCCGCGCCGGCTCTCCGTCAGTTCTTCTACCACCGTGACGGGCCACTGCGTCGATGCGCGGAGCGGCGTCATCTGCACGATCTTATCGCCCTTGCGCAGCCGCACCGCCACATCGCTTTTCTGGAGCTTCACGCCCTGCAGCACGCCTGCAGGCGTCGCGCTCTTCCACCAGCGTATATTCGGGTTGATTGACGTTCACCAGGCAGACCAGGATTTCGCCGCGATAGCCGGCATCGATGCGCCCGCCGGCATAGGTAACGCCGCGGGCGGCCATGGAGGAGCGGTCCCCCAGCACGAAGCCGTACCCTTCCGGTCCTTCGATCGCGATGCCGGTGCGCACGCGCACCATCACGCCGGGCTCCAGCAGCACGTCTTCCAACGCGTACAGGTCAAAGCCCAGGTCGCTGCCCGGATGGGCCACGGTGGGAGCTTTCGCTTCCGGCTCCAGCAGCTTGACCCGCAATACGGCATCGGTCATCGATCGTTCCACGGAGTCATCGCGCAAAGCCTGTGCTACTTGGCCTTCGCACCGTCCTCTTTCTTTTGTTTCGCCCAGCGGCGGCGCTGCGCCTCGATGATTCTTCTGCGACCTTCCGGACTGATCCGTCGCCGGGCCGCCGGCTTGCCATTGCCGTTGCCGTTTTCCCAGGTAATCTCGGCAGCCACATCGCGCGAGTTGCGTATCAAAGTACGAGCTGTCTCGAGCCGCTGAATCTCCTGGTCCAGCGCAACGATAATCTCATGTCGTGTCATTTGGGGGGCCTCAGGATCCGTATTTGTAACCGCGAACAGAGTGGAGCAGAATCTCTCCAGAAGTATCTTAGCAACAGGTTTCGTTCTTTTCTTGTGGCCGGCGGCACGCTGTCGTCTTTCGGGCTCGAGATTTTGTTGTGAAGCAGGCAATATGCGCATCCAATGCAAAGCATGGACGGCGTAAGGTAAGACGCAACTGCGAACGCAGCCGTTCAGAACGGAGAACGCCACATCACACTATCTGTGCCTTTTGCTTAAACGCAGGTGATCGATATGCTCGTTGCTCCTCCTCATTGGACCCCGGCGTCGCAGTCACTGGCCCAGGTTGGCAGGGGTCCCTCGCTGTTGATGCTGGACTATGACGGCACCCTCGCTCCATTCCGCGAGGACCGCATGCAGGCCCTGCCCTGGCCTGGTATCGCCGACCGCCTGGATCGTCTCAGCACGTTATCCTCCGTTCATCTGGCTCTGATTACCGGCCGTTCTGCCCGCGAACTCGCCTCGCTGCTTCCGGTGAAGCGCTCGGTCGAGATTTGGGGCTCGCACGGGCGCGAACACCTCGCCACCGATGGCGCATACACCTCGTCCGAGCTTGCGCCCGCGCAGCAGGCCGTCCTCGCGCAACTGGAGAAGGTGCTGCGCCAAACCGGATTCGGAGCGCAGATGGAGCGAAAGCCCGCCAGCCTGGCCGCGCATTGGCGCGGCCTTCCGGCTACCGACGCGGCGAAGATCGAGCAGATTGCCCGCGAAACATTTCACTCCGCATGCGGGCGCTGCGGATTACAGTTGCTGGTGTTTGACGGAGGTGTTGAGGTGCGCTCGGATTCCATCAACAAGGGTCACGCGGCGCTCCACATGCTGACGCGGTTTCCCACCGCGACGGCCGCCTACCTCGGCGACGACACGACGGACGAGGACGCATTCGCCGCCCTGCGCGGGCGCGGCCTCACACTCCTCGTCCGCGCCGAACCGCGCCCCAGCCAGGCCGCCTACTGGCTCCAGCCACCACAGGACCTGCTCGCATTCCTCGACGCCTGGATCGGCGCGGCGGAGAGGGCGATCGGATGATGGTGGCTGCCCGCAAGAAGACAGAAGCGTCGTTGCGCCGGCTCCTCGTCGTATCCAATCGACTGCCCGTTCAAATCAAAAAAGATGAGGCTGGCCATTTCAATGCCGTGCCGTCCAGCGGCGGCCTGGTCAGCGCCCTCACTCCCATCCTCGCCGAATACGGCGGCACCTGGGTGGGCAGCACCGGTATCGCGAGCAATGGAGAAGCGCACGACGCTGAAGTGCGCAAGGTGCTTTCCGGCACCACCCGTGGCGCCGCCATGCGCTATTTTCCGGTCTTTCTCACTGCGGAAGAGCAGACGAATTTTTACGAGGGCTTCTCCAACGAAATCCTCTGGCCCCTCTTTCACGATCTCCAGTCGCGCTGCAACTTCGCGCCGCGCTACTGGGAGTTCTATCAGCGCGTCAACCAGCGGTTCGCCACCAGTTCGCTGAAAGCCTCGCAACCCGGAGATGTGATCTGGATTCAGGACTACCAGCTCATGGACGTGGGCCGGCAGATTCGCAAGAGAAGACCGGAAGGCACGCTCGCCTTCTTCATGCACATCCCATTTCCGGCTCCCGATATCTTCGAAAAGCTGCCGTGGCGGCGCACCATCCTCGAAGGTCTGCTGGAGCACGATCTCATGGGCCTGCAAACCCCGCGCGATGAGCGAAACCTCGTGGCGTGCATCCGCACCTTTCTGCCCGGCGCCGAGGTCGAGCGCGAGCACGACTACCGCCGCGTCGCGTACCGCGGACGCGAGACGCGCATTCAGGCCTTTCCCATCAGCATTGATTTCCAGCAGTTCGCAGAAGGCGCGGCCAGCGCCGAGGTAGGCCGTCGCGCCTTCGAAATTCGCCGGCAGCTCAACGGCGTGCGCATCGCCATCGGCATCGACCGGCTGGACTACACCAAAGGGATTCCAGAACGCCTGCGTGCCTTCTCCCGCCTGCTTCGCGATTACCCCGCCACCCGCGGACGCATCTCGCTCTATCAGGTCGTTGTGCCCAGCCGGGAAAACATCACCGGCTACCGCCGGCTCATGCATGAGATCGAGCAGCTCGTCGCACACATCAACGGTGAGCACAGCCAGCCCGGCTGGGTCCCCATCCACTATGTCCATCGCTCGCTGCCGCGAAAGGAGCTGCTGGCGCTCTATCGGGCGGCCAGCCTGGCCCTCATCACGCCCCTCAAGGACGGCATGAACCTCGTCTCCAAGGAATATTGCGCCGCGCGCACAGAAAACGACGGCGTGCTCATCCTGAGCGAGTTTGCCGGCGCCGCTCCCGAGCTGCAGCGCGGCGCACTGCTGGTAAATCCATACGACGAGCTCGGCATCGCAGAGGCCATCAACCGCGCGCTCGCCATGGATGCCCAGGAGCAGCGCCGCCGCATGCTGCGCATGCGCGCCTGGGTGCGCCGCCATGACATCCTTCACTGGCGCGATAGCTTCTTCACGGCGCTGGATGCATACCCGCCAGCCGCCTTGCCTTGACGATTACGCGGATCGCCGCAACGCGCCCCCGCGCGGCAGCGTCATCACGAAGGCAGTGCCGTGGTCTTCGTCCCGCTGGCTGCTCATCACATCGAGCCGCCCCTGATGCTTCTCCACAATTCCCTTCGAAACCCAGAGCCCCAGGCCCGTCCCGACATCTTTCTTGGTGGTGAAAAACGGCTCGAAGATGTGCTCGAGCACGGGCGTGGCGATGCCGTGGCCCGTGTCGGAGATGGAGAGGCGGACCTCATCTTTATGCGACCGCACTTCTATCGAGAGGACGCCGTAAGGCTCCATCGCGTCCAGCGCATTCGACAGCAGGTTCGCCACCACCTGGCGAAGCTCACCCGCGACGCCCTCCACCATGGCCTTTTCCATGCTGCGCGTCACCCGGATCTGCCGCGCCTCGAGCCGGCGCTGATACAGCGCCAGCACATCGTCCACCAGCGCCCGCAGATCGATCGGCTGCGGCGCGCCAGGGTCGCGATAGAAGCCCAGTGTCTGGCTCACAATATGGCCCACGCGGCGCAGCTCCTCATTCGCCATCCGCAGGTAGCGCTTGGACACTACCGGCAATCCATCCTCGTGCAGCGCCAGATACAGCAGGTTGCTCACCGCTTCCAGCGGATTGTTGATCTCATGCGCCACCGTCGCGGCCAGCCGGCCCGCTGCGGCCAGCTTTTCCGTGCGGCGCAGCAGGTTCTCCGTCGTCTTAAGCTCGTGGATGTCCGTCGTCGTGCCGAACCAGCAGACCACCTCGCCCGTTTCGTCCCCCGTCCCATCAAAGATCGGCCGTGCCTGCGTCAGCACCCATCGATAACTGCCATCAGCATGCCGCATGCGATATTCGATCTCGTATCGCCGCTTCGCGCGCAACGCGTTTGCGAAGGCCTCGCCAACCCACTCGCTGTCCTCCGCATGGATCAGCCGCAGCCCTCCGAAGGGCTCACGCTCCGGCTCCGTCCCGGTGAAGGCGCGCCAGCGTTGGTTGACATACTCCGGCTGTCCTCCCGGCCCGCTAACCCATCCCATCTGCGGGATCGCCTCCATAAGCTGCGAGACGAGTGCGGCCGAAGAGACATCTCCGCCGACAATCTCGGCCAGTATTTTCGGCAGCTTCTGCAATCGAGCCCCCCGTCGAAACATTCTTCTTGTAGTCCAAATGGAACAGCGAACGTACGCATGCCGCCGGCTCACAGCCACAGAGAACGTCTTGCTCCTCCCTGAGGAACACCGCAGGGAGTCATTGGTAGGAATGCTCTATGGGCGGTGCGAGATGGCCGGTGAACCGTTTTCATAACACCGCCCGCTCGTGTGGCGACACAAAGACAGCGGAGAACACAGCGTTTATGAAAGCGGCTTCAAGACCATATTTGCGAACTTCATGCTTCTCTTTGAGTAGCCTTGCTCCAATCAAGGTCCCTGAGTACCGCTACGCTGCCGGCAGGTAAATCCAGGTATTCCGCTTCGCACGCAACCTCAACATTTGAAACCAGCAAGGCCTCATAGCGTTGGACGACGGGCAGCCTCACCTCGGACGCCCCCGCATTGAAGATCACGTGGATCGGGCCGCGGGTCATCCACAGCCACTTCTGCCTCTCGTCGAAGCTCACCCGCACGTCGGCTAACTCACCCGAAGTCAACGCGATCTCCTCACGGCGCAGACGAATCAGGCGGCGATGCCAGTCCAGCACCTCGGCATGTATCCCCGCATCCAACTCGTCCCATCGCAACTTCGAACGTAGAAAGGTTCCTTCCGCCTGCGGGTCGGGCACCTGTTCCGGTGACCAGCCGAAGGCCGCGAAATCCTTCCGCCGTCCCTCGGACACCAGCCGTCCCAGCTCCTTGTCGTGGAAATCCGTGAAGTATTGGAACGGCGTCGACGCCGCGAACTCCTCCCCGGCAAACAACATGGGCACAAATGGCCCGAGCAGCACCATTGCCGCCGCGATCTTCACCCGCCCGATGTCCACCACGTGGCTCAGCCGGTCACCCTGTGCACGATTGCCCACCTGGTCGTGGTTCTGTATGTACCCAAGAAAGCGGTTCGCCGGCAGCGCGCCCACCGGCCGGCCATGGTTGCGCCTGCGATGGCGCGAGTACTGCCCCTGGTAGACAAAGACCTTCGTTGATTGCCTTCGCAAGATCGGCCACGCGCCCGAAGTCCGCGTAATACCCAGCCGTCTCGCCCGTCAGCACGGTCCACAGCGCGTGATGAAAGTCGTCGCTCCACTGCGCATCCAGCCCATAGCCGCCGGCCTCGCGCGCCGTCACCAGCCGCGGGTCGTTCAGGTCGCTCTCCGCAATCACCACGTACTCGTTGCCGGTGTGATTCGCCAGGTCCCGCACCGCTTCCTCCAGCTGCTCCAGGAAATGCGTTGCCGAGCGATCGATGAAGGCGTGCACTGCGTCCACCCGCAGCCCGTCGAAGTGATAGTCGCCGAGCCACATCAGCGCGTTATCGATGAAGAACTCCCGCACCTCGGCCGAGCCGGCGTCCTCAAAGTTCACCGCTCCGCCCCACGGTGTCTTGTGATGGTCTGTGATGTAGGGGCCGAATTTGCCGGTGTAATTGCCGCTCGGCCCGAAGTGGTTGTAGACCACGTCAATCAGCACTGCCAGACCGCGCGCGTGCGCCGCATCCACAAATCGCTTCACCGCATCCGGGCCGCCATAAGCCTCCAGCGGCGCATACAGCGCCACGCCGTCATAGCCCCACCCGCGGTCGCCTTCCGCAGAGGCCAGCGGCATCACGCTGAGATGCGTGATGCCCAGCTCGCGCAGATACTCCAGCCTTCCGATCGCCGCATCCATCGTTCCTTCCGGAGTGAAGGTGCCGACGTGCAGCTCGTAAATCACTGCGCTCCCGAGTGTCGGCGGCCGCCATCCCGCATCGCTCCAGGCGAAGGCGGAGTGGTCCACCAGCTCCGATAGCCCATGCACCCCATCCGGCTGCCGCGCCGAGCGCGGATCGGGCACCGGCTTGTCGTCATCATCGAGCAGAAAACCATATCGAGAGCCCGCGTGCGCCGTCTCCACCGTCGCCGCCCACCAGTCGCGCGGCTCCCGTTCCATTGCGTGCCGCTCTCCATCCACCAGCACGGAGACACGTTTTGCCCGCGGCGCCCATACTCGAAACCTGTGCATGCTTGATCGTCCTTGAGAAGGCTTGTTCTTTTCTGTCTGCTTTCCTCTCTAGGATGCAGCATTCGGACTCATTTCTCGATCGCATCCACCCGGACGCACGAGTTTCGCAATCTTAATATCCGTCATGGTGACAAAAACCTCGCGAGGCACCATTCGCGTCGGCATCTCCGGCTGGACCTACGCTCCATGGCGCGGTGTCTTCTATCCCAAAGGACTGCCGCAGGCGCGCGAGCTCGCCTACGCCGCCGAGCGCTTCTCCACCATCGAGATCAACGGCACCTTCTACTGCCTGCAGCGGCCTTCGAGCTTCGCCTTGTGGGCCTCTGTCACACCGCCGGACTTCGTCTTCAGCGTGAAGGGATCGCGCTTCATCACCCACATGCTCAAACTCCGCAACGCGGAGCAGGCACTCGCAAACTTTTTTGCCTCCGGCCTGCTCGCGCTCGGATCCAAACTCGGCCCCATCCTCTGGCAGTTTCCGCCGAACTTTTCATTCAACCCGCCGGTGCTCGAGGCATTCTTCCAACTGCTGCCGCAGACCACTGCGGACGCCGCCATCCTCGGCAGCCGTCACGATCACCGCGTCGAAGGCCGCGCCCTCACCGAAGCAGACGAGAACCGCCCCGTGCGTCATGCCATCGAAATTCGCCACGACAGCTTTCTATCCGATGACTTCATTCGCCTGCTGCGCCGCTATCGCGTGGCGCTCGTCTGCGCCGACACCGTCGATTGGCCGCGCCTCGTGGATGCCACCGCCGATTTTGTCTACTGCCGCCTCCACGGCTCAAAGGAGCTCTACGCCAGCGGCTACGGACGCACAGCCATCGCCACCTGGGCCGATCGCATCGTCGCCTGGGCCACCGGAAACCCGCCAGCGGCCAGCGTGTGCTGCCCTTCAGCGACTTCGAAGCGCAGCCCCACGATGTGTACGTCTACTTCGATAACGACGCGAAAGTCCGCGCGCCCGTAGATGCCCTGGCTCTGGAGCGCCGCCTCGCGCGCCTGGAGATCCCTGAGCCACCCAGATCAACGCCTGACATGCAGGCGCCGCAAACCGCTTGATGCGGAAGGCGTCGCTGACCGACTTTTCGCTAACCGCATCTTCGCTGACATTGCTGATCGCTCACGGATACACCGCCCGCACCGCCTCCAGAGCCGGCAGCAGCACTGGATGCACCTCCACGGCCAGCCGTCCGGCGCGCACTCCGGGATCGTTCTGCACCAGCGCCACCGCCGCCTCGATCGTCTCGGCCGAAATCAACAGCACGCCTGCCAGTTCGCTTTGGTCAAGCACCGGGCCCGCCGCAAGGTAGCGGCCGGCCTCCGACTGATCGCGCATGTACGCCAGATGCTTTGGCAGCAGCTCGGCCGCCTCCGGCCCTTCGGTTTCATTCCAGCGCGGCCCACGCTTGAGCAACCCAAGAAAATATGGCTTCAAATTTTTCGGCACATCCCGCATGCCCGTTTCTTTCGGATTGCGCTCTTCCGTCATCGCACCTCGCAGACTTCTTCATAACCATCGGCCAGGCAGCACTTCTGATGACAACGACATGGACTGCATTGCGATCCGAACAAGTCGATTGCGATCAAGAAATGCCAATCGCGGTGAATCAGAGCTAGCGTTTTGCGGACTTCCTCTGCTCGGCACTTATCAATCCACCAGTTCCCTTTGAAGTCGATGTACTCATCGTTACTGAAAAGGGCATTCGCGTATATTTGCTTCAGTTAAAACTAATCCCGCTCCCAGCCATTGAGCATTGCGATTTCGAGCATTGACGCCAGATCTCTCAAATTCGTATTCCAGGAATAGATGACCAGGAGCCTCTTCGAGCAGGCGACGGTCACAATAGCTCTCTCACGCACCCGGTAGTAGAGCTGCCAATTCTCAATGCATCGGCCAAACTCCCCATTCCGAAATCTTCCCCGACATCCACACAAAAACCGGCTGCAGATAACTGAGGCTGCTCGCAATCCAGCGAACGATTACAAATGCCTTGTGGGTGCTTCGTTGGGCAATCCACGCGGTGCACAGCAGCACCAGTTGTATTCGGCAAATGCAGGTCCCGAATCTTGCAGCCACTTCTCGCATTCTTCCCTTGGTGGTAGAACCGCAAGCCGGTCGACCTCGCTGCAATAAGTAAGTTGAATCAAGCCTATATCCGTTTCGCTACGGTCCTGGTCTGCTCATCTTTCGCAAATCTATTGACCTCTAAAATCGTCTTATGCCCGCCGAGCGCCTCTACTACGCCGACTCAGCACTCACCGACTTCACCGCCACCGTAACCGACATCCGTGAGCGCTCCCGCAGCGGCGGTACGTCCGTCTGGCAGGTCGCGCTCGACCGCACTGCTTTCTACCCCACCAGCGGAGGCCAGCCGCACGATACCGGCACACTGGCCGCCACCGCACCCAGCGGCGCGCGTCTCGAAGCACCCGTCATTGAGGTCGAGGAAGATGAGCACGGCGAAGTCTGGCATCTGACCCCGAAACCCCTGCTCGCCGGCACGCAGATCGAAGGGCGTCATCGACCGGGGGCGCCGCATTGACCACATGCAGCAGCACTCCGGCCAGCATCTGTTGTCAGCCCTCTTCTACCGGGAGCTGCGCGCGCTCACCATCTCCTTTCATCTCGGCGATACCGTCTCCACTATCGACCTCAACAAGGAATCCATCGAGCCGGCACAGCTCGCGCATATCGAACGGCTGGCCAACGACATCGTCGCGGAAGCCCGTCCTGTCACCCTGCGCACCGTTTCGGCAGAGGACGCCGATCTGATGCTTCAGGCTGGAACGCTGCGCAAACTTCCGACGCGCTCAGGGGATATTCGCATCGTCGTTATTGCTGGAGAAACCGCCGCGGGCGCTATCTCCGGCGCAGGCGCAGAACCGGCATGCTCCGAATCACGACCTCGACGTCAACGCCTGCGGCGGCACTCACGTCACCTCCACCAGCCACATCGGCGCGGTGCTCATCCGCGGCACGGAACGTATCCGCCAGTCCACCCGAATCACCTTCCTCTGCGGAAACCGCGCCATCGCTGCAGCCCGCGCAGACGACACCCTGCTGACGCAACTCAGCCGGGAGCTCTCCGCTCCACGCGCCGATCAGCCGGCAGTTGTCACCCGCCTCAAATCCGAAGCCCGCGTCGCCGCCAAGGAGCGCCAGAACCTGCGCGAAGAGCTGGCCAACTACCACGCCGCCCGCCTGCTGGTGGAAGACCCGCCACAGAACGATCTGCGCATCGTCCGCCGCATCTTCCCGGACCGCGATGCCGACTACATCAAGCTGCTGGCCAGCCGCGTCACCAGTGCCGCGGCCCATACCGTGGCGCTGCTCGCGTCCACACGACAACCCGGCCAGCAGCCGGAGGAACCGGCCACCCTGGTCGTCGCATGCAGCCCGGAACCGGGCCACAATGCCGGAGAGCTGCTGCGCTCCGCCCTCGCCACCTCTGGCGGCCGCGGAGGCGGATCCGCTACGCTCGCGCAGGGCCTGGTGCCGCCAGACCAGCTCCCGGCCGTACTCGATGCGCTGGAAGCAAAGCTGCGGCCAGCCACATGAGTGCACTTCGCCCACAAGCCGGGGTGCCTGCTGCCGAGCGAAAGGTGGGATCCGCGCTTCGCGGCAAGAGCCCTATGCTGCTATAGTTTGGAAGGCATCTCCCGCCATTTCATCGTGGGGCTATAGCTCAGCTGGGAGAGCGCGTCGTTCGCAACGACGAGGTCGTCGGTTCGATCCCGACTAGCTCCACCAAATCACACTGAAAATAAAGGATTTGTCATCCTGATTGGCGTCAGCGCCACAGGCGACTTGCAGTGCTGAAGCGACCATGTTAGCCGACCAGGAGCGGAACGCGCCGCAGGCGCAGTTGCCTGGGACGGCGAGTCCCTACTTCTCGATCTCCACGCCGCGCCAGAAGGCGATGTGGTTTTTCACATGCTTCGCCGCCGGCTTTGGGTCGGGATAGTACCAGGCGGCATCCTGGTTCTCCTGCCCGTCCACCAGGATCGTGTAGTAGCGGGCCTGCCCCTTCCACGGGCAGGTCGACGTGGTGGAGCTGGGACGCAGATATTCGCGGTTTACCGCCACGTCCGGGAAATACAGGTTCCCTTCCACGGTTTCTACTGTGTCACTTTCCGCAATTACCTTACCGTTCCAGATCGCCTTCGCCATCGTCTGTGTTCGCCTTCTCCAGGAGTCGCAACCTCGCCGCTTTCGCCCGAGGCCACGCAGTACAGTAACAGATTCCTCATGGGCGCGGTTAGAGATCGCACGCAAAACCGCCCCGGAGAACGCCTGGCGTTCTCCGTAAGCCGAGCCAATAGCTCAGTCCGGGCGCTGAATATCCGGAAGCGATGGCGCCCCTTGCGAGGCCATCCGCTTCTTCACCCTGGCCTGCGTAGTCTCCATCTTCTGCCGTGCCGTGCCGCTGCGATCGATCAGCTTCTCGATCTGCACCATGAAATTTGGCAATTGCTTGCGAATCTCCGGCAGATAGGGCCAGAACTTCGCGGCAATAAAGAATGGCTCAGCATTGGCCTCAACAAAGAGCTCGGGCGCGAGCACGCCGTGATTTACCAACGCGGTGGCCATCTCCCAGTAGGAGGTCACCTGCCGAAACCAGCAATTCGTCTCCGAGCCCGAATCGTTGATAACGATGAAGATCTCCTGTGCCGAAGTGGGCCAGAACTCGCCCGTCATCCACGCGCGGGCCTTGCGCAGTACCGGCTCCTGCCTGAGCTCATACAGCTTCAGGATGGTCGCGGCGTCTTCGCGCGCTGCAAGCGTACTTTCCATCGATACTCACCTCTAACGTCCTGGATCGTAAGTCGTCATCCTGAGCCTAACCGAAGGTGGAGCGAAGGATCTGTTGTATCTATCGTTCGTTCAAATACCGGCGGCAGGCGCCGCTCAACCTTAGCGACCCATCACACTACAACGGTCAGGCGACAGGCTGCGCCGCCTCTTCTGCTGTCTTCCTGGGCCTGGTGGCGGCAGGCGTCGCCTCCACGGGAGCGTCGCGTAGCCGCTTCGAGTAGTGGCAGGTAACGCCGGTCTCCTCTTCCGCAGCCTTCTTCTTGCGCTTGCTTCCCTTTTCGTCAGACGCAGCCGGCTTTTTGTTGTTGGGGCAGGTCAGATACACGCCGGATTTCAGTGTCTTCTCGATCAGATACGACGAGCCGCACTCCGGGCACTTCTTCGGCACCGGCTTACCATTCGCCGTGAAGTCGCACTTCGGATAGCGCGTGCAGCCGTAGAAGGTGGTCCCGAATCGCGTCTTGCGCTCGGCGATATCGCCCTCGCCGCACTTCGGGCACTTCATCCCTTCCACCAGATTCTGCTTGATGTATTTGCACTCCGGATAGCCGGAGCAGGAGACGAACTCGCCGAATCGGCCCGTGCGCCGCACCAGGTCCTTGCCGCACAGCGGGCAGGGCTCGCCGATCGGCACTGGCGGTTTCTGTTGCTCGCGGCTGCTCAGCCGGCGAACCGTCTTGCATGGCGGATCTTCGTTGTAGCCCGGACACGCCATGAACGGCCCGAACGGCCCGTTGCGCAACACCATCACCCGGCCGCAGGCCTCGCAGTACTCATCTTCCTTCTCGTCCGGATTCTCCAGTTGCGGCTTGGCCGCGAAGTTCTCCTTGGTGAAGGTGCAGCTGTCCTTGTCTTTCTTGTTGTACGTGCTGCATGCATAGAACGAGCCGAATTTGCCCCACTTCAGCACCAGCGGAGCGCCGCACCGGTCGCACTTCTCGTCGGTCGGCTTCTCCATCCGCTTCACGTTCTCCATGTGCTTCTCGGCGTGCTTCAGTTCTTTCTTGAAGTAGCCGTAGAAGGCCTTCAGCAGATCGGTCCACTTCTCCTTGCCGTCTTCGATGTCGTCCAGCTCTTCTTCGAGCTTCGCCGTGTACTCCGGATCGAAAATGTAAGGGAAATTTGCCACCAGCAGATCGTTCACGACGGTGCCGATCTCTGTCGGGACAAACTTGCCCGAACGGCCCTGGCCCACCTTCTGCACGTACTCGCGCTCCTGGATGGTCGAGAGAATGGTCGCGTAGGTCGATGGCCGCCCGATGCCGCGCTCCTCAAGCGTCTTCACCAGCGACGCCTCGTTGTAACGCGGCGGCGGCTCGGTGAACTTCTGCTCGTGCTTCAGCTCCTCGAGAGTCAATGCCTGCCCCGCTCTCAGATCGGGCAGCTTGTTCTTGAGCGCGTCGTCATCGTCGTCCTTCGCGTCCTTGGCCTCTTCGTAGACCTTCAGATAGCCGTCGAACTTCAGGATCGAGCCGGTGACGCGGAAGTCATAGCGGCGATCCGCCTGCGCCTGCACATCCACGATGGTCTGATCGAAAACCGCAGGCACCATCTGCGACGCCACAAAACGCCGCCAGATGAGCTGGTAGAGCTTGAACTGCTCATCACTCAAATAGCGCTTCACCGACTCCGGCGTATGACGTACCTCGGTCGGACGGATCGCCTCGTGCGCGTCCTGCACATCTTTCTTGCTCTTGAAGGCATTCGGCGACTCCGGCAGATAGTTCGAGCCTAGCTCTTTGCCGATGTACCCGCGCACCTCTGCAATCGCGTCGGGCGAAACACGCGTCGAATCGGTACGCATGTAGGTGATCAGGCCCTCGGTGCCTTCGGAACCAAGCTCCACGCCTTCATACAGTCGCTGCGCCACACCCATCGTGCGCCGCACGGAAAAGCCAAGTTGCCGCGATGCATCCTGCTGCAGGCGGCTGGTGGTGAATGGCGCTGTGGGATTCTTGCGGCGCTCCTTGCGCTCCACCTCGCGCACCGACCAATTCGCCTTCTCGATCGCCGCGAGGACTTCCTTGGTGATCTTTTCGTTCGGCAGCGCATTGCCGCTGACCGTGTCTACCTTCGCGCTCTCGCCATCGATGCCCACGAAACGCGCAGTAAAGACATTCTCGTCCTTCGCGCCGGTCTTCAGGTCCGCATCGATCGTCCAGTATTCGACCGGATTGAATGCCTTGATCTCTCGCTCGCGCTCGACAATCAGTCGCAGCGCTACCGTCTGCACGCGGCCTGCGGAGAGCCCGCGGCGCACCTTGTCCCACAGCAGCGGCGAAATCTGATAGCCCACGATGCGGTCCAGCACGCGCCGCGTCGTCTGCGCGTCGACCAGGTTGCGATCCACCTGACGCGGATGCTCGAAGGCCGCACGCACAGCCTTGGGCGTGATCTCGTTGAAGGTCACGCGCTGGATAGAATTCTTCGGCGATACCTCGCGCAGCTCGTCTTCGAGATGCGCGGCGATGGCCTCGCCTTCGCGATCCGGATCAGGCGCCAGGTAGACATTCGTCATCTTGCCCGCAATCTTTCGCAGGCGATCGACAATCTTCACCTTGTCCGGCATAACGATCAGGTCCGGCTCAAAGGTGCCGTGTTCCAGCTCTACGCCAATCTTGTTTTTTGGCAGATCCTTGACGTGGCCGATCGACGCCTCGACGACGAAGTCTTTGCCCAGATATTTTCCGATGGATTTCGCCTTTGCCGGCGATTCAACGATGACCAGTGATTTACTCATTGCTTCCCTTCACTTCCGCCTGCTCTCCGTTCCGGCCGCGGATCTGCCGGTGCGCCCTCTGCGAGCGACGCTACATTGTGGCCTTGGGTAGGCAAGTTGTTGTGCCACCCGCAGGCAATTTCCGAACGCTACCACGCGCTGCCGTCCCTGTCCAAACCGCTCAGGCCGTCGGACACCGTCGGACGCATGCGCAATGCATCAGACGCGGTTCATGCCCGTAGGGTGCGAAATTTCCTTCTGTGGATATAACTAGAGACACAAGATACGTCAGAAACGGCCAGACTGTTCCCTCACATGCGCCGGACGTAATTCTTGCCCGGAAGCTGCCGGATATGGTTGTTCAGCTCCAGCTCGAAAAGTGCCGTAAATATCTCAGCAGATGTCACTTGCCCCTCAAGCCGTTCGAGCAGCTCCTCGATCTGGAGCGCCTCGTCCATGCGCAGCATACCGTACACTGCGGCTTCCGGAGGACTCAGGGGAGGACCGGCAGGTAACGCCTCTTCGCCTTGCCGTAGTAATGATGCAGTTACCCCGGCTTCGGATGCGAAAAGGCTGTCCTGCACCCCCTGCTCCGATGCCGGTCTGCCTTCTAACTCCAGCCGAATCTGTGACGGCAGCTCTTCCCAGACATCCTCCCAGGTGGCCACCAGCTTGGCGCCCTGCTTGATCAGCGTGTTCGGCCCCCAGGCGTTCCGGCTGGTCACGTTGCCGGGGACGGCGTAGACGTCGCGGTTCTGCTCCAGCGCGCAGCGTGCCGTCACCCGGGTGCCGCTCTGCTCGCCCGCCTCCACCACCAGAACGCCGACGCTCATGCCGCTGATGATTCGGTTGCGCAGCGGAAAATTCTGCGGAGCCGGAAAGGTGCCCATCGGCTGCTCGGAAACAATGGTGCCGCCGGACATGACAATGTCCTCCGCCAGCCGCTTGTTCTCCTTGGGGTATACGACGTCCAGCCCCGTGCCCCAAACCGCCACGGTTCGTCCTCCTGCGCTCAGCGCGCCCTTATGCGCTGCAGTATCGACGCCGCGCGCCATGCCGCTCAGAATCACCATGCGCCGCGCCGCGAGATCGCGTGACAGCATCTCCGCCATGCCGGTGCCGTAAGGGCTCGGTGCACGTGTGCCCACCACCGCAATCGCCGGCCGCGAGAGCAGTTCACGGTCGCCGCGCACCCACAGCACCGGCGGCGGATCGAAGATTTCGCGTAGACGTTCCGGGTAATCCGCATCGCCGAACGTCATCAGGCTGCAGCCGCTTTCGGAGATCGTCTGCCACTCCTGCTCGGCCGCCTTGCGTGCCTTGCCCTCCGCGATAAACCGCGCAGAAACCACAGGAATCTGCAGCGCTTCAAGTGCCGTCAAGGGAAGCTGAAAGAGTTCCGCCGGCTCCCGCATGCCGCGCGTCGCGCGAAGAATGCGGCGAGGGCCAAGGCCGGGTGTGAGCGCCATAGCCAGCCAGGCCAGAGTGGTTTCGGTTGCAGGAGGGGAGACGCTGACTGTCTGTGGGCCCGGCATGAATATTTCGAGGCTAGGGGCGAGGTCCGGCCGGGACAATCCGACGAATGGGGTACGGGACCACGCCCGGTACACTGGCCCCAGTACACTATGCAGTGACGACTCGCCTTCGTATCGCAGCCATCCGCTTTCTCAACCCCGCGCCGCTGATGTGGGACTTCGATCACCCGCCCCACGCTGTCCCGCTCGCAACCCGCTATGACATCGAAAGCATGATGCCCGCACAATGCGCGGAGCGTCTCGCCGATGGCACGGCCGATCTGGGCTCTGGTGCCCATCACCGCCTTTGCGCACAGCCGCTGATCTCCGCATCGTCCCCGGCTGCGCGATTGCCTCGAAGGGCGCGATTCGTTCGCTCTTATTGGTTGTGCGCGCGGCCACTGGCCTTGAAAATGTGCGCAGCATTGCGACCGATACATCCTCCCGGGCCACGCGTGCCTATGTTGAAGTGATGGCCCGGCGCTTCTGGAAGATCCCCGCCGCCTTCGTGCCGCATCCGCCCGATCTTGACGCCATGCTTGCGGCCTGCGATGCGGCGTTGCTGATCGGCGATCCTGCCCTGCTCGCGCTGGAAGATCGCGCCGCGCGGCAGCAACGCACAGGGGAAGAGCTGCTGTATCTCGACCTTGGCGCGGAGTGGCGCCGGCTCACCGGGCTGCCCTGGATTTCGGCGCTCTGGGGTGTGCGCGAGGAGGCCGTCCGCTCTGCCGCGCCACGCAAACAGCTCATCGACGATCTCCTTGGATCGCGCGATGCCGGCCTGTCCCATATTGACGATCTGGCCGACGAGTGGGCGATGCATATCGATGTGCCCCGCGCCACGATCCACACCTATCTCAGCAAAAATATCCATTACATCCTCGACGACGACTGCCTCGCCGGCCTGCGGCGCTTCTATGAGCTTGCCGCCGAGTGCGATGTGCTGCCTGCAGTCGCCGATCTGCCCCTGCTCTGAACAACTCTGAATCCTCTGGACTTACGGGCCGGCGCAGCCTGGGAGCGCCTCTGCGCGTCCAAGAGCCTGACGCCCCGGTGAAGCTGGCCGTTCGGGACTGAATCGAAATGAGGCAACAGTGAACAAAGCGCTCGTGGCCGCTGCTCAACATTCCGGGACAAACCATCGCACGATGCACTGGCTTGTCCACCTGGGAGCGATCGGCCTCTTCGGCATCTCGCTGCTGGACGCCTGCCCCTTCCCTTTGCCGATTCCGGGAACGACGGACCTGCTGCTGCTGATTCTGATCGCCCGCAAAGGCAATCCATGGTTGTTGGTGGCGCTTGCCGTGGGAGGCGCGGTCGCGGGTGCATTCAGCACCTGGTCGGCAGGTAAGAAGGGCGGCGAAGCGGCCCTGCGACGTTACGTACCAGAACGCTATTACGACCGCATTACCGGCTGGGTCAAGAAGCACGGAGCCGCGGCCGTCGCTGTGTCTGCGATTAACCCTCCGCCGATTCCCCTGATGCCGTTCCTTGCCGCCGCAGGCGCCTTGGGTGTCACCCGCGGTCGCTTTCTGGCCGCGTTTACCATCGCCCGCACGGCTCGCTACGCCGTCGTCGCCTGGCTCGGCGTGCGCTACGGTCGCCAGATGATTCGCTGGTGGAACCACTATTTAGCACACTATTCCGGAGCCATCGCATGGGGCATATTCGCGCTCTTCATCGCGGCATTCGGCTGGGCCTTCTGGAAATGGCGGCAGAGCCGCACGCACCATGCGCCGCAGCCTGCGCATTCGTGAGTCAGCGAGTCTGTTTCGGCAGCGGCCGCGAGATCACGCAGGCATTCACGCCGCCGATCCCACTCGAAAGCTTGCCGGCGAGCCCTTCCGCCGTCACGCAGCTATCCGCGAAAACGTACCGCCCATGGATGCCGGCAATCGCCGGATTCAGCGAATTCTCGGTCAGCAGCGTCGGGAAGAGATGACCGGTCGCATAGCCCAGGTATTGCGCGGTCAGCTCCCAGCCTCCGCCGGCGCTCATGCCGTGGCCGAAGGTGCCTTTGCGGGCGGTGACCATCACGGTCTCCGGCAGCATGGTGCGCAGCGTGCTGATCTCGGCATAATCGCCCGGCGTGGCCGTGGCATGCAGGTCCCAGGTGCGGATCTGCTGTGGCGTCGCATGTGCCTCTTCGAGCGCCTGGCGGATGGCCGCCTGTGGTCCTGGGATCGACGGCGTGATGATGTGGTGCGCGTCGGAGCTTACGCCGGCCGCAACCGGCTCCATGCCGATCGGCGTCATGCCCTTCGCCTGCAGATACTCCATATCGCCGACAATCCACACCACCGAGCCGCCCGCGACGTGCGTGCCCTGTAACTGGGTCAGCGGGTTCGACACCTGCCGGCTGGCGGAAAGCACTCGCGCGCCATAGAACGAGCCCACGATCAGCGGATGTGGCGGCGGATCGGTAGCGCCCACCACCACCACTTTCGCATCGCCGCGCTCAATCGCCTGCATAGCGAATCGCAACGCCACGCCAAAGGTCGAGCAGGCCGCCACCGGCGCGAATGCGAGGCCCGTGATGTGTCCAAGGATGGAAACCTGTGAGGCCGGCGTGTTGTGGATATTCCAGATCAGGTTGGCTGAGACCTTCCACGGCGGATCGGGCGCGCCCCACTTCTCCTGCAGCCGCGCATGCCGCTTGCCGCGCTCCCGCAGCACGTTCAGCTTGCCCTGCTCCACGCTGCCTTCCATCACCAGCGAATCGATGGCCGCGGCTTCATCCAGATACTCGCGCAATTCTGGCGAGCGAGCCATCCAGTAGGCCTCCCAGGCCAGTGACAGCTCAACCAGGTCGCCCTCGGCGTCGGCTGGATTCAGCGGCACGTCGTCCAGCCCCTTGAGCTCTCCATCGAGATACGCGCCAAGCGCGCTGTTGTTCTCCCGGCTGCCCCAGAAGCGGTTCCAGCGCTGTTGCGCCAGATGCAGCGTCACGCTGGACTGGTACATGGTCTCGACCGAGCCCAGACCCGTCCCAATGTAGACATGCGCCTGGCCGCCCAGCTCCTGCATCAGCTTTTCAAGCCCGGGATTCTGCTCAAGCGCCTGGATAAACGCGCCAATTGCATAGAGCGACGGACTGTCCATCTTCTCTTTCAGATTTTGATAGTGGCGCGGCGCGAAACGCGCATCGATCCAGCGCTTGTAGTCCTCGAAGCGAAACTCCGGCTCTCCGACGAGAAAGTTGCTGGGGCCGAAGCCTTCGAATGGCGTCAGCCAGCTCTCTGACTTCTCCAGATTGCGCGCGAATGCGTCGATATTGGGCGATTTTGGCGCAACAATGCCCCATCCGAAGACACCGACGCGGGTCGGTTTTCGGGCCGTCGGCGGGGTGACTGGGAGGAAACTGGCTCTGCAGCGGATGCAACGGAATCCGTGCTCGTCGTCAACTCGGCTGGGCTCATGGCTGGCCCTTTGATTCTCGCCGACGACGCACATGGATGTCCATGCGGCGCAGCAAAGGATCAGTGATGTTGAGAATTCTTCGGGACGCGCAAAGAAAGAGCGCGCTCAGTGCACCGGGTGGCCTACTGCGCCCGGAGTGACCCGTTACCGTTGCTTCCTTCCGGACCTGGCGGGGTTGGCGGGATTCCGTCGCGTAGGACCCGGCACTCAAAAAGAATATCACCCAACATCGTGGCCGCGGCTATCAGTCGTGAATGTGACAAGCATGGCGATCTGCTCGCCAAAGAAGCTCATTGCCATCGAAACGTGCGCACCGGACGGGCTGGAAGCGATACTGTCCTACAGCATTTGTGGGTTGCTGAAAGGGAGTAGCGGTCATCTGATGGCATCGAATCGAATTTTTACTGTCTTTGGCGCATACGGTCATACCGGACGCTTTGTTGTTTCTGAGCTGAGCAGGCGTGGGTTGACGCCTATCCTCGCCGGCCGGGACGCAGCAAAGTTACACGCTCTCCATGATTCGTATCCGGGTATAGAGATGCGGGTAGCCGCAGTGGACGACCCGGCGTCGATCGATCGCGCCTTGTCGGGAGCGGCAGCGGTCATCAATTGCGCCGGGCCGTTCATCGACACGGCTGCGCCATTGGTCGAGGCCGCATTGCGGGCTCGCATTCCGTATCTCGATGTGGCTGCGGAACAAGCGGCCGTGCTCGCTGTTTTTGAGCGATTCGCGGGTGCCGCGCAAGACGCTGGAGTTACGATCCTTCCCGCGGCGGCTTTCTACGGCGGATTAGGAGATCTCCTGGCAACTGCGGCGATGGGAGACTGGACCTCGGTTGACGAAATTTTGATCGCTGTCGCCCTCGATAGCTGGAAGCCAACGCAAGGAACCCGCCTCACTGGCGAACGCAATCATGGTCGGCGGCTTGTCTTTTCGAACAACCGCCTGGAGCCCGCGGATCCGGAGCCGGCTCGCATGTGGAAGTTTCCCCCGCCCTTCGGATCGCAGGAAGTCGTCGGCTTGCCATTAGCCGAAGCCATCACCGTTTCACGCCATATCCAGACGCGAGAAATTCGCGCATATATCAACCTCGCGCCTCTCACGGACCTCCGCAATCCCGACACCCCGCAACCTACAGCGGCGGATGACACCGGGCGCTCGTCACAGATTTTCCTGATGGACACAATTGTGCGAAGAGGGAACGAGGAACGCCGTGTCACAGCGCGTGGGCGCGATATCTATGCCGTCAGTGCACCGATTGTGGTGGAGGCAGCCGAGCGGATCGTCAACGGGGCGTCGAAAAGCACTGGAGTGGTCTCCGCGGGACAAGCCTTTGATGCGCGAGATTTTCTCGATTCGCTGAGCCCTGCGCATCTGATTTTCGAGTTTAGTGACGAGCCCGTGCACCCGTAGATGGCTGGCGGTGGAGTGAACAAAATCCGATAAAATGATCAAGTGAACCCCACCGACATCCTGGAAGCACCTCCTGTCGCGCCAGAAGCAGCTTCCGCGCGTCCGCGTGTCGGATTTGTGAGCCTCGGCTGCCCGAAAAACCTGGTCGACAGCGAGGTCATGATGGGACTGCTGGACCGCGCCGGCGCCGAGCTGACCGCGAACCCCGAAGCCGCCGAAATCCTCGTCGTCAACACCTGCTCGTTTATCGACTCGGCCAAACAGGAATCGGTCGACACCATCCTGGAGATGGCGCAGCACAAGACGGCCGGACGCGCCCGCAAACTGATCGTCGCCGGCTGCCTGGTGGAGCGCTATCGCGATGAGATCCGCAAAAACATCCCGGAAGTAGACGCGGTGGTCGGGACGGGTGAGTTGGAATCCATTCTGAGCGCCGCCGGCTTCGCGCCTGCCAACACCCGCCGCTTCGCCGCTCGTAAACATCACGCTGACCTCGCCGGCGATTCCGCGCCATGCGCCTGCCGATGCCGCTGCATCGCGCGCTGAAGGCGATTTGCGCGAGCAGCAGGGACGCTTCGCACGCGATGCGTGGGACGGCGCAACGCCTGCGCTGCCGACCTATCTCTACGACGAGACGACGCCGCGCCTGCTCGCGACCGGCAAGACCTCCGCGTATCTCAAGATCGCCGAGGGCTGCGACCATCCCTGCTCCTTCTGCGTGATCCCAAACCTGCGCGGCAAGTTCCGCTCCCGCCGCTTCGAGTCGGTCGTCGCCGAAGCCGAGCAACTCGTCGCGCGCGGCGTACGCGAGATCACGCTGATCGGCCAGGACACCACCTGCTACGGCGAAGACTTCGGCCTCAAGGACGGCCTTGCCGCACTGCTCGATCGCCTGGCGCAGATAGAAGGCCTCACCTGGCTGCGCTTCCTCTACGCCTACCCGAACAAGATCACCGGCGCGGCTGCTCGATACCATCGCGAAGCATGACCGCATCGTGAAGTACATGGACGTACCGCTGCAGCACGCTTCCGGGCCGGTGCTGAAGCGCATGCGCCGCGGAGCGAATGCAGAGATTTTCCTGAAGACGCTCGAAAAGGTGCGGGCCGCCGTCCCCGGCATCGCGCTGCGCACCAGCTTTATCGTCGGCTTCCCCGGCGAGACATCCGAAGATCACGCTGCGCTGATGGATTTCGTCCGCGAGGCGAAGTTCGACTGGATGGGCGCCTTTGCCTACTCCGACGAAGAGGGCTCGCAATCCATTGCTTTAGACAAGTCGCTGAAAGTACCGAAGCGCACCATCGAGGCGCGACGCCGCTCGCTGATGAAGCTGCAGCAGTCGATCAGCCGCGAACGCAAAGAACAGTGGATCGGCCGGACGATGGACATCCTGGTCGAAGGCGAGAGCGAGGAGACGCCGCTCTTGTGGGAGGGCCGTTCGCAGTTCCACGCGCCGGAGATTGACGGCAAGGTCTACATCAACGACTTCGGCCCGCACGAGACGCTGGTGCCCGGCACCTTCTATCGCGCGGAGATCACCGAGGCGCACGACTACGACGTGGTCGCGCGCATCATCGAATAGGTTGACAAAAACAGGAGTGGTTATGTCTCAGGCGAAGCAGAAAATCCTTCGCTGCCCCATCTGCAAAACGATCGTGCCGCTGGACGATCCCAACGTGCCGTTTTGCAGCGACCGCTGCCGGGTCATCGATCTGGGCAAGTGGGCGAGCGGCGAATACCGCATCTCCTCCCCCATCCTCGACCCCGAGGTGCTGGAGGATATCGACGAGGCGACCCTGCGCCGCGCCCAGCAGGAGAACGATGCGGATGAACGATGATCTTGCCCTGGCCCGATGAACGATAGACCCTCCGCGGTTCCTGCTACCGGGAAGAAGACGCTGTGGGCGTGGGCCGTCGGCACCTTCTTCGGCGCCGGCCTGCTGAAGCCCGGGCCGGGAACATGGGGCTCGGTCGCGGCCCTGCTGCTGTGGATGATCCCGGCTTATGGATCAGAGCGAATCATCTATCTGGTGAACAACAGCCAGTGGATTCTGCCTAGATACTGGCTGGGCGCGCTGACCATTTTCGCGGCATTGATTGCGACGGCCATCGGCATTCCCGCGGCAACGATCGTGGCACGAGGAGAGCGGCCGCGAAGATCCCGGCCACGTCGTCATCGACGAAGTCGCCGGCCAGTGGCTGACGCTCGTAGTCTGCAAGCCGGACTGGCCCCACGCCCTTGTCGCGCTCGCGCTCTTCCGCCTCTTCGACATCACCAAGCCATGGCCCATCCGCAAGCTGGAGGCGCTGCCCGGCGGTTGGGGTATCATGCTGGATGATCTCGCGGCAGGCTTGTTTGGCCTCGTCGCGCTGCTCGTAATCCAGCACTGGTGGTGAGGAATGTCCCCCCAGACGTCCGCGAACGAGATTGAAATCCGCAAAATCATCGATGACTGGGCCAAAGCAGTACGCAATCAGGACGACGCCGGAATTCGTAAGGACCACGATCCGGATATCCTGATGTTCGATGTGCCGCCACCCTTTCAGTCGCGCGGGATGGACGCGTATATGGCGACCTGGAAGTTGTTTTTCGGTTGTGTCGAAAAACCTGTCCGGTTTGACTTCACTGACATAGAAATCACCGCCGGTGACGATGTTGCCTTTGCAACCGCTATTGGCCATTGTCTGAATACTGACAGCGCCGGACAACGGGAACCGCTGGATTTCCGGCTGACGATCGGTCTCGGCAAGAAAGACGGGCGATGGCGAATTCTGCACGAGCACCATTCGCTTCCGGCAGAATAGACGGGTGATAAAGTCTCGATCGCACGGCTCCCTGCTTCGCTCGGCATCGATTGCAGCGCTTTGTCTTGCGTTGGCTCCGGCCATCAGCACAGGGGCAGTTCGCACAAAAAACGAACCGTACGCCTTCCAGGTGCAAATCACGCTCTCCGACAAAGCTGCCGCGACCCTGAAGCGACTGAACGAGGGAATCGTCATCTCCGCCTCCTACTCCGGCGATCCAAAGCCCTCCGCAAAGCGGCATGCCGACGAGATCGGCCAGATCCCGCTGGGCATCCAGAATGTCGAAATACCGGGGCGTCCGGCGACCGTGATCGTCTCCGGCTCGCATGTCAAGCGCGGCCGCATCGCCTGGATTCGCGGACCGGTGCTCCTGAACGTCAACGCCTATTCGGCGCGGCACAGCGGGCCGGACAATATTTTGAGCTGCGACTTTTTCGACGGGAATCTGCGCCATGCCGCCCGGCGCACGGTACCGATCCACTGCTCGCTCATCGAAGAAAAGGTGGAGACGAAGCATCTGTCGTAATGCCAACGATCGAGACCGCTTTCCGCGTCTAAGCTGACAGACGTAGACTGGGGCAGTGATGATCCGCATCGCCAAATCCGACCACGGCAATTCGCAGGCTCCACGCATCGACTCGGTTACGCCGGATGCCGTGCTGCCCGGCGGTGAGGTAGAGCTGGCAGGCAGCGCACTCGGCCCGGTGGCGGAGCGTCGTCCGCTGGCGGTAGTCGATGGCTCGCTCGCGCCGGTTCTGCTGAGCCGGCCCACGCGCATGAGCATACGGGTGCCGGAAAGCGCGGAGATGGGCCGGCTGGAAGTGCGCCAGAACGGCGCCACCAGCAACGCAGTCACACTGAAGGTCGGCCGCCTGCTTGCAGAGAACGTGAACCCCGTCGCCAGCCCGGTGGTCGACGCGGAAGGCAACGTCTATACCACGCTCTCCGGCCAGCGCGGCGAAAAGATGCCGGTCTCCGTCTATCGCATCTCGCCCGAAGGCGACATGGACAGCTTCGCCGCCGATATCGTCAATCCCACGGGACTCGCCCTCGATACCGATGGCGTGCTCTACGTTACCTCGCGCCACGAGGGCACGATCTACCGCATCACGCCCGGAGGGCGCAAGCTCTGTGTTTGTCGAAAGCATGGGCGTTGCCACCGGGCTGGCCTTCGATCCGGAGGGCAATCTTTACTGCGGCGACCGGTCCGGCACCATCTTCAAGATCGCGCGTGACCGCCAGATCTTCGTCTTCGCCACGCTGGAGCCGAGCGTGGCCGCCTACCATCTCGCCTTCGGGCTGGACGGCACGCTCTTTGTCTCCGGTCCTACCACTTCCAGCAACGATGCGGTCTATGCCATCGATCGCGACGGCAACGCGCGCGTCTACTTCCGCGGGCTCGGGCGTCCGCAGGGAATGGCCGTAGATATCGCCGGCTCGCTCTACACCGCAGCCTCGCATCGCGGGCGGCGCGGCATACTGCGGCTGCCCATCGATCGTGCGCCGGAGGACGATCCTGAGCTGGTGATCAGCGGCAGCGGGATCGTGGGTCTTGCGTTCAGCCCGTCGAGCAGCGCCATCGTGGCCACCCACACGGCCATTTATGATGTGGCGTTGGGTGTGGAAGGGCTGCGTTTCCTTTAGCTGATTGAGCTGATCCGCACGCGCTGCATCCCACCCTGCAGTCATTTCGGAAGGTGACCCACTCGCATGCTCGCTGAAACTATCGCCGTCGGCTCGGAAATGCTGACGCCGTTTCGCCAGGACACCAATTCTCTCTTCGTCACGGAACGCCTGAACGAGATAGGCGTGAGGGTCGCGTTCAAGACCACGGTCGGGGATCGGATGGAGCATCTCGTCAACGCGGTGCGCACGGCCGCGCAGCGCGTGGACATCATTGTCATCATGGGCGGCCTCGGCCCAACGCAGGATGATCTGACGCGCCAGGCGGTGGCGGAGGCGATGGGCATCCACATCCGGCGCAACGCGGATATCGTTGCCGAGCTCTACAAGCGCTTCGCCGCGCGCCGCATGAGCATGACGGAGAACAACGCGCAGCAGGCAGACGTGCTCGAGGGTGCGCATGTCGTCCCCAATGCCAACGGCACCGCGCCCGCGCAGTGGCTGGACACCGTCTTTGGCGGCCACCGCAAGATCCTGGTGCTGCTGCCCGGACCGCCGCTGGAGCTGAAGCCGATCTTCGAGACAGAGTGCATGCCGCGCCTGCGCGAGGCCCTGCCGCAGCGATTTATCGCGATGCGCACGCTGAAGGCGGCGATGATCGGCGAGTCGGCCTGCGATGCACGCATCTCGCCCATCTACAAGCACTATCCCGACATCGAGACCACGATCCTCGCCACCGGTGGCGACATCCAGCTCAACCTGCTTTGCGAAAAGCCTGCGCTCGATCTCGCGCAGGCGCGTGTGGATGAGCTGGCCAGCCGTATCGAAGAAGAGCTGGACGACCTCATCTACTCCACCCAGGGCGAGTCGCTGGAACAAATTGTGCTGCTCTATCTCGGCATGAAGGGCGCAACTCTCGCCGTAGCGGAGAGCTGTACTGGCGGCCTGGTTTCCGAGCGCATCACCAGCATTCCCGGCAGCTCGCGCGCTTTTCTCGGCGGCGCGGTGACGTATTCGGATGAGTTGAAAACCGCCTTTGCAGGCGTGAATGCGGCACTGATCGAACAGCATGGGGCGGTGAGCTCGCAGGTGGCCAAGGCCATGGCGGAGGGCATCCGCAAGAAGACCGGCGCGACCATTGGCCTTGCGGTGACCGGCATCGCCGGACCCGGCGGCGGGACAGAGGAGAAGCCGGTCGGGCTCGTCTACATTGCGGTCGCCAATGGCAAGGAGACCGAAGTCGTGCAGAAGAACTTCGCGCCATTCTCAACCCAGAACACGCGGGAGCGCGTACGGATGCTGAGCGCACAGGCGGCGCTCGACCTGGTGCGGCGGCAGTTGATGTGAAAGGCGCTACACTCGAAGCCGTTCCTATGCTGCTCTACTTCATCGCCGGCATCGTCGCGTATCTGCTCGGCTCGATTCCCTTCGGGCTCATCCTGGTACGCATCTTCCGCAAGCAGGACATCCGTGAGCAGGGCAGCGGCAACATTGGCGCAACGAATGTGATCCGCTCCGGCAGCAAGGGGCTGGGTGCGATGACGTTTCTGCTCGACGCGGCGAAAGGCTTTGTCGCCGTTCTGTTTGCATGGCAGTTGGCAGCTGCATACGCATCAGACGCAGTTGCAGGCACAGAACCTCGCGGCCACCGCTGCAGTTTGCGCGATCCTCGGCCACATCTACACGGTGTGGCTGCGGTTTCAAAGGAGGCAAAGGCGTCGCGACCGGTTTCGGCGTCTTTCTCGGGATCGCTCCGCTCTCTGCGCTGGTTGCGCTGATCGCATTCATCCTGGTCTTCGCGATCAGCCGCTACGTCTCGCTGGCGTCGATCGTCGCCGCGATCGTCTTTCCACTGGCAGCCCTGCTGCGGCATCACGAGCCGCTGACGCCGTTCATGATCGCCGTGGTAATTCTGCTGCCGCTGCTCATCATTGCCAAGCATCATGCGAACATCCGCCGCCTGCTCGCCGGGACCGAGTACCGCTTCGGCAAATCGAAGGCCGCCGCCGCGTGAGCCGCGTCGCCATCATCGGCAGCGGTGCGTGGGGTACCGCGCTTGCTATCTCGCTCGCACAGCGCGGGCACACCATTGCGCTCTGGTCGCATACCGCCGAAGTCGCGGAAACCATCGCGCAATATCGCGAGAACCGCAGGTATCTTCCGGGCTTCACATTGCCGGATACCGTGCAGCCGACAGCCAATCTTCCGCAGGCGCTCGACGCGGCCGAGATCGTCGTCGGCGCTATGCCTTCCACTCATGTCCACGAGATCTACACCAGGATGACTCCGCACCTGACAGCAGATCAGGTGCTGGTGAGCGCGACCAAGGGCATCGTAACCAGCGGCGTCGGACAGCCTCGCTTTCAGCGCATCAGCGAGGTCATTGCGCAAGCGCTCGGCCCGCTCTCACTGCCCTGCGCGGTGCTCAGCGGCCCGTCCTTCGCGCAGGAGGTTGCCGCCGCCCAGCCCACGGCGATGACCATCGCATGTACAGATCCCGCTCTAGCAGCACGCCTGCAGGATGCGCTCTCCGGGCCGGCGTTGCGCCTTTACACCAATGACGATGTCATCGGCGTGGAGCTTGGCGGCGCACTCAAGAATGTCATCGCCATCGCGACCGGCATCGTCGAAGGCCTCGGCCTCGGCCACAACAGTGCGGCGGCGCTCATCACGCGCGGCATTGCAGAGATCACGCGCCTGGCCGTAGCGTGCGGCGGCCGGCGCGAAACCATGGCCGGGCTGGCCGGGCTCGGCGACCTGGTTCTCACCTGCACCGGCGATCTCTCGCGCAACCGCCGCGTGGGCATCGAGCTGGGAAAAGGTCGCCATCTCGGTGACATTCTTGCCGGTATGGGCGGCAAGGTAGCAGAAGGTGTAGAGACTACCAGCGCCGCGCTGGGGCTCGCCGGCACGCGCGGCATCGAGATGCCCATTACCGAGCAGGTGGACGCCATCCTGCACCACGGCAAGAGCCCGCGTGAAGCTGTGGCGGAGCTGATGCGGCGGCCCGGCCGCGACGAGCTGTAATCCGCACGAGCACATCCCCGTTGCTACACTGAAAGCGACAGGCATTTCATGATTCAGACACTATTCGGCAGCCTGAAAGAGGCTGAGGAACCCAAAAAACGCGGCTTTTTCGACCGCATGCGCGAGGCAGTCACGCGCACGCGCGAGAACCTCTCGCAGTCGCTCGAAGAGATCGTCTCGCTCACCGTCGAGATTGACGACAAGGCGCTGGACGACCTGGAGATGAGCCTGATTGCGGCCGATCTCGGCGTGGTCACCGCGCAGGAGATCCTCACGGCGCTGCGCGAGCGCGCGCTCAACCACCAGATCCGCGATGGCGCAGAGCTGAAGCAGATGCTGCGCGCCGAGATCAAAGCCATCCTCGATGCCTATGCCACGCCACCGCGCACCGTCGAGCAACCACCGGAGGTGATCCTGCTGGTGGGCGTCAACGGCACCGGCAAGACCACTACGAGCGGCAAGCTTGCCGCGTGGTACCGGCGCATGGGCAAGACCGTGCTGCTGTGCGCGGCAGATACCTTCCGCGCCGCAGCCATCGAGCAGCTTGAAATCTGGGGGCAGCGCACGGGCGTCGAGATCATCAAGACCAAGCAGGGCGGCGATCCCTCCGCCGTGCTCTTCGACGCGCTGAACGCGGCGAAGGCGCGCTCCACCGATGTGCTGCTGGTCGATACCGCCGGCCGCCTGCACACGAAGAACGATCTGATGAAGGAGCTCGACAAGATGCGCCGGACGACGCAGCGCTTCATTCCCGATGCTCCGCACGAGGTGCTGCTGGTGATGGATGCCACCACCGGCCAGAACGGCATGCAGCAGGCCAAGCTCTTCACGGAATCGGCTGGCGTCACCGGCATCGTGCTCACCAAGCTCGACGGCACGGCGAAGGGCGGCGTTGCGGTTGCCATCGCGCGTGAGTTGCAGCTTCCCGTGCGCTTCGTCGGCGTGGGCGAGAAGCTCGACGACCTGCTGCCCTTCGACAGCGCCGCATTCACCGACTCGCTGCTCGGCGCCTGAACGGTATGGCTGAAACACCCGAGAGTGAAGACCTGCGCTGGATGCAGGCTGCGCTCTCGCTCGCCCGGCAGGGCGTGGGCCTCGCGTCGCCGAATCCGACAGTCGGCTGCGTCATCGTGCGCGACCATCGCGTCGTCGGTCGCGGCTTTCATCAGTACGCGCAGCGCGATCACGCTGAGGTGGTTGCGCTCGCGGAAGCAGGCGAGACCGCGCGCGGCGCGACTGTCTACGTCACATTGGAGCCATGCAGCCACTACGGACGCACCGGGCCCTGCGCACGCGCGCTGATCGAGGCTGGCGTCGCGCGTGTCGTTGCTGCAACTGCCGATCCCAATCCATTGGTCGCGGGCTCGGGATTCAGGATGCTGCGCGAAGCCGGCATCGACGTCTCGGTTGGCTCGCTCGCGGCGGAAGCGCGCGAGCTGAATGATGCCTTCGCGCATTTCATCCGCCATCGCACGCCGCTGGTCTCGTTGAAGATCGCGGCCACACTGGATGGCGCCATCGCGCCGCCTCCGGGCACACATCCCGAGCGAGCATCCTTTCCGATTACCGGACCGGCAGCGCACGCACGCGTGCAGCAGCTTCGCCATGCGCATGACGCGCTCCTCACCGGCATCGGCACCGTGCTGGCCGACGATCCGCTGCTCACCGACCGCAGCGGCCTGCCGCGCCGCCGGCCGCTACTGCGCATCGTGCTCGATTCCGAACTGCGGATGCCGTTGACCTCGCGCATTCTCGATGGCGTCAACGACGATCTGCTTGTCGTTACCCGCAGCGAAGATCACGCACGCCGGCAGGCGCTGACCGCGCGCGGCGCACGCATTCTGTCCATCGAGGCGCAGGCCGATGGCGGCATCTCGCTCCGCGCATTGACGAAATATCTCGGCGAGCAGTCCATCACCAGCGTCATGGTCGAGGCGGGCGCGCGGGTCAACCGCAGCGTGCTGGCAGCCGATCTCGTCGACAAGCTCTATCTCTTCCAGGCGCCGCGCTTTCTAGGGCCGGAAGCCGTGCCGATGCTGGCGGGCTCACGCGCCACGGCCCTGCCGCGGCTGCTGCGCTATCGCACAGAACGCCTCGAAGAGGACTTGCTGATCGAAGGCTATGTCCACGATCCGTGGGGGATCGCGCCAGCAGCATCGTCGTCCTGAGCACCGCCCCCAATTCCCTGTTCCCTATTTCCTGCTCTACTCTGAATGCATGTTCACCGGCCTCATCCAGGAAACGGGCTCCGTCCTCAGCGTGGAGCAGCGCGGCGGCGTGCACCACATCACGATCCATGCGCCCACGCTGGCATCCCAGCTTCATGTGGGCGACAGCATTGCGGTCTCGGGCGTCTGCCTGACCGCGCTCGCAACGGCGCCCACAGAAAATCCGGACCGCTTCGAGGCCGATCTGGCGGAAGAGACGGTACGGCGCACCTCGCTCAGCCAGCTTGCGCCGGGCACGGTCGTGAACCTGGAGCTGCCTACCCCCGCTGGAACGCCGCTGGGCGGTCATGTCGTCCAGGGTCATGTCGACGGCGTAGGCCGTCTGCTTGCGCTGGACGCCGTCTCACCCGGAAGTGACCGGACGGACTGGTGGCTGGAGGTGGAGATCCCCGAAGCAATCCGGCCCTACGTGGTCGAAAAGGGATCGATCGCGATCGAGGGCATCAGCCTGACGGTCGCCCGCTGGGACGGTAAGAACGCGAGCGTAGCCATCATTCCGCACACCTATGCGCACACAAACCTGTGCGGCCATAAGGCAGGCGACCTGCTCAACTTAGAGGCGGACGTCTTACTCCGTCATGCCGCACAGATGCGCGCGCGCGAGGCATCCGTGGAACTCACGCTCGAATATTTAATAGCCAACGGCTACTGACCAAAGTGTTTTCCTTCCGGTCAGTACAGCGGACAGTCGCGAAGCGTCGCTACTGGTAACAAAAAGGCATGACCAATTTTCATTCGTGTGCACCGGAACAAAAATGCTCGAGACGCCATCTCAGGGTTAGATGGATGGCCACAGCACAGTCGAGGGGCTGGATAAGCGCAAGGCGTGCGTGTTTCTCCTCCTTGTCGCGGTTGGCGTTCTCTGTCTCGGGGTGCTCGCCTACCTGCTGTTCTACGCTGGGCCCCACTCGAACACCATGTTCAAGGGCGGCGGAAACAGCATGATCCGGCAGACTGTCCCGCCCGGCACACGCCTAGTCCCGGTGGAGTCCACTGTCCATTCCTGAACAGCACAAAGGCCCTTCCGAACATTCTTCGCTACCCTGTTGTCATCTTCGGCTCTGATTGCAGGCAACTTAGCTTGACACTCGATGGCACGCGCCGTGCTCCATTGCATTCAGCCCTATGCGCCTGATAGCCGATCTCCGCTTCACCCTGCGCCAGTTCCGGAAAGCGCCCGTCTTCACCATCACCATCCTTGCCGTGCTCGCGCTCGGCGTCGGCGCAACCACCGCCATCTTCGGTCTCTTCGACCAGGTGCTGCTGCGCACGCTGCCGGTAAGCCATCCCGAAGAGCTGGTACGCGCTGCAGGCCCACACGGAAAGCTTCAGCGGCAGTTTCAGCGCCCGTGGCGGCGATCTGGATGAGTACACCTCCTATCCGGCCTATCGCTACCTGCGCGACAACACCGCAGCCATCTTCAGCGGCATCATCGCCACCAATCCGGAAAACACGGTGGGAGTGGCATGGCACGATCGCAGCGATCTGGCCAACGCCGAACTGGTCAGCGGCAACTACTTTCAGGTGCTGGGAGTTCCGGCGATCGTCGGCCGCACCATTCTGCCGTCGGATGATGTAGCCAAACTCGGCTCACCGGTCGCCGTCCTGAGCTACGGCTACTGGCAGCGCCGCTTCGGCGGCGATCCGCGCGTGGTCGGCCAGGCGCTACAGATCAATGGACACGCCTTCACCATTCTCGGTGTTGCGCCGCAGCGCTTTCACAGCGTGAATGGCGGCGAGCCATCGGACCTGTTCGTTCCCATGATGATGAGGCCGGTGATCCATCCCCGCTACCCCGATCCGGATCATCCCGGCCTCGACGATCTGGATCGTTACAACTCCGTGTGGCTGAACATGGTGGCACGGCTGAAGCCGGGAGTCACCATGGCCCAGGCCACGGCCGCATTGCAGCCCATCTGGCATGCGGAGCGGATCATCGATTTCGCCTACCAGAAGAACCAGTCTCCACTCAATCGCACCCGGTACATTGACCATGCGCGCATGAAACTCCTCAGTGGCGCCACGGGCTTCTCTCCGCTCCGCGACACCTCGAGACGCCGATGAAGGTGCTGATGGGCATGGGCGCGCTGGTGCTGCTCATGGCATGCGCCAACGTCGCCGGACTGCTGCTGGTGCGTGCAGCGGGACGCGTACGCGAAATGTCCGTGCGCTATGCTCTGGGCGCGAAACGGCAGCGGATCGTGCAGCACCTTCTGATGGAGGGCCTGTTGCTGGGGCTGGTTGGCGGAGCACTTGGCCTGCTGCTCGCGCAGCCGGTGGCGGAGCTGCTCATCCGCCGCATCCAGGGATTGAACACCGGGGATGCACCCTATTCATCCCACATCGATCTGCGGCTCTTGCTGATCACGCTTGCCGTTACGCTGGCCACCAGCCTCATCTTCAGCCTTGCCCCTGCACTGCAGTTCTGGCGGCCTAACCTGATGCCTGCGCTCAAACAGCAGACGGCCACCAGCTCGGGCCGCGCGCTCCTGCTCCGCCGCTTCTCAGTCGCCGTGCAGATCGCGCTGAGCGTGTTGCTGCTCGCGGCCGCCGGACTATTTCTGCGCACCGTCAACAACCTGCGCGCGGAAGATCTCGGCTTCCGCCCCGAACACCTGGTCGAGTTCACCGTGGATCCCCGGCTGGCTGGATACTCCGGCGACCAGATCACCGCGCTCGATAAGCGCATCCTTGCGACCATGCATGCCCTTCCCGGTGTGAAGTCGGTCAGCGCGAGCGACGATCCCGAAATGGCCGGCAACGACGAGGTGACCACGGTGGATGTTCCCGGATACAAGGCCGCAGCACAATGACGATCACAACGTCGAATGGTCCGGAGTCATGCCCGGATATCTCGAAACCATCGGCGCGCCGCTGATCGCCGGTCGCGGCATCACGGATGCGGACCACCATGGCACAGCCCAGGTGGCCGTCATCAGCGAGAGCGCTGCGAAGCGGTACTTCGGCAGTGCGCAGAACGCTCTCGGCCGTGCCTTCAAAGAGGGAAAAGAATCGCGCACCATCGTCGGTGTCTTTTCCGAGATCCGGCATGTCGACCTGCGGCAGCCCATCCGGGCGCGAATTCTTCACCCCTACCTGCAGGACGATCCGCACCAGCTCACGTTTGTGCTGCGCACTGCCGCTGCGCCTGCGCCCATGATGGAGACCGTTCGCGCCGCGATGCAGCAGGTGGATTCCAAGCTGGCGATCGATCCTCTCATCACGATGGACATTCAGCTCGATCCAGCATGGCGCAGGAGCGCACGCTCGCCCTGCTCGCCTCCGCCTTCGGCATCCTCGCCGCGCTCATGTCCGCGGTTGGCCTCTACGGCGTGCTCGCCTTCGACATCCTGCAGCGCACGCGCGAGATCGGCGTCCGCATGGCGCTGGGCGCAACCCGCCCCGTCGTGGCGCGTCTGCTGCTCGTCGAAACGCTGCGGCTGGCCGGCATCAGCATCGCGGTCGCGGTGCCGATGGCCTGGGGACTCGCCCACCTGGTCCGGTCGCTGCTCTTCGGTGTCACGATGGCCGATCCGCTGACCTACTTTGCCGCGGCCATGCTGGTGGGGCTGGTAGCGCTGGCCGCCGCCTCCATCCCGACCTGGCGGGCGGCCTCGATCGAGCCGATGCGGGCGCTTGCGCTACGAGTAACCGCAGGAATCAAACCCCCTGATCCCTGCTTTCCGCATCTACCCTCCAGACCGCTGCTGCAAATGAACGCGGCGGTCCGGAGAAATGCATGAAGATACTCGGAATTGTGCTGATCGTGGCTGGCATCGTGGCGCTGGTCTATGGCGGCTTCAGCTACACCACCACCAAAAAGGACGTCGACATGGGACCCCTTCAGATCAGCCACAAGCAAAATCATTCGGTTCCCCTGCCGCCAGTCCTGGGGGTGATCGCGATCATCGGCGGCGGCGCTCTGGTCTATTTCGGCGCCAAAAAGGCCTGAGTCCGCCCGAAACCCCTAAGTCAACGCGGCTTTTCCGTGCAGAAAGCCGCTCCGCCCGGAATTAGTGAGGGCCAGGAGTGGGAAGCATGCTTTAAGGTGTCTGAAGCTATGCAGGCACGCCCTGTTCCCCCAACCCGGCAGCGCGGAGGGTTTCTGGCCAGCGAGCCTTTGCTGCTCGTCGGGCTGGTCATCCTCACGCTTTACTTTGCCCGGGAGCTGTTGGCGCCCATTGCTTTTGCCATTGTGCTCAATTTCCTGCTCGCCCCCGCCGTCGGGCTGCTGGAACGAGCCCGGCTTAGCCGGGCGCTTTCCGTGGTGGTCGTCATCCTGATCTTCTTTTCGGGAGTCGGCGTGACCGGCTGGGTGGTGGCGAAGCAGTTGGTGCACGTCGCTGAGCTGCTGCCGGACTATCGCGAGAACATCCAGGCCAAGCTGGACAGCCTGCACACGCCCATCGGCGGGGCGGCGGGCAAGGCGATCAGTTCGCTCGAAGAGATGACGGAGCAGCTCTCCTCGCACCGGAACAGCACCATCGCTCCGCCGCCTGAACCCGAAGCTGCAACGCCGACGACGCACTATCGCCGCTACCGGCAGTCTGCACCGGAAGCCGCGCTTCCCAACCAGAATGCAACCCCGGGTGCAAGCCCGAGTCCGAGCGTAGATCGGCCCACGCCGGTGCAGATTGTGGAGCCGCCGGTTCCGGTCGGACGCTATCTGCAGGAGATCTTCTCGCCCATCCTGCGTCCGCTGGAGGCGTGCGGCATGGTGATGATCTTCACCGTGTACATCATGATGTACCGGGAAGACCTGCGCCATCGCCTGCTGCTGCTGGCGGGCATGGGGCGGCTGAGTCTGATGACGCATGCGCTGCGCGATGCGGCAGAGCGCATCAGCACCTACCTGGTCTGGCAATTCATCGTGAACGTCCTGTTCGGCCTGCTCTTTGGGCTCGGACTGTCGCTCATCGGGGTGCCCAACGCCACGCTATGGGGCGCACTGGCGGCCATCCTGCGCTACATCCCCTACGTCGGCACCGGCATTGCCGGTCTGCTGCCGGTCATCTTTTCCATCGCCATTTTTCCCCATTGGCGGCAGGCTTTCGAAGTGATTGGTCTTTATGCAGCGCTTGAGATTGCCACGGCTAACTTCTTCGAACCGTGGCTCTACGGATCGCGCACCGGGATCTCCTCGCTGGCCCTGCTGGCTTCAGCTATCTTCTGGACCCTGCTGTGGGGCTGGCCGGGACTGGTGCTCGCCACGCCGCTTACCGCGTGCCTCATCGTGATGGGCCGGCATGTGCCGCAACTCCGCTTCCTGCACGTGCTCCTGGGCGAGGATGCCGAGCTGGCGCCGGAGGCAAAGTTCTACGAACGCATGCTGGCCATGGACCAGAACGAGGCCCATAGCATCGCCGATCGCTTCCTCTCCAAGCGGCCGCTGATCGACTTCTACGAGATGGTTCTGCTGCCCGCGCTTGGCATGGTGGAGCAGGACCGTCACCGCGGGGCTTTCGACGACGCGCGCGGCAACTACCTGCTGCTGAGCGCGACCGAACTGGTCGCCGAGCTGGCCGAGTATAAGGAGGGGCCATGCGCCGCTCCGGAAAACGGAACGGCAGCGGTTACAGAGCTGCAGCCGAAAGGCGCTCCTGTAATCTGCATCCCGGCCGGCGACCAGGCCGACGAGCTGACCGCCATGGTGCTGGCGCAGTTGCTGGAGCAAGGCTGTCAGAACACTCTGCTATTGCCAACTGCGTCGGTGACTCCGGAGATTCTGGAGCGGCTGGGGCAGGACGAGGGCACCATCCTTTGCATCTCCGCGCTGCCGCCATTTGTTTTCACACAGACGCGCGCCCTCTGCCAGCGCATTCGCGAACAGCTTCCGCAGAACCGTATCCTGGTCGCGCTGTGGCAGTCCCCGCAGGACCCCGTGGTGATGCGTGAACGCTTCGGCAGCGCGCGGCCCGATCGCGTGGTGACCACGCTGGCCGCAGCGCTCGGGCAAATCGAGCAGTGGCAGCAGAGTTGCGCTCCCGCCGTCGAGCACCTTATTGCGGAGTGATGATCCCGCCCACACGCTGACGCGGCGGCAGCGGCTTGCCCCGGCGGTCGTACTCCAGCGGCGGCTCGCTGCCATCTTTCTTTCCTGATTTTTTTTGAGGCATGGAAGCGGCGGCTTTGTCTTTAGCGGCTTTTGTTCTCTTCATCGAATGGCTGCCCTCAAACGCATACACTCAAGAGTATGCCGTCGCGCATTCGCCTGGTCGCTGTCGATATCGACGGCACTCTCCTCCCCACCTCCGGCACCACCATCAGCAAACGCAATCGGCACGCTTTGCGGGATGCCCAGGCCGCGGGCGTCCACATCGTGATTGCGACCGGCCGCCGTCATCAGTATGCCGAGCCGGTGCTTGAGCAGGTTGGCCTGTCGCCGCGCACCGTCATGATCTCGTCCAACGGCTCGGTCGTGCGCTACTTCGATGGTGAGCTCATCGAGCGCAACCTGCTCACGGAGCAAACCGCGCGGGCACTCTGTGGTGCGCTCCGTCCCTTCGGGCAGACCATGGTCTTCACCTTCGACCGGACGGACGGGCCCTCGCTGGTGGTCGAGAGCATGGCTTCGCTGCATCGCAGAATTGCGCTGTGGGTCGAGGCAAACCGCCACGACATGGTGGAGATTGCGCCGCTGGAGCGCGCCTTCGACCAGCACGAAGGGCCGATCCAGGCAATGCTGTGCGGGGACATCCCAAAGGTCCGCGCCGCCGAGCAGGCGCTCCAGGGCATGGAGCGCGCCGGCCAGATCACCATGCATCGCACCGAATACGCGGAACGCGACCTCGGCATCCTGGACCTGCTTCCGCCCCACTGCTCCAAAGGCACCGCGCTTGCGGATTACGTTCGCTCCCTCGGTCTGGAGCCAGATGAGGTCATGGCCATCGGGGACAACTTCAACGACCAGGCAATGCTGGAGTATGCCGGGCAGGCGGTCGTGATGGGCAATGCGGGGGCGGAGATGCTGGCTCTGGCCGATGAGCACGGATGGGCCACCACGGTGAGCAACGACGCCGATGGCGTGGCCGAGATGCTGGAGCCGCTCATTCGTGCCGCGGACCTGCCGGAAGCAGCCCAGGTCCATCCGGACTTGGCCCGGAAGTGGTAGTGTCCCGCAGGCGAGCGGGAGACCGGCCTTTCGCGTCTGCATGGTAGCCTGAAGCCGAGTGTTTTCGCTCCAAAAACCCGGAATCGTCTGGACCCGCCTGGCCGCGTTTGCGCTGCTTGCGGCGGGCGTGTCTCTGCCGCTCTTTGCCGCCGAGCACATCACGCTGCGCAACGGATTTGACCTGATCTGCGATCACCGTGAGGTCTCCGGCGACCATATTCGCCTGTACATGACGGCGACCGGCCCGGATTTCATGGAAGTCTCGGCCGCCGACATCGCCAACAGCGAATTTGTGCAGTTGCCGGCTCCCGAGCCGCCTGCTGCACCGGCAATAGCCGCGGCGTCGTCCGATCCCACTCCGGCGGAGATTCACGAGATGGCGGCAAAGGCCGGCGCTGCGCACGACCTGGATGTGGAGTTGCTGGCCAGCGTGATTCGCGCGGAGAGCAACGGCAATGTGCGCGCGGTGAGCCGCGCCGGGGCACGCGGGCTGATGCAGTTGATGCCCGATACGGCAAGCAAGCTTGGCGTGACCGACAGCTTTCGTGCGGACCAGAACATCAGCGGCGGCACCGCCTATCTGAACGCGCTGCTCAAACGCTATAACGACAATCTGGCGCTGGCGCTGGCGGCATACAACGCAGGCCCGGCGGCGGTGGACCGCTACCACGGCATTCCGCCCTACCGCGAGACGCGCCGGTACGTCGCCCGCATCATCCACGACTTCAATCGCCGCAAGGCAGAAGCTGCGGCCCATGTCGCCACGCTGGTCGCGGCCGCCGCGCCCTCCCCTGCAGGCAATTGAGCACCCTCATCGCTGAACGCATTCGGAGCGACCGCGCATTGAAATCGAAGAAGCTCCTCCTCTCCGTTGCAGGCGCGCTGGCCTTCCTGGCATTGCTCGCGTACGGCAGCCACCGCACGCATTTCCGCTGGGACATCCTGTGGCAGCAGATGCACTATGTTCGCTGGTCGAACATCCTGCTCGGCATGTTGCTGATCTACGCTGCGTATCTGGTGCGCGCGTTCCGCTGGGTCGTCTTTCTGCGGCCCACCAAGCGGCTGCCCCCGTTCTACCTGCTGGGCACCCAGGTGATTGGCTTTACCGCAGTCGCCCTTCTCGGGCGTGTTGCTGACCTCACCCGTCCCTACCTGGTCGCGCGTCGCACCAATTGCCCATCGCGCTGCAGGTCGCGATCTATACCGTGGAGCGCATGTTCGATTTCATGCTCCATGGCAACCATCGTCGGCATGGCGCTGCTGCTGGCGCCGAACAAGCGCGACCATGCCGCACCGGCGACATAGCGATAGCGGGCGCGCGCAAGCGCTTCTCTCGCTGGCGGCTTTGCTCTGGTCATTCTGGCCATCGCGGTGCGTGTTTCCGGCGAAACGGTCGGCGAAGCTATCGAATCGAGCCTGCGGCACAAGTTCGGCGATGCGCATCGCAGCCAAGGTCCGCACCTTTCGCGAAGGACTGCTCGCCGTCTCTTCCGGCGAGCGCCCCTTCAGGCCGGCGCTGCTCTCGCTCTGATGTGGGCGATGATCTCCGGCGCCTACCTCTCACGGTGCGCGCCTTCGCCGCTCGCCCGTCGCTGGCCTCCATGACGCTGGGCCGCGCCGTGGTCCTGATGGCGGCCAGCATGGTCGGCTCCGCCTTCCCTGTTCCCATCGCGTCCTGGTTTACGCAGATTATCGTGCTGCAGATACGCTTGCCAGCGCTTCTACAACGTTCCCGCGGAAATCGCGCTTGCCTGCGGAGCCGGCTTACGTTTGTCACCTTCCTATGCATTGTCCCGGTGGCCTGGTGTGGTCGCGCTTTGAGCACATCTCGCTCCGCAGGTCTCGGAGGTCTCCGAGCACGAGGCAGAGAGCTTTCGACCGGAGCGCAGGCGTGAGCCTACAAACCGCCGGAGACCGCGGCGGCCTGAACCTGCAGTTAAACCCGATCAGCAATGCACCTGTTGTTACCGGCTGACTGATCGTCGTGCTGCTTCAGCCTGTTCGAAGCCGGGCCCACGCGCCGCGCATGCCGGGTATTCTGCATGCCTCCCGTGTCAGAGTCCAGCAGCCGCTTCACGCCATTATCTTCGATATGCATCGAATCTAGCGCGCGCTGTCACGCGTCGTCGCACATCGGCCGCCGTGGGAAGCAAACTGCTATCGTAGAAGAAGCATGGTGAAATTCACTCTATGAAGTGTCCGTACTGCGGCTTTGCGCAGGACCGCGTCGTCGATTCACGCGAGAGCAAGGAAGCCGATTCCATCCGCAGGCGCCGCGAGTGCGAGCGATGCGAAAAGCGCTTCACCACCTATGAGCGGATCGATGAGATCCCCTACATGGTGGTGAAAAAAGATGGCCGCCGCGAGCGCTTCGAGCGCCACAAAGTGCTGAGCGGGCTGCTGCTGGCCTGCCGGAAACGCCCGTTTACCCCCGACAACCTGGAAAAGATCGTCGATGAGGCCGAGACCTTTCTCATCGACTCGCCGGAGCGCGAGCGCACCACCAGCGAGATCGGCGAGCTGATCATGAACTGCCTCAAGGCGATCGACACCGTGGCCTACATCCGCTTCGCCAGTGTCTACCGCGACTTCACCGACGTACGCGAATTCAAGGAAGAGCTGGAGCGGCTGCTGATCGCCAAAGAACAAACGGCTAAACGGCGGCCGCCCGAGCCTCCGCAGCAACGCAAGCCGCAGCGCCGCCAGCCGTGAGCGCAATTCTCGATCCGCTCACGCTGTACCAACACGAGATTGAAGCAAGAGGAAAGCATGCCTAAACAACACACCATTACCCTGATCCCCGGAGACGGCATTGGCCCCGAAGTTACCAATGCAGTTGTGCGCATCCTGGAAGGCGCCGGCGCAGCCACCGGAGCCAGTTTCCAGTGGGAAAGCTTTGCCGTTGGCGCGGAAGCCTTCGAGCGTTACAAGGAGTACATCCCGAAGGAGCTGTATCAGTCCATCGAGCGCAACCGCGTCGCGCTGAAGGGCCCGGTCACGACGCCGATCGGCGGCGGCTTCGCATCCATCAACGTCACGCTGCGCAAGGAGTTCGAGCTTTACGCGAACTTCCGTCCCATCCGCAACCTGCCCGGCACCGAAACCCGCTATCCGGGCGTCGATCTGGTAATCGTGCGCGAGAATACGGAGGATCTCTACGTCGGTCTCGAGCACGAAGTGGTGCCCGGCGTCGTCGAATCGCTCAAGATCGTGACCGAGAAAGCTTCCACGCGCATCGCGAAATTCGCCTTCGACTATGCGCGCAAACATGACCGCAAGAAGATCCACGCCATCCATAAAGCGAACATCATGAAGATGTCCGATGGGCTCTTCCTGCGCTGCGTGCGCGCAGTGGCCAAGGACTATCCGGAAGTCACTTACGCCGAGCACATCGTGGACAACACCTGCATGCAACTGGTGATGAATCCGTACCAGTACGACATGCTGGTGCTGCCGAACCTCTACGGCGACATCGTGAGCGATCTGTGCGCGGCCTTTGTCGGCGGCCTGGGACTGGTGCCGAGTGCGAACCTGGGTGAGAGCTGCGCGATCTTCGAGGCGGTGCATGGCTCCGCGCCCGATATTGCCGGGCAGGATAAGGCGAATCCGACCGCGCTGCTGCAGTCCGCCATCCTGATGCTGCACCACATCGACGAGGCTGACGCGGCAAACAAGGTTCAGGCGGCGCTCGACAAAGTGTACGCGGAGAAAACCACGCTGACGCGCGATGTGGGCGGCACTGCGGGCACGCAGGCCTTTGCCAACGCTGTGCTTGCCGCGCTGTGATACGCGCAACTCACCAGAAAGGATTGCCATGCCACTGTTGACTCGACCGCTTCCATCACTTCTCTGCTGCGCGCTGCTGCTCACTCCCTCGGTGCTCATTCCCGGTTGCAAGCGATCCGGAGACCGGCGCGAGCACGAGCGCCTCTCCGGCTCAGGAACCGATCACGCAGATTGACCCCGCGACTGCCGGCAGCGTCGAAGGCACCGTGCACCTGGTTGGCAAGCCGCCCGCGCGCATCGAGATCGATATGGCGCAGGACCCCGCGTGCTCCATGAGCCCCTACGGAAAGAACCTTACCGAGGGCATCGTGAGCCAGGACGGCAAGCTTGCGAACGTCTACGTGTACGTAAAGGACGGCCTGGGCAATAAGGTCTACCCCACGCCGAGTACGCCCGTGGTCCTCGACCAGAAGGGCTGCCGCTACGTGCCGCATGTGCTGGCCGCAATGATCGGGCAGCCGATTGAGTTCCGCAACTCCGACCCCACGATGCACAACGTGCACATGCAGCCGACGGTCGGCGGCAACCAGCAGTTCGACATCTCGCAGCCGCCCAACGGCGGCACTACGCGCCACGCCTTCGCCAAGCCGGAGCTGATGATCCCTGTGCGTTGCAACAACCATCCCTGGATGCAGGCCTTCCTGAACATCGCGGCGAACCCGTTCTTCGCCGTAACCGGCGAGGACGGGCACTTCGCCATCCACGGGTTGCCGCCCGGACAATACACGCTGGTTGCAGTGCAGGAGCAGCTTGGCCAGCAGCAGGCGAATGTGACCGTGACCACACACGGCACCGCGACGGCGGACTTCAGCTTCAAGACGAAGTAGCAATCAGGAAAGGGATCAGAGAGAGCGACGTCGCGTCCCTCCCATACTCTGTTCCTGCCGTTCCAGCGATTCGCGATAAAATAGTTGAATCCTGAAAACAGCGAAGAGGCCAATGGCAGAGAGACTGAGGGTTGGCATACTCGGCGCTACCGGAACTGTCGGTCAGCGCTTCATCCAGTTGCTGGACGGGCACCCGTTCTTTGAGGTGGCATGGCTTGCTGCGAGCGACCGCTCCACCGGCCGCCGCTATGAAGATGCGGTGCGCTGGAAGCTGGAAACGCCAATTCCTGCGAGCGTGCGCGACCTGCCGCTCTCGCCGGCCACGCCGGAACACGCGCCCTCCATCATCTTCGCCGCGCTCGACACAGACATCGCGCGCGAGCTGGAGCCGCTGTTCGCCGCGGCCGGCTCGGCCGTTATCTCGAACTCCAGCGCCTTCCGCATGCAGGCCGATGTGCCCCTCGTCATCCCGGAGGTCAACGCCGCGCACCTGCCACTGCTCGAAGCACAGACCTGGCGCAAGCAATCTGGCGGGTATATCGTCACAAACCCGAATTGCTCCGCCATCGGCCTGGTGCTCGCGCTCAAGCCGCTGGCCGACCGCTTCGGTATTGAGAGCATCTTCGTCAGCACCATGCAGGCCATCAGCGGCGCTGGATATCCCGGTGTGCCGTCGCTCGACATTCTGGGCAATGTCGTTCCGTTCATCAGGAACGAGGAAGAGAAGATGGAGGCCGAGGCGATGAAGCTGCTCGGCACGCTCGAGGGCGCCACCGTGCGTCCCTACCCGGCAAAGATGAGTGCGCACTGCAACCGCGTTGCGGTGGAAGACGGCCATACCGAAAGCGTCTCGATCAAGCTGCGCACGTCCGCCACGCGCGAGCAGGTGCTGGCCGCGTGGAGCGAATTCCAGCCGCTCGCCCAGCATCAGCTTCCCACCGCGCCTGCGCAGCCGGTCGAATTCCTGACCGCCGAGGACCGCCCGCAGCCTCGTCTCGACCGCATGCGTGGAGCCGGCATGGCCGCTACCGTCGGTCGTCTGCGCCCATGCAGTCTGCTGGACTGGAAGTTCACCGTGCTCTCGCACAACACGATTCGCGGTGCCGCCGGCGCTGCGCTGCTGAACGCCGAATTGCTGATGCAGCTAGGCAAACTCAGCGGGACGCGCGCTCCTCATCCTGCAACTGCGGCGGCCGTCTCGGCATGAAGCTCGTCGTCATGAAGTTCGGCGGCACCTCGGTGGAGGATGCCGTGGCCATCCGCCGCACCGCCGACATCGTGGCGGGCCGTATCGCACGCGGCCTGCAGCCGGTTGTCGTTGTCAGCGCGATGGCGCGTGTCACCGACCAGTTGCTGAACGCCGCAGCCGCTGCCGGCCGAGGCGACAAGACTTCCGCCCTTGCGGCCAGCGTCACTCTTCGCGCACGCCATCACCAGGCCGCGAGCGAGCTGATTCCCGCGGCACAGCTCGCGCCGATGACCGCGTTCATCGACGAGCACTTCGACGCGCTCGATGAGTTGTTGCGCGGCCTCGCAGCCGTCGGCGAAGTCACGCCGCGTACTACAGACATTGTCGCCTCCTACGGCGAGCGCCTTTCCAGCCCAATGGTTGCCGCGGCGTTTGTCGCACGTGGTATCGACGCAGCGCACGTCGATGCGCGTGACTGCATCGTCACCGACGCGCAGCACATGAAAGCGATCCCGCAGGACGACCTGATCGCCGAGCGGCTGCGCAAACACGTGCTTCCGCTCGCGCAGGCCGGCAAGACGGCCGTGCTCGGCGGCTTCATCGGCTCTACGCCGGAAGGCGTCACCACCACCCTCGGCCGCGGCGGATCGGATTTCAGCGCCGCGCTCATCGGCGGCGGCCTCCACGCCGAATCCATCGAGATATGGACCGACGTCAACGGCATCATGACGACCGACCCGCGCATCTGCCCCGATGCCCTGCGCGTGCGCACCATCAGCTTCGATGAGGCTTCCGAGCTTGCCTATTTCGGCGCCAAGGTGCTGCACCCGGCGACCATCCTGCCGGCAGTCGAAAAGAATATCCCGGTGCTGGTGCTGAACTCACGCGATGCGCAGAACGAAGGCACTCGTATCACCGCGCTCGCGCCGCATTGCCGCAGCCCGTTCAAGTCGATCGCAGCCAAAAAGCGCCTCACCATCATCGATATCGTCGCCAACCGCATGCTGATGTCGCATGGCTACCTGAAGGCCGTCTTCGAGGTCTTCGATCGCCACAAGTGCTCGGTCGATATGGTCTCCACCTCGGAGGTCAGCGTCTCGCTCACCGTAGACTCCAACGAGCGCCTGCCCGAAATTGCAGCAGACCTGCGCAAGTTCGCCGATGTAAAGTACGAGGGGCGAAAGGCGTTGATCTGCATGGTGGGGGAAAATATCCGCGGCCAGAACGGCATTGCCGCGCAGGTCTTCGGCGCGCTGACGCACATTAACCTGCGCATGATCTCCCAGGGCGCATCCGAGATCAACATGAGCTTCATGATCGAGGAAGATGACGTGGAAGAAGCCATCCGCTCGCTGCACTCCGTCTTCTTTGCCGATCCCGATCCCTCCATCTTCGATCTCGAGGCACGCGCGCTGACGCAGGCAGCGGGAGGCAAGCGATGATCTTCCTCATTCTGGGCCGCGGCAAAACCGGCTCCATCGTGGCAGACGTGGCGCACGAACGCGGCCACGGCGTGCGCGTCATCGGCGAAGAGGAGAACCGCAACGCCTCCGCGCTGACGCCGCCTCTGCTTACGCAGGTAGACGCGGTGATCGACTTCACCACGGCAGAAGCAGCCATTTCGAATATGCGCGCCTGCCTTTCAGTCGGCGCAAAGATCGTGGTCGGCACGACCGGCTGGTATGACCGGCTGAACGAGATGCAGGCGCTGTGCGAGCGCCGCAACGCCGCCTTGCTCTACGGCTCAAACTTTTCCGTCGGCGTGCAGGTGATGCTGCGGCTGGTGCACGAGCTCGCGATCGGCACGCGCGGCTACGAGCTTTCCATCTCCGAGATCCACCATGCCGGCAAAAAGGACGCGCCCTCCGGCACCGCGCTTTCGCTGCAGCAGACCGTCCGGGATGCAGCGCCGGAGCTGGACGCCGCCATCACCTCGCAGCGCGAAGGCGATGTCGCAGGCATCCATCAGCTGCAGGCCCGCTCGGCAAACGACATGATCACCATCCGCCATGAAGCGTTCTCGCGTCGCGGCTTCGCCGAAGGAGCGGTGCGTGCCGCCGAATGGCTCTCCACCCGCACCGGCTGCTACGACTTCACCGACATCTACGCCCAGTTGCAGTGAGCGAGCGTATGGAGCTTCGTGGTTGCGGCACCGCCCTCGTCACGCCTTTCCACCCGGACACGACGATTGACGTGGAGGCGCTTGCCGCTCTTGTAGAGTGGCAGATTGCGAGCGGCATTCAGTTTCTGGTCGCCTGCGGCACCACTGCGGAGACGCCTTCGCTCAGCGATCGCGAGGCTCTCGATGTGATCAGGATTATCGTTCGCGTCGCGGCAGGTCGGGTTCCGGTGATCGCAGGCTGCACGCACAACGCGACGCGCGAAGCCGTGGAGCGCGCGAAGGCGGTTGCTGCGGTGCGCGGCGTCAACGCCATCCTGACGGCCAACCCCTACTACAACAAGCCCACGCAGGAAGGCCAGTACCAGCACTTCCGCGCCATCGCCGAGTCGGTGCCGCTTCCCGTGGTGATCTACAACATCCCGGGGCGCACCGCCGCCAACCTGGAACCAGCCACCGTCGCGCGGCTGGCGCGTGACTGCCCAAATCTCTGCGCGGTGAAAGAATCGAGCGGCAACCTGCAGCAGATCACCGAACTCGTCCACCTGCTCCATGAGACGAAAGTCCGGCGTGCTCGCCGGAGACGACAACATCGCACTCGCCGCCGTGGCCGTCGGCGCAGCCGGGCTTGTCTCTGTCGCGTCGAATGAGATTCCCGCAGAGATGCAGCAGATGATCGGCGCTGCGCTCGCAAATGACTGGAAAACCGCGCGCACATTGCAGCGCAAATACTATCCGCTGTTGCTGGCCAATTTCTGGGAGACCAGCCCGGGGCCGGTGAAGCATATCCTGGCGCGAATGGGCCGCATCTCGCCTGTGTGGCGCCTGCCGATGGTGCCGCCCTCGGCGGCAGTCGCGGCGCGGCTGGATACGCTGATCGCCTCCTTAGGGCTGAAACCCGCTTCGCAAATCTGAACTACGCTGCGCACTGAGTCGCCACCAGTGGGCCGGTACACTAACTCCATCCATGTCCACAGAGCATCCACTTCAGACAGAGATTGAGCGCCACTTTGCCGCCGGCGCTGACGCCATCCACGATCCCGCCGCGCTCCGCGCATTCACGGAACTGCGCACTGAGCTGAACAGCGGCCGCGTGCGCTCCGCCGAGCCCGACCCCGCAGCGCCGCTCGGATGGCGGGTGAATGCCTGGGTGAAGCGCGGCATCCTGCTTGGCTTCCGCATCGGCCAGCTCACCGCGCTCGGCAATCACGATCTCTCCTTCGTGGACAAGGGCACATTTCCCGCCCGCACCTTCACGCCGGAAGAAGGTATCCGCATCGTCCCTGGCGGATCGTCGGCACGTGAAGGCGCCTATCTGGCGCGCGGTGTCATCTGCATGCCGCCGATGTATGTCAACGTGGGCGCCTACGTGGATGAGGGCGCGCTGGTCGATTCGCATGCACTGGTCGGCAGTTGCGCGCAGATCGGCAAACGCGTGCACTTGAGCGCGGCGGCCCAGGTGGGCGGCGTGCTCGAGCCGGTCAATGCGAACCCGGTCATCATCGAAGATGACGTGCTGGTAGGCGGCAATTGCGGCGTCTACGAGGGCACCATCGTGCGCCAGCGTGCCGTATTGGCGGCAGGGACGATTCTCACCCGCGGAACGCCGGTCTACGACATCGTGAACGGCGTCGTTCACAAAGCTGAACCCGCCGGCACGTCCGGCGAAGCGCAGCCCCTGGTCATCCCAGCGGGCGCGGTCGTGGTCCCCGGATCGCGGGCGATCGCGCGCGGCTGCGCCGCCGAGTGGGGCCTCAGCTTGTACGCTCCGGTAATCGTCAAATACCGCGACGAGAAGACAGATTTAAGCGCCGCACTCGAAGATTTGCTGCGCTAGCTGTTTCTGCGTGTTACCGAAATGGTCGTGGCCTTGAGAATTTTCTTTGTGCCGCTCGCCGGACAATCCTAGACTGGCTCGACATGTCCCGGCTTCCTCTTCTTGCCATATTTTTTGCTGTCCAGTTCAGCTTTGCAGCGGCGCAAACCTCACCTATCGTCGCCGGCTACGTAACGGATTCTGGTACGCCCGCGGAGTTCGCGGTAAACAGTATCCGGGTGGAATGCACCGGAAGCACCCGCATCACCACTCTTTCCGGCGGCAATCGCATTCCTGCGCAGAAATGTCCCCAACGGTCGGTTGGAGAGACGCTGACCGTCTATGGGAAGCGGGATAAAAAGTCCGGCGTGGTAACAGCCAGCGAAATCGAATACAAAGCGCCGGCGAACCAGGAAATTGAGGGATTTGCGGTCATCGACCGGATTGTCTCGCCCACAGACGCCTCCGGCAGCATCACCGTAAGCGCGGATGGATATTCCATCGTGATACCAGGGACCGTTCATCCGCTGTTTGAGGACCCGCTCACCAACCAGACCGCTGTCACCACCAACCTGTGGCTGAAGTACTCCGGCACCCAGCATGCCGATGGCGTGATCTGGGCGAGGACCGCGGTCTATTCGTTAAATATTTTGAAAGGTCGCGAGCGGAAGGCGAACCAGAAGGTTGAGTTCGATCCCGCGTCTGTCAAAGAGGAGGATCGGCAGGGAAACTTCAGCAAGGCTTTTAAGGGCATCGATCCCAAGCGTTTCCCAGCCGTTCACGATCCTCAAATGGAACAGCGAGTGGAGACGATTGGCGAGAAGCTGATTCCCGCCTACCAACACGACCTGCCGGCAGGCGATCCCTCTAAGATCGATTTCCGGTTTCAGGTAGTGGACGAGCCCAAATTTCGGGACGCCCTGACCCTCTCCAACGGCATCATCCTGGTTCCCCAGCAAGTATCAAGCGGCTGCAGAATGATTCCCAACTCGCAACCGTGCTGGCGGACAACATCGCCTGCGCGCTTGAGAAGCAGACATTGCGCCTGATTCCTGCACGGCGGGCCGAAACTGCCGGCAATGTCGCATTCATGGTCGGAGGAGCCTTCGTTCCAGGCCTCGGTTTCGCCGGTCTCTCGATGGCTGGCCCAGAAGCAGTGATGAGACGGCGCGACGAAGAGCAGAGCGGCCGCGTCAGCCTCGTTCTGCTTCACGACGCGGGCTTTGATATGGATGAGGCGCCCAAGACGTGGTGGCTTCTCAGCTCGAAGGACAAGCCGCTGGACCAGGCGGCCATGCCGTACCGTGCAAAGTATCTCTATCGTATACTCGGCACAACGTGGGTCTCGCGTAGTCCCGGTCTATCAGCGGCGCTTCCCACTGCTCAATAACGCTCCATCCACCCGAGTGCCGGATAGACGGCCTCTTTGCCGGCAGCAACAGCCGTCCTGTTTTGTCCGCATCTCACTACCTGCTAGCATTTTTCTTCCATGTCTAAAGGCAAACTCCAGATCATTCCCATCGGCGGCTTAGGCGAGTTCGGCATGAACTGCATGGCCATTCGCTGGGACGAAGATATTTTCGTCATCGACGCCGGACTGATGTTTCCGGAGAGCGATCTGCTCGGCGTCGACATTGTCGTACCGGACATCACCTACCTGGTCGAAAACCGCTCCCGCGTGCGCGGCATCGTCCTTACCCACGGCCACGAAGACCACATCGGCGGCCTGCCGTGGCTGCTGCGCGAGCTCCAGGTCCCCGTCTATGCCACGGAGTTCACGCTTGCCTATGTGGAGGGCAAGCTCGAAGAGCACAAGCTGCTGGACAACGCCGAGCTGATCGAGATCGAGCCCAAGCGTAAGTTCCACCTCGGGCCCTTCACCATCGAGCCGCTGCGCGTCACGCACAGCCTGGTCGATTGCGTCGCACTCGCCATCGAAACGCCGGTCGGCATCGTGATCCATACCGGCGATTTCAAGGTCGATCTTTCCCCGCCGGACGGCCAGGCCTTCGATCTGTCCAGCTTCGCCGAGTACGGCAAACGCGGCGTCCTTGCGCTGCTGCAGGACTCGACCAACGTCGATCGCGCCGGCTACACGCCGAGCGAATGGGCTGTACGGCCGCGCCTCGACGAGGTCTTCTCGCGCACCGCAGCGCCGGCTCTTCTTCTCCTGTTTCTCGTCTTCCATCTACCGCATCCGCATTGCGCTGGAGCTGGCGCAGAAGCACGGGCGAAAGGTGGCGGTGGTCGGGCGGTCGATGCTTGAATCGTCTGAGATTGCGCAGGACCTTGGATACCTCGACATCCCGGGCGACCTCATCGTGCATCCCGGGCAGATCAAGGACTACTCGCCGGAGCAGGTCTGTGTCCTCATCAGCGGTACGCAGGGCGAGCCGATGTCCGCGCTCTCCCGCGCCGCCGTGGACAATCACAAGCACGCCAAGATCGAGCGCGGCGACACCGTGGTCCTCAGCTCGCGTGTCATTCCGGGCAACGAGAAGAGCATCTACCGCGTCATCGATCACCTCTGCCGCCGCGAAGCGCACGTCATCTTCGACGATGGCCAATCCGGGCTGATTCACGTCAGCGGCCACGGCAGCCAGGAAGAGCTGCGGCTGATGATCAATCTCGTTCGGCCAAAGTTCTTCGTGCCCGTGCACGGCGACTTCCGCCATCTGCAGCGGCATGCACGGCTGGCAATGGATATCGGCATCTCCGAAAACGCCTACCTGCTCGAAGATGGCGACGTGCTGGAACTCGACCAGACCACTGCAGTGAAGAAGGGCAAAGTCGCCGCGGGTCGCGTGCTGCTCGACTCCGGCGCTTCCGGCAACGTGGTCGAGGACATGATCATTCGCGACCGCCGCCATCTCAGTGAGGACGGGCTGGTCATCGCCATCATCACCATCAACAAGCTCACCGGCCGCGTGGAAGGTGTGCCGGAGTTTGTGACTCGCGGTTTCGTCGCCGGCGATCTGGAACTGGGCGAGCAGGCAAAGGCCATCGTCGGCAAGACGCTCCAGGAATCCAGCGCCGAGGAGCGTGCCGATCAGATACTGATCAAGGAGAAGATCCGCGTCGACCTGAAGCGCTACATCCAGAAGCAGACGGCAGGCCGGCCCTTCATCATGCCGATCATTCTGGAGATTTGACGTGACCGCGACAAACGTAGAGGCCGCGACGGAACTCGTTACTGCCGCGCAATTCGCCGAAGCTCGCGAGCGCCTGCGCGGCGCCGTCCTGCACACGCCGCTCGTTCGCCTGTCATCCGTCACCGACGCGGTTGCATACGTAAAGCCGGAGAGCCTGCAGCCCATTGGCAGCTTCAAGCTGCGCGGCGCATATAACGCGGTCGCCCAGCTCAGCGAAGCGCAGCGGCAGCGCGGTGTCATCACCTACTCCAGCGGTAATCACGGGCAAGGCGTGGCTTACGCGGCGCGCGCCTTCGGCATCCCCGCCGTGATCGTGATGCCAAGGAGCGCGCCGGAGATCAAGCGCCGGGCCACGCTGGCGCTCGGCGCGCAGATCGTCGATGTCGGGCCGGCAAGCTCGGAGCGCCACGCGCGCGCGGAAGCTCTGGCTGCCGAGCACGGCTATGCCATCATTCCTCCCTACGACCATCCGGCCATCATCGCCGGACAGGGCACCTGCGGCTTGGAGATCCTCTCCGATGCCCCGGATGTCGATCTTGTCCTCGCGCCGGTCGGCGGCGGCGGACTGCTGAGCGGCGTGGCCGCGGCCATCCGTCAGCAGCGGCCGGAGTGCCGCGTCGTTGGCGTAGAGCCGGAACTGGCCGGCGATGCCGCAGCCAGCCTGCGTCAGGGTCGGATCGTCGAGTACACGGCGGAGCAGACCACCCGCACGCTCGCCGACGGTCTGCGCACGCAGAGCCTCGGCACGCGGAATTTCGCGCATATCCAGCACTATGTCGATCGCATTGTGACTGTGACCGAGCAGGAGATCGAGGACGCCATGCGCGCCATTGCGTTCGGCGCGCGTCTGATCGCGGAGCCCAGCGGCGCCGTCGCGACCGCAGCACTGCTCTACCACCGGCACGAGCTCCCGCCGCACCGGACAGCCGTCGCCATCATCAGCGGCGGCAATGCGGAGCCGGAGACGCTGCTGCGGGTGCTTGGCGCCAGCTAACGCAGTCCTCGCCGGCCCGGCGTATTCTGGAGCCGTGAAACTGTACCCTGCCGCCTCCTTTCTGCTTACGTCCACTCTTGTCTTCGCTGCGGACAAGCCGCCTTCCGGTCCTATCGCCACCGTGCTGCGCAATACGCCGGTCTTCGTCGAGGCGGACACGAGCTCACAAAAACTCGATACGATCACGCCCGGCCGCGAGATGGTCATCGTCGAGACCAACGGTCCGTGGCTGCGCGTCTTCGCCAACACTGACGTCCAGCAGAACCGGTCGGAGGATGCTCCCGTCTTCGGCGGCGACGCGGCCACGCCACCCATCTCCGGCTGGCTGCAGAGCAAAGGCATCGTCTCGGCCACCACGCCGAATGCCGACAACATCCTCTACGGCGCGGCCGCGGGCCAGGAAGCAAGAGCCAGCGATGTGCATGGCTCGCGCGCGGCGGCCCAGGCGGCGCGGCTGCTCTACGCGCGTGACGCACAGATCTTCCCGCAGGGGCCGCACGCGGGCGAATCGGCATGGCGGGCGGCCGATATCCGCTGGCAGCTCGAGAAAGCGGATGTCTATTCGCGTCCCTCCGCGCATGAGAAGGAAGCGTATCTGCGCCAGCAGATTGATGAGAGCGAGATGAAAAAAATCATCAAGCGCTTCCCCGGCTCGAAGTATGCCGACCTGGCCGCCTACGACATGATCGACAACAAGGTCTGCGGCGACTGGCAGGGCTCGACCAAGTGTCCGGAAAAGGAAGCCGAGATTTTCCAGAAATACGCAGACGAGCACCCCAACTCGCCCAAGGCGCCGGAGGCACTCTTCGAAGCGGTCTACCGCCTTGCGGCGGCAGGCGACATCTATGAAGGCGACAACGATGCGAAGAAAGCCGCCGCAGATCGCGACCACGCCAAGATCATCGCAACCCATCTGCAGCAGAAGTATCCCGCGAGTGACTACTCGGCCCGCGCAGCCACTCTGATATACCAGATGGAGCAGTCCATCCCCATCTACGGCGCAGAACGCGACTGATCTGCCCGCGCCACAAGGAAGTGCGTGAGCGACTATATCGTCTCAGTCCTGCTCGGCATCGTCGAGGGACTCACGGAATTTCTGCCCGTCAGCTCGACGGCGCACCTGCGGATTGCAGAGGCGCTCCTGCACATCAACCTGGCTGATCCGTACTGGAAGATGTACACGATCGTGATCCAGCTCGGGGCCATTCTGGCGCTCATCTTTCTCTTCCTCGGCCGCATTCTGGAATTCATCCGCACCTTCCCGAAGGGCGAGTCCGGCGACCGTACTGCACTGGACCATCCGCTATCGCTCACGCTGATTGCCTTCGTCTGCACGGCAATCCCGGCGTTCCTGCTCACCAAGGTCATCGGCAAGCACCTCGAAAGCCTGCGGCTCATGGCGACCTCGCTGCTGGTCGGCGGCATCATCATGTGGGTCGTCGATGCGTGGAGTGTGCGGCGCCAATCGACCACCGAGGATGTGGAACACATGACCTTGGGACAGTCGATCTGGATCGGCCTGTGCCAGGTCACCTCCGCTGTCTTCCCCGGGACCTCGCGCTCCATGTCGACCATCGCCGCGGGGCAGATCGTCAACATGAGCCGCTCTGCCGCGCTCGAGTTCAGCTTCCTCGTTTCCATTCCGACGATGGTGGCCGCCACCGCTTACGATCTGCTGCGCACACTGCACCCGCGGCATACCGACGTCGCCGAGTCGATCGCGCCGCTGGTGATGACCGGCCACGGCTGGATCGTCCTGTTCATCGGCTTCGCCGTCTCGTTCATCATTGCGCTGCTCGTGGTGGAGTGGTTCCTGATGTGGGTGCGGCGGCACGGCTTCGTCATCTTTGCCGTCTACCGCATCCTGCTGGCCGCGTTGCTCTTCGGGCTTGGCAGAAAGCTGATGATGGGCGCCTAGATCGCGTTGACCTCACGCAGATGAACCTGCTGTGGAGAGACGGCTCTGAGCAGCCGTTCCTTCGGAGAACGGCTGGGTTCGGAGTTGTGCCACCCGTTACTAAACCGGCTGTGCTTTGCTCTAGCCGATGACCGTGAATGGCTCCGCGTCGGTCTTCAGGCCTGCATTCGCAAATGCCGGACGCAGCGATGAAAGGCAGATCCCATGTTGGCGACTCCAGCTCCGGCATCGCCTTCGCCTGAAACAGCTTGCGGCACTGCCGGGCCATCCACCGCGCCGTCCTTTTAGCCTTCTTGCGCCGGGCGCTGTCCGTAGAGATGCCGGTGCCCGCGTACATCTGCCGATAAAGCTTTGACAGAAACACGAAGGCGACTCGCGCCTTGAGCGTCGGCGTGCAGGCCGAGCGCTCCCAGATCGCGGGAAAGGTATAGAACCGGTCCCAGACGCGCTGCGTACGCTCGCGGATCTCGTCAGAGCTCATCGAAGGATGCGGCGTAAACATCTTCGGGCGCACCGCGATAGGAATGAGCCAGTAGCGTGTGATCGGCACGCCATCCACCAGCGTGGGCGACTTCGCCTGCTCCTTCTCCCAGCGATTGAAGTCCACCGTGCCGGGAAAAGGCGTCATCATCACGAACTGCGCAAACGTGATGCCCGCCTTCAGAGCCATCTCGGCTGTAGCATCGAAGGTCGCCGGCTTGTCTGTCGGCAGCCCGAAGATGAATGAGCCCAGCACATGAACGCCATGCTCCCGGAAGGTCTGCAACTGCCGGGCCAGCCCTTCGCCGGAATAGTTCCAGTCCTTGAAGACCGCCTTCAATCCTTCCGGAGTCACCGCTTCCACGCCTACCAGCGCGCCTTTGATGTTGGCCTTGTGCATGGCGTCCAGATACTCGCCATCCTCGCCCGCCTCCATGGTGATCTGGGTAAAGAACACCATGTCCTTCGGCAGCTTGGCCAGCTCCGCCATCAGTTGGAAGCGCTCCGCGCGGATGCGTGTCAACTCGTCCAGCTTCGACTGGTTGTTCTGCTCCCGCGCCAGCCGCAGGTCGGTCAGCGTCACCGGGTAAAAGTTGTCGTCCGCCAGCGCGATGAACCGGAAGCCCAGCCTGCGCAGCGCGACGATCTCGTCCACCACGCTCTGGAAGCGCCGTTGCCGCGGCTGCTGCCCATCGGTCCGCCACACGCTGCAGAACGAGCAATGCTTCGGGCATCCGCGCAGTGTCTGTACCGACGCCCACATGTACTTGTCTTTGGGAATCAGGTCCCAGCGTGCCGCGAGAAACTCCGAGCCGCCGATACGGCCGCCGTCGTATACCCTTTCGAGCTTTCCCTGCATGCAGTCCACAACTGCCTTGGCCCAGGCCAGGTCGCCATCGCCCTTCACGACGCAATGCGCATCGCCCCGTTCGAAGGGCTCCTCCGGAAACAGCGTCGCGTGGATGCCACCGTAGACAACCCACGCGCCGCGCGCCCGCGCCATGCGCCCCACTTCATACCCGCGCAGAGCGTTGCCCGTGTGCACGCTGATGCCCACGATATCTCCCGCCGCGATGCTCTCCGGCTCGATCTGCTCCAGCGATTCGTCTACCAGCACTGGATCGCCCGCGACCTGTGGCGTGGCCGCTGCCAGCACAAAAAGCCATCGCGGCGTGATCACCGCCGTTCCAAAAGAGTTGTCGCTTGGATTTACCAGATGAACGCGCATGATTCCCACCTTTTCCTGGTGCGAGCCCGCTGCAACGGGCTTGTTACTGTGGCCTGAGCCTTGCCGCGACGTGCGGCCCGGCTCGCTGACTGCGTACTCTCTGCGGCTTCGGCCATCGTCCGCGTCATGCGCGAGCATGACAGAAATGAGCGGGTGAGGAAGCGGTCGTGTGCGCATGCGTGCTGAGCGCTCTCGGCGAGCAGAGACTAGGGACGAATAAGGAGGGGATCAGATACGTAACGGAGTTACGTTCAGGAAAGAAAAAGCCGCGCATGCTTGCCTGGCTGCTTCGCTCCTCAAAAGAGGATGAGACCAAGGGCAGACGGCAGGAGATCGAAAGGCATCGCACTGGTAAGGCGATGAGCCGGTAAGCCAGCAACGCGAGCAATGGCGAGGTCACCGCACGATGTGCAGTCAGCAGGACAAGCCCGGCAAACAGCAGCAGGCACAGAATGCCGAACTCGACATCGGGGCCACCCTGCAGAAACTTGTCCCATTTGCAGAAGTGCTCCATCAGGGGCATCAGCAGGATGAGGACTTCGATCAGGATCAGCACCGCACGGCAGGCCGACAGGCGCTCGGCGCTCAGTCGTCGCGTCCGTTCCGCGTACTCTCTGCCGCGATCAAGATTGCTGCTCAGATCCGCACCACCCGATTTCCCGCAAAGCGATCGCGTAGAACCAAGCATGTCACGGATGGCGAAGAAACGGTGCAATAGTTTTGTCACACATTTCTGAAGACCCGCCGCGATCTCATATTTTCAGAGCTTTCACAATACTTGACTTTGTCAACTATATTCGCCGACACTGGCTGCATGGAGAACGACCGCAGCAAGAAAACCGGCCTGGAAGAGCAGACCGCCGCATTTCGCCGATTCACCCGCCTGTACACGCGCTTCATCGGCACTCTGCAGGAGGGTCTGCTCGACACGCCATACTCCCTCAGCGAGGCGCGGGTGCTCTACGAGCTGGCCACGCGCCGGCAGCCATTCGCCAGGGAGATAGCGCAGGAACTGGACATGGATGCCGGTTATCTGAGCCGCATCCTTCGAAAATTTCAGAAGACTGGCCTGCTGAAGCGTGAGGCTTCTGCAGAGGATGGCCGCCAGACCACGCTCGGCTTGACCAGCAAAGGCCGAGCCGCATTCCGCGTTCTCAATAGCCGTTCTGACCGGCAGGTGCGGGACATCTTAGGCGGCCTCGCGCCGGAGCCGCGCCGCGAGTTGATCCAGCTCGATGCGCGCCATCGAAACTGTACTCACTGGAAACGCCGAAACAAAGCACAACAGCGTCCTTCACTCTCCGCCAGCATCGTCCGGGCGACATGGGCCTCATCGTTTCTCGCGAGGGCGCTCTTTATGCGCAGGAATATGGCTGGGAGCAGACATTCGAGGCCCTCGCCGCCCGCGTCGTCGCGGATTTCATCGACCGTTACGACCCCACATGCGAGCGCTGCTGGATCGCCGAGCGCGACGGCGAACATCTCGGCCATATCTTCCTGGTGAAGCATCCTGATCAGCCCGGCGTCGCCAAACTCCGCTTGTTGCTGGTAGAACCATCCGCCCGCGGGATGGGCCTGGGCCACGCGCTGGTCGCAGAATGCGTACGCTTCGCCCGTGAAGCCGGCTACCGGAAGATCACGCTCTGGACGCAGAGCATTCTGACCGCGGCGCACCGCATCTATCAGCAGGCGGGCTTCCACCTCGTGAAGGAAGAGCCGCACCACAGCTTCGGCAAGGACCTCATCGCGCAAACTTGGGAGCTGGACCTGAGTTGAGCAACGCTACTGTTTGAGGTGTCATTCTGAGCGCGGCGAAGAACCTGCAGATTCTCAAGTCACGCAGTGCAGCACGGCGTGAACGACCAAAGGGAGCGAACACCAATGGCACGCGCCGCAGGCGCAATCGCCTGGACGGCAAGTCCCCCGTGGCGAGGTCGATTCCCGCAACGGCTTTCCCTCGATCGGGTCCGGGCGCTTTGCGACAATAGACCGTAGCTCTGGCGTGTCGGCCCGACGTTCCATCGCAGAATGGGCGGCCGCTGTTTCGCGCTCCTCACGATGAAGCCACTCAAGGTCGCTCTCACGCCCACCGGCAACCGCAGGCTCAACGAGCTGGTCGGCGTGTCGCTCATCGCCACTGCCGGCCTCCTGCTCCTCTCCCTCGTCTCCTACCGCCCGACGGACCCGTCCTTCAACACCGTCGGCAGCGCCGTTGCGCACAACTGGGCCGGCATCTTCGGCTCCACGGTCAGCGATCTCCTCTTCCAGTTCGAAGGCTTCGCCGCCTTCTGCCTGCCGCTGATGCTTGGCCTGCTGGGCGTGAGCTGGATCCGCTCGCGCGCCATCGGCGCGCCTATGTCGAAGCTCGCCGGCTTCGCGCTGTTCCTGTTCATCACGCCGGCCGTCTTCGGTCTGCTGCCCGGTCACATGCACTGGCTTGGCTCCATCCCGGTCGAAGGCGTCTCCGGCCGCCTGCTTGGTGGACGGCATGACCGCCGTGCTGAACTATCCCGGCACCTGCGTCCTGGTAGCCACGCTGCTGCTCATCGCGGTTCTGCTCTCCACCGCGTTTTCCTTCGGCAACCTGCGCCAGTGGCTCGCCGTCCGCTTCGCCTTTGTGTATGCATGGCGCGACCGCTGGAAGAACTGGAAGCTGCGCCGCGCCAAGAAGAGCGCCGCGCGTGCCGCCGACCGCATCATTCGCGCGCAGCAGAAGGCCGTCGCTATGCGCAGTGCGGCCGCAAAGACGGCCAGACAGGCAGCAGCGCCGGCCCAGCCGCGCACAAGCTGGCTCAGCCGCGTCCTGCATCGTCCAGAGCAGCAGGATGAAGACGATGCTCCCGCGGCGCGCCGTTCGGCCTTTGCCGAAACCGCGGCGCCCGCCTCGCCGGAAGATGCCGCATATCTCGAAGAGCCAGAGCCCGCACCCTCGCTGTGGACTCAGATTCCCCGCGCCACCGTACGTGATCCCGAGCCGGAGCCGGCCCCTGTGCGGACCAGCGCGCTCGATCGCCGCTGGGAAGAGGCCGCGGATGAGGATCCCGGCGAGGAGGATGCCGGCAGCATCTCCATCGGCGAGCGCGCCGATGCCGATGCGCATCCCGTCACGCTGACGCCGCGCGCCGTTTCCGGCTATCGCCTGCCGCCCAGCACATTGCTGCACCGCTCCGACGATCAGCAGATCATTCGCGAAGACGAGTTGCGCGAAGAGGCCAAGGTGCTGGTCGAAAAGTGCGCCGAATTCGACGTCACCGGCCAGGTCACGCAGATCAATCCCGGCCCGGTCGTCACCACCTTTGAATTCCGTCCCGAAGCCGGAGTGAAATACTCCCGCGTCACCGGCCTCGCCGACGACCTCTGCCTCGCCATGGCCGCCGAGAGCATCCTGATCGAGCGCATGGCCGGCAAGAGCACGGTCGGCATCCAGGTGCCGAACCACAACCGCGAAACCATCTGGCTGCGCGACGTGGTCGAAGACGGCACCTTCGCCCAGACGAAGTTCAAGCTGCCGCTCGCCATGGGCAAGGACATCAACGGGCGCATCGTGGTCGCCGATCTCGCTACCATGCCGCACGTGCTCATCGCCGGCTCCACCGGCAGCGGCAAGTCGGTAGCCATCAACGCCATGATCATGTCGGTGCTCTTCAAAACGACACCGGAACAGGTACGAATGATCCTGGTGGATCCCAAGCGCGTGGAGCTCGGCATGTACGAGGGCATCCCGCATCTCTTTACCCCGATCATTACCGAGCCCAAGCTCGCCGCCAACGCCCTGCGCAATGCCGTGCGCGAGATGGAGCGCCGCCTCAAGCTCTTGGCCTCGCGCTCAGTCCGCAACATCGACCAATACAACAAGCTCTTCGAGGCCAACACGCCCAGCATGTTCGAGGATGCCGAGGAGCAGACGCCGCTTCCCTACATCCTCATCATCATCGACGAGCTCGCCGACCTGATGATGCTCGACCGGGCCAACGTCGAAGAAGCCATCACCCGTCTGGCGCAGATGGCGCGCGCGGTCGGCATTCACCTCGTGCTCGCGACCCAGCGGCCGTCGGTCGATGTCATCACCGGCCTCATCAAGGCCAATGTGCCGACCCGTATCTCCTTTCGCCTCGCCACCAAAGTCGACTCACGCACCATCCTCGACAACAACGGCGCCGAAGCCCTGCTTGGCCGCGGCGACATGCTCTTCCTGCCGCCAGGCACGTCCCGCCTGCAACGCGTACACGCGCCGTTCGTCACCGAAGCGGAAATCTCCGCTGTCGTCGACTTTTGGAAGTCGCAGGGCGGCGCCGAGTATGTCGAAGCTTTCCTCGAATCGCCGCGCGACGAGAAGGGCCGCGAGCTGAACAGCGAAGATGGCGAGGAGGACGACGATGATCCGCTCTTCAACGACGCGGTGCGGCTCGTCTTCGAATTCGGCAAGGCTTCGACATCGCTCATCCAGCGGCGACTCCGCGTCGGCTACGGCCGCGCCGCGCACCTCATCGACATGATGGAGCGCGACGGCCTCGTCGGTCCCGCCGATGGCTCGAAGCCACGCGAAATCCTGAAGAGCCCGGACTGGCTGACCGAGATCGATATCGATGCGGTAAACGAAGCAGGCTACTAGGCGACTATCGCCGTGGATTGCGGCAGAGCTGCCGGCGGAGCGATCAGCTGCTCGAAGAGCTAGGGATCTGCGAGACCTATCGTCTCCGCGCTCCGCAGCGCCACAAACCCCAGCGTCCCCACCACCAGAATCAGCGCCACCCACAGCAGCACCGGATGCCGCTCCGTGAACGGAATGCCTCGGTTCTGCTCCGGCGTCAGCGCCCGCTCCGCGCCAAGCGTGCTCAGCGATGCACTCGATAACGCTGCCTGGAGCGGCGACAGATCATACTCGGGCCCGCCGAGCGCCGGATCGCCGTAGCGCAACACGTAGGATGTACCGGGCCTGCGCAGGAAGCAGACCTGGCGCTCCCGCATCTGCAACGCGATCGCGTGCAGCGCCAGCGGCGCGTCATCGCCGTTCTGGATCGCCAGCTTTATCGTGGATGCATATCGCACCGCACCCAGCGCCAGCTCGATGGTGTCGACGCCGGATGCTGCCTCTCCTTTTGGAGGAGGTGTGTGGCTTAGCGAGACGCCTTCACTCTGCCGCGGCACTTCCGGATGAGCCTCATCAGCCTGCTGCGTTTTTGCAGACTGCGCCGGATATCGTTCCAGATCGGCAGTGCGGGAAAAGATCGCATCCGGATCGTCGCTGGTAAAGGTGAGCCGGTCCACCGGCACGTTCGGCGGCACTACGAATTCGTAAATGGTCTGATGCGGCTTCTCGACTGGCTGGCCCGCAGCCGCCACCTGCACATACCGCGCAGGCTCCGCTTTCGCAACCATCACATCCACGCCGGCAATGTCCTGCGGCGTCACCGGCTCCAGCGCCAGCGTCTGTATCTCGAAATGCAGATAACGAAAGTTGCTCTCCGGCAGCGAGATCAGCCGCTGCTGCGGCTCGCTCTCGTCGGCGTTCGAGCTATACGCGATCTCCGGAAATGACACCCCGCGCTCCCCCGGCCGCTGCGTGCCGGTCACGTGGATCAGCACCGAGAAATGCGAGCGGCCCATACGCAGCAGCACGCGGCTATAGCGCGGCTCCGTCATCTCCACGTCAAAGCTGACCGCGCCATTCTGCTGCCCAAGATTGAGGATTTGCTGCGGACGCGCCACCTCCGTTCCGGCATCGGTGGAGATGCGCGCCAGGTAAGCCACCTCGCGCCCGTCGGCGATGACCCGCAAGTCCTGGAGCCGCGGCGCCGCATGGGTCAGCAGGTCCGCCGGAAGCACGACGCACGTCTCGTGCGCCGGAGCAGACGCCAGCTCGACCGGCCGCTCGTAATGAAAAGCCGGTTGCACCGCACGCGCGGCCAGTACCAACGCCAGCACCGCGAAGCCCCAGCGAGCGATCACTTCATCTCTCCGCTGTTCCCGGTCTCGGGGGCTCGCAGGTGCAGCCAGTCGCGCTGGTAGGCGAAGCTCACGCCCAGCAGCAACGCGCCCAGCGCCAGAAAGCTGATGATCCGGTAGCCCTGGCTCAACGTGCTGGTATCCAGCAGAAAGACCTTGAAGATCGTAACCGCCAGCAGCACAAGTCCCTGCCAGCGCAGCCATGCAGATCGCCGCCGGAAGCCCACGCCCAGCAGCAGCCCGCCGGCCAGCAGGAACCACGCCGAGTAGCTGAATCGCTCCGCCATGTGGCGATCGGCCACCGCCGAGTAGTAGATCTGCGAGCCCGGCGCAGCCGCCAGCGTGCGCGTCGCCCAGTAAGTCGATATCTCAAAGCACACCGCGATGAGCACCAGGATGTTCGCTGCCAGCATCGCTGCCCGAGGCAGAGACGCCCAGAAATCGCGGCCATGCTCCGCAACTGCCGTCCGGCTTAGCCATGCGGTCCACACCAGCGCGCCAATCACGATCAGGAACGTGAGGAAGCGCAAATTGAGAAACACCGTCTGCCGCGCGGCGTCGAGCCCCGCGCACAGCACCAGCACGCCGCAGCCCAGCAGCGCGATCCCCTCCCATCGCAGCGCATCCCGCAACGTGGCAGAGAGCGGCCGCCTGACGGCAATCCAATGCGCAAACGCACTGATCGCCACCAGCCAGATGGCGCTCGTCAGCACCGTGTTCGACACCAGAAGCGACTCGGAGCCGTAATGCCCCGGCTGCGCTCCGCTCCACCAGAAGGTGTGTATCTCCAGCAGCCCGGTAATCACCACCAGCAATTGCGCCGTTACTGCGCATGCTGCCGCCAGCGTCTCCCATACGGTCGAGGCGTCGCGTCCAATCTCCCGCCGCGCCAATAGCGCACAGATCGCAAGCGACGCAATCGACACGGCGAAGCTGAGAAAGCGCGTGTTCCAGATCACATGCGTCTGCCCGATGGTCGCGTCCATCGCCAGCGAGATCAGTCCCAGCGCCAGCGCGCCCGCGGCAAGCGCCTGCATCAGCCGCGTGCGCATGCGCGTCGCCACCCAGACCAGCACGGCGCCTTCCGTCATCCAGCCAACCGTCACCCAATGCCCATGCACCGCCAGCGGCACGGCGAGCGTCAGGAAGACGATCGCAATCGAAAGCTGAATATCGGAAAGCGATGCCAGGCGCGTCCCCGCGATGGGCGTGCGCTCCATCCATTTGCGAATGCCTAGATAAAACGCACCGAAGCCGACAGAGCACCACGCCAGTGCCGTATTTCGCGCGGTTCCGTCATGCGAGAGCATCGCGTAGAAGCCCAGAAAGCCGAAGGCGGCGTTCGCCATGCTGATCAGCACTCGCGCCGCATCGCCCTGCTCCGCGTGCGCCCGCTTCTGCCGCGCCAGAATGGTCGCCCCCGCGAACAGCAGGATGAACAGCGAGAGGAACACCGTCGTGGTAACAAATGCCGCCGGCGCATAGAACTGCCAGTACCAGCCCCAGTAAAAGCCCACCGTGCCCAGGAACGAGAGCACCAGCAGCCGGTTCCAGCCCTTCAGCACCAGCAGCGCCATGGTGGCCGCGTTCATCATCAGCAGATAGCTGAAGAGGAAAACCTCCTCGTTCCGCCCGGTCGAAAGCAGCAGCGGGGTCGAAAACGCGCCCACGATCGCATAGACCGCCAGCAGCTCCGCAGACTGCCGCCAGGCGATGAATGCGTTGAACGCCGTCACCAGCACCATGCCGGCAAAGGCCACGCCGGACGGGATCAGGTGGTACATCGAAAATGCGGCCCACAGCGACAGATACAGGACGCCGCTGCCCACCGCCTTCAGCGAATAGGAGAACGCCGCAAATCCCTTCGCGCGGAAGCGCTCCGACCAGGCAATCAGTGCCGCGCCGCTCACCAAACCGATCAGGATGCGCCCCGCCGGCCCAATCCATTGGTTATCGAAGGCGAACTTCAGGAACCAGGCCACCCCGATCAGCACTGCGACAATGCCAATGCGGTTAAACCACTGCGAGCCCACCCGGCTTTCCAGGGAGCGCGCTTCACGGGCCGCTACGGGTGCGACCGGCGGCGCTAAGTATGGCTCCGCAGGGATTTCCTCTATATAGGACGCCGCCCCATGCGCAGGTACGGAGACGGGCAGTCGCCGCCGCTCCCTGCAGATCGGGCAATTCGACCGGCGCAGCGGCTTCCGCAACCGGCGCGGCGGTCGGTATCGGAGGAGTCGTTCCCCGCAGCGCCGCCACCTCCCGCTCCAACTGGAAGACACGCGCCGTCACCGCGGCCAGTTGCGCCTCAAGGCGCTGGGTACGCTCTTCCCCCGGCGGCCTGCTTGGGCTTTCGTGTGGGCCTTCGCTCATGTCGCTCTACTCTACGCAACCCGCGCCGGTGGAACAATCAATGGGGCCTCCAGCACTCACCCGCACCGTCCCGCAAGGGAACTCCCTCCGCCGCTGCAGCACTCTCGAACGGCACCCGGCACAGAAATCGAAGATAATAGCGATAGCACCGCCTATTCCTTGTTGGGCACCCTGCCCAACAAATGATGCAACCAGCAAAGCTTTGCCGTACTATGCCACTGTGGGCGCGGACCCCCAGCCGGCTCATACAGGTCTGAAAAATTCTGGCCAGCGAGATACATAACGGTTCCGGGGCGCGGCGCGTCCTGCTCGTCGATGACGATCCCATCGTGCTGGAGCTCGTATCTCTGCTGCTCGCGGACTCAGGACGCTGAAATGTCGCGCCATCGGCGGCCAGGAGGCGCCTGCACGCCCTCAAGCCACCATCACGGTTGCCGGATATCATCCTCGTGGACCACCAGATGCCCCAGGTCAGCGGAACGGACATTGCGCGTTATGTAAAGTCGCTGCCCCAGCCGCGACCCCGCGTCATCGCGATGAGCGCTTCGCCATTGCCCAAGGACGAGCTGGCGCTGTTTGACGATTACCTTGCCAAGCCGATCGACCGCGACCTGCTCCGCGCCGCCATCTCCGGCGCATCGGCCCACTCCGCCCCTGCTCCATCGCGCCGGCCCGCGGCCGGTCTGCCGCCGTCGCTGGACTCTTCCATCGTGACCAAGCTGCAGGCCATCATGCCGCCCAGCGCCATTCGCGAGCTCTACACCGTCTATGTAGCCGATACCCGTCGACGCATCCGTGAGATGGAGCGGTTCTCCGCGGAGGGAGACGATGCTTCTCTGCGCCGCTGTGCCCATGCCGTCAAGGGATCCGCGGCCATGGCCGGCGTCCCCGGCATCGCATCCATTGCCGCCGGACTCGAAGCGGGGCAGCTTCCCCGCCGCGATCACGAAAACCTGTTTCACCAAATGCGCAGCGCCTGCGATGATGTGGAGCAAAGCATGATCAAGAGCGCAGCCTATACAAGTGCAGCTTCTGGGGAGGCCAGATGAGCCCAAACGCACCCGCAGCCACCGAGCATCGCAATTCCAGCATCCGCATCCTGCTCGCCGACGATCATCCAGTGGTCCGCATCGGCGTCCGCAACATGCTTCGCGCCGAAGGCCATTTCGACGTGGTCGGCGAAGCATCGGATGGCGACGAGGCCATCACGCAGACGCTTGAGCTGCTTCCCGATATCCTGCTGCTCGATCTCTCCATGCCGCGCATGCCCGGCCTGGAGGCGATGCGCGCCATCATGAGCGGCTCGCCGCGGGTGAAGATCCTGCTGCTCACGGCGACGATCTCAACCCAGCAGATCATCGAAGCGCTGCAGATCGGCGCGCGCGGCATCGTCACCAAGGACGCGCTCATCGACCAGCTCACCAGCGCCATCGATGCCGTCATGCAGGGCGACTACTGGATCAACGGCCAGCGCGTCGTGAACCTGGTCGGCGCACTGCACGAGCTGATGCAGAAGGCCGCCGTGCCGGAGCGCAAGACCTACGGTCTGACGCCGCGCGAGCTCGAAGTGGTCGGCTGCATCGTCGAAGGCTGCTCCAATCGCGATATCGCCAAGCAATTCGCCATCAGCGAAGAGACCGTGAAGCGGCATCTCTCCAACATCTTCGACAAGACCGGCGTCTCCACCCGGCTGGAGCTGGCTCTGTTCGCGATCGCTCACCAGCTCGTCATGCCGCAGGCCTGAACCACAATTACGCCTAGAAAATAAGCGGCTCTCCTCACGGATGAGCCGCTTCTGCTTTCTAAAACGTCAGTGTGCCGGTAACCACCATGATGCGGCCTGCACCCGGCGAGCCGAACGATCCGTAAGGGCTGGTGGGCGCCACTACATCGCTGTTGATCTGACCCAGGTTTGACAAGGACGCATCGTTTTGCGGCGCGCCAAAATTGGTGTGGTTAAGAACATTGAAGGCCTGCGCACCAACTTTGAACTGAGCCTTCTCCGTCTTGAACAGGTTCTTGTACAGGCTGAGGTCCACATCCGCATAGTGCGGCCCGTAGAACGCATTGCGTGGGATGTTGCCGAAATTCGTCTGCGGCGCGGATCCGTAGGGATCCTGAGCGTTGGGGTCCTGATCTGAGCCAGAGCCATTAAAGAAATGGCCTTGAAAGCATTGATGTTGGAATGAGGTGCAGGAGTGGTTGACGTGATTGTCCAGTACCTCTGCCAGGACGAAGCCATTGCCCGTGCCGTTGTTCAGGTCGTTCGCAGCATTGTTATTGAACACGCTGAAGGGAAGACCGGAGCGCCAGTACGCCTTGCCGGCGATGGTCCAGCCTCCCGCCCCGAACTCAGTGAACTTATTCTCGAAATGGAAGGGCTCGATATAGGTGAGGTCGACTAGGAAATTATTGCGAATGTCGTAATCGGCATTCGAATACATCAACTTTGCGGTGTTGTTCGGCACGATCTGGTAAGGGAGTCCGTTGCTGTTAAAGGTCTCAGCCTGACCGCCATTGGAAACGTCGTCGAGAGCGTGCGAATACGTGTATGAGATATTCGCCGTCAGGCCGCGACTGTCGACGCGCTTGTACTCAATCGAAACTCCGTTATACGAGGAGACTGCGTTGGCGTTGATAAGTCCCATCTGCCCAAACCGCGGATCGGGCGCATTCACGGGTACATCTTCGAAACTGGAATAAAGCGTAGACGGCGTGTAGGCGTTGCCGGCGAGGTTCTGATTGATGCCGTAGTCATAACTCACCAGGTCGTATCCGTGATTGCCCGCATAGGAGATGATCACCGCGTCCGTCTGCGTGAGCTGCTGCTGCATCTGCAGGCTCCACTCCAGGTACTTCGGGCTCACCATGTGCTGCGGCGACAGATAATGGCTCGGCGCGGAGAAGGGGACGCCCGGAGGCAGAGATGCCGCCAGTTGATTGGCATTCAGCCCCTGGGAGAAGCCAGTAAGAAGCGCTTGATAGGAGGCGGCGGCGTAGGCCGGCGCGCTCCCCGCGCCCTGGCCAACGCTCCCAGCCTCGACAAATGCGCCGTAGTTATCGGGGAAGGTCAAATACTGGTTTTCGACCAGCGCGCCGGGAAATGAATCCTCGAAGATACCCACGCCACCGCGGAGAACCGATTTCCCGTTGCCTCTTGCGTCCCAGTTGACCCCGAAGCGCGGCTGAACGATCGCCAGTTCCAGGGAGGGGAATACGTTGCCGTATCCGGTGGCAATTGCCTGGTTATACGGGGTGTCCAGAGTGACGTTGGCCGGTGGAAATCCGCCGCGATAGCGCGAAAAGCAGTTCGTGTTGCACAGGATATTTCCATTGCGGTCAATGCGGACTCCATAATCAAGCACCAGCCGTGGTGTCGCCTTCCATTCATCCTGTGCATAGATGCCGTAGTTATAGCCGGCCAGGCTGATCTTCTTGACCTCGTCGAAGGTCTGCTGGAAGTTGGAACCTGACGATCCCGGCAACACGCCGCCGGCTAGATCTCCCAGGGAGTTGAAAGTGTAGTAGCCGGCATAGGTGTTCACCGTGGGATAGCCGTCGTTCACGTCATATCGCTTGAAGTTGAAGCCGAATTTCAGATTGTGGTTGCCCTTCAGCCAGGAAATGTCGTCCACAAACTGATACTGGGTAGAGGCTGTGCTTGTGGGATGGCTGCCCCAATCGAAACCGACCCTGCCACTCTGACCCAGCCCGACGGAAAAGTTGGTGCCGCCGTCGGAGCTGTTATTGAACTGCGCCGGCGAGGCCGCCAGCGTCTGCTGCAGGTTGGCCGGGCCAAAAGGCCATGAATAGTAGAAGGCCGATGCGATAAATTGATTCGTTACATTCGGACTGAAAATGTAAGTATGGTTGATCTGCCCGTTCCAGATCGGTTGTTTGCTCTGCACGTTCAACAGCGGACTAACGACACTGATGAAATTCGGCTGGTAGCCCTGATCGTCACTGATGCGTACAAAGATTTTTTGCTTGTCGCTGAGGTTCCAATCGACGCGGCCAACGATCATGTATTCAGTGAGCGCCCCACGTGTCACGCCTGCCGCGGCCGTCATGCATGGAATCGCTGTTCCAGAAGCGCCGCTCGGCACAGTGCCAAAATAGTTGCCGGACTGGCCATAGACGGGGGTACCGGCGAAACTGCCGCACCCCAGAGTACCTGAAGCGTCCTGCAGCGGCCCGTTACCTGTCGTCACCGGAACAGCGGTGTTATACGACGGCGCGCCCGTCAGCAGCTTGAACATCTGCGTATACATCGGAACGCTGGACGATGGAATCGTATTCAGGGTCGTGTTCTGAAATGCGGCGGTGGGAAAATTCACGTAGCTGGTTGAGGGCTGGACGAAGCGAATGCCTTCCGTATCCGCGAAGAAGAACAACTTATCGCGCCGGATGGGGCCGCCGATCTGGGCTCCATACTGGTTGGAAACCGCCTTCTGGCGTGGTATGCCATTCAGATTGTTGAAGAAGTCATTCGCGTTCAGGCCGTCACTGTTATAGGTCCAATGCAGAAGACCGTGAACACGATTGGTGCCGTTTTTCGTGGCATAGGTTTCAACAGCGCCAGCCTGACGTCCCCACTCGGTACTGTAGCCGTTCTGCACAACCGAAGCCTGCGCAATCTCGTCCGAGCCAATGCTGAGCGTCGACGCGCCGGTAGTGGAGTCGTTGAAAAATGAGTCCGTCTGGTCGGCGCCGTTCAAGATGAGGAGGTTGGAAATCCCCGGCAAACCATCGGAGCTGAAATTGCCATTGCCGCCGGTACCTGTGTTGACCACCACGCCGGGAACCGTGAAAGCAATCGTAGTAATGTCGCCTCCGGGACTAGGCAGGTTCTGGAATTGCTCCGTCGTGAACGATGTGATCAGATTTGCCGACTGAGTATCAATCAACTGCGCGTTATTCGCGCTCACGGTGACGATTTGCTTGCTGCCCGCCGGCGTGACCGTGAGATTGGCAACTGCCTGCTGGCCCACCAGCACCTGAATCGACGTCGCATTCGACTGCATGTTCGGCGCTCTCGCCGAGATCGTGAATGTGCCGGGTTTGAGAAATGCTGCGGCGTAGCGGCCTTCTGCATTTGTCGTAAGCACGCGCGTGTCTCCGGTCGTGGTATTCACAACGGTGACCGTCGCATTGGGAACGATCGCTCCCGAGGAATCGCTGACCACGCCGCTCAATCCGCCGGTTACGGCGGTCTGGGCCGATGCAGAGGGCAAGTAATTCAGAAGCGCCACCGAAAAAAGACTAAAACTTGCGGCCACAGCTAAACGTTTCATTCGGCATCGAATCAAGTTCATTTGCAACTCCTTCAATTAGGATTGCCGTACGTGGTATGCCCGGATTCTATGCCGGAATGCCGCCGCGCGCATCGTCATTTATGTTCACGACCGGGCCATCACTTCTTGCGTTCCGTTCATGCAACCCTTACCCCGCGCAATGCACCGTAATGCGGTGCCGCTATCTCTCCGGCATATGCTGGTCCGATGAATGGACCCACAAATCAGGCATTTCACCATCTAAAGCAGTGCTCTGAAGGAGTTGATATGGATGAACTAACCCTTCTGCCCTAACCCTCGCCTGCGCCGTCGCGTTCCCCTTGCATCCGCGCAGGACACCAGTCCGGTGATGCAGAAGACGCCCCCGCCCACGCAGGAGATGCGCAACGGCGAGCCCCTCTATCGCGTGCAGGTCATCGGCCGCGACATTCCGGCGATCAACTACTTCAATCGCACTGGCAGCACCCGGATCGCCTTTGAAGGCACCAGCCTTCTCCCGCGCGCAAAGGGCCGGGCCACGGTCGACAACGGCAAAGGCAACGCGACCATCGATGCGCACTTCGAAGGTCTGCCGCCCGCCAACACCTTCGGCCCGGAATATCTGACCTACGTCCTCTGGGCGATCACCCCCGATGGGCGCCCCAGCAGTCTCGGCGAAGTGCTTCCCGACGGCAACAAAGCCTACGTGAAGCTGACCACCCCGATGCAGGCCTTCGGCCTCATCGTCACCGCCGAGCCCTATTTCGCCGTCACCATGCCTTCCGACGTGGTGGTCATGCAGAATGTCGTGCTGCGTAACAAGACGGCCGGGATGGTCACCCCCATTGACGTGCACTACACCCTGTTGCCGCGCGGAATTTATACGAAAGTCGCCAACGGCAAGGTGCTCAATCCGATCACGCGCAACAACAAGTCTCCGCTTGAGCTCTACGAAGCCATCAACGCCGTGCAGATTGCGCAGGCTGCCGGCGCAGACCAGTACGCGCCCGACATCCTCGCCCGCGCCAAGGAGCAGCTTTCGAACGCGCAGGACCTCGACCAGCGCAAGCGCGACCGCAAGCAGGAAATCACCTTCGCCCGCGCCGCCGTGCAGACCGCCGAAGATGCCCGTCTCGTGACTCTGCGCAAGATCCAGGCGGAGCAACTCGCTGCCGAGCAGGCCGCCCAGAAGGCGCGGCAGGATGCGGCAAACGCCGCCGCGGAAAAGTCGCGCCTCGAAGCGCAGCAATCGCAGCTTGCCGAGCAGCAGGCGCAGCTCCAGGCTCAGCGCGAAGCCCAGCAGCGCGCTCAGGCCGAGGCCGCCGCGCAGCAGGCCCAGGCCGCACAGCAATCCGCCGAGCAGCAGGCCGCCGCCGCACGTGCGCGGGAGGCGCAACTCCGCGAACAGCTCCGTCAGCAGCTCAATTCCATCCTGCAGACGCAGGAGACGCCGCGCGGCCTGGTCGTCAACCTTGCGGACGTCCTCTTCGCCACCGGCCGCTACGACCTCAAGCAGGACACGCAGCTCAAGCTGGCGCGCATCTCCGGCATCTTCCTCGCCCATCCTGACCTGAAGATCCAGGTCGAGGGCTATACCGACAACGTCGGCAGCGAGTCCTACAACCAGAAGCTCTCCGAGCACCGCGCCGACACGGTGCAGAACTTCCTCATCGCGCAGGGCGTGTCGGCACAGAACGTCAGCGCGATCGGCTACGGCATGAACAATCCGGTGGCGGACAACAGCACCGCCGCCGGCCGCAAGCAGAACCGCCGCGTCGAGATGGTCGTCTCCGGCCCCTCGATCGGCATACCAAACCAGGCCGCACCGGGACAAACGCCCGCGCCTGCAGCCATGCCCTCGCAGGCAGCGCCGCTGCCTCCGCAACCGGCGACACCCCCGCCGCCGGCAAACCCGTCCGGCGTCAGCAACCCACCCGGCCCGCAAGGCTGATCGCATCCACGCAAACAGGCTGCCGTTCTGGCAGCCTGTTCCTTTTCGCCCCCGACTTCATCGAAGAGAGAAGAACATCTTCTCCTAGGAGTCTGTGTGAACGCAGAACAGAAGCTAGCCTTTCTCGGCCTCGGCCAGATGGGCGCGCCCATCGCCCGCCTGCTGCTCGCCCAGGAACATAACGTCACGCTCTGGAACCGCAGCCCCGAGAAAGCCCATGCCGTCAAAGCCGAATCCGTCTCCACCGGCAATGCCCGCATCGCCGCATCGCCGGGCGAAGCCGCCGCGCACGCGGACATCGTCTTCACCATGCTGACCGACGACGCGGCAACCGAAGCGGTTCTCTTCGGCGATAAACATCAGCCCGGATTTCTGGGCGCCCTCAAGCCCGGCGCCATCCACGTCACACTCTCCACCATCAGCGTTGCGCTCGCGCGCCGCATCACCGCGGCTCATCAGGAGCGCGGCCAGCATCACGTCGGAGCGCCTGTCTTCGGCCGCCCTGCGGTTGCGGAAGCGGGCCGTCTATGGATCGTCGCCTCCGGCGAAGACGCCCCGCTCGCCGCAGTCCGGCCGCTGCTCGAATCCATCAGCCGCGGGCTCACCATCGTCTCCCGCGAGCCCTGGCAGGCTCACGCGCTCAAGCTCGGCGGCAATCTGATGATCACCTCGATGAACCAGACGCTCTCCGAGGCCTTCGTCTTCGCCGAGTCGCAGGGCATCGATCCCGCGCTCTTCCACCAGGCCATCAACAGCGCGCTCTTCCAGTCGCAGCTCTACGAAAACTACGGCAAGACCATCCTCAACCCGCCCCAGCATCCCGGCGCCACCGTCTCGCTCGGCATCAAGGACACGCGCCTCGCGCGCGAAGCCGCAGCCGATGCCGGGGTCCACATGCGGCTCGCCGACTACTTCGCCGACGTGCTCGATCGAGCAAAGCAAGCCGGATTCGCCGATGAAGACTGGGCCGTAGGACAATACCGCATCGCCCAATCCGACGCGCCGCTGCGCGCGAGAAAACGAATAGTAGCCTCCATCGGCACGACCACAGAACAGGGTGCCCCATCCTGGCCGAGGCTAGGTAGGTAGTTCCCCGGCAATTCAGTCGACCCGAAGGGTCCACCGAATCGATCGAAGGCCGAAGTCCGTCAGGTAATGGACATGCTGTAATGAAGCCATGGCCCAGCAATCTCTCTCCAACAAAATCGCCTTCATCACCGGCGCCAGCTCCGGCATCGGCCTCGCCACAGCACGCGCCTTCGCCGCCCAGGGCGCCCGTCTGCTCCTCGCCGCGCGCCGTCAGGACCGCCTCGAAGCCGAGCGCAAGACTCTCACCGGCGCGGCCGCTGTCCACACTCTCGAGCTCGACGTCACCGATCACACCGCCGTGGAGCGCGCCGTCGCCGCCCTGCCGAAGGAATGGGGAGACATCGACATTCTCGTCAACAACGCCGGCCTCAGCCGCGGCCTCGACAAGCTGTACGAAGGCAAGCGTCAGGACTGGGAGGAGATGATCGACACCAACGTCAAAGGTCTGCTCTACGTCACCCGCGCCGTCGTGCCCGGCATGGTCGCGCGCGGACGCGGCCACATCGTCAATCTCGGCTCCACTGCCGGCCGCATGACCTATCCCAACGGCGCGGTCTATTGCGCCACCAAGGCGGCCGAGCGCTCCATCACCGAAGGCCTGCGCGAAGACCTGCTCGGCACGCCCCTGCGCGTGACGACCATCGATCCCGGCATGGTCGAAACAGAATTCAGCGAAGTACGCTTTCGTGGCGACAAGCAACGCGCCGCGAAAGTCTACGAAAACATCACTCCGCTCAAGCCCGAAGATGTGGCGGACGCCATCCTCTATGCGGTCACGCGCCCCGCCGCACGTCAATGTCTCGGAGGTCCTGCTCACGCCCGTCGCACAGGCAAATTCCCTGCTCCTTCACCGGACACCGCAGTAAGAGCGCGCGATCGGGCGAACTTGCATTAGCATGGTCGCCGTACCGGGGGAGGTGAGCGATGGCGAACATCACGCGCGACGACACCATCCCGTTCAGCCACGCCTGGGCCGCACTCCTGCTCCGCATCCTCGTCGGCTGGGTCTTCCTCACCGAAGGCATCCAGAAGTTTCTCTTCCCCGCGGCGCTCGGCGTCGGCCGCTTCGCAAAAATCGGCATCCCGTGGCCGCACATCAGCGCACCCTTTGTCGGCGCAGTGGAAGTCGTCTGCGGCATGCTGCTGATGATCGGACTGGTTACCCGCTTCGCCGCGATCCCGCTGCTCATCGACATCGGCGTAGCCATCGCGACCACCAAGATCCCCATGCTGCTCCATCAGGGCTTCTGGCCGGCCATGCACGAGGGCCGCACGGATTTCTGCATGCTCCTCGGCCTCATCGCCATCCTCTGCGTGGGAGCCGGCAGAATCTCCTGCGACGCCCGGCGCTTCATGTACGGCGAATGAGGCGCGCAGACTTGCCAAACACGTATACTGCCTGTCGCCCCCATTTCTTAGATTGAGAAGTTATGAAGATGTCTTTTCCTGCCCTGCGATGTAGCGCGTCTGTTCTGGTAACCATAGCGGTTGCATTCACCACGACCGCAAGCGTGGCGCAATCCATGGCGTGCCACAGCGCCGGCATGCAGATGAAAACCCTGCCCGCACCGGATTCCCTGCCCGCACCGGTAAAGATGACCGGGATCGGCAACAGCCATCTCACCATCACCGCCACGCCCGAGGCGCAGGCCTGGTTCAACCAGGGCCTCACACTGCTGCACGACTTCTGGGATTACGAATCGGAGCGCGCCTTCGAGCAGGGCGTCCGCGTCGATCCCCAGTGCGCCATGTGCTACTGGGGCCTCTATCAGGCGCTGATGTTCCGCAACGGCGAGCCCAACAGCTACACTGCGCAGGCGCTCGCCAACGCTGTACGCCTGAAGCCGCGCGTCAGCAAGCACGAGCAGCTTTACATCGATGCCGCCTCCGCCGGCAATGATGCCGTCCTCACCGCCGGCCCAGAGGACGACCCCGACACCGCGAAGGAAACCGCCATCTGGCGGCAGATCGTCAAGCAATATCCCGACGATATGCAGGCCAAGCTCTTCCTCGCCGGAACGCTGCGCGACGGCTACGACGACAATGGCGAGCCGAAGAAGAAGCAGAAGGAACAGATCGCGCTGATTCAGGAAGTCCTCAAGGCTGCGCCCAACGACTCCGCCGCCAATCACTACTGGATCCATGCCGTCGAAGCCAGCCCGCATCCCGAGCAGGCGCTGAAGAGCGCATCTCTGCTCGCGAGCCTCGCTCCAGCCTCCGGACACATGGTCCACATGCCCGGCCACATCTACTATCGCGTCGGTGACTATGCTCAGGCAGAGCGCTGGTTCGCAGAATCTACCGCCGTTGAGGAACGCTATCAGCGCGAGCAGCACGTCTCCGTCGATGACGATTGGAACTACGTCCACAACCTGATGTACTCGATCGCCAACCTGATGGAAGAGGGCAAGATGCAGAAAGCGACGGCGCTCTCCGCCAAGCTCTCCAGTGCGCGCGGCGAGTTCGGCCCCACGCTCTACACGCAATCGTCGCGCGATGGCATATCGCGCATCGATCCTCTGCTTCCGGTTGCACTGCGCACCGGCGACTGGGACGCGATACTTGGCATGCTGAAGGACAGCAAACCGGATGCGAAGCTCGAAAACCTGCAGTTTCTCGCCGGCCAATTGAAGGAGTTTGCGACCGGCATGAAGGCTGCCCAGGCCGGTGATGTCGTGGCGGCCCAGGCGGCCTCCGACCGTCTCGACGCAGACCTCTGGCGACTCTCGCAGCGCGTGCACGACGCGCCCCCGGAGAAGAAAGCCGCCGTCACTGCCCCCGCCATGGCCGTCGTCATGCCGGATGCCAAACCCGGCCCGCTGCTCAACAATCTTTCCGTCATGTCGCTCGAGCTGCGCGCCACTATCCTCGCCGCACAGAAAAAGCTGCCTGAAGCCAAGACACTCTTCGCCCAGGCCGCGAATGAAGAGAAGAAGCTCGGTTATCGTGAGCCGCCGGCATTTATCCAGCCCGTCGGCGAGACCGAAGGAGCCGTGCTGCTGCGCGCCGGCGACGCCGCAGGCGCCCATGCTGCATACGCTGCGCGCATTGAAGGATCGCCCCAACTCCGGCTTCAGCCTGTACGGAATGGCGCAGGCCAGCGAAGCCGCCGCCAACACAGCAGTGGCGCGCGAGGAATACACCAAGTTTCTCTCCGCCTGGAACAATAGCGATGCCAGCCGGCCAGAGATCTCCCACGCTCGCGCGTGGCTCTCCGGACAAAGCAGCGTCGTAGCAGCCGCGCCAGCAAAATAGTCGTCATTTGACCGGCGCCCGCAGACGCCCAACGGACTCGTAGGGCAGGTTTGTTCCTGCACCATCCGGCCGGAGCCAAGCGAACCTACCTTCACTCGCGATCCAACTCCGCAAGCTGCCCCTCCACCTGCGCCAGCGCTGCTTCCAGCGCCGCCCGCCGGTGCGGATTCGCCGTGCGGGCAGACAGAATCTGCTCGCGTTGCAGCTCCAGCGCCTGCCGCGCCCGCGCGCGGGCCCCGTCGATGTTCCGGCTATGGCTCTTCGACTTCGCCTCAACCATCGCAGCACGCTCCGCCTGCTGCTCCTCCACCGACTTGGATTCCCAACCCTTCGACATAACTCCATGCTAGATCCACGTCGCGCCCTGCGTGCAATACGCGCGACCCCGAACCGAAAAAAGAAATAGAAGACGTAGCGCGCCAAGCGTACAGTTCGTTGCGAGTGAAGGTGGGAATGCGACCAGCAATCGAAAATACTGACCACTACAAAACACAACGAACCTACGCAAGGCTGGCGGGTTTTTTGTTGCTTGCGGTGATCGTCCTCGCTTTTGGCGCCGGCTTCATCGTTTCCAGCGTCGCGCCGGATGGAACCTTCGAGGAAACAACCCGGAGAATCGCAGCGTCGCAACACCTATATCGAGCGGGGCTCTCCGCTGTGGTGATTGTGTCTCTGAGCAGCACCCTGCTTGCCTTCGCACTCTATGCAACCTTGAAGCCTGTCAACAGTCTGCTGGCGCAACTCGCCATGATCTTTTGCCTGGGAGATTCATTTCTCGCGCTGGTAGTTCGGACGTGCAGTTTCGTAAGAGTACGTCTTTATCTCTCCTCACAGCTCTCCGCGCAATCGTTGGCCGACCTTATGCGCACGGTCGCGGATACCACAGAGAACCTCGGCGGCATCTGTTTCGGCATCGGCACATTGCTTTTCTTCTTTTTGTTTTTCCAATCGAGGTACATCCCGAGAGCACTTTCGGCGTTGGGTCTCTTTGCCTCCGCGATCTGGACAATCGCGTACTTCGGCAATTTGGTGTTCCCGGAACAACATGCCTTGTTGCAGCACATCTGTTTGCCACCAATGGCCTTGGCTGAGGTGTTAACCGGCTTCTACCTGATGCTGTTTGCGGTCAAGACAGAAGGCGGCGGTCAGCTTTCCCAGCAGGCGTCAATCCCCGGCTAGCCAGTGCGTCCCGATCGCAAATTTCACTCGGAACAGCATGACGACGCACTACGGGTGAGCTGATTTCCCGCCACTGACCGCTGAATTCATCGCTGGCTGGGCACAAAGTCGTTCATCACCGCCTGCCGCAGCAGGTCCGGCGGCAGCAGACCCTGCGCCAGCAGAAAGTCATGGAACTTCAGCGCATCGAACTTCGGCCCCAGCGCCGCCTGCGTGTCCTTGCGCAGTTGCAGCAGCTTTGTGTAACCATAGAAGTAGCTATTTGCCTGTCCCGGAGAACGATACGTAAACCGCTCCACTTCCTCTTTCGCAAAGGCATGGCTCAGCACCACATCCTGCTCCAGCACGCGATATGCATCCGCCTCCGTCATCTTGCCGCTCTGCAGCTCGGGATCCGTGAAGGCCCGCGCCGCTCGCAGCAGCCGCAGGTCCAGCGTCATCAGCTGGCCCTCCGCCGGTTCGTAGGGCTGCATGATCCACTCCGAGTACAGACCCCAACCCTCCACATTGGTTGAGTTGAAGGCATACAGCGCACGCGCCTGGCTCACCCCATGCTCCACCATCGAATCGAATTGCAACTCGTGCCCCGGCCGCGCCTCATGCGCGGTCAGCGTCCACGCCACCGCATCGAAGGTGAAGTCGTCGTACTTGTCCGCTGCGGCGCCGTTCGCGCCGGGAATATTCAGCGGCAGCACAAACGTGCCTCTCTGGCCGGTGTTGTGCAGCAGTGGTGGCGGCTGCATATGCGGCGCCGGCTGCTGGGCAGTCTCGGCTGCTGTCGCCAGGCGGATAATCGCAGGCCGGTTCGGCAGCGTCACCAGCTTCTGCTTCACCACGATGGCTTCAATCGCCTTCAGCCGCGCCTCGTAGAACGGCAGAATCGCATCCCCGGTGATTTGTTGCTTTTTCAACTGCCGGATCACATCGCGGTAGTCGCTCGAAGGCCATCCATGCGCCTTCGCAATCTGCGCCGCGAGCACCGCCATCTGCCCCTGATATTCCGTAAACGCCGCATGTGCCTGGGCGGCAATCTGCGCCGGCGGCATGTCGATGCCGAAATTCTCGAGCGACAGCGCATATTCGGCAGGCGGCAGCCGGAAGTCGGTCCGCGCCTTGGGCAGGATGGTCGTTCGCACCCACGCGTCGTAATCGGCCAGCTCCGTCTTCAATTTCGCGTAAGGCTCTTCCCATCCCGTCAGCTTGTACTTGACGAAGAGTGCAGGTATGCCTTCGATGTAGCTCTGGTTGCGGCCCAGCTCCGTCTCGATTTCGCCCCGCGACGGATACAACATGTCGGGCTTCGCCATCTTGTCCGTCTCGCGCCGCTTCAGGATCTCGGTCAGCGGCGTGAACCCTGGCTCCACGCCCGCATATTTCCGCAGCCGCACCACCGCCGCGTTCCGCCGCCCCGCCGGAACCTGATCGTCAAGCAGAGTCTTCAGTCCGCCAAAGATCTGCTCGCTCGCGTTTATGAAATCGATGTCGTGCTGCTCGTCATAGTCCTGGGTGCGGATCTGCAGATCGATCGCCTTCTGCAGGATGGCCAGGTCCTCCCGCACATTCTTGTCCTGCTCCGTCGCCGCGGCTGCTTTCAGCTTTGGCAGCAGGGCTTCCGTCTCGCTTCGCTCGGCCTGAAAGTCAGCCAGCGTCGGTTGCTCACTTGCTCGTCGAACTGCGCCAGCCCCTCGGCCGATCCCCCTTCCGGATGATGTTTCAGCTGCACTGCGAGCAATTGCTGCGTGTAGGCATCGCTCACCGCGATCCACGCCTTCGATGGAGTTTCCGCGGCAGGAGCCGCCGGCTGTGCCGCCGCACCCGCTATCCCCAACACCACGCACACACCAAGCCCTGCAATGCTGCGCATCCTCAAGTCCTCCTCTGTTTCGTCAGAAAGACACACTATACGCACAGGCTGGTCTCGCGTGTACCCGCATGGCAGCGAAACCCCAGCCGCGCACAGTCGTCCCCGCCTCTCGTCATCCTGAACGAAGCAAGGGATCTGGAGCTCCCGTCCCCTGTTCCCTGTTCTAATAAACCCATGAAGGCCTGGCGCATTCCCGCATTCGGCATCGACAAGCTCTCGCTCGACGAAGTTCCTGCACCCCAGCCCGGTCCTGGCCAGGTCGTCGTCGACGTCCACGCTGTCTCGCTCAACTACCGCGACCTGATGATGGTCAAGGGCCTCTACAATCCGAAGCTCCAGCCCAACCGCATCCCCTGTTCGGACGGCGCCGGAATCATTGCCGCTATTGGCAAAGGAGTAACGCAAGTCGCGGTCGGCGATCGCGTCGCCGGCACCTTTTTCCAGCACTGGCTCGACGGCGATCCCGCCCCGGAAAAATTCAAAGGCGCCCTCGGCGGCGACATCGACGGCACCCTCGCGCAACAGATCGTGCTCGACCAGAACGGCGTCGTAAAGCTTCCCCACCACCTCAGCTTCGAGGAGGCCGCCACCCTCCCCTGCGCCGGCGTCACGGCCTGGAATGCTGTCATCACCGCCGCCCGCGTCAAATCCGGCGACACGGTGCTCATCCAGGGCACAGGCGGCGTCTCCTGCTTCGCGCTGCAATTCGCCAAAGGACTCGGCGCGCGGGTCATCGGCACGTCGTCCAGCGCGGACAAGCTGCGCCGGGCGACCAAACTGGGCCTCGATGCCGGCCACAACTATCGCGACGACCCCGAGTGGGCACGCTGGGCCACCGCGCAGACCGGCGGCCGAGGCGTGGACCTCACCGTCGAAGTCGGTGGCGCAGGCACCTTCCAGCAATCCCTGGCCGCCACCCGGACTGGCGGCGTCGTAGCCCAGATCGGCGTCCTCTCCGGACGCGAACAGCCGCTCACGATTACCCCAATCCTGCATAAAATGCTGCAGATACGTGGCATCTATGTCGGATCGCGCCAGCACTTCGTGGAAATGAACCGGGCCATCGAGCAAACCGCGCTCCGGCCAGTCATTGACCGCGTCTTCTCCTTCGGCGAGGCGCAGGAGGCATTCAAGACCATGGAGAGCGCCTCCCATTTCGGAAAAATCGTGATCGCGATAACGACTCCCTGACTTTCCCAAAATGGAGCCAGTCAAATCAGCCGAGTCCGGCAAGCTTTAGTAACCAATTTCCCGGCCCCGAAAGGGCACTGCCTGGTGTCACCCGTAAGGCAAGAAATCTACAAAACCTCTTCGCCTTCCGGCGCGTCCTTGCTAACGTACATCCAGCAACACTTCGGGAGTCTGGTACGGGATTTTTGGGATTAAAAGAGAGAAAAATTTTCTCTTCCACAAGCGACTGTTTCAGACTGCCGGCATCTCAAGATTGCACTCGGGCCCGGAACATTGGACCCCGTTAACCAGAGGCCGCTCTCAACGACGAGGAGCTTCACCATGCGCTGGATCACGGATTTCTTTCAAAGTATCTTCGAGGCTATCTTCGGTTTCTGCCGCCACAACAACCTGTCGCGTCCCTTCACCATCGATGGGCAAACCTATAAGGTCTGCATGGACTGCAGTCAGCAGGTCTTCTACTCGCGGGATACGATGCTGCCGCTGAGCCGCCGCGAGCTGCGCCATCTGCGCGCCGAGCAGGCCAATGCCGCCGTCGCCATCATGCCCGCCACCGCCGAAGCGCGCGAAGCGGTGGCCCGCCGTTCCCGCAAGACGGCCGCTGCCTAAGCTGTTCGCTCTCGCACCGGCTCCGCTCGACAGAATCGAAGACGGAGCCGGTGCCCTGTTCTCCTTCGTTTCCCCACAATGCGACTTGAGCTCTCCGCTTACCTTCGGATGGGCTTCTGTTTCCCTGTGCCATAAGCGGCCAGGAAAGCATCCGCAACCTGCACTTCCAGGTTCCGAGGACCCTTCTGTCCCATCTTGTGCGTAAAAACGTGCCGGTACATCATCGGCCCCAGCAGCAGCGCGATGCCGACCTCGGGATCGATGCCGTGGCGAAGAATGCCTCGCTTTTCCCCGCGCCGGATCAGATTCGTCAGCGCGACGCGTGCCGGTTCCACCACTCGCGCTCGCCATGCCACGCCCAGCACCGGGTTGCGTGACGCATAGGCGATCATGTGCGGCATCATCTTCTCCCGCATCGCCTGCCGATCGGTGGCGGGCTGGTACTGAAGCTGCGCGATCAGGTCAGCGCGGAAGTCGCCGGAGTCAAAGACCGGCGGCTCCTCGTCCAGACCGTGCAGATATCCCATCACCTCAAGGACAAGGCGATCTTTATCGGGCCAGTGCTTGTAAATAGTGGCCTTGCTCACGCCGGACGCTTCGGCGATGGCATCCATGCTGGTTCGCATCGATGCCGCGCTCCGAGAACAGCTCCACCGCAGCATTCAGAACTTTCTTGTGTGCCAGCGCGCTTCGCGGTCTCGCCATTCGCTTTACGCTTCGATCCTCGTGAACAGATACGCGCCGGCGCTCAGGAAGAGCGCAGCGATCGCAGCAAGCAGCGCGATATCGAATGTCAGGCTGAAGTACCAGTTGTTGATCAGCGCCCCGCGCAGCCCATCCACTCCGTAGGACAGCGGATCGAGCTTGGTGATCACGTCCATCACCCGCCCCAGGTTCGCCAGCGGAAACAGCGCGCCGGAGAGAAAGAAGATCGGCATCACCAGGAAGTTCATGACCAGTTGAAAGCCCTGCATGTCCTTGATGACCGAACCGATCGCCGTCCCCAGCGCGGCGAAGACCACCGCGATCATCACGACGAAGAGAAAGGCTATGGGAATCGCCAGCCAGGTGTGCGGGCGAAAGCCTGCGATCAGGCAGATCACCAGGATCAACGCGCCCTGGATGACGGCGACCGTTGCCCCGCCCAGCGTCCGGCCCACCATGATCTGCATGCGCGAGACCGGCGCCACCAGCGTCTCCTTCAGGAAGCCGAACTGCCGGTCCCACAGCATCGCAATGCCGGAAAACACCGAGCTGAACAGCACCGTCATGCCGACCACGCCCGGCGCCATGAACTGCAGATAACTGCCATGGCCGGCCTGCTTGAAGACCGGCCCCAGGCCGAAGCCCAGCGCCAGCAGATAGAGGCACGGCTGACCCAGCGACACCACGATCTGCACGCGCGAGCGCACATAGCGCTTCAGCTCACGCAGCCAAAGAATGACCGCCTGCCGCAGCAGGTCCGGCGGCAGCAAGCCCTGCGCCAGCAGAAAGTCATGAAACTTCAGCGCATCGAACTTCGGCCCCAGCGCCGCCTGCGTGTCCTTGCGCAGTTGCAGCAGCTTTGTGTAACCATAAAAGTAGCTATTCGCCTGCCCCGGAGAGCGATAGGTAAACCGCTCTACCTCCTCCTTCGCAAAGGCATGGCTCAGCACCACATCCTTCTCCAGCACCCGATATGCATCCGCCTCGGTCATCTTGCCGCTCTGCAGCTCGGGATCGGTGAAGGCCCGCGCCGCCCGCAGCAGCCGCAGGTCCAGCGTCATCAGCTGGCCCTCCGCGGGTTCGTAGGGCTGCATGATCCACTCCGAGTACAGCCCCCAACCCTCCACATTGGTTGAGTTGAAGGCATACAGCGCACGCGCCTGGCTCACCCCATGCTCCACCATCGAATCGAATTGCAGCTCGTGCCCCGGCCGCGCCTCATGCGCGGTCAGCGTCCACGCCACGGCATCGAAGGTGAAGTCGTCGTACTTGTCCGCTGCGGCGCCGTTCGCGCCGGGAATATTCAGCGGCAGCACAAACGTGCCTCTCTGGCCGGTGTTGTGCAGCAGTGGTGGCGGCTGCATATGCGGCGCCGGCTGCTGGGCAGTCTCGGCCGCTGTCGCCAGGCGAATAATCGCGGGCCGGTTCGGCAGCGTCACCAGTTTCTGCTTCACCACGATGGCTTCAATCGCCTTCAGCCGCGCCTCGTAGAACGGCAGAATCGCATCCCCGGTGATCTGTTGCTTTTTCAATTGCCGGATCACATCGCGGTAGTCGCTCGAAGGCCATCCATGCGCCTTCGCAATCTGCGCCGCGAGCACCGCCATCTGCCCCTGATATTCCGTAAACGCCGCATGTGCCTGGGCGGCAATCTGCGCCGGCGGCATGTCGATGCCGTAATTCTCGAGCGACAGCGCATATTCTGCAGGCGGCAGCCGGAAGTCGGTCCGCGCCTTGGGCAGGATGGTCGTTCGCACCCACGCGTCGTAATCGGCCAGCTCCGTCTTCAATTTCGCGTAAGGCTCTTCCCATCCCGTCAGCTTGTACTTGACGAAGAGTGCAGGTATGCCCTCGATGTAGCTCTGGTTGCGGCCCAGCTCCGTTTCAATTTCGCCCCGCGACGGATACAACATGTCGGGCTTTGCCATCTTCTCCGTCTCGCGCTGCTTCAGGATCTCGGTCAGCGGCGTGAACCCTGGCTCCACGCCCGCATATTTGCGCAGCCGCACCACCGCCGCGTTCCGCCGCCCCGCCGGCACCTGATCGTCAAGCAGAGTCTTCAGTCCGCCAAAGATCTGCTCGCTCGCGTTTATGAAATCGATGTCGTGCTGCTCGTCATAGTCCTGGGTGCGGATCTGCAGATCGATCGCCTTCTGCAGGATGGCCAGGTCCTCCCGCACATTCTTGTCCTGCTCCGTCGCCGCAGCTGCTTTCAGCTTCGGCAGCAGGGCTTCCGTCTCGCTTCGCTCGGCCTGAAAGTCAGCCAGCGTCGGGTTGCTCACTTGCTCGTCGAACTGCGCCAGCCCTTCGGCCGATCCCCCTTCCGGATGATGCTTCAGCTGCACTGCGAGCAATTGCTGCGTGTAGGCATCGCTCACCGAAATCCATGCCTTCGATGGAGTTTCCGCGGCAGGAGCCGCCGGCTGTGCCGCCGCACCCGCTATCCCTAGCACCACGCACACACCAAGCCCCGCAATGCTGCGCATCCTCAAGTCCTCCTCAGTTTCGTTAGAAACACACACTATACGCACAGGCTGGTCTCGCATGTACCCGCATGGCAGCGAAACCCCAGCCGCGCACAGTCGACCCCGGCTCTCGTCATCCTGCACGAAGCAAGGGATCTGGAGCTCCCGTCCCCTGTTCCCTGTTCTAATAAACCCATGAAGGCCTGGCGCATTCCCGCATTCGGCATCGACAAGCTCTCGCTCGACGAAGTTCCCGCACCCCAGCCCGGTCCCGGCCAGATCGTCGTAGACGTCCACGCTGTCTCGCTCAACTACCGCGACCTGATGACGGTCAAGGGCCTCTACAATCCGAAGCTCCAGCCCAACCGCATCCCCTGTTCGGACGGCGCCGGAATCATTGCCGCTATTGGCAAAGGAGTAACGCAAGTCGCGGTCGGCGATCGCGTCGCCGGCACCTTTTTCCAGAACTGGCTCGACGGCGATCCCGCCCCGGAAAAGTTCAAAGGCGCCCTCGGCGGCGACATCGACGGCACCCTCGCGCAACAGATCGTGCTCGACCAGAACGGCGTCGTAAAGCTTCCCCACCACCTCAGCTTCGAGGAGGCCGCCACCCTCCCCTGCGCCGGTGTCACGGCCTGGAATGCTGTCATCACCGCCGCCCGCGTCAAATCCGGCGACACGGTGCTCATCCAGGGCACAGGCGGCGTCTCCTGCTTCGCGCTGCAATTCGCCAAAGGACTCGGCGCGCGGGTCATCGGCACGTCGTCCAGCGCGGACAAGCTGCGCCGGGCGACCAAACTGGGCCTCGATGCCGGCCACAACTATCGCGACGACCCCGAGTGGGCACGCTGGGCCACCGCGCAGACCGGAGGCCGAGGCGTGGACCTCACCGTCGAAGTCGGTGGCGCAGGCACCTTCCAGCAATCCCTGGCCGCCACCCGGACTGGCGGCGTCGTAGCCCAGATCGGCGTCCTTTCCGGACGCGAACAGCCGCTCACGATCACCCCAATCCTGCACAAAATGCTGCAGATACGTGGCATCTATGTCGGATCGCGCCAGCACTTCGTGGAAATGAACCGGGCCATCGAGCAAACCGCGCTCCGGCCAGTCATTGACCGCGTCTTCTCCTTCGGCGAGGCGCAGGAGGCATTCAAGACCATGGAGAGCGCCTCCCATTTCGGAAAAATCGTGATCGCGATAACGACTCCCTGACTTTCCCAAAATGGAGCCAGTCAAATCAGCCGAGTCCGGCAAGCTTTAGTAACCAATTTCCCGGCCCCGAAAGGGCACTGCCTGGTGTCACCCGTAAGGCAAGAAATCTACAAAACCTCTTCGCCTTCCGGCGCGTCCTTGCTAACGTACATCCAGCAACACTTCGGGAGTCTGGTACGGGATTTTTGGGATTAAAAGAGAGAAAAATTTTCTCTTCCACAAGCGACTGTTTCAGACTGCCGGCATCTCAAGATTGCACTCGGGCCCGGAACATTGGACCCCGTTAACCAGAGGCCGCTCTCAACGACGAGGAGCTTCACCATGCGCTGGATCACGGATCTCTTTCAAAGTATCTTCGAGGCTATCTTCGGTTTCTGCCGCCACAACAACCTGTCGCGTCCCTTCACCATCGATGGGCAAACCTATAAGGTCTGCATGGACTGCAGTCAGCAGGTCTTCTACTCGCGGGATACGATGCTGCCGCTGAGCCGCCGCGAGCTGCGCCATTTGCGCGCCGAGCAGGCCAATGCCGCTGTCGCCATCATGCCCGCCACCGCCGAAGCGCGCGAAGCGGCGGCCCGCCGTTCCCGCAAGACGGCCGCTGCCTAAGCTGTCTGCTCTCGCACCGGCTCCGCTCGACAGAATCGAAGACGGAGCCGGTGCCCTGTTCTCCTTCGTTTTCCCACAATGCGACTTGAGCTCTCCGCTTACCTGCGGATGGGCGTCTGTTTCCCTGTGCCAAAAGCGGCCAGAAAGGCATCCGCAACCTGCACTTCCAGGTTCCGAGGACCCTTCTGTCCCATCTTGTGCGTAAAAACGTGTCGGTACATCATCGGCCCCAGCAGCAGCGCGATGCCGACCTCGGGATCGATGCCGTGGCGAAGAATGCCCCGCTTTTCCCCACGCCGCATCAGATTCGTCAGCGCAACACGTGCCGGTTCCACCACTCGCGCTCGCCATGCCACGCCCAGCACCGGGTTGCGTGACGCATAAGCAATCATGTGCGGCATCATCTTCTCCCGCATCGCCTGCCGATCGGTGGCGGGCTGGTACTGAAGCTGCGCGATCAGGTCAGCGCGGAAGTCGCCGGAGTCAAAGATCGGCGGCTCCTCGTCCAGACCGTGCAGATATCCCATCACCTCAAGGACAAGGCGATCTTTATCGGGCCAATGCTTGTAAATAGTGGCCTTGCTCACGCCGGACGCCTCGGCGATGGCGTCCATGCTGGTTCGATCGATGCCGCGCTCCGAGAACAGCTCCACCGCAGCATTCAGAACTTTCTTGTGTGCCAGCGCGCTTCTCGGTCTCGCCATTCGCTTTACGCTTCGATCCTCGTGAACAGATACGCGCCGGCGCTCAGGAAGAGCGCAGCGATCGCAGCAAGCAGCGCGATATCGAATGTCAGGCTGAAGTACCAGTTGTTGATCAGCGCCCCGCGCAGCCCGTCGACTCCGTAGGACAGCGGATCGAGCTTGGTGATCACGTCCATCACTCGCCCCAGGTTTGCCAGCGGAAACAGCGCGCCGGAGAGAAAGAAGATCGGCATCACCAGGAAGTTCATGACCAGTTGAAAGCCCTGCATGTCCTTGATGACCGAACCGATCGCCGTCCCCAGCGCGGCGAAGACCACGGCGATCATCACGACGAAGAGAAAGGCTATGGGAATCGCCAGCCAGGTGTGCGGGCGAAAGCCTGCGATCAGGCAGATCACCAGGATCAGCGCGCCCTGGATGACGGCGACGGTGGCCCCGCCCAGCGTCCGGCCCACCATGATCTGCATGCGCGAGACCGGCGCCACCAGCGTTTCCTTCAGGAAGCCGAACTGCCGGTCCCACAGCATCGCAATGCCGGAAAACACCGAGCTGAACAGCACCGTCATGCCGACCACGCCGGGCGCCATGAACTGCAGATAACTGCCATGGCCGGCCTGCTTGAAGACCGGCCCCAGGCCGAAGCCCAGCGCCAGCAGATAGAGGCACGGCTGACCCAGCGACACGACGATCTGCACGCGCGAGCGCACGTAGCGCTTCAGCTCACGCAGCCAAAGAATGTAAATCGCGCCCATCCATCCCTCCTTCAATATTGCTGCGTCCGACTCAAAGCAAATTCCCAAATCATCTCGTCATCCCGACCGCAGCGGCCCACAGCTTGCATCGCCCACAACGTCAACCTGCGTGAGCGACCAAAGGGAAGCGAACCCCAACACCCGCGCCGCAGGCGCCTTTGCCCGTGCGGCCAGCACGCCCGGACGGCCAGTCCTCACCGGCGCTGGCACATCTGCGCCACCTGCCGCAGCCGGTCCTTGCCGGCATCCGCGCCCTCGTCGCGCAACGACGAGCCGGTCAGCGCCAGGAACGCCGCTTCCAGCGAATCCGTCTGCGTCTGCTCCTTCAACTCTGCCGATGTGCCCTGCGCCACGATGCTGCCGTGGTCCATGATGGCGATGCGATGCGCGACGCGGTCGGCCTCGTCCATGTAGTGCGTGGTCAGAAAGACCGTCGTCTTCTCCGATTCGTTGATGCGCTTCACATGCGTCCAGAGCTGGTTGCGGCTCTGCGGGTCGAGCCCCAGCGTCGGCTCGTCCAGAAACAGGATCTTCGGCGTGTGCAGGAAGCCGCGTGCAATCTCCAGCCGCCGCTTCATCCCGCCGGAGAAGGTCTTCACATAATCGTCCTTGCGCTCCCACAGCTCGAAGATCTTCAGCAGCTCTTCGGCGCGCTCGACGCGGAGCTTGCGCGGCACGTGGTAGAGCACCCCGTGCAGCTCCATGTTCTCCCAGGCGGTCTGCTCGCCGTCCAGGCTCGGGTCCTGAAAGACAATGCCGAAGCGCTGGCGCGCCTGCTTCTGCTTTACCGTCGGATCGAGCCCGTCGAGCTCGATGCGCCCGCTGGTCGGCCGCAGCAGCGTGGTCAGCATCTTGATCGTCGTCGTCTTCCCCGCGCCATTGGGGCCCAGGAAGGCGAAGATCTCTCCCTGCGCCACATCGAAGCTGATGTCTTTCACGGCGGTGAAATCACCGAAGGTCTTGACCAGGTTGCGGACCGAGATCATCGTGGAATCGCCTCGCAGAATTCGCAGGATTGATAAATACTGAACGGTTTAGTTTAGATAGTCAAGACAGTCTGCCAAGACGAATCGGCTGAATTGTTGAGATTGTCATTCTGAGTGACCAAAGAACTGGCAATCCAATCTGTCTCCACTACTTCCAACAACCATCAAGCCAGCCCGCGTGAGGACCAAAGGGGCGAATCGCAAAGCGCCAAAGGCGCGGCCTGGACGGCCATCCGCCGAAGGCGCTGTGCCCGTGCGGCCAGCACCGCAACTTGCTCGTCTATTCCGTGTTTCACCCGGTACGTCGTTCCTGCTGTACGACTTTCGTGACACGCCCAACGAGAGTAGGCAGACACGCCGGGCACGTACAATTAACTGCATCCTGGATGGTAGTGACTATGACCCGGTTTGTTCGCCCGCTCTTTGCCTGCATTGGCCCTGTTGTGCTCGTTATCGCCGGTTGCGGCGGCGGTGGCCCCAGTTCCAACCCGTCGAACGGCACGTTGTCCATCACGCCGGGCACCACCACCATCGACACCAACAGCCAGGTCCAGTTCACAGCCACGCTCTCCAACGGCCAGCCGGCAACCAATGTCAATTGGACTGTCACCACCGGCACCAACGACAACACGACTCTAGGCCAGGGCAGCATCGATTCCACGGGCCTCTACACTCCGCCCAGCGCGCTCTCCAAGGACTCCGTCCAGATCCAGGTTCAGGCCAACCTGAGCAGCAATGTCTACCAGCCTGTGACCGCCGTCGTGACCGTAACGCCGGGCTTCATCCAGACCGTCACACCGGAGAACGCCACGCTTTCCACCGGGGCGACCGTGCCCCTGACTGCCACGATCGCTGAGCTCGGCGGCGGCTCCATCAACTGGGGTCTCTCGACCGCACCAACCGGCGGTTCCAGCCCGGGCTCTGCCGGCGGCACCATCAGCGGCACCAAGTGCCAGAACGGCGGCGGCCTCAGCTCGTCCAGCCCCTATTACACCTATTGCACCGCTACCTACACCGCGCCCTCGTCCGTGCCGTCGCAGGCCATCTACGCCATCGGCTCGGTCGCTGCGAATTCGGCCACCACCAGCTTTGCCAAGCTGCTGCTGAACGGTGCCGGCCTCAACACCTCGCCGCTTGATAACCAGGCGCCGCAAACCTCTGCCGTGCAGATGGGCACCTCCGGCGGCAACAACAACGACGTCGATCTCGATTCCAATGGCAATGTCACGGATTGCGCCAGCGGAACGCTCGGTGCGCTGGTGAAAGATCAGGCCAGCAATCTCTACATCCTGAGCAACAACCATGTGCTGGCTGAATCTGATTTTGGGGTTGCGGGCGACACCATCATCCAGCCTGGTCTGGTGGACACGGGCTGCACCCAGCTCGCCTCCGGCGTCACCGGCATCAGCGCCATCGGCACCCTGCAGTACTGGGCTCCGCTGAATAACACTTCCACGAATATCGACGCCGCGCTTGCCCAGACCAGCTCGACAAACGTCGATGCTTCCGGCTCCATTATTGCGCTGGGCGCCGCTGGCGGGACCAACAGTCAGATCGCCGCGGCCGCGCCGGTCGCAGGCACCGGCGAGGTGCTGACCTCCGCAAATCTCAACACGATTTCCGTGGCGAAGAGCGGCCGCACCACCGGCCTGACCTGCAGCACGGTGGATACGATCAGCGCGTCCGTGAAGGTTTCCTATTACAAGGACGCCGCAGAGACGCAGTTCTATGTCTCCAAGACCTATTCCAATCAGATCGGCATGCCCGGCAACTACTTCTCCGATGCGGGTGATTCCGGGTCGCTGGTCGTAGATACGGCAAACGCACAGCCGGTAGCTCTCTTCTTCGCCGGCTCGACCGGAACATCGACTCAGCCCGGAGAAAGCTTCGCGCAGCCCATTGGCGATGTGCTCACCGAACTGGCTCAGTTCAGCTCTGCGCCGCAAGGCACTACGTTCACCATCGTGGGCGGATCGCCCCACACCGTGAGCTGCCTCAACTACGACTCGAACACTGCTACTGCCAGCGCGGCCGTTTCCGCCGCGCGCATGAGCGCAGCCCAGACCGTTGCCAGCCAGCAGGGCGCAGCTATCGTCGATGCCGCCAAAGGCATCCTGGGCGTGGCCGCAGGCAAGAGCCTCGACCAGCCCGGCCAGGCGGCCGTCGTGGTCTATGTCGATCAGAACCGTGCCGGCAGCGTGCAGGTGCCCCAGACCATCGGCGGTCTGCCAACCCGCGTGATTCCGACGACCGCAAGCGCGGTGGCCAGCGGCACGGCTCCCAGCTCGGTATCTGTAACTCCAGGCATACACCTTTCCGATGCCGCCCTCGCGGCGGCCAGAACCGTGCAGAAGCAGCACGCTAGCCAGCTCATGAACGATCCGGCCTTCTTCGGCGTAGGCGTCACGCAGAGCCAGGACAACCCGTCCGAGGCCGCGCTGATGGTCTTCATCGACCGCACGAAGACACCCCACTCCCAGCCGGCAACAGTCGGCGGGCTGCGCGTGCGCTACCGCACGATGAACCCGATCAAGGTCAACTACAACGGGACGGCGCGGAAACTTCAGTAGGTCTGCCACCGAGTCTCCACCGATTCCTCGAATGTTCCACGTGGAACATTTCGAGGCGGTGGGTAGTTTCCGACGATTTAGTCGAGTGTTCCACGTGGAACATTAAACGACGAATGTCGGTTAAATTCGCAGGTAATCCCATGGTGGGAATCACCTCAGAATTGTGCCATTTTCTGTCTACTGATTTGGTAAAATGGAACGCATTCGGTTACATAATCATGAGACAGCAAAAGCCACCGCCTGGTGGCTTTTTGTATTTGACTGACTTGTTCACGCGATTCCGCACCGGGGGCTAATTCCAAAGACCGGATAGACAACCGATAAGCCACGGGACGACGTGGAAACGTTACTTGCCCTGATATCGTCAATTAGCCATCGACCTCTGGATCCTCACCAGTTGTTTGGCCTTGTTCGGTGCGTACCGAAGGCAACTTCTGAGCGGCCGGTGATTCGTCCCAGATCGGCGATCGACGAGAATGCCGGGTACCCTAGCGCTTTATCAGCCTTGTGATTTCTGCCCCGTCGTAGTGATTGCCGATGTGGCCGCTCTTGATGAAGTCGGCCATCATTTGGAAATAGCCCGGTGCATAGCGCGTGGAGAGGCGTTCGCCTTTCGCGTCGAGCTCGTAGAGCGTCATGCCGTGTTCCGCACCAGGATAGACGGCCAGAATAAAGTTTTTGCCTTCCGCGATCAGGGATTTGATGCGCTTGGATGTTTCCGCGCTTGGCGCATCGAGATCATCGCCGCCCAGAATCCAGAGCTGCGGCGTGGTCGAGACGCGCAGCACCGGCATCGGATCATAATGGAACGGCAAGGCGGCAAAGGGTTTGACCACTTGGACAATCTGCTTCTGGTCGAGCGGCAGGACCATGAAAAGGTAATCGCCGTGAACGTCCTTGTACCAAGGCTCTGATTTATATTTCTGCCGTAGCGCATCGAATCGCGCGTAGCCGTCCATGCCATGCGTGGCCACCACATGCTCACCGGCGCTCGCGAGCTCCAGCGCTTTTGCCGTATCCGCCGCGGAGTGATGGTGGAAATGCATGTCGAGCGCCACGCTCTCCTGATCTTCGTCGATGACATCGACGGCGAGGCCGTAGGCGATGATCACGAAATCCACGGGCGCCTTGTTCGCCGCCAGCGGCACAACCCATCCGCCCTGACTGCCACCCCAATAGCCGATGCGTTCCAGCCTCGCGCCTGCAAGACGTCTCGATTCACTCAACGCCTTCACCGCATCTGCCGCCAGCAAATCGTAGGCCTGCGTGTAAACACCGCCCGAGCGGCCCGTACCGCGCTTGTCATAGACGAACGCGCCAATGCTCTGAGCTGGGAAGATGTGCTGCAGGAACAGGGTATCGATCCCGGAGCTGTCTTCCGAGCCGTGTATCAACACCACCACGGGAACCTTGCCATCGCCCGGCGGCATAATCAATCGGCCAACCAGCTTCACACCGCTGCTTTCGAAAGTTGCGTTGCTCACAATGAAGGGGATTCGCCGGCCACTTTCCTTTCCAAAGGCGATCTCGCCTTTGTCGCAATCGGAAAATGAAACCGTCTTTCCATCCGGCCGGTCGGTCCAGCCATACGTGCTGGTCCACATACCGTTCATCTGCTTGTGCAACTGGCCTGTTTCACCTGTGAGGCTGCGCCAGCGCAGCGTATCGCGTTCCGACGGCGCGATATCGACTGCGGAGCCATCCGCGAGGCGATATGTGCCGACAGGGCAACTCATTGTGGGTTCGGCCATCGCCGGGGCAGCGAACAAAAGCGAGATCCCGTAGAGTGCAAATGCGAAGCGTAATTTCATACGCGAAATGTCCCAAATACGCGTGGAGGCGGGTGCCGGATTCTCGGCCTTGTGTCAAATTTTCGCCAGAGAAGTTGGCCGCCTAGAAATGTTACGACGAGGCCGCCATTTCAGTTCCGCGAGCTTAAGCATGTCGCGGAAGTCACTTTTCCGCCTCCAGCCATTGGGCGCCCGAAGCGATACCAGCTCTTTACGAAGTAATGGCAATGGGCCGTGCTTTGATTCCGGGCCTTTGTCAGGTTGGTGCCGTCGGGCTTCAGCAGAGAACGGAAGCGCTGCCGCGTGCTCATGCGCATAAGTGTAAACACGGTGATTCGCCAAATGGCCACGGGACGTTCCGTGAACATGTTCTTCCAGTGACCCGAAAATCGAAAATTACGCCGCATTGATCGGATATACCGACTCAACGGTTCTGTGGTTCTCCCGCCAGCGAAGGCCCAGCTCAGAGGAAGGCGCTAACTGAGAT
>CAWBPB010000026.1:0-13472 GCA_963790555.1 uncultured Acidobacteriaceae bacterium | reverse complement strand
ATTCGCCTTATGAGAGGGAGCGTGAGTTCCGGCTGTGCATGCCGTTTCGCGGGACTACCGGCACAGCTTCAGGTGAATCAGGGCTTTGTGAAAAGAGTTTAGACTTTGTTGGCGCGTTGGACGTCGCGCACGCCGGGAAGTGTGCGCAAGCCGGTGACGATTCTGTCCAGATGAGTGACGTCCTCCGCCTCAAGAATGAATTCGACGACCGCCTCGCCGCCTTTGCCGGCGCTTGAGTCAACGCTGCGGATGTTGGTGTCCTCGTCGCTGATGATGGCGGTAATCTCTTTCAGCATGCCGGCGCGGTCGTCGCAGTAGACGGTGACCCGGACGGGATAGGTCTGTTGCCGGCCCGCTTTCCTCGGCCGATTCGTCGACCACTCGACGGCGATGCGGCGGTCGGCCTCGTAGAGCAGGTTCTGCACGTTGGGACAGCGCCGCGCGTGGACGGCGACGCCTTTGCCGCGCGTGACGTAGCCGATGATCTCTTCGCCGCGGATCGGATTGCAACATCGCGCGCGATAGACGAGCAGCTCGTTCTGGCCCTCGACGTCCAGCGACTCGGTGCGCGGATTCAGGTGCAGCGTCTTTACCGCATCGGCAGTCGTGGCTGCTTCCGCATCCGGCGCGGATCGGTGCAATCAGGCCCGGCGCAAGCCTGTTGAGCACCTGGCGCGACGGAATATTTGCCGAAGCCGATGCCGGCCAGCAGATCCTTCTGCGCCGCCACGCTGTATTCGTTGGCGACGCGCGCGTAATCCGCTTCGGTGAATCTGCGCGAGCGCGACTTTGTATTTGCGCGCTTCGCGGTCCAGCAGCTTGCCGCCGATGTCGATCGCGCGCTCGCGCTGGTGCTCGTTGAGCCAGTGGCTGATCTTGTTGCGCGCGCGCGAGCTCTTGACGAAGGTCAGCCAGTCGCGGCTCGGCGTGTGGCCGTTCTGCGTGACGATCTCGACGATGTCGCCATTGCGCAGCTTGGTGCGCAGCGGCACCATGCGGCCGTTGACGCGCGCGCCGCGCAGGTGTGCCCGACCTCGGTGTGGATCGTGTAAGCGAAGTCGATCGGGCTCGCGTCCTTGGGCAGCACGACCACCTTGCCCTTCGGCGTGAAGGTGTAGACCTCTTCCGGATACAGGTCGATCTTGAGCGTGGAGAGGAACTCGTTGGGGTCGGTCATCTCGCGCTGCCACTCCACCAGCTGAGCGCACCCAGGCCAGCCGCTGCTCGTCCTTGCTGCTGACCGGCGCGCCGTTGGCCTTGTACTTCCAGTGCGCGGCAATGCCTTCTTCGGCCATGCGGTGCATCTCTTCGGTGCGGATCTGCACCTCGAACTGGTGGCCGCCCGAGCCCATGACGGTTGTGTGCAGCGACTGATACAGATTCGGCCGCGGCATCGCGATGAAGTCCTTGATGCGCCCCGGCACCGGCCGCCAGATGCGAATGGATCAGCCCGAAGACGGCGTAGCAGTCCTGCACGCTCGTGGTGATCACGCGCACCGCGAGCAGGTCATAGACCTGGTCGACCGATGAGCGCTGCTTCTGCAGCTTCTGGTAGATGCTGTAAAGCCGCTTGATGCGCCACTCGACGCGCGCCTCGATCTTGTGCTCTTTCAGCTTTTCCTGCAGCGTCCGTTCGACGTCTTCGAGGAAGTCTTCGCCCTCCTTGCGGCGCTCATCGATCGCCGTCTGCACCTTGTCGAAGCTCACCGCGTCGACGTAGCGGAAGGACAGGTCTTCGAGCTCGCCGCGCACCTTGCCCATGCCGAGCCGGTGCGCCAGCGGGGCGTAGATGTCCAGCGTCTCGCTGCGCGATTGCCTGCTGCCGCTCCGGCGCGCAGGTGCTGCAGGGTGCGCATGTTGTGCAGCCGGTCGGCCAGTTTGATCAGCACGACGCGCACGTCGGTCACCATGGCGAGCAGCATCTTGCGCACGTTCTCGGCCTGGCGGTCTTCGCTGTTGGCGAACTGGATCTTGTCGATCTTGGTGACGCCCTCGACGATGTGCGCCACCTGCTCGCCGAAGAGCCGGGTGATGTCGTCGGCCGTCACCGGCGTGTCTTCGACGGCGTCGTGCAGCAGGCCGGCGGCGATGGCGGTCGAGTCCAGCTTCATCTCCGCCAGTACATGCGCAACCTCCAGCGGGTGCAGCACATAGGGCTCGCCCGAGGCGCGTACCTGACCCTTGATGATGTTCGAGAGAAAACTCCCAGGCGCGGCGAATGATCTCGACATCGTCGCTGGGACGATGGGCGCGTACGGTGTCCAGCAGCGCGCGGAAGCGCGCGTCGATCAAGGCCCGACCCTCCACTGCCCCGGAGGGATCCGGCGGCGCGGGGCGGGATGCAATAGGGTCGGGCGGCGTTGTACGCGCGGTCGCCATGCCTGATTATAGGCTGATGACCTTTCAGTTTCAGGAAAGCCTTGGGAAGAGAGCGTTCCCAGAGTCATGACGCAGAACCCGACAAGCCACTTCGCGGAGAGGCAAAGCCGCCCCGCAGCCGCACACCTCCGCTGCAGCGGGACGCGCCGCCATCGTCAACAGGCGGGCCGCCGATCGCCTGCGCGCCGGCCATCCATGGGTCTATGCCTCGGACGTGGTTGAAGTTACGGGTGAGGAGCGCGATGCGCCCGCCGGCCTGATTCCTGTTGCCGACCAACGCGGCATTCCGCTCGGCACCGCTCTTCACAGTCCGGAATCGCAGATTGCGCTTCGCCTGGTGAGCCGGGAATTGTTCGCAGCAGATGGCGAGTGGCTCTCGTTGATCGAGACCCGCCTGCGCCGCGCCGTCGCCTTGCGCGCCGCGATGCAAACCGAAGCCTGCCGCCTCGTCTTCAGCGAAGCCGACGAATTGCCCGGCCTCATCGTCGATCGCTACGGGCCGCTGGTGCTGATGCAGATCCTGGTTCGCGGGCTCGACCGGCCCGAGGTGCGCGAGCTGCTGACGCGCGTGCTGATCGAGGAGATCGCGCCCGAAACCATCATCGAGCGGGGAGACGCCCGCATCGCGTCCCTCGAAGGGCTGCAGACGCCGGCGCTGGCGACGCTGTACGCGAAAGACCCGGCCCATCCGGTCCTGCAGACCACGCTTCGAGCTCAATGGCCTGCGCTTTCGCTTACGATGCCACCTCCGGTCAGAAGACGGGAGCCTTTCTCGACCAGCGGCTGAACTACGCGGCCGCCGCGGAGCATGCGCGAGGCGAGGCACTGGACGTCTGCACCTACCAGGGCGGCTTTGCGCTGCATATGGCGCAGCGATGCTCGCGCGTCACTGGCGTGGATGCCTCGCGCAGCGCGCTGGAGGTCGCCGAGCGGAATCTGGAGGTGAACCGCGGCAAGCTTTCCGCGCGATGTGGACTGGATCGAGGCCGACGCCTTCGATCTGCTGCGCGACTGGAGCGACGCCGGTACGGCAGTACGACACCATCGTGCTGGATCCGCCCGCCTTTGCGAAGAGCAAGCGCGCCGTCGAAGGCGCGCTTCGCGGCTACAAGGAGCTGAACCTGCGCGCGCTCAAGATGCTTCGCCCGGGCGGCGTGCTGGTCACCTGTTCCTGCTCGCACCACATCTCCGCTGCCGACTTCACCGCAACCGTAGCCGCTGCGGCTGCCGATGCCGGACGGCGCGTGCGGCTGCTGGAGCGGCGCGGCGCCGCGCCCGACCATCCCGTCATCCTGACCATTCCCGGAGACGGAATACCTGAAGTGCCTGATCTGTGTTGCGGAATAAGGGCGGTCGAATAGCTGCCTGTTCGCGGCGCGTATCCTGAAGTAGAGAGACGTCATGAGCCATGAAGGCATTCGCATCGTCGATGAGCGAGAGGCGCGTCGCGCCGATCGTCCCCCGCTTCCGCGCGACGCCGTCGATCCGGCGAAGGTGCGCGTCCACAAGAGCGAAGGCACCGGCATGGAAATCGACTGGAAGGACGGCCACCGGAGCGCGTGGACCTTCCGTTGGCTGCGCGATGCCTGCCCCTGCGCTACCTGCCATGAAGCGCGCGAGGCTGCCGGTCTCGCGCCGGGCGATCGCAAGCCAACTCCTACGCAGCTTCTTCCCATGTACGAGGCGCCGCCGCGACCCAACAGCGTCGAGCCTGCGGGTCGCTACGCCGTGGTCTTTCACTGGAACGACGGGCACTCCAGCGGCATCTACTCGTGGGATTTCCTGCGCCGCCACTGCCAGTGCGAGGAGTGCAGGAGCCGCGTTGAGCCTTAGGGCTTCGGGTGCCGGTTCTTGAGGAAGTGGTGCTCGATGTCCGGCAGGAACTCGATCAGCTCCGAGCCGATGACGCCCTCCGCCGTCACGGTAAACGCGCCGATGATCGTCTTCTCGACGCCGGTGTCTTCGTCCGGATAGTAGAAGTTCGATATGCCGCCGGAGATAAAATTGCCGGCGACGTTGGCATAATTCGGCCCCCATCTGCCGTTGTCACGGCGGCACCATAACGCAGTTTCGGCGGAGTAGCCAAAACGCCGCACGAACGAACCGGACCCCATGCGGTAGTAGCGCGGATCTTCCTTCAGCAGCACCGGCAGCACGGCGTTGCCCCAGAAGTTCCCGTCCGCCGTATCCGCATAGGAGGCACCGAAACGTTTGAAGTATCCGGACGCCCCCTGGCCGAAGCCCCAACGCACTTTGCTCTGCGTTCCGTCCGGATTGGTCACGATCTTGGTGCCGGAGTTTGTGTCGCGTGCCTGGCCGATACCGGAAAGAACGGCATCCTGCGCAAAAATAAAGGGATCGGTCGTACTCTTCAGCATCAGATGAAATTTCTGCTTCGGCCGCAGAGGCGGAATGTTTTTCGAATTCGCCAGCGATACGGTCTGGAACATGGGCATGACGCCGAAGGCGCGCTGCTTCTCTTCTCGCCGCAGCACCTCATCGGAGCTTGGCCGCTGGTCTGTCTGCTGCTTGCGCATTTGATGGGTGGCGCTGATGTGCTGGGCGCTGCCGTTGCCTTGCTGTGCGGTGGGCGCCTCCGGAAGCTCCGCGCTGGCCATGGCAATCTGAGCGTGCGCCGATACGGCGGTCGCCACGAGGAGGAGAGCAGAGGAGCTTCGGAAGGGCAGAAATGCAGCTGCATGCGTCCTGTCAGGATAGACGATCGTTCTCTATCTGCAGTCCAGAAGTGGCTCAGACGCGAATAGGGGTGCTTCTATGACAGACGATGATCGCTGCGGCAGAGTTTCGGGGTTCGCGCTGCCGCACAGATCCGCCACCATCTCGCAGGCGGCATGCGCATCCACTGCAGTCCGGCAGAGCGCGCGATGGGGAGGCCGCAGAAAGCCCGCTTCCACCGCCCCATCCAGCAGATACAGGAACCTGTTCCAGTAGCCGGCGGTGTTGATCAGGACCACTGGTTTGTCGTGAATGCCCAGCAGCCCCCAGGTCAGGATTTCGCACATTTCATCGAGCGTGCCCAAGCCGCCGGGCAGTACCAGGAAAGCATCCGCCCGCTTCGCCATCTCGGCTTTACGCTCATGCATGCTGGCCGTCTCAATCAGCTCCGTCAAGCCGCGATGCGCAATCTCGCGGGAGACCAACGCGTGCGGGATCACGCCCGTGACCTTGCCGCCAGCGGCAAGTGCAGCGTTCGCCAATGCACCCATCAGCCCAACATCGGCGCCGCCATAGACCAGGCGCCAGCCACGCTCGGCGATGGATGTGCCCAGCGTTTTCGCTGCTTCAAGAAAAATCGGATCGACGCCGTTGCTGGAGGCGCAGAAGACGCAAACGCTGCGAATCTCTTTTGTGGGGGAGGGTGTCATGAACAGGTCTGTGAAAGTGCAGCAGGTCTTCGCCGCAACTCTTTTCAGCTTAGCGAACTATCGATCCTCCTTGCGTTACGGGAGTGTGGATCGCCGGCGGCGATACACTAGAGAAGAGAAGCTCCCCGCCCGAGACGCCAGCCCGTGAATCCCCTGCTCGAAAAGATGAATCCGCAACAGCGCGCGGCCGTGGAGGCCACGGATGGCCCTGTCCTGATCCTGGCCGGCGCGGGCTCGGGCAAGACGCGCGTCATCACGCACCGCATCGCGTATCTGATTGAAGCCAAGGGCGTCGCGCCGGACTCCATTCTCGCTGTCACCTTCACCAACAAAGCCTCCGCCGAGATGGGCGAGCGCGTAGAGAAGCTGCTGGCCGGTTCGACGCTGGCCAAGCCGCTGCTCTCCACCTTCCACTCCTTTTGCGTGCGCGTGCTGCGGCGCGACATCGAAGCGCTGCGCATCGGCGACAAGGGGCTGACCCGCAGCTTCGCCATCTACGACGAAAGCGATCAGCAGGCCATCGTGAAGCAGGCGATGCGGCGCATGTCGCTGGATGACAAGACGCTGACGCCGCGCACCGTGCTGGGAAAGATCAGTTGGGCCAAGAACCACATGATCGATCCGCAGGAGTACTACCTCGGGTCGAGCGATCCCATCAGCGAGCGCGTTGCGCAGCTCTACGAGGTCTATCGCAAGGAACTGCTGAAGAACAACGCGATGGACTTTGACGATCTGCTGCTTGAAACCGTGCGCCTGCTGAAGGCCAGCGGCGAGACGCGCGAGCGCTACAACCGGCGGTTCCGCTACATCATGATCGACGAGTACCAGGACACCAACCGTCCGCAGTACGAGCTGATGAAGCTGCTGGCCGGCGAACACCACAACGTCTGCGTGGTGGGCGATGAGGACCAGAGCATCTACAGTTGGCGCGGCGCGGACATCCGCAACATCCTCGAGTTCGAAAAGGATTTTCCCGAGGTCAAGACCATCCGGCTGGAGCAGAACTATCGCTCCACCCAGGTGATTCTGGAAGCGGCATCCGCCGTTGTCGCGCGCAATGCGCAGCGCAAGGGAAAAAATCTCTGGACGGAGCGGCAGGGCGGCTCGCAGATCGGCTACTACGAAGCGCCCGATGGCGAAAACGAAGCGCTCTTCATCGCCGACTACATCCAGAAATACCTGCGCAAGGCCGGAGAAGGGAACGAGCCGGCACGCGTCGCCGTGCTCTACCGCACCAACTCGCAGTCGCGGCTGGTGGAAGAGGCGCTGCGCCGCTACTCGATCCAGTACACGATGGTCGGCGGATTTTCCTTCTACGAACGCGCCGAGATCAAGGACCTGCTGAGCTACCTGAAGCTGGTGCAGAACCCGAACGATTCCATCGCGCTGCAGCGCGTCATCAACACGCCGGTGCGCGGCATTGGCCGCTCCACGCTCGACACGCTGGAGCGTCTTGCGATCGAGACCGGCATCAGCACCTGGGACGCGCTCGGGCAGGCAATCCAGCAGCGGCTGCTGCCGCAGCGGGCGCTGACGGCGCTCGAAGGCTTCCAGCGCATGATCAACGACGCGCGCGCGTTGCTGGAGCCGGGCTTTGCGGAAAAGCTGACGGCGGATGTGACTGCCGATATTCCCGAGGTGCTACCGGAGGGCAGCTACTCGCAATCCCCCGACGCGGAAGATGAGGGCACCGACTTCGCCTTCGGAGCGCAGGGCATGCTCGATCTGTCGCAGGATGAGCCCGCCGATGCATCGTTCTCGACTGAGTCCTTCGCCGAAGAGACCGAGGAGATGCCGGCCGACGTCAGCTTCAATCCATTCGAGGACGCTGCTCCGAAGCGATTGGTATCGGTCGGGAATGGAATCGAGGCGGCCGCAGCCGAAACATCCGAAGAAGAGCGGCCGGCGTTCCGCACTCCGGGCGGCAAGGCCACGCTGCCCGAGCTGATCCGCTTCATCAACGATCGCAGCGGGTATATCCGCGCGCTCGAAGACGAAGGCACGCCGGAAGTCCTTCTCGCGCATTGAGAACCTGAAGGAGCTGGCGAACGCGGCGCAGGATGCCGAGGAGCGCGGCGAGACGCTGGCGGAATTTCTCGATCACGCCGCGCTGGTCAGCGACACGGATCACTACAAGCCGGACAGCCGCGTGACGCTGATGACGCTGCACTCGGCCAAGGGGCTGGAGTTTCCACTGGTGCTGCTCTGCGGCATGGAGGAAGGCCTCTTCCCACACTCGCGCACGCTCGTCGACCCGACCGGGCTCGAAGAGGAGCGGCGGCTCTGCTATGTAGGCATGACGCGCGCGATGGACACCTTGATCCTGAGCCGCGCGCGCTATCGCCGGCGCTACGGCAACGACATGCCGGATGCCGCCATTCCGTCGCGCTTCCTGGAAGAGGTGCCGCCGCATCTTCTCGAAGACCTGAGCGGCGGCCGCGAGCGCGCCACCTCGTGGGGCGGATATGCCGCCAGATACAGCACGGGCTCGTCCAGCCGTAGCGGGGGACGCTTCAACGAAGACGGAGAGCGTCCACTACAGCTACGAGGACGAGGACCAGAGCGCATCCAGCGGATACAGTAACAACAGCAGTTACGGAAATGCGGCCGGAAACCGCGCCGCGACGCCGGCTCCATCGACAACATCGCCAGCTTCTTCGCGGGACGCGGCGGCGCCAGCGCAAAGCGGCCCAGGCTGCCCGTGCAGGAGGCAACCGGCGCCGTCGGATTCAAGAGCGGACAGCGGGTGCGCCATCCCAAATACGGCGACGGCGTGGTCTTCCGCCGCGAGGGGGACGGCGACGACGCGAAGATTACAGTACAATTCACGAAGTTCGGCGTGAAAAAGCTGGTCGAAAAATTCGCCCAGCTCGAGCGGGTTTAACAGCTCCCAAACCGGCCGGACGACATTTGAGGAATCGAGATAGACCATGGCAAATACGACGAAGATTGAAGATACCCAGGAGCGCAAGAAACTGAAGCGCGCCGCGCGCAAGAAGGCGGCTCCTAAAGCCAAGCGCACCGAACCCCGCGGCTCCAAAAAGAAGAAGATCAAGAAGCTGTCGCGCGGTCAGAGCAAACGGTAATCACAGCACTCGGCAATCCAGAATCGGCAATCCAGGACGGCCCCGCTGCGGCACAGCTGTGGTGGGGCCGTTCTCTGCCTGGTGATACCCTGCTGAGTCGTCTTTCCTGTCTACACGGGCAGGGAAGATAGCTTAAGGTAGTGTCACCCCGGTCGCTTGGCCGGAACTTTCTGCCGGAGCCATCGCTTCTGTCGCAACTCTTCGCTCGCAAGTCGATTGACAAGCTGATCAGCGACTCGGAGTGCCCGGAGCACGCGCTGAAAAAGACGCTCGGTCCGGTGTCGCTCACGGCCCTCGGCATCGGCGCGGTGATCGGGTCGGGCATCTTTACGGTGATCGGCACGGCCATCGCCGGGCAGCGTTTTGACACGGCATCCATCGCCAATACGCCGCTGCTGGACTACCTCATTCGCCATACGGCCATGCTGGGCCGCCCCGGCGCCGGTCCCGCGCTCGCGCTTTCGCTGGTGCTGGTCGCCATCGTCTGCTGCTTCACCGGGCTCTGTTACGCGGAGCTCGCCTCGATGATCCCCATCGCCGGCTCCGCTTACACCTATACCTATGCGACCCTCGGCGAGCTGGTGGCGTGGATCATCGGCTGGGACCTGATCCTCGAGTACGCCTTCTCCAACATGTCGGTCAGCGTGGGCTTTGCCGCCCACATCGTCGATCTGCTCGACTGGTTCAACATCCATCCGCCCATCCAGTGGATCTCGCCGGCATATCTACCCACCGGCCTGCAGGATTTCGCCGGCCACGATCTCTATAAGGCTGGATGGCACTTCGGCTTCAACATTCCCGCCTTCCTTGTCGTCATGCTGCTTACCGTCGTCCTGGTGCGCGGCGTGCGCGAGTCCGCCGAGACCAACAACATCATGGTCCTCATCAAGATCGCGGCCATCCTGGTGTTCATCTTCGCCGGCGCGTCATTCATTCACCCGCGCTACTACCATCCCTTCTCGCCCAACGGCTGGTCCGGCGTGCTCACCGGCGGCTCCATCATCTTCTTCACCTATATTGGCTTCGACTCGGTTTCCACGGCCGCGGAGGAATGCAAACATCCGCAGCGCGATGTGCCTATCGGCATCATCGGGACGCTGATCGTCTGCACCATCCTCTATATCGGTGTCGCCGTCGTGCTCACCGGCCTTGTCCCGTGGCAAAGCGTGATGGGCGATGCCGCTCCGGTCGTGAATGCGCTCAAAAAGCTCACCATCAGCACCGGATCGCATCGCCTGCAGTGGGTACGGCTCTTCGTTTTGGTCGGCGCGCTGATGGGGATGATCTCCTCCATCCTCGTCTTCCAACTCGGCCAGGCGCGCGTCTGGTTTGCCATGTCGCGCGACGGGCTGCTGCCCTCCGCGTTCAGCCGCATTCATCCGCGCTTCCGCACGCCCGCGCTCGCCACCTGGGTTGCCGGCTTTGTCGTCGGCATACCCGCCGGGCTGCTCGACATCGGCACCGTCTCCAACCTCTCCAACATCGGCACCCTCTTCGCCTTCGTGCTGGTCTCGATCGGCGTGCTGATCCTGCGCTATCGCGAGCCGGAGCGCCACCGCGTCCTTCCGCGCGCCGTTCGGGCCGGTCATCCCGGTGCTCAGCATCATTTTCTGCGTCGTGCTGATGATGGGCCTCGAAGTCATGACCTGGCTGCGCTTCTTCGCGTGGCTGGCGGTCGGCCTGGTCATCTACACCTTCTACTCCCGCAAGCGCAGCGAATTCGCCCGGTAGGCAGCCCTTCTGTCAGGCTGTCATACCGATGTGCAGCTGTTTGCCCCACGAATTTGTCACTTTGAGCACCTTTTTATTTCTGAACTTTTCGTTTCCCCCTTAAACGTGCATAATAAGCAGTTCCTCGTTGCAGCCACGGGACCCCATTAAAAAAACAAGGCTGTTCTCGTCGGAAACTTTAGGAGGCAACATGCGACTTGGGCGATGTCTACCACTACTCGTCATTCCCTTTGTGTTAACGATCCCTTCCCATCTAACGGCGCAGACCGTGACCGGAAGCGTTACCGGAACCGTTACCGATCCCACCGGCGCCGTCGTGCCCAACGCGCAGGTCACAGCCACGAACGTCGCCACTGGCGTCGCCACCCAGGCCACGACCAACGCCGCAGGCATCTACAGCATTCGCTTCCTGCCCATCGGGCAATACGAGGTCACGGTGCAGGCTTCGGGTTTCACCACGGCGAAGCTTCCCGCCTTTGCGCTGGAGGTCGATCAGACAGTCAAATTCGATGCCCACCTGCAGACCGGCGGCACGACAACCACGGTCGATGTCCAGGGTGACGTTGCGCCGATCCTCAATACCACCGATGCGACGATCGGAACTACGTTTACGGCGAATACCGTCCGGAATATTCCGCTGAACGGGCTCGACTTTTCCGCGCTGACGCTTTACACACCCGGCACGGTGACGACCTACGGCACACAAGGACCCACCAGCATCGAGCGCAGCACTTACAACAGCGACATCCCGAACATCAACGGCAACCGCGCCCAGGCGAACAACTACACGCTCGACGGCATCGATCTGAACGAGACGCAGAACAACCTGATCGCCTACAGCCCGGCTCCCGAATCGCTTGAGGAGATTAAGATTCTCTCGGCAAATTCGCCTGCCGACTACGGCAATGTAAACGGCGGCGGCGTGGTGAACGTCTTGAAGAGCGGCACCAACTCCTTCCACGGGTCGGTCTACGGCTACACGCAGAACGCCAACTATAACGCCAACTCCTGGGCAAACAATCACGCCAATCCGATCGTTCCGATCAGGTCCTTTTCGCAGTCGCAGTTCGGTGGAACATTCGGTGGGCCTATCGTGCACGATAAGCTGTTCTTCTTTGTGGACTACCTTGCTGCGCGCTATCACCAGGGCGGCCTGGAGCAGGACAGCGTCTTCACACAAGCTATGCGCGGCGGCGATTTCTCCGCATTGCTGAGCGGGGCAAATGGCAATACCCCGATACAGCTTTACGACTCCCAAAACAATTTCGCGCCCTATGTGAACAATCAGCTGCCTGTCAGCAATCCAATTGCTCTCTACTTATTCGCTCACCCCAATCTTTATCCATTACCAAACGCCGCTCCCACGGACGGTATCACGCAGAATGACCTGCAAGGGCCGAGCCGGACTTTCAAGGCCAACAACCAGGGCGACATAAAGATCGAATACGATCCGCGGCCGGCGGATAAGATCACCGGCTTCTACTCGATGGGCACGGGCTACGACGGCAAGACCACCTTCCTGGTCATCACTTTCCCGGGAGCAAACAACTTTCCGACCAAACTCGGCGGCGCAAACTGGGTTCACGTCTTCTCGCCTGCGATTGTGAACTCCGCGCGTATTGGCTTCACTCGTGCCCAATGGACGCAGGGAGTTCCTAGCGATCCCAGCGGAATCTTCGGTCTCAAGGGTAATTCGATCGTCGGCATCGGAGGAGAGTCGCAGAACTATCCCGGATACGCAGCGCAAAACATTAACACCACTAGCTCGTCTACCGGCAACGTTTCGGCCGGTGGAAATGCGGCGTTCATCGGAAGCATCATCGACAACACCTACAGTTACATCGACAATCTGACCTGGCAAAAGGGGCAGCACCTGCTCAGCATCGGGGTGCAGGCGATTCGCTATCAGAACGCCTACACAACGGATAACAACGCCGGATTCCTGGGGCAGCTCACCTACACGGGTGATTATTCGAGCAACCCATTGCTGAGCAATGCCACCGGCTATGGCGGCGCGGACTTTGTGCTTAACCGGGTTCATGAAGCACAGGTCACTTCTAGCGGCATTTTCGTCGGACAGCGGCAGTGGCGGGTTGCAGGATTCGTTCAGGACGACTGGAAGATCATGCCGAACTTGACCCTGAACTTCGGCCTGCGCTACGAGTACGACCAGCCGTGGTACGAGCAGAACAACAAGACCGGCAACATTGACCTGACTACCGGCCAGGTGATGTATGCGGAGAGAATCCCAACCGGCGCGCCGCCGAACTCGAAGCTTTGCGATAACCGTGCTTGCTATGAGCCCAACTACACGCAGTTCATGCCGCGTCTGGGCTTTGCTTATCAGGTGACGCCGCGCTTTGTTGTACGTGGTGGATACGGGGCGACCAGCTTCTTTGAAGGCAACGCCGCAAACCAGCGCCTTACTTCAATCACACCTTTCGTGCAGTCGGTGGATATTAAGCAGCTCATCCCGGCAGCGCCCTCAAACGGCGGCCCAGCTACTAGCGGAGATCCGCGAACCGTCCAGCAGGGTTTCAGCGCTGGTCCAAACGATGTGAACTTTAACGGATCGACTTACAACATCTATCCGCAGCATATTCAGCCCGCTTATGTTCAGGAGTGGAATTTGACGACTGAATATGCGGTTACGAACAGCATGTCGTTACAGGTCGGTTATCTGGGTGAGCAAGGCCAGCACATCGAAGACTATGGCAACGTCAACCAGTACCTGGTGAATGGCGACCCGACCACCGCGCCCTTCTACAACAACACGAATCTAGGTATCGGCTCCAGCACGCTGCTCATTACGGAATCGCGGGCAATGATGAATTACAACGCGCTGCAGGCAACCTTACGAGAGCGTGTCAGCCATGGCCTGGAGTTCACC
>CAWBPB010000025.1:0-118272 GCA_963790555.1 uncultured Acidobacteriaceae bacterium | reverse complement strand
TTCCAGGGCTTGAAGCTGGAAGAGCGAATGCTGTATCCCGAAGACGCAAAGAGTCATGTGACCGTTACTCTTCCAACCGGTCAGCAGATTACCGGCTTGCTCGCCTACCGCGATGAATTCACGATCGGCTTGCGTGACAGCAACCGCGTGTATCACTCGTGGCCAGTCAGACGGATCCACTTCATCGTGGACTCCCCAGTGGATGCCCATGTCGATCTGTTCAGTAAATATACGGACGACGATATTCACAACCTGATGGCATACATACAAACTCTGCGCTAATGAGGCTGAATCTTATGAAGTTCTGGAAACACGCCCTGGTTGTGGTTGCCGCGGCTCTTGCTGGAGTGCCTCATCCTGGAATTGCGCAGTCGCTGGGCCCTGCGGCCATTGAGCATCCTGTTCCGGATAGCTGGCCTACATATCACGGTGATTATTCCGGCAGACGGCATAGCGCGCTCACGCAGATGACAAGGCAGAATGTCGGATATCTCACGCTTTCATGGGCGTTCCAGACCAATCAGAATGCTGAGATCAAATCCACCCCTCTGTTGGTTGACGGCATTCTTTATTTCACGGTTCCGGACAATATCTGGGCTGTGGATGCGCGCTCCGGACACATGCTGTGGCACTACAACAAGCCGACCGAGGATGGAGATCATATCGGGCAGCGTGGAGTTGCCATGTATGAGGGGTGGCTCTACTTTCTTACCCCCGATGGTCATCTCGTCTCGCTGAATGCCAACGATGGAAGCGTTCGGTGGGACGTGGTGGTGGCAGATGTCAACAAAGGCTACTGGACAACGATGGCTCCGCTCGTAGTGGGGAATCACGTGATCGTTGGTGTCTCCGGCGACCTGGATAATCTTCCCGGCTATCTTCGCGCGGTTGACCCTGTGACCGGCAAGCTGCAATGGCAATGGGACAGCACGCCGCCCGCCGGAACTCCAAATGCTACAACCGGCGGCATGACATGGATTACCGGCACCTACGATAAGGAGTTGAACCTGATTTATTGGGGAACCGGCAATCCGACGCCGGTACTCAATGGAAAAACCCGTCCAGGAGAGAACCTCTATACCTGCAGTATCGTGGCCATAAATCCAGATACAGGAAAGCTTGCCTGGGGTTTCTCAGCTTCGCCGCACGATACCCATGATTGGGATGCAGTCGAAGTGCCTGTTCTTGTGGACGGAAATTTTCATGGCCGTCCGCATAAGATGCTCATGCAGGCATCGCGCAATGGCTACTTTTTTGTGTTGGATCGCACCAATGGCAAGAGCCTTCTGACTGCGCCATTTGGCCCAGTGAACTGGACCCTCGGTGTGGACAAGGATGGCCATCCCATCCCGAATCCGGCAAAGGAGCCGGCGCCGGATGGACGCCTGATTGCGCCGGATGAAGGCGGTCTTACAAACTTCCGCTCGCCTAGCTTTGATCCCAAGACCGGGCTCTTTCTGGTGGATGCGCATCCCAGTTATAGCCTCTATTTCGCGAAGCCGGCCGATGGCGCCTATGGATGGGCAGGTGCGGACTATGGATTGTGGGGCAAGGGTCTCCTGGAGGCGATCGATTACCAGACGGGCAAGCTGCGCTGGACCCACGATCTGGGTGAAGGTGGGTCCAGCGCAGGCGTACTGACAACTGACTCCGGCCTGACCTTCACCGGCGATGGATACGGAAACGTCATGGCGCTGGATACAAGAAACGGCAAAACCCTGTGGCATGCCGGTACCGGCGTAGGGATGTCCAGCTCACCCATTACCTATGAATTGGATGACCGTCAGTATGTGTTGACCAGCAGTGGCGGCGTCCTTTTTGCGTGGGCACTTCCCGATGCTGCAATCAGGACGGCGCCTGCCCGGCACAAATAGAATAGAAGGAGCCGAATGCCTCCTTTTGCTTCCAGAGTCGGTTGGATGGTGCTGCTTGCGGGGAACTTGCTGTCCGCGGCGCACCTCTATGCGCAATCAGATGAAAAGCCGAAGGAAGCCCCGCTCGTAGCTACCGCGGATTTCAACCGCGACGGTATCGCCGACATTGCGAGTGTCGCTGCAAACGGCAGGCTGACCGTTCGGCTCGGCCGGTCGGACGGCACGTTCCTGGAAACAGCATCCATGCCCGTGTCAGGGCTTAAGCCACGAGCCGTGATTGCGGATGACTTCAATGGCGATGGTATTCCGGATCTTCTGATTGGTAACGATGATGGCACGGTGCTGCTGTTTCTAAGCGACGGAACCGGGCGCTTTGCTCCGGGCCGGCAGATTGCTCACCTGGAGTCGGTGACATCCATTGCAGTCGCTGATTTCAACAAGGATGGCATTGCAGATATTGCTGTGTCCGATTGGCGGGCCAGCACCGTCACCGTTTATTTCGGATCACGCAACGGCTCCTTTGACCACACATGGTCGTTCCCTCTACGCATGCGAGGCACCGCGCCGCAGATTACGACTGCAGACTTCAATGACGATGGCATTCCCGATCTTGTCGTTGTCTACGGTGACGATGACGATCCCACGTTTGATGTAATGCTCGGGAACGGCAACGGCACGTTTACGATTGCACCGGAGCGAGGATTTAGCAGGAGCCCAAACTCCCATTGCAACACTCTGACAGGGAATTGAACCAGGCTGCTATTGAGGCGAGCCCGTAATTCGTCCGGCAGATCGCCGATCGTCGCGCTTTTGCTGCCGCACAGCTCAGAGCCAGGGAATCGGGCCGCCATAACCCACGTGGCGGCCCGTCTTTATCCGGTTGCAATCGAAGCTCAGCCTTGATCGGGATGAAGGACGCGGTAGCCTTCGCCGCCCTTGGACCAGACCAGTAGGAGCACATCCTGTCCATCCGGAACGGCATGAACGCTATTGACTACCTGACTTGCCGAGTCGACATCCTTTCTGTTGACTTGCACGATGACATCGCCGGGTTGGAGGCCAGCATCTTCTGCGGGACTGCCGGGCCGGACACTTTGAATGGCGGCACCCTTCACTCCATCCGGAATGTTGAGCTGCTGGCGCACATCGGGCGTCAGATCAGCCATGGCGAGACCGAGTTTGCCCTTGTTGCCGCCCTTGCCGTCTTCACCACCTCCGTTTTCAGCATTCTGAGAGTTTGCATGGAACTCACCTACTGTTAGATCGAGCGTCTTCGACTGGCCGTTGCGCAGTATGCCGAGTTGTACCTTGGTGCCCGGCGTCATATCTGCGACTGCCATCTGCAGCGCACTGCCATTCACGAGATTCTCTCCATTCAGCTGCTGGATCACATCACCATTCTGCAGCCCAGCATGGCTGGCGGGTGAATCCGGGGTGACCTGCGCGACAATTGCGCCGGTCGCATTACTGAGATTGAAGAAGTGTGCATTCTGCGGCGTCACATCGTTCATGCTGATGCCGATATAACCGTGATGCACGCTACCGGTCTTGATGATCTGATCGGTAGTTGCCCTGGCGATCTGCGATGGGATAGCGAATCCTGCTCCGGCGAAGGAGCCGCTGTTGGAGATGATGAAGGTGTTGATGCCAACCAACTCACCGTGCGCATCGACCAGTGCGCCGCCGGAGTTTCCCGGATTGATTGCGGCGTCCGTCTGGATATAGCCGCCCAGCTTCCGCGCGTCATCCGAGTATGGGTTCTGACGATTGACCGCGCTTACGATGCCGCGTGTCACCGAGAACTGGAAGTAGCCGAACGGACTGCCAAAGGCGAGCACAGTCTGCCCGGGCTCCAGCTTCGAGGAGTCGCCCCACGACATGGCGGGCAGGTCACGGGCATCGACTTTGATTACCGCCAGATCGGTGAGCTTGTCTACGCCGATCACTTTTGCGCTGAGAACGCGGCGATCATGCAGCGTCACGCGGATCTGCGTAGCTCCGTCTACGACGTGATTGTTCGTCACGATATAACCATTCGGCGAGATGATGACTCCGCTGCCGATGCCATGCTGCAGTTCCGGCTGCTGCGGCATCATGCGGCCACCTCCGTTGCCGAAGAATTGCGAGAATCCTGGCGGCAGACCTTCCTGCGGCTCACCACCCTGCATATCGGCCTGCTGCTCTTCCGCTTTGGATGTCACGGCAACATTAACGATGGCAGGAGTGACCCGGGAGGCAAGCGACTCCATAGCGCGATCGATCGAAGTCAAGGCAGCGACGCTGTTGTCGTCCAGTGGAGCGGCGGTTATTCCTGCTGCATGAACATTGCTTTGGTGGAAGTAGAGAGTTGAGCCAACCACCGCAACTGCAACCAGGCTGGTGGGCACAGCGAGTCTACGAAGCTTTACGACTAATTGATTAGTTAATGCAGGCATAGTTCTTCCTCATTGCAGTGTTTTGGATAGCTACAGTTGAATGATCAGCCAGCCGTTGTTGAATGGAACGGCGGCATACGACGACGAGAATCGAGTGAACTGAGCAGAGACCGGAGCGGTGTTGTCGCCGGACCCAGTCTTCTGCACGGTGAAGGTTGTTAACAAGAACTGTGGTTGCGAGTGGACTTTCTTCGAGATGTGGGCAGCGCGTAGATGGGCTGCGGAGCGGATCTTGGCCGGGGTGCGATGTACGTTGCGTGCCGGCAACACAGCCTTCAGCAAGGTTGGGTGTGCCTGAGCGGTTGGATGATAGACCACTGGAAGCGCGCGAGCATTTGGCTGAATGGGAACCACGCCCACGGGGGCCGCGGCGACAGCATTCGTGGTCGCGTCGGTGAAAGTGAACAAATGAGGGAAGCGAGCCATCTCGGCAGCACCGATGATTAACCCGGCACAGATCAGGGCAACTGAGAATCGTGCCTGCAGCCGCGACAATTTGACGGCAGGGCGCAACAAAGTATGAACGCGCCGCGTGAGCTCCGACTGGCGGCCCCATGCCGCGAGCGACAGGGCAACGCTGCGGCGGTAAAGATGATGTTCCGCCAGCCGCGTCAGGCAGCGGGCGTAATCAAATGGCGCTTCTGTCGAAGCCACCACACTGGCGTCACACGCAAGCTCTCGCTCAAGGCCCAACCGGCGATTCAGCCAGAAGAGCGCCGGATTCAAGGGGAAGAGTACGAGGCCAATCTGTTGAAGGAGATTGATCCAGTCGTCGTAGCGCCGTAGATGCTCGCATTCATGAAGCACAATATGCTGCAGTTCCGACGGCGCGAGCTTTCGAAATAACCACGCCGGTATGAGAAGGCGTGGCGCGAAGAAGCCGATTACACTCGGCGAATCTACGTCTTCGGATGTGCAGAGTTCTGCGGCCCGCGGACCGCTCTGCAGAAGTGCGTGAATTGCAGGCTCAGAGGAGGCGGGCTTCGCGCGTTTCCAGACGCGCCGCAGATAGATCGCATGCATCAGAAGGCGAGTGCCGCGCATAAGCATAAGGATGATCCAGAACCCGGCGATGGCGAATCCCCACTCCGCTCCCAGCACCACTGCAGAGGTTGCATGCGGCTGGATGAGCGTGCCTGCGGGAAGATGCATGAGAGGCAGCGTAGCCGCGAGTGTGAAGGCTAACCCCCAGAGCGTAAATCGCACGGCGGCGCCTAAGCGCGACATGAAGCGCAGGAAGATTCCGACGGCCGCGATCAGCACCAGCCCCTGCCATAAACCGGCGATGGCTGCCTGCGCGATGAACCGCGCGATCTCAAGAGATATGTGCATCGCGGTCGGCTCCATCTCTATGCATCGTCCCTTTCACCAGAGGCTTCAGCTTCAGCGATGGCTTTTTTCAAGCGCTGCAGTTCGCCATGCGAGATGTCGCCATCGCCGAGCAGGGTGAGCAAAAGCTGCTCTCGCGAATTACCGAAGAAACGATGCAGTAGATGGCTGACTTCCGAGCGGCTGGCTTCATGCTCGGCGATGCAAGGACGGTAGAGGAAAGCGCGTCCTTCCGGCCGGTGATCCACATATCCTTTTTGCTCAAGGATGCGCACCGTCGTGAGCACAGAAGTGTAGGCAAGAGGGGTGTCCTCTGAAATCGCCATGACCAGGTCGCTGACCAGAGACTCCCCGCGCGCCCATAGAACTCGCATGATGCGCAGTTCAGCTTCGGTGAGCGTGTTGGAGCGTTTGGGAGGCATGAGTCCTTCAACCGGCAAATAGTCCGGCGATCTGTATTCATTCAGACGAGCAACTAGAGAATTAGTTAGCAGCGGCGAGCCGCATTCGGGCTGGGAGACCAGATCACCGGATGCAGGATTCTTTTCGCCCCGCAAATAGCAGATTCTAAAAGAAAAAGACACTGTGGCGGAGGGAGAGGGATTCGAACCCCCGTTACCCGTTAGGGTAAAGCGGTTTTCAAGACCGCCTGTTTCAACCACTCACACATCCCTCCGCAAAAGGGCAGGTGGGCTTATCTCAACATAACAGTAAGCCATTCCGTCTTGAAACGGTATCAGCGCCGGCTCGATCGCATTGCCCTTGACAGGCTATACATAGATAATCTATATCTAGCTCATGCCGAAGAAGAACGACCTGCTGCCCGGGACACTGGACCTGATGATCCTGAAGACGCTGGAACGCGCGCCCATGCATGGCTACGGCATCGCGCAGGCCATCAAGCGGCTCTCCGATGAGGTTCTCACGGTCGAGGAAGGATCGTTGTATCCGGCGCTGCAGCGCCTGCTCCTGCAGGGCTGGGTGAAGGCGGAGTGGAAGATGACCGAGACCAACCGCCGCGCGCGCTTCTATACGCTGACCGCCGCCGGCCGCAAGCAGCTTGGCGTCGAGCTTTCCGAATTCGACCAGATGATCGCGGCCATCGGCCGTGTGCTCGAGCGTGCATGAGGCCGACGATGATGCCGATAAGCCATCTCTTTCGCAAGCTGCAGCTGCTCGTTGGGCGGAATAGGTTTCGCGACGAGTTGAACGAGGAGATGGAGTTCCATCGCGCGGCGGCGGAGCAGGCATTCATCGACGACGGAATGACTGCGCAGGCGGCTCGATATGCGGCGCGGCGGCAATTCGGGAATGCAACACGATTGCAGGAACAGAGCCACGAAATTGTTGGCTTCCGCCTGGAGACTGTGCTGCAGGATCTGCGCTTTGCGTTTCGGCAACTACGGCGCAGTCCGGCATTCACGTTGACCGCAGTTCTGGTTCTCGCGCTAGGCATGGGCGCGAACCTGGCGATCTTTGCGTTTGTCGATGCCGCACTGATCAAGCCGCTGCCATATCGCGATCCGGGACGGCTGGTGGGGCTCTTCGAAGCCATTAGTGCAGGGCCCAAGTACTGCATCTCTATCTCGACTATCTGGACTGGAAGCGATTGGAACAAGAGCTTTGCATCCATGGACGCCTACACCGGCTGGAACTTCATGGTGCGCTCGCGTCAGGGAACAGAGCTGGTGCAGGGCGCGCATGTCAGCTCCGGCTTCTTCCGCACGCTGGGAGTTGCGCCGATGCTGGGACGCGACTTCCGTCCGGAGGAAGACGCGCCGGGTGCGTCGCGCAGCGTGATTCTCAGTTATGCATCGTGGCAGAAGCGTTTCGGCGGACGGCAGGACATCCTGGGCCGCACGATCACGCTGGATGGAGTGCCGGAAACTATCATCGGCGTGATGCCGCGCGAATTCCATTTCGCGCCGGTTGAGCCGGCGGAGCTGTGGGACACGATCGACCCGGCGAACTCGTGCTCGAAGCGGCGCATCTGCCACAACCTCTTCGGCGTGGCGCGGCTGAAAGAAGGCGTGACCGCGGCGGCCGCGCTCGATGACGTGACCAGACTGGCCGCCGCAGCTTGAGAAGCAATATCCCGATTCCAATCAAGGCCAGGGTGCAGCGCTGTTTCCGCTGACCGAAGTGATCGTTGGCGATATTGGGCCCATTCTCCGGACGCTGCTGGCGGGCACCGCGCTGCTGCTGCTGATTGCGGGCGTGAATGTGGCCAACCTGCTGCTGGTGCGGTCAGAAGGCCGCAGGCGGGAGATTGCGCTGCGCGGCGCGCTCGGCGCTTCGAGGGTGCGGATCGTCCGCCAGTTTATGACCGAGGGCGCCGTGCTGGTGGCAACGCGGCAGTGTGCTCGCGGCAGCGCTCGCATTTGCCGCCGTGCGCACATTGCCGCGAATGATGCCCGCAGACATGCTGGCGGGAATGCCATTTCTGTCCGGAGCGGGCGCCAGTGCGCATGTCGCGCTCTATGCGGTGGGCGTCGCGCTGGTTGCGTGGCTGCTGTTTGCGGTTGTGCCGCTCGTCCGTCTGCCGCTGCGCGATGTGCATGGCGGGTTAACGGATGGCGGGCGTACGGCTGCCGGGCTGACGTGGCGGCGGCTGGGCGCGAGTCTGGTAGTGCTGGAACTGGCGACGGCACTGCTGCTGCTGGCAGGCGCGGGGCTGTTGACGCGAAGTTTGTATCGGCTGCTCCACGTTGAAATCGGTATACGGACCGACCACCTGGCGATGCTCAGCGTCGCAGGGCCGCCGGCGACCTATGACACGGATGAGAAGTCGATCGCTCTGGAGAAAGAAGTGCTGCGCAGGATGGAAAACCTGCCGGGTGTTCGCTCCGCGGCGGTTGCGACCTTTCTTCCGCTCACCGGCAACGGTCCGTTCAGCGATTTCACGGTCGCGGGGCAGCCGCTACGGCCCGGCGAGCATGACGAGGCGACACGGCGCGAGATCACGCCGGCATACTTCGCGACCATCGGTGCGGAGATGCTGCGCGGGCGCACCTTTACCGACGATGACGGCTTGAAGATGCACGTTGCGATCGTGAACGAAGCGATGGCGCGGAAGTTCTTCGCGGGCCAGGACCCGATCGGCAGGCAGATCCAGTACACGGGCGGCTCGGGTCCCACGCTCAAAGTCGTCGGCATCGTCCGAAATATCAAGGAGGGCCCGCTCGACGATCTCACCCGGCCCGCCTTCTATATACCGTTCGCGCAGGATCCCGGGCCATTCTTCTCCGTGGTCGTGCGAAGCTCGCAGCAGGAGCAATCGCTGCTCCCGCTCATGGCGCACACCGTGCATGAGCTTGACCCTCATATCGCGATATTCGGCCAGAGCACGATGGAGACAAACGTCCGCAATTCACAGGCGGCATACCTTCATCGCGGCGCGGCGTGGCTGGCCGGCGGGTTTGCAGTGATGGCGCTCGTGCTGGGCGTGGTCGGGCTCTATGGGGTCATCGCCTACTCGGTCAGCCAGCGAACGCGCGAGATCGGCGTGCGCATGGCTCTCGGCGCGCAACGCAACGCGATCTCCGGAATGGTGCTGCGCGAGGCAATGCGGTTGATCGCGATTGGGATTGCTGCAGGTGTGGCTGGGATCGCTCGCGACGGCGGGCCTTCTGCGCCCGCTGCTGTTTGGCATCCAGCCGTGGGATTGGACGACGCTGGCTGGCGTCGCGTTGCTGCTGGGAGCCGCGGCGATGCTGGCCAGCTATCTGCCGGCGCATCGGGCAGCCTCGGTCAATCCGGTGGACGCGCTGCGGGCGGAATAGCGATCCGGGAGCCCGCCGGACCCGATCGATCCCAGGCATCGATAGGCGGGTCCGGCTGGCACCAATCCCATCGTGCCTTCGCCATCCGATTCGTTTCAAGGAATCCGCGCGTTTGAGTCGGTCTCTGAACAAACGCCGGTGTTTTCGCGAGTGAATTCTCAAATTCCGCGCGAAGATGAGGTCCAGCCATGTGCGCTGCTACCCTTATCGGTAGAGAATGTCTGCCGCCTCCAGTCCGCCTCATGCGCCGCCCGATCCGCTGATCTTTCTCTCAGCAGGAGAGGCTTCCGGCGAGCGCTATGCCTCCGCGCTGATGGAGGCAATCCGCCGGCGGATTCCGCAGGCGCGCTTCTTCGGCCTGGGCGGAGCGCGGATGATGGCCCTCGGCTTTCGCCCGGTGGTGCGCGCGGAAGATGTGGCGCACATGGGCATCACCGAGGTCGTCCGCCATGCGCCTTACATTTATGGGCAGTTTCAACGGCTGAAGCGGGCCATCGCGTCGGAGCGCCCCGCGCTGGCCGTGCTCATCGATTTTCCTGACGTGAACCTTCGCCTGGCCGAGCAGCTGCACCGGCATGGAGTGCCGGTGGTCTACTTCGTCTCGCCGCAGCTATGGGCCTGGAAGAAGCGGCGTATCCGGCGGGTGCAGCGGTTTGTGGACCGTATGCTGGTGATCTTTCCCTTTGAGGAGCCGTTTTATCGCGAGCGCGGCGTTGCGGCGGAATTTGTCGGCCATCCGCTGGCCGATCTGGCGCCGCCGGATCTGTCGCGGGAGGCATTCGCTCGCCAACATGGGCTGGATGCGTCCAAACCGTGGGTGGCCCTGCTGCCGGGAAGCCGGGAACGCGAGGTCGACCTGAACCTGCCCACCATGCTCGAAGCCGCGACCACGCTTGGCGACACGTATCAATATCTGGTGCCGGTGGCGCCCACGTTGAAGAGGGAAGCCGTAGCGGCGGCAGTGGCGGCTTGGCCGGGCAAAGCACGGCCAGTGCTCGTCGAGGATGCACGGGCAGCCCTGTATCATGCGCGCGCGTCGGTCGTGGCCAGCGGAACCGCCACCGTGGAAGCTGCGCTGCTCGGGAATCCGTTTGTCGTGGTCTACCGGTTGTCGAAGCTCAGCTATGCGATTGCGCGTCGGTTCGTGACTGTGCCGCACGTCGCCATGGCGAACCTGATCGCCGGCCGCCGCGTTGTGCCGGAGCTGATCCAGGATGACTTCACCGCCGCGAATATCGTGACGGCGCTCCAGCCCTTGCTGGCCGACGGGCCGGAACGCACCCGGACAATCGCCGGGCTGCGCGAGGTGCGGGAGCGGCTGCACACGCAGTCAGCCGCCGGCGAAAGTGCCATTGAGCGGACGGCCCGCATCTGTGTAGACCTGCTCCATGGCGCCGCTGCTTTGACATCCAACACAGCGGAAGCTTTCAACATCGGATCTGCGAATGCAGAAAGGGAGCCGGATGCCTCTGCACACCCGGCCAGCACCTATCAGGCATGAATCTACGCACGCACACGCTGACTCATCTTTCTCGCGCGGCATTTTTTTCCGTCGTGGCGGTCTTCGGTCTGATGGCCACTGTCGCCCGGGCGCAGCAGATTTCAAACAAGCCGCTGATCGACATCACCGGCTATGTCATCGACGCAACCGTGATTCCCGCCACCCATCAGCTACATTGCACGGCCAAGGTGAGCTTCACCGCGCTCGACGCGTTGCCCGTGGCCACCTTCGAGCTGCATGCGGGACTGAAGGTTTCCAAAGTGACCGATGCCGATGACCACCCTCTGAATGCAGAGCGTGGAGCAGCATCGACACTGCGCGTGACCCCGGCCGCGCCGCTGGCAAAAGGCGATAAGGCAGTGTGGACCTTCGAATACGACGGCACGCTGGAGAACGGCGACAATTCGCCGGTGGAGGGGCTGAAGCTGGCCTCGATCGGCGACCCGATCAGCTATCTGCTCTACGCGGCGCGCTGGTTTCCGATGACGGGATACCTGACGGACCGGTTCACGGCGGACATTACGGTGCACGCGCCGACGGGCTACACCGTTCTGGGATCGGGCGCCACGGGCGCGCCGCATGCGCAGCGCGGCGGCGATGTCTGGCAATTCAACTGGGACCGTCCCGGCTTTCCCGGCACGATCGTCGCGGCAAAGTTCAAAGATCCCACCGCCGTGATGGGCCAGGCGAACATCAAGCTGTATACGACAGCGTCAGCAAAAGGATCGGCGCAGTCGGGCCAGACGGCACAGAGCAACCCGACGCAGCAATTTGCGCAGGCAGCCAACCGCGAGTACGACTTCTTCAGCGGCACGTTCGGTCCCGCGGAGTCGGCGCGGCTGAACATCATCGAGCTGCCGGATGACACCGTGCCCGCCTACTGGGCGCCGGAGATGGCTCTGATCGCGGGCTCGCACCTTGCGCAATACAACGTTGGCAACGGGCGATTGCTGGCCAACACCATCGTGCGCCAGTGGTGGAGCTCCATGGTGTCGCCGGCAACCCTGAACGATGCCTGGATCACCAACGGCATGTCACGCTACGGCGAGCTGATGTATCTGGAAGACGTAGCAGGGAAGCAGAGCCTGGAGCAGGCGATCACCGATGTCTCGGCCGGCGCGCTGGCCTACGACACCATTCCGCTCACCTCGGCCGGACGCCTCGATGCCTTTGCGCCGCAGTTCCAGTCCATGACGCTGGACAAGGGCGGCATCGTCTTTCACATGCTGCGCTACGAGATTGGCGACGACGCCTTCAAGAAGACGCTGCAGACCGTGCTGAGCACGCACAAGGACGCGTCCATCTCCACGCGTGAATTCCAGAAGATCGCCGAAGGAGCCAGCCAGCAGAACCTTGTGCCGTTCTTCGCGCAATGGCTGGACGGCACCGGCGCGCCGCAATTCGCCAACAAGTACACGGTCTATCGTCTGGGAAATGGCACCGGCTTCCGCACCATCGGCGAGGTCGACCAGGATCTGGACCTCTTCCGCATGCCCGTGACGCTCGAAGTGCAGACCGAAGGCAAGACGGAGAAGAAGCAGGTGGAGGTTGCGGGGTCGGACTCGCAGTATGTGATCGACACCTTCGGACTGCCGCGCAAGATCACCATCGACCCCGATAACGAAGTGCTGAAGAACACACCCGATCTGCAGGTGCGGGTGGCGATTCTGCGCGGCCAGCAACTGCTTGCGCAGGGCGACACGACCGGGGCGATTGAGGAGTTCCAGAAGGCGCTCAAGGTAAATGCGATCAGCTCGCTCGCGAACTACCGCATCGGCGACGTGCTGTTCACGCAGCGCAACTACCAGGCCTCCGCGAACGCCTATCGCGATGCGCTGCGCGGCGACGACGATCCGAAGTGGACCGAGGTATGGAGTCACATCCAGCTCGGGAAGATCTTTGACGTTACCGGCCAGCGGGATCGCGCGGTCAACGAGTATCGTCAGGCCATCCAGACCAACGACAACACGCAGGGCGCAGTGAATACAGCGCGAGCCTATTTGATGAAGCCCTACGTGCGGCCCGATACGGATTAACTGGCGCTGTTTTGGCGAGAGATCGATGAAGCGGTACGAGGTCAACTCGTCGGAATTTCGTTCCGTTGGGTATGACCTGCCCACCTCCACGCTGGAGGCGGAGTATCAGAGCGGCGAAGTCTACCGCTATTTCGATGTGCCGGCGCGGCTCGTTCTGGAGATGCTCGAAGCCCAATCCATTGGCCGATTCTTCAATGCCCGCATCCGGCCAAAGTTCAGATTCGAGAAAGTGCGATAACATCATCCCGCGATCCTTCGATCGGGAGATTTACGCATGAACAATGCATTGTTGCGAATGGGATGTACGATGTGCATCGGCTTCGGCATGTTGATTGGCTGCCAGGCCCAAACGAAAAAGCCCCTTCCCAGTCCGCCCGCGGATACCTCGCAGACGGTGGATGGGAAGACGGTATCGATCCACTACAACGCGCCGTCGATGCGCGGTCGCAAGATATTCGGTGGGCTGGTGCCGTATGACCACTGGTGGCGGACGGGCGCGAATCCTGCGACGACGCTCAAGACCGAGGCGAATCTCAAGATCGGCACCGCAACCGTTCCCGCGGGCACCTACACGCTCTATACGCTGCCTTCGACGGGAACGTGGAAGCTGATCATCAACAAGCAGACCGGACAGTGGGGCACCAAGTACGACGAGAGCCAGGACCTGGCGCGCGTCGACATGAAGAAAGAGACGCTGTCATCCCCGCAAGAGGTCATGTCGATCACCATCGAGCCCTTTCAGGGAAAGCAAAGCTCACTGCACGTGCGTTGGGAGACGACAGATGTCTCCGTGCCCATCGTCGCGGAGTAGACAGTTCGATCCCAATATAGAGGTGAGTCGATGGTGACGCGGCGGAAGTTTGCGCAATGGACGGCAGCGGCGCTTGCAGGTGTCGCTGCCGAGCAGCACGGCTGGGCGCTGCCGGAAAAGGCGGCGCACCCGTTCAAGCTATCCGTGATGTTGTGGACGCTGCGGCCGAAGTACACGGCGGAGCAGGCGATCGACCTGGTGGCCGGAGCCGGCTACGACGGCTTTGAGCTGGTAGGCGAGGACAAGAAGTGGACGCCTGCGGACGTGCAGCGTATTCGCGGACGCATGACGCAACTGGGCATTGTGTGCGATACGATGGCGGGCATCGACACAGGGTTCGCTGAGTCGGGCGCCGCGCAGAAGCTCGCAGACGAGCTGACCGCGCGCATGGCCCAGGCAGAACACCTCGATTGCCGCCGCATCATCCTGCTGTCGGGCAAGCGCGATGCTTCCATGTCGCGCGAAAAGCAGCACGCCGTCTGTATAGAAAACCTGCAGCGCGCGGCAGACGTGGCGGCAAAGCATAACTTCGTATTGCTGCTGGAGCCGATTGACACGCTGGAAAATCCTTCGATCTACCTGACAAAGGTCGAGGAAGCTTTCGCAATCGCTCGAGCCGTGAATTCTCCCGCTGTGCAAGTGCTCTACGACTTCTATCATCAGCAACGCGGCCTGCCGGCGAACAGCGGCACCGCGCCGCTGGTATCGCCACTACGCGGAAATATCCATCTGCTGGGGCTGGTGCATGTCGCGGATGTTCCCGGCCGCCATGCGCCGGGCACGGGAATGATCGACTATCCCGCAATCTATCGCGCGTTGCACAAGGACGGCTATAGCGGATGGATGGCGATGGAGTTTATGCCGACCGGCGATGCAACGGCTGAGCTGAAAAAAGCCGCGGCGGAGACAATCGCCTCCGCCGCTCGGGTCTAACGTAACCCATCAGAAGATCAGCTTCGCCGCCACCTGCAACTGGCGTGGCGGGAAGGATCCGGTGATGCTGCCGAAGCTTCCATCGCTGCGATTGGAGTCCGGCGCCGATGTAGTTCACGTGATTCAGCAGGTTGAACGCTTCACCACGGATATCCAGCAGAGAGTTTTCGCTCCACAGGCGAAAACCCTTGTGCAGGCCAAGATCCAATTCGTTGAAGGAGTAATCCCGCAATGAGTTGCGTCCGGCATTGCCATAGGGTTGGCTGGGGTCGGTTGGAATGCTCACGGTGCTCGAGTTCAGGAAGTTAGGAATCGATGTCGCCGTCTTCTGCCGTTGCGACGATGGCGTGACCGGATTTCCCGAGACATTCGGCCGATACGCAAGAAGGTCGCTCACGTCGAAGGCTGCCGGTTCCGAGTAAGTCAGGTTCACCGGCTGCCCGCTGGTAGCAATGTTGGTAGCGGAGATCTGCCAGTCGCCCAGCGCCATCTGTATGGGGCGCGATGCGGTCGCTCCGAAGTGACGACCCCGGCCATAGGGCAGATCCCACACCACGGTCAACGTATCGTTCAACGGCTGATCGTAGGCCGACTCAGCCGTCTCACCCTGCAGATTCGCAAGGTTCACGCGCGAGTTGTCGCCGTTCGGCGTATCCAGGTGGCCGGACGCGTTGTCGATGGCCCGCGAGTAAGTAAAGGAATTCAGGAAATAAAGCCCGGCGGAAAAGCGGCGCTCCAGTTTTGCCTGCAGCGCGTTGTAGCTGAGAAATCCTGCGGGAATGGATTCTTCAATGCCGGTGAACGTGGAGATAGGACGCCGCGCCTGAAGGCTCAAACAGCCCTTCTGGTTCACCGCCGGAGCGTCCGTCGTGGTGCACGTCGCAGTCAGTGCATTCGGAGCGGCCTGGTTCAGATCAGCCAGCACCCAGATGTGCACGCCATGCTCGCCAATATAGGAAGTGGTGAGCACGGTGTTCTTCATGATCTCCCGCTGCACATCCAGATGCCATGTCTGCACATAGCCGGTAGGAATATTTTTCGGGATATAGCGCGTTTGCGCCAGCAGCGTGCTGAAGTTTTGAGAGCTTGCGAAGTTTACCGGATAGCCTTGCTGCACAGTGCGGAAGCAGTTCGCGAAGTTGTCTCCGGTGCAAAGCGGCTGCGCTGTTCCGCTGAAGGTGAACGGCGCAACCTGCGTGATGGATGAATTCACGATGTAGGGGCCGTTGTAGGCCAGCAGGTTCTCTCCGCCTTCACGATTGAACTGGTCGAAGCTGATGCCGTAAGCCGACCGGACGACTGTCTTCGGCGTCAGTTGATAGGCGAAGCCGAAGCGCGGCGCAAAGCCCAGCGTCGGTGTGTGAACGAGTGCGCGCTTGTAGATGCTGCCGCTCGAAGCCTGGATGAGCGTGTTGGTCGCGGGATCGAAGTTGGCGAGGTGGTTGCCGGTGACGAACTGCGGTGTGACCAGCTCATAACGCAGGCCGGCGTTGATCGTCAGCTTCGGACTCGCCTTGATATCGTCCTGTACATAAAAGAAATTCATGTACTGGTGGTAATTGACGATCCTGAAGTTATTCAGTTGGTAAGTGGAGCGTGCGCCAGTCAGGAAATCCGTGAGATAGGTCGCCTCGCGCGCGCCGGTGTCCTTGGTGCCGCCGCCATTCTGGCTGAAGCCGCCGTTGAAGTTTTCCGAGCCCATAGACCGGGTTGAAGTCATCAATCTGCGTATTGATCGCCAGAAACTCCCAGCCAACCTTGATGCTGTTGCGGCCGGTCAGGATCGAGTAGTTGACCTTCGGATCGATGACAAAGGGATTCTGAAACTGCGGATTCGAGGTTTGCGCTCCCCAGGAGGTGAATCCAGTCACGTTCTCCGAGCTGAGCGCGCGGATCACGGTAGGGTCGGTCGGCAGGCCGGGAATGCCGGCCTGCGTGTTCAGGCTGGTCACGCCGGCGAGATAAGGCGTCTTGCCGCCCTGCGTCCAGGTGAAGCCGATGCGCGCATCCAGGATAGAGCTCTGGTTGAACGTGTGCGTCATGCCGCCCACCACCTGCTTGTTATAAGCATGAATGGTGCCGTTGCCTCCGCCGCCCGCCTGGCCGGGAATGGACGAGGCGTCCACGATATCTCCGTGGTGATTGCTGAAACGGCCAAAGACAGTCGTCTTGGGACTGTAGTAGTAGTCCACGCGGCCGTCGCCCTTGTTGTCGATCAGGCTGGCCTTCGGCAGCGAGGCGTAGTTATTGGAAAAGCTGTTCGGCACGTTGGGTGAGGGAAGGGCGGCGATCACGAGCTTGGCCAGCGGAGTCCAGTCCGACTGGGGAACAACGCCGTTGGGATAGAGCGCGCCGGTAACAGGATTGCGCAGCGGCACCGCGTTGCCGTTCGTGTCGACGAACACGCCGGCACGCTGCTGGTCCGTCGGTATGGTCGCGGTTGTGTATTGCCCCTGCACCTGGCGGTTGCCTTCGTAGTCGACGAAGAAGAACAGCTTGTCCTTTTTGATCGGGCCGCCGACAGCGCCGCCAAACTGGTTTCGGATCAGCACAGGAACCTGCCGCTGTCCGGTGAGCACGTTCAGCGGAGGAAGAAATGGTCCCTTCGCATTGAGATCCGTGTTGCGGTTATATTCCCAGACGCGTCCGTGGAACTGATTGGAGCCGCTGTTGATCGAGACGTTGATGACCGCGCCGGAGGCCCGTCCGAACTCGGCGCTGTAGTTGTTGGTCTCCACGCGAAACTCGTTGATAGCATCCGGCGAAGGCGGAATCGCCTGGTTGGAAAAGCCCTGGTTGGATGTTCCGTAGGCATTGTTGTCCACGCCGTCCAGCAGGAAATTGTTGAACTCCGATCGTTGCCCATTCACGTTGAAGGAAGCATCGCGGCTGGTCACGCTCTGATTTTCAAGAGTATTTCTCCGGACCCCCGGCACCAGCGTCGCCAGGTCGCCATAGGCGCGTCCGTTCAAGGGAAGATTCTGCACTTCTCGCTGCGAGATAACCGTGCCGGTATCGCTGGTCTCGCTCTCCAGTTGCGCCGCCACACCGGTCACCGTAACCGTGTCCGCCACGCTGCCTGGCTTCAACGCAACATCGACGCGTTGACGCGCGTTCACGGCAACGGAAAAGGGCTCCGTAACAGTCGCGCTGAAACCGCCGGCTGTGGCAGAGATCTTGTACTGGCCGATGTGCACATCGCTGAACTGATACTGTCCCTGGCCGTCGGTATTTGCCGTGATCGCAACGCCGGTGGCGGTGTTGATGAGCTGCACCTTGCTGTTGGGCACAGCCGCGCCGCTCGAGTCACGCACATACCCGAGTACGGATGCTGTTTCAAACTGAGCGTAGAGGGAAGGAGCGGAAAAGCAGAAAAAAAAGGTCAGGACGATCGCGGCCCAGCAATATGCTCTGGTGGCCAGTGGGGAGTCGAGATGTAGGCGCAAAAGAAATCCTCGGGGTCAGAATGTCGCGAGGCGATTCTACAGGCGCATTGTTTACGAAGTGAATAAAGAAATGAAAAAACCAACCCGAACCGGATTGCTGTAGACTCGCGGCGCCGGTCAACGGACTCCGGAGATTTCTATTTTTCTTTCACCAGCGGCAACTCCACATAGCTGGCGTTGTCCGGCGCATGATAGATGCGCTGCTCTGCCTTCTGGTAGTCGCCCGGTTTGGCGAACATGATGTTGGGAACGAATTTCTGCGGGTTGCGGTCGTACAGCGGGAACCACGCGGACTGCACCTGCACCATGATGCGATGGCCGGGCAGAAAGACATGATTCGCCGTGGGCAGCTCGAATTGATAGAGCAGCGGCGTGTTGGGCTGGATGGGCTTCGCGACCGTGAAGCCCTCGCGATAGCGGCCGCGCAGAATGTCCGCCGAAACCATCAGCTGATATCCGCCCAGATGCGGATACTCCGCCACTTCGTCCGGATAGACGTCGATGAGCTTGACCACCCAGTCCGAGTCGGTGCCGGATGTCGAAGCAACCAGATGCACAACGGGCTGACCGCTGATCTTGACCGGATGCGTGAGCGTATCGGTTACGAATGAGAGCACATCCGGGCGGCCGGAGGCTTCGCGCTGGTCGTCCACCAGCCAATACGACCAGGTAAGCTCGCCGGTATAACCCACCGGCTGGATGGGTCGCTTGCGGAAGGGAACAGGCTTGGCCGGATCGGAGATATAGCTGTCGTACGCAGCCCCGCTGGACGGCTTCTCGAATGACAGCCCGAGATTCGGCTCAAGATAGAGCGGCGTCGGCTGGATGGTGCAGCTTTCCGCGCAGCCGGCGGGCCAGGTGGAAAGCTGCTCCCACTGGTTCGCGCCTGTCTCAAACGCAGTCACGGTAGGGATCTGCTTCGGGTCGTCCTTGAGATAGTGCGCCAGAAAGGGCGCGAGAACGTGCTGGCGGAAATAGAGGCCGGTGTCCTGTCCGAAATGAAGCTCGCCCAGGGTGCTGGCATCTTCGATCTCCTGCCCATGATGCCAGGGACCCATCACCAGGAAAACTTTGTCGTTCGCCGTGTCCTTGGGCTTGATCGCCTTCCACACCGCAATGGCGCCATAGATATCTTCCTGGTCCCACAACGAATGCACCAGCAGCGTAGGGACAATGAGCGGCTCTTTGGCGAGGACCTTATCCAGCGCCTGATCGCTCCAGAACGCGTCGTAAGCCGGATGCGCAGCCACCTTGTTCCAGAAGCCGAGCTGCTCCATGCCGCGCTCTTTGGCAAGCGCACCGGCTGAGCCTGCCCGCATAAACATATCGTAATCGTCGTAGTTGCTTGTCCACCAAAGGGCAGTGTTGGCCCGTGTGGCGCTCTGCTCGTAGATATAAGCTGAGATTCTGCTGGCGGAAGGCGCCATTGTGGAACCAGTCGTCGCCCATCCAGCCATCGACCATCGGGTTCATCGGCACGTCAACCTTGAGTGCCGGGTGCGGATGAATCAGCGCCATCAGCGGCAGGAAGCCATCGTAGGAGATACCCAGGATGCCGACCTTACCGTTCGACTCAGGGATATTTTTGACCAGCCAGTCGATCGTGTCGTAGGTATCGGTCGATTCATCGATGGAAGTCGGGTTCTGCGGCCCATGGATCGGGCGATTCATGATGAAGTCGCCCTCCGAGCCGTATTTCCCGCGGATATCCTGCACCACCCGGATGTAGCCGCCATCGACGATGACATCGACGGCATTGTCGTAGCCCTGCAGGATCGGCCCCAGGTGCGAGCTCTGCTCATGCGAGGTAAGCGCAGTCGCGTCGTATGGCGTCCGCGTAAGCAGGATAGGCGCATTCTTCGCGCCATTGGGTACAAGGATGACGGTGTGCAGCTTCACGCCGTCGCGCATCGGAATCATCACATCGCGCCGCTGATATTCAAAGCCGGCGTTCGTGGGCTGGAAATGCTCAGGCGTCTCGCTCGGATAAGCAGGCGCGTTCTGGGCCAGCGCGGGAAGCGAGATGCCAAGCAGAGCAACAGCAAGTGCGATGCGCGAAACGTGCATGGATTTCACCAGGGCTTCAACATGAAATTAAAATGTGAAAGGCACGCTAACAGAAAATTGTCCCCTTGGGGCAAAGAATCGGCAGAGCCTGTCGCTCGCGTGCTTCGGGAGTTATCTAAGAAGGCGCGCCGCCGGTCTTATGTGCCGATGGCCACGACAAAATACTGCGCAGGTCCAGGGCCCGGATTCCGGACCCCGTGCAACTCGCCGGAATGGACGAATGCCGCGCCGCCCGGATCGATCGTCGTGGTCTTGCCGGAGATCGTGACCGCCAGCCGCCCTTTGCTCATGAGAAAGAGTTCTTCGTGAGCATGCTGATGTGGCGGATGCGGCTCGCTGCCGGGCGCAAGCGTAGTCTCGTGCACTTCAAGATGATCGTTGGAGTGGGTCGTGCCGTCGAGGATGGCGCGCGAGGTGTTGGCGCCATTCTGGTGGACCGGCAGTTCCCCAAACGGCTTAGCGAACGAGGCAAGGGGCGTGCTGGCGTCTTCGGCCGCAAGCGCGGCCGTCATAGCAAGGGCGGGAAGCGAGAGGCAGAGCGTACGGCGCGTAGTGTCCATGCCAGCGATACTACGCCGGAGCAGGGTGTCCGGGGCAACGCGCGCCGCAACGGCTCTAATACTTCTGCACGTTCACGTAGAAGAGCTCCGTCGCCACCTGGAACTGATCTTTGGTCAGCGGCGTTTTCATCGTCTGCCAGTCGAGTGTCGGCGTAATGCGTTGCCAGCGGTCCTTTTCGCCCACCAGCACAGGCATGGAAAATCCCGGCTCGTCCGCTTTCCACTTATACGATACGGTTCCCTCCGTTGGATCGAAGAGCAGCTCGAGAGTCGGTATGTCGGCATGCCGTAGATATTGGTTGAATATCGGCGTCAGGTCCTGCCCAGTCTCGCGATTGAAGTAGGTGACCACATCCTCAGTCATAATGTTGCGGTATTTGAACTGCTGATAGAAGTTATAGAGAAGCGGCCACCATCGGCTGTCGTCATTGATCACTGAGCGCAGCGTGTTCAGCATCAGCGCGCCCTTAAAGTACTGGTCCTCCGGCGGTGTGCTGTTCACGCCGCGCTCGGAGATGATGGGCCGCCGATTTTCGATCTTCGGTTTCAGGCCGTTCAGATATTTGACCGCGTCGTCGTGCCCCCACCTGTATTCCACATACAGAGCTTCGAGATATGTAGTCCAGCCCTCGTGAATCCACATATCGGAGCGGTCAGCCGCCGTGATGCTGTTGCCGAACCACTCATGCCCGCTCTCGTGGATGATGATGAAATCGAAGCGCGGGCTGATGCCGACGCCGGTCCAGTCGCGCTCCAGATAGCCGTTCTTGAAGTGGTTGCCGTAAGTCACGGCGCTCTGGTGCTCCATGCCGGAATAGGGCACCTCGATCAATTTGTAACCATCCTTCGCAAATGGATACGGACCGAAGTAATGCTCATAGGCTTCCAGCATCTCTTTCGCCTGCGAGAATTGCTGCTTCGCCTTGTCCAGATCGCCGGGCAGCGCATAGAAGTCCAGCGTCAGGTCGCCCAGCTTATCGCCGAAGTGCTGATAATTGCCGATATTCAGCGATACGTCATAGTTATTGATCGGATAGTGGACCATCCAGTCCCATCGTGTATATCCGTCGCCAAGATCGGTCTTGGCGAGGAAGCGTCCATTCGACACATCGACTAAGTCGTTCGGCACCGCGACGCTGATCTCCATCTCTTCCACTTCGTCGCGCCACTGGTCCTTGTTCGGCCACCAGATGCTCGCGCCGTCGTCTTCGCAGGAAGTAAAGATCCACGGTTTCCCCGCAGGGTCCTTGCCGAAGGTGAAGCCGCCGAAGCGGCCCGTGGTCAGCGGACGGCCCGAGTAGTAGAAGTCAATCGAGTACTCCTGGCCTCGTTTCAACGTCTCCGGAAAATCCACGAAGACCGCGCCGGAATCGCGCTCATATTTCAGGCTCGTCGTGCCGAGCAGGATTTTGTCGATCTTCAAAGCATCGTTCAGGTCCAGCTGGATACGATTGTCATCGGCGAGCATGCGAAAGCGGATCGTATTCTTGCCGCTGACGAGCTGCTTTTCCGGATCAACCCGGATGTCGAGATGGTAGGAGAGCAGATCGTTGTTCGCGCGATAGCGGCCATAAGCGCCGCGCAGAATATCGGCGCGCGTTGTGGGAGCGCGGCGGAGGCTCCTGACGTTGCGGCCGCTTTTGAGTTGCTGGCTGTGTCGCGGCAGCGCCGGCTCTGCTGCAAAGATCCTGCCGGAGATGCGATAGGAGAAGAAAGAAAAGCCAGAGAGACCGCAAGCGCGCACAGGCCGTCGGAAAACATGACCCTAGCCTAAACCAGATGGAAAGAGCGCTATCGCGAGGAAGCCCCACTCTGCGCCTGGCGAATCGCCGCGACAAGCTCGCGCAGGCGTGCCGGATCCACATCGCTCACCGCAATTCCCTCCAGATCATCCGTATCGAACCCGGCTACATGAAATCCTGAATGCTCCGCCTGCAGAGGCTTCACGCCGGACGATGTAGAGCGTTCCCGCACAAAGACCGACACGCGATGCTTGCCGATGCTGTACAGCAGTTGCGCGACCGGCTGATTGCCCAGATAGGTAAGGTTCGCGCCATCCAGCGTAGTGTTCGCGGGCAGGTTCTCCGGCAGGTTGAAGCTGAAGGGAAGTTTCCCCTGGAACCACGGCTTCACCGTGTGCCTGTCGGTCGAAATCACCTGAGGCGCAGGCCCGGCGGCGAGTGTGGCGATATGTTGATCGCACACTTCCGTGACCAGCGCAGCGTATGTGTCTGCGGCTCGCCGCGAGCTCGCGATCCTCTGTTGTAGAAGTCCGATGCTCACAGCTACCAGCAGAACCGCAGCCGCAGCCAGCCATCCCAGCGATCCGAAAGACCACACCGATGCGCCGCGCAGGATGCAGCGGAACGAGTTCCTGAAGCGCTCGGCGTTGGCCCTGGCCGTGATGCCAGCTTCGCAATTCGTCGTTGCAGATGCGGCGGCGGAGCATATCGCTGGCCGGCGCGCGCGGTCGCGGATTTCAAAAGGGTTTCGGAGAGCGCCTGTGACGTGCACGCCGGGCAGCCGGCGAGATGCTCATTGGCGCTCGCCAGTTCTTCCGCAGACAGCTCGCCATCCGCCAGAGCACTTAGCGTTACATGCGATAGATGACTGGTCATGCGCGGTACTCCCTCGTAGATGTCATCTGGCTCTGAAGTGAAGTTCGCAGCGCAGCGCGCGCACGCGCCACACGAGACATGACAGTGCCGATCGGCACTTCGAGGACGACAGCGATCTCGCGGTACTTCATCTCTTCCATCTCGCAGAGCAGCAGTGCTTCCAGCAGTACCGGCGGAAGCTTCTCCATGGCAGCGTGCAATGCGTGCTCATCGGCCAGCCGGATCAGGTTCATCTCCGGAGTCTGCCGGTCGATCGCCGCCTCCGGATGATAGCCCGCTGATCCGTCCGGGTTATTCAGCTCGTCTTCCAGCGCAACCGTTCGCTTTGCGGCCAGCCCGGTCTTCGAGGTCAGAAATGTGTTCCGCAAAATACGGAACATCCATGCGCGGAAGTTCGTTCCGGGCTCAAACCCGTCGAAGCCGCGAAGCGCTTTTAGAAATGTCTCCTGCACCAGGTCCTCCGCCTCCACGGGATTCGCGAGTGAGCCATCGAGCAAGGTTGTAAAGAGAAGGCAGAAGCGGAAGCGCAAGCTCCTCAAAGCCCGGCGTAGTCGGGCTGTCGGGGCCTTCCCGGCGTTTCCATGACAGTAGAGGCATCTGCGATCGCTTGCTCGTCTCTCACCGATGCAAACCGCGGCACGGCGAATTTATTCCATCGCATCAGGATGGAATAAATCCCGCACCCGCCGGTTTCCATCCGCGAAGGAGCAACAGAAGAATATGCGCAAAACCAAAGCGGATGACGAACAATTTGGCGGAAATACGGCGGATGTGACCAGCTCGGACGGAATCGACCGGCGAAGCTTCCTGAGCTGCATGGCGTGGGTGGGAACCGGGATCGTCTGGACGATGGCCGGCGGCGTTCCCACCTCCAAGCTTTTCGCAGCCACGGGCGGCGCTGCCGGCCAGCACGCAAGCCACGCGGGCGGCGAGTTCAGCTTTGTCCAGATCAGCGACAGCCACATCGGCTTCAACAAGGCGGCGAACCAGGATGTAACCAAGACGCTGCAGCTGGCCATCGACCGGCATCAACGCATTGCCGGGAACTCACGACTTTATGCTGCATACCGGAGATATCAGCCAGTCCTCCAAAGCAGCGGAGTTCGATACCGCCGAGCAGGTCATCAAAAGCGCAAAAACCGGCCGCACGTTCTATGTTCCGGGCGAGCACGACGTCGCGCTGGATGACGGCGCGCTCTACCGCGAGCGATTTGGCAAAGGCACCGCCGGCACGCGGCTGGTACAGCTTCGCGCACAAAGGCGTGCACTTCTTCGGCCTCAACAATTGCCAGCAGGTCGATGCCATGGGCAGCCTGGGAGACGATCAGCTCGCGTGGCTGAAAGCGGAGCTGGCGAACCTCTCCGCCTCCACTCCCATCGTGATCTTCGCCCACATCCCGTTGTGGATGGTCTATCCGCAATGGGGCTGGGGCACGCAGGATGGCGCAGAAGCCCTCGGCTATCTCAAGCGTTTCGGCTCCGTCACGGTGCTCAACGGCCATATCCACCAGGTGATGCAGAAGGTGGAAGGCAACATCGCATTCCACACCGCGACCTCGACAGCATTCCCGCAACCGGCTCCCGGCAAGGCTCCGCACGCCGGGCCCATGGTCGTTCCCGCCGGCAAGCTGCACGACGTTCTCGGCATCACGGAGGTGAAATACGTCGGGAAGCAAAGCCACCTCGCGATTGTCGACTCCTCGCTCGCGGATAACTACAAACTATGAGAGGCCGGCAAATCCTCGGACTTGCATGCCTGCTTCTGCTGCCGGCCTCGCTGCTTCTGGCGCGCGTGCATCCGTATGGCGACGCGGGCCTGTATACGAGCAGCGCGCCGCCGCCGTTCATGGAAGACACGCATGTTCCGCTGGACGTGCGCGCGATCCTGTTTGCGAAGTGTGCCGACTGCCACTCCGCACAGACTCGCGTGCCGATCTATGGCCGATTCGCCCCCGCCTCGTGGCTGATGGAAAGCGACATCGTCAGAGGCCGCAAGGCGATGAACCTCTCCATGTGGAGCGCATACTCACAGGACGAACGGCTCGATCGCACGCAGGAAATCGTGCAGATGGCGCGAGCGGGAAAGATGCCGCTCCCGCAGTATCGCCTGGTGCACTGGAAGTCGCGCATCGGTCCCGCGGATCTCTCCACTCTCAGTCGTTGGGCAAATGCGCAGGAGGCCAAAGCCGCTTCAGATGGACAAATGAGCGTCCAGCCAGGCAGCTCCGGCGAAGCATCGCGTGGTCGCGAGCTCTTCGGCAAACGCTGCACGGGATGTCACTCGCTGACTCAGGACGGAGAAGGGCCCAGGCTCGGTGGCATCGTCGGCCGCACGTCAGGCACCGTGCCGTCCTATCAATATTCCGCTGCCCTCAGGAAGGCGCACATCGTCTGGGACGAGACCACGCTCGATAAGTGGCTCACCAATCCCGACCAGATGGTTCCCGGCACCGGGATGGATTTCTACGTTCCCAAGCCCGAGGAGCGGCAGGAGATCATCCGCTATCTCAAGTCAGCCATGTAGGAGCTCAGTCCGTTTTTCAGCGTGTTGTGGACGTGGCGTCCGCTGGCGGAACACGTACTAGGCAGCACGCGCGATCCAGCTCTTCATCGTGTTCGCGTCCACCAGACCGGCCTGCTGGAATTGAAGGTTGCCGCGAGCAAATACCGCGAAGTTCGGGATCCCTTGGACGTTGTACCGTGAAGCCAGTTCCGGAAATTTCTCCGTGTCCACCTTCAGCACGACGGCCTGGCCCGCCATGTCTCGCGCCACCTGCGCAACATGCGGCGCCGCCATCCGGCACGGGCCACACCATGCCGCCCAGAAATCCACGAACACCGGAACTTTGCTGTCGCGCACAATTTCGTCGAACTCCTGGGGGTTGACCTCAACCGGATCAGCCATCGCAGCGAGCGGTGCCTTGCAGGCGCCGCACTTTCCTGTGTCGGCAAGGTGCTTCGCAGGAATGCGATTCGACTTTCCGCAGGATGGACAATTTCGGATGATGGCCATAGCAAACTTCTTTCTTGGATGCCGCGTCAACAGTATCTCGGCCCCGCGCCTGGTCGACAAATACGCCGCGCAAAACACTTCAGTCCGTGCCGAGGGCCAGTGGAGTATTGGCAATGCCCGAGGCGCTCTCCATCTCCTGGTCCTTGTACTGCAGCCGGTAGAGCTTCCAGTAAATGCCGTGTTGCGCCAGAAGCTGCTGGTGCGGCCCATGCTCGCGCAGCTGGCCTTTGTGCATCACCAGGATGGTATCGGCGCGCTGCACCGTGGAGAGCCGGTGCGCGATCACCACCGAAGTACGTCCCGTTAACATGCGATCGAGCGCGGCGCGCACGCGTATCTCCGTTTCCGTATCCACCGAAGACGTAGCCTCGTCGAGGATCAGGATGCGCGGTCGATGCGCAAGCGCTCGTGCAAAGTTGATGAGCTGCTTCTGCCCCGTGGAGAGGCCCGCGCCCCGCTCGCGCAGTGGCTCGTTGAAACCATGCGGCAGGCTATGGATGAAGTCCGCGACGTTCACCTCTTCCGCCGCGCGCTCCATGTCCGCATCCGAGATCGAATTCGTCCCCAGGCGGATGTTCTCGGCAATCGTTCCCGTAAAGAGGAACGGGTCCTGCAGCACCACCCCGAAGTGCTGGCGCAGGGCAGTCAGCTCATGCTTGCGCACGTCGATGCCATCAATCAGCACCTGGCCGCGCTGCACATCGTAGAAGCGCATCATCAGCGAGATGATCGTGGTCTTGCCCGCGCCGGTATGGCCCACGATAGCCGCCGTCTCGTTCGGCTCGACGGCGAATGATACGCCGCGAAGCACCCACTCGACGCCGATCGCGTCCAGATCTTCGGGCGACGCTGTCTGGATGGTCGCAAGCTGCTCCGGCGTCAGCCGCTCATAGGTAAACCACACATCGCGGAACTCAATGCGTCCCTCACGCGGGCTCCGCAACGGATCGGCCGGCGACGTCACCTCGGCCGGCGTATCCAGCAGCTTGAAGACGCGCTCGCTCGCCGCCATCGCCGCCTGCAGGATGTTGTATTTGTCCGAGAGGTCCTGGATCGGCCGGAAGAAGCGCCACGCGTACTGGATGAAGGCGACAAGTATGCCGATGGTGACCGTGCCGCGCAACACGCCGCGTCCGCCGATCCAGATGACCAGCGCGATCGCAATCGAGGACAGCAGCTCGACCGCCGGATAGTAGAGCGCATAGGCCAGGATCGCGTCTTTAAAGGCGACCAGGTGGGTGCGGTTCACCGCTTCAAAATCCGTAAATGCGCGCTGCTCCCGGTTGAAGAGCTGCACCACGCTCATGCCGGTGACATGCTCCTGCGTAAACGCGTTGATGCGCGCAATCGCGGTGCGAATGCGGCGGTAGGAGTCGCGCACGCTCGTCCGAAACATGCGCGTAACCAGCACAATCACCGGCAGCACCGCGAAGGCAATCAACGCCAGCCACCAGTTCATGCGCAGCATGACCAGCACAATACCGAGCAGGACAAAAACATCTTCAAAAATGGCGAACACGCCGGAGGTGAACATCTCGTTCAGCGCGTCGACATCGGATGTAAGGCGCGTCACCAGCCGTCCCACCGGATTGCGGTCGAAAAAGCCGATGTGCATGCGCTGCAGATGGCGGAAGATCTGCGATCGCATGTCGTACATGATCTTCTGCCCGGTCCACTGCATCAGGTAGGTCTGCGCAAACTCCAGCACATAGGAGAAGCAGAGCGCGCCGACGTAGATCAGCGCGACCTGTGTGATGCCGGTCGCCGGTGACGAGCTCAAATGCCGGGCCAGCCATGACGATTGGCCAGTCGGGTCATGCGTCATGTAGCGGTCCACCGCCACCTTCGTCAGGTACGGACCGAGAATGTCCGCCAGCGCCTTCAGAAGGATCGCGGCGAGCGAGATGCCGGCCTGCCACTTGTAAGGGCGCAGGTACTTCAGCAGCCGGCCCATAAGCCGGCTGTCATACGCCTTGCCAACAATATCTTCTTCGTGGGCGGCGGGCTTGTTTTCCGGCTTGTCGCCCGGCTTTTTCTCCGGACGCTGCTCGGTTACCGTGACGTTTCGGGACCTGGCTTCCGACATGCCGTCCTTTATTCTACGAGGGCTGTCAGAATAGATGAATGAGCGATACGCTCGGCCTCTATATCTCCATACCTTTCTGCCGGGCGAAGTGCACCTACTGCAACTTCGCCTCCGGGGTCTTTCCGGCAAGCGAGCAGGGACGCTATGTATCGCGGCTTTGTGCGGAGATTCGCGGCGCGCGCGACAGGGCCGAGCGCGAGGGCTGGCGCCTGCCGGAGCGCGTCGGCAGTGTCTACCTGGGCGGCGGCACACCCAGCACGCTCCCGCCAGAGCTGCTGCGGCAGATTTTCGCGGCCCTGGGGCAGAGCCTCTACGTGTGAGCCGGATGCTGAGATCACCATCGAATGCGCGCCCGGCCAGATTGCTCCCGATTTTCTTCAAGCAATGGTTGAAGTTTCGGCCACCCGGGTCAGCCTGGGCGTGCAGTCCATGATCGACTCCGAGGCCGCCGCAATCGGCCGCATGCACACCCGGGCCATCGTCGAGCAAGACGTACGCCGTCTGCACGAGGCAGGGCTGGCCGTGAACCTGGACCTGATCGCCGGCCTGCCGGGCCAGACCATGGCGAGTTGGACGGAATCGGTGGAGGCAGTCTGCGGCCTCGCCGTGGAGCACGCCAGCCTCTACATGCTGGAGGTGGATGAAGACTCCCGCCTTGGCCGGGAACTGATCGGCGGCGGCCGCCGCTATGGCGCAGGCCTGGTTCCGACGGATGACACCATCGCCGCGATGTACGAAGCAGGCTGCCTCCGCCTGGAGCAGGCAGGCTTGCGGCAATACGAAATCTCGAACTTCGCGCGTCCCGGTGCAGAGTCGCGGCACAACCTGCGCTACTGGCGGCGCCAGCCCTACCTCGGCGTCGGCCTGGATGCGCACTCCATGCTGCGCGCCCGCGAAGGCGCGGCGGTCCGCTTCGGCAACCCCGACGATCTCGCCCGATATATGACATATATGACAAACGACCCCGACGACACCGAGCGCGTCGATCGTGCCGCCGAGCTGGAGGAAGCCTGGTTCCTCGGTCTGCGCCTCATAGAAGGTGTGTCGCTGGATTCGCTGCGAAGGGAATTCGGAGAAGAGGCAGTCTCGGCCTTCGAGGATGTGCTTTCCGAATTGGCTGCGGATGGGCTGCTCAGCTGCGCGGGCGATCGGGTAACACTCACCACGCGCGGACGAATGCTCTCGAATGAGGTCTTCGGAAAATTTCTCGGCGTCACGTCGCTCGAAGAAGCAGAGCTGCCGCTATCGAGGTAAGCCGTAAGCAGAGTCTCAATTCGGAACTGAGACAGGAACATTTTCCAAAATCCTGCCACTTCGCCCTGCCCGATTCGCTACACTAGAAATAGACAGTACTGAAGCCCGCGCCAGCATCGCGCGGGCTTTTTCAATTTGGACCAAACGGAACGAGCCTGAACACCGTGGCTTTCGGTACGTAAGCCCTTTTGCAAGACGAATTTAGCGATAGCCCCTTTTGATGGACGAATTTAGCCCGCGGGACACGCCCTAACCTACTGCAGCACAAGGAGTTCCAAGCCATGCTCCGGTGACGGGAGGGGGAGGGGGGCCGGGTAACGTGATACCTCAGATGCGCTGCGAGATGGAGAGCGTATTCCCATCCGGGTCTTTGAACCACGCCACCTTCGCGCCACCGGGCGCGGTCCAGATGCCCAGCTCATCCTGTGGTCCCATGTAGTCGTAGCGCTCGAACGTGACTCCTCGTGCGGACATCTCACGAACGTCCCGCTCGATATCCGAGGACTCCCACCCAAGAATGGTGAAGGGCGCCGGTGTGAACGACCCGGTGCGGGCGAGGCGAACGATGTTGACGCCCGACTGAAACACGACAGCGAACTGGTCCTCCGAGATGAAGCGCAGTCCCACTTTCGTTTCGTAAAAGACGCGTGCGGCATCGCCATTGCGCGTAGGGATAAAGGCGATCAGATTACCGAGCATGGCCATGCGCGTCATGGTAAAGCATGGCTGACCCGAGCGTCTTCACGGTTTCGGCGCCTGGTAGCTCAGGATCGCGTTGGTCACCAGCGCATAGCTGCCGATCGTCTCGCCGCGATAGAGAGGGTTGTTGGCGAAGAGCAGCGTAGTCCCGCTGCCCAGATGCGCAGCGACAACAGCGGCGTGCTCGGCCAGCGAATCGGCATGGTCGAGCAGCCCGGAGACCAGCAGGTCCTTGGAATCTGCGTAGCGCAGCAGCACCTGCGGTCGTTCCTGCTCCGGGATGACGTAAGGATTGTTGCGCGTCTCCTCCACGGTCAGCGGCATCGGCTCCCACGGCTTGGCCTTAGGCACGGCCGGCGGCTCCGCAAAGCCGCGGTCCTGCGGCACATCCGGATCATCCGGGCCGCCGCGGCCGGTGGGCCGCGGCGTCTTGGCTTCGGCACGAAGACGCCGGTCGCCAGTCAGCAGGCTGCTGACGTTGAAGGCCATGCCGTCTTCGCTGTACACCGCCGGCGCGGTCGAGTACCCGGCAAGCACCGGGCTGGGTGCCGCGTCTTTCTTCGTGACCAGCGCTGTGTTCACAATGGTGCCGACAACCTTCAACTCGCCGCGCGGTGCAACCGAGACACCGGGCGCGAGGCCGGTGTCGATGGCAAACTCGGCGGCATCCTGCGATGCAATGAACAGGCCGCCCTGCTGGATGAAGTCGCGCAGATGCGCGAGGCCGGCCTCACCCAGGCCGGGGCGAATGTCCGGCGTGGAATCGATGCGACCGAGATTGGGCGTGATGTCGGACTTCTGCCACGGCATGGCATTGCCCCACATCGGAATGCCGCTGAGGATGAGCTGCGAGCTGCGGCCGACCGGCGCGAAGAGGATGACATCGTACTTCGCCCGCAGATCGGGCTCGGCAGCAACGGTCTGCGTGCTGATGTAGCTGTAGGGAATGTGCAGGTTGTCCAGCGCCAGCCGCCACCAGCCTTCGGGCTGCGTGTCCAGCCACGTGTGCATCAGCGCAATCCGCGGAGCCGCTACGGGATGCGTGGCCACGCTAGGCATATCCGACGCGGCTGTGACATGCAGATGGAGCGGCGCGACGGCCTTCTCCAGGTCAGCGCCCGGGACGCCGCGCACGATCCATGTGCCGGCGGGGTACGTATGGCCGCCGGAGGTCATGCTGGCGTCTGTCGCCGTGATGGTTGCATGAGCAAGCTGATAGCGCAGCGTGATGAGCGACGGGTCGGCGTGGTTCTCGATCAGGAATGTGTCGCCGGACAGCGAGGCAGCAGTCGATGGCGTCGTTGGGTCTTCGACTACATGCATCGGCGCCTTGAGGATCGCGCTATCCAGGATGCGCGCTGTATCCACGCCAAAGAGCGGCGGAAGCGACCATCCAGTGTCATCGTAAGGATGCTTCTGCGGATCTTCCGGCGACCAGAACTGGCGATCGAGCAAGGCGTCGGCGATGCGCGAATATGGCTGGTCCATGCGGACGACGTAGCTGCCGGCGGGAAATGTACGCGATGTGGGCGGCTTGGGCTTCGCGGACTTCGCCTCATCGTCCTTGTCTGCGTCTGAAGGTTTGGATGGCTGCGGCAACTGGACGGTGACAGGCGCGGTGGTCTGCTGCACCTCAACATGTTGGTCGTGCAGCACGCGGAGCAGCATGGCCTGCCTGCTGGGCGACGGATCGTCCGCCGAGAGCACATAGGCGGCGGGGCCATTCTGCGCGGGCTTCAGGATCGAGCGCTTGCTCTTCAGGTAGTAGTTGTTGAGGAAGAGCTTTCCGTTGTGCGCGAAGTAATCGAGCGTGGTCAGCAGCGCGGTCTCTTCGTAGTTGTTGTTGTCGCGCTGCGACCACAGGACTTTGGGTAGCGGCGGATTCGGCTTGTACCAGGTGCGCGCGTATTCGTCCGGTGTCAGGACGCGCTCCACCGTGTCGGCGCCGCCGTTGCCGAAGGTCTCATAGAGCCGGCTGATCCCGTTGTGCATGGCGGCCAGGAACATCAGATAGCCGGGGCTCCACGTGTCGAAGTCGCCATGCGTGAACACCCCCGGCATCCCGAACTTTTCCATCGCCTGCACATTCGACCAGCCAAGCATCTGCCATTCGTTGGTGAGGATCGGATCGATCCAGCTGTTATAGGGCTCGTCGCCGACCGTGTTGTCGTAGAGGAAGGGAACCGACTCGTGCAGATCGTGCAGCACCTGCGCGTGCCACGCGATGTAGGTGTTGAGCACGTTGCGCGTGAGCGCGAGGTTCATGGTCATCGCGTCGCGATTGTTGTCATGTGCGACGTAGTGACCCCAGTAAAGAAGGTGCGGGTAAGTTTCGTCCGGGTGCGCCCGATGCCAGCGATAGACATCCACCATGCGATCGCGGCCGTCGACCTCGACTACGGGCGTGATGAGCGTGATGACATGCGAGCGGATGTACTGGATGTACGGCGAGTCATCGACGGCGAGGCGGTAGGCCAGCTCCATCAGAGCGGTGGGCGCGCCGGTCTCGGGCGAGTGGATGGTGCCGGTGATGTAGTAGACAGGCGTGGATGCAGCGATGAGCGGCGCGGCCTTGGCATCGTCCATGTCCAGAGTGCGCGGATCGGCGAGCTTCGCCAGGCGCGCATCATTTTCCTTCTGGTGCGCAAGCAGGGATTCGTCGGCCACCGCGACCGCGATCATCTCGCGGCCTTCTTCCGTGTGGCCGATCGTGACCACGCGCACCCGCGGCGATGCGGCGGCGAGCTCGCGGAAGTATTTGTAGACATCCTCCGCGTAAGGAAGCATATTCGGCGCGCCGGAAACATCGCCCAGCACTTTGGCCGGCGTGGGCACGGTCTTCGAAGCGGGCAGATAGTCCGTCAGCGGCGAGTTGAACTCGGGCGCCGTGGTGTACTTGCGAATCGCCGCCGTGTAGGCATCATCGACGGCCTGATGCGGATCGCGCGCGTAGTCGGGAGCCTGAGCAAGAGCGAAGACGCTGCAGCAGAGCAGTGCAGCAGCGGGCAGAAGACGGACGAAACGGGACATGAGCACTCCGCTGAAAAGAGATAATTGCCGCAGGGCGACGCGAGACGGATGGCTATGGCGCAGGCGGAGCATGATCGCCGTACTGATTGATCCACTTCAACTCCTCGCGCAAAGCAATGTAACCATGCCAGGGATTCTTCGATAGCGGGTGCCCCTCGCCGGGAAACGTGAGCAGTGCATGCGGAATGTTGAGCGACTCAAGCGCGTGCTCCAGCAGGATGTCTTCGAGGAAGGCCACGCGGATATCGGCATCGCCGGCGATGATGTGCGTTGGCGTGGTGACCTTGTTCATCTGGAAGAGCGCCGCTTCGCTCTGGTAAATATCCGGCTTCTCCCACGGCCGGCCGCCGAGATACGCCGCATCATCATAGGTTTCATCATCATTGCCCCAGTTGGCCGCGTGCTCCACCGCGCCGGCGCCCGTGACGGCGGCGCGGAAGCGCGTGGTCTGCGTGATCAGCCAGTTGGTCATGTAGCCGCCGTAGCTGTAGCCGCCGATGACGAGATGGCTCGGATCGGCAGTTCCGTCGGCGACCAGCGCATCGACGCCGGCGAGGATGTCTTTGCCGGGAACGGAAACGATGTGCGGCGTGATCTGCTGCATGAACGTGTCGCCATAGCCGGCAGAGCCGCGATAGTTGGGACGGAAGACCAGCCAGCCTTCGGCGGCGGCCATGGTGGCCCAGTCGTACCAGTCAGCGCCGAAGCGGTCTCCATCGGCATCGGCCGGGCCGCCATGGATGAGTGTGAGCATGGGCAGATGCTTCGCATCGCGTTTGCCCGGCGGATAGATGAGCACGCCTTCGACGGTGGCGCCGTCGTCCGCCTTCCAGGTGTAGGGCCGCCAATCCGATTGCGCGTAGTCGAGATAGTGCGCATTGAAATGCGTGAGCGGTTTGCCTTGTTCGAGATGAGAGGCTGAGGCGATATAAACCTCCGCCGGCTCACGGATGCCGGAGTGCGTCAGCAGAAGCGCATCGCCGTGCTGCGGCAGCGTCGAGACCGCCATACGTGCCCGGCACGCCGGCAAGTTTCTCGGCGTGCTCGCCTTTGACGCGGTAGACCTGCGTGCTGGTGCCTTTCGTGCCGGTGGCGAGAAGCGTGCCGTCGGAGAGGACGGTGTAGTCCTGCCAGTTGCCGTCGAAGTCCGCACCGAGCCGCTGGGGTGTGCCGCCGTGCGCAGAGATGGAATAAAGCCGCCCCTGCACATCGCGATAGGGGCCTTCGACTGAGCCGGCCGCGGCCCGCTACCGTGAAGTAGAGCCGCTGGCCATCCGGCGACCAGCGCAGATTGCTTTCAAGGCCCTGATTGTGAGTGAGCTGCGTGACTGCGCCGCCGCTCGGGGCCACGGAGTAAATCTCCGTGTCCGCCGGGTTCTCCAGTCGATGCGTAACCGAATTGGTAACAAATGCAATGGTGCCGCTGTGTGGATCGACCTTGATGGAATCAATCGCCAGCGGACTGCGGGCGATCACGGTTGCGCCTTCCGGAAGCGGCGGCTGACTGGCAGCGGGCGTGGGTGGCACGGCATTGGGCTGCGGAGCCGAAGCTGCCGGCTGCGGTATCGGAATGCGGAGCAGCAGGTCGCCACGATCGCTGGTTCGATAGCGCGTGACGTCCTTCCAGTCGCGCTCCTTCGCGTCGGTCTCGTCCTTTGAGAGCGGTTGCTGGATGGCGATGTAGATTGCTGAACTGTCCGGCGCCCAGGCGAAGCAGTGAACATCATCCTTTGTGCGATAGAGCGGACGCGCCTCGCCTCCCTCCGCCGAGACAATCCAGATGCGGCCGGGCGTGTCGTCTTTGTCCTTACTGTCTTTGCTTTCGGAGGGCTTCTCGTCGGAAAGAAGACGGTCCGAAGTGAAGGCGATGAACCGCCCGTCGGGCGACCAGTCCGGGCCGCTGTCATGGCCGGACGTGGTGAGCGGCTCCAGTTTCTTCGGTGGACGCGCGCCACAGCCACAGGTCCTCGCGGAAGCGGTTCGCCATCCAGTCCGGCTCGCGGGTCGCGATCACGGCCGCCGTTCCATCGGGCGAGAGGCGCGCGGAGGTGTATTCCGTCTCGGCCATGAAAGCGTCGAGCGTGAGCGGCGGTTTGGTCTGCGTGGCGGGGGCGGCAGTTTGTGCGGACAGCGAAACAGCGAGCAGAAGCGCGAAGGACGGCAGAAGACGAAGAGTCATGGACGCTCGAACGAAATGAGATAGCAATGCAAAAGCGACGGCTTCGACAATACGCCGAAGCCGCTATGAGTGCGAAGCGAGGACATCAGAAGCTGTAACGCAGCGAGAACTGCATGACGCGCGGAATGGTAAGCGTAGAACTGTATTGCCCGAGCGTTCCGCTGGTGATCTCACCGTTGAGACCGCCGGTGGGGTTCTGACCGGGTTGGTATCGAAGCGCACGGAGTTGGTGGCGTTGAAGACTTCCCAGGCAAACTTCAGCGCCATCTCCTCTTTGATCTTCCACGCTTTCGGAGAGTCCGGTGTCTATGTCGAAGTAGCCATCGCCGCGGAAGTTGTTGCGCTGGCCAGCCTCACCAGGATAGGGCAGACGAATCGGGCGATCCGGAAGCCACGCCGTTGTTGATGGCATCGGGGTCGGCGAAAACCTCCGGCGAGCCATTCACGACGTGCGGTGCATCTTGACCGACTCCCGTAACCACGGCGTTGCTTTCCTCCTGCCAGTTGGTAGGCCAGCCGGTGACCATAGACGGAGAAGGGCAGACCGCTGGACCAGCGCGCGAGTCCGGAGAGCTGCCAGCCGGCAACGATGCCATCCACCAGCCTGCCGCCGGAGCTGAGAAAGCGCTGATTGGAGCCGAAGGGCAACTGGATGACCCAATCGCCGTTGATGAGATGGCGGGTATCGAAGTCCGAGACGCCGCGGTTGTACTCGGGATGGAAGGTGTTGATGATCTCGGAGAAGGAGCCACCGCTGTTGTAGGTGCAGGTGCCGTTCAGCTCGCCGGTGCGCTCGGTGTCTGAGCCGAGATCGATGGAATTGGAGAAGGTATAGCTGAAATCAAACTGCACGCCATGGCTCATGGCGTGGCGCAGGATGAGCTGGCCTGCGTTGTAGCTGGAGCTACCGACGTTCGACCAGGCATAGAGGGAAGAGAACTGCCGCTGGTAATAGCGGGGAGTGTATAGGGCCCGCAGCCGAGGGTGCAATAGACGTCGATGTCCGAGAGAGCGGTGGTTTCATTGCCGCGCTGGAAGGCCCACTCGTTGCTGTAAATGTTCTGGGTTGCACTCATGCCGCCGGTCGCGAGATAAGGGAACAGGTTCTCGAAGTAGGGAATCGGCTGCGACGGAGGCCTTGCGCTGCCTTCAGGATCTGCATAGCCATTGTTGCGATCTACATCCTGTGACAGCAGGGTGCCGGCCCGTGAAGTAGTCCATGCCGGATTGCGGATCGACAAGGTCGAGCGGTTCGGCAAGATCGAGCTGCTGCAGCAGCCGGCGGCCGAAGCGGCCGAGGTACGCAGTCTCCAGCGTGAAGCCGCCGGGCAGCTCGCGCTGCACGGAGAAATCTATCGCCTCGGAGTACGGCGTCTTCAGGCGATCATCGATACCCCAGGTGATGGCGAAGCCGGTGCTATTCACGTCGGTAGGCGGAGTGTATGGGTATTGCACGACGCTGGGCTGGTGGCTCCCGAGAGGCGGCAGATTGTGCACGCCGGTGAAGCGGGGAGCATTGTCCGGTGAAAAACTGCCCGCCGCGATTATTCAGGTTGGTGCTGGTGCCGAAAGAGCCGAGCTGATCGAACGAATTCACGATGCCCTGGCCGAAATGATCGTAATAGAGGCCGAAGCCGCCACGGATGGAGGTCTTGTTGTCCGGGGAGTACGCAAAGGCGAGGCGCGGAGCCACATTGCCGAGCTGCGATGGCCAGTAGGGCTTGAGGCCGCGCGCCTGCCCGCTTGGGCGCGAAGGTGACATCCGGCTGTACGGTTGTCCCTGTGGCCGCTCCGGCGGCGCGGTTCATGAGCCACTGGTGGATATCGATGGTGGGAGCGACCTGCTGCCCGTGGGTTTCGTAAGGCGTTTGCAGCATGGATTGGCGGATGCCGAAGGTGAGGGTGAAATTTGGTTGCAGCCGCCAGGCGTCCTGCAGGAAGTATTCGAATTCATTCGTCTTGTAATGGCGGTCCACGAATGCCCCGTCAGCCAGAAGATTGCCGGTTGCTCCATCGCTGGACACAGCGTAGTTGAATTGACCCGCGACGGACGGGACAATCCCGCTGAGTGCGGCGATGGCGATGTTGTAGGAATTGGAGAAGCCCGAATCCACGCCCGGATATCCGAAGGCTGCAGGATCGAAACTGCCACCGGTATTCGCGATGCTGCCGCCGCCCGCGATCCAGTATTCATTGGTGCTGGCGTTGTTGATAGCTGGATGCATCGGAGCTGCGATTGTTGAAGATGAGCCGGTAGTTCACGCCAAAGCTGAGGCTATGCTGGCCCTTGGTCCATGTGAACGTATCGACGACGTTGTGTACCGGGACATTGACGATGGTGGAACGGGTATGCGAGGTGGCCTGATCCATGAACCGGAAGTTGACGTAGTCGCCCTGTGCCGATGCCGCGATCGGCATTGCCCTGGCGGATGTAGCCGTAGCGCAGGTCGTTGATCATGTGCGCATTGAGCGTCCAGTCCCAGCCGGCAGCCAGTCCCTTGGTGTTATCGGTGGTGAAGCTGGAGGCGGCTGGCCCGGGAATTGCAGAACTCCCGCCTGCGTGTCCTTCTGCAGGTTGCCACGGATGAACAGATGATGCTGATCGTTGAGCTGGTAGTCGAGCTTCGCGATGGAGGTGTTCAGTGTGCCTGGATTCGGCGAGGAGAAAGTGAAGGACCCCAGGTTGAGGCCGTCGCCCTGCGCAAGACCGTTGGCGGTGGGGTACAGGCTGAAATATTGCGAGCACATTTGGATCGACGCCGGGGCCCCAGGGGCAGGCGCCGTTGGCGCCGCAAGTGGTTCCATGGTGGCGATCTGGGCCGGGCTCAGCGTGACGACGGTGCCATTGCTGCGTGTACTTGACGTCGCCTGCCTTGAAAGAAGCGGTCGGAACGGTGCGGGTGACCTGCGTGTTTTCCGCCGTGCGCTGTCCCTCATAGGTTCAGAAGAAGAAGAGCTTGTCCTTCTATGATGGGGCCACCGACCCATGCGCCGAAGGTATTGCGGATGAGCTTGCCGGGAACGTTGGGCTCTCCCTTGGATATCTGGGACTGCCTTGTTGAACCAGTCGTTGGCGTCGCCCAAGCCGGGGCGGTTGTATTCGTAGACGCTGCCATGGAATGCGTTGGTGCCGGACCGGGTGACGATGGAGACCTGCGCGCCGGAGGACCTTCCGAGTCGCGCGTTCGCAGTTGATGGTGGCGACGCGGTATTCCTCGGTGGAATCGAGCGTCGGCCGCAGAACGCCGGTGAACGCGAGTCCCTGGTCCTGGTTGTTATCGTCCAGGCCGTCCAGGGTGACATTGCGTCTGGTCGGACCGCGCACCATTCACCGAGCCGGAGCGGCTGTCGCTCTGCTGATCGCCGCCCGGCCCAGGTAAAGCACGCCGGGCTGCAGGCTGAGCAGATCCGGAACATTTCGGCCTTCCGAGGGAAGCGCCTGAATCGTCTGACTATTGAAGGCATTGCCGATGGTGGCGTCGGTGTTGTTCAGCGTCTGCGCCTCGGCGCTGACGTTGACGGTCTGCGATGACTGGACGACACCGAACTGAAAGTTGATCGTGGCCGGCTGATTCACCAGCAATTGTGCCTGCTTGGTCGAAGGCGCGAAGCCTGGAGCGGTCACCGTGATGGTGTAGGTCGCGGGCGCGAGCTGCGGGAAACTGAATAGAGGCCGGAGTTATCCGAGGTGCCGTTCGACACCGGCGTTAGTCGCGAGTATTCGTAAGCGGACCTGCGCGTTGGGGATCAGTGCGCCGGAAGGGTCCGTGATGGTGCCACGAACGGAGGTAAAGCTGGTTTGCGCCAGCAGCGGCACGGCAGAGATGACAGAAACACGAATAGAGCGAGTCTGAGCGATCGCATGGGAACGGCCTCCAAGAAGAAAACGACATCCAAAGCAGCCGGTGGTCCATTCTGCGTGCTGCGGAACCTGCCGGGACAAACAACGGAAGCAGACACCTGGTCAGACAAAAACCTTTCAATCCTGGAAAGGTTTGCGGAAGAGGCTTGATTATTGCGCAGCGATTCCGTCACGGCAAGAGGGCAGGGACGGAAATCGCTTCTTTTCGGGACGAGAGTGCTGATGATCGGCAGGACTTTCAGCGCATGGCGCCGCAATGGACACGCGAAGCATGCCTATGGATACAGCAGCGTACGTTGCCATCCGGCTGCGATGCGCATATACACGACGCGATCATGCAGCCGGTCCGGCCGGCTGCGCCAGAACTCTATCGCCGCCGCGCGAACGGCAAAGCCGGTCCAGTAAGGCGGGCGCGGCACCTCGTTGGGATACTGGCGGGCCAACTCCGCCGCGCGCGATTCGAGCAGTGCGCGATCGGCGAGAGGGCGCGATTGCTCTGGACGCGAGTGCGCCAAGCTGGCTTCCCCGCAGCGCGGCTGTGAAAGTAAGCGTCCGCCTGCTGGGGTGAGACCTCAGAGACTGCTCCCTCGATGCGCACCTGCCGGCGCAGCGACTTCCAGTGGAAGCACAGCGCCGCATGCGGATTGGCGGCCAGTTCCTCACCCTTGCGGCTCTCCGTGTTGGTGTAGAAGAGGAACGACCCGTCCGCTGTGATCTCCTTCAGCAGGACCATCCGCACGGAGGGCAGGCCTGCAGGAGTGGAGGTCGCCAGCGCCATGGCGTCGGGATCGTTCGGCTCAGCCAGCCGTGCCTCCGCAAACCAGGCATGAAAACAGGGAAGCGGGTCGGTTGCCTCGGGCGAAAATGGATCCGAATTCGCGGGGATGTCCACAGCACAAGTATTGTCGATAGGAGGGCTCGACGGCCAGTCGTACGCCGAAGGCCGTCCCGCTGCCGGATCATTTGCAGGGAAAGGTAATGAACATGGATACGATTGATTTGCGCAGCGACACCGTGACCAAGCCGACGGAGTCGATGCGCCGCGCCATGGGCCAGGCCGAGGTCGGCGACGATGTCTATGGCGAGGACCCCACGGTAAACCGGCTGGAGACGCGGGCGGCCGAGATTTTCAAGAAGGAAGCGGCGCTCTTCGTGCCCACCGGCACCATGGGCAACCAGATCGCCGTGCGGCTGCACACGCAGCCTGGGCAGGAGGTGATCTGCGAGCGGCGGGCGCACGTGGTGGACTGGGAGATGGCGATGGTCTCCGCCTTCAGCGGCTGCCAGTTGCGGCAGGTGGAGGGCGAGCGCGGCGTGCTGCGGTGGGAGCGGATCGCGGCGGCGATCGCAGCGCCCATCTACTACCGTGCGCAGACCGGACTGATCATGCTTGAAAACACACACAACATGGCAGGCGGGACCATTACACCGCTGGCAGTCCTTGAAGAGGTGTGGACCGGCGCGGCGGAGCGCGGACTGCCGGTGCATCTCGACGGCGCTCGTGTCTTCAATGCGGCGGCGGCCCTTGCCGTGCCTGTGGCGGCACTGGCGCGCGGCTGCGCAACGGTGATGTTCTGTCTCAGCAAGGGTCTGTGCGCGCCGGTGGGTTCGATGCTGGTTGGCTCGCGCGCGCTGATCGATCGCGGCCGCTCCATTCGCAAGATGCTGGGCGGAGGCATGCGGCAGGCCGGTGTGCTGGCCGCGGCTGGCTTGATTGCGCTGGAAGAGATGCCCGCGCGGCTCAGGGAAGATCACGCGAATGCTCGCTGGATGGCCGAGCAAATCGCCGCGATTCCGGGCTGCGTGCTCGATCTGGAGACGGTGCAGACGAACATCGTCATCTTTCGCTCGACCCACAGGACCGCAGCGGAAACGATAGCGGGGCTGAAGGCGCAGGGCGTGCTATGCGGGACCGCAGGACCGGATGAGGTGCGATTTGTCACCCACCGCGACGTGGACCGCGCCGCATGTGAGCGAGCAGTGTCGGCGCTGCGCACCGTCCTCCGGCAGGCGGGAAACGCCGCTTGATCCGCCGGTTTTCGAAGCAGGTACACCGCCCGGGAAGTCGCCGGAAAAGCGCAATCGGGTCAGATATAATACAGCTACTATGCCTAAGTACTCGATCGTCGTCCCATTCCACAATGAGGAAGAGAACGTCACAGCTCTCTACGACCGTTTAAAAGCGGTGATGGAGACGGTCGGCGACAGCTTTGAGCTGGTGCTGGTGGACGATGGATCGAGCGACCGCAGCTACAAGCTGCTGGAGGAGATCGCCGCGGTAGACAGCCGCGTGCTGGTGGTGAAGCTCCGGCGCAACTTCGGGCAGACCTCCGCGCTGGCTGCGGGGTTCGACCATGCGCAGGGCGACTTCATCCTGGCCATGGACGGCGACCTGCAGCACGATCCGGAGGAGATTCCCAACTTCCTGGCCAAGCTGGAAGAGGGCTACGACGTAGTGAGTGGATGGCGCAAGGAGCGCATCGACAACTTCGTGATGCGGCGGTTTCCATCGCGCTGCGCGAACTGGCTCATGGCGAAGCTGAGCGGTGTGGACATTCACGACTTCGGCACGACCTTCAAGGCATATCGGCGCGAGGTGATCCACAACATCCCGCTCTATGGCGAGATGCACCGCTTCATTCCGGCGCTCGCCTCCTGGTATGGCGCCAGCATCTGCGAGATTCCGATCAAGAACGTGAACCGTGAGCGCGGCAAGAGCCACTACGGTATCTCCCGCACCTTCCGCGTCTTCTTCGACCTGCTGACGATCCGGTTCCTGCTGAAGTACATGTCGCGGCCGCTGCACTTTTTCGGCACGCTTGGCTCGCTCGCAATTTTGTTTGGGGGTGCCATCTCCATGTTTCTTGCCGTACTGAAGCTGCTTACGCACCAGCATGTGATGGACCAGCACGGGCCCCTCTTTGTCGTTGCCGGTGTTTTGATCCTGGCCGGCATCCAGATGCTGGCGATCGGCCTGCTGGGCGAGTTGCAGGTGCGGCACTATCACACCTCGCAGCAGCGCTCGCCCTATACCATCGACCGCCTCGTCCGGTTGCGGTCGCCGGAAGAACCCAGCATGTTGCGCGAAGGATAAGAGCAGCCGGTACAGATTGCGCGAAGAAAGGACGCCCAGCGGCGTCCTTTCTTGTTTTCTGACCAGGTTTGCTGGCACGGCCGGTCGCATATGGCGCATCCTAGGGCAAGACACAGATGCAGTATTGCGGCGTGATTGGTTCCATGCAGCCGCTCCTTGAGAGAACGGCTGCGTTCGCAGTTCGGCCCTGCCTTACACTGTTTGTGCTCTTGTCATAGCCAATAGTCTTGTTCACTTTTCCGCCGAGGGCAGCACGATGACATCGACGATTTTGTATCTCCTTTGCATATTGATCGGGGGCGTCAGCGGCCTGCGCTCGCTGACTGGAATTGCGATTGTCACAATCGTCGCGCAACGAGGCTGGCCGCATCTGGGCTGGCTGCATCTTGGCGGGACCGGGTTGAGCTTCCTGGCAAAGCCGGTCGCGATGTACATTTTCGTGCTGCTTGCGATCGGGGAACTCATCGCAGACAAGCTGCCGGTGGTCCCTCCGCGCATCCAGGCTGGTCCACTCGCGGCGCGCTTTCTGCTGGGAGCGCTCTGCGGCAGCGCACTCGCGGTAGCCGCAGGAATGCCGTGGATCTTCCCGGCAGCGATCGGTGGCGTCAGCGCAGTGCTGGGAGCCTATGCCGGCTATTGGCTGCGCCGCACCATTACAAGCCGCGGTGTGAAGGACCTGCCGATTGCACTCATGGAAGATGCGACCGCGATTCTGCTGGCGCTCTTCGCTGTATCGCGCTTCTGAATCTAGTGGGATTTGCGAAGAAGGACGGCGCAATGGCGGAACAATACGATGTGTTGATTCTAGGCTCAGGGCAGGCGGGCAATCCGCTGGCGTCCGACTTTGTGAAGGCCGGCAAACGCGTCGCGTTGATCGAACGCGCGGAGGTCGCGGGCACCTGCATCAATTACGGCTGCACCCCTACCAAGACGATGGTGGCCAGCGCGCAACGCGCATGGCAGGCGCGGCACGCGGCAGAGCTAGGCATTGAAGTCGGCTCCGTGCGGGTGAACATGGAGCAGATCCGCGCGCGCAAACGGAAGATCGTCGAGCAGTTCCGCACTTCGAACGAGAAGCGCTTTGCCAGCGGACAGCCCGAGCTGGTGCGGGGTGAAGCACGTTTCGTGGCGCCGAAGGAGATCGCTGTTGCGCTGAAGGCAGGCGGCGAGCGCCGGCTGACCGCGGAGACGATCGTGATCAACACGGGCGACCATCCGACGGTGCCCAGGCTGGCAGGGCTCGACAGCGTGCCGTATCTCGACAACGTGAGCCTGATGGAACTCGATGTCGTGCCGGAACATCTCGTGGTTCTCGGTGGCGGCTACGAAGCGGTCGAATTCGGGCAGATGTTTCGCCGCTTCGGCAGTGAAGTAACGCTGATCGAGCGCGGGAAGCATCTGCTGGGCCACGAGGATGCAGATGTTGCCGAAGCAGTCGAAGCCATTCTGCGCGAGGATGGGCTGAAGATTGAGACCAGCGCGACCGCGGTCAGCGTTGACGGTGGCGGCAGCGTCGTGACCCATCTTGAAGATGGCAGAAGCATATCCGGATCGCACCTCTTCGTTGCGGTGGGGCGTTCTCCGAATACAAAGGAGCTGCAACTCTCCGCTGCGGGTGTGGAAACCGATGAACACGGTTATGTGAAGGTGGACGAAGAACTGCGCACGAATGTGCCGGGGATTTATGCAGTGGGCGACGTGAAAGGCGGTCCGGCCTTCACGCACGTTTCCTATGACGACTACCGCATTCTGCGCGACAACCTGATCAACGGCAAAGGAGGGCGAAAGACGACCGACCGCATGACGGTGTACGTCGTGTATATGGACCCGCAGCTTGGCCGCATCGGCATGACGGAGACAGAGGCACGTCAGACTGGGCGCAAAATCAAAGTAGCGCGCATGCCGGTCTCGTCGATTGCGCGTGCCATTGAGACCGGCGAGACGCGGGGAATGTTGAAGGCAGTTGTCGATGTGGATTCGGAGGAGATTCTCGGCGCGGCCATTCTCGCGCCCGAAGGCGGCGAGTTGATGAGTATGTTTGAACTCGCGATGATGGGAAAGCTGCGTTACACCACGCTCGAGGATGCAGTTTTTGCGCATCCAGCGTACGCAGAGTCGCTTAACACGCTGTGGGGCCACTTCGAGAAATGACTTCACGCATCGCGACGAATGCCTTGGAAAGCGAACGCTCCGCACCGAACCTGCATCTTTGGTAAGAACGGGCGGAGCGCAGCTTTCCGCGTGCAATAGACGAGACGATGGAGACGACGACGAACAAGATGGCAACTGAGACCACCACATCCGCGAAGAAGGGCACGTCAAAAAAATCAGCGAATACGGACAAGCGCAGAACCCAGGCAGCAGGAGGGCGAGCCTCCGTCGCAGCGTCCACCAAGCCGGTGAACGGCCGAAGCCGAGTGGTGATAGAAGGAGTAACGCCACAGATCGATGGTGCACGGTTTGCGGTCAAGCGGGTCGTCGGTGATCAGATCCGCGTGGAGGCGGACGTCTTCGGCGATGGACACGACCTGGTGCGGGCCCATCTGCTGCACCGGCACGTAAGCGAAGCCGAGTGGCAAGCCGAAGAGATGACGGCCCTCGGCAACGACCGCTGGACAGCGAGTTTTCCGTTGGACCGGCAGGGCTTTTATGAGTACACGATCGCGGGCGAAGTAGACCACTTTCTCACCTGGCGCTCGGAGTTGAAGAAGCGGCAGGATGCAGGGCAGGACCTGGACTTGCCGTTGAAGACGGGTGCGTTGCTGATCGAAGCGGCGTCGAAACGCGCGGCAAAAGAGGATGCGGCACGCCTGCGGGCATTTGCGGCGCAGGTGCGCGCGGGCTCTGTAGACGCGGCTTTCGACGATAGCCTGCTCGAGCTGGAGAAGCGCTATCCGGAAACCGAGATGCAGACGCGCTACGAGCGCACGCTGCGCATCTGGGTGGATCGCGAGCGGGCGCGGTTTTCGAGCTGGTACGAATTGTTCCCACGCTCCTGGGGAAAACCTGGCCAGCATGGGACGCTGCGCGATGTTGCAGAGCAACTCGACTACGTCGCAGACATGGGCTTCGACGTACTCTATCTACCACCCATCCATCCTATTGGTCGCAGCTTTCGCAAGGGCAAGAACAACACGACCGACGCGAAGGCCGGCGACGTAGGCAGTCCCTGGGCGATCGGCGCGAAAGAGGGCGGACATCTCGCCATCCTGCCGGAGTTAGGGACCTTCGACGATCTTGAATATCTGATTCAGCAGCTTCGCGTGCGAAAGATGGAGCTGGCGATGGACATTGCTTTCCAGTGCGCGCCCGATCATCCCTGGGTAACGGAGCATCCCGAGTGGTTCAAGAAGCGTGCCGACGGATCGATTCAATATGCGGAGAATCCACCGAAGAAATACCAGGACATCTATCCGTTGGATTTCGAGTCAAGCGACTGGCAAGGGCTATGGGATGCGCTGAAGGAAGTCTTCATGTTCTGGGCGGAGAAGGACGTTCGTATCTTCCGCGTCGACAACCCACACACCAAGGCTTTTCCCTTCTGGGAGTGGGTCATTGCCGAAGTGCAGAAAGTGTATCCGGACGCGATCTTCCTGGCCGAGGCATTCACGCGGCCGCGTGTCATGGAGCGGCTGGCGAAGCTTGGCTTCACGCAGAGTTATACCTACTTCACCTGGCGTAGCACCAAGGCTGAGCTGACCGAATATATGACTGAGCTCACGAAGACGAGTGTCTCGGAGTATATGCGGCCGAACTTCTGGCCGAATACGCCGGACATTCTGCCGTTTGGGCTGCAGACCGGCGGCCCGAACGCGTTCAAGAGCCGTTTGGTGTTGGCCGCGACGCTCTCATCGAACTATGGAATGTACGGTCCCGCGTTCGAACTTGGCGAAAATGCCGGCTTCAAGGAGGGCAGCGAGGAATATCTGAACAGCGAGAAGTACGAGATCAAGCGCTGGAACCGTGATGCCCCGAGCTCGCTGCGACCGCTCATCACACGCCTCAACCAGGCCCGGCGTGCTCATCCTGCCCTGCAGCGCAACGAGAACCTGGCCTTCCATTTGACCGAGAACCCGCAGATCATTGCGTATAGTAAGGCGACCGCCGATCGAGCAGACGTAGTGCTCGCGATCGTGAGTCTCGATCCGGTGAATACACAGGGTGGATTTGTAAGCCTCGATCTGGCTGCGCTTGGGCTCAGGGATGGAGCGACCTTTGAAGTCTTCGATGTATTGGCAAACCGCGGCTATCGCTGGCAGGGCTCGCGGAATTACGTCGAGCTGCGTCCTTATGATGTGCCGGCGCACGTCTTCCATGTGCGCAGATAGCAGCGCCTTTCATACGAGGAGAGGGAATTGAAAGCATCGGGCAGCATGTCGGACCCCTTGTGGTTCAAGGATGCCATCATCTACGAACTGCATGTCCGGGCCTTTATGGACAGCAACAGCGATGGCATTGGCGACTTTCCCGGCCTGATCCAAAAACTGGACTACGTACAGGATTTGGGGGTTACGTGCCTGTGGCTGTTGCCGTTCTTTCCTTCGCCATTACGGGACGATGGCTACGATATCTCGGACTACCTGAACGTAAACCCCAGCTATGGAACGCTGGACGACTTCAAGGCATTCCTGGCCGCCGCGCATGATCGTGGCATACAGGTGATGGTGGAGCTGGTGGTGAACCACACCTCGGACCAGCATCCGTGGTTCGAACGGGCTCGCCGCGCACCCAAAGGCTCGCCGGAACGCGAATACTACGTGTGGAGCGATACGGACCAGCTCTACAAAGACGCCCGCATCATCTTTACCGATACTGAAAAATCAAACTGGACCTGGGACCCCGTTGCGGAGCAGTACTACTGGCATCGCTTTTTCTCGCACCAGCCGGATTTGAACTACGACAATCCGCTGGTGATGGAAGAGGTGCTGAACATCATGCGCTACTGGCTGGACATGGGCGTGGACGGCCTGCGCACCGATGCAATTCCGTACCTGGTAGAGCGCGACGGCACCAATTGCGAGAACCTGCCGGAAACGCATGCGGTCATGAAGAAGATCCGTGCGGAGATTGACAAGGACTATGACGGCCGTTTGATCCTGGCCGAGGCGAACCAATGGCCCGCCGATGTTCGTCCTTACTTCGGCGATGGCGATGAATGCCACATGGCCTTCCACTTTCCGCTGATGCCGCGCATGTACATGGCTCTGCGCCAGGAGGATGCGCTGCCCATCACCGAAATCATGGCGCAGACCCCGGACATTCCGGAGAACTGCCAGTGGGGCATCTTCCTGCGCAACCACGATGAGCTGACGCTGGAGATGGTGAGCGATGAAGAGCGCGACTACATGTACTTCGCCTACAGTGCCGATCCGCGCATGCGCATTAATATCGGTATCCGGCGGCGGCTTGCGCCGCTGGTCGACAACAATCGCCGCCGCATCGAGCTGCTGAACAGCCTGTTATTTTCATTTCCCGGTACGCCGATTCTCTATTACGGCGATGAGATCGGCATGGGCGACAACATTTATCTCGGCGACCGCAATGGTGTCCGCACGCCCATGCAGTGGACAGCGGATCGCAATGCAGGTTTCAGCCGCGCGGTACCGGCCAAGCTGTTTTCGCCGCCGGTCATGGATCCGGTCTGGGGCTACGAAGCAATCAACGTTGAGGCGCAACAGAGCGACCCTTCCAGCCTGCTGAACTGGATGCGCAATATGATCGCGCTGCGCAAACTCTTCCGCGTTTTCGGCCGCGGGTCGCTCAAGTTCCTACATCCGTCCAACCGCAAGGTGCTCGCATATGTGCGGGAGGATGGCGATGAGCGCGTGCTGTGCGTGGCGAACCTGTCGCGCTTTCCGCAGCCGGCGCAACTGGATCTTTCCGAATACGCCGGGCTCCGGCCCGTGGAGATGCTGGGCTATGTCGAGTTCCCGAAGATCGAGAAGACGCTCTATTCCATCACGTTGAACCAGTATGGATTTCTGTGGCTGGAGTTGCAGGGTGAGCTGGAGCCGGAAGAGCCGGAGGCTCCCGTCGATACCGGACTGCGGCTGCAGCATGCAGCAGACTGGAAAGCGGTGCTCGCCGGTGCGGCACGCGATCGGCTGGAGCAGGAGTGGCTGCCGGCATTTCTGCCGAAGCAGCGCTGGTTCGGCGCCAAGTCAAGGCAGATCGCTACGACCGCAGTCGCGGATTGGGGACAAATGGGCGATCACGCGCTCGTGCTGGTCGAAGTTACATATACCGGCGGCGACCGCGACATGTATTTTGTTCCCCTGGCAATCACCATCGGCGTGATGGCAGAAAGCATCTTCCGGAGCCACGGTGCCGCAGTCCTGGCTACCGTTGCGACACGGGAGGGGAGCGGCTACCTGCACGACGCCATGTTCGACGATGAGGCCGCCCGCGAATTTCTCTCGCTGATCGGCAATGCTGGCGCGATCGCGATGCAGCGTGGTGACGCTATCGGCGTCCCCAGCGCGAGCTTCGCGGAGCTGCGCGGTGACGAGGTCCTGGAGCCGCGCCGTGGATCGGCGGAACAGAGCAATACGTCCATCCTCTTTGGGAGTCGCCTGATCCTCAAAGTCTTTCGCCGCCAGCAGCCCGGACCCAATCCTGACATGGAGATTGGCCGTTATCTCACCGAGCACAGCGGATTCCGCGCCGTTGCGCCCTTTGCCGGGGCCGTGGAGTACCATCCGCACACACTGGCAGCGGAGGAAAGTACAACCTCAACACTCACTCTCTTGCAGGGGCTGGTGCTCAACGAAGGCGATGGCTGGGAGTGGACGCTTGAGGAATTGCAGCGCTATTTCGAACTCGTCTCCGTCGTCACAATGCCCGAAGACCGCTATCCTCGCGCAAATGTGTCCCTGACCGAGTTGAGCGAGCATCCGGAGAGCGACTGGACGCGCGAGTATGTGGGAACCTATCTGGATGCCGCGGCGCTGCTCGGACGGCGCACCGCGGAGATGCATCTGGCGCTTGGCCAGCCAACACAGGACGACGCCTTTGCCCCGGAGACGATGACTGAAGAGGACCTGTCACTCCTGCGCAAGGATCTGTCGGAGCATGCGAGCGCCGCCTTCGACGCGTTGCGACAGAACCTTTCGCGCCTGCCGGCAGATGTGGAGGAGATGAGCGGGTTGGTGCTGAGCCGCCGCCGGCGTGTGGCGGAGCGGCTGGGACGTGTTGACGAGTTGAAGTCCGCGGGACAACGCATCCGCGTGCATGGGGACTACCATCTCGGACAGGTGCTGCGCTCGCGCGGCGACTTCGTCATTCTGGATTTCGAAGGCGAGCCAGCGCGATCGCTGGCGGAGCGCAGGGCCAGGCAGTCGCCCATGAAGGATGTTGCTGGTATGTTGCGGTCATTCAGTTACGCTGCGTACTCCGGGCTGATGCGCATGCTCACGCGCAGACCTGGCGATGCAGAGCGATTGGAGCCCTGGGCGCGCGTATGGGAGCAGGCTGCCTGCAGCGCGTTTCTCCGCGCGTACCGGCTTACCATGAAAGCTGCCGGCGGCCTGCTGGTGCCTGCCGATGCAGAGGGATTTGAGCAGTTGCTGGAGATCTACGTCCTGGATAAGGCACTGTACGAATTGATGTACGAACTCAATAATCGACCGGCATGGGTGCGGATTCCACTGGCAGGCATTCTTGCTCTGCCGCTGCGTTAAGGATGATGTAAGGAAACAGGCCTATGGCAAAGGTAGAAGACGCACAGGTGACGGCAGCCGAGAGCCAAAGCGCTCCGCAGGCAGATCTGGTCGTGGGCCTGCCCGGCCTGGTGGACATTGCGCATGTCAGGAGCGTGGCTGCGCAGTGGAGCGACGTCGGCCGCCGGATCACCGTGGTGCATCCCTGTGTGCCGGGAATGAGCGAGGCTCTGGAAAAGCTGGGAGAAACGGGCGATGTGCGGCTGATAGCAAAAGAAATCGCCGCCGCTGCCTCTTCCAGCGCGCCATGGCTGGGCCAGCCTCCGGTCTATGCCGCTTTGCTGGGCGAAGCCGAGTCTCTGGGCGCAAAAGCGTGCATCATTCTGAATCCGGATCTGGCAGCGTTTACCCCGGCCGCTGTGGACGCATTAGCCCGGCCGCTGTTCGAAAGCGGCTGCGATCTCACTATGCCGCTCTATCAGGCCGGGCGCTTTGATGGGCTGCTGAACCAGGCTATTCTGGCGCCGGTGACGCGTGCCCTGTACGGCAAGCGCGTGCGCTATCCGCTGGCGCAGGATTTCGCCGTTTCCGCAGCATTCCTGCCCGGACTACGGCAGAGCATCAGCACTGCTGCTGCCGCCCAGGGGCTGCTGTGGCCCGCCACCGAAGCTGTGGTGCGCGACAAGAAGGTATGCCAGGTATACCTGCCGGCGCATCACGAGTACGCCGCATCCGGCATGGATCTGCCTACCCTGTTGCAATTGATCGTGGCTCCGTTGTTTGCGGACGTCGATCGCCACGCGAGTCTCTGGCAGCGCATTCGCAGCTCGCACTCCGTCACCGAAGCCGGGGTGGAGAGTCCGCGCAGATGGACACCGGCACGGAGACCTCGCCGGATCCGCAGCCGATGGTAGATGCCTTCCAGCTCGGCCAGCGCAATCTGCAGGAGGTCTGGTCGCTGGTGCTGCCCCCCGTGACGTTGCTCGAGTTGAAAAAGCTGAGCCGCCAGCCGCTGGAGAGCTTTCGCATGGCGGATGCGCTCTGGGCACGCATTGTTTACGATTTCGCGCTGGCTTATCGCCTGCGCACTCTCGGCCGCGGTCATTTGCTGGGCGCCATGGCTCCTCTCTACCTGGGCTGGGTCGGCTCGCGTGTCCTGGAACTGCAGAGCGCGGCGTCTGCCACGGGGCGTCAAGAACAGTTGGAGCGCGTCTTTGAACAGAACAAACCGTACCTGGTGCAGCGCTGGCGCTGGCCGGACCGGTTCAATCCTTAGCGCGCCGCCGCGGAAAGAATTGCGCGGAGAAGTTGGAGGAACGATCGATGTGGAACCAAGTTGGCCATACGCTGAGCAACTCGATGGCGCAGGCAATGGGGCGCTTCGCTTCCTTGCTGCCGGGCATTCTGGCCTTTCTGCTGGCGGTCGTGCTCTTCTCGATCATCGGCTGGCTGCTGGGCTGGATCGTGTATCGCGTTCTCGTTTCGCTGCGCTTCGATGAGAAGTTGGGCCGTAGCACGGACGCGGTTACGGAATGGTCTCCCCACCAGACACCGGCCCGGCTTGCGGCGCGGCTGGTGTTCTGGGTCTTCGTGGTCCTCGGTATCGCAGTGGGCGTGGATGCATTTGGCGCGTCGACTAACTCGAATATCGCTGCGGGGCTGCTCGGCTATCTTCCGAAATTGATTGGCGCCGGAGTCATTTTGCTAGTGGGCAACATCGTGGCGCGGTTCCTCTCGCGTGGCGTTCTCATCGGCGCAGTGAATATGAACCTGCAGTATGCACGCCTTTTGAGCCTGGGCGTGAAGTGGCTGGTCCTGGTGTTGACGGCAGCCATGGCGCTCGATCATCTCGAAATCGGCCAGAAGATCGTCGATCTCGCCTTCGGCATTCTTTTCGGCGGCATTGTGCTGACATTGTCGCTCTCGGTGGGGCTCGGTTCGCGCGATATTGTCTTCCGCTCGATTGAACGCGAGACGATGCGCGCCTCCGGAGCGCCGGCGGCGCAGGAAGAAGAGCAATTGCGGCACTTTTAGAGCGCCTCAGCCATCGCCATCAGCTGTGGCCGAGGACGGGATGCGGCTCGTACGGCTCTTCCAGCGACCGGATCTCCTCCGGCGTGAGCTTGACCTCCAGGGCGCGCAGTGCATCGTCCAGATGCTCCAGTTTGCTCGCGCCGATGATTGGCGCGCTCACCCCCGGTTGCGCCAACACCCAGGCCAGCGCGACCTGCGCATTGTTCACGTCCCGTTTCTGCGCGATCTCCGTAACCCGATCCACAACCGTGAAGTCCGAGTCTTTGTAATAAAGGCCCTGCGCATACTCGTCGGTTTTTGCACGCAGGGTGTTTCCAAAGCCTTCACCGCGTTTGCGGCTGCCGGTAAGAAACCCGCGCGCCAGCGGACTCCACGGGATCAGTCCGATTTTTTCCTCTCGGCATAGCGGGATCATCTCGCGCTCTTCCTCGCGGTAGACCAGGTTGTAGTGGTTCTGCATGCTGACGAAGCGGGCGAGCCCGTTCTGGCGCGAGAACTCGAGCATCTTGAGGAACTGCCAGGAATACATAGAGGAAGCACCGATATAGAGCGCCTTGCCGGCCCGGACCACAGCGTCGAGCGCCTCCAGCGTCTCTTCGATCGGTGTCTCCGGATCGAAGCGGTGGATCTGATAGAGATCCACGTAATCAGTTCCAAGGCGGCGCAGGCTGGCATCGATCGAGTGCAGGATGTGCTTGCGTGACAGGCCGCGGTCGTTGGGGTCATCGCTCATCTTGTTGAAGACCTTGGTGGCGATCACCAACTTGTCACGGCCCGCGCCGAACTGCTTCAGCGCCTTGCCGGTGATCTCCTCGCTGCGGCCCACCGAATACATATCGGCCGTATCGAAAAAATTGATGCCCGCTTCCAGTGCGCGGCGAAAGAAGGGAAGCGACTCCTCTTCCTCCAGCACCCATTCCCGCCACTGCTTTGAGCCATAGGTCATCGCTCCGAGGCAAATCCGCGAGACCTTCATTCCGGTGGAACCGAGATTCACGTATTCCATACACGCTCCTGATCCCTTTGATTGTCTTGGATGCTTCTACGATTCGCAGGCGTGCTTACAGGGCAGAAGGGCACGCCCCGAGCCGCACGTCTCCAGAAAAGCGAAATCCTACGCGATGCTGACTTCGGTATACGTACCCATCACGTCGCGCAGGGCTGCGCATATTTCACCGACGGTGGCGTATGCGCGCACGCAATCCAGGATGTAGGGCATCGTATTGGCAGACGAGATCTGGCCGCGGCTGGCGCCAGGTTCTTCCGCCGCCGCTGCTCGCAGTGCTTTCAACGTTCGATCGACGGTTTCCTGCGAGCGTTTCGCCCGCAGCCGCTTCAGCTTTGCCGTCTGCTGATCGCGCGCTGTCTCGTCGATGTACAGGATCTCCTGCGGCGTTTCGTCGATGACGTATTCATTGACGCCGACAATGATCTTTTCCTTTTTCTCCACCGCGCGCTGGTAGGTATAGCTGGCCTCCGCGATCTCCTTTTGCGGAAAGCCATGTTCGATCGCTTTCACCATGCCACCCATCGCATCCAGCTTACGGAAATATTCAAAGGCGCCGTCTTCCATGTCCCTGGTCAGCTTCTCGACAAAATATGAGCCGCCCAGCGGATCGACCGTATTCGCTACGCCGGATTCATACGCCAGAATCTGCTGCGTGCGGAGTGCGATGCGCGCCGCATCCTCTGTAGGCAGCGCGAGAGCCTCATCGAAGCCGTCCGTATGCAGCGACTGTGTACCACCGAGGACGGCCGCAAGCGCCTGGATGGCAACCCGCGCGATATTGTTCTTCGGCTGCTGCGCGGTCAGCGAGACGCCGGCGGTCTGTGTGTGGAAGCGCATCCAGGTGGAGCGCGGGTTGTGCGCGCCGAAACGTTCGGTCATGGTGCGATACCAGATGCCGCGCGCCGCGCGATACTTCGCAATCTCCTCGAAGAAGTCGTTATGCGCGTTGAAGAAAAATGAAAGCCGGGGCGCGAAATCGTCGACGGCCAGCCCGCGGCGGAGCGCCCATTCCACATACTCCACGCCGTCGTAGAGCGTGAAGGCAAGCTCCTGCAACGCAGTCGAGCCGGCCTCGCGGATGTGATATCCCGAGATAGAAATCGGATTGAAGCGCGGCGTGTAGAGGGCGCCGAACTCGAAGGTATCCACCACCAGCCGCATGGATGGGGCAGGCGGGTAGATGTACTCCTTCTGCGCAATGTATTCCTTCAAGATGTCGTTCTGCAGGGTGCCGGAGATCTTCTTCCAGTCCGCGCCCTGCTTCTCGGCGACCACCAGATACATTGCCCACAACACTGAGGCGGGCGAGTTAATGGTCATCGACACAGTGACGTTTTCAAGATCGATGCCGGAAAACAGGATCTCCATATCCTCCAGCGAGTCGATGGCCACGCCGCACTTGCCGACCTCGCCTTCGCTCTCCGCATCGTCGGAGTCATATCCCATCAATGTGGGAAGATCGAAGGCCACCGAGAGGCCATCCCCACCCTGCGCGAGCAAGTATTTGTAGCGAAGATTTGTCTCCTCCGGCGTGGCAAAGCCGGAGAACTGGCGCATGGTCCAGAGCTTGCCGCGATAGCCGGTGGGATGAATGCCGCGCGTGTAAGGCGCCTCGCCCGGCATGGGCAGCGCGAAGTTCTCCGGCAAATCGGCTTCCGTGTAAAGGCGGTCGATTGGCAAGCCGGAGATGGTGGTGAAGCGCGCGTTGCCTTCTTCATCCACATTGACGCCGGTACGCGCGCCGATGGGCCGCTCTGGCGCTTTCTCGAGCGCCGACTCCAGCACCCGCTCCGTCCAGTCACGCTCAGCTGCAGAGGGCTCGCGCCGGGACGCCGGCGCAGCGGTTGCATGGTCAGGCATGAATTCTCCTTCAGGACAGCGACGCTCGGGAAACTCACAAGCCTAGAAGATCGCAGCTAGCAAGAGCAAGCGTCCACGAGGCGGACGGGCGGTCAGAGAATGTTCACCGCGCGACCCGCCAGCAATGCGATCGTAGCCAGCGAAATACAGGACTGAAGCATCATCAGCAGCTTGGCCCAGCGCGAGAGCACCGGAACGTCGGTCGGCGAAAAGGCGGTGCTGGTATTGAAGGCGAGGAAGAGATAGTCGACGAAGCCGGGTGACCATCCGTTGGCGGACGAGTCCGGGTCCGATGCGTCAAGAGTCATCTGCGGGAAGAGAAATGAGCCCTCGCCATGCACCGTGCGTCGGTCGCGTGCGTTCGGCCCACCGGCATCCAGACGCCAATACCAGGATGCAAAGATGAGAATGTTGCTGGCCCAAAGGATCACCGCGGAGAGAAGCAATTGCGCCGGCTGGAGTGTATGGGCGACGATCGCCGCCACCAGCAGCGAGAGTGACCACACCATATCAAGCGTGACGATCCCGGTGATGACGAATCCCAGCCAGCGATTGAGCTGATGCCGGCGCATCTGCCGCGCCAACACGGTTGGAATGACCAGCACCGTCACTATCACCAGCGGCACCCACGCTGGACTTGCCGCCAGCGAGCGGGGAAGAGCAATTCGCAAGCCCACAATTGCGAAAAGAGCGAGCACGGCAGGCCAGCGCGCCTCCTGGTTGGGACGCGGGTTGGTCGAGACAGGCATTGGGCTTTCGACAACAAGAGTGCAGGAGCGCGCTCGCTCTCGCAAGTACTGCCAGCGGCACGCTATCCCGGCGAATTACGTGCCCGTTCCCAGGCTTTGGCGTACTTCCAGCTCACATACACCGAGTGATACAAGTGCAGCAGCAGGCCCTCCCGGCCGTCCAGGAATCCCGCACGTAGCACGTAGTTATAGAAGAACGTAGCCAGCGGATTGAACAACACGCCATTCAGAAATCCGGGCAGACCACGTCCGTCTCGGCCGCGTGCGGCCGCGATCTCTGCCCCCAGCGCGCTGTAGCGCTGCATATGATCGAGATAGTCGGCCAGCGTGGGATATGCATCATGCAGCAGGTCGCCGTACAATGTCTTGGCCTTGCCTGCGAAGTCCACCGTCTCGTGCACCGGCGTCTCTCGAAACCCGCCCTGGCCGCGCGGAAAGAGGCGCAGCTTCGCATCCGGATAGTAGCCGCCATGGCGGATCCATCGGCCGAGAAAGAGATTCCGCCGGGGAAGCGCATAAGCAATGTGGGATGGCGGTGTCGCGATCACTGTCTGAATCGACGCCGCAAGCTCCGGGGAAACGGTCTCATCTGCATCCAGCGATAGCACCCACTCGGAGATGCAGAGCGACAGTGCATAGTTCTTCTGTGCTGCGAAGCCGCGCCACGGCTCCGTGATGAAGCGGGCTCCATACGAATGAGCAATTGACCGCGTCCCGTCGGTCGAACCGGAATCGACCACGACGATCTCGTCTGCCCAGGAGACGCTGGCTAGTGTGCGAGCAAGGTTTACTTCCTCGTTCAGCGTGATGATCGCAACGGACAGCGTGGCGCGGCGCGGCGTCTCCATGGATGTCTGCGCTATGCGAGCGACACAGCGCCGCCGTCACCTGCCTCAATGCCCAGATGCTGGTTGATGACACGCCCTACTACCTGCTTTAGCGTCTCACCGGTTTTTGGGAGCACGAATGCCGCAGCCTCTTCGGACCAGTCCAGCTTGAATGAAGTCGAGAGAGCGGAGATCCAGATCTGCCGCACCGGAGTGTTCGGCGTAATGACGAACTTGCCTGCCGGCTCGTCGAAGACCACGTTCAGCGCGCCGCTCTGTTCCTCGGCTTCGAAGCCGCCCGCCTCCTCGGCCTGGATAAGGCTGCGCTTCAGCGCGTCGAGTGCGGCATCGGCATGTTTGCGAAAGGAGACTTCATCGAGCATGGGCATAGTGTAGAGCAGTGCTTTCGTCGCCGCTCAATTCAGGCGTTGGAGACGCGCGATCAGCTTCTCGGCCAGGCTTTCGCCGCTCTCAGACCACAACAGCCGGCTGGAAACAGGCAGGTTCTTCTGGATTGCCTGCGTTACGTCTACCAGTTTTTGGACGTTTTGCTGAACACGAGCCGCTGTTTCGGGTTCGAGCGCGACTTCCTCCTGCAGAAATGGTGCGTCCGAGCCGAAGTCAATGCGGATCTGGCCGTTCTGCTCATAGCTACCCTCATCGAACTCGGGTCCAAAGCCGGTGACGCGGACAACGCGCGGCTCCTGCCGCCATTTCGTATCCAGGCCACCGCCGGCTTCCGGCACCCAGAGATCCCATTTCACTTCAAACTCATAGGCGCAGTCCTCATGAAGGATCTCCATGGCCTCTGCAGCCGCGGCTTCCGGCTGCGCAGCCTCGCCTTCTTCCTCGTCATAGACGCGCTGGTAGACCGGCGCTTCGTTCCACGAAATTGGATAGACTGCTGCCGCTGTGACCATGGACGCAGCCCCTGCGGCGGAAAGCTGGCGCAGCGCGCCCACAACGGCCGGACCGAGTGCGGCAAGGCGAAAGTTAGGAAACCAGAGGCTCAAGTAGAGTTGATCTGCCACTTAAAGATTGTAGTCTTGGACTTGCCGTCCAGGCATTCGCGCCGGCGGCGCGAGTGGTTGGGTTCGCTTCCTTTGGTCCCTCACGCATGGATTCATGGGCGAACTGACGAGCTAGAGGTTCTTCATTTTTTGTGGCAGAGGCATAGCACAGGAGAGATGAGCGAAGCATGAGGATCACCATAGAGCGGTTACGCACCTGGATCCTGGTGCTGGCTGGGGTGTTGGTCGCCGCCATCCTCGGCTTCTTTCTCTTCACGCGCTACCGGCTCAGCCATGTGGGCCGCGATCTTCCAGCCCGGCTCGGATTCAACATCCAGCAGGATGCCAATGGATTTACGTATTCGAAATCCCAGGGCGGCCACACGCTCTTTACGCTGCACGCTTCCAAGGTGATCCAGTACAAGGGCAACGGACGTGCAACGCTGCACAAAGTCAGCATCACGCTCTATGGCAAGGATGGGTCTCGTAACGACCACGTTTACGGCGACGAGTTCGAATACGACGCCGCGCAGGGCACGGCGCATGCTCTGGGGCCTGTATATCTCGATGTACAGGCGCCTGCCGGCACACGCGGGACGGCCCCGCAGAATCGCACTGTGCATGCCGAAACCAGCGGTCTTATCTTCAATCAGAAGACCGGCGAGGCTCGCACCGACGCTCCGGTGAAATTTTCTGTTGCCGACGCGCAGGGAACGGCCGTCGGCGCTGCCTACGACGCGAATGAAGGCGTGCTGATCCTGCAGAAGGACGTCCACTTCACGGCGCAGCTCACGAAAGGTCCGCTGGCGCTGGTTGCCGAGCATGCCGAGTTCAACATCGACACTCGACAACTCGCCTTGTTGAAGCCCGATGCGCGCTATGCCGGGGAGCACAATACCGCGGAGCAGGCGCTGGTCTACTTCCGTCCCGATGGAACGGTCGAGAAAGCGGATGCCAACGGCCGCGTCAACATGCAGGCCGACCAGGGTCGTGAGCTGCACGCTTCGGCCCTTGAAGTGGTGATGGATGCGCATGGCAACACGCAACGGGCAACGCTCGATGGCGGCCTGCTCTTTTCCGCGAACGAAGGCCCGCACTCCATCCACGGAGATGCGAACTCCGGCATTCTGCAGCTTGGCCCGGACGGAGAGCTCAAGCGTGTGGAGATGCACAATGCGGTCACGGTGGTCGACCAGGAGATCGGGCCGGTGAACGACCCGCACGGCTCCGTCACGCGCGAGGTCCGGGGATCGACGGTGGTGATTGATCTTGTGACTTCGCCGCAGGGGCACGCGCAGGCGGAAAAGCTGATGGCCTCCGGCAATGGTGTGCTTACGGAGCACACCATCTATTCCGACTCGCCGCCGCAGAACACCGTGATGAAGGGCGATGTGATCCAGGCCACGCTGCGCGAGGGGCGTGCCCTGGACACCCTGCGGGCGCAGGGAAATACCTTCCTGACCAACACCAATCCCAGTGGCGTGAGCCAGACCAGCACCGGCGACACGCTCGATATCGCATTTGCACAGGAGCCGGAGAAGGAAGCGAAGCTGAGACCGAACGATATTCCGCCCAGCCTGATCGAGCGCGCCGTGCAGCGGGGCCATGTGACCATCGTCCAGGTGAAGCCAGGCGTAACCGACAAGAAGCCGTGGCGCAGCCAGGCCACCGCAGACATCGCGACGCTCGATGGGCCGCGGCAGATCATTCATCTGGAAGGCTCGCCGCGCCTGAACGATGAAGAGGCCGAGATGACGGCGCAGATGATCGACTTCTACCGGTTGAGCGGCGCCGTCACCGCCGACCACGATGTAAAGGTGACTTTTCGTCAGGGTGCCAGCGCGCAGGCGCCGGTGCATGCCGTCGCGGAAAAGGTATTTTTCGATCACGACCGCGATGAGGCGATTCTCTATGGCGGCGCGCAGGACGCTCGACTCTGGCAGGCGGCGAATTCCGTCGCCGCGTCGACCATCGTTCTGGACCGGCAGGAGCAGACGCTCATTGCTCCGGAAAAGAATGGCGAGGGTCGCGTGCATGGCGTTTTTGCCGATCCTGGCTCGAAGGCGACGGGCAGCGAAGCGGTGATCCGCGTGGATGCGAACTCACTTCAATACTCCGCTGCGGAGCGCCGCGCCACCTTCCAGGGCAACGTGGTGGCGCAGCAGGCAAATGGCCGGCTGCGGGCAGATCACGCCGATCTCTTCATGACGAAGAACGCCGTTCCCGGCGCGCCGGCGCAACGCGTCCCCAACCCGCGCGGCTCGCTGGATCACATGATTGCCGAAGGCAAGGTGCAGGTGGATGAAGGTGTGCGCAAGGGTGAGGGGGAGCGCTTGGTCTATACCGCGTCGGATGGGAAATTCGTGCTCTACGGCTACGCCGGCCGGCCAGCGCACATGGCCGACCCGGAACATGGAACGGTATCAGGAGTGGCTTTGATTTTCACCAATCGCGGTGATAGCGTCGAGGTGGATGGCGGGAATGCCCGCGCTGTGACGGACACACAGGTCCCAAAATAGCAGCGTGAGATCGCCGGCATGACGAGGCACGTTGCAGAAGCTGCATACCGACGAGATCGCGAAGTCCTACAAGGGACGCCAGGTTGTGCGTGGCGTCAACCTTGAGATCACCCAGGGTGAGGTCGTTGGCCTGCTCGGTCCCAACGGCGCCGGCAAGACCACCAGCTTCTACATCATCGTTGGCCTGATCGCACCGGATTCGGGCCGCGTCCTGGTAGATGGCGAGGACATCTCGCGCGTGCCCATGTACCTGCGCGCGCGGCGTTATGGCATCAGCTACCTGCCGCAGGAGCCCTCGGTCTTTCGCAAGCTCACGGTGGAGGAAAACATCCTCGCAGTGCTGGAGGCGCAGGCCATCTCCTGGGAGATGCGCCGTGCCCGGGCTGAAAAATTGATCGACCAGTTGAACCTGGGCCATATCCGCAAGACACGCGGCTACGCACTGTCTGGCGGAGAACGGCGCCGCGTCGAGATTGCCCGCTGCCTGTGCATCCAGCCCTCCTTCATCCTGCTGGACGAGCCTTTCTCCGGCATTGACCCCATCGCGGTGCTCGACCTGCAGGAGATCATCTTCGACCTCAAGGCGAGTGGCATTGGCGTTCTCATCACGGATCACAACGTCCGCGAGACCCTTTCGGTCACAGATCGCGCCTACATCATCAACGATGGCAAGATCTTCCGGGACGGCACCCCGGACGCCCTGGGCCGCGATCCCGAAGTGCGCCGGGTCTACCTGGGCGAAGGCTTTTCACTCAATTAAGCAATAGACAACTCCGGCTCCCGCTCCCGGGTCATTACCGCCGATGCGTACGGTCAAAAGGAATGGATGCATCCGGCCGCACAGCCTTGTAAGCTGTAAGCAATTCAGCAACCAAAGTAGCAGGTGACCATGGCGCTTCTCCAACCCAAGCTGAGCCTCAAAGTGGCTCAACGCCAGATACTGACCCCTGGCCTCATGCAGATGGTCAGCGTGCTGGCGCTGAACAAGCTTGAGCTGAAGGAGATGATCCAGTCAGAGATGGCGGAGAACCCGGTCCTCGAAGAGATTGAGGAAAGCGTCCCCCTGCTCGACGACGTGGAGGGGCGCCAGGCCGAGCGAGAGCGACCGGTGGAAGAGACCGCGGCCGCCGTCGAGACACCCAAAGAGGAAAAAGATCCCTTCGCGGAGATCGACTTCGGCTCCTACTTCCAGGACTATCTGGATCCCGGCTTTCGCAGCCCGAGCAGCTTCGAAGCCACCGACAAGCCCTCTTTCGAGAACTTCCTCTCCCAGCCGGACACCCTCACCGACCATCTCGCCTGGCAGCTTGGCTCCCTCAACATTGCCGTTCCGCTGCGCGAGGCCGCCGAGTACATCGTCGGCAACCTGAACGAGGACGGCTACCTGACGGCAACCAGTGAGGAGTTGCTCACCGGTTTTATTCAGCAGCAGGAGTCGAGCGAAGCCCACGAGGCGGCACGCGCTCTGCTGGCAGAAGCGCTGGAGATAGTGCGCTTCGCTCGATCCCAGCGGCATCGCGGCGCACGACCTGCGGGAGTGTCTGGCTCTCCAGATCCGTCAACAGCAACATGAATTCGACCTGATCTTCGGGGAAGCCGACAGCGCAATCGAGGACGAGCCGGATGTCGTCATCCGTCGCGCGCTCTTTCATACGGCAGCGCAGATCGTCGACCATTGTTTGCCCCTGCTGCAGAAACGCGACCTTACCGCACTGGCCCGGGCCGTCTCGAAGCCGCAGGAGCATGTGCAGCAGGCCGTGGACCTGATCCGGGCGCTCGATCCGCGTCCCGGCCAGCGTTACAACCGCATCGAAGCGCGGCTCATCGAGCCGGATGTGGTGTTCGCCAAACGAGGCGACGAATTCGTTGTCGTGATGAACGAAGAAGACGTCCCAGCGCTCAGGCTCAATCAGGGCTATCGCAGGCTGCTGGCGCAGGCCAACACCGATCGTGAAGTCAAGGAGTATGTAAAGGAACGCTACCGCTCCGCGTTGCAGTTGATTCGTAACATCGAGCAGCGTAAGAGCACCATTCTGCGCACCTGCGAGGCCATCGTCCGCCGCCAGCCGGAGTTTCTGGAAAACGGCGTCGATGCGCTGCGGCCCATGATGATCAAGGACGTTGCCGAAGAGATCGGCGTCCATCCCTCCACGGTCAGCCGTGCGGTTTCCAATAAGTACGTGCACACGCCGCAGGGGGTCTTTGAGCTGCGTTTCTTCTTTTCCGAGGCTGCGGGAGGCCCCGAAGGTTCCACCACTCCGCTCATGCTGCTCAAGCGCAAGGTGAAGAAGCTTATCGATGAAGAAGATCCCAAAAAGCCCCTGACCGATGACTTTATCGCCGGCGTGCTGCAATCTCAGGGCATACAGGTTACCCGCCGAACAGTCGCTAAGTATCGCGAAGACATGAGGATTCCGAGCACGCACCAGCGCCGCATGCGATCTTAGGGAATGCACCGCGTCCTCTGGTGTAGGATCATCTCCCTTCACGGGATTTGCATCTTGTTACCTAGGAGGATTGCTTATGCAGGTGGAGTACACCGGTCGTCAGACCGCGATTACCCCTTCACTCCGTCGCCTGGCAGAAGAGGGCCTGGATCGAGTCGGCAAGGTAGTGGGCAGAGGCTGCAGTGCTCACGTCATTCTCACCGAAGAAAAATACCGGCAAACAGCAGAAGTTACTGTGCAAACCCGGTTTCAGACGATTGTCGGTTTGTGCGAATCGTCCGTGATGGAGATAGCGCTGCGCGATGCGCTGGCCAAGGCCGAAATCCAGGCCATCAAGCATAAAGACAAATTCCGCGCCCGCACGCGTGAGCCCAAGGACGGCAAGACCGCCCATGAACCCGAGCTCTCGCGTCCACGCAATAACCGCATCTCGGTGACCGCGCTGCCGGACGTGGCGGAACCGATCCTTCCGGCGTCGAAGACCACATCGAAGCCGGCAAACGGAAACGGCAATAGCCGCAAGCCGGAGCCAGTAAGAGTACATAGCCCGTCGCATGGCACGGCGATTGCCGAGCCGCACGTCGTCCACTGCGATGATTGTGTTGCCGAGAGTTCCATGAGTCTGGACGAGGCAGTCAAAGAATCCGAGCTGCGCGACAAGGACGTATTCGTCTTTCGTGATCCCGGCGGCGATCTGCAGGTGCTGCACCGGCGTCGCGACGGCGTCATGGAGCTGATCGCGCTGCCATATTGACCTCAAACATTGCGGAGATTCGCAAGCGGGCGCCCTGGATGGGCGCCCGTGCCGCATTGGCACGCTTTCCATCGCATTTCGGACGGAATTCGGCAAAAACGATCGCAATGTGAGGCGTAACCGCAAAAGAAATGCTTTAGCATGTGGCCATGCCGCGCAAAGACGCACCCCCCGCGAGCCCGCGTCTGGCTCGGATTCCAAAACACGACAGCACGCACGCGCCGCACGACGGCCTGCCGCGCGAGCTCGTCATCATCACTGGCCTCTCCGGCTCGGGCAAGGCGTCAGCCCTCAAGGCATTTGAGGACCTCGGCTACTATTCCGTCGACAATCTGCCGCTGGACCTGCTTCCGGCGTTTGCTGATCTTGTGCGTCAGTCTGCGGAGATTCAGCGTGCGGCTCTCGTTGTCGATGTACGCGAGGGCCAGCGCCTGGATAAATTTCCCGAGCTGCTGAGCAAGCTGCGCAAGGTGCTGCCGCTGCAGGTATTTTTTTTAGAAGCCTCCGACGCCGTGTTGCTGCGTCGTTTCTCAGAGACGCGCCGCCCGCACCCGCTGGGCCGGACCGAGACGGTCGTCAAAGCGATCCATGCCGAGCGGCGCCTGCTCGACCCCATCCGCAAGGTCGCCGACGAAACGGTGGATACCTCGCAGCACAACGTGCATGAACTGCGCGCCTTCATCCTGAGCAAGTTCGAGCGCGGCAGCCAGACCTCAGCCCAGAACCTCATGGTCTCGTTCGTGAGCTTTGGCTACCGGAATGGCGTCCCGCTCGAGGCGGACTTGGTTTTCGATGTGCGTTTTCTGCCCAACCCGCACTTCATTCCTGAGTTCCGCCCGCTGACCGGCAAGCACCCCAAGGTCGCGCGATACATCCGGCAGTTCCCGCAGACCGAGGAGTTCCTGGACAAAACGACCGAGCTGCTTCTATTCCTGCTGCCGCACTACATCCAGGAAGGGAAGAGCTATCTCACCGTAGGATTCGGCTGCACCGGGGGCCAGCATCGCTCCGTCATGATCGCCGAAGAGATTCGCAAGCGGCTGGCCAGGGCCGGCTACCGGGTCAAGAGCACACACCGGGACATGCCGCACTGACCGGGCAGTGCTTGGTTCATCTCGTTACAATAGCCGCATGGATCCGCAACAACCGGCGCGGTGTAGTCCGTCTGAAGCTTTATGGGTCTTAGCTTCGGAGATGCATCGGTGAGCGGGTTTCGACGAATCGGGCGACTGCTGTTCTATGTGCGCCGCTATGCCCTGCAGGGGCTTGCAGCGGTTGTGCTGCTCGCGGCGGTCGGCCTTCTGGATGCCTTCCGCGTCCTGCTCGTCGGGCCCATCCTCAAGACGGTGCTCAATCCGCAGTCGCCGGAGCACGACCTCAGCCTCTTCAGCGGCCGTTTTCACTTTAGTCTGCAGCAGCTTGTTCCCTCGCATTTCCACAATCCCTGGAACATCGTCGCCTTCGCACTGATCGTCTCCACGGTGTTGAAGGGAGTCTGCGACTACGCCGGCACCTATCTGATCAACTACGCGGGCTTCGGCATGATCATGGACCTGCGGGACGACCTGTACCAGGCCATCCTGCGCCGCTCCGTGCAGTTCTTCCAGAGGCACGCCACCGGCACCATCCTGTCCACCATCATCAATGACATCGAGCGCGTCCAATACGCGATGTCGTCGGTGCTGTCGGAATTCCTGCAGCAGTTCTTCACCCTGATCTTTACTGCATGCGTTGTTGTCATCGTGGGCGGCAAGCTGGCCTGGGTGCTGGTCATCTTCATTCCCGTGGTGATCAGCTCCGCACGCCGTGTGGGGCGAAGCGTTCGCCACACCACCCGGCACGGGCAGGACAAGCTGGCCGAGATCCAGAACATCCTGCACGAGACCATCACCGGCAATCGCATCGTGAAGGCCTTCACGATGGAATTCTGGGAGCTGACCCGCTTCAAGGAAGCAGCGCGCCGCCTCTTCCACGCCAATCTGCGCTCCGTGCGCGCGCAGGCGATCAGCTCGCCCTTGATGGACATCATCGGTTCAGTCGCGATCGCGCTGCTGCTGCTGGTGGGCCGCATCGAGATCCGCGACGGAGCGCTCACCGAGAGCGCCTTCTTCGTCTTCATCGTGGCCGTCTTCAAGCTCTACGACCCGGTGCGCAAGTTCGCGCTCTTCTACAACAGCTTCCAACAGGCGCTGGGCGCGTCGGGCAACATATTCGAATTCATGGATGAGCAGGACACCGTGCGCGACCGGCCGCACGCGAAGGCCGTGAAGGCATTCCGCAACGAGATCCGTTTTGACAACGTACGCTTCTCCTACGCATCGGAGGAGGGGGAGAAAGAAGTCCTGTCGGGCATCAACCTGATCGTTCCACGTGGCGAGCTGGTGGCTTTCGTCGGTCCCAGCGGCGCGGGCAAAACGAGTCTGGTGAACCTCATTCCGCGCTTCTTCGATGTTACGGGCGGCCGGCTGCTGGTGGATGGTCAGGACGTGCGTGACCTCAAGATCGACTCGCTCCGCAGGCTGATTGGCAACGTTACCCAGGAAACGATCCTGTTCAACGACACGGTGCGCAATAACATCGCCTACGGACAGCCGGATGTCTCGCTTGAAAAGGTGCAGGAGGCTGCGCGCGTCGCATTGGCGCACGACTTCATCTCCGCGATGCCGGACGGGTACGACACGGTGATCGGCGAAAAGGGTTTTCGCCTCTCCGGCGGAGAACGCCAGCGCCTGGCCATTGCGCGCGCGCTGCTCAAGAACGCTCCCATCCTCATTCTTGACGAAGCCACCTCATCGCTCGACACCGAAAGCGAATCGCTGGTGCAGGCCGCGCTTTCGAACCTTATGTTGGGCCGCACGGTCTTCGTGATCGCGCACCGGCTCTCGACCGTGCGCCGGGCCACCCGCATTGCGGTCGTGGAAGCCGGGCAGATCACCGCGGTCGGTCCGCATGACGAGCTGCTGCACACCTCGCCCATGTATCAGCGGCTGTATCAATTGCAGTTTGCCGACGACGCTGACGCAGCAGCTGAGCCTACAATCGCGGCAGGAGTCAGGATTTGAGCAAGCAAGCACCCTCTCAGCCCGCCAGCGTCCCACCGCTCTACTCGATGACCGGTTTCGCCCGTCACCGCGAGCGCCTGGGCGAATCGCTGGGCTGGACACTCGTTCTGAAGGCGGTGAATCACCGCTTTCTGGATCTGCATATGCGCATGCCTGCGGGATCGGAGGCGCTCGAGATGCAGTTGCGGCGTGAGCTCAAGTCGGTGATCTCACGCGGGCATCTCGAAGTGACGCTCACCATCGAGCGCACTTCGCAGCAGCAGGTGGAGATGGATCACGGTTTGGTGGCCAGCTACATCGCTGCCTTCCGCACGGCGGCAGCCGAGCATCGCCTGCGCGAGACGCCCAGCCTGCAGACCATCCTGCAGCTTCCCGGCGTCTTTCGCAGCAATGCACAAGGCGGAGGCGGCAACGGCAGCGCCGATGTGCGTACCGCCGAGATGGAGCAGATTGAGGCCTCCGTGTTGGCGGCTCTGCCGGAAGCAGTCTCCGCGCTGCAGGCGATGCGGGCTCAGGAAGGCGCGGCGCTTGCTGCGGATCTCCGCGCCATCTTCGATCGCATCACTGCTTCCGTAGATCGCGTCACGGAGCTGCACGGCCCCATGCAGGCCGCCCACTTTGAGCGCACCAGCGCTCGAATCTCTGCCTTGCTGGGAGGCGTTGCTGATCGCGAGCGGCTGCTGCAGGAAGCGGCGCTGCTGGCGGACCGGAGCGATGTCAGCGAGGAGCTGGCGCGGCTGCGCGCGCACGTCGAACACTTCCGCCAGATGCTGGATGCCGGTGGCGAAGCAGGTAAAAAGCTCGATTTCCTGCTGCAGGAGATGAACCGCGAGGCAAACACATTGCTGTCGAAGACCGCCGGCATCGCCGGCGCCGGCACGCAGGTGACGGAGATCGGCCTCAGCCTGAAGTCCGAGATCGAGAAGGCCCGCGAGCAGGTCCAGAACCTGGAATGACGCGAGTTTCTCCCACCAAAGCCGTAGAGCAGACCAGGTTCCCCGTTGGTCTTCGGCACGGCTCATGCGAGAATCAAACTCATATGCGGAGCCGGAGATGCTGAGCTTAGTTGCCGTTTTCGGAACACTGACCGGTCTGGCCTTCAGCCTCGCTCTGCTCTTTCTGCCCACTCTCGTCGCCAGGTCTCGCCACCACCCGAACACGGCGGCGATCTTCCTCGTCAATCTGTTCTTTGGCTGGACATTCATCGGCTGGGTCATCGCGCTTATCTGGGCGTGCATTCGGCCGGCGGCGGCGGTTTTCTACGCGCCGGTATATCCGGCCGTGATGGTTCCACGACAATATCCGGCGGTCGCGAATTCCGCCGTATCTATCCTTCCCCCAACGCCATATCGAAGGGCAAGGTAACGGGAGCGCGCTTGGCAGGCATCCTCTTCATCATTTCCGCTCCCTCCGGGTCAGGAAAATCGACCCTGGTCAATCAGTTGCGGTCCGATGTCAGCGGTCTCGATTTCTCAGTCAGCTACACCACGCGCGAGCCCCGCGGCTCCGAGCAGCAGGGCCGGGAGTATCACTACGTCGACCGCGCCTACTTTCGAGCGCATGCAGCAGAATGGCGAGTTCCTCGAATCTGCCGATGTCTTTGGAAACCTCTACGGCACGGCCCGCCATTCGCTGACCGATGCCATCGCGCACGGCAACGATCTGCTGCTGGACATCGATGTGCAGGGCGCCGCGCAGGTGCGGCAGCAGATGCCCGAGTCCGTGAACATCTTCGTGATGCCGCCCAGTCCCGCAGGCTCTCGAAACCCGCTTGCGCAACCGCAGCCGGGCGGAGGGCAGCATTTCCGAGGAGGTCATCCAGCGGCGCCTCGCCAAGGCCCGCATAGAGATTGAGAACTACGACGAATACGGCTATATTCTCGTCAACGATGTGCTCGACCATGCCGTCGAAGAGCTGGAGGCCATCGTTGCAAGCGAGAGGTTTCATCGGGGCCAACTGACACGCGCCGCAGTGGATATGGATCGTCTGCTGGCTATTGCAGACCGTTGCAGGCGCGGTCAAGCGATGGACCGTGTGATTCCGGTGCTGACATCGTTCGGTGTCAGGGAACCGGCACGCACTCGCTAACCGTTTGCACAAACGCTGTTTGGCCTGTGAGTTGTATTGACGCAGCTTGTCCGTTAAGAAAAGCTGCTGCTCGCGGGTGCAGGTGACAACACCGTATGTGTGAAAACGGTAAGCAGCAAAGCTCGAGGAGGTCACATCATGGATATCAAGCAAGGATTCGATAGCAATTACCGATACGTTCTGGTGGCCGCTCGCCGTGCCCGCCAGTTGCAGAGCGGGTCGCAGCCGCTGGTGAGCACCCACTCCGCCAAGGCCTGCCGGGTAGCCCAGGACGAGCTGGATGCAGGGCTCGTCGGCTATCAGGACAAGGCAAAGTCGGCAGTGAGCGAGCCTCCGGCGAATACCTTCGCGCGTTAGCGGGATTATGCGGTCGGCTCCGGGGTAAAATCGACCTCTATGAAGGTCACGGTCGGGGTCTCCGGCGGAGTCGCTGCCTACAAGGCTGCGGAACTTGTACGTGCGCTGCAGGCGAAAGCGCTGGACGTCCACGTGGTCATGACGGAGTCGGCGACGCGCTTCATCCAGCCGCTCACGTTCGCCGCGCTCACGGGCCATAAAGTCATCACCGGCCTCTGGGGCACGGAGCAGTCCGAACCCAACGTAGACTCCGCGATCGAGCACATCGCCGTCGCGCAATCCACAGATATTCTGGTCGTCGCACCGGCTACGGCGGACTTGCTGGCCCGCTTCGCCCATGGCCTCGCCAACGATTTCCTGACGACGCTTTACCTCGCCACGCCCGCGCCGGTCGTCGTCGCGCCCGCGATGAACAGTGAGATGTGGGCGCATCCCGCTACGCAGGCCAACCTCCGCGTTCTGGCAGACCGGAATGTTCAGATCGTGCCGCCTGGCGTGGGCGACTTGGCCTGCGGCATGATCGGCCCTGGACGTCTGGCCGATATAGAGGCAATTGTTAAAGTAGTACTTGAGCAATTGGACCGGCGTATCAGCCCGCCGAAGCGCGACCTTGCCGGGGAAATCATCCTGCTTACTGCCGGTGGCACGCGCGAGGCCATCGATCCCGTTCGCTATCTGGGAAATCGTTCCAGCGGCAAGATGGGCTATGCGCTGGCCGAAGCCGCCGTGGCGCGTGGTGCACGCGTCATGCTGATCTCCGGCATCACCCCGCTCATCCCGCCAGCAGGTATCGAGTTCGTTCAGGTGACCAGCTCGGAAGAGATGCGCGCCGCTGTCCTGAGCCGTCTCGCTGAGGCGACAATCGTCATCAAGGCCGCCGCGGTTTCGGACTACCGCCCCAAAGCTCCGGCCGCCCAGAAGATCAAGCGGCGCGAGGCCATCCAGCTGGAGCTCGAGCCGACCGCCGATATCCTCGCCGAGGTCGCCGCTACTCGACCCGCCGGCACGCTGGTCATCGGCTTCGCCGCGGAAACCGAGGACCATCTGCAGCACGGCCGTGACAAGCTGCTACGAAAAGGTGCCGATGCGCTGGTGCTGAATGACGTCGGCCGTCCCGGCGTAGGCTTTGATTCCGACCGCAACGCGGCCACCTTCCTAACCCGCCATACGGCAATCGAACTGCCTGAGATGTCCAAGCGCGATCTGGCCGACCGCATCCTCGACGAGGTGCGCGCGCTGCGCCGCCCCGCTTCGATTCTGGATGAGACCTCACCGGCCGGCGCCGGATCGCATCCGCGATGACGCCTGTGCTTCAGGAGCTTGCTGCGCGTCTTGAGTTCTACCGCGAGCTTGGCATCTATGATTTCTACCGGCGTGCCGTTCCCGGCGATGAAGTCGATGCTCCGGCATCGGAGGAACCGGCGCCAGAGCCTGCCCTGCGCGCTGCGCGGGTCCGGAATCAATCCCAGAATCAGCCCCAGCTCCCGCGCCGTCCACCACCATCCCTGCAATCGAGGAGAACGTCATTCCACGCCGCATCACCGTCAGCGATCAGCCCGTCCCGCCACTCGTTTCGTTCGGACCCGTTCTGTCTGCAGAGCAGCGTCCCGCCGCGCTGGAGGCGGTCCGCGACCTCATCGGCGATTGCCAGCGCTGCCAACTGGCGCAGGGTAGAAACAAGCTGGTCTTCGGCGTCGGCGATCCGAATGCGCAATTGATGTTCGTTGGCGAAGGGCCGGGTGCGGACGAAGATAGGCAGGGCGAGCCATTCGTAGGGCGCGCCGGGCAGTTGCTGAACAACATGATTGCCGCCATGGGCCTAAAGCGCGAGCAGGTCTACATCGCGAACATCGTGAAATGCCGCCCGCCGCAGAACCGCAAGCCGGAGCCGGACGAAGCACGCACCTGCCTGCCGTTTCTGGAGCGGCAGATCGAGATCGTTCGCCCGCGCGTCCTGGTGGCGCTGGGCGCCACGGCTGCAACTTATCTGCTCGGCATGCGCGGCTCCATCGGCGCCATGCGCGGCCGCATCCACGATTACCGCGGCATCCAGACCGTCGTCACCTATCATCCGGCGTTTCTGCTGCGCGATCCCACGCAGAAGAAAGAAGCCTGGAAAGATCTGCAGATGGCGATGGCTGCCCTGGGACTCAAGGCGCCATCGCGCTCTCCGTAGCCTGATCCGCAGTTACCAGGGCAGCGGTTCGCCCATGTGGATATATCCGCCCGTTGGGCCGTCGGCAGGCAGTAGCGCAAGCGCCACGCTCGTCTTTGCTCCATCCGGAATTTCCATTGGAGCGGCATCGGTGCCCATATCCGTTTTTACCCAGCCGGGGTGCGCGGAGTTGACTTTGATTTTCGTATTGCGCAGCTCATGCGCAAGATGCACGGTGAAGGCATTTAATGCCGCCTTCGATGCGTCATACGCCAGCGACTTTGAAGTCGTAGATGGGCGATTTCGGGTCAGCGTGCAGCGCGAGGGAACCAAGGATGCTGGAGAGGTTCACGATGCGGCCTTCCGGAGCCTTCTTGATAAGGGGCAGCAGCGCCTGCGTTAGCTCGATGGTTCCGAAGAAGTTTGTGTCGAATGTCTCGCGCAGAACTTCCTTGCTTACCGAGCTTGCATTGTTTGGCGAGCCAAATGGCTCCTTGGAAATGCCGGCATTGTTGATGAGAATATCGAGCCGGCCGAAGTTCTTATCGAAGTAGTTGTAGGCTTCCTGATAATCGGCGGGTTTGGTGATGTCAAAGCGAATCGCTTCAACATCAGCGCCTTCCGCGCGCAGCTTTTCGGCGGCAGCTTTGCCTTTCTCCAGGTCGCGCGAACCAATCACAACTTTTACGCCCTGTTTTCCCAACTGGCGGGCTGTTTCCAGACCGAGCCCGCGGTTTCCGCCAGTAATAAACGCAACTTTCTTTTCCGCCGCCATTTAGTTGTCTCCTCCAATCTTGCCAATTCTGATGCCGCAGGCACGGAACGGATGCAGCGAACTTGCCGAGCGAGAGTTCGGTCACTCAATTTCCACCTCAGTCCTGATACCCTCGCCACAGATGCCCGCCTTCTGCGATGTCGCTGTACCGGTCCCGCTGGATGCGCACTTCACCTATCGCATCGACGCCGAGCATCCGCCACCGCTCGGCGGCCGCGTCATCGTTCCGTTCCGCAATGAAAAGCTGATCGGCGTTGTGACTCGTCTCCACGACGATCCGCCGCCCGTCGAAGCAAAAGCCGTCGAGCGGATTCTCGATGAAGAAGCGATCGTCTCGCCACAACTGCTCGAGCTCGCACGCTGGATCAGCCAGTACTATCTCGCGCCGCTCGGCGAGGTGCTGCGCACCATGCTGCCGCTAGTCGCCGAAGTCCGCAGGCAGGTCGTCTACCGCATCACCGAAACAGGGAAGCGTGCGCTGCAGCAAGGCGCCGAGCAGGGCAGCACGCGCCGCACACGCCGCACGCCCGAGGAGCAGACGGCGGAGTATGCGGTCCTGAATTATCTGCTGAGCGGAGAAGCCGCAAAGCGTGCCGCGCTGACCCGCGCCACCGGCGCGACACGCGAGCTAATTGACGGCATGGCACGCAAGAAGTGGATTGCTCGAGAGACTCAGGCTGCGCCGCGGGATGCGCGCCGCCTGGAGCGATACGCCATACTCGTGGACGTCGCGCGCCTGCCCAAGCTGAACGAAAATCAGCAGACCATCCTGGCTGCGCTCGCAGGAGCCGGCGGCACGCTGCCGGTGGCCATGTTGCGAGCGCTGCCTGTGCCCGCCACGACACTGGACACTCTGGTCCGGCGCGAGCTTATCCGCATCGAGGAACGGCCGTTGGCCTTTCATCTCAGCGGGTTGAAGGCGCAGTCGTTCGCGCTGAATACGCAACAGCAGCAGGCACTGGATGCGATTGCGCAGCAGCTTGCCGCGGGCGGATTTCGCGCCAACCTGCTCTACGGCATCACCGGCTCCGGCAAGACGGCCGTGTACATGGCGGCGATGCAGCGCGCGCTCGATCTCGATCGCTCCGCCATTCTGCTGGTGCCGGAGATCGGACTGACGCCTGCAACCGCCGCGCAGCTCCACTTTGCTTTCGGCGACCAGGTGGCGATGCTCCACTCCGCCCTGACGCCGGAAGAGCGCGCCGAGCAGTGGCATCGCATCCGCCGCGGCGAAGCGCGCATCGTGGTCGGCACGCGCTCCGCCATCTTCGCGCCCGTGGCGCGGCTGGGCCTCATCATCGTGGACGAGGAGCACGATTCCTCCTACAAGCAGGAGGAGAATCCGCGCTACCACGCGCGCGATGTCGCCGTGATGCGGGCCAAGCTCGCGGAGGCGCCGGTGATCCTCGGCTCCGCCACACCATCGCTGGAGACCTGGCACAACGCCGAGCGCGGCCGCTACGGCCTGATCGAGATGCCGGATCGCGTAAACCGCCGCCCGCTGCCGGAAGTCGAGCTGATCGACATGCGCCAGGAGTTTCAGGAGACAGGGCAGGAGCAGCTTTTCTCCCGGCGCCTGATTGCGGAAACAGAGGCCACACTGGCGCGCGGCGAGCAGGCGATCATCCTGCTGAACCGGCGCGGCTATTCCTTTGTCGTCATGTGCCGCGCCTGTGGCGAGCGGCTGGAGTGCGAAAACTGTGCTGTCGCCTTAACCCATCACAGGCACCCGGCCTTTCAAGAGCCCGTGCCGCCTTCGGATAGCGAGCTCTACTGCGAGGATAGTGTCAACGCAATCACGCGTGAGCGTTCCATCTCCGCGGCAGATGCGCACGCCCGCGCCGGCCAACGGCTGGAGTGCCACTACTGCGGCTTCCGCCGCACCGTGCCGAAGCTCTGCCCCAAGTGCGGCAGCGAGCATCTCTACTTTCTCGGCGCGGGATCGCAGCAGGGCGAGCAGCGTCTGCAGGAGATCTTCCCGCACGCGCGCATCGGCCGCATGGACCGCGACACCGTACGCAGCCGGCACGATATGGAACGGCTGCTCATGCGGCTGCACGCGGGCGAGATCAATCTGCTGGTCGGCACGCAGATGATCGCCAAGGGTCACGACATCCACGGAGTCACGCTGGTCGGAGTCGTGGGCGCTGACTACGCGCTGAACCTGCCGGATTTTCGGGCGGCGGAGCGCGTCTTTCAGTTGCTTACCCAGGTCTCTGGGCGTGCCGGCAGAGGAGAGTCGCCCGGCCGTGTCGTCGTGCAGAGCTATCACCCGGATCACTACTCGATTCAGTGCGCGCAGGCGCATGACTATCGCGGCTTTACCGCCAAAGAGTTGAAATATCGCCGATTCCTGCACTACCCGCCGTATGGCGTCATCGCGAATATCCTGGTGCGCAGCCAACGCATGGAAGAGGCGGCAGGATGGGCCGCCGCGCTGGGTAAATGGTTCCAGTCGGCGGAGCTGCCGGGGATTCGCGTGCTCGGACCCGCCGCGGCGCCCATCGCGAAGATCAAACGCACGTATCGCTTTCACCTGCTGCTGAAGGCGGAGCGCCGCGAAGCGCTCTCCCGTGCGCTGCGGGCAGCGCGCGACTATGCAGAGAAGGCAGGCATTCCGCGGAGCGGACTTGTGTTCGATATGGACGCGATCAGTTTGATGTGATCAGGCCCGAGCAACGCGCCACCTTATCAGTTCCTGCTTAGCCGTAGGTCGCAGAGATCGCCGATTAAGCTGCCCGCCCACCAGTAGATATTGCGTTCCATCGTGGCTTTTCGCATGCGGTGCATCCGGTCCTGCACTTCCGTGGGATTCATTTCCAGGCTGCGGGCAATGGCATCGCCGGTGCCTTCCACGTCGTAGGGATTCACGATCAGGGCATCCTGCAGGTAGCGAGCAGCGCCGGTAAACCGGCTCAGAATCAGAACGCCGCGTTCATCCTCTCTTGAAGCGACGAATTCCTTCGAAACCAGATTCATTCCGTCGTGAAGAGAAGTCACCATGCAAACATGGGCGGCACGATAATATCGCTGCACCTCATCATGAGTGTGGTGGCGGCTAAGCAGAACGATCGGCATCTGCCTGCCACGCCCAAATCGTTCATTGATGCGATGAGCTTCTCGTTCCACCGCCCTCTGGAACTCTGCGTATTGGGGTATGTGGCTGCGGCTCGGAGCACCAATCTGCACGAAAGTGAATTTTCCCTGATATCGCGGGTGTCTCTCCAGGAATGACTCCACGGCGAGAAACCGCTCGATGATGCCCTTGGTATAGTCCAGGCGGTCGACGCCAACGCCGAGGAACGGCCCTTCAATGCCCAACTCAGCCAAGAGCTTCTCTCGCTCTTCCGTGGTGGAGCTTGATTCGCCGTCCGGCTCATCCTGCACCAGGTCTACGCTGATGGGAAATGGACGGACAGCGGACCAGTGCCCCTTACGCTTTACGGAAAAGTGGTCCCAGTCGACGCGAGCTTCCAGCACTCGATCGACGGTGCTCATGAAGTTGTTGCAATGGGCCTGAATATGAAATCCGATGAGGTCGGCTCCAAGCAGGCCGTCGAGAAGCGTTTGTTGCCAGGGACAAATGCTGAAGGCCTCCGGGTTGGGCCATGGTATGTGCCAGAAAATCGCGACTTTGGCGTGAGGCGCGCGTTCTTTGATCATGCGCGGAAGCAGGGCGAAGTGGTAGTCCTGGATCAGAACAACCGGGCTACTTTCGTTGGCCATTTCTTCTACCAGGGCGTCGGCGAAGCGGGCGTTGATCTTCTGATAGAACTCCCAATCGGACACCCGAAAAACCGGGCGTACGTGGGCCATGTGACAGAGAGGCCATAGGCCTTCGTTCGAAAAGCCGTAATAAAACCCGTTCTCTTCCTCTTCATCCATCCAGACGCGCCGCAGCGTGTACCTGTGATCGTCCGGCGGAACTTGAAGCCGGTCATTAACATCGACCGTTTCCTTATCTGCATTACCGCTGCCCTGCGCGATCCACGTGCCGCGGCAAGCGCATAGCACGGGTTCAATCGCACTGACGAGACCGCTGGCCGGTACGCTTACCGCAATGGAGCCATTGTGCCGCGTGTGGATGTACGGCTCGCGATTGGAGACGACGAACAGGCCATTGCCGACGAGTTTCGTACGAACGTGGTCCGCCAGCCGATCAGCCGTCCAGGTGGACTCTCTGCTGTTTCGGAGCCGCGCTTCCACTTCGGCGGCGGCGTGCGCTCTGCGTGCACTCTCAGCCAGCGGCAGAACCTCCCGCGCGAGCGGCTGGAGAAAATCCAGATCCTTCAACGGCGGCTGGCCGGACCGCCGCTCCGTCCGGAGCGTCTTGAGCCATTCTGCCGTCTTGGCGATAGGCCCGGCCAGGCTCCAGCGGACGATCAGCAACGTGATGGCGACGATCACCAGCACCTGCCCGGCGATATGGATAAAGGCGCGGCTCCAGACATCGAAGATGACCGAGCGTATGTACCCGGTATCGTAGGCGACGACCAGCCCCCCGGCGACGCTTCCGTTGATGGCATGCAACGGCACGATGAAGAGGTACAGCCGCCTGAGATGCACCCGCACATTTGCGGTCTGTGCGCGGTTTTGCGTGAGTGCGCTGGTGAAGACGCCCGGAGCGCTCTCGACCAGCGAGCGCAGCTCCGAGGTCTGAATCAAGGGATAAAAGGTGGTGTCGTAGACCCCGATGTCTGCAAGATGGTCCCGGTGGCCAATGCGTTGAATCGTCTTCGCGAGTCCGGCTACATCCCCGGACTGAAGATAGTATTCAGCCGTGCCCGCCAGGTTCTCACTGAAGGTCTCCGCCTTACGCTGCAGATCGAGGCGCAGCGTCTCCTTCTCCTCCTGCACCTGATACCAGGACGAAGCGAACGACACCAGCGTGACACCGAGCACAAGAGCCACGATGAGCCGCAGGCTGAGGATTCGCATAAGGAGTTCCTGGTGTTTCTCGCTGTCCGATTGCGGGGGAGTGTGACCGCTGCGCAGAAGCGGCTTAAGCGGACGCGTCGATGACTATGCTGCGTTCAACCATTGTGTCGAGTATAGAGAGAAATCCTCTTCGCATCTCCCAGCGCGAGCCGCTCGGATGCGGATGGGAAGAAAGCAATGAAAGAGTCCGCAGGAACCGCAGGTGCGAGCCTTCGAAGCGGGCTAGAAAACACTCCCTCGAAGGCTGGGCACGCGGGCAGCTTTGCCTTATCTGTCCTGCCGCTTTAATCAATCAAATGCAGTTCTTTCCCTGGCTTGAAGCGAACCGCCTTGCCCGGAGTGATCGTCACCTCCGCGCCGGTGCGCGGATTGCGGCCGATGCCCGTCTTGCGCGGCCGCACGTTGAACACGCCGAAGCCGCGCAACTCGATGCGTTCCCCAGCCGCCAGCGCCTTCTTCAGGCTTTCAAAGATAGTGTCGACCGCCGCCTCCGCCTTATTCCGGGGGAGGCCGGTCCGTTCAATTACCCGGTGCACGATGTCCTGCTTGATCAAGGCATTCTCCAGAGCATTCGTTCCGCGTTGATGCCGACCGGCCCGCTACAAACGAGACCGTCCGAGCATTGTCTTCTTCGATAGTGCCCTATTAAGATGCAGATTCGAAGAATAAAATGCCGCGAAACCTCGATTGCTCTGTACTTTATACCGTTTTCACGATTCGTGGATCGGCCGGGCAGTGGTGAAGTGCAGCTTTTCTCATTGGAAAAGCTGCGCGAGGTTCCGTTGCATACTTACAGCAGCCGTGGAACGGTGCCCGGCTGTCGGCGCCCGGTCGGGCAAGGAGCAGGATGGCAATCAAGAGCGACACATGGATCAGGGAGCGGGCCATGCAGCACGGCATGATCGCCCCGTTCAGCGAAAAACAGGTGCGGGAAGGTGTGATCTCCTACGGCCTCTCCTCCTACGGATACGACCTGCGGGTCTCCGACGAGTTCAAGATTTTTACCAACGTCAACAGCGCCATCATCGACCCCAAGAAGTTCGACGAGCGCTCATTCGTTACCGTCCAGGCTGAATCGGTGATCGTTCCGCCCAATTCCTTCGCCCTGGCCAGATCGGTGGAGTACTTCAAGATTCCTCGGGACGTCCTCACCATCTGCGTCGGAAAATCCACCTACGCCCGCTGTGGCATCATCGTGAACGTCACCCCGTTTGAGCCGGAATGGGAAGGCTTTGTCACTCTCGAAATCTCGAACACCACCCCGCTGCCCGCGAAAATCTATGCCAATGAGGGGCTCTGCCAGATACTCTTCTTCCAGTCCGACCAGGTGTGCGAGATCAGCTATGCCGACCGCCGCGGCAAATACCAGAAACAGCAGGGAATCGTTCTTCCCAAGCTATGACTGCAACTTCGGTAACAAAAAATAGTCACCTCAGATTTGACGTGGGTACCTTAGTTCGTGTCAGATGGTTACCAGAACAACGCAGATCTGGGGAAACGGGGTGCGAAAGGGCGGAGACGCCATTCGCACCCATCTTTTTGTCTCTTTGCATCCCCCTCGGCAATTTTTCCCTGCGTGCGCGCTCTTCCATGAGGCGCGGTTTGCATCTCACCACAACGTAGATGGACGAAAGTCCAGCGCGGCCAGTAGTTTGAGCCGTCCTGGGCGGCGTTCATCGCAATACCGGACCTAATCGTCCGAATGAATCGGAGAAGAGTTGAATGAAAAAGTTTCTTGCTGGTCTTGTCGTTGTGGGACTTGGTTTTATGGGCGCAGGACTCACTGCATCTGCCGCTTCAAGCAAAACCGACCTGGACGCTCGTCTGGATGCGGCGACGCGCGTTATCAACGAAGTCATGGCCACCCCGGATAAGGCGATCCCTGATGTGATCACAAAGAAGGCGACGTGCATCGCTGTCGTTCCCAGCATGAAAAAGGGCGCGTTCGTTGTGGGCGGCCAGTATGGCCAGGGCGTCGCTACCTGCCGTACCGGCCACGGCTGGAGTGCGCCGGTATTCTTCCGGATCGCCGGCGGAAGCTTCGGTTTCCAGATCGGTGGCCAGGCGACAGATCTCGTACTGGTTGCCGTTAACCAGAAGGGCTTCCAGGATCTTCTGAAGAACAAGGTCAAGCTGGGCGGCGACGCTGCTGCTTCCGCGGGGCCGGTAGGCCGCAACGCGCAGGCTGGAACCGATTGGAAGCTCAATGCTGAGCTCTTGACCTATTCACGTTCCAAGGGTCTCTTCGCGGGTATCGACCTCACCGGCGATGACGTCTCTCAGAACGTCGACGACACGACCACCTTCTACAACGGAAATAACAACTCCTTCGAGTCCATTCTGAAGGGCAACGTAGCCGTGCCCGAATCAGCAAAGCCGTTTGTACGCACCGTGGCGAAGTACTTTCACTCCTCACAGGACTAACCATTTCCTCGCTGCTTTTCCTTCAGGCCCGCCTCGCTGGCGGGCCTTTTGCTTTGCGCGAATACAGCAGTAGAGCAGAGCGCATTTACTATAGCTGCTTCAGGATGCGTCAGAGGCTCGAGTACATCATCGTCTTGGTGCTTGTGCGCGGCATGGGCGCTTTGCCGCGAAACTGGGCACGGGCGCTCGGCGCCGGTTTCGGCGCGTTTGCTTACGCGTTTACCGGTCAGGCTGCGCCGCACCGGCGAGCGCAATCTGCAGATTGCGTATCCCCAAAGTGAATATTCCCAGACTGATGCAGCATGGCGCCGGCGGGTTCTCCGTGAGCTCTATCGCAACCTGGGCTTTCACCTGGCCGAGTTCTGCCGAATGCCGCACTACACCCGCGAGAGCACGCAAAACTTCATTCGCTATGCGGGCCTGGAGCACTACCTCGCCGCCCGGGATGAAGGACGCGGCGTGCTGGTGGTGACCGGCCACCTTGGTCTGTGGGAGCTGTCCAGCTTCTACCATTCGCTGATGGGCTATCCCATGAGCATGGTCATCCGCCGGCTGGATAATCCTCTCGTGGATCGCCTGGTGAACAGCATCCGCTGCATGCACGGCAATACGGTGCTGCACAAGGACGACTTCGCGCGCGGCCTGCTGGGCGCAATGCGCAAAGGCGATACGGTCGGCATCCTGATGGATACCAACATGACGCCGCCCCAGGGCGTCTTCGTGGACTTCTTCGGAACGCCGGCGTGTACCGCCTCCGGTCTTGCGCGCGTCGCCATGCGCACCCGGGCCGCCGTCCTGCCCGGCTTTCTCACCTGGCGCGAAGAGGAGAAGAAGTACGTGCTCGAATTCGGCGAGCGCCTGGCGCTGGTGTGCACCGGCAACGACGAGCAGGACATCGTGACCAACACGCAGATCTGCACCACCGCCATCGAGGAATGGATCCGCCGCTTTCCGGAGCAGTGGCTATGGGTGCACCGCCGCTGGAAGACGCGGCCCCCGGGCGAGCCTTCGCTCTATAGTTGACGACATGCGACTCAGCGAACTCGCCGCGCAACTCGGCGCAGAGCTCCGCCATGCCGAACCCGACTCGCCCGCGATCGACATCACCGGCGTGGCCGCGCCGTCGCTGGCAGATGCCGCACGCAGTCTGTCTTCGCGGAGAGTGAGCCGGCGCTCCAGGTGCGCTTGCCAGCCGAGCCGCGGCGGTCCTCGTCACCCCGCAGCTTGCCGGCGATCACGCGAGCAAAGCAGGAAAGCCGCTATTGCTTGTCGCCCAGCCGAAACTTGCCTTCGCACGGGCTGCCCGGCTGCTTCGTCCAGCGGAGCGGCGCAGCGGCGTGGATCCTGCGGCGCTCGTCGCATCCAGCGCCACGCTGGCCGAGGATGTCTTTGTCGGGCCGGGCGCGGTGATCGAAGCGAACGCGGCCATCGGCGCACGCACCAGCATCGATGCGGGCGTCATCATCGGTGCCGGCGTGCGCATCGGCAGCGATTGCCATCTTTACCCGCGCGTGGTGCTCTATCCCGGCACGGAACTGGGAGATCGCGTGATCGTGCATGCGGGTGCGGTGCTCGGCTCCGATGGCTTCGGCTACGTGCGCGACAGCGCGACCGGCGAGTACACGCAATTCCCGCAGCAGGGACGGCTCATCATCGAAGATGACGTGGAGATCGGCGCGAACACCACGATCGATCGTGGCGCGCTCGAAGAGACGCGCATCGGTCGCGGCACCAAGCTCGACAATCTGGTCCACGTCGGCCACAACGTCACCATCGGTCGAAACGTCGTCATCGCAGCGCAGACCGGCGTCTCCGGCAGCAGCACCATCGGCGATGGCGCCATCGTCGGCGGCCAGGTCGGCATTGCGGACCACGTGGAGATCGGTCCGGGCGCGATCCTGGGCGCGCAGGCCGGTATCCCATCGGGCAAGCGCATCCACGGGCCGGGCATTGTCTTCTGGGGGACGCCGGCGCGGCCAATCAAGGACTATCTCAAGGAGCTGGCGACCCTGGCGCGGCTCACCCGGCGTCCCAAGTAACACCGAGGCGCGTCTCACACACTATGGCAATCGTCGTCATCGGCGGGCATTCGCGGAGCGTAGGCAAGACCTCGGTGGTCTCCGGCATCATCGCGCGGCTGCCGCAGATGCATTGGACCGCCTTCAAGATCACGCAATTCGGCCACGGCTTCTGCACCGCGGATGGCGAGCCCTGCGACTGCCAGACCGACGAACATACAGTAGCGATCAGCGAAGAGCGCGATCCAGCAAGGCGGCACCGATTCTGCGCGGTATCTCGCGGCCGGAGCGGTGCGCTCCTTCTGGGTGCGCACGCGCATCGGCAATCTTGCCGCTGCTATGCCGCGACTGCGCAAGGAGTTCGCCGCGGCGGAGAACGCCATCATCGAGTCGAACAGTATCCTCGGCTTTCTGCGCCCGGACCTCTACCTCAGCGTGCTCGACCACGCAACGGCGGATTTCAAAGACTCCGCGCGCCTCTTTCTCGATCGCGCCGACGCGCTGCTGGTAAACGCCGGCTCGGAGCATCTCGCTCCGCAGTGGCGCGGCGTATCGCCCCGTCTCCTCGAAGGCATCCCGCGCTTTCCCATCGCTCCGCCGGAGTACGTCACCGACGCGGTGATCGCGTTCGTCGAGAAACGCCTCGCCTCTGTGGCTGCGACGCCGGCCAGGAACTCGTAGAGAACGGCCAGCGCACAAACACGAAACCGGCGGAGCGAGAGATCTGCTTCTCACGCTTCCACCGGTCCGGATCAACCTCGTTTCGGTTACTGCTTCACAAGCTGCCAATGGCCGTCTGTCATGACCAGCGAGGCGGTATCCGCCTGCGGACCGGAGAGCGCCGTCGCAAGATCGGGAAACGCGGTCTTCGTCTCCGGCGTGTTGGCCCAGGCAGCCGCGTCGCCGATCTTATAGTGGTAACTCACCTGCGCGGTCTTATTGCCGGAGCTATCCGCGCCGGTGGTGAAGTTATCGATGGACGTAACGTCGCGATGTCCATAGCAGAAGTTTCCATAACCGGGCTGCGTTGGGTCGGCTGTCCACGTACTGCGTCCTTTGTCCGAGACGTCGTAGTTATTCACCTGCTTCGAGGCGATGATCAGCACCTTCTTCTCGCCCGTGGTGCGGGTGAGAAGGCCGGCATCCGTCAGCGCATCGTAGCCCTGCGTCTTGGCGTCATCGGAAGTAGCCGCTTGCACCGGAAACTTCTTTGCTTGCGACCAGATGCAGACCGGATGCGCCTTGTAGTAGTCGTTGATAGCAGTCTCGTAGTTCGCCTTCGAGTCTGTTTTCTTGCTGCAACCAGAGGCAATCAGCAGGGAAGCGCAAAGCGCCATGGAGGACAATGCGGTAGATAGCTTCATCGGAAGAAAAATCCTTTCTCCGGTTTTGGATGCAGATATCACGCCACAAAAAAGATGGCCTGTCGTAAAAAGACAGGCCACCTTTGCTGGAAATATAAGGGCAACCTAGTGAATGCAGTAAAGCAATCCGCGCGGTTAGAAATGGAACCGTGCCTGTAACTCAACAGTACGGGAGCCGAGCGCTTTCTGCGCCTGGCCGAAGTTAGGGCTGTCGACGGTATTGATGACCTGCGTCCCATCGAGGTTCAGTTGGTTCCAGAGATTATAGGCATCTGCTCGAACTTCGATCTGCGCGTTCTCACCCAGGATCTTGTTATTGGGTAAGCCAAAAGCCTTGGATAGTGTGGCATCCGTATCGAAGTAGTGAGGACCGTTCAGAGTATTGCGCGAGATAGATGCCTGCTCCGGCAATGTGCCTTGAGCCGGGAACGAAGGTGCGGTCCCTGGATCGGGCTTAGCAAAGTAGGCTGTTCCTCCCTGTGAAAAGTTGACGTTGTTGGCGGTCAAACTGGAAGGCCTGGGTCCCGACTTGAAGGCGTCGTTGCTGGTTTTTTTACCATAGGGCTGAAGCACCGCCGCGGGACGCAGTTGGCTGTAAGGACTGCCCTGGTAGTACAGAGTGCCGCTGTTATAAATCGGATTCCATGGGAAGCCGGTATGGGCATTGATGATGCCGCTCAGGGACCAGCCGCCTGCGAGTTTTTCTATCCAGGAATGGCCGCCGGTGAAGATCGTCGGCTGCCACAGACCAAAGACCTTGAATCCATCTGTCACGTTGTAATCAGAGCGGCCCCAGGCCTTACGTGGATTGTTCGGATACGGATCCTCGTAGTAGGGCTGCGATCCGTCATCCATGCTCTTGCGCCCAGACATACTGCGCTTCCATCATGAAGGACTTCGAGAACTGGTGCTTCAGACTGGTCAGCAATGCGTTGTAGTTGGAGTTGTTGTCGTTGCCATAAAAATCGAGGGACGACACATGGGGATTGAAGGGAATACCTTGCGCGACGGCAACCGAGTTAAGGTCGTACTGACGGATAAGGTGGCGACCGATGCTTCCCTGGTAGCCGATGGTCGCTACCCAGTTCGCGCCGAGGTCATATTGAGTATCGAGCGAGTAATGGTAGGAGTAGTTTGTCGGCAGGTCTGATGGATATCCGACCACATTGGTGGTGCCGTTGATGGGCAGGAAATTTGAATCGAACGCGGTCGTAGCAGCTGGATTCGGTGGGTAGCCGAAAAGTGACTTAGGGTCCGAGGGTATCCCGTACAGGATGCGCGGGTCCGGATTGCCGCTAAAGCTGCAGCAGAAGCTTGCGTTGAATACATTCGGGACGTTATTGCCCACGTTGCCGCTGATGGCAATCTCCTCCTGGTTGTAATTCACGCCGAAGCCGCCGCGCAGAACAAACCTGCCCTGGTCCTTCATCGGACTCCAGGCAAAGCCAATCTGCGGGCCAAAGTTGAGCTTCTGCGGCGTAAACAGACTGCCGCCCTGCCGCATGCGCAAGGCGGTAAGCAGGCTGGCTCCTGAGCCAAGCTGAGCCACGCTCAGGTTGTTCTGCTTGGTAGAAATGGAACCGAAGTAAGACCAGCGCAGGCCGGCGTTGATGGTCAGGTTGGGCCGGATCTTGAAGTCGTCCTGCACGAAAAACGCCCATAGGTTGGAGCGCGTATCCTGCCGGTTTGCAGTAGGTGTACCGGTCAAAGGATTGAAGGTTCCGGCCTCCGCGTAGGGAGCGTCGTTCAAGAAGTCCCATACGTTGATGAAGTTATAGGAAGGACGTGCGGCGTAGGTCGCCTCGTTCAAATAGTAAAGACGCGTCAGGGAGCCGCCTGCCTTCAGGGTATGCCGCCCGAGAATCTTGGTCAGGGTGTCGGAGTATCCATAGGTCCATTGATTGAAGACACTCGGGCCCGGGCGCTCCGAAATCCTGCAACACAATGCTGCCGAATGTAGGGGCTCCTTGAGGAATATTTGGTTGGCCAAAAACAATCTGTGGCAGCCCGAAGGGCTCCTGCGGATTGCTTGCGATCTCGTTCCATCGCCAACCAGCGGCGTTGGCGCGAGCTTCGTTGAGCAGCGAGGGCGAGAAGGTATGGTTCCAGAGGACGGTGAAGGCATCGTTGATGGCGCTGTGGTGGTAGAGGTTTGCGGAACGCACTGTGCCGTTGTAGTTGGTGGTGTCCACGGGCACCCAGTACAGGGTGAAGGTCAGCAGGTCCTTACTGGTGACGTTGGCATCGAGCCGTCCGTTGTACTGAACCTCCGTAACCTGGCTGGGGTTCGTGGAATTCACGAACGCGATGTCGGGTACATTGTCCAGACCGTTTCCCGTTCCTGGATTGCTGGTGCTGACATAGCTGGGATCATGTGTGCCCAGAGGCAATGTCAGCGGTGACCCGATGTCCAGGCCCTGCGCGCCCATAGCATGGCAGTTCACGCCCTCCACCAGACCGGCATTGGCGCAGGATTGTTGCACGATGGAGCTGAAATGTGCACCCTCGCCAGGGAAGGTCAGCATGGTATTCGCAATGCTGCCGCTGGGCGCCTGCTTCAGAAACTGCGGTGTTTCATACCAGTTTGTAAGCGTTTCAGTTGAGTGATTGCGGATCGTCTCATAATTGAAAAAGGCAAAGAGCTTGTCTTTCCACAATGGACCGCCGACGCTGCCACCGAATTGGTTAAAGCGGCTGGTGTTTCTCTGCAGGCCGCGAGAGTCGGGAGTACCTGGGATCTCGGAGCCTGGTCCATTCCAGCGCTGATAGGCATTCAATCCAGGCCGGTCGGCCTTGAAGAAAAGGCTGCCGTGAACCTGATTGGTGCCATTCTTGGTGACGATTTGTATCTGTGCGCCACTGAATCGGCCGTGAGGATGCATCGTAGCCGTTGGAGACGACGTGGACGTCCTTGACCGAGTCTTCGCTGGGCGTGATGACTGAGGCGCCGCCCCACACCGCGCTGACCGTGCTAATGCCATCGATCGAGATCCCATTGGATTCGTTGTGGCCACCGTTCGCGCTGATTTGAGGTGCATTCTCTGTAGTGAAGATCCCCTCGCCCTTGCCTGAGCCACTTCGATTCGACGAGGGAAGGTTAGATGTACCGCCCCCGGAAGCCTGTGCGCCATCGCCAAAGACGCCCGGTGTGAGTTGTATCAGTTGGAACACATCACGGCCAAAGGAGGGCAGATGTTGGATCTGATTGCTGTCGATGGTTCCGCTCACGGACGCCGTCTCTGTCGTCAACAGCGCCTGCGCGTTTGCCGAGACCGTAACGGTCTGTGTACCTCCCGCGGCGGCTCATTTGTATGTTGACTGCGTTGGGTTCTTCCGGAACTACCTGAACGGGTCGGGATGGGGTGGTGTTAAAGCCTTGTCCCTCCGCCACGATGGTGAACCTGCTGGGCGGCAGAGCGTTAAAGGTGTAAAGGCCGTTCGCGTCTGACTTTGTTGTTAGGACCTTATTTGTTTCTGTGTCGGTAAGAGTGACAGTCGCACCGGGTATCACGGCGCCGGTGGTATCTGTAACCGTCCCGGTGATAGAAGCCCGGTACTGCGCGTGAGCTGCGATGGTAAGCGTGGCAATGCCTGCCAGCACGACGCCAGTGCGGAGAGCACTGGCAAATACAAGCGCCATATGCCGGCCCAGCCGAGGGGTGCGGCTCCAATCCTGCTTCATATGCCTCCCAAAAAGAACGCTTGCTGCTTTGTGTAAACGCCGTATTCCGTTGTGATTCCGGGTACTCGCCAGGGGGTGCCTCCGGTGCCTTTTTGGGCTCACGAAAGTACCTGCTTTCGGTATCTATGCGCACACGGTTGCGCCGGCGGCTCAGAGGGATCGCCCTGCAAACAGCGCCGTTCAAATGCGCTGTTTTCGTGACGGATCATGGATCCGCTGCACGAAGGCGGCAAATGCGATCTTGAGCTTCCTTGGTTTCGCAGGGGCCGCCGGGAGATGCATTCGGCGCTTATCGTCGAACCGGCTTTCGTGGTCGATCCGGACCAGCGATCGTCTTCAGCCGCACGCGAGTCTTCTCTTACAAAGGAACCGTGGTTACGGCGCGATCACCTTCACAAGCCCCTCTTCCTGCATCTGCTCCAGCAGCGCGATGACATCCTTCATCAGCACGTCACGATCGGCAGCGTACTCCAGCATGAGTTCACGGCACAGGTCATCGACACGGATCGGCGACTCCAGCCGTCGCCACACCGAGCTGCCCGCCTCGCCCAGCCCATAGCAGCGGCCGCGGCCGATATTCATCAGCACAACCTCGCGGTCAACCTCAGTGGCGACCGGCGCTTCGCTCCACGAGACCACGCTCTCGGCCGTAATGGGTACCTCGCGCGACATAGGGCAGTTGCTCCTCCGGCCGCCTCATACTGCGGCCTCGCATATCATACTGACACTTCACCACCGCCATGCCCCGAACCGCTCAATCCGGAACTGCTCAAGACGTCTTCGCATTCTCCCGGTTTCCGTCCGAGCTGCGCCTGCTGTTGCTTTGCGCGCGATGGCCGGTGGGAGACAATGCTGAGGAAATCCGTGAGCACGTTGCCTCCGGCGAGGTTGACTGGGATTATTTCCTTTCGCTGTGCCGCCATCATCGCGTCGTTTCCCTCGTCTATCGCGGACTTTCCGCCGCGACCGGCCCAGGTGCCCGAGCCCACGCTGGCTACGTTGAGGGCTGCCGCAAATGAAAACGCAGTGAGTGTCTTCCGCTATCTCTCCGAGACGCGACGGCTATGCGATCTGCTGGAGCAGGCCGGCGTTCCGGTCCGAGTGCTCAAGGGGGTTCCGTTGTCGCAGGCCGTCTTCGGCGATGCCAGCGTTCGCGATGTGGGCGATATCGACCTGCTGATTGCGCCCCATGCGGAGGAGACCGCCGACCGGATTCTTATCGCAGACGGCTTCTTCCGCAACGATCCCGCAGCGCCGCTCACGCCCCGCCGGCGTCTCTCCTGGCAGAGGCACGGCAAGGACTACACCTATCGCTCGAACCGGGACGACTTCGAGATCGATCTGCACTGGCGGCTCTTCCGCAATCCGCACATGCCGGGCAATGCTCTAGCCGATACTGGCGCATCCGGCAGCCAGGCGCGCTTCGGAGAGATCAGCCTCAGTGTTCTGCCGCTGGACCGCAGCTTTCTCTATCTCTGCGTCCACGGCGCGCTCGATGGATGGTCGCGCTTCAAATCGCTCGTCGATATCGCAACGCTCTGGCGCAGTTTCCCGGCAGAGCAGAGAAATATGCTCGCGGATGAGGCGCGCGCATATGGCGTTTTGCCCGAGATGGCTGCCGCGCTGCGACTTGCGCAGGAGATTCGACTCCTGGAGGCGGACCTCCTTACGGCGCCCATGCAACTGCAGACGGGCAGCCGCGAAGCGCGATGGATTTTGGAGTATGCGCGAAGGCAACACCTTGCGCATCGCTTTCAGCCGACGCAGGAAAAGGCCGGTAGTTGGCAGTTGAAGCGGTACGAGTTCGGACTGCGCCGCGGTCTTGACCTATCGTATTCGAGATCGTGCGGCGCATTCTGCTGCGGCCGCGTATGTGGGCGCGTTTCGATCTGCCGGATATCCTGTTCCCGCTGTATCCACTGCTCAGTCCGCTGGAGTGGTTTCTGTTTCACCGGAAAGGCGCGGCCGCCGGCAAAGCGCGCGTGCGGCGGCGTTCCTGGGGTCGCTGGCGTAGTCTTCGCGTTCGCGCAGAAACGGCTCCTGCTGGAGGCATTCGCGACCCTTCTCGCCGCACGCGTCTCGCTCGCGCTGCTGCCGGTGCGCTGGATCTTCCGCTGGCTGGAAAGGCCGCTGCGCCATCCCGCCGCCGCAGGACAGCGCGATGCATCCGCAGCCGGCCGGCCTGATGTTGTCGAGCGCATCCGTTGGGCCGTGCTCACGGTCGCACGTTATGGCCCGCTCTCGTTTGTCTGTTTTCCGCAGGCTCTTGCTGCCCATGCAATGTTGCGGCGGCGGGGAGTCGGCAGCGTCATGCACTACGGCGTGCGCCGCTCCGCGGATCGACAGATGCGCGCCCACACCTGGCTGGAGGTCGACAACCGCATGCTGCTGGGCGGGGAGAGTGCGCTGCTGTATGCGCCGATTCATTCCACTGGCGTCAGCCGCGAGCAATAGTTGGCGCTCAGTACCGCGTCGCCAGATGTTCTTCCAGCGCGGCCAGGTTTGTTTCCATACCATCGAAGCCCCAGGGGCGGCGCATCCGCGTGACGCGCACTCCTTCCAGCGCTCGTCCGCAGAGCAGGAAGTAATGCTCCGTGCGTCCCGTGGCCCGTACCAGCCACGACTGGAAGGTGAAATCCAGCACCGCCTGCATTGCCTGCACCGGAGAGAGCCGTTCAAAGACCGGCTCCCTCAGCGTGTCGTCACGTTCCAGCAGGATCAGCTCTGCCAGCGCGCTTGTACTCTCCGGTTGCTGCAGGGAATAGCGGTATTTGTCATCCTCTGCAAAGACCCTGGGGAGCCCGTGACTCGATTCGCCCATCGCCTCCAGTGTTGTGTCCCACAGCTTCAGCCATGGCGCCACAGGGAGCACGCGCTGCTCGCGCGGCGCCGCCGGATCGACCACGCAGATATCGTCCGCCAGAATGCGATGGCCCCGGCGCGCCAGGAACGCCACCGTCGACGATTTGCCGGCGCCCGAGGCTCCCAGAAATGCGACCGCGCCCTGCGGGGTCTCGATGGCACTGGCATGCAGAGGAAGAAATCCGCGCTGATGGCAGATGACGGCGAAGAGGCTGCCCATCAGGTACGACCGGAGATCGAGCTCCGGTGCGCCCGCTTCGGGATCCACGATGATCTCAACTCCCTGGCGGGCGTAATACGTAGCGACCCCGGGAAGCCGAAGAAGAAACTCCGAGTCGCTGGCCTCATAGTCCGGCGTAGCCGCCAGGGGGGCGGAAAGGGCCGCCGGGGCCTTGCCCACCCGGATGTGGACGGGCACGGCATCTCGTTCCAGCGTTACCATTGCCAGCTCAGGTAGTAGCAGCTCAGTTACATAGAAGAAGGGGCCGATACGGTAGCTGTTCAGGCGGACTCCCCGGATTGGATTTTCAGGTCGGATTTCCCATAGATATACGCTGGACCACGGAATAAAAGCGCTCTCCGGCAGGAAAAATCCGTTCTGCTCGGAGGCTGAATGCGGTTCGGTAACTACGAATCGGCTGCATCCCCCGGAAGGTGCATTCCCCTGCGGCGAGCATGTGCGCATACTGGTCAAGGTTACCCGAGCAGGCGGCGTAGCAGGAACATCTGTCTTTGTTTCAACCAGCTGCGACCGTACAGAATCGGGTTAACGATTCATGGGATTCGGGCCAGACTTTTACATATAGGGAATTGACGGTTCGTCTTATTGCCCGGACAATGAAGTAGAACGCAGTTTTGTCCTGCCAGATGCAGGCAGTAGCCTTGTCCGAGTAGTAAAGGGTCCAGAGAGCCTCAACCGCGGTCATGTGAATTGGCCGGTACAGCCAGCCAATCGGCTTTTGCATCTGTTTCATTCGGAGGATGGATGAAAGACGCCCCCAGTATGAATGCCCAACATCCGGCATCGGCTATTGCCGCGCAAAAGCGGGAATGGAAGAAGCCCATGCTAGACATTCTGGCTCTGGCGGACGCGCAGGGCGGCCACAGCCATGTGCATGACGGAGCCTTCAGCAGCATAAATCGGGCTGATGCTGCCTGTTTCCGCACCGTTCGTTGTAACACCCAATCAAGCAAAGCACCTGCCCGTGGGAGCGCCTCTCGTGGCTGAAGGCGCCGTTCGCCCTGGTCGCGCCTGTTCCTATCGATGAGCAACCCCGTCCGCAGCCATATGCGCGCTATCGCGGGGCTGTGGTTTCCGGGCACTCCAACCGCCGCCGACGCCTGCATCTCCGTCCTTGGAGCGATCTCCGGGTCCCCGGCCATCGTTCGCCAGCCGGCTCCAGACCTCGTCCTTGGCTCCAGTGATTACCGTCCGGACCCCGCCGCGCCGCCCGGCCCGCGGCCTCAATCATCGCCGGCTGTGGCGGCTTTCGTAGCCGACCTGCGCATCGATAATCACGGCGACCTGGCCCGCGAGCTGGATCTTCCGCTGACGGCATCCGATGATGAGGTCTTTGCCGCCGCGTGGACGCGCTGGAACGTCCGCATCCTGGATCATCTGATCGGCGGCTTCGCCTTCGCCTGCTGGGATCCCGAGCGCAGGACCCTCTTTCTCGCCCGCGACCATACCGGCGAGCGCCCGCTCCATTTCACACGCTCGCTCGGCCGGCAAGGCGCATTTGCCTTTGCCTCCATGCCGCAGGGCTCTGCCGATTGCCCTCCGTCGGCTATCGCATCAATGTGCAGCACACGGCGCGCTTTCTTACCGCGCTGGATCGACGCGGCACGGAAACTTTCTTTGCCGGTGTGGAGGCCCTTCCGCCCGCGCACTGGATCAAGGTGTCGCCGGCGGGCGTAGAGGTCCGCCGCTACTGGCACCCCATCGACGTTCCTGCAATCCGCTATCGGCGGGACAACGACTACATCGACGATTTTCGCGAGCGCTTCGATCGCGCCGTTCAGGCCCGCCTCTCGGGCAGCGGCAACCTCGCATCGCAGTTGAGCGGCGGGCTCGACAGCTCTTCGGTCACAGTCACGGCAGCGCGTCTGCTGACTGCGGAGCGGCGGCTTACCTCGTTTACTGCCGTGCCGGTTCCGGGCTATGACGGCTCCGCCCTGCTGGGCCGATTCGGCGATGAAGGACCCATGGCAGCCGAGGTTGCCGCGCTCTACCCGAACATCGAGCACGTCCTGGTGAATGCCGCTGGCCAGCACCTGGTCGCTTCGTTCCGGCGCGACGCGCAGCTCACTGGAATGCCGGCGTTCAATCCGACAAATCTTCTCTGGATGGACGCGATCCGCGATGCAATGCGAAGTCGCGGGCTCGATGTACTGCTGCAGGGCGCCGGAGGAAATGCGACCATCAGCTTCGGCGGTCTTATCGGGTTGTCCGATCTTTTTCGCCGCGGCCAATGGATCAGGCTGTTCCGGCTTGCGCGCGAGCTGCGCGCCGGCGGTCATACGTCCTGGCGCGGGGCGGCATCGTGGGCCACCGGATGGATCATGCCGTCATGGCTGCGCCGTCTCTATCACCCGGAGATGCGGAACTTCTCACTCAGCTTCACCGCGGTGCATCCCCACCTCGTCTCCGAGTTCAAACTCAGGGAAACGGCCATCGAAGAGTTTTATGGCGTAGAGACCAGCACAGTTTCCGTCCGCCGCAGCCTCTACGACTACTACGATCCCGGAGTGCACAATGCCGCCACCGTCGCAGGCTGGCAGATAGAGCAGCGCGATCCCACGCAGGACAAGCGTATCTTCGAGTTCTGCTTCGGCATTCCGATCGAGCAGTTTCTCGTCGGGGGTCAGAGCCGATCAGTGATTCGCCGCGCGATGCAGGGCCGCCTGCCTGAGTCAACCCTGCGCCGGACGACGCGCGGCCTGCAGGCCGCCGATTGGTATCTCACCGTTCGCGCTGCGCTGCCGCAGCTCCGGACCGAGCTTACCCGCATCGAGCGCTCGCCGCTCGCGCGTTATGTGATCGACACGGCGCGCCTGCGCACGCTTCTCGATTCGTTCCCGAGCTCCGGTTCTCACACCTCCGAAGCCAGCGACACATGGCATCTCGCCCTGACCCGGGGCATGGCAGCCGCCAGCTTCCTGGCCGATCATGACCCGGATATGCCGAGGGATGTAGCGGAAACAGAAAAGCCCGGCAGTGCGCCGGGCTCCTGATGCATTGTGGCTGAGACTTACGCAGTCGTGGGAGCGCCGCAGTATTCATTGAATGCGCGGACCAGCTCCTGGCCGATGAGCTGCGCCGTCGCGCCTTCGATGACGAAGCGCTGCATGAGATACACCAGCTTGCCGTCGCGCAGGATGGCGATTGCCGGCGATGTCGGCGGCTGTCCCTCGAAGTAGGAGCGTGCCTGCTCCGTCGCTTCGCGGTCCTGGCCGGCGAAGACCGTAATGCTGCGTTCCGGCTTCACCGCATTCTGCATAGCCAGCCGCACGCCCGGCCGCATCTTGCCCGCGGCGCATCCGCAGATGGAGTTCACCACCACCATTGTTGTGCCCGGCTGCTTCACCGCCGCATCCACTTCGCCCGCTGTGCGAGCTTCCTGAATCCCGGCGCGGGTCAGCTCCTCCCGCATCGGAATCACCATAATCTCTGGGTACATGCCTGCTCCTTCGTGTCTCTCGACAGCAGCTTCATCCGCCGTCTGTATCTATTGTATGGAGCGCGGGCGCGGATTGCCAGACAGCAGTGCCCGCGCTGTTCCGATCGGATAGGAGACCCCTTGACTATCTACAACACAATTGTAGATAGTCAAGGCATGGGAAAACCAAGCGATCTCGTGCAGGGCACGCTCGACCTGCTCATCCTGAAGACCATCTCGCTCGAGCCGAAACATGGCTGGGCCATCGCCAAGCGCATCCAGCAGATCTCCGGTGAGGTGCTGCAGGTGCAGCAGGGCTCTTTGTATCCGGCGCTGCATCGCCTGGAGCAGCAGGGCTGGCTCCGCGCAAAATGGGCGGAGACAGAGACCGGCCGCAACGCGAAGTTCTACTCGCTGACCGCAGCCGGACGCGCGCAGCTCACCGCCGAGACCCAGAACTGGAACCGCCTCTCCGGCGCGATCAACCTCGTGGTGCAGGAAAACTAAGGAGCGGCCATGCGTCTGCTCGATCGTCTGCGAATGATGTCCCGCACGCTCTTCCGCCGCAACGCCGCCGGCGCCGCCCTCGAAGACGAGCTGCGTTTTCACCTTGATCAGCAAATCGCGGAGTATCGCGCCGCAGGCATGAGCGAGGTCGAAGCGCGCCAGGCAGCGCTGCGCCTCTTCGGCAACCCATCCGTCGTGCGCGAGCAGGCGCGCGCCACGTGGAGCTGGCAATGGCTGGAATCGCTCGCGCGCGAGACGCGCCAGAGCGCGCGCCGCCTCACGCGCGCACGCTCCTTCTCGCTGACCGCCATAGCCGTTCTCGCGCTCGGCATCGGCGCGAATGTCGCGCTTTTTTCCGTCGTGAACGCCGTACTGCTCAAGCCGCTGCCCGTCGCTCATCCCGATCGTTTGGTCCGCATCTACGAAGCAGATAGCCGCAGTCGCTTTCAGGACAACGTCGTGGCCGGCGGATGTTTCGCGCGCTGGCAGCAGCAGGCGCGCAGCTTCGTGCAGATGGGCCTGATGCAGGCCACCACCTACAACCTGGCCGGCAACGGGCAGATGCCCGAGGTTGTCGAGGCAGAGCAGGCTTCCTGGAACACGCTGCCCATGCTCGGCGTTCGTCCTGTGCTCGGCCGGCTCTTCCGCAGCGACGACGATCGTCCACAGGCGAACGCTACTGTCGTGCTGGGCTGGGGTCTCTGGAAGCGCCGCTATGGAGGCGATCCATCGATCATCGGGCGCACCATTCTCGTCGACCTCAAGCCCTACACCGTCCTTGGCATTCTGCCGTCGTGGTTCCGCTATCCGGACGCGCGCACGCAGCTCTGGGTGCCGGTCTACCACGAGCGCTCTCCGCGGATCATGCAGGCTTTCGAGTCGCACAACTTCGATGTGATTGGCGAACTGCGTCCCGGCGTCAGCAGGGAACAGGCAGCGGCGGAGCTCAACACCATCCAGCGGCAGATACGGCAGCAGCATCCGGACGGACCGGTGAATGACGCCGTCAACCTGCGCACCATCCTCGATGGGCAGGTGCGCAACGTAAAAGCTGGTCTCTATGCGCTGCTGGCCGCGACCGGATGCCTGCTGCTCATCGCCTGCCTCAACATCGCCAACCTGCTCGTGGCGCGCGCAGCATCGCGCGGACGTGAGACCGCTATCCGCACCGCGCTCGGCGGCAGCCGCGTGCAGCTTATCCGCACCCAGGTGATCGAGAGCCTGCTGCTCTCATCCGCCGGCGGAGCGGTGGGGATGGCGCTTGCCTATGGCGCCTTGCAGTGGCTTGTGCATGTGCGCGCCGATCTGCCGCGCGTCGATGCCATCCACATCGACGGCGTCGCTGCACTCTTCGCCGTAGGCTGCGTCATCGCCTGCGGTGTGCTCGCGGGGCTGCTGCCCGCCTTATCTGCGGGCGACCGCGACATTCTCCGCGCGCTGCAGGAGTCCTCGCGCTCCGCCGGTGCAGGACGCAGCCGCGCCCGCCTGCGCCGTCTGCTGCTCTCGATGGAGGTAGCGCTCACCGTCGTGCTGCTTATCTCCGCCGGTCTGCTGCTGAAGAGCTACCGCGCGATGCGCGACTCCGGCCTGGGCTGCGCCACGGACAATGTGCTCACCATGAACCTGAGCCAGCCGCGCGGTATGAAGACGGCTGCGCAGCGTGTGGCGTTTTACCAGGCGCTGCTGGAGCGCGTCCGGCAGATCCCCGGCGTGGAAGCCGCTGCCGCCACAACGCTGCTTCCCGGTCAGGGGCGCGATCGCGACGACGTCTACACCATCCGCGAGCATCCGCCGCTGCCCAAAGGTCAGGTTCTCGATGCGACGACGCTCTTCGTCGATCCTGGCTACTTCCAGGCGATGCAGATACCGCTCGTTGCCGGCCGCAGCTTCACCAATGACGAGCGCCTGGAGCGCGCGAACAAGATTGTCATCAGCCAGGCGCTCGCGCGCCAGAACTTTAAAGGCGAAGATCCCATCGGCAAGCACATTGCGGTGAGCATTTTCAGCCCCGAGCCCTCAACGCTCGAGATCATAGGAGTCGCTGCCGATACGCGCGAACTGCCGGCCGCTGATCCCAAACCGGCGATTTACTATCCTCTGCTTGCCGGTTCGGAGAACTCCATCTATCTCGCCGTGCGAACCGCAGGCGATCCCGCCGCCATGGCCGAGCCGGTCAAGCGCGTGATCGCGTCGCTCGACACCACGCTCCCCGTCGCCTACGTCATGACCATGAATGAGATCGTCGGCCGCGCCGCCATGGAGACCAGCTTTGAGGCCACGCTGCTCGCCGGCTTCGCCGCGCTCTCGCTGCTGCTCGCAGCGGTCGGCCTGTTCGGTGTGCTCTCGTTCCTCATCACGCAGCGCACGACGGAGATCGGTGTGCGCATCGCGCTGGGCGCGCGTCGCGGAGAAGTGCTGCGGCTGATGTTGTTCGACGGCCTCCGTCCCGCTCTCGTCGGACTCGCGCTCGGCCTCGCCGGAGCCGCGGCCGCCACACAACTCATCCGCTCCCTTCTGGTGGATACGCATCCCCTCGACCCGGCCGTCTACATCGTCGTCAGCGCCGTTTTGCTCGCGGTCGCGGCGCTTGCGTGCCTTGTGCCAGCGTGGAGTGCGTCGCGTCTCGATCCGATGCAGGCGCTGCGTACTGAGTAGCTCGCTGTCCGAATGGCACTCGCAAACGGTGAAGCTCCGAATGGCGATGACCAACGGGAGCGCCCCGTTGTCCGCGCCGCAGGCGCTCTTGCCCGCGCGGCGAGCACCGCCGCAGGCGCTTTGCCTGGACGGCCACTCCGTGTTCCACAAAAGTGGGGAATGCGGGCCATTCGGCGTCGTGTACCCTCCCACCATGGAGTTTCGGCAGAACGTTCCCCTGGCCCCGTACACGACCTTTGAAGTCGGCGGCCCGGCCGCGTGGTTTGCCGAGGCCGCCACGGAAGCCGATATCGAAGCCGCAGTCGAGTTTGCCGATGCGCGGAAGCTGCGTCTCTTTGTACTGGGTGGCGGCAGCAACGTGCTGGTCTCCGATGCGGGCTTCGACGGACTCGTCCTCCGCATCGGCTTACGTGGTGTGCAGCAGGAGGGAAATGTCGTCTCCGCCGCTGCGGGCGAGGACTGGGATGCTCTCGTCGCGGGCAGCGTGAATGCCGGCCTCGCAGGCATCGAATGCCTCAGCGGCATTCCGGGAACCGTTGGCGGTACGCCGGTGCAGAACGTCGGCGCTTACGGCCAGGAGGTATCGCGCACCATCCGCATGGTGCGCGCCTTCGATCGCGCCCAGCGCAAATGGGTGGAGCTCAGCAACGCGGAGTGCGGCTTCGCCTATCGCCGCAGCCGCTTCAATCAGGGCGAGGACCGCGACCGCTTCATCGTTAGCCGCGTCACCTACGAGCTGATGCAGAACGTGCCCGCCGCGGTGACCTATGCAGACTTAAAGCAATACTTTAAAGATAAGAACATCCTTGATCCATGCCTGCAGCAGGTCCGCGCCGCCGTCCTCGACATCCGGCTCGGCAAGGGGATGGTGATCACGCCGGACCATCCGGAGCGCCGCAGCGCCGGCAGCTTCTTCAAAAACCCGGTCGTTGCGGTGTCGGTGTTGCCGCATATCGCGGCCGCCGCCGGCGTGCCGGAGCCGGACGTGCCGCGCTATCCTGCCGGTCCAGATGCAGTGAAGCTGCCCGCCGCGTGGCTGCTGGAGCGAGCGGGCTTCGTGAAGGGCTATCGTCGCGGAGCGGCCGCCGTATCCACGGCGTCACACGCTCGCGCTCACCAATCAGGGTGGCGCCACCGCGGCGGACATCACCGCTCTGCGCGATGCAATCCAGTCGCGTGTGCGCGAGCTTTTCGGCGTCTCGCTGGAGCCGGAGCCTGTCTGGGTCGCCTGATTCCGCCTGGAGAGCGTCGGAAGCAATCTATTCCAGCCCGGCGAGCAATTGCGCGCGTTCCGCCGCGAGCACCTCAGCCGCAGCGCCCTGCGCCACAATCCTGCCGTTCTCCATGCGCAATACCTCGGCCCCGGGGCGCGATCCCATCCTCCACCCTTCTGCCACATCGTGCGTTACATAAAGCGCCGGCGTTTCTGTCCGGGCCAGCCAGTTTTCCAGGTCAGTCAGAATTGCGCTCTTCAACTCCAGGTTCAATCCGGCGAAGGGCTCGTCCAGCAGCAGCACCCGCGGCCTCGGCGCCAGCGTCCGGGCGACCGCTACGCGCTGCTGCTCACCGCCGGAAAGTTGCGCCGGCCGCCGCGCCAGCAGCGCTTCAATCCGGAATAAGGACGCCATTTCCTGCACTCGGCCTTCGCGGTCCTCGCGCCCGAGTCTGCCAAGCCCGAATGCGATGTTCTCCCCGGCTGTCATCGCCGGGAAGAGGGCAGGCCGCTGCATCACCAGCCCGCAGCCGCGCTCGGCCGGCCGCAGCCACACCCCGCGTTCGCTGTCCCACACAATCGTGCCCGCAACGGTGACAGAACCGCGCTCCGGCCGCATCAATCCTGCAATCGCGCGCAGCAGCGACGTCTTGCCTGCGCCGGACGGTCCGACCAGAACGGCGAGTGATCCGGAAAGCGTAGCCTCCGCCGCCAGCGTGAGCTGATGGGCGGAATGATGAACCGCAAACTTGAGCCAGGACGCAGCCTGCACGCCGGTCTGCCGCGTTGCCGCCTGACGCGCGTCGACCTCACACACCGCTGGTTTCTCCACGCGTGCCGGGGCGCGCCACGCTGTACACCACGATGAGCGCCGCCAGCGAGATGCTCACCAGTGCGATCGCCGTGTGATTCGCAGCCGCATAATTGCCGTCCATCACCTGGTCATAGAGCGCGATGGAGAGCGTGCGCGTCACGCCGGGTATCGAGCCGCCCAGCATCAGCACCACGCCGAACTCGCCCACCGTATGCGCAAAGCACAGCACCGCGGCTGCGAGTACGGACGCCTGCGCCGCCGGCAGCAGCACCTTCGTGAGCACGCGCCAGCGCGATGCGCCCAGCAGCGCCGCGCTCTCCAGCAGCGCCGCATCCACCGCGCGAAACCCTGCCAGCACCGGCTGCACTGCAAAGGGCAGGCTGTACAGAATGGAGCCGATCACCAGCCCCCAGAATGTGAATGCCAGCGGATGTCCAACCACGCGCACCAGCAGCCGCCCCGGCGCAGTTGCCGGGCCCAGCAGAATCAGTAAATAGAAGCCCAGCACGGTAGGCGGAAGCACCAGCGGCAGTCCCACGGCCGCCTCGACCAGGCGAGCAAACCAGCTCCGCGAGCGCGCCAGCCACCCCGAGAGCGCCAGCGCCAGCGGCAGCAGGATCGCGGTCGTCACCGCAGCGAGTCGCAATGTGAGGAGGAGCGCCTGGCGATCCATGCATCTGCAAGAGTAGACGATACCGCGCGCGATGCCGATCGTTTACTCGTGTCGCAGAGCGTCTATAGGATCGAGCCCGGCCGCACGACGGGCCGGAATCCAACTCGAAGCCAGCGCAACAGCCAGCAGAATAAGTATGCCGCCGGCAATCGTAGCCGGATCATCCGGCCCGATGCCGTAAAGCATCGACTTCACCAGACGGCAGAGCATGAGCGCTGCAATCGCGCCAGCGGCAATGCCCGCTACGGCCAGCCCCGAGCTCTCGCGCAAAATGAGCGCGCGTATCTGCGACGGCTGCGCGCCCACCGCTAAACGGACGCCGATCTCGTTCGTCCGCTGCGCTACCGAATAGGCCATGATGCCGTAGATTCCAACCGCGGCTAGTACAAGCGCCAGCATGCCAAAGCCGGATGTCAGCGTGACGAAGACCCGCTCTTGCTGCATCGCCGCATCGATCTGCTGGTCCTGCGTTCGCACATCTCCCAGCGGAATGTCGGGATCGATCTGCCGGACGACACGGCGCAGTGCGGGCACTATCGCTTCGGGTGTCACCGTCGTACGCAACAGATAAGTCATCCCGCCCTCTCCATTCCGCTGCACATAGGGCAGGAAAAATTGCGGCGGCGGTGGTTCGCGAAGACTTGCATATCGCGTATCGGCGCAGATACCAACGATCTGGATCCATTCCTTGCCGTACTGGCCGTTGTCCTGCCATTCGCTGATCTCGAACCGCTTGCCCAGCGGATTCTGATGCGGAAAGCGCGCGCGGGCAAGGCTCTGGTTGATCACTCCGACCTTTACTGACGTCGCCGTATCCTGCGGCCCGAAGCCTCTACCGGCAACGATCTGAATACGCAAAGTGTCGAAGAAGTTGTTACCCACCACGTTGTAAAGCACACTGGGGTGACGGTCGTTGTCGTTTTCGCCCTCCGGCGTAAAGCCCTGCATCGATCGACTGTCCGCGATGTATGTGGTTTCTGCCGGGGCAACGGACTGCACCCCAGGCACCGCGGCAAGGGCGGCTTCCAGCCTCTGGTGGAACGCAATGTCTTTCCCGTGCGCATACCGTGGATGGGGCGCATTCACATCCACCAGCAGCAGATGGTCAGTGCGAAAGCCCACATCGACCGACTTCAACCCTGCGAGTGTTCGCAGAAAGAGTCCCGCGCTGATCACCAGCAGCGTCGAAAGCGCAATCTGGAAACCGACAAGCGTCCGTCCGCTCAGCCCCTTCCGCCGTCGCGTCGCTGTCACTGCCGTCGACTTCAGCCCGTGGCTGACGTTCGCACGCGGCCGCGGCGATCGCCGGCGCCAGGCCGAAGAGAATTCCAGTTGCAATCGTAATGGCTGCGGTGAAGGCGAAGATGCCCCAGTCAAAGTGGACTTGGAGGCCGTTGCGCGCCCACGCCTTTTCGAGCATCTTCGGAATTGCGTTGCGGCCCAGGTAGGCAAGCACGCAGCCGCATGCGCCTCCCGCCGCGGCAAGCATTAGGCTCTCCACCAGCATCTGTCGCAGAATGCGCATGCGACCGGCGCCCAGCGCCAACCGGACGCTCATTTCACGCTGGCGTTCAGCCGCGCGCGCCAGCATCAGGTTGGCGATATTCGCGCAGGCCAGCAGCAATACCAGCCCTACAAACGCCATCAGTATCGCCATCGGTTTGCCATACTGCTGCTGTTCTTCAAAGAGTCCGCGGCTGCCGTCTCGCAGGTTCATCCGCGGAATGTCTTCGCTCTTCGAGACTGTCATCGTGCCGCGCACGGCAGCGGCCAGTTGCGCATCGAGCGCGGCTTGCGCTGTGACATCAGGAATGCCCGGCTTCGCACGCCCCATGATGTTCACCCACCACAGGTCCGGATCGAAGATCGGCTGCAGCTTCCGCGGTTTTGGCGAAATCCGCGGTTGCATGTGAAGCGGCAGAAATAGATCCGGTGCCGTCTGCACATCGGCCGCCGAAGTGAACCCCTTCGGATTCACTCCCACGATGACGACTGGCGTATCGTTCACCCGGATAGTCTGGCCAAGAACCTGAGGCGAGCGCCCGAAATCCCTCTCCCACAGGCCATAACTGATCACCGCCACCCATCCTGCACTGGGCTTCGCATCGTCGGCTGGAGTGATGCCGCGTCCCAAGACCGGTACGACGCCAAGTTGCGTGTAATAGTTCCCGGAGACCATCTCGCTGTCCACGCGTTCGGCCGTCCCACGGATGGTCGCATTCGTGCTGTCGGTCTTGAATGCGAAGAGATCGCCGAGCACCTGATTTTCCGCGCGCAGTTGTTGGAACACTTGATAGGAGAAGACATTGCTTGTGACACGCCCTCCGGGCAGGGAATCGTAGTCTCCCCAGATACTGTGTACTGCAACGTCCTTTCTCGCGGTCCATTCCAGCAGCCGTAGATCGGCCGCATGCGGCACCGCGAGGCGGTCGTAGAGCAACTGCTTCGCCACCGAAAATATCGTGGTGTTCGCGCCAATCGCCAGCGCGAGCGAGATTACGGCAATGGCAGTGAAGCCAGGGCTTTTGCCGAGAATGCGCAGACCGTAGCGAAGGTCGGCCCACAACGCGTCCCACCAGCCCAGGCCGAGCGAGCCGCGCATCTCCTCCTTACTTGTCAACATCGAGCCCATCGCAATCCGCGCCCGGCGTCGCGCCTCCTCCGGTGAAAGCCCGGAGCGGATCAGGTCCTCGGTCAGACTTTCGAGATGAGAGGCGAGCTCCGCTTCCATCTCTGCTTCCAAACGGCTGCGATGCGCAATCGCGCGAAGCCAGGAGCGCGGCTGTGCGTAAAGACGAGTCATCCACGAAGGCAGCCTCATGCTTCCTCCGGCGTTGCCTTCAGAATGCCGCTGATGACGCCTGCCATCCGGTTCCACCGCTCCGTCTCCGCATCCAGCCGGGAGCGGCCCGCGCGCGTCAGCCGGTAGTACTTGGCGCGCCGGTTGTTATCGCTCTCGCCCCACGAACTCGCAATCGCGCCCTGGTGCTCCAGCCGGTAGAGCGCGGGATAGAGCGACCCCTGCTGGATCACCAGCGTTTCGCCGGAAATCTGCTGGATGCGCAGCAACACGCCATATCCATGCAGGGGCCCAAGCGAAACCGCCTTCAGGATCAGCATGTCCAGCGTGCCCTGCAGCAGGTCCATCTGACCGTCTTCGATGGATCGTCTCACCCGCGCCTCCTTGTATGTCTAGGAGAGCAGATTAGAATTGCTTCTCCTAGACTGTCAAGGAGGAGCGGCCGAAGAGTTCCAAGTGATCGGCGGCTGTTCAGCGGAATGCAGTTATTGTATCTAAGACGGTTGCATTTGCATGCCCATGACGACGATCCAGTTCAGCGCGCCAGCGCGGGCTGAATCTCCTCAAAGCTCATGTTCTGCGCCTGGCTGCCGGTCTGTTTCTGCCATTGCTCGAAGAGCCGGCCATAGCTGAGGAGCGTCACGTCGGCCTGATCCACATGGAGCGTGGCGAGCATGCGGTCGATCCACTCGCGCGGTCCTTCGAGCTCCGCATATTGGCCGATGGGTGTCTCATCCAGAACGCAATGTCCTTCGCTGTCGGCCCATTCGCTGCGCCACTTCTCGTAGACAAAGCTGTACGTATAGCCAAGCACACGGAAGATGGAGGCGACGGCCTCGCCATCTTCGACCACGGTTTCGGTCTCGATGCGTTCCTTGTGGCGCGCGTCGGGCGAATCGTTGGGCGTCGTCTGCTTGTGCGTCAGCACCCAGCGGTCGCCGTAGCGGCGCAGCCGCAGGATCTGCCGCGTACCGCGAAGCTCGCGCGCTGGCGTGTCGAAAAGGATGTTGCGCTCGAAGGTGCGCGGTGTTTTGCAACGGAAGCCGAGCTCGGAAAGCTGAGCTTCAAGGGCCTTCAAGTCGCGGACGCGAAACTTGACCTCGATCTCAATCGACTGCATGCGACGAGTCTACAGGAGCCGGGCCATCGCATAATGGAGAGATGGCAGAGACCGAGCGCCTTCCCCTGAGCGAATTCGATCTACAGAGCAAGACAGCCGCGGCTACGATTGAACGGGTTGCCAGCATCTGGCGTGGCGGCGGCATCGTCGCCTTTCCTACGGAAACGGTCTACGGCCTGGGCGCGCATGCTTTCGATGAGAAGGCGGTGGAGCGCATCTTCGCGGCCAAGCAGCGGCCTGCCTGGGACCCCGTCATCGTGCACGTCAGCGAGGGGCTGCCGCTGGGCCGGCTGGTGGCCGAGATCAGCGATACGGCGCGCGCGCTGATGGAAGCCTTCTGGCCCGGACCGTTGACGCTTGCTGCTGCCGCGCGGGCCGGATGTGCCGGATGCGGTGACGGCGGGGCGTCCGCTGGTCGGTGTGCGCGTGCCGTCGCATCCAGTGGCGCGCGCGCTGATTGCAGCCGCGGGTATGCCGATTGCCGCACCCAGCGCAAATTCTTTCGGACGGCCCAGCCCCACGACAGCGGCCCATGTGCTGGAGGATCTGGACGGCCGCATCGATGCCATCGTAGATAGCGGCCCGACGCGGCATGGTGTGGAATCGACGGTGGTGGACGCAAGCCAATCGCCGCTTATCGTCTATCGGCCCGGCGCCGTGACGCTGGAGGCGCTGCGCAGCGTGGCCGGCGACGTGAAGCTGTATGAGGGAAACGGCACGGAAGCCGGCCAGGAGCCGGCGGGGTTGCCATCACCCGGCATAGGCATGCGGCATTATGCGCCTCGCGCGCGGATTGTTCTGGTGGAGACGGATGCGGCGGACGAGGAGTCGGTGGTCGGCTTTCGGCTATTCCAGGCGGTCGCGAGGGTGAAGCGCGAAGGCGACGGCGTGAAAGTAGGGGTAATGGCTCCGGAGGAGTTCAAGAGCGATGTGCGAGGGGCGGATTTCATTTTCGCGTGGGGGCGCTGGGGCGATCTGGATTCCCTGGCGCAGCGGCTCTTTGCCGGGCTGCGCTGGCTGGACGCGCAGGAGGCAAGCCACATCGTGTGCCCGCTGCCCGCAGACCGGGGAATTGGACGAGCGCTGCGAGACCGGCTGGAGAAGGCGGCGCGTCTGCCGGTGGTGAAGGGCTAAGGAACTGGGGCGAATCGGGACTGTAACTCATTTCCGAACCGGCACCACAGCGCCTGGCCGAGGCGTCCGCTCGGGTGTTCCACGTGGAACATTCGAGCGGCCCCGGGATGTTACACGTGGAACGTTTCTGTTCCAACGACTATTTCCTGGAATGGACCGATCGATTACCGCGGTGTCATTTTTTTGAGATTTCGTGCCGACGCAAAATGGGCTCTTAAGGCTGCGAATCGCCGGACTTATAGAGATACTTGATGGCCGCTTTGAAAATGAGTGTGCGGACGTTGCCATTGCGCACCTTGATGGCGTCGGTGTCATACCACTCGATAACACCCTCGATACAGTCTCCCCCTTCCAGCATGAAGACCATGGGAATTTGCGAGTGCATTTGTTTCTGCAGATAAAAAGCTTCCGCATGGGAGCTTTGGTGCCCATTGCTTGCGGGTGACGGCTGTTGATGGATCAGCAGCGGGGTATCTCGCCGGGCATACGAGCGGCGGTTGCGAACAGCTTCCGGAAGCCTTGGCCGGATGAGCTTGCGCGGCCCTGAGGGGGGAAGCGAGGGAATAGATGCGCCCTCGAGAACTTCGTCCTCTTCATCATGTGACGGGACTGCCGATTGGTTCGCCATAAGCGTGCCTGTGAGTGTTACCTCATGTGATGCGCGATCCGGCCGGGATGCAGCAGAAAGTTTTTCTTTCCGCACAGCGATCCTTATCACGATCGCGCGATTGCTGATCCGGATTGCTGATCTTAGGCCGGAAACGGGCAGGCAACGCCAGAGAATTCTACGCATCGTAATGACGCGCGAGCGGAGTCATTCGTTTTCGGGAGAATTGCAGGCTGCGGCGCGAAGCTCAACGCGCCGGCAGGCTGGTGGCGAAGGCGTCGAGCGAGAGCGACCGCAGCAGGTTACGCCGCATTCCTGCTTCGACCTGGTCGGTGCCGCGTGATGCGGCCTCCAGCCACGCAGGGGTAACGATCTGCGCCATACGGCTGAGCTCGGCCGCAAGGTCCGTGTTGCGGATCAGCGCTGGGACGCCGGAGTGGACCAGCAGCAGATCTTCTAACAGAAGACTCATGGCGTGCAGCATGGCGGAGGTTTTTTGAGCCCCTTCGGCGCCGGCGCGGTAGCTCTCCGTCATGCGGAAGAGGGCGCTGTAGTCAGGCTCTGCGAGCGACGTATGCAGAATGGTGAGCGCATCCTGGCGGGAAACGAGATATGCGGGCAGATCGAAGCCCAGCGCGCGACCGGCCGCGCCTTCGGCGAGGCGTCCGACAAGCGTGCGCTGCGCCGGCTTCAACTCCGGACGGCGCGCGGCGAGCAGAGCATCGATCTCCGCCGGGCGGCAGCGCGCCCAGGCGCAGCACCCCGGCGCGGGAACGAATGGTGGGTAGCAGCTCGCTGGGATTCTCCGCCAGCAGGATCAGGGTGGCGTGCTCGGGCGGCTCCTCGAGGATTTTGAGCAGCGAGTTGGCTGCTTCCTTCATGAAAGAACTTGCCGTGAAGATGTAGAAGGCACGCCGTGCCTGCGCGGGCCGGCGATAGATGCGCGCGATGACCGTGCGGACCTGACCGAGTTTGATGAGCAACTGCGGCGGGTCGGGCGGGATGATGAGCAGCTCCGGGTGGGTCTGGATGAGGATGCGGGTGTCTTTCTTATCCGCATCGCGCATCTCTTCTCGCGCGGCAACGGCTTCGGCGAAGCGCTCGTCCAGAGCGAAGGAGGCGCTGATGCGCTCGCAGTTCGCGCAGATGCCGCAGGCGTCCGGCAGGCCGTTCGTGGTGATGGGCGTGAGGCAATTCGCCGCCTGCGCCAGCAGCACGGCGAGCGTGTACTTGCCCGCGCCGCGCGAGCCGCTCAGGATCATGGCAGAGGGCAGACGGCCGGCGGCGAGGGTCTCGCGCAGACGATGCACCGTCGCCTGATTGCCCAGGAAGTCGGCGAAGTTCACGATTGTCAGCGTATCAGGCAGCCAGGCTTTTAAGGCTGCAGGTCCAGGCTGATGGACCGGCTTTTACCAGTAGCTCCTAAATCCCACGAACAGACAAGCCGAGTACCGCGTTAGTGACGGGAAGCGCGTTTCTGAGGACTTTACTTTCCCCGCCTCTGTTGTTCTCTCAAAAAGAGTGCGACCGTTTCGTGTTTTTCATGTTCGGCCCAGTCAGCGGCTGTGCGTCGTTCCATATCACGATGGCGTCATTGCCAAGTTCTTTCTTCGCCGATTCCACGCCTTCCTTCGAGCGACCCGTCACCACAACGCGCGCGCCTCCATCGATGAGCATCTTCGCCGTAGCGAGCCCCATGCGGCTCGTGCCGTCGAAGATGACCACCCTTTTACCTTCGTACCGTTCCCTGTGTATTCTCCTTGGTGGAGTGCTTCGCTCTGGCGTCAGTGCTTCCAAAGTTAGGGATCTGCGATCTCCGCTGTTGCGTCCGAGTAAAGTGCCGCAGTCAGCGCTCGACTCTCAGGACACCGTATCATGGATGCTGCGGTTAAGAGCCAATCGACGCCGGAGATTGTCGACAGCTGCCGCGCGGCTTCCTGGGTGGCGCGATCGTGAGGTGCCGCAGCGCTGCACCTCATTTGGCCTGAGAACTTCCCTTGAGCCGAGGCGAAGAATTGGCCTGCAGACGTCGGTTTGATCGCCGCGCCTGGATCTAGCGACGGGCCGCGGTCTCCGGCGTCTGATTCATGCCGGGAATGCAGGTGCACGATTGGGATAAACAGATACTTCAACATCGGGCTAGCGCTTCGCACCACCTTGGTAGCGGCGCCCCACCGGCGAGACAGCGTTCACGGCCATGACGGAGGGCAGCCGGCGCGCCACTGCCGCGGTCCACCAAGCGATGATGAGCTTCGCGTCGGCATACGTGTTGTTAGGCACATATTTCACGTTTGGCCCGTTACGGATCATGGCTTCCACAGCGGCGGTTCGGTTGCCCTGGTGGGATTTGGCCGCGAATCGGGCAGGTCGATGTACTTGAACATGGGTAAGCCGCCGTGGCAGGCTTCGCATCGGCATAACGATCCGCGCCTCGGGCTCTGCAAGTTGAAGTCGAGCAACCCAACAGTCAGTTGATGATGGCCAATTAGCGGAGCCTTCGAAGCTTCGACGCCCGCCGCAATGAGCTCCCGCTGCTTTTAGGAAGCAATCCTGCAATGAGCAGCAGGAAATCGACCGGCCGACCTTGCTTGACCAGCGCGGCGACGGCGGAGTGAACGTTGACCGGGTCGTTCAGATCAAGCTCCAGCGGCGTGAAGATCTGTCTTTTGGTCTCCGCCGCGAGTTGAGCGGCCGTTTCCTGGATCTCGGCCAGGCTGCGCCCGGTGACGATGACCTCGCGGTAGCCCTCGGCGGCGAGTAAGCGGGCTGCCGCATAACCGAGCCCGGAAGTAGCACCGGTGACGAGCGCGATCGAGTGTTTCATGGTTGCTCCTTAGTGAAAGGGGAATGTAGAACCGGAAGGGCACGAGGCCAAAGCCAGCCTGCGATTTACGAACTATTTAGTTCTATATTGGTAGAATAGACAGTGTCAAGGAGTTTTGAACTAAATGATTCAAAATACCGCTAGGCCGCGAGGTCGACCGCGCAGCTTCGACGAGACGGGGGCGCTCGAAAAGGCGACTCAGGTGTTCTGGTCGAAGGGCTATGACGGAGTGACGATTGACGATCTCGTCGCCGGGATGGGTGTGGGACGGCCGAGCTTGTATGCCGTCTTCGGGGACAAGCGGGCGATCTTCTTGCGCGTCCTTAAGGCGTACGCAGAACGGAAGGGCGCATCAGCCGCGAAGGCACTCCTCTCGCCACAAGATCTTCGCGACTCGATCGCGGGCTTTCTGAGGTACAACGTCGAAAGTGCGACCGAGATAGGGTCCGCCCGGGGCGGCCTTCTGTTGTGCGTCGCGCCGCTTGTGAACGACGCTGAAGTTCAGCGTTTTCTGCAGAACGCTGCCACGGGCGGCGCGGCGCTGCTGGAGCGCCGCTTCCGGGACTCCTTGCCGCGGACCGGGCGCTCCCCACGAGCGTCACAGTTAGCATCGGTATCCGCTTAACGGAAGCTGAGGGGTCGGCCATACTCGTCAGATGCAGCTCGTCCGATCCCTTTAGCCGAAAGGACAAACGACTTTTGTATACATCGATCCAGCTCTTAGCTTGTGGAGCGCGCTTCCACCCGCATGTGGATGGGATATTTCGGCCGCAGCGTGATCTTTGGCTGCACATCGATCTGCTGGTCCGGCAGCAGCGTCAGCCGCCATTGTTGCGCGATGGTGGCCAGGATGAGCACGCCCTCCATCCAGGCGAAGGATTCGCCGATGCACTGGCGGCTGCCTCCACCGAAGGGGAAGTAGGCGAAGCGCGGGCGCGCGGCTTTCGCTTCCGGCGTGAAGCGCTCGGGGTCGAAGCGCAGCGGGTCAGGGAAGTACTCCGCGTCGCGCTGCGTGACGTACTGGCTGAAAAAGAAGTAGGTTCCGGCAGGGAAGCGGTAAGGGCCGAGCGCGATCGGGCGCTGTGGCCTGACGCCCCATGGCCCAGGCCGGCGGGTAGAGGCGCATGGATTCCGCGAAGACCATCTCGGTATAGCGAAGCTGGGGAAGATCCGCGAGCGTGGGCAGGCGACCCTGGAGCACCTGGTCTATTTCGTCATAAAACCGCTTCGCAGCCACGGGATTTTGGGCCAGCAGCAGCCACGTCCAGGTGAGGGCGTTGGCTACCGTCTCGTAGCCGGCGAGGAAGATGGTGATGATCTCGTCGCGCAGCTGGTCGTCGGTCATGCCGCTTTTTTCGGGGGCGCCGGCGCCTTCTTCGTCGCGCGAAGACATCAGCATGGAGAGCAGGTCGCCCGTGTCCGCATCGCCGGCGCGGCTGCGATGCTCGGCGATGATGCGGTGGACTACGGCATCGAGCCGCGCCCGCGCGCGTCGAAAGCGCGTGAGGCCGGGCAGCGGGGCGTAGAGATACGCTTCGGCCAGCGGCAGCGAGATGAGGTAGTGGTAGAGGTCCATGATGACGTTGACCTCGTGATTGATCGCGAGCACGTCGCTGGTCACCTCGGTATTGAAGAGCGTGCGGGCGACGATCTCAAGCGCGAGCTGCATCATCTCCGCGCCGATGTCGATGGTCTGGCCGGCATGCCAGCTTGCGCGGCGCAGGGCTGCGCGCTCGGTCATGACATCGGCATAGGCGGCGATGCGCTGGCGATGAAAGGCCGGCGCGGCGATGCGCCGCTGGCGCATGTGGAAGGCGCCTTCGCTGGTGATGAGGCCTTCGCCGAGCAGGATCTTCATGCGGCGCTGGGTGCGCTCCTTGATCATCTCCTGCGGATGGTTGACGAGGATCTCGCGGATGAACTCCGGGTGATTGATGAAGACGATGTGCTGCCAGCCGAGCTTGTAGTGCGCGATGCGTCCGTAGGTGGCGGCCAGATGCTCGAAGAGCAGGATGGGGTTCGATGGCTTGAAGAAGCGGCGGCGCAGATAGAAGAGCAGGTTGAGTGAGAGGCCCGGCGGGTAGCGATACTGGCCGCGCTCGATCACGGTCCATTGCTGCTGCGGCGGATGGTCGGACGCCGGAGATGTGCTGGCTGCTGCCATGTTGGCTCAGGAGGCGCGGTGCTGCTGCAGGCGCTCTTCCACGATGGATAGGATGCGGCGATGGACCGCCTCCACGCCATCATCGCCTTCGATGGCGGCCACGCGCTGGGGCTCGCGCTGGGCGATGATGCGGTACTGATCGTAGACGCGGCGGAAGAATGCCGTATCAAGCGATTCGAAGCGGTTCTCGTCCTTGCCGGTGATGGCTGCGGTGGTCTGGTTGCGCTGGCGGGCGCGGGCGAGCGAGGCGTCGAAATCCGGCAGCAGCAGCAGCGTGAGGTCGGGATCGAGGCCGCAGAGCTCGCGATGCAGTGCGAGCACGCGCGCGGAGCCCAGCTGGCGTCCGCCGCCCTGGTAGGCCTCGGTCGAATCGGTGTAGCGATCGCAGAGCACGATGGCGCCGCGGTCGAGCGCGGGACGAATGACTTCCGCAATGGCCTGCGCGCGGTCGGAGAACATCAGGCCCAGCTCAGCCCGCGGATCAAGTGAGCTGCGGCGCGAGTCCAGCAGCAGGCTGCGGATGCGGTCGCCCAGCCTGGTGCCGCCGGGCTGGCGCGTGGTCACGACGTCCTCGCCGCGCCGGACGAGCCATTCGTGCAGCTTGCGCAACTGCGTGGACTTGCCCGAGCCATCCAGCCCTTCAAATGTGAGGAAGAAGCCTCGCGGCATGGCTGGAGTGTAGCATCGCACGAAGGTAGCCGGAGCCGTTACACTGGCGAGCATCGCTGTTCCGGAGGATCTATTCTGCGCCGACCTCTTCGCTCCTTTCTGCCCGCCGCGTTCCTGTTTTGCCTTGCCGCCGCTCATGCCCAATCCATCACCCAGCCGATCCACCTAAGCGTGGACGTGACGGATGCGCCGCGCAAGATCATTCATGCGGTAGAGACGATGCCGACGACGCCGGGCGAGCACACGCTGGTCTATCCGAAGTGGATTCCGGGCGAGCATGGCCCGACGGGGCCGATCGATGACCTGACCGGGCTGGTATTTACTGCGAATGGGCAGCAGATTTCGTGGCGGCGGGACGACGTGGACATGTATGCCTTCCACGTGAACGTGCCCGCGGGCGCAACCGAGCTCAAGATCAAGCTGGATTTTCTCGCCACCGCTGCGCCCAACGGATTTTCCGCGGGTGCGTCGACCAGCGCAAACCTGGCGATGCTGAGTTGGAACTCGGTCGTGCTGTACCCGGATGGCGCCAATGCGAGCGATGTGATGGTGACGCCGGAGGCCAAAATTCCGCAGGGCTGGCAGTACGGGACGGCGCTGACGAAAACGGGCGGGGACTCCTATGACCCGAAGTTCGAGACGGTGTCGCTGGAGCAGCTTGTGGATTCGCCGCTGCTGGCCGGGCGCTACTTCCGCGAGTGGCCGCTGGCGCCGGAGGTGACGCCGAAGCATTATCTGGATGCTGTCGCAGACGGGCCGGAAGACCTGGAGATCAAGCCGGAGTTGCTGGCCGGCTTCAACAACCTGGTGCGCGAGACCGGGGCGCTCTACAAGTCACGACACTACGGCAGCTACCATTTCCTGATGACGCTGAGCGACCAGGTGGCGCACTTCGGGCTGGAGCATCATCAGTCGAGCGATGATCGCGTTCCGGAGAAGAGCTTTCTTGACCCGAATCTGTCGCTGCTGATCGGCGGGCTGCTGCCGCATGAGTTCACGCACTCCTGGAACGGCAAATACCGGCGTCCGGCTGGGCTCGCGACGCCAAATTATCAGGTGCCGATGAAGGGCGACTCTGCTTTGGGTGTACGAGGGGCTGACGGAGTATCTGGGCGATGTGCTGACGGCGCGCTCCGGCATCTGGACGCCGGAGCAGTATCGCGACGCGCTGGCGCTGTCCGCGGCGACGCTCGATGCGCGGCCGGGCCGCACCTGGCGCGATCTGGAGGATACGGCGGTTGCGGCGCAGATCCTGTATCGACGCGAGCGACGGCTGGGACAACTGGCGGCGCAACGTGGACTACTACCCCGAGGGCGAGCTGATCTGGCTTGAAGTGGACACGATGATCCGCAAGCAGAGCGGCGGGAAGAAGAGCCTGAATGACTTCTGCGCGCGCTTTCATGGATTGGGCGGCAACACGGAGCCGAAGGTGGTGCCGTATACCTTCGACGATGTGGTTGAGAACCTGAATGCGGTTGTGCCGTATGACTGGGCTACGTTCCTGCGCGAGCGATTGACGACGAAGCAAGACCATGCGCCGTTGGGAGGCATCACGAACGGCGGATGGCGGCTGGCGTACAGCGATAAGGAGACACCATATGCGACGGCGGAAGAGCGCGGCGGCGTGAATGCGTGGTGGTCGTTGGGACTGAAGATCGGCGACGGCGGCAAGGTGGATGATGTGCTGGTGGGCTCGCTTGCGGACAAGGCGGGCTTCGGGCCGGACATGCAGATTGTTGCGGTGAACGGGCGCGCCTATCAGGATGAGCTGCTGAAGCGTGCGATCGATGACGCGAAGGAAGGCTCGACGCAGCAAAACAAGGGGCCGATTGAATTCATCGTGTCGAATACTTCGTATTACAAGGTGCTGAAGATCGACTACCACGGCGGGCAGCGGTATCCGTATCTGGAGCGGGTGAAGGGGGAGAAGGATGTGCTGGAGGAGATTTTGAAGCCTTTGGCTCCGGTGAAGAAGTAGATGAGATCGACTGGAGATCTTATCGTCTTGGCGAAGTTCGCCGTAAGCTTCGCATTTGCACGACTGCATACAACTGTGCTCGATATGACGACGATGAGCGTCGCAATACGAGATGACGAAGCATCCGCGAAGGATCTCGCGTCTAGGGACTTAGTGAAGGCCCTTATGTGGCCGCGTGCACTCAGTATCTGCAGCGATGACACCGAAGAGAGGTTAGGTTGCGGGGTACGTCGCTGGCGGATCAAGATCCGCATGGATTTCTGGACTCCGAATGAGATTTGCCGAGACGAAGATCATAGGTGGCCGCTTCGATCGCGTGCTGCATCGGAACGCGATCGCGCGAGCAGGGATGCTGTGATTCGACGATCGACGTGCTCGGACAGTCGATCTAGATCGCATGCTTCGACTTTTAGCGGCTAGCTCCGAACGCATGCGATCTGAGCATGATCGCGAACTCCGATAATCGCCGACTTAGTGCGGATAGCTTCCCTAGGCGAGCCGCAGATCCACAATCTCCAACTCCAACCCACCGAAATCCGGATGCTCGTTCATGCGCAGGCGGTAGGCGAGATCGATGCGGCTGCCTCCGATCCAGCGCGAGCGCACGCACGCGCTCGGCCCAGCGCCAGCCTAGCGCTTTCATGACGGTCTGGTCATCGCGGAGGCGCATGCGGATGTGCTCTTCCTTCATGATCTGCGGCGGTGTGTCGAGGACGAGGTTGCGGGCGATGAAGACCGGCTCCTCGTTGCCCATGCCGTAGGGCTCGAGCAGGCGGAGTGATTGGTAGAACGGGATGTCGATCTTGTGAGAGCGGCAGCTCGGCGCTGCAGTCGAGCTTGCGCTCGAGGATCTGCGGTGTGAGCCGGATGGCCGCGTGCTGTTGCAGGCGTTCGCGCAGCTCGGGAACGCGCGCGGATTCGAGCGAGAAGCCTACGGCGTGCGCATGGCCGCCGAAGCGGACGAAGACATCGTGGCAGCTTTCGAGCGCTTCGAGCAGATGGAAGCCGGGGATGGAGCGGCCGGAGCCGTGGGCCTCGCCGTCCTCGTGGCTGAGCACGAGCGCGGGATGGCCGGTGCGCTCGACCACGCGCGAGGCCAGGATGCCGAGCACGCCGCGATGCCAGCCTTCGCCGTCGATGACCAGGCAGCCGAGCCTGTCGATGGTGCCGTCGGCGAGCATCGCGTCGATCTGCGTGAGCACGGCGGCCTCGGCGGCGCGGCGATCGGTGTTGAGCTGATCGAGCTTCTGCGCGAGCGCCCGGGCGCGCTCGGGATCGCGCGTGGTGAAGAGCTCGACGACCTCCGAGGCCACATCCATGCGTCCGGCGGCGTTGATGCGCGGACCGATGCGGAAGCCGATATCGGATGCTGTCAAACCACCGCTTCGCAGGGTCGAGCTGCGCGACTTCGAGCAATGCGCGCAGTCCCACATTCACCGGGCGGCGCAGCCCCTCGATGCCGAGGCTTGCGATGACGCGGTTCTCGCCCAGCAGCGGTACGGCGTCGGCGACAGTCGCGATCACCAGCATCTTCAAGAACGAGGGCAGCAGTTTTTCGCGGGCGCGCTCGGCGTCGCTTGCTTCGAGCAGCGCCTGCGCCAGCTTGAATGCCACGCCTGCGCCGCAGAGATGCTTGCAGGGATAGGTGCAATCCGGCTGGTTGGGGTTGAGGACGGCGAGCGCCTTGGGCAGCCCCATGGCGGCCTCGGGCAGATGGTGATCGGTGACGATCAGATCCAGCGCGAGCCGCGCGGCTTCCTCGGCGGCGGCAAAGGCGCGGATGCCGGTGTCCACGCTGATGACGAGTTTCACCCCGTCGGTAGAGGCGCGTGTCAGCACCTCGGCCTGCATGCCATAGCCATCACGCAGACGATGCGGGATGTGATAGCGGACGGTGCCGCCGAGAATCTCGATCGCGGTCTTGAGCAGAACGATGGCCGTCGTGCCGTCGACGTCGTAATCGCCATAGATGAGGATCGGCTCACGTGCCGTGATCGCCTGCTGGATGCGAGCGACTGCCACGGCCATGCCGTGCAGCGCGTACGGATCGAGCAGATGATCCAGCGTGGGATGGAGGAACTGCGCGGCAGAAGCACCGTCCGCCACACCGCGCTGCGAGCAGCAGGGAAGCCACAGGCACCGGGACGCCCGCTGCTTTCGCGAGCGCAGAGACCGCGCCTGCATCTACCGAGGGAAGCACCCAGTGCGCGTAAGCAGGCGAGTAAGCGGGCGCGCTCGTCGTTGTGCTCACGCAGGCCGTCTCACTCTTCGTCCGCGTCCTCGTCGATGACGATGTCGCCTACGCTTTCGAGCGATTCGAGCAGTTGCTGGTAGCGGTCGTACCACTCGGTGGAGCTTTCGTGCAGGAACATGATGCCCTGGTGCGCGAAGCCGAGCTGCACAAAGCCGGTCTTGCCGACGTAGTTCACCAGCTCTTCGACTTCTTCGGAGTCGGGCATCTCGTCGGGGAAGTTGAAGTCGCGCAGGTCTTCCAGCAGCGACTGCAGGTCTTCCTTTTCCAGCGTGATGTCGCTCATGGTGAGGAAGGGCGCATTGGCGGCCTTCGCCATCTCGACGAAGTCCTTCCAGCTATCGGGGTTCTGGTCGTCCTCCCACAGGACGGAGGCAACGTCTTCCATGACGAAGCCGGGCAGGCGCTTCATGCCGTGGCCTTCGATGAAGGCGATCATGTCGTCTTTGAGAGAGTGCAGGTTGTCTGGTGGCATCATTCCGTCGCCTATTCTCGCAGATGGCGGCGGTGTGCCCGCAGAGCGCAGCGGAGGAAAACCGGACGCGTTTTCCCGTAGTCTCTGAAAGAGGAGCGAGAGATTTGGCGACTTTCGAGAGGCATCTGTTCATCTGCACCAATCAGCGGGAGCCGGGCAGTGCGCGCGGCTGCTGCTCGCCGGACGGCAAGGGCGAACTGCAAAAGCGTTTCAAAGAGGCGATCGGCGCCGCGGGGCTGAAGGCGACCGTTCGCGCGAACAAGGCCGGCTGCCTGGACCAGTGCGAGCACGGGCCGACGGTGGTGGTCTATCCGGAGGCGGTCTGGTACGGATTCGTGCAGCCGGAGGATGTGGACGAGATCGTCCGCGAGCATGTCGATGCACGGGCGGCCGGTGGAGCGGTTGCGCCTGGCGGAGAGCTGCGTCAACACTGCAGCCTGTCCTCATAAACCACGGCGGCAGTAGAGCTTCCACGCTCCTGCGCGCGGCGCGGGTATGCTATATTCCGGGTAACGATCGATGATTTTTTCCAATGACTATGTGGGCTACCTGGCTCGCAAAACAGTGAGCGGCCTGCTCAACGCCAAGGTGATCAAGACGACGAAGCCGCAGCTCCTCTCCGAGCGTGTGGCCGCGGGCCTATTGGACGAGCTGAAGCTCGAAGACCGCATCAATGAAGAGGTCCGGCTGATCCTGGAGACCTACCAGGAGGACATGCGGCGCACCGGCGCGAGCTATCCCGAGATGTTCAAGAAAGTGAAGATGGAGCTGGCGCGCAAGTACAAGGCGGTGCTGTGAGGATCTCCCGGGACAAGCTGAACAAGCTGGCGCACGTGGTTGCGGATACGCTGGCGGAGATCGACGAGTGCGATTTTCTGGAGGACCGCAACACGGTCCGGCAGGAGGCGCGCAAGGTGCTGGAGGCGCTGCTGCTGGAAGAGCAGAAGATCGATGAGGCCGCCCGGCTGAAGATCTCGTCGCAGCGCAAGATCATCCCGGAAGGCACGATGGAATGGGACATCCTCTATCGCAAGTACTACAACGAGGAAGTCAAGAAGCTCGGCATCTAGAGCACACAGGCGCGCGTCGCCGGCTTTGTCCGGGGATCGAAGTTTGTTAAAGTAATCGAAGTGGACGCCCTGTCCACTTGTGCGTGTGGCGCTATCGTTCAGGGGTTAGGACGCGGCCCTCTCAAGGCTGAGACACGGGTTCAATTCCCGTTAGCGCTACCAAATGAGTTTTGTCCTTCCGAATTGTCCTCTAACAGTCTGAAAAATATACAGGTTGTCTGTGTTCGATAACCTGTTTTCTGATCGTAGAAAACGCCCTGCGGGAAGAGAACTTGCTGCAGTCTCTGCTGTTGGTCGATGCTGCATTCCTTCCACAGCATCGGCACGTTGCACAGCAGCCGCTCGCAGAACTCCAGCACCTCGTCTACCCTGATCTCATCCATCCGGGCAGAATCCAGCTTGCATTCGGCCTCTGTGGTCTCGGCGTCGAGCGCGGCTTTCAATTCCATGAACACGTCCGTAGGGAACTCTCGTCGATGTGTGCCTGATAGAGCTTCGCGCGCCGTTTGCGGAGGTCCGAGACGGTCTCCTGCAACTTCGATAGCCTCGCTCTACTTCGCGGTAGCGCTCGACCCAAACACTCTCGACAGTCTCACGGAACTTTTTCACTAGCTCCGGTTTCGGAGTGAGGGTGGAAACGAAGTTGAGGAACCTTTAGTCGTGACTTCGCGACGCACGTTCAGCTTGGAGGGGCAGGCGTCATTCTGGCAGTGGTAGTAGCCGTACTTGTCGCCACCCTTTCCGGTCGAGTCGCCAGCAGTTACGGGCTTGCCACACGTCTCACAGCGTACAAACGCGCGAAGAGGGAAGTGCGGATGGTTGCGCTGGTTGGGAATGACATGCGGCCTCAAACCCTTGAGGATGTGCTGCACTCGATTGAATGTGTCCCGGTCTACCAGCGGGTCGAAGCCAGCCACTTGCTCATCATGCCAAGCCTCAACATTGAGCACGCCGGTGTAGATGGGGTTCTCTAGGAGCCTGCGAAACGTCTCCGCAGATACCTGGCACCAGACCGTCTACGCAGCCCCATGACGGTGACGTGTTCGCGCACTTCCCCCTTGGTATGAAGACCCGTTGCAAAGCGGGTGAAGGCTTCGCGGATGAGTGGCGCGCGTTCTGGGTCTGGCACCAGCGTCTTGCCGGAGGCCGTCTTCGCGTTCATGTATCCGATGGGTGCCTTGAATGGCCAGCTACCGCTCTTGAGGCGGGCTTTCATGCCATTGGTCGAACGCTCGGCTCTGACTGCGTTGTCTCCCGCCCTTCAATTACTGAGGCTCAATGCAACTTCGTACGGATTCTCTTGGCATTATGCGCCGCAGCAATTGGCGCAATCGTGCCCGGCACGATAAGTGCAAGCGCACCAGGTTTTGCTAAAGCGGGTGGCGCGACCGCGTTCTTCTTGGTGGTACTCGCTGTTTTCAGATGTCCAGCGGTTCCGAATGAAAGACCTGCTCAGGGAACAGCATCAGAACCTTCATCAACTGCGCCTGTTTCCGCCACGAAAACGACACCGCTCCAGCCCTCAGACGTGACCGCTCCTTCCACTGCAACTGTGCCTGTTTCTGACTACGAAAACGACGCCGCTCCAGTCCTCAGACCTGACCGCTCCTTCCACAGCAAATGCCCATCCTGACCCGATCTATGTTGCGTGGTTGGGCACCTGGGAATACAAGTTTGACCGTCAGTCCGCCGACCGAAAGTTCAACAACTCTAGTTGGTCAGTGGAGGTGTCAAAGGATTTGCATGGCGATTTAAGGGAGAAGTGGATTTCGAGCACTACGATGATGATGATGGGCATGGCAAGCAGGTCAATGTCTCGTACGAGCTCGATTTTTCAAAGCCGTATCATTTAGAAGGTCTTAACTTTGTGGCAACGCGGACTTCGAGCAGGGAACCTGCCCCTACACGAATCCAGCAAAAACCCAGGGCGTTCTATCCACAAACGTAAAGGAACGATGCAGTTCGCAATTGCCAATAATATGATTTAAATTACTACCGAGGCCTTATTGGTAAAGACCAAAGGACCCTGTCGGTTGGTCAGCGGTGGCGTACTTGGAGAGTGTTTGCCTGACCCATCAGCCCCATATCACTAAGTGTTCTTCTTGCCATGAACTTGCATGTGTTTCTCCATGTCGCTGTACGGGAAGATATTTGAAAGCCGCAGGTTACTCATTTCGCGCAGCCACAGCAGAAAAGTGTTCCATCCCGAACCCTTTAGCGCTACCAAATTGCATCGCCTTCAAAAGATCCTTTCGATGTGCTGAAAATAGACAGGTTAATTTGTGTTCGAAGGCGTTTTTAGTGTGATGGACATCCTGCCGGAACAGGACTTGCTGCTATCTCGGCTATTGGAATCCTTTCCGAAACACAGGCACGGTGCACAGCACCCGCTTTCAGAACCCAAGGGCTGCGTCAACCCTGATCCATGGTCCGACAGAAATCGGGCTCGGGCGCTG